>CAZLQX010000006.1:0-211694 GCA_964561935.1 uncultured Holophagales bacterium
GGCGAGGCCGCTCCTCCGCCGACCGGCTGGACTCCCGCATCCATCGGACCCGGGAAGAGACGGAACCCGGCCGCCGTCGTTCGGCGTCGCCGGGCCCGGAAGGGAGTTGCCGTGATCAAGAAGGGCTGCGCGATCGGCGCCGTCGTGATGCTGGGCCTCTTCGGGGCCTATCTGTCGCTCCTCTGGGGGAAGATCGAGGCCGTGCCCGCCGTGATCCTCGCGGGCTTCGGCGCGCTCGGCCTCGTGATGGTCGTCGGCCAGCTGAAGGCGGTGATCTTCGGCTCGGGCGACACCGGGGCGCTGAAGCGGGCCGAGCAGGGGCTTCCGCTGGAGGACGGGCAGGAGGAGGCGGTCTGGGGGGCGATCGAGCCGCTCGGCGATCCGCTGGCGGCGCCGTTCAGCGGCCGGGCCTGCGTCGCCTACGAGTACGACGCGAAGAACCCGGCCTCGCGGGACTCCGAGGGGCGGGAGACCTCCGGCGGCTCGACGGTCTCGGGCTTCGCGCTCGCGCCGTCCGTCATCCGCTCGGGCCGGGGCGACGTGAGGCTCCTCGGCTTCAGCCTCCTCACGGAGTTCCCGGCGAAGACGTTCGACGACCCGGCGTCGCGCGAGCGGGCCGTCCGCCACGCCGCCTCGACGGAGTTCACCCAGATGGGGCTCGCGAAGATCGGCGCCATGATCTCGACGCTCGACGAGGCGATGGCGGACGACGACGGCTCCGTCCGGAAGGACCTTCGGATGAAGGGGGCGACCGCGGCCGACCTCGCGGCCTGCACCCTGAAGGAGAAGGTCGTCCTCCCGGGGGAGACGGTCACGGCGATCGGACTGTGGGACGCCGCACGCGGCGGGCTCGTCCCGAAGCTCCGCGGGAAGTCGGCGGTCGTGAGGCTCCTGCCGGGCGGCGGCGCCGCGATGGTGGCGCACGCCGAGAAGCGCCCCTGGGGCCTCCTCTTCTTCTCGCTGCTCTGGGCGGGCTTCGCGCACGTCTTCATCTGGCTCGCGTGGCGGGGCGGTTTCGATTGACGTGCCCGAGCTCCCCGACGTCGAGCTCTACGTCGAGCACCTGACGCGCCGCCTCGCGGGGCGGACGCTCGAGAGGGTCCGCGTCGCCTCCCCGTTCCTCGTCCGGACCGTCTCGCCGCCGCTCTCCTCGGCGGAGGGGAGAACGATCCGCGGGATCCGCCGGCTCGGGAAACGCGTCGTCTTCGACCTTCAGGGAGGGCCGTTCCTCGCGGTCCACCTGATGGTCGCGGGGCGCTTCCACTGGAGGGACGCGGCACGCGCGCCCGTCCCGAAGAAGGTCGGCCTCGCGGCGTTCGACGTCGACGGGGCGACGCTCCTCCTGACGGAGGCGAGCCCGAAGAAGAGGGCCTCCCTCCACGTCGCCGCGACGGAGGAGGAGCTCGCGGCGCTCTCGCGGGGCGGGATCGAGCCGCTCGGAGCGGACCTCCCGGCCTTCGCGGCGGCGCTTCGCTCCGAGAGCCACACGGTGAAGCGGGCGCTGACCGACCCGCGCCTCTTCTCCGGCATCGGCAACGCCTACTCCGACGAGATCCTCCACGCGGCGAGGATGTCCCCCTTCGCCCTGACGACGAAGCTCGGCGACGCCGAGACGGGCCGCCTCTACGAGGCGACGCGGGCGACGCTCTCGTCGTGGCTCGCGCGGCTCCGCGCCGAAACCGGGGAGGGCTTCCCCGAGAAGGTGACGGCGTTTCGGCCCGACTTCGCGGTCCACGGACGGTACGGGAGGCCGTGCCCGGCGTGCGGCGACCCCGTCCAGCGGCTCGTCTACGCCGAGAACGAGGCGAACTACTGCGCGACCTGCCAGACGGGCGGGCGCCTCCTCGCGGACCGGGCCCTCTCGCGTCTCCTGAGGGACGACTGGCCCCGGAGCCTCGAGGAGCTCGAGGAGACGAAGGCGGCGAGGCGCGAGCCCTGAAGGCGAGCGCCCCGGCCGCTCGCGGCCGGGGCGCGGTTGACCCGGGAGGAGAGGAGCGCTACCTGGCGACGTCGAGCGTCACGCGGCCGGCGACGCCAGGGCGCGAGAGACCGAGGAGCCGCACGTCGAGGTGGAGCGCCCCGTCGCCGAGGAGCGCCGCCGGGAGGTCGACCGAGAGCTCGGCGTGCCCGCCGGAGAGGGAGTCGGAAAGCTCCGCCCAGGCGAGGCCGGGACGGGCGCCGTCGGCGAGCGGCGCGCCCGCCGCGATCACGTCGAGGCGGTAGTCGCCCCCCTCGCGGACGGCCGCGGTCGCCGTGACGCGGAGGACCCGGCCGTCGCCCTCGCCGACCCACTCGGAGCGGACGGAGCCGGGGACGAGCCGGGCGCTGCCGCGTTCGCTCACGAAGCCGGCGGCCCCGGTCCGCGCGAAGGAACGGCCGCGCGCGTCGCTCCCCTCCGCTTCGACGCGGACGGAGACGGGGCCGGCGGGGAGGTCGACGTCGTCGAGCGTCGCGGCGAAGTGCCCGTCGCCCGCGGCGCCGTCGCCGTGGAGACCGTCGTCGAAGAGCGTCACGGCCTCGCCGGCCGGCGCGCCTCGCGCCGCGAGGCGCGCGGAGAGGGCGGCGGCGACGGGGGCTTCGCCGTCGAGGAGGCGCGCGTGGAGCGTGACCGGCTCGCCCGGCGGGCGGGAGAGCGGGGAGGCCCAGGTCGTCAGGACGAGCGGGCTCTCGAGCTCGACGGCCGCGACCGTGACGGCCGCGGAGCCAAGCGCGGAGAGCTCGAGACGGTGGAGGCCCGGCTCGGGCGCGAGGACGCGGAGCGCCTCCTGCCGCGCGCCGACCGCGAGGCCGAGCTCCTCGGCGCCGAAGTCCTCGATCCGGAAGCGCCGTACCGCGTCGCCGCGTTCGCCGTCGGCATCGGGCCCGATCCGGCGGCCCGACGGCGTCGTCAGGCGCGTCTCGAGCGCGGCGGCGGGCTCGCCGTTTCCGGCCCGCAGCGCCGACCCGCCTTCGTCGCCGACGGGGACGACCCAGACGAGGAGCGTGCCGGTCCCGGTGGCGGGAAGGTCGACGACGGCGCGCCCGGAGTCGACCGCGACCGTCTTCACGAAGGTCCGCGAGTCGGCCTGAGGGGCGGAGACGGCGAAGGGGGCGATCGTCTCGCCGGGCGCGAAGGAGCCGACGGAAAGGTCGCCTGCGAGGGCCGGAGCGGCTGCGAGGAGGACGGAAAGGAGCGCGGAGGGAGTCGGACGCGTCTTCACGTCGGCCTCCTCAGTAGCTCCCGGCGAGGGAGTCGCCGAGCTTGCGGTAGTCGTTCCGGCGGTTGTGGTGGTGGTTCGCGAGGGTCAGGAACCAGTTCGTCCCGGCACCCTGCGCGCTGTACTGCGAGACCATCCCGTCGTCCTCGCCCGGCATCCCGGCGACGCCGGAGAGCGTCGCGAGGCCGTAGTCCTCGCTGTGGGCGAAGTCGTTCCAGAGGCCCGTCCCGGCGACGTTGTAGTAGGGCTTCGGGAGGGCGGGGCGGCCGGCGCTCCCCTTGAGGTAGTACTGGTTGTAGTAGGCCATCGAGCTCGTCGTGCAGTTCTTCGTCGAGTCGTTGTCCTGCCCGACGAGGCCGACGAGCCAGCCGGTGAGCCAGGAGCCGGAGAGCGTGCCGGCGAGGTTCGCGGCCTCAGAGCCCCGGTTCGGCGGGGCGAGGGCGTTCACGCGCTGGATCCGGCTGATGATCGCCGGGTAGCGCGAGTCGTAGGTCGGGTTCGAGAGGATCCACCGGAGGACGACGCCGCCGAACGAGTGCGTCACGACCTGGATCTCGTCGACGGCGTTCGCGTTCATCCAGGTCGTGATCTGCCCGGCGACCTGCCCGGCGGCGACCCACATGTACTGCGTGCCGTCGTAGTGGCAGACGAGGTACGGCACCGCGTAGCCCTTCGTCGTGGCGCGGAGCATGTCCGAGCCCCAGTAGGCGTTCGCGACGCTCTGGCTCGCGAGGTCGGTTCCCCCTTTTCCGTGGACGAAGACGACCCCCTTTTTCGCGAGCGCGGGCGTGGCGGTCGCGAGGAGGGCCGCCGCGGCGAGCCCCAGGACGAGCTTCCTCATTCCGTGCCTCCTTCTCCGGATGGATCGCCGGGCCGGAGGCAAGGTCGGTGCCGGGACGTGAGCCGCGTCGCGAGCCGCGTAAACACGGCCCGGGACCGGGGTATTCGATCTGTCGGCGGGGGCGGCCGATGACCCGTTGCGTCAGTCGCTGACCCGGGCCGGAATCCGGACGGGTCCGGTCCTGATCCGCCGGGGCGGGGCGCCCCGGCCCGAGGTTCAGGCGACGGCCTCCTCCGCGGTCCGTTGCTCCTCGAGGGAGAGGACGACGAGCGTCTGGTCGTCCTCGGGCGGGCGGTTCCGGGTGAAGCGCTTCACGGCCGCAAGGAGCGCCTGGCGGATCTCCCCGGCGCCGTCGCGGGCGGCGCGGGCGAGGACCTCCTCGAAGCGCGAGAAGCCGAACGGCTCGCCGTCGTCGTCGAGCGCCTCGATGAGGCCGTCGCTGTAGAGGACGAGGCGGTCGCCCGGGTGGAGGCGCGCGACGTGCTCGACGAAGGGCTCGCGCCGCCTCACGCCGAGCGGGAAGCCCCAAGCGGAGAGCGGGTCGAGCCGCCCGTCGCCGGACCTCACGACGTACGGGTCGAGGTGGCCTGCCGAGCAGTAGCGGAGGTTCCCCGTCGCCGGGTCGAGGACGCCGAAGAAGAACGTCATCAGCATCCGCCGAGGCGCCGTCCTTCTCACCGTCTCGTTGAGAACCTCCATGACCTTCACGGGCGAGGGGTCGTGCTCCGCCTGGACGAGGAGGGCGGACTTCGCCATCGCCATGACGATGCCGCTCGTCAGGCCGTGCCCGGCGACGTCGCCGAACGCGAGACCGATGCGGCCCCCCGCGAGGGGAAGGAAGTCGAAGTAGTCGCCGCCGATCTCGGTCGCGGCGCGGTAGTGCGAAGCGACGACGACCCCGGGGAGCTTCGGGTCGCTCGGGGGGAGGAGGGCGGCCTGGATCCGGTTCGCAGCGTCGATCTCGGCCTTGACCCGTTCGCGCTCCACGATCCGCTTCACGTGCGGGGCGAGGTCCTCCCAGCGGTACTCGACGGTCCGCCCCGACGCGAGGCCGGCGAGGGCGAGCGCGAGGAGGACGAGGAGCGGCAGGGCGAGCGCGGCGAGGGTGCCGTGGAGCGCGGGTCCCTCGAACGCCCGCGCGAGCGGGACGAGGACGAGGAGGAGCGTCGCGCCGAAGATCGAGACGGCGGAGGCGAGGAGGTCCTTCGCGAGGAAGACCCCCGCGGCCGCGAGCGGGGCGCCGAAGCCGAGGAGGAACCGGGTCGTCTCGGGTCCGACGGGGACGAGGCCGACGGCGAGGATCGAGCCGACGACCGCGGAGACGAGGAAGCCGACGGCGAGAGCGCGCCGGCGGTGGAACGCGGAGAGGGCAAGGAGGCCGCCGACGACGGCGACCGGGATCGAGACGGCGACCGCGGCGACGACGGAGGTCGCGGGTCCCGCCTCGGAGGAGAGGACGGCGAGGGCGTAGTCGCCGAGGACGGGACGGACGGCGCCGAGCGCGAGGGCGGGGAGGAACGGAAGGAGCGCGGCGACGGCGACGACGGGCGAGAGGAGGAGCCCCGTCAGGAGCGAGCCGCCGACCGTCGCGTTGACGGCGTCCCGGCGGAGGAGCGCGTCGAAGGAGGCGAGGCGTTCGCCCCAGCGTTCGCGGGCGTAGCTCTCGCCGACGGACCAGGAGAGGAAGACGAGCGTCGCGAGCGGGACGTCGAAGAAGAGGAAGCGGAACGCCGCCTGGGCGACGGTCGTCCAGAGGGCGTCCGTGCCGCCGAGCCCCACGTCGAACCCGTCGGCCCGGGCCGTCAGGACGTCGAGGGCGAGGAAGAGGACGAGCTGCCCCGCGAACAGCCAGGCCCCGATGCCGACGCCGACCTCTCCGGCGTGGTACTTCCTGAGGAAGACGCCGATGAGGACGAAGAGGAGGCCGAAGACGACGGCGAACCTGACGAACGTCGTCGTGAGCGTCCCCCCGAGCTCGTAGCGGAACGCCCGTCCGTCGCGGTACTCCTCGACGAGCTGCCAGCCGGCCTGCCTCTCGCCGAGGAAGTAGACGTTCAGGAAGAAGGAGACGGACTCGGGCGGCCCCGCGTGCGGGACGCGGAATCGGACGACGTGGTCGATCCTGTCCTTCAAGACGTTCGGGCGGACCGAGTCGAGCTCGAAGGCGGGAGCGCCCGCGAAGGAACGCGAGGCGACGAACCGTTCGGCCATCGCGCGGACCTCGGCTTCCGTCGGGCGCCCGCCCTTCTCCTCGATCCGGGCGCGGACTCGAGCCCCGAGGACCGTCCCGTCGAGGCCGACGACGACGAAACCGTGGTCCGGGGACTTCTCCAGACCCGGCCGGAACCATGTGACCCTGTACCCGCCGAGCCGCGGCCCGACGACGGGGTCCCGCTCGGCCCGGCGCCGCAGAGCGGCGTCGTCCGGCAGCTCCTGCTCGAGGAGGAGGCTCCCCTCCCAGGTCTCGACGCGGAACGCCTCCTCGAGGGGGATCCCGAGCCGCCGCGCCTCGGCGCTCGCGATCGCGACCGCCTGAGGACGCGTGACGGAGAGCCCTCTCGGCTGCGCGGTCTCGAAGCGCGGGAGGAGGGCGCCGAGCGCGAAGGCTCCGAAGAGGCCGAGGGCGACGGCGCGCGAGGCCTTCATGCCCTCCTCTCTACGAAGGGAGAGGGGCGGAGGTTCGGGGAGGGGGCGGCCACGGGGCCGGATGGTACGCCGCTGGAGTTACCCTCGCGGCGTGAAAGTCCTCGTCTCCCAGCCGCTTCCCGAGCCCTCCACGACGGAGGTCCTCGAGGGCTTCGTGGTCGTCGTCGGGCGACCGGGCGCCTGGCCCGAAGAGGCGCGTCGTCACCTGCCCGACGCCGATGCCGTCGTCCCGACCCCGCGCGAGAGGGTGTCGGACGACCTCCTCGCTCTCGCGCCGCGACTGAAGGTCGTCGCGAGCTGCTCGGTCGGTACGGACCACGTCGACCTCGAGGCCTGCCGGCGGCGCGGGGTCGTCGTGACGAACACGCCGGGCGTCCTGACGGAGGCGACGGCCGACCTGACCTGGCTCCTCATCCTCGCCGTCGCACGGCGCTTCCGCGAAGGGGACGGGCTGATCCGCTCCGGGGCGTGGGACGGCTGGAAGCCGACGGAGCTGACGGGCGCCTCGCTCGACGGGAAGGTCCTCGGCGTCTTCGGTCCCGGCCGGATCGGAACGGCCGTCGCCCGGAGGGCGGAGGCGTTCGGCATGAAGGTCGTCACGTGCGACGCCGCCGACGGCCCGGAGGTCTTCGAGCGGCTCCTCGCCGAGTCGGACGTCCTGACGATCCACGCTCCCCTCACGCCTGCGACGCGCGGCCGCTTCGGGGTGGACGAGCTTTCGCGGATGAAGCCGGGGGCGATCCTCGTGAACACCGCCCGCGGCCCGATCGTCGCCGAAGCCGCTCTCGCCGCGGCGCTCGCGTCGGGTCGCCTCGGGGGCGCCGGCCTCGACGTCTACGAGAAGGAGCCGGCCGTCCACCCCGGCCTCCTCCCGCTCCCGAACGTCGTCCTCCTCCCGCACCTCGGCTCGGCGACGCGCGAGTCGCGCCTCGCCATGGCGCGGACGGCCTGCGCGGAGGCGATCCGCGTCCTGCGCGGCGAGGAGCCGCGGCACCGCGTCGCCTGAATCAGGACGCCGGGACGTCGGCCCGCGGGACGCGTCGCGCCGCGACGAGCATCGCGCCGGCGGCGAGCGCGGCCGACAGGACGGTCCACGCGGCGAGGAGGAGCGCCCCGTCGAGCCGCGCTCCGACGAGCGTCTCGACGAGGGCCCGCAGCCCCTCGCTCACGACGAGGATCGGGGCGAGGGAGAGGAGCGTCGAGAGCCCCATCGCGACGAGGCCGCCCGGCCCGAGTGCGACGGAGATCGGGTTCGGGGCGTCGTAGCGGGGGAGGAGCGCGCCGAGGCCGAGCTGGAGCGCCGGGATCGCGAGCCCCCCGACCGCCGCGACGACGAGCGCGGCGCCGAGCGGGAAGCCGCGCGCCTCGAGGACGAAGGCCGAGGCCCCCGCGAGGAGGAGCGAGGCCGCGAGCGCGGGGACGGCGCGGACGACGAGCCGGACGAGGAGGTGCCGCGCGGGGGGGAGCGGGAGCGACCGCAGGAGGAGCGCCGCGCGGCCGTCCGTCGAGACGGCGGGAAAGGCGAAGCGGAGCGCGAGGGCCGAGACGAGGAAGAGGCCGAGGCCCGCCTGCAGGCCGTGGACGACGTCGCGCGAGGCGGCGTCGCCTCCGGGAAGGAGCTTCAGGTTCAGGAGGTCGAGGACGAAGACGGCGGCGAGCGTCCCGAGCTGGGCGGGCGTTGCCGCGTCGCGCAGGAGCGTCCGGACCTCGGCCCGGAGGAGCTCGCGCTTCGCGGAGGCCGCTTCCCGCCGGACCTTCCGGCGCGGCGCCGCGTCGGCCTCCTCTCGGCTCCGCCGGAGGAGGCGGAGGTGGAGCGGCGCGAGGAGGTGAGAGAGGAGGACGACGAGGAGGAGCGCGCCGCCGAGGAGGAGGAAGGCCTCCCGCAGGCCGGCGGCGTCGCCCGCGAGGGCGCGCGCGGCGGCCCGCGCGGCGAGGGCGACGGGATTGGCCCCCGGCTCGCCGAGCGGCGTCGTCCCGGCGCGAAGGAGGAGGTCGAGGGCGGCGACGGGGTCGAGGAAGCGCTCGGGGCGTGCTCCTCGGGCGCCGACGATCGCGACGGCGAGGCCCGTCGCCGAGAGGAACGCCGCGAGGAGGCGGGCCCGCCGCGGCGGGAAGAGGGCGACGACGCCGAGCGCGAGCGCCGAGCCGGCGGCCCCCGCGAGGACGGCGACGGCGAGGAAGGCGGCGCCGAGAGCCGCGGCGCCGGCCGCGCCCGACCGCGCCGCGAGGACGAGCGCGGGAAGGGCGAGGAGGAGCGCGGGGCCCGAGGCGAGGACGATCGTCGCGGCGACCTGGCGAAGGAGGAGGCGCGCGTGCGGGATCGGGAGCGCGATCCGGAGGAGGAGCTCCTCCGAGAGGAAGAGGGTCGAGACGGCCGTCGTGAGCGCGCCGAGGAGGAGGAGGACGCCTGCCCCCGCGAAGGCTCCGAGGAGGAGACGCTCGAGGAGGATCTCCGGGACGATCTCCGGGAGCTGCGCGGCGGCGTTCCGCCCGAGGCGGAGGAGGAACGACAGCCCCGCGTACTCGCCGGCGACGAAGGCCCCCGAGAAGACGGCCACGGCGAGGAACCCCGCGGCCTCCGCGGTCGACCGGGGCGAGAGCCCGCGTCCGGCCGCGCGGAGCGCGTTGCCGGCTGCGACCGCCGCGGCGCTCACGGCTCCCCGTCGTCGGCGGCGAGGTCGAAGAAGAGCTCCGAGAGCCGTCCCGTCGCGCCGCGCGCGCTCATCGCGAGCGGCGCGCCCCGGGCGACGAGCCGCCCCTTCACGAGGACGCCCGCCTCGTCCGCAACCTCCTCGGCGAGGGCGAGGTGGTGGGTCGTCAGGAGGACGGCGGCGCCCTTCGCCGTCCGCTCCTTCAGCCTCTCGACCAGGCCCTTCTGGGCGAGCGGGTCGAGGCCGACCATCGGCTCGTCGAGGACGAAGAGCGCGGGGTCGTGGAGGAAGGCCTGCGCGAGGGCGACCTTCTGGCGCGTCCCGTGGGAGAGCGTCTCGTTCGTCCGGTCGGCGGCATCGTCGAGGCCGAAAGCCGCGAGCTCCGCCTCGATCCGCTCCTCGAGCGCCGTCCCCTTCGCCCCGAAGACCGCGCCGACGAACCGGAGCGTCTCCCGCGGTGTCCACCGCGGCCAGAGCCAGGGACGGTCGGGGACGAAGCCGATCCGCCGCTTCGCCTCGACCGGGTCCGCCGCGACGTCGACGCCGAAGACGGCGGCGCTCCCCGAAGTCGGCGCGAGGAGCCCCGTCAGGAGGCCGATCGCCGTCGTCTTCCCGGCCCCGTTCGGCCCGACGAGCGCGAAGACGACCCCCGGCGGCACCTCGAGCGTCAGCTCCGAGAGCGCGAGGAGGTCGCCGTAGCGCTTCGTCGCGCGGTCGAAGGCGATGGCGGGGGCGGGCATCGCCTCATCGTACGGGAGCGGCGGCCCGCCGTCGCGACGCCGTCCTCGAAACCCGGGTGCCGCCGCCGTCGTAGATTCCGTCCGTCAAGGAGGAGCGATGCGCTCGAAGTCCGTCCTGGCGATCCCCGTCCTCACCTTCTCGCTCACCGCGGCGGCGGCCGGCCCCGCGGCCCCCGCGGCCGCGCCGGCTCTCGGTCCCGTCGACCCGGCGACCTTCGACGCGGCCGTGAAGCCGTGCGAGGACTTCTATTCCCACGCCGTCGGGGGCTGGCTGAAGGCGAACCCGGTCCCGGCCGACAAGTCCCGCTGGGGCTCGTTCGAGGAGCTCGCCGACCGGAACCGGGCGGTCCTGAAGGCGATCCTCGAGGAGACCTCCGCCCGGACCGACTGGCCGAAGGGGAGCGTGAAACAGAAGGTCGGCGACTTCTTCGCGTCGGGCATGGACGAGGCGGCGATCGAGAAGGCCGGGACGAAGCCGCTCGAGCCGTGGCTCGCGAAGGTCGAAGGGCTGAAGTCGGCCGCCGGCCTGCCGAAGCTCCTCGCCGAGCTCCACGGCCGGCGGCTCGGCGCCGGCTACGGCTTCTTCGTCGCGCAGGACCAGAAGGAGACGACCCGCTACATGGCGATGCTCTCGCAGGGCGGGCTCGGCCTCCCCGACCGCGACTACTACCTGAAGGACGACCCGAAGTCGAAGGAGCTCCGCGAGAAGTACGTCGCGCACGTCGCCCGGATGCTCGAGCTCCTCGGCGACGGCGCCCAGGCGGCGAAGTCAAAGGCCGTCGTCGTTCTGGAGCTCGAGACGAAGCTCGCGAAGGCCTCCCGGACGCGCGTGGAGCTCAGGGACCCGGAGAGGAACTACAACAGGAGGACCGTCGCCCAGCTCGTCGAGGCGGCTCCCGGCTACGACTGGAAGGCCTACCTCGCCGCGATGGGAATCCCCGAAGGGCAGGAGCTGAACGTCCGCCAGCCCGAGTTCGCGACGGCGTTCGCGGCGATGGCGTCCGCCGAGCCCCTCGACGGCTGGAAGGCCTACCTGCGGTGGCACCTCGTCCGCGCCTCCTCGGAGCTCCTCCCGAAGCGGTTCGAGGAGGAGGCGTTCGCCTTCTACGGCCGGACGCTGAACGGAGTGCCGCAGCAGGAGGAGCGCTGGAAGAGGGTGCAGGCCGCGACGGACCGCGCCCTCGGCGAGGCGCTCGGACAGGTCTACGTCGAGCGCGCCTTCTCCCCGAAGTCGAAGGAGCGGATGAAGGTCCTCGTCGAGAACCTCCGGGCCTCCCTGAGGGACAGGATCGCGGCCGCCCCCTGGATGGGCGCCGAGACGAAGAAGGCGGCGCAGAGGAAGCTCGCGGCGTTCGGCGTGAAGATCGGCTACCCCGACAGGTGGCGCGACTACTCGGCGCTCGAGGTCTCCCGCGCCTCGTACTTCGAGAACGTCGTCGCGGCGAGCGCCTTCGAGGTGAAGCGGAACCTCGGCAAGCTCGGCAAGCCGATCGACCGGACCGAGTGGGGGATGACGCCCCCGACGGTGAACGCCTACTACAGCCCGACGATGAACGAGATCGTCTTCCCGGCCGGGATCCTCCAGCCTCCGTTCTTCTGGGCCGACGGCGACGACGCGGTGAACTACGGCGGGATCGGCGTCGTCATCGGGCACGAGATGACGCACGGCTTCGACGACTCCGGGAGCCGCTACGACGCGGACGGGAACCTGAAGAACTGGTGGACGGACGAGGACCGCAAGGCCTACGAGGCGAGGACGGCGCTCGTCGTGAAGCAGTTCGACGCCTACCGCCCCCTCGCGGACCAGGCCATCAACGGGAAGCTGACCCTCGGCGAGAACGTCTCGGACCTCGGCGGCCTGAAGATCGCCTGGGAGGCGCTGGGGAAGGCGCTCGGGAAAGACCCGAACGCGGCGGAGAAGGTCGAGGGCTTCACGCCGGGGCAGAGGTTCTTCCTGAACTATGCGGCGGTCTGGCGGAACAACATCCGCGACGAGGCGCTCCGCGTCCGGCTGAACACCGACCCGCACAGCCCGGGGCGCTTCCGCGTCCTCGGGCCCTTGTCGGCCCTCCCGGAGTTCCACGCGGCCTTCGCCTGCGGGGCCGGGAGCCCCATGGTCATGAACGAGGCGGAGCGTCCGAGCATCTGGTAGGCCGGCGCCGCGCACCGCTCCCGGGAACGGAACGGGGCGCCCGGCCGGGCGCCCCGTTCGACGTGTGCGGAGGACCGGAAGCGCCGGCCCGCATGGGCGGCGTCAGCGGTCGAGCCGCGCCGGGAAGATCTCGTAGGGGAGGACGCCGGGGGTCGTCTCGGGGCGGACCGTGGAGACGTAGGCGAGGAACGGCTGGTCTCCCTTGACCCGGAACCAGGCGCCGCCCGCGTCGCAGACCGGGAGCGACTCGAGCGGGAGCGCGTTGAACTGGACGAGGGAGCCCGCCGGGACCTCGTACTCGAGCGGCGCGTCGCCGGCGCCGGGCGCCGCGCCCGGCGCGACGGTGGTGACCTCGAACCTCGCCGTCGCCTCGCCCGCGTTGAAGAGGGTGAGGTTGACGCGGCGGCGCGCCTCGGGACCCGCCCCGCACTCGGAGGCCGAGAGGGAGACGTCGCCGGCGACGGCGGTCATCCCCGCGGGGAAGAGCTCCGTGAAGACGGGGAGCTCGACGCGTCCGTACGACTCCGGCACCTTCGGGAGGCCCTCCGGGACCGTCTCGAGCTTCTCGAGGGTCGCGCGGAGCGCCACGCGCCGCGGGATCCTCAGGGAGAGCATCTGGACCGCCTGCCCCGCGCGGAGCGAGCGCGAGTCGAGGACGGCGGCGGTGCGCGCCCCGAGCGAAACCGGGGCGGGCGGGACCGCGGCGCCGAGCCCGTCCCACGCACCGAGGAACGTGACCGACGCGGGATGGTCGGTGTTGTTGTAAGCGGTCAGGGTGCTCGCGAGCGTCGCCGTCTCGCCGACGGCGTGGAAGCCCGGGAGCCAGACGGTCGACTCGGCGAGCGCGACGACGGAGAAGGAGCCGTTGCCGACGGGGTCGGCGGGCATGAACGTCCGCGTGCGCGTCACCTCGACGGTGTAGGTCCCCGCCTCGAGGCGCCCCAGGGCGACGTCGAGCGCCCACGGCGTGACGGCGGCCGTGCAGACGCCCGAGAAGCCCGAGTAGTCGAAGTTGACGCGGAGCGCGCGGCCGTTCCGGGTGAGCGCCGTTCGAGAGGCCTCGGGGACGCAGCCGTCGGGCCAGATGCCCGAGAGCTTCAGGACGATCTCGTCACCCGGGGCCGGGGCTGCGGGCGAGGTCGCGATCGGGTCGAGCGACTGGGCGGGGGCGGCCGTGGCCGCGAGGAGGAGGAGGAGGGCCGGGAGAGTCGTGCGGTGTCTCATGCATTCACCTTCCGGGTCGGAGTGCGCGAACGCGGACGCGCCTCACGCGCGGCGATCCCGCGTGGGATCGCGCGTCGCCGCGTCATTCCCATGCTCGGCCCGTTCCCTGTGGCACGATCACGGGGTGGAGACGGCGGCGCCCGAGGACGGAGAGCTCGTCCGGAGGATCCTCGCGGGGGAGGAGGAGCTCTTCGCCGTCCTCGTCGACCGCTACAAGCTCAGGCTCTTCCGCTTCGTGTCGCGCTACCTCGGCGACCGCGAGGACGCGCGGGACGTGACGCAGGAGGTCTTCCTCAAGCTCTACTCCGCGCTCGACTCCTACGACCCGCGATACCGCTTCTCGACGTGGGCCTTCCGGATCGCAGGGAACGCGGCGATCGACCAGCTCCGGCGGAAGAGGATCCGCGCCGTTCCTCTCGAGCTCCCGGCGGACGAGGAGTCGGAGGGGCGGTCGATCGACCCGCCGGACGGCAAGCCGGACCCCCTCGAGGAGCTTTCGCGGACCCGGCTGCGGGAGGCCCTCGACCGCGCGATCGAAAAGCTCCCCGACGACTACAGGGAGCTCATCAGCCTCCGCCACCACGGCGAGCTCGCCTACGAGGAGATCGCCGAGCTGAAGGGGATGCCCCTCGGAACGGTCAAGAACAAGCTCTTCAGGGCCCGCCAGGCCCTCCGAGATCTTTTGCCGAAAGGCACCGTATAGAGAGAGCGGGACGATGACGACGAGCGAGAGAACCACCGACACCGCCCTGGCAACGGGCGACCTCGAGCGCGACCGAAGAGTGGAAGTGCTTCTGGAAGAGTTGGTTGCGGTTCCCGGTGAGGACGAGCTCCCCCCCGACTTCGCCCGGAGGGTCCTGGCGCTCCGGCCCTATGCCCCATGGGAGGTCTCCCGCCGCAGCCACTGGAAGGCGCCCGCCGTGGTCGGCCTCGGCCTTCTCGCCGGGAGTCTCGGCCTGGCCCTGACGCCGCTCTGGAGCCTCGGCCCCTCGACCGCGGTCACGGTCTGGGGAGAGCTCCTCGCCGTGGCGTTCGGGCGTCCCCTCTCGACCCTGGCGACGGCCTTTCCGCTCGTCGCCGAAGGGGCGAGCCGCGCGGCCGAGGCCGTGCCGCGCTCGACGACCCTGCTGCTCGGGCTCCTCGCAGCCGGCGGCGTCATTTCCGTCGGCGCGGCGCTCGCCCGGCTCCGCGGTCCGGCCCTTTCCGCCACGCGCCGGAGCTGAGGCGTCATGCGCCTCGCGCTCGTCGACGGGAGGACGCCGCCCCGGGCGATGGGAGCCCGCCGGAATCGGATCTCGGGCCCCCTGCTCCTCCTCGCGTCGAGCCTGGCCTTCGCGCCGGGACGCCCCGCCGCCGCCCAGCCCGCGTCGGTCCTCGCCGGCGAGACGCGCTCGGGCGACCTCGTCGTCCTGGGACGCGGGGCCGTCGTCGAAGGGGTCCTAACGGGGACCCTCGTCTCCGTCGGAGGGGTGGTTCGCGTCGCGGGCCGTGTCGAGAGGGACGTCATCGCGTTCGGCGGGGACGTCGTCCTGGGCCCGGGCGCCGAGGTGCGGGGGGACCTCCTCGCGGTCGGCGGCGCCGTCCGGTCCGAGACGCCCGGGAAGGACGCTGTCGGCGGACGCGTCCTCACCGTCGGCGCGCTCGAGGCGGCCTTCGCGGCGGAGCTCGAGACTTCGCCGCTCGTCGCCCGTCGGCCGGACGGACTCCTCGTCGCGTTCCGCCTCGTCCTCCTCTTCCTCTGGCTCGTCCTCGGACTCTCGCTCCTGCGGCTCCTCCCGAGGCCCGTGGCGAACGCCGCCGGCCTCGTGCCGGGCCGTCCCGCGACCGTCGCCGCGATCGGCGCCGCGGCGGTCCTCTCGGCGGCGCTCGCATCCGCCTTCCTCCTCCTCGTCCTTCCCGCGACGGCCGGGCTCGTCCTCGCGGGGCTCCTCGTCGCGCTCCTCGGCGCAGCGAAGGCGTTCGGCCTCGCCGCCGTCTTCGTCGCCCTCGGGCGGCTCCTGACGCGCGGCGCGCAGCGCGGCAGCCCGCTCTTCGGCGACCCGGCGGCGCTCGCCGTCGGCCTCGCGCTCCTCGGGCTCCTCTCCCTCCTCCCGGTCGCCGGACCCGTCCTCTGGGCCGCCGCCTCTCTCCTCGGGATCGGCGTCTCCCTCACCGTCGCCGCGCGGCGGGAGTCGGTCCGCGCCGCCTTTTGAGCGCCGCGCGGCCCCCTGATACGCTCCCCGCCCCGCGCCGCGGACGACGCGGACGGGACGAGGAGTCGACATGACGATCGCGCGCGTCGGGGTCATCGGGGCCGGGCAGATGGGGTCGGGAATCGCGCACGTCGCGGCGCTCTCCGGCCGGGACGTCGTCCTGGCGGACGTGACCGTCGCCCTGGCCGAGAAGGGTCTCGCGGGCATCCGGAAGAACCTCGGGCGGCAGGTCGAGAAGGGGAAGGTCTCCGCGGAGGCGGCCGAGGCCGCGCTCGCCCGCATCGTCCCGTCGGGGGACGTCGCCGCGTTCGCGGAGTGCGACCTCGTCGTCGAGGCGATCGTCGAGGACGAAGGGGTCAAGCGCGAGCTCTTCGCGCGCCTCGACGGGCTCGTGAAGCCCGGGGCGATCCTCGCCTCGAACACCTCCTCGATCTCCGTCACGAGGCTCGCCGCGGCGACGAAGAGGCCGGCCGACGTCATCGGGATGCACTTCATGAACCCCGTCCCCGTCATGCAGCTCGTGGAGGTCATCCGCGGGATCGCGACCTCGGACGCGACGACGGCGGCCGTCGTCGACGCGGCGAAGGAGATGGGGAAGGTGCCGGTCGAGTGCCGCGACTTCCCGGGCTTCGTCTCGAACCGCGTCCTCATGCCGATGATCAACGAGGCGGTCTTCGCCGTGCACGAGGGGGTCGCGACGCCCGAGTCCGTCGACACCATCATGAAGCTCGGCATGAACCACCCGATGGGGCCGCTCACCCTCGCGGACTTCATCGGCCTCGACACCTGCCTCGCGATCCTCCGCGTCCTCCACCGGGGGCTCGGAGACGACAAGTACCGTCCCTGCCCGCTCCTCGTCCAGATGGTCGACGCGGGCTGGAACGGGAGGAAGTCCGGGCGCGGCTTCTACCGCTACTCGGGGCCCGGCGGGGAGAAGGTCGCGGGTTGATCTGCCAGGTCTGCGGCGCGGCGAACGACCTCGACCAGGAGTTCTGCCGCCGGTGCCAGAACAAGCTCCTCGTCGTCTCGGGCACTTCGGAGACGTACGACGAGGGGCCCTCCGGAGAGGGGATCTCCCTCGACGAGCACCTCCTCGAGCGGGTCTCCGTCCTCGAGGAGATCGTGAAGAGGAGCGCCGAGTCTCTGAAGGCGCTCCTCGAGGGATTCCACCGGCAGGAGAAGAACGGCTTCGTCGTGCAGACGGGGCTCCTCGCGCTGAAGGACCTCCTCGAGCGGAAGGGGCTCCTCGTCGAGCAGGAGTTCGTCGACCTCTGGGAGGGACGCGTCGACCAGCACATGACCGTCCTCGAGAAGCGGGAGCGCTTCCTCGAGCGGAAGGAGCGGATCCTCGCCGAGCACAAGGGGGCCGGCCGGGAGCGCTTCGCGGACCTCCTCGGCGAGGCCGAGCTCGCCTTCTTCGCGCTCGACCCCGACAAGGCGCTCGGCGTCCTCGAAGAGGCGTGGAAGCTCGACCGCGGGAACGCGGAGCTCGCCTTCTTCCTCGGCGAGACGTGGTTCAACGACGGCGAGGCCGGCAAGGCGGCCGCGGCCCTCAAGCACGTCCTCGAGCGGCGGCCGCAGCACTTCGAGGCGCTCGTCTACGCGGGCGTCCTCGAGAACGACCTCGGGCGGCCCGACCGCGCCGCCGACCACCTCCGGCGGGCCCTCGCCCTCCGGCCCGACGCGTTCCTCCCCGCGTTCGCGCTCGGCGCCGTCCACGCGGGGACCGGGCAGCTCGCGAAAGCGGAGACGCTCCTGAAGCGGGCCGTCGAGATCGAGGAGAACCCGCAGGCGCTCTCGCTCCTCGGCACGATCGCGTACGAGAGGGGGCGCCTCTCCGAGGCGATCGACGCCCTGCAGCGGGCCGTGAAGCTCGACCCGGACGACGAGGACGGGCTCTTCCAGCTCGGCCTCTGCTACCTCGACCGGGGCTGGACCCAGAAGGCGGCCGAGAGGTTCCGGGCGGCCCTCGAGCTGAACCCGAACAGGATCGAGCTCCGCGAGGCGCGGAAGCTCCTCGGGCCTCTCGCGGCCGGCCCGCTCCACGCGCTCGCGGCCTCGTCCGAACGCTCGTCGCGCGCCGGGAGCGGCCGGGAGCACAAGGCGCTCGCGCTCTGCCGCCGCGCCCTCAAGTCGGATCCGGAGAACCCGGCGGTCCAGGTCTCCTACGCCCTCGCCTGCTCGGCGGTCGGCCGGACCGCCGAGGCGGTCGCGACGACGCGGCGCGTCCTCGCCCAGAAGCCGGGCGAGGAGGTCGCCGCGGCGGCGTGGGCCACGCTCCTCGAGGCCCTCCGCGCCGAGGGGAAGTTTCGCGAGGGGAGCCAGGTCGCGGGAGAGATGCTCGAGACCGTCACGACGAACGCCGCCCGCTCGATCGCCTACTTCCAGAGGGCCGCCGCGCTCGCCGAGATGGGCGAGCGGCTCGACGAGGCCCTCGAGGACGCGGAGCGGGCCCTTCGCCTCTCCCCGCGCGAGCTGAGGCACTTCCCGCTCGCCGCGAAGGGGTGGGTCCACTACAAGAGGCGCGAGTTCGCACGCGCCGTCGACTGCCTCTCCCGCGCCGCCGAGATCGGGGAGACCCCGACCGGGCTGACGCACCTCGGGCTCGCGCACCTCGCGGCCGGCGACGCCCGCGCCGCCCGGGCCGCCTTCGACCGGGCGAAGCGCCGCGGCGGCCGCTCCTCCGAGCGGCACGGCGGGCTCGAGGCCCGGATGCTCGAGCAGATCCGCCGGAACCTCCACCTGACGGAGAAGGTGTCGAGCCGGCCCGGACGCCGGAAGGGCCGCCCCGGCTGACGAGGCCTTGGTGCGAGCGACGCGGGAAGGGGCGGTCGCGCCTTCGCCCTCGAATCGACTCTCCGACGTCGATTTCCCTTGACACGGATCCGGGGACGTCAACAGAATCGGCCTCGGAAAAACATACCGAGTGTTCGGTATTTTGAAGAGCGAGGCGCACGGAAGGGCTCCGGAAAGGCCGCTCCTCAGGGCGGCTTTGAAGCTCTTCGTCGCGCCGCGCCCGTCCGGCGAGTCTGAGGAGGGCGCCGCGGCGCCCGGGAGGAAGAGATGACGAGGCTGTTCCGAACCCCCGCAATTCGCGCCGTGGCCCTCTTCGCGGCGGCGCTCCTGCCGCTCGGGGCGCCGGAGGCGCCCGCGCAGACGGCGGACGCGACCGTCGAGGTCGACGTCCTCGACGAGACGGGCGTCGCGCTCCCCGGCGTCACCGTGGAGCTGAAGCGCGCCGAGACCGGCTTCGCCCGGACGTCGGTCACGTCGGCGAAGGGCGCGGCCCGGTTCCCGGCGGTCCCGCCGGCGGCGGGCTACGCCGCCCGCGTCTCGCTCCAGGGGTTCGAGCCCGTCGAACAGGCGCTCACGCTTCGGATCGGCCAGACGGCGAAGCTGAAAGTCGTCCTCCGGGCGAAGGCGCTCGCGGAGTCGGTGACCGTCGTCGGCGAAGCCCCCCTCGTCGACGTCTACAAGATCGACTCCTCGACGAACATCGTCCCCGAGCAGATCAAGGAACTCCCCGTCGCGAACCGCGAGTTCGAGAAGCTCGCGTTCATCGCGCCGGGCGTCCAGCGCGAGCGGGGCGAGTTCCGCTTCGTGACGGGCGGGCCGGTCATCGGCTCGGGCGGCAACGCCTCGCAGTCGACGATCCTCGTCGACGGCGTCGACTACACCGACCCGGCGCTCGGCCTCGCGAAGACGCGCGTCTCGCAGGACGCGATCTCCGAGTTCCGCGTCGTGAACTCCCGCTTCGACGCCGAGGTCGGCGGCTCGGCGGGAGGCGCTCTCACGGTCCTGACGAAGACCGGGACGAACGAGCTGAAGGGCTCGCTCTTCGCGTTCTACCGGGCCGAAGGGCTCCGGGCGAAGGGGGCGCTCGAGCAGGAGTCGACCGTCGACTTCCGCCGCGGGCAGTACGGCGCGACGCTCGGCGGCCCGATCGTGAAGGACAAGACCCACTTCTTCCTCTCGGGCGAGCTCGTCGACGAGGTGCGGCCGACGCTCTTCCGGCCGCAGGGCGCGTTCAAGAGCCAGGCCGCGGACCTCGAGGTGCCGACGGACCAGATCCTCGCGTTCGGCTCCGTCACCCACGCCCTCACGGACGCGCAGTCGCTCCTCGTGAAGGCGGACTACGAGCGCTACCGCCAGGACAACTTCCGCGTCGGGGGCGTGCAGTCCGCGGCCTACGGCCAGGAGCTCCAGCGCGACAACTACAACTTCACGGCCGGGCACACCTGGGTCGCCGGCCCCTCGACGACGAACGAGCTGAGGGCGCAGTTCGGCCACCGAAAGTACTTCGAGCCGACGAACTCCGACGACGTCGCCGACTGGTATACGAACGGGATCACGCTGAAGACGGGCGCGAACATCCTCGGCGACCTCCTCGGGGAGGGGGACCAGCTCGAGCTGCGCGACACCCTCTACTTCCACCTGACCGGCGGGAGCGGCACGCACGACGTGAAGGTCGGCGCCGGCTGGCAGTGGGTGAAGGACCGCTCGATCATCGACACCTACGCGAACGGGCTCTTCCTCTGGGCGGGCGACACGAAGGCCTTCCCGATCGCCTACGGCTACGGCGTCGGCTCGAGCGACGTCGAGATCACGACGAACCGGATCGCGGCGTTCGTCCAGGACGACTGGCGGCCGCTCTCGAACCTGACCGTGAGCGCCGGCCTCCGCTACGACCTCGACACGAACGGGAACAACACGGGCTTCACCCACCCGCTCGTCCCCGAGGCGCGCGAGAGGGACACGAACAACGTCCAGCCGCGGCTCGGCCTCTCGTGGGACGTGAAGAACGACGGCCGGTTCGTCGCGCGGGCGGGCTGGGGCCTCTTCGTCGGCCGCAACCTCCTCGTCCCCGCCTTCACGGAGCTCCAGCAGAACGGCGTGACGGGCCGGAAGCTCTACACGCGCGTGAACGGCCTCCTCTACGGGCTCCCGGCCTTCGCGCTCGACCCGGCGAAGCCGACGACGACGGGCATCGCCCTCCCGCTCGACATCACCCTCCTCGACGACGAGGTCGTCGCCCCCGAGGCGAGCCAGTTCAGCGCGGGCCTCACCTCCCGCCTCTGGCAGACCGGGCTCTACCTCGACGTCGAGGGCGTCTGGGTGAAGGGGAAGAAGGAGCTCATCGTCCACGACGTGAACTGGAACGGGAACGCGAACCCGACGCGCCCGAACAAGGCCTACAACCAGATCAACGTCTACTCGAACGACGGGGAGTCCGAGTACAAGGCGCTCACCTTCTCGCTGAACGGGAACCTGAAGGGCGGCCACCTCGTCACCGGCTCGGTCACGTTCGCGAGCAAGTACAACCGGAACGACGACTTCAGCCCGGAGTTCCCGACGGGCTACCCGAGCGACCCGGCGGACCTTCCGAACGAGTGGGGCCGGGCCCGCTCCTACGAGCGGATGCGGTTCGTCCTCTCCGGCGTCTTCCGCCTCCCGTGGCAGCTCACCCTCGCGCCGATCTTCAACTACGGCTCCGGCCAGCCCTGGACGAGCCGCTACGGGTACGACTACAACGGCGACGGCAAGGCGAGCGACCGCAAGCCCGGCTTCGACAGGTTCGGCATGGACGGTCCCGTCTACCGGAGCTTCGACCTCCGTCTCACGAAGTCGTTCGCGCTCGGGACGGCGGGGACGCTCGAGGTCATCGCCGAGGCGTTCAACCTCCTCAACTCGACGAACTACGACGTCGCCTCGATCGACGGCGCCGAGTTCCTGAGCGGTCCGACGCTCGCGAACCCGGCGGCGGCGGCCGTGGCGAACCCGAACTACGGCAAGCCGAGCGCGACGCTCCCGTCGCGGGAGTTCCAGCTCGGCCTCCGCTTCGCCTTCTAGGGGCCCTCTCGTCCACAGCCGTCCGGCGGGCGCAGCGCGCCCGCCGGACATCCCGCCCAGCCTCCGGGCGGGGCGACGCCGGGGGCCCCACGGGGCCCGCGCAGTGGGAGGTTCTGCAATGAGCATCGAAACGGGACTCGCCGGACGGTCCGTCGTCGTCACCGGGGCGGCCGCCGGGATCGGGAAGGCCACGGCCCTGCGCTTCGCGAAGGAGGGGGCGAAGGTCGCCGCGTGGGACGTCGCGGACGCCGCCGCGCTCGCCGACGAGCTGAAGGCCGCGGGCGCCGCCGACGCGTTCGCCGCGAAGGTGAACGTCGCCGACGGGCCTTCGGTGAACGCCGCGGTCGCCGAGGTCGTCGCCCGCTGGGGGCGCGTCGACGTCCTCGTCAACAACGCCGGGATCGTGAGAGACGCCCAGCTCGTCAAGTACAAGGACGGGGCCGTGCTGGCGACGATGACGGACGAGCAGTGGGACGCCGTGATCGGCGTGAACCTGAAGGGGGTCTTCAACTGCACGCGCGCCGTGACGCCGCACATGATCGCGGCGGGGGGCGGCGTCGTCCTGAACGCCTCCTCCGTCGTCGGCCTCTACGGCAACTTCGGACAGACGAACTACGTCGCGACGAAGGCGGGCGTCGTCGGGATGACGAAGACCTGGGCGCGCGAGCTCGGCAAGTTCCGGATCCGCGTCAACGCCGTCTGCCCCGGGTTCGTCGCGACCGAGATCCTGAAGGCGATGCCTCAGAAGGTCCTCGACGGGATGGTCGCCCACACGCCGATCGGGCGGATGGGCGAGCCCGACGACATCGCGAACGCCTACGTCTGGCTCGCCTCCGACCAGGCGACCTTCGTCCACGGCGCCGTCCTCTCGGTGGACGGCGGCCTCGTGACGGGGACCTAGGGAGGGACCGGACATGCCCCGCGTCGCGCGCATCGTCTCGACGGCCCGCTACCTCCCGCCGATCGAGGTCCCGAACGAGGCCCTGAAGCCGCGTTGGCCGCAGTTCCCCGACTTCGTCGAGAAGATGGAGGCCTCGAGCGGCATCCGGACCCGCTTCTACGCTCCCGAGGACCAGGCGACGTCCGACGTTGCCCTCCCCGCCGCGAAGCTCGCGCTCGAGCGGGCCGGCCTGACGCCGCTCGACCTCGACCTGATCATCCTCGGCACCGACTCTCCCGACTACGTCACGCCGGCGACCTCCGTCGTCCTCCAGGGGAAGCTCGGCGCGAAGAACGCCGGGACGTTCGACGTCGGCTGCGCCTGCGCGTCGTTCCCCACGGGGATCGCGATCGGCTCCGGCCTCATCGCGGCGAACCCGGCGCTGAAGAACGTCCTCGTCCTCGGCGTCTACCTCATGCACAAGCTCGCCGACCCGAACGACCCGATGGTCTTCTTCTACGGCGACGGCGCCGGGGCCGCGGTCCTGACGGGGGGCGACGAGCCCGGGTTCCTGAACTCCGCGATGCAGGCGGGAGGCGAGTACGCGAAGTGCTGGGGGATCTTCGCGGGCGGCACCGCCGAGCCGGCGACGGTCGAGGCCGTGCAGGCCGGCCGGACGTCGGTGAAGATGGTCGAGAAGTACCCCGCCGAGATCAACCACGAAGGATGGCCCCGCCTCGTGAGGCGGCTCGCCGCGGAAGGCGGCTTCCCGCTGTCCGACGTCGACCAGGTCATCTTCACGCAGGTGAGGAAGCCCTCCATCGAGCTCGTCATGAACGACCTCGGCCTCCCGGTCGAGAAGGCCCACACGATCATGGAAAAGTGGGGCTACACCGGCTCGGCCTGCATCCCGATGGCGCTCGACGACGCGATCGAGCAAGGGAAGGTGAAGAGGGGCGACCTCGTCGTCATGATCGGCTCCGGCGTGGGGTACAACCAGGCCGGCGTCGCGATCCGGATGTGAGCCGAAGCCGCAGCCGCGGCGCGGAGGTGAGAACGTCGTGAACCGACCCGTGAAGCTCCTCCTCGCCGCGGCCGGCTTCCTCGTCCTCGCGGCGATCGTCTTCTTCCTCTGGGCGCGCCTGCGGCCCCTCGCGGCGTACGCCGCCTCGGGCCGGCGCGCGCTCGGGAAGGCCGGGCTCGAGACGAGCGTCGTCGCGTCGCCCGCGGGCGAGCAGGCGTTCTTCCGCGGCGGGAGCGGCCCCGTCGTCGTCCTCCTCCACGGCGCCGGGGACCAGGCCTCGGCCTGGTCCCTCGTCGCCCCGAAGCTCCTCCCGGGGCGGACGCTCGTCGTCCCCGACCTCGCGGGCCACGGCGCGAGCGCACCTGCGGCCGGCCCGATCTCCGTCCCGACGCTCCTCGCGGGCCTGGCGGCCGTCGTCGACGCGGCGGCACCCGAAGGCAAGGTGACGATCGTCGGCAACTCGCTCGGGGCCTGGCTCGCCTGCCTCTGGGCGAAGGAGCACCCGGAACGCGCCGAGCGGCTCGTCCTCGTCAACGGCGGGCCGCTGAAGCACGCGGCCGAGGGGATCACGCTCCTCCCGAAGGACCGCGCCGAGGCCCGTGCGGCCGTCGGGAAGCTCCGCGACCCGGGCTCGATCCGGGTCCCCGACTTCGTCCTCGACGACGTCGTGAGGCAGGCGGCGACGGGTCCTCTCGCACGACTCGCCGCGACGAGCGGCGAGATGGAACCGTTCGTCCTCGACGGGAAGCTCGGCGGGCTCGACGTCCCGGTCGACCTTCTCTGGGGCGCCTCCGACCAGCTCCTGCCGCTCTCCTACGCGGAGCGGATGCGCTCCGAGCTGCCGCGCTCGCGCCTCACCCAGCTGCCGCGCTGCGGGCACGTCCCGCAGCAGGAGTGCCCGGCCGCCTTCGCGACGGCCCTCGGAAAGCTGCTCGACGGGCCGCCGCCGGAGAAGGCGGCGGCCGCGCCCGAACCCGCGCCGCCCGTCGCCTCGCCGGGCGCCGGATCGCAGGGCGACGCCCCCGCGGGCGGAGCGGCCGGACCGGGAGCGCCGCGGTGATCCACGCCGACGTCCTCGGCGAGCGGGCGCGCCTCTCGCCGGAGAAGTGCGCCCTCGTCTTCGTCCCGACGGGGGAGCGGTTCACCTGCCGCGAGCTGGACGCCCGGGCGTCCCGGGTCGCGGCGTTCCTCCGCGACCGGCTCGGCCTCGTGAAGGGGGACCGCGTCGCCCTCCTCGCGCACAACCGGGTCGAGTACGTCGACCTCTTCTTCGCGGCGGCGAAGGCGGGGCTCGTCCTCGTCCCGCTCGGGACGCGGCTGACGCCGCACGAGCTCGCGTTCATCGTGAGGAACGCGGACGTCTCGGCGCTCGTCTACGGGAGCGAGCTCGCGGAGACGGTCGCCGCCCTCCGCGCCGTGGCGGCGGTGCCGCGGCGAATCGCCCTCGACGCGCCGGCCGCCGAGGGAGACCTCTCCCTCGCCTCGGAGCTCGCGGCGCTTCCGGAGGCGCCCTTCGAGCGGACGCGCTGCGGCGGAGAGGACCTCCACCTCCTCCTCTACACGAGCGGGACGACGGGGAAGCCGAAGGGGGTCATGGTCCCGCACCGGATGACGTCGTGGAACGCCTGGAACACGGCGCTCTGCTGGGGGCTTTCCGAGCAAGACGTCAGCCCCGTCTTCACGCCGCTCTACCACGCGGGAGGCCTCGGCGCCTTCTTCGCGCCGATCCTCGCGGCCGGGGGGACGATCGTCCTCCACTCGGGATTCGACCCGGCGGAGGTCTGGGCGACGGTCGCGAAGGAGCGCTGCACGGTCGTCCTCGGCGTTCCGACGATCTGGAAGATGCTCCTCGAGCACCCGTCTTTCGCGTCCGCCGACCTCTCGTCGATCCGCTGGCTCATCAGCGGCGGCGCCCCGCTCCCGCTCTACCTCATCGAGGCCTACCAGGCGCGCGGCGTCGTCTTCAAGCAGGGGTACGGTCTGACCGAAGTCGGCGTGAACTGCTTCGCGATGTCGGTCGAGGAGTCGGTCGCGAAGAAGGGGTCGATCGGCCGGCCGCTCATGATGACCGACGCGAAGCTCGTCGACGAGGCGGGCGCCGAGGTGCCCGTCGGCGAGGTCGGGGAGCTCTGCCTCCGAGGGCCGCACGTCTCGAGGGGCTACTGGATGAACCCCGCGGCGACGGCCGCCGCGCTCGACGACGACGGCTTCTTCCACACGGGCGACCTCGCCCGGAAGGACGAAGACGGCTTCTTCACGATCGCCGGGCGCCGGAAGGACATGCTCATCTCCGGCGGCGTGAACGTCTACCCGGCCGAGATCGAGGGAGAGCTGCTCCTCCACCCGGCCGTCATGGACGCGGCCGTCGTCGGAATCCCCGACCCGAAGTGGGGCGAGGTCGGCGTCGCCTTCGTCGTCCTCCGGCCGGGGTCGAGCGCGACGGAACCCGAGCTCCTCGCCTTCGCCGAGACGAGCCTCGCCCGCTTCAAGCTCCCGAGGGAGGTCGTCTTCGTCGCGTCTCTCCCCCGGACGGCCTACGGGAAGGTCGTCAAGGGGGAGCTCCGCGACGCATACCTCGCCGGCAGGGGCGCCCCGTGATTCCTCCCGCGCTCCTCGCGCACCAGGTCGACGGCGAGGGCGAGCCGCTCCTCCTCCTGAACGGCGGGATGATGAGCTTCACGGCGTGGGACGGCTACGTCCCGCCGCTCGCGGAGCGATACCGGGTGATCCGGTGCGACCTGCGCGGGATGCTCCGCTCGCCCGGCGAGAGGCCCGAGGGGCTCCCCGGACACGCGGAGGACCTCCTGGCCCTCCTCGACGCCCTCGGGGTGGCGCGCTGCCACGTCGCCGGGACGAGCTACGGCGCCTTCGCCGGCCTCCACCTCGCGGCCCTCGCGCCGGGCCGCGTCGCGTCCCTCGTCGCGATGACCGTCGCCGACCGCGTCTCGCAGGAGATGTGGGCCGAGGCCGAGGGGATGGCCGTCGCCTGCCGGGAGGCCCTCGCGGGGGGCTCGCGCGAGAAGGTCTACGACCTCGTCTCGGCCTTCGCGTTCTCCGCCGAGTGGGCCGAGGCGCACGCCGGGGAGGTCGCGGCGCGCCGCACCGCCGTCTCGCTCCTCCCCGACTCCTGGTTCTCCGGCCTCGCCTCGCTCCTCTCGGCGCTCGAGGGGCTCGACGTACGGCCGCTCCTGCCGCGCGTGACCTGCCCCGTCCTCGCCCTCCTCGCGGAGGGAGACCGCGCGATGCCGCGCCCGTGGGGCGAGTCGCTCGCGGCGGCCCTCCCGCGCGGGGAGCTCGCCGTCGTCCCCGGCTGCGGGCACGGCCTCGTCGTCGAGAAGCCCCGCGAGACACTCGCCCAACTCCTCGCCTTCCTCGCCCGGCACCCGCTCCCGGCCGAGGCCCCCTCCCGCGAAGCCGAGCGGAACGGAGGAACCCCGTGAAGCCGATCTACATCGCCGCCTACCAGCAGTCGAAGTTCGGGAAGCTCATGGCCGCGACCGTGCCGGAGATCCTCCGGACGGCCGCCGAAACGACCTGTGCGTCGGTGAAGGCCGAGGTGTCTGCCGTCGACGTCGCGAGCGTCGGCGCCGTCTGCAACCTGACGCTGAACGAGCAGGGGCTCCTTTCCGGCCTCCTCGCGATGACGCCGGGCCTCGAGGCGAAGCCGATCGAGAGCGTCGAGAACGCCTGCGCCTCGGGCGGGCAGGCGATCCTCGCCGTCGCGCACAAGCTGATGCTCGGGGAGGGGGACGTCGGCCTCGCCGTCGGCGTCGAGAAGATGCGGGACGCCGAGGGGAAGATGGACGGCAAGCTCGTCGGCAAGGTCCTCGGCTACTACTCGCACCCCGACGAGCGCCCCGGGAAGGTCTTCGTCTTCCCCCACCTCTTCGCCGAGGTGATGAAGGCCTACATGGACGGCTGGAACGTCTCCGAGGAGGACCTCACCGCGATCGCCGTCGCCGAGTACGAGAACGCCCGGAAGAACCCGTTCGCGCAGATGCAGAAGAACGAGGTGACCCTCGAGACGGCGATGAAGATCGAGGGGATCAACCGCTACGTCGTCGAGGGGCTTCCCCTCAAGACCTACGACGCCTCGCAGATCTCCGACGGCTGGGCCGGGATGCTCCTCGCGACGGAGGAAGGGCTCGCGCGCCTCGGCGTCGCGAAGGCCGACTGCGTGAGGCTCGCGGGCTGGGGCCAGGCGACCGACCCGCTGAAGAAGGAGGGGCGCGACGTCCTCCGCCCGAAGGCGGCGAATGCGGCGATGGCCGCGGCCTACCGCCGCGCGGGCCTGACCGCCGCCGACGTGAACGTCGCCGAGGTCCACGACTGCTTCAGCGTCATGGGGGCGATCGGCGCCGAGGTCATCGGAAAGGCCGAGCCGGGCCAGGGGGCCCGCTTCTGGCGCGAGGGGAAGGCCCGCGTCGAAGGAGAGTGCGCGATCAACACCTCCGGCGGCCTCATCGCGAAGGGGCACCCGATCGGCGCGACCGGGATCGCGATGGTCGGCTGGTGCGCCTGGCAGCTCCTCGGGAAGGTGCCGAAGGAGCTGCAGGTCCCGAGCGCGCGCGCCGCGGCGACGTTCAACATCGGCGGGCCGGTCTGCGCGTCGGTCTGCACGGTATTGACCCCGGCGACCTGACGGCGCCGGGAGGCTGACCCCGGCGTCCTGACGCGTCCGGGCAGGCGGGAGGACCCGATGGGCGAGATCGTCCCCGACCGCGAGGGGTTCCTCGCGGTCGGCGAGCACAGGATCCGGTGGGAGTACGTCGGGAAGGGCGACAGGGAGGCCGTTTGCCTCCTCAACGGCCTCGCGATGCACACCCGCGCCTGGTACGGGGTCCTCCCGCGCCTCCTCGACGCGTACGACGTCGTCCTCTACGACTACCTCGGGCAGGGGCTCTCGTCGGCGCCCGACGAGCCGTACTCGATCCCGGAGTTCGCCGGGTACCTCCCGCGGGTCCTCGACGAGCTCGGGATCGCGAAGTGCCACGCCGTCGGCGTCTCCTACGGCGGCTTCGTCGCGGCCGAGGCCGCGCGCCTCTTCCCGGACCGCCTCCACACGCTGACGCTCTCGGGGATCCTCCTCTCCCACGAGGAGCTCTTCTCGATGTACCAGGAGATCTCCCTCCGCTTCTACCGGGGCGGGCCGGAGGTCTTCGAGCTCTACACGCACTACATGTACGAGAAGATCTTCGGCGAGACGTTCGTGGCCGCCATGAAGGAGAGCCTCCCGGCGCTTCGCGTGCGTTTCCACGACCGGTACCGGGACCAGACGCACGCGCTCATCCGGCTCACGCTCGCGCAGGACCCGTTCTTCGCGGCCCTCGACGGCAACCTCGCGGGCTACGCGGCCTTCCCCGGACCGGTCCTCGTCGTCCCGGGCGCCGAGGACCGGACGATCCCGCCGTGGGTGCAGAGGAAGCTCCTCTCCGTCTTCCGCGACGCGCGCTGGGAGCCGATCGAGGGCTCCGGCCACGTCGTCTACCTCGAGAAGCCCGACGCCTTCTTCGGCGTCCTCAGGAAGTTCCTCTCGGCGAAGTCGACGTCGTTCTGAAGGTCAGAGGTCCCCGATCGCGGCGACGAGGCGGGTCCAGAGAGCGCCGCCGCCGAGGCCGTTCGTCAGGATGACGAGCCCCGTCCCGCGGGACGGAGAGAGCTGGCTGTAGCAGCGGAAGCCGGTCTGGTTCGCGCCGCTGTGGTAGACGACGTCGCCGTCCGGCGTCTCGTTGATTCCCCAGCCGAGACCCCAGAAGACGGCCCTTCCGCGGGCGCGGCCGGGGCGCTCGATCGGGTCGCGCGCGTCGGCGCGGACGGCGCGCCGGAGCATCGTCTCGACGCCCGCGCGCGACAGCGCCTTCTCCCCGAACGCCTCCGGGTCGAGGAGCGCCGTCAGGAAGCGGGCGTAGTCGGGGGCGGTCGTCACGAGCGTGTAGGCCGCGTTCGCGTGCCGGTAGCGCGCCCGAGCCTTCGGCGCCCCCTCCTCGTCGTGCCCGGTCGCGAGCGCGGCGTCGAGCTCCGGTCCCCACGCGAAGGAGGCGCGCTCCATTCCGAGGGGGACGAAGAGCGCGCCTTTCGCGTGCTCCTCGAGCGGCGCGCCCGCCACCTTCTCGACGGCGCGCTGGAGCTGGAAGAACGCCTCCCCCGAGTAGCCGAAGCGGGAGCCCGGCTCGAAGAGGACGGGGAGAGGGCCGTCGCGCTCCTCGCCTCCCGGCCGCCAGTTCGGGAGGCCCGACGTGTGCGAGAGGACCATCCTCGGCGTCACTTTCGCGAGCTCGGGCTGGCCAGGGACGGCCGGGAGGTCGACGACCTCGGCGAGCGGCCGGTCGAGGTCGAGCCTTCCCTCCGCGGCGAGCTTCAGGGCGACGTACGCGAAGGCGGGCTTCGTCATCGACGCGGCCTCGAAGAGCGTCGCCGTCGTCGCGGGCGCCCCTGTCTTCGCGTCGGCGACGCCCCAGGCCTTCGAGAAGGCGACCTTCCGGTCCCTCACGAGGGCGATCGAGACGGCCGGCACGCGGTGCTCCTTCATCAGGACCGGCACGAGCCGCTCGACCGTCGCGAGCGTCGCCTCCCACGAAGGGGCGCGGAGCCACGCGGCGGGGTCGATCCGCTCGAGCGCGAGGGCCGCGCCGCGCCGGACGTCCTCGTCGCGGTCCCAGACGGCTTCGCGAAGAGCGGTGAGCGCGGACACGGCGCCCGCGGCGCCGAGGGCGTTCGCGGCGGTCCAGCGGACGAGAGCCGTCGGGTCGGAGAGCGCCTTCGAGAGCGCGGGGACGGCGCCGGACGCCTTCGGCCCGAGCTTCCCGAGGGCGACGGCAGCGCCGACGCGGACCTCCTCGTTCCCTTCGCCGAGAGCGCGCACGAGCGCCGGGACGCTCGCCGGGCCGATCCGCGCGAGAGCCTCGGCCGCCGCGCCCGCGACGAAGGGGTCGGCGTCGGCGAGGGCCGCGACGAGCGGCGAGACAGCGGCCGTGCCGCCTGCGGCGAGCGAAGCCGCGGCGCGCTCGCGAACGGCGGGGTCCGGGTCGGAGAGGTCCCGGGACGCCTGCGCGGCGGAGGGACGCGCGAGGAGCGCGAGGAGCGCGAGGAGGATCGAGGCGCCGAGGCGCTTTCTCATCGCGTGCTCCGCGGGAGGACCCTCGTGAACGGCGCGGCGTCGTCGAATGCGTCGTCGAAGGAGAAGAGGATCGGGAGCCCTCCCGTGTGGAGGAAGACGACCGGGACGGCGGGATCGAGGACGCCGCTTCGGGCGAGGCCGAAGAGGCCCGCCATCGCCTTGCCGGTGTAGACGGGGTCGAGGAGGAGCCCCTCGAGCCGCGCGCTCTCGAGGATCGCCTCGCGGCCCGCGTCGGTCGCCACGCCGTACTCGCCGCGGAAGGCGTCGTGGACCTCGACGTCGGAGGCGCCGAGAAGAGGCGGCAGGCCGAGGAGGTCAGCGCTCCCGGCCGCGAGCTCGGCCGTCCGGGCGGCGATCGGCCCGGCCTCCCTCGAGACGCTGACGCCGACGACGCGGGCGGCGGGGAGGAAGAGCTTCGCCCCGAGCGCGAGGCCGGCGAGAGTCCCGCACGATCCGACGGCCGCGACGAGCTGCAGCTTTCCCGGGCCGAGCTGGGCGGCGAGCTCTCGCATCGCCGCGACGTAGCCGAGCGCGCCGTGCGGCGTGCTCCCGCCGAGGGGGACGCACAACGGCCGCCGGCCCGCGGCACGCAGCTCCGCGGCCCAACCCTCCATCGCCGCGGCGAGGGAGTCGTTCGCGTCGTCGTCGACGAGGTAGCGCGTCTCGGCGCCGTAGAGGGCGCCGAGGAGGAGGTTCCCCTTCCTGCGGGCGACGTCGGGGCCGCCGAGGACGAGCTTCGCGTCGAGACCGAGCCTCCGCGCGGCCGCCGCAGTCAGGACGGCGTGGTTCGACTGCGTGCCGCCGACGGTGAGGACGACGTCGAACTCCCCGAAGGCCGAAGGGGCGAGGTCGTACTCGAGCTTTCGGGCCTTGTTCCCTCCCATCGCGAGGCCGGTCAGGTCGTCGCGCTTGACGAGGAGGCGCGAGAGGCCGAGGCGCGCCGCGAGCCGGGGCGCCTCCTGCACGGGGGTCGGAAGGGCCGCGAGCGGGACGCGGCGGACGGCTTCGAGACGCTCCTCGACGAGGCTCATGACGATCTCCCGGCCGGGCGCGGCCGCGGCCCCTCGGCCGTCGAGTATGGGCGAAGAGGCCGGCGCGCCGCGGGCGCCGGACCTCCGCTAGAGTGGACGGCCGATGCGCCCGCCGTGCCGCTCGTCACCGCCCGCCGTTCCGGGCCGCCCTCACGGGAGCGGAGCCGCGTGACCTGGACTATGCCCGTCGCGCCGCTCGGGAGCGCGACCGCCGCAGCGCTCGTCGCGGCCGCGCCGCTCGTCTTCCTCTTCGCGGCGCTCGTCGTCCTCGGGTGGAAGGCGCCGCGGGCGGGGATCGCCGCCGCCGCCCTCGCGACGCTCCTCGCCGTCGCGGCGTTCGGGATGCCGCTTTCCCTCGCGCTCGTCGCGGCGCTGCACGGCGTCCTCTTCGGCCTCCTGCCGGTCGCGCTCATCGTCGTCGGGGCAGTCTTCCTGCAGGACGTCGCCGCGGCGACCGGGAGCTTCGAGAGCCTCCGGAGCGTCCTCGAGCGGGCGACGTCGGACCGCGCTCTCCAGGCGCTCCTCGTCGCGTTCGGGTTCGGCGCTCTCCTCGAGGGGTCGGCCGGCTTCGGGGCGCCGGTCGCGATCTCGACGGGGATCCTCGTCGGCCTCGGATTCCCGGCGCTCCCGGCGGCGGGGCTCTGCCTCCTCGCGAACACGGTCCCGGTCGCGTTCGCCGCGGTGGGCCTCCCGATCGCGGCGCTCGCGCAGGCGACGGGGCTCCCGGAGGGGGCGCTCGGCTCCGCGACGGCGAGGCTCCTCGCGCCGGTCGCCGTCGCCGTCCCGCTCCTCCTCGCCGTCCGCGCCGCAGGAGGCCGGCCCTCGCGTCGCGCCGTCGGGGCCTCGGCCGCCGCGGGGCTCGCCTTCTCCGCCGTGCAGCTCCTCTTCGCCGAGACGCTCGGTCCTCAGCTCCCGGCCCTCGCCGGGGCGCTCGCGGCGCTCGCGGCCGCCCTCCCGTTCCTGCGCGGCGGCCCGCACGACATGGCCCGAGACGTGGCGCGAGGGGCGGCCCCCTTCCTCGCCCTCGCGATCCTCGTGACGGGCTGGAGCCTGCCGCCCGTCCGCGCGCTCCTCGCGGGCACGACGCGCGTCCTCGAGATCCCGCTCCTCCACGGCGCGGTCGTCGACCCGGTCCGCGGCGCCCTCCCGGCGACCTGGAGCGTCCCCTGGCTCGCGGGCGCGGGGACGGCGATCCTCCTCGCGGGGCTCCTCTCGGCCGCCCTCGGCGGCCTCGGCGCGGGCGAGACGCTCGGCCTCCTCGGCGGCACGGCGAGGCGGCTCCTGCCGACGGTCGCGGCCGTCGCGGCCTTCCTCGCGCTCGCCTCCGTCGCGACCTACTCGGGGATGATGTCGGCCCTCGGCCGCGCGCTCGCGGAGAGCGGCCCCGCGTTCCCGCTCCTCTCGCCCGCGATCGGCTGGCTCGGCGTCCTGACGACCGGGTCGGACATGGCCTCGAACGTCGTCTTCGGCCGTCTGCAGGTGACGGCCGCGGCCGCTTCCGGGATGCCGGAGCTCCTCGCGGCCGCGGCGAACACCGTCGGCGGGACGACGGGGAAGATGGTCTCGCCGCAGTCGATCGCCGTCGCGTGCGCGGCGGCGGGCCTCGCCGGGCGCGAGGGAGAGCTCCTCCGGAGGGCGCTGCCCCTCTCGCTCGCCCTCTGTGCGGCGGTCGGGCTCCTGACCGCCGCCGCGACGCACCTCGTCCCGTCGCTCGTACCGGTCGCGGTTCCGGCCGCGGTCCCGGGGGGCGGGAGCCTCGTGGCCGGCGCCGCGCTCCTCGTCCTCGCGCTCGTCCTCGCCTCGCTCGTCGCGCGGCTCGGGCGGCGGCGGGCCTCGTCCGTCCGCGGCGCGGGAGAGCGCCCCTAGCTCGCGGCGCTGCCGCCGCGGAGCATCCCCCTGCGGAGGACCTCCGAGATGTCGCGGATCGCTTCCTTCGAGGGCTTCCCGAACTGGTCGGGAACGCGGAAGAGCCGCTCGACCGCGTAGTACTGGAGGAAGATCCGGCTCGCGAGCATGACGGCCGAGAGGGCCGAGACGCCGGGGGCGAGACGGGTCTCGAAGTCGTCCTGCGCGCGGTAGTGCCGGAGGAACGCTGCGAAGCGGTCCGCCATCCCCGCGTAGAAGCGCTGGATGTGCGTCCCCTGCATCTCGACGACGTCGACGTAGATGAGAGCGACGTGCCGCTCCCAGAGCCTCACGCTCTCCTCGGCGGCGGCCGCGAGCTCCTCGAGCCGGTCGGGGAACGCGCCGGAGGCGAGCGCGCGGTTGAAGGGGAAGTCGGGGCTCTCGATCGCGCTCCAGTACTGCGAGAGGAGCGTGTCGAAGAGCTCCTCCTTGTCGCAGAAGTGGTGGTAGACGCTCCCGGTCGAGACGCCGGCGGCCTTCGAGATGTCGCGGATGCTCGTCCCGCGGTAGCCCTGCCGCGAGAAGAGGTCGAGCGCCGCCTCGAGGATCTGCGCCCGGCTCCGCTCCGACTTCTCTCCCTGCTCCATCCTCTTCCCGCCTCGACCCACAACCGTAGGGGCCGCGCGGCGCCTCGTCAAGCGGCCTGCCGGAGAGGAACGGGCCCCGCCGGGACGGGAGGCAGGGCCGACCGGGGCGGGGGGAGGCCCGCGCGGGACGGCACGATCGCCGGCGCCCCCGGTTCCCGGTAAAGTCGGGGGCTCGGATGTCCCGCACCCGCCGTCTCCTCGTCTGGGCCGTGGCCGCCCTCGCGGCCGGCGCGGCGGTGCGGGGCCTCCTCGCGCTCGCCGACGCGGCCGTCGAGGGACGGCTCCGCGAGCGGCTCGTTGCGGAGGCGGCGGAGCGCGGCCTCTCCCTCTCGCTCGGGCGCGTCCACGTGCGCCTGCCGTTCCGCGCGAGCCTCTCGGGGATCGCCCTCGAGGGACGCGGCGTCTCGGCGCGGCTCGAGAGGGTGGACGTGCGTCTGGGCCTCTTCGGAAGGGGCGCGCTCGGGCACCTTCGCAGCGTCGAGCTGGGAGCCCTCGCTGCCGAGCTGCCGGAGGGTCTCTCTCTCCGCGTCTCGCCGAGCGCGTGGGACGTCGCGACGAAGGACCCGACGCTCGAGCTCTCCGGCCGCGACGGCGAAGGGCGGGTCGGGATCGAGCGCCCGGGCGGCCGCGCGGTCCGGCTCCGCCTCGACCGGCTCGACCTGAACCGCCTCGTCGTCCTGCGCCGCGACGGGAGCTTCGTCGGCGACCTCGGGGTCGTCTCCGGCGTCCTCGGTCTCGAGCCCGCCGCCGGCGGAGGGCTCGGCGTCGAGGCGAACCTCCTCTCCCGCAAGGTGCGGCTCGCGGCGCCGCCGGAGGAGGACGCGGCCGCGGCGGCCGCGCTCGGCGAGCCCTTCGACGCCGAGGGCTCCGCGACGGCGACGCTCTTCAGGGACGCCCGCCTCCTCGACGTCGCGTGCGTCTCGGGCGACGCGGCGGGCCTGCGCGGCGGCGGGCGCCTCACCGCGGCGTTTGCGCCGCGCGACGCCTGGATCGACGCCGACGTCGCCGTCCCCCGCCTCGAGCTCGGGCCGCTCCTCGCGGCCTCCGGCCTCGACCTGCCGGCGGGCGAGGAGGACATCGGGAGCGCGGAGCTCGTGGCGCGCGTCACGGGCCGGATGCTCGACCCGAAGTCGTGGGTCGTCGAGGAGAGGCTCGGCTTCACGCCCCCCGCCCGGCCGCTGCCCGAGATGGACCGCCTCCGCGGCCCGTTCCGGCGCGTCATGACGGGGCGCGACGGCCGGAAGACGCCCGTCCAGGTCGACCCGGCGAGCCCCGACTTCGTCCCGCTCGAGGAGGTGCCTTCGCACTTCGTCCGGGGGCTCCTCACCTCCGAGGACGCGGACTTCTGGGGGCACCCGGGACTCGACCTCGGGGAGATCCCGGTCGCGGCCTCGATGAACTGGGTCCGGGGCCGGCGCGCGCGGGGCGCCTCGACGATCACGCAGCAGCTCGCGAAGAACCTCTTCCTGACGCGCGAGCGGAGCTACCGGAGGAAGCTCCAGGAGGCGGCCCTCGCGCTCCTCCTCGAGTCGTCGCTCGGGAAGCGGCGGATCCTCGAGATCTACCTGAACGTCATCGAGTGGGGGCCGGGCCTCCACGGCCTCGGTCCCGCGGCGCGCCACTACTTCGGCAAGAACCCGCAGGACCTGACGCCGCGCGAGGGGGCCTTCCTCGTCGCGCTCATCCCCGGACCGGTCAAGTACCAGCCCGCCTTCGCGAGCGGCGTCCTCTCGCGCGGCTTCTCGCGCCTCGTGAACGGGGTCCTCTACCGGCTCCGCTCCGTCGGGATGCTCACGGAGGAGGAGCTCGCGGCCGAGCTCGCCGCGCCGCTCCGGCTCCGCTGGACGCCGCCGGACGTCGAGGGGGAGGCCGTCGCGGAGCCGGGGGCCCTGGATGGCGAAGAGGAGGATCTCGGCGACGAGGGGATCGGACCCGCCCCGGAGGCGTCGATTCCGCCGCCCGGGTCGGAGGTCGGCCCCGGTGGACCGCCGGGAGAGGCTTCGCTACCGCCATCCGTCGCGACGCCCGCACCCCTGGCCACCGGTCCCGCGAGCGGTCCGGGGCCCGCCTCGTCGCCGGCCGCGGCGCCTGCGCCTTCTCCATCTCCCCGTCCTGCCGTCGTCGCCCCGCCCGGGCGGATCCGGGCATGACGGTTCCCGTCGGATCCGCCGGCGCCCTCCGCGCCGCCCTCGAGCGGATCGTCCCCGCCGACCGCGTCCTCGACCGCCCGGTCGACCGGGTCGCGTTCGCCTCGGACGCGAGCTTCTACAGGCTGATCCCGAAGGCCGTCGTCCTCGCGGCGTCGGCCGAGGAGGTCGCCGCGCTCTTCCGGCTCGCGCGCGAGACGAAGGTGCCGGTGACGCTCCGTGCGGCGGGGACGTCGCTCTCGGGGCAGGCGGTGACGGACGGCGTGCTCGTCGAGGTGGCGCGCCACTTCCGGACGGTGACGGTCGAGGACGGGGGCCGGCGGGTGCGGACGCAGCCGGGCGCGCTCGGCGGCTCGGTGAACGCGGCCCTTCGCCCGTACCGCGCGAAGATCGGGCCCGACCCGGCCTCGATCAACGCCTGCACGATGGGCGGCATCGTCGCGAACAATTCCAGCGGCATGTGCTGCGGCGTGGCCCGGAACGCCTACCACACGCTCGAGTCGCTCACGTTCGTCCTGCCGTCGGGGACGCGGATCGACACGGCGGCCCCAGACGCCGACGAGCGCTTCCGCGAGGCCGAGCCGGCGCTCTGGCAGGGACTCCGCGACCTGAAGGCGCGCGTCGAGGGGGACGCGGCGCTCGCCGCGCGGATCCGTTCGAAGTACCGGACGAAGAACACGACCGGCTATTCGATGAACGCCTTCCTCGACTTCGAGAGGCCCGTCGAGGTCTTCCGGAACCTCCTCGTCGGGTCGGAAGGGACGCTCGCCTTCGTCGCGGAGGCGGTCCTCGCGACGGTGCCGGACCTCCCGGTGAGGTACACGGGCCTCCTCCTCTTCCCGTCGATGCACGCGGCCTGCGCCGCGATCGTCCCGCTTCGCGACTCGGGGGCGGCGGCGCTCGAGCTCCTCGACCGGGCCGCGCTCCGGTCGGTGGAGGCGCAGCCGGGAGTCCCGTCCTCGATCCGGGGCGTGCCCGAGGGCGCCGCGGCGCTCCTCGTCGAGTACCAGGCCGCGGAGGAGGCGGAGCGGGAGGGCCTCGCGAGGGTCGCGGGGGAGGCCGTCGCCCCTCTCGCGCTCCTCGAGCCGGCCCGCTTCACGCACGACCCGCTCGAGCAGGCGCTCCTCTGGAAGGTGCGGCAGGGGACCTTCCCTTCCGTCGGTGCGGCCCGCAAGAGCGGGACGACGGTCCTCATCGAGGACGTCGCGTTCCCCGTCGAGCGCCTCGCCGACGCGGCCGTCGACCTGACGAGGCTCTTCGCGAAGCACGGCTACGACGACGCGATCATCTTCGGGCACGCGAAGGACGGGAACCTCCACTTCGTCATCTCGCAGTCGTTCAACGACCGGGCCGCCGTCGAGAGGTACGCGCGACTCGTCGACGACGTCGTGGAGCTCGTCGTGAGGAGGTACGACGGAGCGCTGAAGGCCGAGCACGGGACGGGACGGAACATGGCGCCGTTCGTCGAGACGGAGTGGGGCCCGGAGGCCTGCGCCGTCATGCGGCGGCTCAAGGAGCTCTGCGACCCGGACGGGATCCTGAACCCGGGCGTCCTCCTGAACCCGGACCCGCTCTGCCACCTGAAGGACGTCAAGCCGACGCCGACCGTCGAGGAAGAGGTCGACAAGTGCATCGAGTGCGGCTACTGCGAGCCGAAGTGCCCGAGCCGCGAGCTGACGCTGACGCCCCGCCAGCGGATCGTCCTCCGCCGCGAGATGACCCGGCTCGAGGCGGAGGGGACGGACGCGCCGCTCCTGACGGCGCTCGAGGCGGAGTTCCCGTACGCCGCGGTCGACACCTGTGCCGTCGACGGCCTCTGCGCGACGGCCTGTCCCGTCGGGATCGACACGGGCCAGCTGACGAAGCGCCTCCGGAAGGCGCGGCACTCGGCGCGGGCGCGGAAGGCGGCGCTCGCGGTCGCCCGCCGCTTCGCGACGGTCGAGCCGCTCCTCCGAACCGGCCTCCGGGCTGGGCACCTCGTCCAGTCGATGCTCGGGGCGGGCGCGATGGCCGGAGTCACGCGCGCGATCCGGGCCGTCGTCGGGAGGCCTTTCCCGCAGTGGAGCGCCGAGATGCCGCGGCCGGCGAAGGCCGCACGCCCGGCGACGACGAGGGAGGGCGCGGCCGCGGTCTACTTCCCGGCCTGCATCTCCCGGACGATGGGAGCGCTCCCCGGCGAGCCCTCCGAGCCGTCGCTCGTGGAGGCGTTCGTCAGGGTGGCGAAGCGGGCGGGGACGCCCGTCTGGATTCCCGGGGACGTCGAGGGGGTCTGCTGCGGCGTCCCCTTCTCGTCGAAGGGGTACGCCGAGGCGCACGCCTTCGCCGTGAACCGGGCGGTCGAGCGCTTCTGGGAGTGGTCCGACGGCGGCCGGCTCCCGGTCGTCGTCGACACGAGCCCCTGCACCTACGGCCTGAAGGGGAGCCGCGCGAGCCTCACGCCCGAGAACCAGGCGCGCTTCGACCGGCTGACGATCCTCGACGGCGTCGCGTTCACGCACGACACGCTCCTGCCGAAGCTCGGCGCGAAGCGGAAGGCGGGCGCCGTCGCGCTCCACCCCGTCTGCTCGCTCACGAAGATGGACCTCGGGGCGAAGCTCGAGGGAATCGCCCGCTTCTGCAGCGACGACGTCACGGTGCCGCTCTCGGCGGGGTGCTGTGCCTTCGCCGGGGACCGCGGCTTCCTCCACCCCGAGCTGACGGCCTCGGCGACGAAGAACGAGGCGGCCGAGGTGAGGGCGAAGGGGTGCGAGGAGCACCTCTCGAGCAGCCGGACCTGCGAGATCGGGATGACGCGCGCGACCGGGGAGGTCTACCGGTCGTACGTCTTCCTCCTCGAGAGGGTCACGCGGGACCGAGGGGATGAGGAAGACGTCGGGACCTCACGGGCCCCGTCGGCCCGCGGGAGAGCCGGGGGAGCCCCCCACGGGGCTCCCTCCGGCACGGGGTCTCAGACGTCGACGACCGTCCCCTCGTAGAAGCCGTCGAGCGTCGCGCGGTACTTCCTCTCCACGTCCTTCCGCTTCAGCTTCATCGACGGCGTCAGGTCGCCCGTCTCGAGCGTCAGGTCGGCGGGGAGGATCGTCCACTTCTTCACCTGCTCCCAGCTCGCGACGTCCTTGTTGACCTCGTCGATGTAGGGCGCGATCAGGTCGCGGACCTCCTTCGAGGAGGCGACCTCCGCGTAGCTCTTCCCGGCGAGGCCGTGGGCGGCGGCCCACTTCGTGATCGCTTCCGGGTCGAGCGCGACGAGCATCGAGACGAAGTTCCGGTTGTCGCCGTGCGCGAGCGAGTGGCTCACGTACGGGCAGGCGACGGCGAGCTTCCGCTCGAGCATCTGCGGGGCGACGTACTTGCCGGCCGAGGTCTTGATGAGGTCCTTCTTCCGGTCCGTGATCTTCACGAAGCCGTCCTCGACGTGGCCGATGTCGCCGGTGTGGAGCCACCCCTCGGCGTCGAGGGCCTCGGCGGTCTGCTCGGGAAGGTTGTGGTAGCCGCGCATGACGCCGCGCCCCTTGAGGAGGATCTCCCCGTCCTCGGCGATCCGCACCTGCGTGCCGGGGAGCGGGTGCCCCACGGTCCCGAAGCGGAGGTGCTCGAAGGTGTTCACGCAGCTCGCGGCGCTCGTCTCCGTGAGCCCGTAGCCCTCCGCGACGAGGACGCCCGCCGCGTGGAAGAACTCGCCGAGGGCCTTCGCGAGGGGAGCGCTCCCCGAGATGAAGAAGCGGAGGCGCCCGCCGAAGAGCGCGTGGAGCTTGCCGAAGACGAGCTTGTGCGCGACCTTGTGCTTCAGGGCGAGGAGCCCGGCCGGCTCCTGTCCGGCGAGGCGGAGCTTCGAGACCTCTCGGCCGACGCCCATGGCCCACGAGAAGATCGCCCACTTCGCCCCGCCGGCCTCCTTCGCTCCGCCGACGACCTTGTTGTAAATCTTCTCGAAGATGCGCGGGACGGCCGCGACGAACGTCGGCTTCACCTGTCCGAGGTTCTCGACGATCTTCTCGACGCGCCCGTCGACCGCGGTCGAGAAGCCGATGCGGAGCTGGGCCGCCTCGAGGACCTTCCCGAAGGAGTGCGCGAGCGGGAGCCAGAGGAACTGCCGGTCGTCCTCGGCGAGGAGGCCGAGGGCGTCGATCGCCTCCGCCTCGTAGAGCCAGCAGTCGTGCGTCAGCTCGACCCCCTTCGGCCGGCCCGTCGTCCCCGAGGTGTACATGAGCGTCGCGAGCGCGTCGGGGCGGCCGGATTCCAGGATCGCCTCGAACCGGCCCGGGTTCGCCGCGTCCCACGCGCGGCCCCTCTCCATGAGGGCGTCCGTCGAAAGGACGAAGCCGTCCCCCGGGGGCTCTCCTTCGAGGAGGACGATCGCGAGAAGGTCGGGGAGCTCGGAGCGCCGGGCCGCGATCCGCTCCGCCTGCTCCGGGTTCTCGGCGAAGAGGACCCGGGTCCCGGAGTCCTGGAGGACGAAGAGGCAGTCGGGCGTCGTGCTCGACGGGTAGATCGTCGTCGTCGCTCCGCCCGCGGCGAGGATGCCGAGGTCGGCGAGGATCCACTCCAGACGGGTCGTGGAGAGGATCGACCCGCGCTCCTCGTCCCCGAGGCCGAGGGCCCGGAGCCCGCACGCGATCGCGCGCACGCGCTCGCCGACCTCGCGCCAGGTCAGGGCGGTCCAGCCGTCGGCGGAAGGGTGGAGGTACGCCTCGCGCTCGGGGGACTTCGCGACGCGGCGAAAGAGCAGCTGCGGGACGGATCGGATCGTCTCGGTCACGGCACCCCTCCTCGGGTCGATTTCCGGGCCCCTCCTTTCTACCACGTCGCGCGCGACGCGCTGCGCAACGCGTCAACGCGCCGGGCCGGACCGTTCGCCCCGACGCGGCGCCCGGCGGCCGCCCGTAGACTCGGGCACCATGCGACTCGTCGTCCGCACCTTCTTCCAGGGGCTCCTCGTCTTCGTCCCGGCCGTCCTGACGATCGCGATCGTCGTCTTCGTCTTCCGCGCCGTCGACCGGTGGATGGGGCTCCCGATCCCGGGGGCCGGCTTCGTCGCGACGATGGCGCTGATCCTCGTCGTCGGCGCGCTCGCCTCGAACTTCGTCACGAAGCGGCTCTTCGAGCTCGTCGAGGGGCTCTTCCGGCGCCTCCCGTTCGTGAAGCTCCTCTATTCCGCGATCCGGGACGTCACGGACGCGTTCGTGGGCGAGCGGAAGGGCTTCGAGAGGCCGGTCTTCGTGACGGTCGACGAGGCGAGCGGGCTGAAGGTCGTCGGCTTCCTGACGCGCGAGTCGCTCGCGGACGCGGGGATGCCGGACCACTCGGCCGTCTACCTCCCCCAGTCGTACAACTTCGCGGGGCAGCTCCTCGTCGCGCCGCGGCGGCTCGTCACGCCCGTCGCGGCGCGCGGCGCGGACACGATGGCGTTCGTCGTCTCGGGCGGCGTCGCGGAGCTCCGGACGCCGGAGCCCGGAGACGGAACGGCCGCCCTCGAGGGGCGGCCGGCCGGGAACGGAGAGGCGCCGGGGGCGCCTACTTCGTGACGGAGAACTTCACCGTCGCTGCGAGCTCCTTGCCGAGGTAGAGCTCGACGCGGTAGGCGCCGGAGGCCCACTGCGGGTTCGGCTTCGAGTACGAGTAGGGGATCCAGGTCGCGCCGCCGGGGAACTTCGTCGTCGTCTCGGCGAACTTCGTGTTCGGCGCCTGGCCGTCGCACTTCTCGGCGATCCAGACCGCCTTCACGGGCGTGTCCTTCGGCGCGTCCGCGACCATCGCGAAGACGTAGATCTTCGGCTGTGTCGGAGGGAAGGAGGTCCTCTCCGCCATCGTCTCGCGGCTGTCGGAGGCGATCGCCGTGTCGATCCGGCCGCTCTCCTGCGCGAGGAGGGCCGGCGCCAGCACGACGGCGAGGAGGGTGACGAGGACGATGCGGGTCGGAACTCTCACTTCTGTCTCCTTTCGATCCCTGCTCTCAGGGCCGGACCGGGCGCCGGTTCGTCGGTCTCTCGCAGCGGCTGCGTCCCATCGCTGTCCCCTCCCGGCGTCCCCACGACACCGCCCCGCAAGAACCGGGCCTCCGGTCCCGAAGAACGAATTTGGAACCGGCCGGAGCCCGATGTCAACGGGAGAGAAGGGGGTGCGGAGGGCGTTCCCGAATGATCCGTTCACATCATTGTGCGGTCCCCGGACCTTCCCCTAGCCTCCGCTCGGCGTCCGGCCGCCTCCCGCGGCCGGTCCCCCACCGGGGCGCGGCGGAGAAGGCGCCCCCGTACCGAGGAGGCCGTCATGGCGATGATGATCACGGAGAACTGCATCAGCTGCGGGACCTGCGAGCCCGAGTGCCCGAACCAGGCGATCAGCCCGGGCGACATGACCTACGTCATCGACCCCGCCAAGTGCACCGAGTGCCAGGGCCACTACGACGCGCCGAAGTGCGTCGAGGTCTGCCCGACGGAAGGGTCGATCGTCCCGGCGACCGCGTAACGAGTCGACCGGAGGGACCCGACAGGGCCGGGCGCAACGGGCAGGGGGCCCGTCGCCCGGCCTTGCTGCGTCCGGGGCCGTCCGGGGGTATCGTCGCCCCGTGACGATCGGGCTCCGGGCCTTCTCCGCGACCGAGCTCGCCCTCCCGCCCCGCGCGGCGTGGGAGGTCCTCGCCTTCTTCTTCCCGGCCGACGTCGTCGGGATCTACCCGGAGGACCTCGGGGTCGAAGACCGGCTCTTCGCCCAGGCGCTGCTCGTCGCGGCGCTCGACGAAACGCGGCGCCTCGGGGCCCCGGAGGGGCCGGACGGCGTCCCTCTCGTCGCGGCGGGGTGGATCCGGGTCCGTCCCGTCGTCGAGCGATTCGTCTCGCGCGCCCCGGCGTCCTGGTTCGAGGTCGCGCCGCCGGACGGGGTCGGCGCGGGGCGGATCGACGAGGTCGCGCGGGCGGACGTCTCGATCCGTTACCGGGCCGGCTGGATCGCGCACGTGAGGGGCGGACCGCTCCTCTGAGCATCTCCTCCGGTCGCTTCGTACGGGCGCGCCGCTGAACGTGGCTGTCCGCGACGTCGTCTCGACTTCGCGCCGCCTCGCGTCCCGCGCGCGTCCCTTTTCGAGGATGGCAGGGATCGTGAAAGACGGTAAGCTGAAATCGGGCACCGAGCCCGACCAGGAGGAAACAGAGAAATGAAGAAGACCACCGCCGTCGTCCTCGTCGCGGTCCTCGCGATCGTCCTCGGCTCGACCGGCCTCGCGACGATGGACATGCAGAAGGACATGAACGCGAAGTACCCCACGGCGAAGGCGAAGTGCGCCAGCTGCCACGTGAAGGCGATGGCCAAGAAGGGCGACGCCGAGGTGAACGCGTTCGGCAAGGACATGATGAAGTTCGTCGTCGACCCGAAGGCCGCGAAGAAGACGTTCGACTGGGCCAAGCTCGAGCCTCTCGACAGCGACGGCGACGGCCAGAAGAACATCGACGAGCTCAAGGCCGGCACGAACCCCGGCGCCAAGTAGGACCTTTCGCGCCTCGCGCGAGACCGGGCCGGACGCCTTCGGGCGCCCGGCCCTCTTCGTTTGTGCGCCGGACCTCAGGCCCCGGCGAGGCGTGCGAGCTGGCGGTCGTGGAGGCGCGCGAGGAGCGCCTGCGCGAGGAGAGCGCCGCAGAGGGCGAGGAACATGTCCCACTGCGTGTCCCAGACGTCGCCCTGCGTCCCGAGGAAGGCCGTCGCCGCCTCTCCCGTCGCGAGCGCCGCCGCCCATTCGATCAGCTCGTAGAGCGCGCTGAAGGCGAGGCAGACGGAGGTGACGGCGAGGCGGAGCCAGCCGCCCGGCCGGAGCGGCGAGCGGCGGAGGAAGACCTCGCGCGCCAGGATCGCCGGGACGAAGCCCTGCATGAGGTGCCCGAGCCGGTCGTAGTGGTTCCGCGCGAGGCCGAACGCCTCCTTCGCCCACTCCCCGAGCGGCACCTCGGCGTAGGTGTAGTGCCCGCCGAGCATCAGGACGAGGGCGTGGAGGAAAAGGAGCCTGTAAAGGAGCGGCGTGAGCGGGAAGCGCCGGGCCGTCGCGACGAGGACCGGTGCTCCGATCAGGACCGGCGCGACCTCCAGCACCCAGGTGAAGCGGTCCTTCGGGCCGATGCCGGAGACGACGAGCGCGGCGAGCGCGAGCGCGAGGAGGACGAGCGGCTCGCGCCGCGGCGGTGCGGAGTCGGACGGCACGGAGGACCTCCCCGCCGATTAGACCAGACGACGCCGGGAGCCCCGCCCTGCGGCATCATTCCCGGATGGCCGAGCCGAAGCCCGAAGCCGCCCCCGCCGCCTTCGAGGACGTCCGCCTTCCCGACGGCGCCTTCCGCACCCTCGCCCCGGGCGAGACGTACGAGCCCGTCGTCCCCGCGGGGGCGTCCGTCCCGGAGGTCACCGTCCGCTCCGTCGCGCAGGGGTTCCTCTGGTCCGTCGTCTTCTCGGCCGCGGCGACCTACATCGCGCTGAAGCTCGGGCAGGGGATCGAGTCGGCGATCCCGATCTCGATCCTCGCGGTCGGCGCCTCGGTCCTCTTCGTGAAGCTCCTCGCCGCGCGCGCCTCGACGCTCCTCGAGAACGTGAACGTCCTCGCCGTCGGGGCGACCTCCGGGATCATCGCGGGCGGCTCCGTCTTCACGATGCCGGCGATCCACATCCTCGGCCTCGAGGGGCGCTCCTCGTTCTGGCAGATCTTCCTCGTCCCGCTCCTCGGCGCGGTCCTCGGCGTCTTCTTCCTCGCCCCGTTCCGCCGCTACTTCGTGAGGGACCTCCACGGGAAGCTCCCGTACCCGGAGGCGCGCGCGACGACGGAGATCCTCGTCGCGGGGAAGCGGGGCGGCCGGAGCGCGATCGTCCTCTCCTGGTCGGCGGGCCTCGCGGCCGCGTTCGACTTCGTGGGGCCGTCGATGAAGGGATGGGCCGAGAACTTCTCGACCGCCGCGATCCCCGCTCTCTCCGGCTTCACGGACCGCTTCAAGGCGGTCTTCACGATGAACACATCCGCCGCCGTCTTCGGCCTCGGCTACATCATGGGGCTCGACTACGCGGCGATCATCATGGCGGGGTCGATGGTCTCGTTCCTCGTCCTCGTCCCGCTCTTCGCGTGGCTCTCGCAGTGGGTCCCGGGCGCGATCTCGGCCGGGGCGCCGGCGCTCGCCTCCATGCCTGCCGAGGACATCTTCTTCGAGTACGTGAGGCCGATCGGCATCGGCGGGATCTTCTGTGCCGGGCTCCTCTCGATTCTGAAGATGTCGCCCGTCATCGTGCAGGCGACGCGGCAGGCCTTCGGCGAGGTCGCGCGCCTCGCGCGGGGCGGCGGCGCGGCGGCCGAGGCCGAGCGGACCGACCGGGCGCTCCCGATGTGGGTCGTCCTCGCCGGGATCGTCGCGACGGCGCTCGCGATCCTCCTCTACTTCCGCCTCTCCGTCCTCGCCCAGGCCCCGGGCGCGACCCGCCTCGCGCTCGTCTCCACGGGTCTCACGCTGCTCATCGCGTTCCTCTTCGCGGCGGTCTCGGCCTGGGCCGTTGCGATGATCTCGATCACGCCCGTCTCCGGGATGACGCTCACGACGCTCATCGTCACGGCCGTCGTCCTCTCCTCGCTCGGCCTCTCCGGCGAGGACGGGATGCTCCAGACGCTCCTCGTCGGGGGCGTCGTCTGCACGGCCCTCTCGATGAGCGCCTCGCTCGTGACGCAGTACAAGATCGGCTACTGGCTCGGCGCGACGCCGCGGCGGATCGAGGTCTGGAACCTCCTCGGCTCGGTCGCCGCCTCGGCGGCGACGACGGCCGTCATCCTCCTGATGGCGAAGGTCTACGGTTTCGCCCCGTCGGCGCTCCATGCGAACCCGCTCCCGGCGCCGCAGCCGAACGCGATGGCCGCGGTCCTGCGCGGCGTCATGGGCGACGCGGGGACCCCCTGGTTCCTCTACGCGGTCGGCGCCGTCTTCGCCGTCGTCATCGAGCTGTGCGGGGTCTCGGGACTCGCGTTCGCGCTCGGGATGTACCTCCCGATGGAGCTGAACTCGCCGCTCGTCCTCGGCGCGGCCGTCGCCTGGCTCGTGAAGCGCTCGACGCCCGACGAGCCTCTCGCGAAGGCGCGTCACGAGAAGGGGACGCTGATCGCCTCGGGCTTCATCGCGGGCGGCGCGCTCGTCGGGGTCCTCGCGGCGCTCCTGAAGTTCGTCGAGGACTCGACGGGCCGGACGCTCGTCCCCGACCTGACGGCGGTCCCCGGTCTCGGCGCCTGGCTCGCCGCGTGGGGGAACTGGCTCGGCCTCGCCGTCTTCGTCACGCTCGCGGCGTTCGTCTACCTCAGCGCGAAGCGGGAGAGGGCGGAGCCCTGAGGGGACCCGGCGGAGGGGCGAGGCGGAGCGACCCGTCCCCCGCCTCCTCGACGGGGAGCGCCTCCCAGGGCCGGGACCAGGTCGAGAAGAAGGAGCGGTCCGGCACGGGGGGGAGGTCGAATCCGAGCGCGCCCCGAAGGACCGCGCGCAGGGAGTTGACCGGCGTCATCGCGTCGTGGAGGTCCCGTCCGGCTCCGCCCGGGAGGCGATACGCGCCCAGGATCGCCAGCCTCTCCTTCAGGTCGGTCCGTTCGGGCTCCTCCCAGCGGAGGGCGGAGCCGGGGCCGTGGTCGGACTGGAGCAGGACGGCGACGGGACGCGAGGCCCGGGCGTCGATCCCGTCCAGGAGCTCGAGCACTTTCCGGTTCACGAACCGGAGCTGGTCGACGTAGAGCCGCCGGTACTCGGCCGGCGAGAGGACGCGGCCGCCGTGGAGATGGTCGCCGTCGACGAGGGAGAAGAGCCTGTCCGTCCTCACGTCCGCGGGGAGGTTCCCGTCCGGGTCGAAGACGAACGGCGGGTGGGGAGCGACGACGTGCGCGACGACGAAGAGCGGCGCCCGCTCCGCCGCGAGAGCCGGGCAGCTCTCGAGCGTGAAGAGGACCTGCCTCCGGTGCCGCTCGTACGGGTTCGTGCGGGAAGAGAGGCGAAGGAGCGGCTCGGCGGGCGTCAGGCCGACGAAGGCCTGGAGGAAGGGGTCGCTCGCGAGGCCGCGGTCGGGGGTCTCCCATCGGTCCGCGGAGCGGAGCTCGGCGGCCGGATAGCCCGTTGCGAACGCAACCGTCGTGTACCCCGCCGCGCCGAGGAGCGCCGCGGCCCTGCTGTGCCGGATCGCGTCGGCGAGCGGCGCCCGGCTCCGGCCGTCCGGAGGCGGCTCGGGCACGAGCTCCTCGACGTAGGCCATGTTCAGGGAGCTCGCGAGGGAGAAGGACGTCTGCGCGTAGTTCGCGAGGGCGCGGCCCGCCACGAAGAAGCCGCGGCTCCGGAGCTCCTCGAGGAAGGGGGCGTTGTCGAAGCCGTAGGTCGCCTCGAGGACGTCCTGCCGGGCGTAGCCGTCGAGGACGACGTAGAAGACGTGCGGCCGTTGCTCGGGGGGAGGAAGCGCGGGGGGCACCGAGGAGAGGGGGGGCGGGCCGCCCGCGAGGGCGTGGCGGGCCGGAGCACGACGCGACAGGAGGATCGACCCGGCGTCCATCGCGAGCAGGAGGGCGCCGGCGGTCCCCAGGGCCAGCGTCACCCTCTCCCGGCGCGCCCCGGGCCGGGCGAACGCGAGGACGGCGAGAGCGCCGGCCCCGAGCGCGGCCTGGACGAGGGCGTTCGCCGGGGCGGCCCAGCCGAAGACCCAGACGTGGTCCGGCACGAGCGGCTTCAGGTGGCCTGCGACGAAGAATGTGGCGAGGAGGCCGAAGGCCCGCAGCGACACCGTGTGGAGCTCGCGGGACGAGAGGCGCGCGAGGGCCATCGCGAGGGCCGAGAGGAGGAGGCTCGCGAGGAGCGCCGGGGGGAGGGAGGAGAGCCGCTGGTGGCCGGCGTTCGCGGCGAAGAGCGCGAGCGGCGCGTGGAGCGCGAACGCGAGGGGATAGCCGAGGGCGACGAGGCGCGGCGTCGTCACCCGTCGAGCCGCCGGAGGAGGAAGAGCCGGCGGTCGCTGCCGGGGAGGCCGTGGCTCTCGACGAAGGAGAAGCGCTCCCGGAACGCCGCCTCGAAGCCCTCGAGGGTGTAGTCCGGGAAGACGTCCGCGCGGGACGCGAGCATGCCCTGGACCTGGGGGTCCTGCTTCGGCACGAACTCCACGGCGACGCGGGGCGCGATCCGCGCGAGGAAGGCCGCAAGGGCCCGGAGCGGGACGTTGTGCCCGATCGCGAGGTGGTGCACGAGCGCGAGGGCGAGCGCCATGTCGGCCCGGCTGCGCTCGAAGAGGGACGGTCGCTCCCGGCCGTCCCATCCGAGGGACGGAGTCGGGTTCGAGAGGTCGACGACGAGCGGCACGACGCGCCTCTCGCCCCGGCCCTTCAGGCTCCGGTAGTGGAGGTCGGCGGCGAGCGGGTCGGCGTCCAGCGCCACCGTGAACGCCCCGGCGTCGGCCGCGAGCCGGGAGAAGGCCCCGGTGTTCGCGCCGAGGTCCCAGACCGTGGCCGGGCGAACCGCCTCGAGGAACCTCCCGACGATCGCCTGTTTCTCCTCGTAGGCGCGCGACGAGTAGCTCGACGCGCCGGAGTAGCCGGACCAGGCCGTCTTCCCCTGCGCGGGGCGCAAGCCGGCGACCGTCGCCTCGAGCCCTTCCACGAGGGCCTCGAGGCGGCGCTTCGGCAGGACGGGGCGCCGCGCCGGGGCGCGGCCGGAGAGCCGGGCCTGGCTCCAGGCGTGGAGGTGGAGGTTCAGGAGGAGCCCGGGCTGGAGCCGCGTGCGGAGCGGCAGGAGGGCGGACGCGAGGTCGAGGGGGACGCCGTCGAGGTGCGCTCCGAGGAGGCGACCGAGCCGAAGGTCGACCCGGGACATCAGCGCGAGCGGCGCGAGGAAGTGCTGGCAGAACTGGCGGTACGCGACCCAGGGCCGGCCCTCGGGATAGGCCTCGAACGAGAGCGTGTCGATCAGGACCGGCCGCCCGTCCGCGAGCTGGACGTTGAAGGCGCTCGCGTCCTTGAGCCAGAGGCCCCTCTCGAGCGCGCGGCGCTGCACGCGAAGCGTGAGGAGCGCCGCGTCCTGGAGCTGGCCGAAGGTCCACTCGTAGGGGTACGTCACGACGGGGACCTCGGCCGGCCTGAGGACCCTGTGGGCCTCCTCGTGGCCCTCCGGCGCCGGGACCTCGTCGTGACGGACGAGGAGCCCCTCACCGGCCAGCCGCTCGTAGAGCCCCGAGGCGAGAAGGAGGTCGTAGCCGGCGGCGCCCGTGCGCGCCACGTGGCGGAAGAGCGTTCCGTCCCGGACGAAGAGGAAACCCGCGGGGTCGCGGAACGAGGACGGGATGCGTCCGGCGTCCCGCCCTTCCGGCCTCACCGGGGATCGTCCGGGTCGCCGGGCCGGCGACCGAAGGCTCGCCGCAGGCCCTGAAGGACCCGGAGCACGGCTCGGCGGAAGAAGAGGATCGCGGTGACGAGCCCCGCGACGAGCGCCTGGATGACGAGGCTCCCGCTTCCCGGGTCGATGTACGCGTCGGCGTTCCCCGCGGCTCCCAGCAGGAGGAGGACGGCCACCCACACGCGCGCTCGCATCGGGACGGCGAGGATAGCACCGGGGCCGGACCGCACCGGCCGCGCCGCCCCCGGCACCTGCTAAGTTCGGGACGTGAAGATCGCGCACGCCGTCTCCTTCCGCACGACCGTGGAGCGGTCGCGGTTCTTCGCTCTCGCGTTCCCCGCGGCGACGGAGGACGACGTCCTCGCCGCCGTGAAGGAAGCGCGGGGCGAATACCGGAAGGCGAACCACCACTGCTGGGCCTTCCGCGGGCGGGACGTCTCCGGCGCGCTCGTGGAGAAGTCGAAGGACGACGGCGAGGTCGGCCATCCCGGACGGCTGATGCTCGAGCTCCTGCGCAGGGACGACCTCGAGGGGGGGCTCCTCGTCTCCCGCGTCTTCGGGGGCGTCAAGCTGGGGGTCGGCGGCGTCTCGCGAGCGTTCCGGGAGGCCGCCGAGGGCGCGCTGGCGGGGCTGCGTCCGGGCTGAGGCCGCGGGCGTAAGCGAAGCATCGGCCCCGAAGGCGGTCGTGCCGGCGGAGCGAGCCGGTCTCCGCCGTCGTTCCGGCCAGGGGCACTCGGGGAGAAGAGAAACGCCGCGCCAGGTGGCTTCGCGCGGCGTGTTGAAAATCTTAGTGAAATACGCTAAAAAATAACCTTGAGTCCGACATGTTAGGTCGGCTCGAAAGGTCACGATGCAGCCTTCGCAGGTCCTCCCGGTCATTCCGCTCCGAAACGCCGTTCTCTTCCCCGGCGTCAGCTTCCCGATCGCCGCCGGGCGGCCCGGGACGCTCCACGCGATCGAGACGGCGATGAAGACCCCCGAGCAGCTCGTCTTCGCCCTCACGCAGCGCCAGGACGTCGAGGCGGTGGCGCCGGAGCTCCTCCACACGATCGGGACGATCGCGTCCATCGGGCCGATCCAGCGGGGCGTCGGCGGGGCCCGGCTCCTGCTCCAGGGGAAGACGCGCGGGATCGCGATGCGCGTCCAGGAGAAGGACGGCCGCCTCGAGGCGATCGTCGTCGAGGCCGAGGAGATGCCGCCGATCGACACGGGCGACACGGCCTTCGTCGCGCTCGTGAAGGAGCTGAAGGAACGCTCGGCGGAGCTCGCGCGGAAGCTCGGTCTCCCGGACGAGGCGGTCGCGAACGTTCTCTCCGAGGCGGACGACCACGGCCGCCTCGCCGACCTCGTCGCGGGCTACATCGACATCCCGACGGCGGAGCGCCAGCTCCTCCTCGAGACCCTTTCCGTCGAGGACCGCGTCCGGCGGACGCTCGTCCACGTCCAGCGGCAGATCTCCGTCCTCGAGGCCCAGGAAGAGATCAAGTCGAAGGTCCAGGAGGAGCTCGGCGACCGGCAGCGCGAGATGTTCCTGCGCGAGCAGCTCAAGGCGATCAAGAAGGAGCTCGGAGAGGGCGACGACGAGGGCGACGACCTGAAGGGGCTGAAGGAGAAGCTCGACGCCCTCGTCCTCACGGAAGAGGTCCGCAAGGAGGTCGACCGCGAGTGGAAGAAGCTCCAGCGGCTCTCGAAAGAGTCGATGGAGGCTCAGGTCGTGAGGAGCCACCTCGAGCTCGTCGCCGAGCTCCCGTGGTCGGCCCGGAGCGAGGACCACCTCGACGTCCTCGCCGCGCAGCGGATCCTCGACGAGGACCACTACGCCCTGAAGGACGTGAAGGACCGGATCCTGGAGTTCCTCGCCGTCCGCCAGCTCGCCGGCCGTCGGGAGAAGGAGCCCGCCCCCGCGGGCGCGGAGCGGAAGCAGCCGAACAAGGGACGGATCCTCCTGTTCGCCGGCCCCCCGGGCGTCGGGAAGACCTCGATCGCGAAGTCGATCGCGCGCGCCCTCGGCCGCAAGTACGTGCGGATCTCGCTCGGCGGGGCGCGCGACGAGGCGGACATCCGCGGGCACCGAAAGACGTACGTCGGCGCGATGCCGGGCCGGGTCATCCAGGGGATGAGGCAGGCCGGGACGAAGAACCCCGTCTTCCTCCTCGACGAGGTCGACAAGCTCGGCGTCTCGCTCCAGGGAGACCCGTCCGCCGCGCTCCTCGAGGTCCTCGATCCGGCCCAGAACGACAGCTTCACGGACCACTACCTGAACGTCCCGTTCGACCTCTCGGAGGTCCTCTTCATCGCGACGGCGAACTTCGTCGGCGCGATCCCGGCCCCGCTCCTCGACCGGCTCGAGGTCGTCGAGTTCTCGGGTTACACGGAACGCGAGAAGACGGCGATCGCGCGGGAGTACCTCCTGCCGCGGCAGCTCGCCGAGAACGGCCTCGGCCCGGAGCAGCTCGAGGTGACGGACGCGGCCCTTGCGGAGGTCATCACGTCGTACACCCGCGAAGCGGGAGTGAGGCAGCTCGAGCGCGAGCTCGGCAAGCTCGGCCGCCGCGTCGCGCGAAAGGTCGCGGCGGGGGAGGTCGAGAGGCTCTCCGTCGACGCGCCGGACGTCGTGCCGCTCCTCGGCAAGAAGCGGATCCAGCCCGAGAAGATGGTCCGCGAGGACCAGGTCGGCCTCGCGACCGGGATGTACTACACCCCCGCGGGGGGCGACATCATGTTCATCGAGGCGTCCCTCATGCGCGGCAAGGGGGAGGTCCTCCTGACCGGGCAGCTCGGGGACGTCATGAAGGAGTCGGCCCGGGCCGCGTGGACCTACGCGCGCTCTCACGCCCCGCTCCTCGGGATCGAGGACGCGGCGTTCGAAAGGGACCTCCACATCCACGTCCCCGCCGGGGCGATCCCGAAGGACGGTCCCTCCGCGGGCGTCGCGATGGCCTCCGCGCTCGTCTCGGCGCTCGCGAAGCGCCCCTGCCGCCGCGACGTCGCGATGACGGGGGAGGTGACGCTCTCGGGCCGCGTTCTCCCGATCGGCGGCGTGAAGGAGAAGCTCCTCGGCGCGGTCCGCGCGGGGATCCGGACCGTCGTCCTCCCGAAGGAGAACGTCCCCGACCTCGACGACCTGCCGCAGGACGTCCGCGACGGCCTCGAGGTCGTCGCGGTCCAGGAGCTGACCGAGGCGCTCGCCGTGGCGCTCCGCGGGCGCATGGAGGAAGGGCGCCTCGTCTTCGGGGACGGGGCGGACGCCGGGAGGCCGGTCGCCGCGGCGTGACGCGCGAGGCGCGGCTCAGGAGGCGGCGGCCTCGTGCGCGAGGAGCCATTCCTTTCGCGTGAGGCCGCCCGCGTAGCCCCGGAGGCCGTCCTTCCCGATGACGCGGTGGCACGGGACGAAGAGCGAGACGGGGTTCGACCCGTTCGCGGCGCCCACGGCGCGGACGGCCTTCGGCCGGCCGATCCGCCGTGCGATCTCGGCGTAGGTGACGGTCGAGCCGGCCGGGACGGAGCGGAGCGCGGCCCAGACGTCGCGCTGGAACGGCGTCCCGCCGAGGTCGACGGGGACCTCCTCGAGCGCGCGACGGTCGCCCCCGAGGTAGCGCGTCAGCGCGGTCGCCGCGCCGGCCGGGTCCTCCGCGACGCGGACGTCGAGCGGCCCGAAGCGAAGCGCGAGGCGGGCGAGGAGCCGCGGCGCCGATTCCGCGAAGCCGGCGGCGACGAGCGCTCCCTCGTGCGCGGCGAGCCAGAACGTCCCTGCGGGGGTCTCGACGGAAGCGGTCTCGAGCGTCGTCATCGGCTTCTCTCCTTCTCGGCGAGGTCGGTCCAGAGGTGGATCAGGGCGTAGGCGCGCCAGGGGCTCCAGCGCCGCGCGCGATCGACGACGGCGGCCTCGGAGGGGAGCGGCCCTCCGGCCGCGAGCGCCTTCCTGAGGCCGAGATCGCCCGCGGGGAGCGCGTCGGGCTCGCCGAGCGCGCGGAGCGCGATCGCCTGGGCCGTCCAGGGGCCGATCCCGGGGATCGTGGCGAGGCGCCGCGCGGCCTCGTCGAGCGAGGCGGCCGGGCCGAGGTCGAGGCGGCCGAGCGCGGCTTCCCGCGCGAGCGCCCGAACCGTCTCGCCGCGTCGCGCGGGGATCCCGATCGCGGCGACGTCCGCCTCCGCGAGCTCCTCCGGGCGCGGGAAGAGGCGGGACAGCGTCCCCCGGGCGACTCCCTCGGGAAGCGCGCGCCCGAAGCGCTCGACGAGGCGGGCGGCGAGCGTCCGTGCGGCCTTCACGGAGACCTGCTGCCCGAGGACCGTCCGGACGGCGGTCTCGAACGGGTCCCAGGCCCCCGGGACGCGGAGCCCCGGCCGCCGGGCGACGAGCGGGGCGAGGAGCGGGTCGGCGCAGAGGCGCGCCGCGATCGAGGCGGGGTCCGCGTCCGCGTCGAAGAGGCGCGCGGCGCGCCGGGCCGCCTCGAGCGCGGCACCGGCCGGGAGGCCCGCGATCCGGAGGACGAGCGCGGAGCGGTCCTCGTCGACCGCGGCCGCCACGACCGCGGCGGCGCCGCCGAGCTCGGCCGAGCGCCGGTAGACCCGGCCCTCGACCTCCTCGACGCCCGGCACGGCGCGCGCGGCGAGGAAAGCGAGAAGCGCCTCCGCGTCGAACGGCGGGCGGAACGGGACGCGGAGCGCGATCCCGCCTCCGCCCGGCGCCGCGGCCCGGGCGCGGCGGAGCGCGGTCGGTGGCGCCCCGAACGCGGCGCGCATCGCCTCGTTGAAGCGCCGGATGCTCGAGAAGCCCGCCGCGAGCGCGACGTCCGACATCCGGAGCGCGGTGTCGTCGAGGAGCCGTCGAGCGAAGTGGACCCGCCGCGTCCGGGCGACGGCGACCGGAGAGGCTCCGAGGTGCTCGGCGAAGAGCCTCCGGAGATGACGCTCGCCGACGCCGAGCCGCGCCGCGAGCGTGCCGAGCGGCGCACCGTCCGCGACTCCTGCCTCGATCTGACGGAGCGCCCGGGCGACCGTGACGGACGTGCCGGCCCACGCCGGGGTCCCGGGGGCCGTCTCGGGGCGGCAGCGCCGGCAGGCCCGGAAGCCGGCCTCCTCGGCGGCGGCCGCGCACGCGAAGAAGCGGACGTTCCGGGCCTTGGGCAGCGGCGCGGGACAGCCGGGCCGGCAGTAGACGCCCGTCGACGTCACGCCCGCGTAGAAGCGTCCCGCGAAGCGGCGGTCTCGCCCGAGGAAGGCGGCGAGGCAGGACTCCCTCTCGATCTCCACGGGCGGAGTCTCTCCCGAGCGGCGCCTGCCGTCTGGCGGTTTTCGGACCTCGCTCCCGGGGGCCTGCCGATGGCCGGCCGGGACGCGGAGACGGTCCGGTCCGTTTCGCCGCGGGCTTACGCCGCGCCCTTCCGAAGCGTATCTTCGGTCCGGAGCGAGCGCATGCCACGACAGAAAGCCCTTCCCGAGAAAGCCCGCTGGCTCGTCCTCGTCGCCGGACTGACCGCCTCGATCCCGTTCTACGCCGTCGTCGCGCTCGTCCTCGCGCAGGGACCGGCCCCTTCGGTGGCCGCGCCCCCCGTCCTCCGCTACGCCTTCTACGGCGCCGCGTTCGGCGCGGCGCTCCTCGCGCTCGCCCTCGCGCCCCGCGTCGGGGCGGACGCCGCCTCGAGCCCGCCGTTCGCCGCGTTCCTACGGCGGACGCTCGTCTCGCTCGCGGTCGCGGAGAGCGCCGCGATCCTCGGCCTCGTCCTCTTCCTCCTCGGGCGCAACCTCGGCGACTTCCTCGTCCTCGCCGGGCTCGCCCTCGCGGTGATCCTCCTCGGCATCGTCCCGCGGGGGCTCCGCTGGTTCAGGCTGCGGGAAGAGAGCGCCGACGGGGGCGCACCGCCGCTTTCGCCGGGCTGAGCCACTCGACGGGCGGTCGCGTCTCGCGTAGCGTCGGCGGCATGGCCGTCGACATCGACATCGTCTACACCGGGGACCTCCACTGCGAGGCGACCCACCGCCCTTCCGGGACGAAGCTCCTGACCGACGCCCCCGTCGACAACGGCGGGAAAGGGGAGGCGTTCTCGCCGACGGACCTCTGCGCGACCTCGCTCGGGTCGTGCCTCGTGACGACGATGGCGCTCGTCGCGGTCCGGCACGGCATCGAGCTCGCGGGCACGAGCGTCCACGTCGTCAAGGAGATGGTCGCCGACCCGCGGCGGCGCATCGGCGCCCTCCGGACGACGATCACGTTCCCGAATGGGCTCGTCCTCGCGCCCGAGGACCGCGTCCGCCTCGAGGCCGCCGCCCACGCCTGCCCCGTGAAGCGGAGCCTCGCGCCCGAGGTCGAGGTCCCGATGGAGTTCGTCTACCCCTGACCGGTCGAGGACCCCGTCGGGCGATCCGACCGGGCCCGGCGGCGGAGAGCCCCGCGACGCGACGGGAGGCGGGCCCCTATGATCCCGGGAGCGTGCGCGCCGTCCGCCTCGGCCTCGCGCTCCTCGCGCTCTCGGGAGCGGGCGAGCGGTCCGTTCGGGCCGAGGGCCCGCCCGCCGGTCCTCCGTTCTGGGCCTCGGAAGGGGAGATGCTCGAGGCGGTCGGCGCCGGACAGTTCAACGACCGCCTCGAGCTCCACCTCCTCCAGTACGCGGCGGACGCACCGTGGCGCGCCGAGTGGGCCGCGAGGAAGTACTCCGAGAGCGGCCTCTTCGGCGAGTACGGCTCCACGAGGGCGAGCGAGCTCTACGTGAACGGCTCGATCGCGCTGAACCTCTTTCCTCACGAACGGCTGCAGGTCCGCTACGACCGGCGCGAGTACCGGGACGGTCGGTTCGACGTCGCCGACGAGCGGTTCGACGCCCTCTGGCACACGGGGGCCGGCTGGGCCGTCGTCCTGACGGGCTGGCCGTCGTTCGAGAAGGAGGAGGCCTCGTTCGGCCTCGGAATCCGGCTCGGCGCCGCGAAGGCGCGCGACGCGCTGGAGCTCCGCGTCGTGAACGACCGGTTCCTCTGGAACGAGAAGAGCGGCTCGGACGTCACGATCACGAAACGCCCGGTCCGGGTCGTCCTCGACGGGTCCGTCGAGCGGGGGCCCTACCGGGTGCACGGGACGGCCGACTGGGGGCTCGGGCACGCGGCGGAGGAAGGCGAAGGGGACGGGGCTCCGGCCCGCTCGGCGCGCGGCTTCCAGCGGTTCGTCGACATCGCGGCGGAGAGGGCGTTCGGGAGCGGGGCGATCGGACTCCGCGTCACCGGGGCCGCGCTCGAGCGCCGGCAGGAGGAGGGCTCGGGGGAGGCCCTCCGCCTCGAGCGGCGTTGGGGTCGCGCGCTCCTCACGGGCCGGCGAAGCGTCGGTCGCGTGACGCTCCACGGGCTCGTCGGCGTCGCGGCGCAGCGGGACGACTTCGCGTCGCCGTCGATCCCGTCGGGCTCCTACCGGATGGACGCGCTCCTCGTCGGTCTCGAGGGGGGGCTTCCCGTCTCGCGCGGCCTCGAGGTCCGGCTCGGGTACCTCGGGAGCTCGCAGCGGTCCGAGCGGACGACGGAGACGGCGGGACCGCTGCCGGCCCTCGAGGAGAGCCCGTTCCTCGACAAGGCCCACGTGAAGGCGCTCTACGCCTTCCGCCCGGGGATGTCGGTCGAGCTCCTCCTCTCCCAGGCGCTCCGCGGCGGGAGCTTCGGAGGGGGCTCGCTCAAGGCGCTCCTCTCGTTCTGACGGCCGCCGGAGCCGCGCCGGGTCAGCCCCAGTGCTGGCAGGAGTAGGCGTGCGGGTTGAGGTGAGTCCGGAAGTAGCCGATCTTCCACCAGCGGGGGCCTTCCATCGTGCGCGACTTGTAGCCGGTCCAGGGGTCGTGGACGGCGACCTCGTCCTCGCTCAGGAGATTCGTCTGGTACCCGACGAGGACGACGACGTGCCACCCGTTCTTCGCCCAGAACCGTCCGTCGCACCAGATCGGCCCGTACATCCTCAGGCACGAGTCGATGCTCTCGATGCTCGAGAAGTGGGAGGAGCTCGTGGAGGAGAGCCCGAAGTACTGCCGGCACGGCAGGAGGTACTCGTCCTTCATGCCGTCCTCGAGGATCTTCTGGTAGTTCGGGAGGTTCTTCGCATCGTTCGGGTTCCGTCCCTTGTAGCCCAGGAGCATCCTGTAGGACGCCTCCCAGCAGTTCCAGTCGTTGTCCTGGCTGACGTAGGGCACGCCGGGGACGAGGTACTCGGTCATGGTCGCTCCCCCTTCTCACGCGCTCTGCGGCGAGGCGCCGGCCGACGGACCCGCCGCCGCCCCGTCGTCGTTTCGCCTCAGTCGTCTTCCTCGTCCTGCCCGGGACGCGGTCCCCTCCCGTGGCCCGGGTGCCGCGCGACCTTCTCGCGGGCCTGGAGAGAGAGGACGCAGACCCCGATCCGGTCCCGCGCCGCCGGCTGCAAGTCGAGGAACCGGAGGGCGGCGTTCGTCCTCGACGTGACGCCCCCGGTCTTCACACCGCGGCGGACGACCTCCGCCCGGCAGCGGATCGTCTCGCCGTCGAGGTCGAGCTCCACGTCGACGAGGTCGCCGGGGTGCGTCGGCTCGCCGTCCGAGACGAGCGCCCCCCCCGCGGAGACGTTCACCGTCCGCCGCTCCAGCCAGGCCTCGCCATCGTGAAGGCGGATCCGGCACTGAGCGTCGACGCGCGCGTCCATCCGACGCTGACGCTCCTCCGCGCCGTCCGGACAGTCGATCTCGAGCTCGAGCCCGTCGGTCCCCGGGAGGCACCGGGCGACGCTCCCGGGGACCCGGACGACGGAGCCCTCCCGCGGGAGCTCCAGGCGGACCCGCGCCTCGCGTCCGAAGAGCCTCGCGTCCTGCTCCCCGGCGCGGGCGACGGCGAGGACCCGCTCGCCGTCGACGGCGAGGACCTCGACGCGCCGGGCGGCCCCGGTCCTCTCGTGGATCAGGGCGCCGAACCCGGTGCCGCCTCGGACCGCGTCACGGAGCGCCTGGAGGCTCATTCCGTCCGGCCTTTCCTGTTGCGTGGATCCGGCTCGATTCTATCCTTCTCGCCATGGTCCGTTCACCCATCGCCCTGATCCTCTCTCTCGCCGCGCTGCCGTCGCTCGCCCAGGAGAACGTCGCCTTCCGGACCCCGCCCGAGGAGATCCGGACGCTCGTCGACGCGCCCCTCCCGCCCGCGGTCCTCGTCGACCCGGCGGGGACGCGCCTCGTCCTCCTCGACCAGCCGGGCTACAAGTCGCTCGCCGAGCTCGCGGAGCCGGAGCTGCGGCTCGCGGGCCTGAGGGTCAACCCGAAGAACCACAACCGGGCGCGCCTGAACGTGACGACGGGGATCTCCGTCCAGGAGGTCGCTTCGGGGAAGAGGGCGCCCGTCGAAGGGCTCCCGGCCTCGCCGCGGATCCAGTGGACCCGCTTCTCGCCGAAGGGGACGTTTTTCTCCTTCGTCCAGTGCGACGCCGACGGGCTCTCGCTCTGGGTCGTCGACCTCGCGAAGGCGAAGGCTTCGCGCGTGACGCCCCCGAGCGTCTCGGCCGTCCTCGACTTCCCGTATCAGTGGCTCCCGGACGAATCGGGGCTCCTCGTCCACGTCCGTCCGACGCTGGATCCGTGGACGGCCCCGGCGGAGCTCCCCGCCGGCCCGGTCGTGAAGGTCGCGACCGGGAGGAAGGCCCCCGCCCGGACGTTCCAGGACCTCCTGAAGAGCGCGAGCGACGAGAAGACGTTCGCGTTCTACGCGACGACCGAAGTCCGCCGCTTCGCTCTCGACGGGACGAGCGCCGTCGTCCTGCCGCCGGCGATCCGGCGCTCGGTCCGGCCCTCGCCGGACGGGAAGTGGGTCCTCGCGACGACCGTCGTCCCGCCCTTCTCGTACCGCTTCCCGGTCCAGCGCTTCGCCTACCGCGTCGACGTCCTCGACGCGGCGGGGAAGCTCGCCGCGACGCTCGTCGAGAAGCCGGTCCAGGACGCGATCCCGGTCGCCTTCGACGCGACCGAGGCGGGGCGGCGCGCCTTCGACTGGCGCGACGACGCGCCGGCGACCGTCCTCTTCGCCGAGGCCGAGGACGGCGGCGACCCGGCGAACGACGTCCCGCACCGCGACCGCCTCTTCCTCCTCGACGCGCCGTTCGACGGCGCGCCGCGGCCGTTCGCGAAGACCCGCAACCGGTTCCGGGGCGCGACGTGGGGAGAGGGGGGCGTCGCCGTCCTCTCGGACTTCCGCTGGAAGGACCGGAACACGAAGACCTACCTCGCGCGGGCGGACGCCGGGGACGCCGAGCCGAAGGTCCTCTTCGACCTCTCCTCCGAGAACCTCTACGCGCTGCCGGGGGACTTCGTCACCGTTCCCGACGGGCGCGGCCGGCCGCTCCTCGCGAGGAGCCGGGACGGGAAGCGGCTCTTCCTCGCCGGAGAGGGCTATTCGCCGGACGGGAACCGGCCCTTCCTCGACGCATACGAAGTCGCGACCGGGAAGACGGCCCGTCTCTGGCGCGCCGACGGGAAGGAGACCTACGAGCGGATCGTCCGCGTCCTCGACGCGGAGCGAGGTCTCCTCCTGACGCGCGTCGAGGGGTCGAAGCAGTTCCCGAACTACCTCCTCCGGAACGTGAAGGCGCGGATCGCGCCGAGGCCCGTCACGTCGTTCGAGAACCCCTTCAAGGCGCTCGAGGCGGTCGCGACCCGAAAGGTCCGGTACGAGCGGGCCGACGGCGTCGACCTCGCGGGGGACCTCCACCTCCCGCCCGGGTACGACCCGAAGCGCGACGGCCGCCTCCCGCTCCTCCTCGAGGCCTACCCGACCGAGTACAAGGACAAGGCGGCCGCCGGCATGGTCGACTCCTCGCCCCACGCCTTCGTCCGCCCGTACTGGGGCTCGCCCGTCTTCTGGGCGCTTCGCGGCTACGCCGTCCTGGAGAACGCGCAGTTCCCGATCGTCGGCGAGGGGGAGAAGGAGCCGAACGACACGTTCGTCGAGCAGCTCGTGGCGAACGCGAAGGCCGCGATCGACGCGCTCGATCGGGAGGGGATCGTCGACCCGAGGCGCTGCGCCGCCACCGGCCACTCCTACGGCGCCTTCATGACGGCGAACCTCCTCGCCCACTCCGACCTCTTCGCGGCCGGGATCGCCCGTTCGGGGGCCTACAACCGCTCCCTGACGCCGTTCGGCTTCCAGGCCGAGGAGAGGACCTACTGGCAGGCGCGCGACGTCTACTCGCGCGTCTCGCCGTTCGACCACGCGGAGAAGGTGAACGAGCCGCTCCTCCTGATCCACGGCGAGGCCGACAACAACCCGGGGACCTTCACGCTCCAGAGCGAGCGCCTTTTCGAGGCGATCCAGGGGCTCGGCGGCCGGGCTCGTCTCGTCCTCCTCCCCCACGAGAGCCACGGCTACGCGGCGCGGGAGAACATCCTCCACATGCTCTGGGAGACCGACACCTGGCTCGAGACGTGGGTGAAGGGCCGGAAGGAGTGACGGGCCGCGGGGCGGGGCCCGGCCGGGTCCCGCCCTTTTCGCGGCCGGCTCAGGACCGGGCTGGTCCGCCGGCCGGTCCGCCCGGGGGGAGCGCAGGGCGCGGCCACGTCCCGGTGGCCGGCGCCGAAGGGAGCAGCGTCAGGACGGTCCGGATCCCCGTCACGTTCCCGGCGGCGTCGCGGAGGTGGCGGTCCAGCTGAAGCATCGTCACGCCGGAGCCGTCCGCGCGGACGAACGCGCGCGCGTAGGGCTCGAGCGCTCCGCCGCCGGAGAGCTTGCGGCTCATCGCCGTCTCCGACACCTCCTTCAGGACGACGAAGGAGGAGACGGGCCGCCCCGTCATCTTCCCGGGCGTGTAGCCGAGGAGCCGCTCGTGCGCCGCGCTGACGCGGACGAGCACCTTTTCGGTGTTGATCTCGTGGACGCTCAGCCCTTCGGGCGGCGAGTCGAACAGGGCGCCGTAAGGGCCGGGGCCCCGGAGGCGCGCCGCGTCGAGCGCGTCCTGGAACTGCACGAGCTCCGCCGCCTTCGAGTCGATGAACGAGTTCGACATGTCGCCTCCCGGGTATCGCCTGGACCGACCCCGGATTCTACCGCCGGAGGCGGGGGACGGGCGCGGCCGATTCGCTTCCGGTGGGCGCGCCGCCGCCCCTCGCCGGGCCCGCGGGAGGAAGTCCGGCGGCGGGCCGGATCCGCCCGAACGCGAACGGGACGGCGGTCTCCACGCGCAGGATCCGCGGCCCGAGGTCGAACCGGCGGAAGCCGTGCGCCGCGAGGAGCTCCAGCTCGAACGGCACCCACCCTCCCTCCGGCCCGATCGCGAGGACTGCGGGGGCCTGCGGCTCGCCGCACGGGTCCGGCGGCGCGTCCGCTGTCGGATCCGGATGGGCGAGGAGGCGGGCGCGTTTCGCGAGCGGCCAGAGCCCTTCGAGCTCGTCCTCGACGAAGGGGCGGAATCGGCGGCGGACGAGCACCTCCGGCAGGACGGTGTCGCGCGCCTGCTCGAGGCCGAGGACGAGGTTCCGCTCGACCTCCGCGGGCTCGAGGAACGGCGTGTCGAAGTAGCTCCGCTCGACGCGGGAGGCGTTCACGAGGACGACCCGCTTCGCGCCGAGGGACGCGGCGGACTGGAGGACGCGCCGGAGCACCTTCGGCCGCGGCATCGCGAGGAGGAGGTCGATCCCTGGCGGCGGCGGCGGCTCCGCCCCGAGCCGGACCGAGAGGCGCACCTCCTCCGGGCCGGCGGAGAGGACGGTCCCCTCGCCGACGGCTCCGTTCGCGGCGCCGACGACGACCCGGTCTCCGGGCTCGACGCGGAGGACCTCGCGGACGTGGCGCGCGCGCCGGCCCTCGAGCCGGACCGCCTCGGCGGAGAGGAAGTCCTCGGGGAGGAGGAGGATCAGGTTCACTCTGGAGGTCGGCTCCCGGGAACCGGGCGACGGCCTAGGCCTCGCCCGGTTCGGCGTCGAGGTTGCCGCCCGTCCGCTTCGCGGCGCGGTCGGCCTCCAGCCGCTCGTCGCAGAACGCGCGCAGGACGTCGGCGACGCGCGGGTGGTCGCGGACGATCTCCTCGACGCGCGACCACTCGAGCTCGAGGAGATCGGCTGTGGTCGCGGCGCAGACCGTCGCGGTGCGGGGGCTCCCGGTCAGGAGCGAGACCTCTCCGAGGAAGTCGCCTCCGGCGAGCCTCCGGACGCAGCGGCTCGTCCCCTCGCCCTCGCGCACCCAGACCTTCAGCGTGCCGGAGACGACGACGAAGAGGCTCCGTCCGGTCTCTCCCTGCGTCACGACGAGGTCCCCGGGCGAATACGACCTCAGGTCGAGGCCGTGGATGACCGCCGCGAGCTCGTCGGCCGAGAGGTCGTCGAAGAGCGGGGAGCGGACGACGTGCGCCGGGACCGAAGGGGCTCCCTCCGAAAGCCCCGCCGGCCGCCGGACTTTCCCACCCTCTCCGGCCGCCCCCTGAGGAGGCGGGTCATGTCGCTGCCGGGCGAGGACGGCGATCCGCCGTCCGGCCTCGGCGAGCGCCTCCGGTCGGACGCGCGCGAGCTTCTTGAGCGCGGCGATCGCGCGGCCGGGCATCCCGGCCCGGGCGCAGGCCGTCGCGAGGGCGTCGAGGAGCGCGGCCCCTTCCTCGGTGTTTCCCCGCCGGACGAGGAGGTCCGCGAGGTCCTCCCGAAGCTCGAGCGAGACGGGATTCGCGAGGAGAGAGGCGCGCAGGGTTTCCTCGGCGCGGTCGAGCTCTCCGCGCGCCACGAGCGCCTCGGCGAGGTCCAGGGCGTCGGGGAGGGGCGCGGCCGGCGGGGCGGTCACGAGCGCGTCCCCGGGCGTGCCGCGTCCGTCCCGTTCACGTGTCACCTCTCCATTCTCGCGGCGAGGTCCGAGAGGACGTCGAGAGCGGTGCGGAGCTGGCGCGCGTCGACGACGACCCCGGGCCGGCGCGCGACGACGGCGTCCTGGTCGGCCGCGAGGCTCCATCCGCTGTGGGAGAGCTCGACGAACCGCTCGGCGGGGGAGATGCCGTCCGGTCCGCGCGCGATCAGCCTCGCGACGACGTCCGCCGCCGACGGCCCGGTGACGCGGAACCGCTCGTCGAACGACGCGAGGCCCGTCGCGCGGCCGGAGCCGGCGAGGACGCCGTCGAGCGGATTCCTCGGGACGATCGAGAAGGCCGGTCCCCGGGCGCCCGTCCCGACGCTGCAGCAGGTGTGGAGGGCGTAGCGCCTCCAGCCGGTCGTCCGGCTCGGGTACCGCGTCCGGGAGACCCAGATCGCCGCCTCGCGGCCGCCCCAGGTCCCGGTCATCGGCCGGGCGGTGCTCGTGCCGTCCACCGTCGAGCTGAGGACCGCGTGCGTCGGCGCTCCCGGGGTCAGCCCGAGCGCCTGCGCGGCCTGCGCCCACCTGAGGCCCTCGTCCCGCTGGCGGTGCCAGACGAACCAGAACCGCAGGCCGATCACGAGAGCCACGACGACGACCGCGAGCGCCGCCAGGCCGAGCGTGAGGAGGAGGCCGGTCAGGGGATTCTGCTGCTGGAGCACGAGCGTCCCCGGGATCATAGAGGGGAAGAGCCGCGCCGGCGCGAGCCCGGGTCGAGAGGTCCCGGGACTACATTCCGAGCGTCACCCGGGCGGACTCGGCATCGTCAAGGCGTCACGACGCTCCCGCGGTCTACGATTCTTCGTGCGGGCAGCGGCCCGGTGCTCGGCCGAGCCGGTGCCGCGGGAGGGACTGACGTGTCCGATCGCGCTCGATTCGCCTCGTGCGGCCTCCTGGCGCTCGTCCTTGCGCACGCAGGAACGGCGAGTCCCGCCGGTGCCGGCGACCGCGTCGACCCTGGCGCGAAATCCTCGGATCTGGTCCTGCAGGAGAGGGGAGCCGCGGAGGAACCGGACCCGATCGCCCGGGCGAGGAGCGTCGCCGCCCTGAGCGACGAGGACCCCGCCCTCCGGCAACTGGCGGGAGCGAACGAGGGCTTCGTCAGGCCCGCCGGGACGGTACCGGCCATCGCCCGGGTGCGGCTCGCGCTCCAGGAGCCGCGTGTCCGGGCCCGGCTGCCCGGGATGGCCTTCACCGTGAGCGTCGATGGCACCAGCGAGCGATACGAGCGGGTGGGTGCAGGCACCTTCGTCGTGGTCCACGGGGAGTCGGTCTCCTTCCGCGCGATCCAGGAAGGGAGGACCCTGGTCGAGCGGCAGTGGAGCACGAGCTTCCCCGAGACGCTGAGCTCCCAGCCCTGGGGCGGGTCCGGACCCCCTCGATTCGTCGGGGCGCACGTGAGCGAACTCCCGTTCCTCGAGGAGCTGTTCCGGCTCCCCGTCTTCACACAGGCGGACCTGACGGAGCTTACGCGTTCGGAGCTCCCGGAGGTCCGGGCGGGCTCCGTGCGGAATCTCACGGACCAGGCCGTCCTCGAGAAGATCGTCCGCGAGGATCGGAGCCAGTCCGTACGCCACGCCGCCGCCGGGCGCATCACGGACCAGGGGGTCCTCGCCGGATTCGTTCTCGGGAGCGAGGACCCGCACATCCGCGAGGGCTCGCTCGCGAAGCTCACAGACCAGGCCGCTCTGGCGAAGGTCGCCCTCGAGCACCGGGATTGGCGGGTGCGCCAAGCCGCAGTGGACAGGCTCACCGACGAGGCCGCGCTGGCCAGGGTGGCCAGCGCCGACCGGGATGGTCGCGTCCTCGAGGCCGCCGTCGCCAGGATTGCCGACCAGAGCGCGCTGGCGAAGATCGCAATCGACGGTGCGGGTGGGGTGGCCGCCCAGGCGGCCACCAGGAAGCTGAAGGATCAGGGTCTGCTCGCCAGGCTCGCCGTCGAGGAGGACGGCTTCTCCGTACGGCTGGCGGCCGTCGAGAGGCTCGAAGACCAGGAGGCGCTGGCTCGCGTCGTCCTGAGGGAGAAGGACGCGTTCATCCGGAAGGTCGCCACGCTCAAGCTGACGGACGGCGAGCTGCTGCGCAGGATCGCCGCCCGGGACGCGGACGCGAACGTCCGCTCGGCTGCCGAGGCTCGGCGGAAGGAGCTTGCCGCCGAGCGGTAGGCCGGGCAGAGGCGTCGCAGGGGAGGCGGGCCTGCGATGGTGGGATCTTCGACGCCTGAGGTCACCGAACCCGAAGAAACGGGCCGCTGCGGCGTGTGCATTCGGGCAGTCTGGGGCGCTCGACGTCGTCCTGCCGTACTGCGTAGACCCGGAACCCGAGGTGCAGGCCGCCGCACAGGAGGCTGTCGAGCGGATCCGGGAACGCTCGATGCGCCCGCCGGGGGAGATTCGGGACGCGAGGGTCATCGAGCCGCTCCTCGAGTACGTCCTGGCCGCAAGCCGGAGGAAGGAACGCGAGTCCGTGGTCGAAGCGCTCGCGAAGATCGATCCCAGGTGGATGCACTCCGGGCCCGCCCGTTCGATGAGCGCGAGACCCGCGACGATGATGGTGGACCCCGCCGAAGACCGTCGCGAAGCCGCCAGGTCGCAGGAGAGGCTCGGCGATGAGCGGGCGGTCGGTCCTCTCGTCGAGATGTTCCGGAGTTCCGGGGACGGGCGCCGTCCGGCGATCACGAAGACGCTGGACGCGCTGTCGCCGGACTGGCAGCAGGGTGTCTCCCCCGAGCTCGTTCTCGACGGGTTCGTGTCGCGCTCCGGAGGCGACGAGAGGGAGGCGGTCTGCTCCCCGGGCCGCATCGGGCCTCCGGCAGTCGAGCGACTGCTGGAGACGCTCCGGTGTGAGGTCCCGGACGCCCGTGGACACGCAGCCCAGGCGCGGGTCCCGATCGACGCTTCTCGGGTCCTGCCGGCGCTCGCAGAGGCGTACGAGAGCCACCGCCGGGAGGCGGGCGGGGCGGTGGTCGTAGGGGCGGCCGGAGGACCAGCGCTGCAGGCTCGTAGAGCCGCGCGACAGTGCCCCCGCGCGGACCCGGAGAACTCCACGCCACGTCCGGGCAACCGACCGTTCGGCGCCGACAGGGGCACCGTTCTTTCGAAGCGGGGACCTTCCTACGTCCGAACGGGAGCGCGTCGGCGACGAGCGTCGCGAGAGCGCTCTCTCTCGGAAAGCAACCGGTCGAGCTCGGGCAGGAGGTCGCCCTGCCCGAGAGCCTCCTCGAGCTCGGCGAGGAGCGTGCGAACGTGGGAGAGGTCGAGGGTGCGACGCCGGCGGCTCAGGATGGACCTGACGTCCTCGACGTCTTTCGGGCGACCGGAGAGGATCTTCAGGACCACCAGGTCCTCGACGCGAATCACCGGAACGGTGCCGTCGCCGATGTCGATCGCGACAGCTCGGTCGATGCACGCGCGCTCGAGCCCGGAGGCGCCGAGGACGACGTCGAGACCGAGGCCGGTCGGTTCGTGCAGGAAGGGGAGAACGGCCGTCCGCTCGACGAAGTCGTCGAGGTCGGGAACACGGAGCGTCAGTCCGGCGGAAACGAGGGCGACGGCGAGGGCCCGCGGGTCGCCGTCCGCGGGGACGACCGTCACGTCGACGTCGCCGGTCGTCCGGGGAAACCCGTGGGCGACGACGGCCTGGGCGCCGAAGAGGAACCAGCGGTCGCCGCGACGGAGGAAGACGTCGCGAACCAGGGCGAGGAGTCGGGCGGCGTCAGACGCGAGAGGCACGGCGAAGCAAGGCGCAGAGGCGCTGGTGGGCTTCGAGGTCGGCGGCCCGGAGGTCGGCGTCTGCGGGATCGGAACCGATGGAACGCGCGAACCGGCGGAGCTCGTCGGCCATGCGCAGGCTCTCGGCGGGGCCGAGCCTGTCGAGGCGCTCGGCGAGAGCGTTCTCCTTCGACTCCCTCACCGCCTCCCAGTCGCGCGCCAGGTACTCGCGGAGGCCGTCGACGAGCGCCACGTCTACATCCCCAGCATCACCCGGGCCATCTTCGACATCATCCCGGGGTTCCACGGCGGGTCCCAGACGAGGTCCACCTTCGCCTCCGAGACGCCCTCGACGGAGCGCACCGCCCGCTCGACCTCGCCGGGAAGCGTCCCGGCGACGGGGCAGCCGGGCGCGGTGAGGGTCATCGTCACGTGAACGTCGCCGCCGTCGGCCACGTTGATCGAGTAGATGAGGCCGAGGTCGTGGATGTTCACAGGGATCTCGGGGTCGTAGACCTTCTTGAGCGCGCCGACGACCTTCAGCTCGAGGTCGTCGGCGGACGAGGGGGAGGCGGACGACGGCGTCGCGGCGGACACGGCGCTACTCCGTGGAGGCGGGCGAGCCGCCGGTGAGGGCCGTGTGAAGCGTGTGCCAGGCGAGCGTCGCGCACTTGACGCGGACCGGGAACTCGCGGACGCCGGAGAAGACGGCGAGCTTGCCGAAGCTCTTCGCGTCCGCCCTGACGTCGGGCGGTCCCGTCAGCAGGTCGTGGAAGCGCTGGAAGAGCGCCTCGGCCTCCTCGACCGTCTTCCCTTCGACCGCCTCGGTCATGAGCGAGGCCGAGGCCTTCGAGATCGCGCACCCCTTCCCCTGGAAGCCGATCTCCCGGACGACGCCGTCCTCCACTTTCACGTAGAGGGCGAGCTGGTCGCCGCAGAGCGGGTTGTGGCCGAGGCCGGAGTGGGTCGCTCCCTCCACGGTCCGGAAGTTCCGGGGGGCCTTGTTGTGGTCGAGGATGACCTCCTGGTAGAGGTCCGAAAGGGCCGTCATGCGCCGAATACCTCGAGGACCTTCCGGAGGCCGGCGACGAGGGCGTCGACCTCCTCGCGCGTGTTGTAGAGGCCGAAGGAGGCCCGGACCGTGGCCGGGACGTCATAGCGGGTCATCACCGGCTGCGCGCAGTGGTGGCCGGTCCGCACGCAGACTCCTTCCTGGTCGAGGATCGTCCCGACGTCGTGCGGGTGGACGTCGCCGAGGACGAACGAGACGACGCTCGCCTTCTCCTTCGCGGTGCCGATGATCTTCAGGCCCGGCAGCTCCGCGAGCCGCCCCGTCGCGTACGTCACGAGGTCGTGCTCGTGCGCGGCGATGCGCGGAAGCCCGAGCTCCGTCACGTAGTCGAGCGCCGCGCCGAGGGCGACCGCGCCCGCGAGGTTGCCCGTCCCCGCCTCGAACTTCGCGGGGAGCTCGGCCCAGCTCGACTTCTCGAACGTGACGGAGGCGATCATGTCGCCGCCCCCCTGGTACGGCGGCATCTTCGCGAGGAACGGCTCCTTCCCGTAGAGCACGCCGATCCCGGTCGGGCCGTAGACCTTGTGCCCCGAGAAGGCGAGGAAGTCGCAGTCGATCTCGCGGACGTCGACGCCGAGGTGCGGGACGGACTGCGCCGCGTCGACGAGGACGGGGACCCCCTTGCCGTGGGCGTACCCGACGAGCGCCTTCACAGGGTTCACCGTCCCGAGGGCGTTCGAGACGTGGACGACGCCGAGGAGCTTCGTCCGCTCGGTCAGGAGGCGGTCGAGGTCGTCGAGGACGAGGTCGCCGCGGTCGTCGATCGGGATCACGCGGAGCCTCGCCCCGGTCCGCTCGCAGAGGAGCTGCCACGGGACGATGTTCGAGTGGTGCTCCATGCCCGTGATCAGGACCTCGTCGCCCGCCTTCACGAACGCCTGCCCGAAGCTCGTCGCGAGGAGGTTGATCGCCTCGGTCGTGCCGCGGGTGAAGACGATCTCGCGCGTCGAGCGCGCGTTCAGGAACCCGCGGACCTTCTCGCGGGCCCCCTCGTAGGCGGCCGTCGCCGCCTCGGAGAGCCGGTAGGTCGAGCGGTGGATGTTCGCATTCGTCTCGCGGTAGAAGCGGTCGGAGGCGCGGAGGACGGCCTCGGGCTTCTGCGTCGTGTTCGCGCTGTCGAGGTAGACGAACGGGCGACCGTGGACCTCGGGAGAGAGGAGCGGGAAGTCGCGGCGGACGGCGGCGACGTCCCACGCGGCGGCGGCGGTCGTCGTCATCGGGCCTCCGGGGCGCTCTCCCCGAGCCAGCCGAGGACGCGGGCGGAGAGGTGCGCCTTCAGCGGCTCGAGCGGCACGCGGTCGACGATCTCGCTCGCGAACGCGAGCGTCAGGACGCTCCGGGCCTCGCTCTCCGAGAAGCCCCGGGAGCGGAGGTAGAAGAGGGCGTCGGCGTCGAGCCGGCCGGTCGCCGAGCCGTGCGTGCACTTCACGTCGTTGTTGTAGATCTCGAGCTGGGGCTTGGCGTCGACGCGGGCCGTGTCGGAGAGGAGGAGGTTCCTGTTCTTCTGGCGGGCGTCGGTGAAGGCCCCGGCGGGGCGGACGACGACCTTCCCGTCGAAGGCGCCGCGCGCCTGCCCGTCGAGGATCCCCTTGTAGTGCTGCTGGCTCCCGCCGTGAGGCCGGGCGTGCTCGACGAGGGTGTGGTTGTCGACCTGCTGGGCGCCCCGCGCGAGGAAGAGGCCGTCGAGCGTCGCCGCGGCGCCGTCGCCGTGGAGGCGGACCGTCAGCTCGTTCCGCACGACCCTCCCGCCGACGGAGAGGAGGTGGCCGGAGAGCTGCGCCCCGGGGCCGAGGTGCGCCTCGGCGGTCCCGACGTGGTAGGTTTCGGGCGACTCCTCCTGGAGCCGGGCGTGGTCGAGGTGGGCGTGGGGGCCGAGGACGATCTCGGTCGCCGTGTTCACGAACGCCTCGCCCGTCCCGCAGTACGCCTCGACGACGGTCGCGCGCGCGTTCTCTCCGAGGGAGAGGACGACGCGCGGGTGGGACGCCGCCGGCCCGGCGCTCGCGTCGGCGACGTGGACGACGAGGAGCGGCTCGGCGAGGACGACGCCGTCGGGGACGTGGACGAAGACGCCGTCGGCGAGGAACGCGGCGTTCATCGCGACGAAGGGGTGCGTCCGGTGCCCGCGGAGGAGTCCGAGCCGCTTCTCGAGGAGCTCGGGCGGCGCGGCGAAGAGGCGCGAGAACGCCTCGAACGTGACGCCGGACGGGAGGCCGTCGAAGCGGGACAGCTCCGCGTCGAGGCGCCCGTTGACGAAGACGAGCTGGTGGTGCTTCCGGCCGGGGACCCCGAGGGGGCCGAGGGCCGCGAGGGCGGAGCGCGCCGCGAGGTCCCGCGCGCCGGGGGCGGCCTCGAAGAGGACGGCGGCGGGGAGGCGCCGGGCGATCGTCGCGACGCTCGTGTAGCGCCACTCCTCGTCGGACGGGCCGGGGAGGCCGAGCGTCCCGAGCGCCTCGAGGCCGTCGCGGCGGAGGTTCTGGACGAAGAGGGGGCTCCGGCCGGCCTCGCGCGCGGCGAAGGCGCGGGCCCGCTCGAGCGTCGCGCCGACGCCCTCGGCGAGCGTCGCGGCGACCGTCGGGACAGGGGCCGTGGCGCTCAAGAGGCCTTCCCGGCCCCGACGGGCGCCTCCTCCTCGAGCCAGCCGTATCCCTTCTCCTCGAGGAGGAGCGCGAGCGACTTGTCGCCCGTGCGGACGATGCGGCCTTCTGCGAGGACGTGGATGACGTCGGGGGTGATGTAGTTCAGGAGGCGCTGGTAGTGCGTGATGACGAGCATCGACCGCTCGGGCGAGCGGAGGGAGTTGACGCCGGACGCCACGACGCGCAGGGCGTCGATGTCGAGCCCCGAGTCGGTCTCGTCGAGGATCGCGAGAGACGGGTCGAGGACCGCCATCTGGAAGATCTCGTTCCGCTTCTTCTCGCCGCCCGAGAAGCCCTCGTTCACGTTCCGCGAGAGGAGGTCCTCCTCCATCTCGACGAGGCGGGCCTTCTCCTCGACGAGCGTCAGGAAGTCCATCGCGTCGATCTCGGGGAGGCCCCGGTGCTTCCGCTGCGCGTTCAGGGCCATCCGGAGGAAATAGGTGTTCGCCACGCCCGGGATCTCGATGGGGTACTGGAACGAGAGGAAGACCCCCTCGCGGGCGCGCTCCTCGGGGGCCAGCGCGAGGAGGTCCTTCCCCCTGTAGAGGACGGAGCCGTCCGTCACCTCGTATCCGTCCCGGCCGGCGAGGACGTGCGCGAGGGTGCTCTTGCCCGAGCCGTTCGGCCCCATGATCGCGTGGACCTCTCCCGCCTTCACGGTCAGGTTCACGCCCCGGAGGATCTCGGTGCCGTCCTCGGCGATGCGGGCCTTCAGGTTGCGGATCTCGAGGAGGTTCGTCGTCACGTTCAGCCCACGCTTCCTTCGAGGCTCACGCCGAGGAGCTTCGTCGCCTCGACGGCGAACTCCATCGGGAGCTCCTTGATGACTCTCTTCGCGAAGCCGTTCACGATGAGGGACACGGCGTCCTCCGTCGTCAGACCCCGCTGGCGGCAGTAGAAGAGCTGGTCTTCCCCGATCTTCGACGTCGAGGCCTCGTGCTCGATCATCGCGGTCGAGGTCTTCACGTCGAGGTAGGGGAAGGTGTGCGCCCCGCACTTGTCGCCGAGGAGGAGCGAGTCGCACTGGGAGTAGTTCCGGGCGCCGACCGCGCTCTTCGCGATCGAGACGCCCCCCCGGTAGGTGTTCTGGCCGTGGCCCGCGGAGATCCCCTTCGAGACGATCGTCGAGCGGGTGTTCCTTCCGACGTGGATCATCTTCGTGCCGGTGTCGGCCTGCTGGAAGTTGTTCGCGAGGGCGACCGAGTAGAACTCGCCGACGGAGTCGTCGCCGAGGAGGAGGCAGCTCGGGTACTTCCAGGTGATCGACGACCCGGTCTCGACCTGCGTCCAGGAGATCTTCGAGCGCCGCCCGGCGCACTTGCCCCGCTTCGTCACGAAGTTGTAGATGCCGCCCTTCCCGTCCTTGTCGCCGGGGTACCAGTTCTGGACGGTGGAGTACTTGATCGTCGCGTCGTCCAGGGCGACGAGCTCGACGACGGCGGCGTGGAGCTGGTTCGTGTCGCGCTTCGGGGCGGTGCACCCCTCGAGGTAGGAGACGTGGGCCCCCTCCTCGGCGACGATGAGCGTCCGCTCGAACTGCCCCGTGTCGGGCTGGTTGATCCGGAAGTAGGTCGAGAGCTCCATCGGGCAGCGGACCCCCTTCGGCACGAAGCAGAACGAGCCATCGGAGAAGACTGCCGAGTTGAGCGTGGCGAAGAAGTTGTCGGTGTAAGGGACGACCGAGCCGAGGTACTTCTTCACGAGCTCGGGGTGCTCGTGCACCGCCTCGGAGAACGAGCAGAAGACCACGCCGACCTTCGCGAGGCTCTCGCGGAACGTCGTCGCGACGGACACGCTGTCGAAGACGGCGTCGACCGCGACCCCCGCGAGGATCGCCCGCTCCTCGAGCGGCACGCCGAGCTTCTCGTACGTCCTGAGGAGCTCCGGGTCGACCTCGTCGAGGCTCTTCGGCTTCTCGGCCATCGACTTCGGGGCGGCGTAGTAGCGGATCGCCTGGTAGTCGATCGGCGGGTAGGAGACCTTCGCCCACTTCGGCTCCGCCATCGTCTTCCAGTGGCGGAAAGCCTTCAGGCGCCAGTCGAGGAGCCACTGCGGCTCCTTCTTCTTCGCGGAGAGGGCGGCGACGATCTCCTCGTCGAGGCCGGGCCGGAAGACCTCCGACTCGACGTCCGTGACGAACCCGTGCCGGTACTCCTGGCTCGTCAGCTCGGAGAGGACTTCGTTCGAGCTCATGGCGTGATGCTCCTCGGGTGCGCGGCCCTCGTCGGGAGGGCCGGGCCGGGACAGGGCGCGCGGGGCGGCGCAGGGCGGGTCATCGCCTCGAGCGTCAACCGGGAGAGGGCGTCGTGGATCACCTCGTTCACGGCGGTCCAGTTCGGCCGGGCCGGGCAGCCGTGCTCGTGCGCGCACGTTCCGGGGAGGCTGCACTCCGTGATCGCGAGCGGTCCCTCCAGCGCCTCGATGACCGCCGCGATCGGGACCTCCCCGGGCGGCTTCGCGAGCGCATAGCCTCCCTTCGTCCCGCGCTGGGAGACGAGGAGACCGGCCTTGAGCAGCGTCTTCAGGAGCTTCACGACCGTCGGCTGGGGAATGCCCGTCCGCTCCGACAGCTCGCGCGCGCTGACCCCCTGGCCCGGGTCGCGGGCGAACGTCGTCAGGAGGACGACCCCGTAGTCTGTGAGCTTGTTCATTCTGATCATGGCCGTGGATCTGCTCCGCCCGTCCCAATCGAGACATGGGCTCAATTAGGACTACGCAAGTACTGTATTTCCGGATCCCGAGGGTGTCAAGCGAGCGGCCCGAGTCGAGGCCCGATGCGGGGGGAGGACCGTCGCCGGACGCGCGAAGACGAAGAGCCCCGGCGCGGTGCGGCGCCGGGGCTCGGATGGAGGCGCGGGGTCGGGAGGTTACTCGAGCTTGAAGGCGACCGTGATCGTCATCCGGACCTTGACCGGCTTCCCGTTCTTCGTCGCGGGCTTGTAGGTCCACTGCTTCACGGCCTCGAGAGCCGCGGTGACCAGCGATTCATCCGGGGCACCGTCGGTCATGTTCACCTCGGCCTTCTTCACGCGGCCGGTCTCGTCGAGGATCGCCTCGACGATGACGACCCCCTGGATCCTGTTCTTCCGCGCCTCCTCGGGGTAGACCGGCTGGACGCGATTGAGCTCGACCGGCTCCTTCACGTCGCCCCCGATCTTGTAGATGCCGTCGTCCGGGCCGGGTTTGGCCGGCGCGGCCTTCGCGGCGGCCTTCGGCGGCGCGTCGCCGAACGGGAAGGCCGAGGCTCCCGCGGCTCCGACGAGGAGAAGGGAGGCCGCCGCGGCGGCCGTCGCGAGGTGAACGCTTCTTCGGGACATCGGGACCTCCTTCGCGAGGTGGGCCACTCTCCGGAGGAGGTGGCTCCGGGTCTGGAAGGGGAGCGCCGCCGCGGGCGAGTCCTGGCTCAGCCGGGCCAGGTCGGCGAGCGCGCGGAGGTACGACCGGCGATCGCCGGTCGAGGCGACGACGGCCCGGTCGACGGCCTGCTCTCGCGCGAGCGAGATGTCGGAGAGGACGCCCCAGGCGGCCGGCTGGGGCCACAGAAGCGCCCGCGCCGCCTCCTCGAGGAGAAGCGACCAGGAATCGTGCCGCTTCACGTGAAGGAGCTCGTGGCACGCCACCGCCTCCTGCTCGGGAACGTCGAGAGCTTCGAAGCCCTCGGGCAGGATCACGGCCGGGCGCCGCCAGCCGATCGTGACGGGGGAGGAGACCTCGCGGGAGACGAGGAGCTCCGCCTTCGCGCCGGTCCGCGCCAGGGCGGCGACGACGGCCGGAGGCAGTGGCGCGAGGGCGCGAGAGCCCCGGCGGATCGCGCTCAGCCGCGCGAGGCCGGCTCCGAGCCAGCCGAGCCGCAGCGCCACGCCCGAGGCCAGGAGGACGAGGAGCGCGGTGTCGAGCGACGGCGAGGAGGCAGGCGCTCCGGGGCGGACGAGGAGCGCGAGGGAGAAGGCCGCCGCGGTTCCGGCCGCGTCCGGGGTCGTCGGCGCCGGGCGAGGCTGGAGGAGCGGGAGGAGGAGCGTCGAGGCGAGGAGGAGCTGCCCGAGGCGGAGCCTCGCGCCCGGGTCGCGGAGGCGGAAGAGCGCGGGGAGCGCGAGGCCGGCGCCGAGAAGGAGGCCGGCCTGGAGCCACCACGAAAGGAGGTCGACGGAAAGCGGGGTCATTCCTCCTCCTCCGCGAGCCGCGAGATCTCGTCGAGGTCCCGCCGGCTCAGCTTCTTTTCCTTCAGGAGCGCGAGGACGAGGGGGCGTGCGGAGCCGCGGAAGACCCGCGTGACGAAGTCGTCGAGCATCCTCGAGACGACGCGCCCCTTCGCGTGGGCGGGTCGGTAGACGAAGGCCCTCCCGGACTCCTCCCTCTTCAGGTGCCCCTTCTTCGCGAGAAGCCCGAGCATCGTCATGACCGTCGTGTAGGCCACGGGGCGCCGCGCCGCGAGGACGTCGTGGACCTGCCTCACCGTCGCCTCCCCTCGCTCCCAGACGACGTGCATGATCTCGAGCTCGGCTTCCGTCAGGGGAGTCGGGGGGCGTCGCGTCATACTAAGAACTTAGTACTATGGATTTCGGATGTCAAGGGCGGAGGGGCGCGCGGCGCGCGGGGCCGGCCCGGGGCGCGCGAACGATGGGAGGTCGGGGCGAGGTCGGATCGAGGGGAGGAGCGCGCGGAGGAGCGGCGGGGAAACCTCCCGACGCCCGCGCCGTATCCCTCAGACATGCCATCGCGCTGCGGGTCCCGCCCTTGACACCCGCCCTCGAGGTCTCCGGTCTTCGCAAGCGCTACGGCGACGTCCCGGCGGCCGACGGCGTCTCGTTCCGCGTCGAGGCGGGGACGATCGTCGGGCTCCTCGGGCCGAACGGCGCCGGGAAGACGACTGCGGTCTCGATCGTCTGCGGCCTCGTCCTCCCCGACGCGGGTGAGGTGCGGGTCGGCGGCCGTCCCCTCTCGGGCGACACCGACCCGGCGAAGGGGCGCCTCGGGCTCGTGCCGCAGGAGCTGGCGCTCTACGAGGAGCTCTCGGGCGACGACAACCTCCGGTTCTTCGGGGCGCTCCAGGGGCTCGACTCTTCCCGGCTCGCGTCCCGGACCGAGGACGTCCTCCGGCGGACCGGCCTCCTCGACCGGCGGCGGGACCGGGTGAAGACCTACAGCGGCGGCATGAAGAGACGCCTGAACCTCGCGGCGGGGCTCCTCCACGACCCGGACGTCCTCCTCCTCGACGAGCCGACGGTCGGGGTCGACCCGCAGAGCCGCAACGCGATCTTCGAGGGCCTCGAGGCGCTCCGCGACGCCGGCAAGGCGATCCTCTACACGACTCACTACATGGAGGAGGCCGAGCGCCTCTGCGACCGGATCGTCATCGTCGACCGGGGCCGGGTCGTGGCGGAGGGGACGTCGGCCGAGCTCGGCGCCCTCCTGCCGCGGGCCTCTTCTCGCGAGCTCGACGACGAGGCGCGCACGGCGGTCGCGCTTCTCGCCGCGCGGGGAATCGCGGTGCCCGGCGTCGACGGCGGCGCGCCCCGCCTCGAGGAGGTCTTCCTCCACCTGACGGGCCACGCCCTGAGGGACGAGCGATGAGCCGGCCGCTCGCGATCGTCCTCCACGAGCTCAAGCTCTTCCTTTCCGACCGGCGATCCGTCGTCATCGGCATCGTGACGCCGATCCTCCTCGCGACGTTCTTCGGATTCCTCTTCTCGGGCTCCGGCCGGCAGGAGACGGCGAAGATCCCGGTCCTCGTGGCCGACGCGGACGGGAGCGCGGTGTCGCGCGCCGTCGGCGCGGCCCTCGCGGCCGATCCCCTCCTCGCGGTGAGCCCGGCCTCCGAGCCGGCCGCGCGGGAGGCGGTGCGGAAAGGGAAGGCGGTCGCCGGGATCGTCCTACCAAAGGCCTTCGGCGAGGGCTCGGTCCAGGCGTTCTTCGGCGCCGCGAAGGCGCCCGAGGTCGTCCTCCTCGTCGACCCGTCGCGCGCGACGGAGGCGGGACTCGTACGGGGCCTCCTCTCGGAGAAGGTCTTCCGGGAGGCGTCCCGCGAGGCCTTCGCGGGCGCGACGGGGACGAAGGTCCTCGAGGAGAGCCTGCGCGCGCTCGAGGCCGCTCCCGCCCCGGTGACCGCCGGGGACGAGGCGCTGAAGAGACTCCTCCGCGACGTCGCCGAGTGGCAGGGGACGTCGAGAGGCGGGGCCGAGGCGGGAGGCGCTCCGCGCGGCCCGGGCGCCGCGGTTCCGTTCACTCTGAAGGAGGAGCCCGTCACGGCGCGGCGCGGCGTCGCCTACAACAGCTACGCGCACTCCTTCGCCGGGATGGCGATCCAGTTCCTCCTCTTCGTCGCGATCGACTTCGGCATCGCTCTCCTCCTGGAGCGTCAGGGCGGGCTCTGGAAGCGCCTCCGCTCCGCGCCGCTCTCCCGCTCCGCGCTCCTCCTCGGGAAGACGGCCGCCGGGGCGCTCGTCGGCCTCGTCTCCGTCGCGGCGACGTTCGCGTTCGGCATCGTCGTCCTCGGGGTCCGGGTCGAGGGGAGCGTTGCCGGGTTCGTCCTCCTCCTCCTCGCGTCGGCGCTCATGGCCTCCTCGTTCGGTCTCCTCCTCGCCGCGCTCGGGAGGACCCCGGGCGCGACGCGCGGCCTCGCGATCCTCGCGGTCCTCCTCCTCGTGATGCTCGGAGGGGGCTGGGTCCCGGCGTTCGTCTTCCCCGCGTGGCTCCAGAAGGCGACGCTCGTCCTTCCGACGCGCTGGGCGATCGACGGCCTCGACGCCGTGACGTGGCGGGGCGCCGGCCTCGCGACCGGCGCCCTCCCGGCCGTCGCCGTCCTCCTCGGCTACACGGCCCTCTTCCTCGTCGTCGCCCGGCTCCGCTTCCGCTGGACCGACGGGTAGGGAGGCGTCCGGGGCGAGAGCGTCGTCACCTCAGCCGGAACGTGAGCGTGACGCGGAGGACGACGGAGACCGGGCGGGCGCCGACCCGCGCCGGGGCGTAGCGCCAGCGCGAGACCGTCTCCACGGCGAGCCGCTCGAGGAGCGGGTGCGCGTCGTTCTCGACGACGACGTCGACGACGCTCCCGTCCGAAGCGATCGTCGCCGAGAGGACGACGACGCCCGTGGCCCGGACGATGCGCGCGGCCTCGCTGTAGACCGGGGCGGGAGTCTCGATCGGCACGGGGAGGACGAGGTCGGGCGGGAGCGCGCCGCCGCGGACGTCGTACGGCGCGTCGCCCCCTCCGGTCCCGTCGCCCGGGCCGCTGCCGGGCGCCGCCGACGTCCCGTCGTCGAAGCCGCCGGGCACTCCCGGCTCGCCGCCGGGCTCGGACGGCCCGGCGGGCGGCAGAACGTCGGGGATCTCTCCGGGCTGCGTGGTCGGCGGGAGAGGCGCGGAGACCGGGCCGGGACGGGGTGCCGCGGGGACGCCGCCTCCCCGGGCGCCGCCCCGGGACGTGGAGGGCGCGGGGCGGTCGCGCAGGTCGACGACGCGGGTCTCCCGGAGGAACGAGAGGTCGGGCTGCGTCACGGTCCAGACCTCGCCCTGCCACCCCGGCGGTCCGGGGAAGACGAGGAGCGGCCCGAAGCCGAAGGCCGAGGCGGCCATGACGTGGATCCCGATCGAGGCGAGGAGCGCGGGACGGGGCCGGTCGGGGGGCGTCGCGAGCTGGAGCATCGTCGTCCTCCTCCGTCTTTCCCTTTGAGACCCGCGGGGCGCCGTGGAGTTCCCGCCACGGCGCGGGAGGGCGGGGAGCGCGGGAGGTCCGGGCGCGTGCCGGCCGCGCTCTCCTCGGCTATCGTCCCGACGCCATGGAGCTCTCCCTCACGACCCCCGCGCTCCTCTTCCCCGCGGTCTCGCTCCTCCTCCTCGCCTACACGAACCGCTTCCTCGCGCTCGCCACGCTCGTGAGGGGCCTTCACGCCCACTACCGGGAACGGGCCGACCCGCTCGTCCTGAAGCAGATCGACAACCTCCGCTACCGGATCCAGCTCATCCAGGCGATGCAGGCGACGGGCGTCTCGAGCCTCCTCGTCTGCGTCGTCTGCATGTTCGTCCTCTTCTTCGGGAAGGTCGTCCTCGGCAAGGTCCTCTTCGCCGCGAGCCTCGCCCTGATGATCGCCTCGCTCGCCCTCTCGGTGAGGGAGATCCAGGTCTCGGTGAACGCGCTCGACCTCCACCTCCACGACCTCGAGGAGAGGCCGTAGCGGGGCCGCTGCCCGTCGGGTCGCCCGGGGCGCCGGGGATCCTCGGCGGCTATGATCTCGGAATGCGCAGACAGGTCCTCGTCCTGGCCGCGAGCGTCGGGCTCGCGGCGACCGCCCTGGCCTCCGGTCCGGCAGAGCCGTTCCTCGTCCCCGTCCTGAGCGGGCGTTCGGCGCCCGCGAAGGACGTCGTCCTGATCTCAGGCGCCGGGCGATATGCCTTCTCCTCGGGGACGGCCTGGGAAGTCGTGGACGGCGCCCGCCGCCCGCTCGGGCTCTGGGTTCAGGGCGACGGCGTTCTCGAATGGACGACGGACGACCCCGCGGCGATGAAGGTCTATCGCGGGAACGCCGGGCGCGTCGGTGGTCTCGACACGCCGAAGGACGGGCCGATCGTCGCGAAGCTGACCTCGGCGCTCGTCCTCCACTCGGCCGCCGCGCGTCCTTCGGCCCTGCCGGAGCTCCAGCCGGGCGAGGCCCCGGCCGCGGCGACCTCGGGGCTCACGTCCTTCCTGAGGCGCTGGAAGGACGACGTCCTCGCGCCGCCCGCGGCCGGGCTCGCAGCGGCGTCGGCGGACGGGCGGAAGTACTGGATCGCGCTCGTCGCCGCGGAGAAGGACGTCCGGCACGAAGTCGACGAGACGCGGTGCGACCTCGACACCCTCACGGTCGTCGAGCGGCCCGCGGGGCTCCCGACGAGCGCGGACGCCTATCGCGTGGGGCGGACGGTCGGATCGCATCCGATCGGACGGAGCCGGAGGGCATCTCCGCGGGTCGACTGGATCCTCACGGACCTCTCGGTCGACGTCCGGGAGACCGAGGGTTTCCGTGGCGTCCTCGCCGTGGAGGAGACGATCCTCCCGCAGCGCCCGCTCACGGCGCTCTCGTTCGACCTCGACGGCCTGAGCCTCTCGCCGAGGCTGCTCTCGCGCCGGGAGACGGTCTTCCAGGAGGCGTCCCTCGCCGACGGGACGCCCCTCTCCGTGCACTACGCGGGAGGGGTCCTCGTCGTCTTCCTGCCGAAGGCGGCGCCCGCGGGGGTCCCCCTGACGCTCCGGTTCCGCTACGACGCCCCCTATTTCGAACGGTACGGCGACAACTACTGGGAGCTTCCCCTCGCGGGCGCCTGGTACCCGCAGCCTCCGGCGGTCATGGTCCAGGCCCGGCACGGCCTGAAGGCCGTCGTTCGCGCGAAGAAGCCGCTCGTGCCGATCGCTCCCGGCCGGACGGTGAGGCGCTTCGAGGACGGCGAGTGGAACGGGGTGGAGTCGGTCCTCGAGCCGAAGTCCCCGTTCCAGGCGATCCTCGCCGGGAAGTACACGTTCCATGAGGAGACGAAAGGGGGCGTGACGGCTCGCGTCGCGAGCTACGGCGTCTCCAAGCCGAAGTCGGCGGCGAAGCTCCTCTCGCTCTTCCACGCGATCCGCGAGTTCTACGAGCCGTATCTCGGGCCGTTCCCGTTCCCGGAGTACACGATCGTCGAGGTGAACGACTACGGCTTCGGACAGGCTCCCCCGGGTCTCATGAGGATCACGCACGAGGCGTTCGAGGCGAACCAGGTGGGCGGGGACTTCTGGTCGCAGGTCTTCTCCGGCGGCGTGAACGAGCGGATCGCCCACGAGCTCGCCCACGCCTACTGGGGTGGCGTCGTCTGGAACGCGCAGGACGCCGACGTCTGGCTCGTCGAGGCGTTCGCCGAGGTCGCGGCGGGTCGGGCGATCGAGGTCCTCCGGAACCCGAGGGAATACGAAAGGCTCCGGGGGAACTGGAAGGCGAACGCGAAGGAGTCCGCCTCCCGCGCCCCGATGCCCTACGCGTGGGAGCTCGTCGCGAAGGCGTCGCCCGGGGCGGCCGACACCCTCGTCCTCGACTCGATCCGGCTGACCTACTCGAAGGGGCCGGCGCTCCTCGCGGCGATCCGGGGCGAGATCGGAGACGACCTCTTCTTCACCGCGATGAAGTCGTTCCAGAAGTCGTTCGCGACGCGCCGCCCGGCCGTCGTGACGAGCGACTTCGTCGGCCTTCTCGAGTACATGACGAAGAAGGACTGGAAGCCCTGGTTCGAGAGGTACTACTACGGGACGGAGGTCCCCTGAGGGAGCGGGCCCGCCGGCCCGCCTGACCGGGACGACGCCGGCGCGCCGCGCCGGCGTCGTGAGGGTCCCGGAGAAGGGGCTCCCGCGGGCCGCGCCGGGAATCCGGCGCCTCCCGCGCGCGTTACGTTGGCGATGAACGTCTCGCGCCTCGCCCTCGTCTTCGGCACCCTGCTCGTCCTGACCGGGATCGGCGGCTACGCCGCATTCCGGAGCCCCACCGCCCTCATTCCGGTCGCGTTCGGCGTCCTCCTCGCCGTCTGCGGCCTCGTCGCGCGGAAGGAGAGTCTCCGCAAGCACGCGATGCACGCCGCGGCGGCCGTCGCGCTCCTCGGATTCGTCCCGTCCGTCCCGGGGCTCCTCGGGATCCCGGCGCTTCTCGCGGGGGAGGCGGCGCGGCCGGCGGCCGTCGTCCTGAGGAGCGCGATGGCGCTCCTCTGCCTCGGGTTCCTCGTCGTCGCCGTCCGGTCCTTCGTGGCGGCCCGGAGGGCCCGAGGCGCCTGAAGTCCTCGCGCGGACGGAGCCGGGCAGCCCTAGAATCGTCCCGGCAACCACAGTGTCCACGGATGCGCCGGGCCGTCTCGGACCCTACGAGGTCGTCGGCTTCCTCGGAGCAGGCGGCATGGGGGAGGTCTACCGCGCCCGCGACCGCCGGCTTTCGCGCGACGTCGCGATCAAGGTCCTCCCCAGGGAGGGCGCGACGGGCGCCGACGGCTTCGCCCGCTTCGTGGACGAGGCGCGCGCGGCGTCCGCGCTGAACCACCCGGGCATCGTCACGGTCCACGACTTCGGCGAGGAGGCGGGACGTCCCTTCATCGTCATGGAGCTCGTCGAGGGGGAGAGCCTGCGGTCGCGCGTTGCGGCGGGGCCTCTCTCGCCCCGCGTCGCCGCGGGCCTCGGCGCCCAGGTCGCGGAGGCGCTCGCGGCCGCGCACGAGCGGGGGATCGTCCACCGCGACCTGAAGCCCGAGAACGTCGTCGTCACGCCGGAGGGGCGGGCGAAGGTCCTCGACTTCGGTCTCGCGAGGCGCTCGCCGCCTCGGCCCGGTCGCCCGGGCGACACGGTCGAGGCGCGCCTCCTGAAGACCGACCCCGGCTTCGTCGTCGGGACGGTCGACTACATGTCGCCGGAGCAGGTCCGGGGCGAGCCGGTCGACGGGCGCTCCGACGTCTTCGCCCTCGGCGCCGTCATCTTCGAGCTCCTCTCGGGGGCCCCTCCGTTCCGGCGCGCGACGGCGGCCGAGACGATGGCCGCCGTCCTCGGCGACGACCCGCCCGAGCTCCCGGCACCGGTGCGGGAGCAGGCCCCGGGGCTCGACCGTCTCGTGAGGCGCTGCCTCGAGAAGAGCGCCTCGATGCGTTTCCAGTCGGCGCGCGACGTCGCGTTCGCCCTCGAGGCCGTGGGCGCCGCGAGCGCCTTTCGGACGACCTCGGCTGCACCCCCCCTCGTCGCGCCCCGCCGGGGCCGCAGGGCGGCGGTCCTCGCCGCCGCGGCCGCCGTCGGGGCCGTCCTCGTGGCCGCGGGCTGGTGGGCAGGACGCGGCCGCGGGCTCTCCGATCCGCCTCTCCTGACGCGCCTGACCTTCTCGCGGGGGAGCATCCGCTCGGCGCGGTTCGGCCCCGACGGGAAGACCGTCGTCTTCGGCGCCGCGTGGGACGGCGCGCCGATCCGCCTCTTCGTCGCGCAGCCGGGAAGCCCGGAGCCGCAGAGGGCCGAGCTCCCCGACGCCGACGTCCTCGCCGTCTCGCGCTCCGGGGAGATGGCCCTCTCGATCGGACGGCGCTTCCGTTCGCTCTTCGACGCGACGGGGACGCTCGCGCGGGCGCCGATCGGCGGGCGCGCGCCCCGCGAGGTCCTCGAGTCGGTCCGGGACGCCGACTGGGCGCCGGACGGCGAGACGCTCGCCGTCGTCCGCGACGCGGGCGCCGAGGCGCGTCTGGAGATGCCCGCCGGGACGGTCCTCTTCCGGACGGACGGCTGGATCTCGCACCCGCGCGTCTCGCCCGACGGGAGCCGCGTCGCCTTCGTCCACCATCCGCTCCGGTGGGACGACCGGGGGAACGTCGCCGTCGTCCGCGGGCGGGAGGAGGCCGTCGCCCTCGGCGGGACCTGGCAGAGCGTGGGCGGCCTGGCCTGGTCGCCGTCCGGGGAGGAGATCTGGTACTCCGCGGCGCCGGCGGGGGCGGGACGCGAGCTGCGAGCCGTCGACCTCGCGGGGCGCGACCGGGCCGTGCTCCGCGTCTCGGGGAACCTGACGCTTCACGACGTCTCGAAGGACGGACGCGTCCTCGTCTCGGACGACAAGTGGCGCCGGCGCGTCTTCTACCGCGCGCCGGGAGCTGCGCGCGACGTGGAGCTCTCCTGGCTCGACTGGACCTATCCGCGCGGCGTCTCGGGCGACTGGTCCCGCCTCCTTTTCGACGAGCTCGGGGACGGCGGCGGCCGGGACTACGCGATCTACATGCGGACGACGGACGGGGGGCCGGCGACGCGTCTCGGACGGGGAAACGCGCTCGCGCTCTCGCCGGACGGGAAGTGGGTCCTCTCGGCGACGGTCGACACGCCGTCCCGCCTCGTCCTCCTGCCCGCGGGCGCCGGCTCGCCCCGTGAGCTCCTCACGGGCGCGCTCGACCACCGCGTCGCGAGCTGGCTGCCCGACGGACGCGCCTTCGTCTTCGGCGGAGGCGAGCCGGGGGCGCCGGGGAGGATCTACGTCCAGGAGCTCGCCGGGGGGGCGCCGCGCCCCGTGAGCCCGGACGGGATCGTCTTCGCCGCAGGGGCCTCCCTCCCCGTCTCGCCCGACGGCCGGAAGGTCCTCACGTCGCGCGCCGACGGCTCGACGGCGATCCAGCCGCTCGACGGCGGGGAGGCGGTCGGCGTGGCCGGGCTCCTTCCCGACGAGCGGGTCGTCGGCTGGGCGGAGCGCGGCGCGCTCCACGTCGTCGCCGCCGCCACGATGCCGGCGCGTCTCTTCCGTCTCGACCCCGTCTCCGGCACCCGCGCCCCGGCCGGCGAGATCCGGCCCGCGGACCCGGCGGGTGTCGTCACCGTCGGCCCGATCCTCGTCCGTCCCGACGGAAAGGCGATCGTCTACGGCTGCCCCCAGGTCCTCTCGGACCTCTACGTCGTGGAGGGGCTGCGGTAGCGCGCGGCTGCGGACCCCGGCGCGCCGGCGGGCTCGATTCGGTGTAGCGTTCCTCCCGTGAGGCTCGCGAGCGCGACCCTCGAGACGCCGGTCGGCCGGCTCCTCGCCGTCGTCTGGGACGGACGGCTCTGCACCCTGACGTTCGACGCCGACGCCGCCTCGACCCGCAAGCACCTCCTCGGCCGCTTCGGGACGGACCTGTTCCCTTCCCAGCGCGACCCGGGCGGCGTCCCGTCGCGCCTCAAGGCCTACTTCCGGGGCGACCTCGAGGCCCTCGACGACGTCGTCGTCGACCTCGCGGGGACGCCGTTCCAGGAACGGGTCTGGGCGGAGCTCCGGAGGATCCGTCCCGGCACGACGCGCGCCTACGCGGACGTCGCCGCGGCGATCGGCGAGCCGAAGGCGCTGCGGGCCGTCGGGATGGCCGCGGCGCTCAACCCGGCGGTCATCGTCGTCCCGTGCCACCGCGTCCTCGCGCGCGACGGGAGCCTCCACGGCTTCTCGGGCGGGATCGAGCGGAAGCGCTGGCTCCTCGTCCACGAGGGGGCGCTCCTGGCCTGACGCCGGCGCCGAGGCCCCGCGGCGCGCGACGGCCCGGCGGGACGTCCCGGGGACCGCTGCTCCGCCCCGTGCGTTCGCCCTCCCGGCGCATCTCTGCGGGACCCGGCCGGACGGTAAGATCCGCCGCCCGGGCGCGACGCCCGAGGAACCGCCAGGAGAGAGAACCGATGAAGAGCCACTTCCGCACGACGTTCGCCGCCGCCCTCGTCGCGGCCCTCGCCGCCGCCCCCGCGCTCGCCGCGACGAAGTACGGCAAGCCGCTTTCGGGCGCCAGGCCCGTGAAGGTCTCCGAGCTGATGGCGAAGCCCGACGACTACGTCGGCAAGCTCGTCAAGGTCGAGGGGCTCGTCACCGAGGTCTGCCCGAAGCGCGGCTGCTGGATCGACGTCGCGGGCGACGAGGAGTTCCGGACGATCCGCGTGAAGGTCGAGGACGGCGTCATCGTCTTCCCGCTCACGGAGAAGGGGAAGAAGGTCGTCGCCGAGGGGACGTTCACGAAGACGGAGCTGACGAAGGAGCAGGCGATCGCGCGGGCGAAGCACCACGCCGAGGAGAAGGGGACGAAGTTCGACCCGGCCTCGGTGACCGGCCCGCAGACGGTCTACCAGGTCATGGGTGTCGGCGCCGTCGTCGAGTGAGCGTCTCCGCTTGAACTGGCGGAAGCTCAACAACGTCCTTCACCGGGACCTCGGCTACCTCGCCGCCGGCCTGACGATCGTCTACGCCGTCTCCGGCGTCGCGGTGAACCACCGCCACCAGTGGAACCCGAGCTGGAAGATCGCGACGGAGACGAGGGCGTTCGCTCCCGTCCCGGTATCGGACCGCGAGACGATGACGGCGGCCCTCGTCGAGCGCCTCGCGCTCCCCGGGCCGCCGCGGTCGTCCTTCCGGTCGGCCCCGCACCTCGTCGAGCTCTTCTACGAAGGGTGGAGCGTGAAGGCGGACGCGACGGCCGGGACGGCGACGATCGAGCGGCCGCGCGGTCGGGCCGGGCTCCGCGAGGCGAACTTCCTCCACCTGAACGAGCCGAAGGGGCTCTGGACCTGGGTCGCCGACGCCTACGCCGTCGTCCTCGCGCTCCTCGCCGTGACCGGCCTCTTCGTCCTCAAGGGGAAGAACGGTCTGGCGGGCCGGGGGAAGTGGCTCGCGGGCGTCGGCGTCGTCATCCCGCTCCTCGCCCTCCTGCTGCTCCTCTGGCGGCCTGGCGACGCCGGGCCCCGGGGAGAGGAGGGAGAGGGACGCGGCGGCGGCCATCGCGGGGAGGCGCGGAGCGGCGCGGGGCCGGGGCGATGAAGGCGTCCGGAGGGACCTCCGCCCTCGTCCCGCGCCTTCGCCGGCGCTAGACTCCGGGAAGGGAATCGTTCCGGGGCGACCGGGGGGAACCGAATGCCGACGAGCGGAGCGGGCCGAGCCGTGCGGGCCATCTCGCGGATGCCCTCGGCCGACCTCTCGCTCCTCCTCCGCCTGAGCGGCCGCCTCGCCGCGTCGCTCGACCTCGACGACGTCCTCCAGACCGCGATCGAGAGCGCCGTCGAGGCGCTCGGCCTCGAGACGGGGGCGATCTACCTCCTCGACGGCGCGCAGCTCGTCCTCGGCGCGACGACGCCGCCGCTCCCCGACGACCTTCCGGACGCGTTCCGCCGCGAGCCGCTCGCGGGGCACCCGCACCTGGCGCGCTGCATGGTGGAGCGCGAGCCGGTCGCGATCGAGGACCGCGAGGCGGCGGTCCTGAGCGGCCCCGAGCGGGCCGTCTGCGAGGCGAGACGGCTGAAGTCGCTCCTCTTCGTCCCGGTCCTCGTCGACGAGGACGCGGTCGGGGCGTTCATCGTCGGCTCCGTGGACCGGCTCCGGCCGTTCGGCGAGAAGGACGTCGACCTCTGCCGGGCCCTCTCGCACGAGATCGGCCTCGCCCTCGCGAACGCGATGCTCTACGACTCGCTGCAGCGCTCTCACGAGGAGCTCGAGCGGGCCTACGACGCGACGATCGAGGGGTGGTCGCTCGCGCTCGAGATGCGCGACGACGAGACGCAGGGGCACGCCCTCCGCGTCGCCGCCCTCGCGGTCGAGCTCGGGCGCGGGATCGGGATGTCGGACGAGGAGCTCGTCCACCTCCGGCGCGGGGCGCTCCTCCACGACATCGGGAAGATGGTCGTCCCCGACGCGATCCTCAGGAAGCCGGGCCCCCTCACCGAGGAGGAGTGGGCCGTCATGCGGAGGCACCCGGAGAACGGACGCGAGTTCCTCCGCAAGGTCGCCTACCTCGAGCCCGCGCTCGACGTCCCGTACGCGCACCACGAGCGGTGGGACGGCTCGGGGTACCCGCGCGGCCTCGCGGGCGAGGAGATCCCGCTCTCGGCCCGCGTCTTCGCCGTCGCGGACGCGTTCGACGCCCTCACCTCGGACCGGCCCTACCGGAAGGCCTGGCCCGAGGAAAAGGTGCTCGCCTACGTGCGGTCTCACGCGGGGACCCAGTTCGACCCCGAGGTCGTCGAGGTCCTCGAGCGCTGTCGGGGCCGAGCGCGCACGGACGGGTGATAGAGTCCCTCCCGAGAACCCGGCAAGAGAAATCCGTTCCGGCCCGAACGCTTCCGCGGGAGGGGAGATGCCCCAGCACTTCCGCGCCGTCGCGCTCGACTACGACGGGACCCTGACGACGACGGGCCGCCTCGACGGGACGATCCTCGACGCGCTCCGGAGGCTCCGCGAGGAGCGGGTCAAGCTCGTCCTCGTGACCGGCCGGATCCCGTGGGAGCTCCTCGACCTCTGCCCGCACGCGGAGGAGCTCTTCGACCGGATCGTCTGGGAGAACGGCGCCGTCGCCTGGGGCGTCCGGGGCGCGCGCGTCCTCGCCCCGCCCGTGCCCGGCGAGCTCGAGGAGGCCCTCGCGCGCCGCGGCGTCTCCCTCCGGCGGGGCCAGGCGATCCTCGCGGGCCACGCGCGGGACGCGTTCGCAGCGCTCGAGGAGATCGGGCGGCTCGGTCTCGAGGTCCAGGTCGTGCGGAACCGGCAGGAGCTGATGCTCGTCCCGGCCGGCGTCTCGAAGGGGACGGGCCTCTTCGACGCGCTCGGCGACCTCGGCATCTCGCGGCACTCGACGCTCGCCGTCGGCGACGCGGAGAACGACCACTCGCTCCTCGGCGCGTGCGAGCTCGGGGTCGCCGTCGCCGACGCCGTCCCGTCGCTGAAGGCGGCCGCGGACGTCGTCCTGTCCCGGGCCGGGAGCGCGGGGCTCGCGGACTTCCTCCTCGGCCCGGCGGTCCTCTCCGACGAGACGCCGGAGCCGAAGCGCTTCCAGGCCGTCCTCGGGACGTTCGACGACGGCACCCCCGCGCGGATCCCCGCCTCCGGCGTGAACGTCCTCGTGACGGGCGGGTCGATGTCGGGGAAGTCTCACCTGACGGGGCTCCTCGCCGAACGGCTCCTCGCGCTCGGCTACTCGCTCTGCGTCCTCGACCCGGAAGGGGACCACGTCTCGCTCGGCCGCCTCCGAGGGGTCCTCGCCGTCGGCGGGAACGAGCCCCTTCCCGGGCCGGAGCAGCTCCCGCGCCTCATCGAGCACCGCTTCGGGAGCGTCGTCGTCGACCTCTCCTTCCTCGACGCGCACGAGAAGACCGCCTACTGCCGCGCCGCCCTCGAGGAGCTTTCGGCCCTCTGGAACGACACAGGCCTCCCGCACTGGCTCTTCGTCGACGAGGCCCAGGTCGCGCTGAACCTCGCGCACGACCCGGTCGAGGGGTTCGACCCCCGGCGACCCGGGACCTGCCTCGCGACCTGGCTCCCTCACCATCTCCCGGCGGAGATCGTCTCGAGCCTCGACGTCGTCCTGGACGTCGGGCCGGAAGAGGCGGGGGACCTTCCGCCGTGGGCCGCCGCGTGCGGCGCCCGGCCCGGGGCGGGCGGGGCCCTCCTCTCCCGCCGGGGCGGCGAGGGGCCCCGCGCCTTCACGGTCGCCCGGAGGGCGAGCCCGCACGCGCGCCACCTCCACAAGTACATCGGGAAGGCGCTCCCCGCCGAGCAGCACTTCTACTTCCGGGCCGGGGCCGAGGCCACGGGGCGCGCGGCCGGGAACGTGGAGGAGTTCCACCGTGAGATCCGGAGGGCCGAGGCGCGTGTCGTGAGGCACCACGCGCTCCACGCGGACTTCTCGCGCTGGATCGCCGACGTCCTCCGCGACGAGGTCCTCGCGGAGACGGTCCGCAAGGCCGAACGGGGCCTCCGGCACAGGGCCTCTTCCTATGAGATCGAATCGCTGAGGACCGAGGTCCTCGCCGCGATCCAGGACCGCTACCAGGGCTGAGAAGCGCCCTGGGCGAGGCTAAACTCGCGGACATGATCGACGCACGCGCACGCCGCGACCTGATCTCGCAGTGGGCCTTCGACTCGCGCCCGGTCCTCGGCCGGTTCCACCTCTGGCTCGAGGACGTCGAGGAGCGGCGCGTCGCGGGCGACTCCGCGCAGGAGCTCTCGTTCGTCGGGACGTCGCTCGAGCGCTGCCTCGTCATGACGGCGGGCGTCACCGCGCTCGGCACCCGACTCTTCGGCCGCTACGGCGAGGGGAAGGGGCTCGACGCGCAGCAGGTGAACCACGTGAAGAAGGACGCCGACGCGGTCTCGGCGTACGCGATGAGCGAGGGGCTCTGGTACCTGACCCGCTCGCTCCCCGAGAACCACGCGATCATGGTCTGCCTCGGCGAGGGCCTCATGCCGAAGGGGGGCGAGACGCCCGACATGGGCTCGAACCCGCTCCTCGGATTCGGGCGCGTCTACGCCCGCCCCTCCGTCGCGAAGTGGCTCGACCAGCGGGTCCACCGCTTCATCAACGACGCCTCCTACGGCTGGAAGGCGTTCTGGACGGAGCTCGTCGCCTCGCGGATCACGGTCTGGGGCGCGGCGATCGACACCCTCGAGAACACTTCCCGGTTCGCGAAGGGAGCCCCGACGGGCCCGACGACCGTCCTCCACCTCTTCGACCAGCCGCTCCGGATCGCGCGTCCCTACGAGGGGTACACCGGCGCGATGACCCTCCCGAAGGAGGTCTACGAGACGGCGGCCGAGCAGTCCGTCCTGATCGACTTCCTGACCCCGCGGGCGCTCGTCATGCAGGCGATCCGGAAGGTCTGGCCCTCGATCGAGCCGGGCGACGTCCACGTCTGGACGCTCGGCGGCCCGACGCGCGTGAAGCGGATCGGGCGGCTCTGGGACGAGTGGAAGGCGACGGGGGCGCACCTCGTCGAAGACGGTTGGGCCCTCCCGAGCGGGCTCGGCGCGTTCAACGACTCGGGGACGTACGCGCCGACCTACCGCGTCGGTCCCTTCACGGGCCCCGACGGCCGGATGCACCTCTTTCTGACGGACGGCTACGCGGCCTCGGCCGAGGCGCTCCAGGCGGCGAGCCTCGACCCGATCCTCGGGAACCGGACCTCGATGTGCATCCTCACGTCGAGGTTCGAGGTCTCCTACGAGCGGGAGCGGCAGCTCCTCTACCTCGACCCGGCGGCGCCCGACTTCCCGCAGGACCTCGCCGGGGTCCTCGGCCGGGAGGTGACGCCGAAGGAGTGCCTCGCCTACGCGGGGATCCTCAGCAACGCCCGCGACGCGGCGATGCCGCTCGGGAAGAGGACCGTCACGGCGGACGACTTCTTCCAGAAGAAGGAGTGGCACGTCCTCTCGCTCATGGGGAGCATGCTCCCCGAGCCGTACACGGGGCTCCCCGGCGTGGAGCAGGTCCAGCAGGGGGTCTACCGCGTCACGACGCGGGCCTCCTCGGAGCGCGGCATCCTCGACGTGACGCTCACGCTCCGTCTCATGGAGTCGTTCGACCAGACGCGCCTCGTCTTCTCGCCGCTCCTCGACCGCTTCTACCGCGGCCAGGACTGGAAGACGCGCCCCGTGAAGGTCTCCGACTCGGGGCGCATCCGGAACGAGCTCCAGACGCTCGCCTCGGAGGCGCTCGAGTACTTCGGCGACAACGGCATCCGGATCCACTTCGACCGCGTCGACGACGCGGTCCTCGCCCCCGACAAGAAGGCCCTCATCCGGGAGGTCCTCGCCTGGTACCGCGAGCACCACCCGATCTGGTTCAGCTGGCTGGAGATCGCGTGAGCACCCGGCCCGGACTCGACCTCATCCCCGTCGAGCTCCCCTGGACGAAGACGGAGGTCCTCGAGGGAACGATCGTCGGGGAGCTCTTCGACGCCGGCCCGACGGAGGGGATGGACGTCGTCGCGGCGTGCGTGAACAGCCGCGTCGTCGCGCTCGACTTCCCGGTCGAGTCGCCGAGCCGCGTGGAGCCCGTCGACGCCGCCTCGCGGGAAGGGGAGGAGGTCGTCCGGCGCACGGCGACGCTCCTCCTCCACGGCGTCGCCCGGAAGCTCTTCCCGAAGGCCCGCCTCCACGTCGGCCAGAGCCTCAAGGGGGGCTACCACTACGGCGTCTCCGGCGCGCACCCGCCGCTGGCGGAGCTCGCGGCGGCGCTCGACGAGGCCTACCGGCGCGAGGCCGAGGCGGGCCGCCAGGTCGTGCGGCAGGAGGTCTCGATCGACGCGGCGCTCCACCTCTTCGAGCAGGAGGGGGAGCCGCTCAAGGTCCGTCTCCTCCGCGTCTGGCCCTCGAACCGCGTCCCCCTCGTCTCCTGCCTCGGCTTCACCGACGTGCGCCACGGCCCCTACGCCCTCTCCGCGCGCTGCTGCCGGACGTTCCACGTCGAGCCGTACGAGCAGGGGCTCCTCCTCGTCTTCGACGGCGCCTCCGGGGCGTCCCCCGAGGCCCGCGGGGAGGGGCGCGTCCTCTTCAACGCCTACACCGAGACGAAGAGCTGGAACGAGCGGATCGGCGTCGGCAACGTCCCCGACCTGAACGACCTCTGCCTCGCGGACCGGATCAAGCACGTCATCCAGATCGCCGAGGGGCAGCACGAGAAGAAGATCGCCGAGCTCGCCGACCGGATCGCGGCGCGCCGCGGCGAGATGAGGGTCGTCTGCGTCGCCGGGCCCTCCTCTTCGGGCAAGACGACGTTCGTGAAGCGGCTCTCGCTCCAGCTCGAGGTGAACGGCATCGCCCCGCGAACGCTCTCGCTCGACGACTACTACGTCGACCGCGACGCGACGCCGCTCGACGAGGAGGGGGACTTCGACTTCGAGGCGCTCGAGGCGATCGACCTCCCGCTCTTCCTCGAGCAGCTCAAGGACCTCGTCGACGGGAAGGAGGTCCTGACGCCCGTCTACGACTTCCGGACCGGGACGCGGAAGGAGCGCGGCGAGTGGCGCCCGCGGCGGCTCGGCGAGAACGAGGTCCTCCTCATCGAGGGGATCCACGCCCTGAACCCGCGCCTCACCGAGACCGTCGACGAGAGCCGGAAGTTCCGGATCTTCATCAACGCCCTGACGCAGCTCTGCATCGACGACCACAACCGGATCCGGACGAGCGACGCGCGCCTCCTCCGCCGGATCGTCCGCGACCGGAAGTACCGGGCCTACTCGGCCGAGAAGACGATCCTCCGCTGGCCCAAGGTCCGCGCGGGCGAGGAGAAGCACATCTTCCCGTTCCAGGAGCGCTGCGACGCGATGTTCAACTCGGCGCTCGCGTACGAGACCGCCGTCCTGAAGAACTTCGCCTACCGCTACCTCCTCGAGGTCGCGCCCGACTCGCCGGCCCAGGCAAAGGGCTACCAGCTCCGCCGCTTCCTCGAGCTCTTCGTCCCGGTCTGGCCGGACGACGTCCCGGCGACGAGCATCCTCCGGGAGTTCATCGGCGGGAGCGGCTTCTCCTACAAGTAGCGGCGAGACGCCGCCGGAGACGGGACGGGGGCGCGTCGTCCGCGCCCCCGTCCTTCGCGTCGTCCCGCGCCCGTTGGGTCCCGGGCCCGCCCCGGCGGAGCGCCGGTGCCTAGAAGAGCTTCCCTCCGAAGGCGACGATGAGCCCGGAGAAGACGACCGAGACCATGCTCATCAGCTTGAGGAGGATGTTCAGCGACGGGCCGGTCGTGTCCTTGAAGGGGTCGCCGATCGTGTCGCCGGTGACGCCGGCCTTGTGGGCGTCGGAGCCCTTGCCGCCGTAGGCGCCGCGCTCGATGTGCTTCTTGGCGTTGTCCCAGGCGCCGCCCGCGTTGTTCAGCATGATCGCGAAGACGAAGCCGCAGGAGAGGCCGCCGACGAGGAGGCCCATGACGCCGGCGACGCCGAAGACGAGGCCAACGGCCACCGGCACGGCGATCGCGAGGAGCGAGGGGACGAGCATTTCGCGCTGGGCGCCGGCCGTGGAGATCGCGACGCAGCGCGCGTAGTCGGGCTTCGCCGTCCCCTCCATGATCCCGGGGGCTTCCTTGAACTGGCGCCGCACCTCCTCGACCATCGAGCCGGCGGCCCGGCCGACCGCCTTCATCGTCATCGCCGAGAAGACGAGGACCATCATGGCGCCGAGGAAGAGGCCGCAGAGGACCGAGGGGTTCATCAGCGTGACGTCGTAGGCGGCCATGAAGTGCGCCATCGTCGCGTCGGCCGTCCCGACGAGGGTCTTCCCGGCGGCCTTCGCCGCCTCGAGCGCCTCGGCCGGGGCCTCGGCGGCCTTCCCCTTGAAGAAGGCGATCGGCCCCTGGATCGCGAGGCCGTTCGCCGTCTCGGCGGCCGCGCGGCCGAGCCACACCCGGATCTCCTCGAGGTAGCCCGCGAGGAGCGCCATCGCCGTGAGCGCCGCCGAGCCGATGGCGAAGCCCTTGCCCGTGGCGGCCGTCGTGTTGCCGAGCGAGTCGAGGGCGTCGGTCCGGTGGCGGACCTCGGCCGGGAGGTGGGCCATCTCGGCGTTGCCGCCCGCGTTGTCGGCGATCGGGCCGAAGGCGTCGGTCGCGAGCGTGATGCCGAGCGTCGCGAGCATGCCGACCGCAGCGAAGCCGATCCCGTAGAGGCCGAGGGCCATGTCCTGGAAGCCGCCCGGGGCCCAGAAGGAGACGAGGATCGCGACGACGATCGTGAGGACGGGGATCCCCGTCGAGTACATGCCGACCGCGACGCCGTCGATGACCGCCGTGGCGGGGCCCATCGTGCACTGCTTGGCGATCCCCTTCGTCGGGGAGTACTCGTCGGAGGTGTAGTACTCGGTCGCCTGGCCGATGATCACGCCCGCGAAGAGGCCGGCGATGACCGAGATCCAGACCCCCTTCGGCACGTAGCCGAAGTACGAGAGGAGCGCGACCGCCGGGACGATCAGGACGCTCGCGCCGAGCGTGCCGGTGAGGAGCGAGCGCAGCAGGTTCTTCTGCGTCGCCTCCTCCTTCGTCCGGACCATGAAGATGCCGATGATCGAGAGGACCGTGCCGATGCCGGCGACGATCATCGGGGCGAGGACGCCGCTCTTGCCGAGCGCGGGGATCGCGGCGCCGAGGGCGGCCGTCGAGAGGATCGAGCCGCAGTACGACTCGTAGAGGTCGGCGCCCATGCCCGCCACGTCGCCGACGTTGTCGCCGACGTTGTCGGCGATCGTCGCCGGGTTGCGCGGGTCGTCCTCGGGGATCCCGGCCTCGACCTTGCCGACGAGGTCGGCGCCGACGTCGGCCGCCTTGGTGTAGATGCCGCCGCCGACGCGGGCGAAGAGCGCCTGCGTTGAGGCGCCCATGCCGAACGTCAGCATCGTGACGGTGATCTCGACGAGCTTGTCGTGCTCGTTCGTCCCCGCGTGGACGAACGTGAGGCCGAGCATCTTGAGGCCGCTCGCCATGTGCTCCGGCGTGTAGACCCACCGGTCGAGGACGAAGTACCAGAGGCAGATGTCGAGGAGGCCGAAGCCGACGACGATGAGCCCCATGACGGCGCCGCTCCGGAACGCGACCTGCAGGCCCCGGTTCAGCGAGTGCCGGCACCCCTCCGCCGTCCGCGAGGAGGCGAGCGTCGCCGTGTTCATCCCGATGAAGCCGCAGAGGCCCGAGAAGAAGCCCCCGGTGAGGAACGCCACCGGGACGAACGGGTTCTGGATCCCCATGAAGGCGAGGACGCCCAGGATCAGCACCATGACGCCGAAGACGATCCCGACGACCCGGTACTGCCGCCTCAGGTAGGCGAACGCCCCCTCTCGGACGTACTGGGCGATCTCGCGCATCCGCTCGTTCCCGGGGTCGGCGCTCCTCATCATCCGGAAGAGGACCCAGGCCATCGCGAGCGCGACGACCGAGGAGATCGGCGCGACCCACCAGACGGCGTCGACGCCCGCGGGCGAGCCGTTGGAGGCTTCCGCGGCCGCCCCGCTCCCGAGAGCGATGAGGCCCGCGAGCGCGGCGAGGCCGGAAACGGTTCTCTCCCTGGACAGCTGACTCATGGCGCGTCTCCCCCGTCGTCGTTCCGCGCCCTGCCCGGGACGCGGTGGAATGTGAAGCGTGTGATTCTCGGACCGGCGGGGGCTCATTTCAAGGCGCTTCGCGGCCGGCGCTCCCGAGGGCGGTCGCGGTGCGGGAAAGCCGAAGGGCCGGGCGCCGGAGGGGCCGCGGCTCGCTTCCCTTCGGGGACGCCGACCGCTGTCGGGCCTCAGCGCCGCGCGCTCGCCTCCGCGAGGAGGCGGGCGACGCCCCCCTCGTCGACGACGATTCGGTCGGAGAGGACCTTCCGGATCCTCTCTCGCGACGCCGCCTCGCCCAGGAGCTCGCCGACGAGGACCCGCCCGTCCGGGGCCAGGTCCCAGCTCCGCGTCGGGCTCGAGAAGACGAATTCGCCCTCGAGGACCTTCTCCGGCTGGCCCGGGTCGAGGCCGTCCCTTCCGGCGCGGACGCGGACGCGGTAGAGCGCGATGACGGCGCCGGAAACCCCCTTCCAGTAGAGGACCTCGGACCCGTCCCGGGACCAGCGCGGCGACATCCCCCCCTCGACCGAGACCTGCCGGGGAGGTCCCTCGCCCGAGAGCGGCCGGAGAAGGACCTCGTTCCGGCCGGGCGCGTCGGACGTGTAGAGGAGCCACCGGCCGTCGGGCGAGATCTCCGGGTACTGCTCGGCGTGCGGGCTGCCCAGGAGGCGCCGCGCCGTCCCTCCCCGCTCGAGCAGCCAGACGTCGTTCGCGTTCCTCCCGTCGTCCGTCACGAACGCCAGGGTCTTCCCGTCCGCCGACCAGGAGGTGGGCGCGACCTCCGTGAAGGCCTCGCCGCTGAAGAGCGTCTCGATCTCGTCCTCCCCGACGTCCACCTTCCGGCAGTAGATGCGCATCGGCCCTTCGTGCGAGGAGGCGTAGGTGATCCGTCCGGGGCCGGGGCCCCAGATCGCGAAGCGCGGCTCCTCGCCGAACGTGACGCCGCGTCGGGCGCCGCGCGAGACCTCCAGCACCTCGAGCTGCCGTCCGGGATACATGGGCGAGGCGAGGATGCCCCTCCCGTCCGGCGAGAAGCGCGCCGAGGCGAGTCCCTTCGGCAGCGGCAACGGGGTCCTCCGCCCCGCGGCGTCGACGAGGACGAACGGGTGCTCGGACTCGGGCGCGACGGACCCGGGCACCCACGCGAGCAGCCGGCCGGCGACCGCGACCTGGGCCGCCCCGGTCTCCCAGACCGTGTTCCCCGTGTAGATCGAGTGGCTGACGTTCGCCACGACGGGGACCGGCTGCGCTTCGAGCCGCCGGCCGGTCCCGTCGAGAGGGGCCGCGAGGAGCCTCCCCTCCTGAGCGAACACGAGGAGCCCCGGCTCGGCCCAGCGCCCGTCGGATCCCCCCTCGACGAGGAGGCTCCGCTCCTTCTCGCCCGGCCGCTGGGAGTAGATCCGCGCCCTCTCCCAGGTCGCCTTTCCCCGGTCTCCCCAACGCAGGGCGGTGTAGAGGACCGTCCGTCCGTCCGGGAGGAGGTGGGGGAGCCGGTGGCTGATCTCCCCGGAGGAAGTGTCGAGGCTCGTCGCGGGCTCGGGGGTCCCTCCCGTTTCCGGCACCTTCCACAGGGGTCCCTTCGGCCCGGCGAAGAGGAGGAAGCCGTCGTCCGTCCACGCGGCGCCCATCCGGGCGTCGCAAGCGCAGAGCGTCAGTGTCGGGCCTCCCGCCAGCGGGACGCGGCCCAGCGTCGGTTTCCCCCCGGACCAGACGACGAACGCGAGGTGTCGTCCGTCCGGCGAGAGGACGGGCTGGCCGGCGCCCTCCGTCCCCTCGACGGCCCGCACGTCCAGGCTGTCGAGAGGTCGCACGTAGAGGCGCGCCTCGTCCGGCAGCAGGAACGGGGTCTTCCATGTCCAGGCCGAGAGGACGAGGAGCCGGCCGTCGTGCGCGACGTCGAACGCCCTCTGGCGGAGCGAGAGGTAGTACCCTTCCGGGAGCCGGACCTCCAGCCGGTTCCCGTCCGACGCCCCTCGAGCGCGCTCGCGGGCGAGGAGGGCGCCGAGGACCGCCGCCGCGGCGAGCGAGACGGCGGCTGCGGCGACCGCCCAGCGTCGTGCGGGAGCCCGCGTGGCGGGTGCGCCTCCCGACGCCGCCCCGGCCTCCTCGAGGTGCGATCGGAGCGACGCCAGCTCCCGGGCCAGGTCGTGGGTCGCGGCGAACCTCTCGGCGGGGTCCTTCGAGAGGCAGCGCTCGACGACCCACCGGACCGGTGCCGGGAGCGGCGACCCCGCCGGGTCCGACCGCTCCGGATCGTCGCGGACGATGGCCGCCAGGAGGTCCGCCGCCGACGCCCCCTTGAACGGCCGCGTTCCGCTCAGCATCTCGTAGAGGACGACCCCGAGCGAGAACTGGTCCGAGCGGAAGTCGACGCGCTCGCCGCGGGCCTGCTCGGGGGACATGTACGCGACCGTGCCGACGACCTCCCCGGCCTCGGTCAGGACGGGCGCCGTCGGGGAGCGGGTGTCGTGCCCGCTCCCGAGGTCGGGCCCCGGGCGGGCGAGGCCGAAGTCGAGGAGCTTGACGTGACCGTCGCGCGTCAGGAAGACGTTCTCGGGCTTGACGTCGCGGTGGAGGATCCCCTTCTCGTGCGCCGCGGCGAGCGCGGAGGCGACGTGGGAGGCGATCTCGAGGGCGCGCCGGACCGGAAGCGCCCCGTGCCAGACGACGGCCCTGAGCGTCTCCCCCTCGAGGAGCTCGGTGACGGCGTACCGGACGCCGTCGACCTCGCCGACGTCGTGGAGCGCGAGGATGTTCGGGTGGGAGAGGGCACCGACCGCCTTCGCCTCGCTCTCGAACCGGGCGAGCGCCTTCATGTCGTGTGCGAAGTGGTCGGGCAGGACCTTGACGGCGACTTCGCGACCGAGGCGCGTATCGCGGGCGCGGAACACCTCTCCCATCCCGCCCGCGCCGAGCGGGGCAAGCACCTCGTAAGGACCGAGGCGAGCCCCCGGGGCCAGCGACATGTCGTGCCTCTCCAGGAGGAGCCGGGACGGATGGGGGAATTCTACGTGCCTCCGCGACGCCGGGGGGGATCGGAGAGGAGCTCCTGCGGGCGACGCCGCTCGCCCGCACCTTCCGGCGGGACCGGGAATCGAAGGTCGGCCCTCGCGCGGGGACCTCCGCGAGCGGCCCCGGTCGCGGGGAGCCCGTCCGGGTTACCATCCCGCCCCGATGAACGTCCCCGCCGCCGTCACCCGACCTCTCTCGCGCGGCGAGGAGATCGCGAACACCGTGACGCACGGCGTCGGCCTCCTCGCGAGCGTCGTCGCCTTCCCGTTCCTCGTCGTCGCCGCCGCCCGCCGCTGGGGGACGCCCGAGGTCGTCGGAGCCTCCGTCTTCGCGGCGAGCCTCGTCGCCCTCTACCTCTTCTCGACGCTCTACCACGCGCTCCGTCCCTCGAGGGCCAAGCAGGTCCTCCAGAAGCTCGACCACACGGCGATCTACCTCCTCATCGCCGGCTCCTACACCCCGTTCACGCTCGGCGCCCTCCGCGGGCCCTGGGGGTGGACCCTCCTCTCCCTCGTCTGGGCGATCGCGGGAACCGGCATCGCGCTCGAGTTCGCGCTCGGGAAGAAGGTCCACAAGGTCGCCGTCGGGCTCTACGTCGCGATGGGCTGGCTCGTCGTCGTCGCGGCGAAGCCGCTCCTCGCCGCCGTGCCGTGGCCCGGCCTGGCGTGGCTCGCGGCGGGGGGGCTCCTCTACACGGGAGGGGTCGCGTTCTACGCGGCGAAGAGGGTGCGCTACGCGCACATGGTCTGGCACCTCTTCGTCCTCGCCGGGAGCGCCTGCCACTTCGTCGCGATCGTCGGCTGGTCCGGCCGGGCCTGAAGCCGTCTCGTTGCGGCGGCGGCTCGCCGGGTCGACAATCCCCTCATGTTGAGCATCCTCTAGACCATCCTCATCGGGTTCGTCGTCGGCGTCATCGCGAAGTTCCTTCACCCGGGCAAAGAGAACATGGGGATCGTCCTGACGACGGTCCTCGGCGTCGCGGGCTCCCTCATCGCGACCTTCCTGGGCCGGCTCGTCGGCTTCTACAAGGAAGGCGAGGCGGCCGGCTTCCTGATGGCCGTCGTCGGCGCGATCGTCCTCCTCGTCATCTACACGCTGGTCAAGGGGAAGGCGAAGTCGGCCTGAGGCGCGCTTCGCAGGCCTGCGCGCGCGCCGCCGGGCTCATCGCCGCGGCGGCGCTCGCCCTTCCCGCACCCGCGCTGCTCGCTCAGCGGACCGGGCCGTTCGGGCCGTCGCCGGCCGGGAAGGCCCTCCTCCTCGTCGCGGAGGAGTCGGCGGACGGCGAGACGCTCGCCCCGGTCGTCCTCGAGGCGGCCTCGCGCCGCTTTACGTACCGGCTCTTCCCGCGGCTTCTCGACGTCCTCGAGGAGTGGGTGCGCGAGGACCGGGCACGTCTTCCGCTCGTTTACGACGCTTTCGGGCGGGCCGCGACGGCCGTCCGGAGCGAGGCCGCCGCCGCGGCGCTCGTGGACGCGGCGGAGGAGCTGCGGCAGCGGCTCGCCCGGGCGCCTTCGTCGCCTCCGCCCCGGGAGGGCTGGCTTCGGCCGCGGGAGGGCGACGGGGTCCCGATACCTTGGGCCGCGGCGGGGCTCTCGCCGAGGGAACTCGCCCACCGTCGCGCCGCGTGGGTCGACGCGCGGCTGCCGAAAGGGAGCCGGACCGCGTACGTGACGGCCGCCTTCGAGGCGTTCCTCGCGACCTCCTGCGGGGCCTTCCTCGGCGGCGGCGACCTCGAGACCTGCCGCGGCGTCGGCCTCCTCCCGCTCCGCCGGGCCGCTCTCGAAGCCGCGCTCGCGGGGCTCTCCGGCGACGGCACGGAGCCGGGTCTCGCCGGGACCTACCTCGCCGTCGACCCGGACCTGACGACGCGGGCGCTGGACGAGGCGGCCTACCGCTTCGGCGACGCCCGCCGGGACGACTGCTCGCTCCTTCGCGCGTGGCTCCGGAGGCCGCCGACGCGGTGGCAGGTCCGCGCCGCCCTCGAGCCGCCCCTCGAGCCGTAGGTGTCGCGGCGCTCGCCGCCAGGAAGGGACGCTGCTAGCCTCCCGGCGATTCCCCGGTCGAGAAGGAGGTCGGCATGGCGGCAAGACCCACGGTCCTTCCACCCGTCCGCGCGACGGCCGAGCAGTCCAGAGAGGTCTTCGGCGCGCTCCGGAAGCTCCTCGCCGTCCACGCGAAGGGGCTGAAGGTGACGGCCGACGGGCCGAAGGGGTACTCGCTGAACACGCCGTACTCCCCGGCCTGGAAGAAGGAGCTCTTCTTCGGCGGCGTCCAGGTGACGAAGAACTACGTTTCCTTCCACCTCTTCCCGGTCTACATGTTCCCCGACCTCCTCGACGGCGTCTCGGCGGAGCTGAAGGCCCGGATGCAGGGGAAGTCGTGCTTCGCCTTCCGCGCGCCCGACGCGGCCCTTTTCGCCGAGCTCGGGGCGCTGACGAAGGCGGGGCTCGCGAGGATGAAGGCCGAGAAGCTCTTCTGAGGCAGGGGGCGGCGGACGCACGGCGGGGGCGCTATCCTCCGCGGCGAACAGAGAGCGGGCGGCGGGGAGCGGCGCGGCCTTCGGTCGGCCTTCCGCCGCGCACGGAGGGACGGATGAAGACGAAGACGATCGTGGGGGTCCTGCTCGTCGTGCTCGGCGTCGTGGCGCTCGCGCACCGGACGTTCAGCTACACGAAGAAGACGCACCGGGCGAAGATCGCCGGGCTCGAGCTCTCCCTGAAGGAAAAGGAGACGGTCGAGGTCCCGGTCTGGGCGGGCGCCGGAGCCGTCGTCGCGGGGACGGTCCTTCTCCTCCTCGGGCGGAGAGGGTAGGCGGGCGCGATGCTCGGCCCGGTCACCGTCGTCATCCGCTACGACACGCTTCCCGGGCGCGCCGGGGACGGTCTCGCCGCGCTCTCGGAGCTCGTCTCCACCGTCGTCCGCGAGGAGCCCGACTGCCTCGGCATCCGCGTCCTGTCGGACCCCGCCGAGCCGGGGCGGATCCTCCTCGTGGAGGAGTGGACGAGCCGGGAGGCGTACGAGGGGCCGCACTTCGGGACGCCGCACCTTCGCGCCTTCATCGGACGGGCGCCGGAGCTCTTCGCAGGGCCGCCCGACATCACGTTCTGGGAGGGGCGTGGCGAGGTCCGGAGGGGCTGAGCGCCCGTCCGGCCGGGACGAGGGCCCGGTGCCCTCGGGGAGATGGGAACGATGAGCGAGACCGTCGAGCTCTGGGGGTTCCTTACCGACGACGTCGAGACGGCGCGCGAGGAGGCGGAGCGGCTCCTCGGCGTGACGTTCCGCCTGCACGAGAGCGAGTCGATCGGCCCGTACTACTTCGCCGAGCTCGACGAGCCAGAGTCGGAGCTGACGCTTCGCCCGAACCTCGACGCGGACTTCGACGAGGACGCGGACGACCCGGACGACGCCTACGCCGAGCCCGACTTCCCGGACTTCGGCGTCCTCCTCTACGTCGAACGGAAGTCGGAGGGGAAGCCGGGCGGAGGACGTCTCGCCGCGCTCGGCGAGGTCGCCCAGCTCATCGTCGTGGAGTAGGCGGGCCGTTCGCGGGAGAATGGCCGGCCGGCCGCGACGCGCGGGCCGGGGAGACGAGACATGAGCCGAGGTCCTTCCGTCACGATGGGACTCGTCCGGGACTTCGTGGGACGCCGGCGCCTCGCCCTGGCCGGAGCCTCGCGCTCGGGGAAGAAGTTCGGGAGCGTCCTCCTCCGCGAGCTGAAGGCGCGCGGGTACGACGTCGTCCCCGTCCACCCGTCCGCGGCCGAGCTCGAGGGGCTCCCGTGCGCACGGGACCTCTCCGCGCTCCGGGGCCGCGTGGACGGGCTCGTCGTCGTGACGCCCCCGTCGGAGACGACCCGCCTCGTCGCGGCGGCGGCGGACGCCGGGATCGGTGCGGTCTGGATCCAGCAGGGGGCGGAGTCGGAGGACGCGCTGGCGGTCGCGCGTGCGCGGGGCCTCGCCGTCGTCCACGGGCACTGCCTCCTGATGTATCTGCCCGGCGTCTCCGGCTTCCACGGCTTCCACCGGGTCCTCTGGCGCCTCCTCGGGAAGCTCCCGGCGGACCCTCCTCCGGCCTGAGACGGGCCTCGAGGGCGAGCGGGCGGCGGACGGTAGGATCCGCGCGGAGGTCCCGTGGACCCTGCGTTCGTGACGTTCGTCCTCGAGTTCTCGGCCGGCGCCGTCGCCTTCGGCGTCGCCTCGGTCGCCCTTGCGGCCGTCTTCGTCCAGGGGCGCTTCGAGTCGAGCCGGCTCTTCCTTCCCTGCGTTGGCCTCGTCGCCTGCGGCCTCCTCGCGGGGTTCCTCGTGATCGTCGCCTCCTCCGGGGGCGTGCCGTGGCACCTTCCGACGCTCGCCGCCCTCGCCGCCCTCGGGTTTTCGCTGGCGGGAGTCCGGCTCGCCCGAGGGCTCCCCGCGCTCGCGGGCTACGGGCGGATCGACCTCTGGCTCCTCGTGCTCTGCCTCTTCGGCTCCCTCCTCCTCGCCGGCCTCCTCGTCGCCCGGCAGGTCCTCTCCGCGGGCTGACGGGGCCCGGGGGCGGAAAGTACCGGCCCGGGGGTGAATTGCCGCGGCTCTTGGTGCATAGTCTCCGACCCATGAAGAGGACCTCCTCCATCCGCTTCGCGTTGCCGGCCCTCCTGATCGTCCTCGCGGCCGCCGTTCCGTGCCTGGGGCAGGAGGCCGCCGTCTCCAGCGCGGAGGACAAGGCCACGGCCCTGTCCCTCGTGAAGCAGCTCGAGGACGACCCGCTCGCCTCGGGCGCCGAGAACTCCCGGCAGTGGCTGACGAACTTCGTCGTCAACGCGCCGGACCTCTTCATCTCGACCTGCCCCGAGCTTCTCGGGCCGCTGAACGGCGAGGGGAAGAACGGGGCCTCCGAGCTCGTCGGACACCTCTACTTCGGGAACGCCGCCTGGGCGATCCAGAACCCCGACAAGGCGACGGACCGGGAGGCGATGTACGCGGGAGGCCTCGAGAGCGCGGTCCGGATGTACCAGGGCCTCCTGAAGGCCAAGCCCCGCTGGCGCTGGCCGCTCATGGACCAGCTCCGCAACCGCGCGAAGAGCGGCACGCTCCTCGAGTACGTCCGCGAGAACATCTCCGCGTGCCAGTGACGCCGTGACCCGCCGGTCCCTCCTCGCCGCGGTCCTCTGCCTCGCGGGTGCGTCCGTCGCCTGCGGCGGCGCGGCGAAGACCTCCGGGTTCGCGACGCGCTCCGAGGCGGGGGAGGCCGTGCCGGCGTGGGTCCCCGCCGGCGCGACCGAGCTGAAGCTCGCGACGGCAGCGGGAGGGAGCGCCTCGTGGCTGCGGTTCCGTCTCCCGTCGGAAGGGCGTGCGGCCCTCGAGGCGGAGCTCCTGCGGATCCCCGACGGACAGGTCGCGACGCTCACGTTCCGGGCGCCGAAGGGAGTCGACTGGTGGTTCCGGGGCCTCGTCCAGGTCGTCCCGGCGCGCGAGACGACGGTCGTCGCGGCGGACGTCTTCTCCGGGGCGGGCCGAACGGTGCCGGCCGGGACTTTCGTCGCCTTCGACCGGGCGTCCGACGCCGTCTACACCTGGTGGGCGGGCCTGTAGCCGGAGGCGATTTCGCCGCGAGGGGCCCTCGTCACGTCCCGGAGGCGGAATCCGGACGGCGGCGATAATCGTCCTCCCAGAGGGAGGTGCCCGGTGCTGAGACTCGCGGGAATCGTCTTCGCCTTCGTCGGCTTCGCCGCGGGTGCATTCCTCCTCGCGGGCTCCTTCGGCCTGACGCCGAACGCACCCGGCCTCGCCGCGTGGGTCCTCTTTCCGGCCTGCGCCTTCGGCGGCCTCGTCCTCGCGGCCCTCGGCTCGCGCGCCGGGTCGCTGCCGGCCCTCCTCAAGGTCGCCGGCGGGGCGCTCCTCCTCCTCGCGGCGGGAGCGGCGGTCGGCCTGCTCCTCGCCGCGACGGGCTACGCCACGGCCGCGAACGGCACGCGCTCGCTCTGGTTCCTGCTCGTCGTGGCGGGGTTCGCCGGGGCGGCGTGGCTCCTCGCGCCGGAGCCTCCGGAGGGGAAGGCCTGACGCGCCGCAGGCGGTGCCGGAGCGCCGCCCGCGGCCTGAGGTGTGGAGCTTCCCCGGCGCCCCGCGGCGCCCGCCTTCAGCCCACCTGCCGGAGCGCCGACGTGATCTTCGTGAAGGCCGCCCGGCCTGCCGGGAAGAGGCCGCCGAAGAAGCCCATGACGAGCGAGAAGACGATCCCCGTCGCGAGGAGCGCCGGCGTCAGCCGGAACGCGAAGACGACCTCGGCGAACGTCGCGAAGTTCGTCGTCCCGGTCACGCCCGAGAGCGCGAGCTTCACGAGGAGGAACGCCAGCGCGCAGCCGACGACGCCGCCGAGGAAGGCGAGCGCGATCGACTCGAGGACGAAGGAGACGAGGATCGAGAGGCGCGAGAAGCCGAGCGCGCGGAGCGTCGCGATCTCGCGGGTCCGGGCCGAGACGGCCGCGTACATCGTGTTCATGGCGCCGAAGCAGGCCCCGATCGCCATGACGACGCCGACGAAGAACCCGAGGAAGCGGATCGGCGCGGCCGTCGCCGTCTGCTCGTCGTAGTACTTCCGCTCGACCTTCCCGTCGAGGGCGAGGCGCGCGTCGCCCGCCAGGGCGGCGACGAGCTGGTCGCGCGCGGCGCGGTCCGTCGTCCGGGCGAGGATCGAGGAGTAGCCGCCGCGCTGGAACGTGTTCGCCATCCCCTCGGTGTCGGTCCAGATCTCGCTGTCGGGAGCGGTCCCGCCGGCGTCGAAGTGCCCGACGACCTTCCAGCGGTAGGCGCCGAAGCGGATCTCCTGTCCGACCTCGGCCCCCTCGAACCGCCGCGCGACGCTCTCGGCGACGATCACCTCCGAGGTCCCCGGGACGAACGTCCGCCCTTCGGTCAGCTTCATCCCGGGGCGGAGCGCTATCCCCTTCTCCTCGACGCCGCGGAGCGTGACGTTCGAGGAGCCGCCGTCCTTCTTGTCGAGGTTCAGGACGACGACGAGCTCGGCCGAGACGAACGGCTTGCCGTCGGCGTCCTTCTCGATGCCCGGGAGCGCCCTGACGAGCGGCGCCTGGTCGCGCCCGATCCCCGACTGGAGCTCGGACTGGGAGTTCTGGCGGAGGACGAGGACGTTCTTCTCCGAGCCCGAGGCGGTGAAGACGGTCGCCAGCCCTTCGCCGAGCGCCATGACGCAGAGGAAGACGGCGACGACGAGCGCGATCCCGAGGACGGTGAGCGACGTCGTCACCTTCCTCACGAAGAGGTTCCGGACGTTGTATTTCAGCGGGATGGAGAGCACGTGCGATACCTCTCTAGCCGACCTGGCGGAGGCCGTCGGGGATGGAGCGGCGGGCGGAGCGGATCGCCGGGACGACCCCGGCGACGAGGCCGACGAGGAGCGTGATGCCGATCCCCGTCAGGAGGACCTCGGGGAAGAGCTGCATGCCGGCGGCGAAGCCGGCCATCGGCGAGCTCAGGAGCCCCTCCTTCAGGACGGGGAACGAGAGCCGGAAGAGCGCGAGGCCGACGAAGGCCCCGGTGGCCGAGAGGAGAAGACTCTCGGCGAGGACGAGCGTCAGGACGAGCGGCTTGCCGAAGCCGAGCGTCCGGAGGACGGCGATCTCGACGACCCTCTCGCGCGCGGCCATCGCCATCGTGTTCGCCGAGATGAGGAGGATGACGAGGGCGATCGCGGTCGAGATCATCGTGACGACCGCCTTCACGTTCCCGAGCATCGAGACGAAGCCGTTCTGGAACTCCTTCTCCGTCTCGGTCTTCGTCGGGAAGGAGGCGTTCTCGAAGAGCGCGTCGATCTGCCGCGGGAGCTCCTGGACGGCCTCCGTCGAGGCCGCCTTGATCCAGAACGTCCCGACCTGGCCCTTCGCCCAGGGGACCCCCTCCTCGATCAGCTTCCGGTCGAAGTAGACGCCCGTCTCGTCGGGCCCCCGGTAGACGGCGCGGATCGTCAGCTCGAGGCGCGTCGGGAAGAAGTCGCCCTGGAGGGCGAACGTGTCGCCGAGCTTCCAGCCGTAGCGCTTCATGAGCCGCTCGCCGACGAGGACGCCGCTCCGGTCGGAGGTCCACTCGTCTTCGCTCCCGGCCACGATCGTCGCCTCGTCGAAGATCCTCATGAGGCGGTCGGGCTCGCAGCCGAAGCGGGCGAACATGTTCTCGGGGCGGTTGTCCTTGTAGGTCCCTCCGAACCAGTTGAGGATCGTCACGTCCGCGACGCCGGGGAGCTGCGCGATCCGCTCCCGGTAGGCCTCCGGGATGAAGTTCGAGAGGGAGACCTTGTGCCGGACGATGAGCCGGTACATCCCCTTGCCGCCCGAGGGGTCGGCGTCGAGCGTCGCGAGGAGCGTCCCGAGGACGCAGATCACGAAGAAGGGGAGGACGATCGATCCGATCGTCAGGATCGACCGGGTCTTCTTCCGGAAGAGGCTCCTGAAGACGTACGGGAGGAACTTCATCGTCTCGCGGGGAGGCCTACGCGACCTGCCGGAGCCCCTCCGTGATCGGGCGCTGCGCGGAGCGGATCGCCGGGACGAGCCCGGCGAAGAGGCCGACGGCGAACGTGACGCCGAAGCCGAGGAGGAGGACCTCCGGGAAGAGCCGGATCCCGGCGGCGAAAGCCCCCATCGGGGAGTTGACGAGCCCTTCCCGGAAACCCGGGAGGAGGAGGACGAAGAGGCCGAGGCCGAGGCCGCCCCCGATGAGCGAGAGGGCGAAGCTCTCGCCGAGGACGAGGCCGAGGACCTTCTCTTTCGTGAAGCCGAGAACGCGGAGGACGGCGATCTCGGTGACGCGCTCGCGGGCGGCCATCGCCATCGTGTTCGCCGCGATGAGCAGGATGACGACGCCGATGATCGTCGTGATCGAGCCGACGAGGAGCTTCACGTTCCCGAGCATGGAGACCCACATGCTCTGGAACTCCTTCTCCGTCTCGGACCTCGTCGGGTAGGAGGAGTTCTCGAACAGCGCGTCGATCACCTTCGGGACCCGTTCCGTGTCGGCGACCGAAGCCGTCTTCAGCCAGTACCAGCCGACGTACCCCTTCGCGTACGGGACGGCCTCCTCGATCGGCTGGTGGTGGAAGTAGACGCCGCTCTCGTCGGGCGCGGCGAAGACGGCGCGGATCGTCAGCTCGAGGGTGACGGGGTAGATGTCCCCCTTGAAGGAGACCTTCTGGCCGAGCCGCCAGCCGTACCGCTTCATCAGCTGCCGGCCGACGAGGAGCCCGGAGCGGTCGTTCACCCACTCCGCCTCGCTCCCCTCCACGATCGACGCCTCGTCGAAGACCTTCAGGAGCCGGTCCGCGTCGGAGGTGGAGAAGCGGGCGAACTGGTTCTTCGCCGACTGGTCGACGTACGCGCCGCCGAACCAGTTCATCCGGAGCGTCTCGACGACGCCCGGAAGGTTGCGGATCTTCGGGTCGTACGCGCCCGGGAGCCAGTTCGTGATGGAGACCTTGTGCCGGACGATGAGCCGGTACATCCCCTTCCCGCCCGAGGGGTCGGCCTCGAGGGCCCGAAGGAGCGTCCCGAGGAGGCAGATGACGAAGAGCGGCAGGACGATCGAGGCGATCGTCAGCGCCGAGCGCGTCTTCTTCCTCAGGAGGTTCTTCAGGACGAGCGGGACGATCTTCATCGGCCTACTTGCCGGCCGCGATCGCCGCGGCGGCCGCGACGCCGATCTCGCCCGTCGCCTCCTTCGCCCGGACGTCCTCCTTCAGGACCCCCTTGTCGAGGTGGACGAGGCGGTGCGCGCGCGCCGCGGCCTTCGGGTCGTGCGTCACCATGACGATCGTCTTCCCGAACTCGGCGTGGAGCCTCTCGAGGAGGACGAGGATCTCCTCGCCCGACTTCGCGTCGAGGTCGCCCGTCGGCTCGTCGGCCACGAGGAGCGACGGGTCCGTCGCGATCGCCCGCGCGATCGCGACGCGCTGCTCCTGCCCGCCCGAGAGCTGCCTCGGGTAGTGGTCCATCCGGTCGGAGAGGCCGACGACGCCGAGCGCGGTCTCGACCTGCCGCCGCCGCTCCTTCTTGCCGAGGCGCGTCAGGAGGAGCGGCAGCTCGACGTTCTCGAACGCCGTGAGGACCGGGACGAGGTTGTAGAGCTGGAAGATGAAGCCGACGTGCTCGCTCCGCCAGCGGGCGAGGGCCCCCTCGCCCATCGCGGAGACCTCGGCGTCGCCGACGAGGATCCGGCCGCGCGTCGGCCGGTCGATGCCGGCGATCAGGTTCAGGAGGGTCGTCTTCCCCGAGCCCGACGGGCCCATGAGGGCGACGAAGTCCCCCTTCTCGACCTCGAGGGAGAGGCCGTCGAGGACGGTGAGGACCTGCGTGTCGCGTGTGTACTGCTTGACGACGCTCTCGATCCGGATGAGGGGTTCGGCCATCGCTTCCTCGTCAGTCCTTCTTCACGCGGACCTTCTGCTCCGCCCGCCACTTCACGTCCGAGCCCGCCGCCTCGGCGACGATTTCCTCGCCCCCGGCGACGCCCGAGACGACCTCCACCTGGCTCCCGGCCGTCGCGCCGAGCTCGAGCGGGCGGAAGAGGGCCTGCGACTCCTTCACGAGGAGGACCCCCTTCTTCCCGGCCACCTCGACGACGGACGCCGCCGGGACCATCACCTTCGGCTCCGCCTCCGCGTCGACCTTCGCCTCCGGGCTCAGGAAGACGACGCGGCACGACATCTCGGGGAGGATCCGCGCGTCCTTGTCGAGGATCTCGATCTTCACCTTCACCGAGCCCTTCTGCCGGTCGGCCGTCGGGACGATCTGCCGCAGGCGGGCCTTGTAGGGCTTGTCGGGATACGCGTCGAGCGCGACCTCCGCCGGCTGGCCGATCGAGAGGCGCCCGAGGTTCTGCTCGTTGATGTCGGCCTCCATCTCGAGCGAGCCGAGGTCGACGATGACGGCGAACGTCGCCCCGGCCGAGCCGGAGCCGCCGAAGCCCTGCGGGGAGACCGTCTCGCCGACGAAGGCCTTCTTCACCGTCACGACGCCGTCGATCGGGGCGTAGATCTCGGCGTTGCGGATCAGCTCCTCGACGTATCGGACCTGCGCCTCGATCGAGGCGACCTGGGCCTCGAGCGCCTTCACGCGGGCGTCGGCCCCGTCGAACGCCTGCTGGCTCCCGACGGACTCCTTCAGGAGCTGCGCGGCGCGCTGGCGCTCGAGCCGGGCGTTCGCGAGCTCGGCGAGGGCCTGCTCGCGCGCGGCGGCGTACTGCCTCCGCTGCGCCTCCAGCTCCTGCGACTCGAGGCGCGCGACGAGCTCCCCCTTCCGCACCCGCTGGCCTTCCTCGAGGTTCAGCCAGGAGACGCGCCCGACAGACTTCGGGGAGATCTCGGCCTTGCTCCGGGCGACGACGTAGCCCGAGGCCGTCAGGACGGTGGAGGCCTGGGTCGGCGTGACGAGGGCGACGCGGGTGACGGAGACCTCGGGCGGCCGGAGGGTCATCCCGCGGGAGGAGCCGAGGACGAGGAAGGCGGCGATGGCGGCGACGATCGCCGTCGCGACGGCGGGGAGGACCCATCGGCCCCGGTCCGGGCGCTCGTCGCGCCGGATCTTCAGGGCGGAGAGGTCCGCGGTGCGGTTGCTCGGTTCGATGAGGCTCATCTCGCTCTCCCGGAGGAACTTGAGAGGCAAAGACCGCCCTCGGCGGCCGTCGGCACAACTCGGCCCTCCGGCTCTTCGTTGAATCTACGGGCTCAGGCTCCTCACAGTTTCAGCGAGGCCCGGGCGGAACGCAACGACTCGAGGAAGGCGTCGAGGTGACGCTCCTCGGTCCGGAGGCTCCCGAGGGCCGCGTGGAGGGCGTACTTCCCTTTCACGACGCCGTGGGAGATGAACGACCGCCCCTCGCGGTTCACCGCCTCGAGGACCCTCTGGTTCAGGGCGTCGCGTTCCGGCTCCGAGAGGCCGGCCGGGGCGAAGCGGAAGACGACGACCGAGAAGAGGACCGGGGCGAGGAGCTCGACGTCAGGCTCGTGGCGGAGCCTCCTCTCGAGCTGCGAGGCAAGGTCGATGTGGCTTCGGAGCCGCTCTCGGAGCCCCCTCGCCCCGAACGTCCGCATCAGGATCCACGCCTTCAGAGCCCGGAAGCGCCGCCCGAGCTGGATGCCGTAGTCCATGTACTCGCGGACCCCCGCGCTCCCCTCGGGCGTCTCGAGGTAGGTCGGGACGACGGAGAACGCCCGGCGCACGCGCTCCATCTTCCGGAAGAAGAGGCCGGTGCACTCGAGCGGGAGGAAGAGCCACTTGTGGGGGTTCCAGACGATCGAGTCGGCCTCCTCCCACCCGGCGAAGAGGGGTCGCTTCTCGGGGAGGCTCGCCGCGGCGCCCGCGTAGGCGGCGTCGACGTGCATCCAGAGCCCCTCGCGGCGACAGAGAGCCGCGATCTCGGGGAGCGGGTCGATCGAGGCGACCGCGGTCGTCCCGGCGGTCGCGACGACGGCGATCGGCCTCCGGCCCCCCGCGCGGTCCGCAGAGATCGCGGCCTCGAGCGCGGCGACGTCCATCCGGTGCTCCGAGTCCGTCGGGATCTTCTTCAGGCCCGAGATCCCGAGGCCGAGGACGACGCACGCCTTGTCGATCGAGGAGTGGGCCATCTCCGAGGCGTAGACGACGGCAGGGGGCAGGCCCGCGAGGCCGGTCTTCCGCACGTCGGGGAAGGCCTGCTCGCGGGCGGCGGCCAGGGCGATGAGCGAGGCGGCCGAGGCGGTGTCGGCGAGCTGCCCGTCGAACTCCGCGGGGAGGCCGACGAGGTTCGCGAGCCAGCGGACCATCGCCTGCTCCATCTCGTTGGCGGCGGGCGAGGTGCGCCAGAGGATGCCGACCTGGTTGTAGCCTGCGGCGAGGGTCTCGCCGACGATCCCCGGCACGGAGCCGTTCGTCGCGAAGTAGGCCATGAAGCCCGGGTGCTGCCAGTGCGTCAGGTTCGGCTCGACGAGGCGGTCGAGGTCCGCCTCGATCGCCTCCCACGGCTCGGGCTCCTCGGGGGCGTTCGGGGGGAACTGCGCGACGAGCTCGCCCGGCTTCGTTCGGGCGAGGACGGGGCGGCTCTCGATCGTCTCGAGATAGCGGGCGAGGCGTTCGACGGCGGCGCCGCCCCAGGCGCGCAGGGTGTCGGGAGAGAAGTCTCCGTTCATGGTCCGTCGAGTCTATTGCGGAGGGGCTCTCAGCGGAGGAGCGGGGCGGCGAGCGGCGCGACGAGCCGGCCGAGGAGGCTCGGGGCCGGCTCCCCGCGGGCGAGCGTCCGGAGGCGGACGACCTGCTCGACTCCGAGGACGAGGGCGAGCGCGAGGAGGAGGAAGGACGGGAGGCCGCCACCGCCGGCGAGGAGGCTCGCCGCGTGCGCGGGGGCCGTGAGCCCGGGGTAGACGAGGAGAAACCACGCGGTTCGCCGGCCCCAGGTCAGCGGCGCGAATCCTCGCCGGTCTCTGAGCAGCGACTGGTCGCGCGCCGGGAGGAAGGAGAGGAGCGGCTCGAGGAGGAGGTAGCGGTCCTCGAGGCGCCGCTCCGCGGGGGGACGCGGTGCGGCGGCCTCCTGCGGAGCGCCGTCGAAGAGGCCCGCGAGCCGCCCGGCGAGGTAGAGGGGGAGGCCGAGGACCGAGCCGATCGGACGCCCCTGCCCCGCGGCGACGGCGATCCGCACGAACGACTCCGGGAGGAGGAGCGAGATGACGGGGAGGAGAAGCTGGAGCGCGGGTCCCACGATCCCTCCGCCTCCACCGACGGCCGCCGCCAGGGTCATCACGAGCGCGAAGGTCCCGGCGGCCATCGGCGCCAGGACGGAGGCGAGCGTGAGCCTCGTCGCCCGCAGTCCGAGCTCCGTCTCGAGCCGCTCCTGGACGTCGCCCGGAAGGAGCCCCGCGAGGGGCGCGAGGACGAGGGTCGCGATCCGGGCCCGCCGGCGCCCGCGGAGGTCGCGGGCGTCGGCGGCCCGCTCCGCCTCGCTCCTCTCGTCGTACGGGACGAGGAGGCGGACGGCGTGCCTCTCGTCCCAGGGAGCGAGCTCGTAGCGGACTCCGCCTGCCGTCTCCTCCGCCGTGAGGACCTCCCAGAGCCCGTCCTCCCAGCGGACCGCGGTGCCGGGGTGGAGGACGGCGCCCGGCGCGGCCGGCCTTCGCGCGACCCACCCCTTCGGCAGCGCGCAGACGACGGCGACGCACCCGGACGGCGTCGCCTCCACGCGATCGGTTCCGAAGGAGCGGGGCATGCGGGACGAATATACGGGCTGCCGGGTCGCCCGTAGACTCCCCGGAATGGCCCCCTTCCGGTTCCGGTCGCTGACGAGGCTGCGGCTTCGCGAGAGGACCCATGCGGCGCCCGCACGGGGACTCAGGGCTGCCTTCGACCGGGCCGTCGCGGTCTCGCTCCGGCTCCTCGCCCTCGTCACGGTCGGCGCCCTCCTCCTCGAGCACGGCTTCGAGCTGCCGCCCGAGACGAAGTCCTTCGTCCGTTTCCTCCTGCAGGTCGTCCTCGGGACGTTCGTCGCCCTCGGCCTCCTCCGGCTCGCGACGCGCGACGACCGGCGGGCCTTCCTTCGCGAGCACCGCGTCGACGTCGTCGTCTGGGCCGTCGTCCTCCTCGGCTTCCTCGGCCGTTGGGGTGGAGCCGCGTCGCCCGCCGTCCTGTTCGGCCTCGACCCGGACGACTTCGCCGGGGCGTGGCTCTTCGCGACCCAGGGCTTCCTCGTCCTCTCGCTCCTCCTCGGCGGCCTCAGGGACAGCCGCCGGCTCGTCGGCCGGGTCGTCCAGCCGCAGCTCGTCATCCTCGCGAGCTTCGTCGGGCTCATCGCCGTCGGGACCGGCCTCCTGCTCCTTCCCCGGGCGACGCACGGGGCCGGGATCTCGCCGGTGGACGCCCTCTTCACCTCGGCGAGCGCCGCCTCGGTGACCGGCCTGACCGTCGTCGATACCCGGGAGGCGTTCACGCCGCTCGGGCACGCGGTCCTCCTCGCCCTCATCCAGGCGGGGGGCCTCGGCATCATGACGCTGACGACGTTCTTCGCGTTCGCCTTCTCGGGAGGGTCGCTCCGGCAGTACGCGAACCTCCAGTCGCTCCTCGGCGACCAGAGCCTCGGCCACATCCGTTCGACGCTCGCGCAGATCGCCCTCGTGACGATCGCCTTCGAGGCGGCGGGGGCCGCGATCCTCTACCGGCATCTCCCCGAGGACGTCGTCCCCGGCGCCGGGCGGCTCTTCTCGGCCGTCTTCCACAGCGTCTCGGCCTTCTGCAACGCCGGCTTCGCGCTCCACGGCCGAAACCTCGCGACGCCCGGGCTCGCGGAGAACGTCGTCGCGCAGGCGACGGTCATGGTTCTGATCGTCGCCGGGGGGCTCGGCTTCCCGGTCCTCGCCGCGCTCGGCGGGCTCCTGACCCGTCGCCGCCGAAGCCTCGGCCTCCACGGTCAGCTCGTCCTCGTCTCGACTGGACTCCTCCTCGTCTTCGGGACCGCGGGCCTCTACCTCCTCGAGCCGGGCGGAGGCGCCTTCGGCGCGTCCGGCGGCGACCGGTTCCTCTCGTCGCTCTTCCACTCCGTCTCGGCGCGGACCGCGGGCTTCAACACGGTCGACCTCGCGGGCCTCGCGCCGGCGACCCTCTTCGTCCTGATGCTCCTGATGTGGATCGGCGGCTCGCCGGCCTCGACCGCCGGCGGGATCAAGACGACGACCGCAGCCGTCGCCCTCCTCACGGTCGCCTCGATCGCCGCCGGGAGGGAGCGGGTCGAGCTCTTCCGCCGGCGCCTCGGCGACGCATCGATCCAGAGGGCCTTCGCGACCGTCGTCGTCTCGGGCTTCCTCCTGTCGCTCTCGGTCCTCGCTCTCCTCGCTCTCGAGAGGAAGCCGCCGCTCGACCTCGCGTTCGAGGCCGTCTCCGCCCTCTCGACGGTCGGTCTCTCCACCGGGATCACGCCCGCCCTCGGGACGGGTGCGAAGCTCCTCCTCGCCGGCCTGATGCTCGCGGGGCGGGTCGGCCTCCTCGGCTGCGTCCTGGCCGCCACGCCGCTCCGGCGCGACGCCCGGCACGAGTACGCCCGGGAGGACGTCCTGATAACGTAGCCGCATGCCGAGACAGTTCGCCGTCATCGGGCTCGGGAACTTCGGCTCCCAGCTCGCCGCCGAGCTCACCCGGAGGGGCGCCGAGGTCCTCGCGATCGACGAGCGCGAGGAGGCCGTCGACGACCTCCGGGACCACGTCACCCACACCGTCCGCGTCGACGCGACGGACGAGAAGGCTCTCACGGAGCAGCGGCTCGCCGAGATGGACGCCGTCGTCGTCAGCTTCGGGAGCGACTTCGAGGCGGCGCTCCTGACCGTGTCGGTCCTCAGGCAGATCGGCGTGAAGCGCCTCATCGTCCGGGCGACGACGGTCCGCCACGAGCGGATCCTCGAGGCCCTCGGAGTCGACGAGGTCGTCCTCCCGGTGAACGAGACCGTGACCCGGCTCGCCGGGAGCCTGATGGTCGAGGGGCTGTACGACTCGTTCGCGCTCTCGGCCGACTACGCCGTGGGCGAGGTCGCCGCCCCGGAGGCCCTCCTCGGGAAGAAGGTCGGGGAGGTCGACTTCCCGGCCGAGTTCGGGGTCTCGCTCGTGACGATCCGCCGGATCGTCCCGGAGACGCGGATTCTCGGCCTCGGCACGCGGATGGTCGAGCGGGTCCTCGGCATCCCCTCTCCCGTGACGCCCGTCGAGCGGGGCGACACGCTCATCGTCTTCGGGCCGAAGAAGGCGCTCGAGAAGCTCGCGAAGGCCGGCGAGGAAGGCTGACCGGCCGCCGGGCGCGCCCGACGGCGTGCCGCGGCCGGCCCGCCGTCAGCCGGCGGCGCCCCGGGAGACTTCGCGGAGGCTCGAGACGGAGGCGCCGAGGCGCGCGACGAGCGCGGCGACGGCCGCGCGCGCGCGCTCCGGGTCGCCGCAGGTGAAGAGGTCGATCGCGGCCTCGCCGCGCTCCGGCCAGGTGTGGATCGTCAGGTGCGATTCGGTGATGACGACGACGCCGGAGACGCCCTGCGGCGAAAGGCGATGGAGGTGGACGCCGAGGACGTGGGCCCCCATCGCCGCGACCGTCTCCACGAGGGCCGCCTCGACCACCGCGGGGTCGTCGAGCGTCGCGAACGGAGCCCCGGCGAGGTCGAGGAGGAGGTGCGTCCCGAGCGGGCTCACGCGCTCACCTCGCGTCCGCCCCCGCGGGCGCCTCGAGGCCGACCGCCGACGCCGCCGCCCGGTTCTCCGGCTTCACCTTCCAGATCCACGCGTCCAGAAGATAGTGCGTCGCCTGGGGGAGGGCAAGGAGCGGCACGAGGAGGCAGAGGAGGAGCGGGCCGGGGTCGATCGCCGCGCCCGGGAAGAGAGCGCCGTTCTCGTGCCAGACGAGGCGGTCCCAGCCCCACTCCTCGAGGAGGGCGAGGAGGAGGAGCGGGGCGAGGAAGAGCGCGGCGTGGCGCGCGCCGAGGTCCGCGAGGACCGGCTTCCGGCCGGCCGCGGCCCGTGCGGCGGCCGAGGAGCGGACCGAGCGGAAGACGAGGCCGAAGTACGGGACGCCGTGGACGAGGACGTTCGTCACCGCGAAGGCGTAGTCGGAGTCGAAGACGACGATCCCGAGGTGCCACACCAGGGCCGTCGTGAGGACGACGAGGACCTTTCCCCACGACACGGGGCGTCCCGTGGCGAGACGGCGGACCTCCTTCGCGAGCCAGAGCGCGGCGATCGCGCCGAAGGCTGCGAGCGCGGCCGGGCCGAGCCACGCCGGGAGGCCTGCGGCGTAGTCCCCCGCGATCAGCCAGTGGAACCGCCTCGGAAGGCGCGCGTGCCAGAAGACGAGCGGCGCGAGAGTGGCGCCGTAGACCACCGCCGTGTCGAGGCGACGCTCCCACGCGGCTCCCGGCTCGCCGTTCTCGCCCGACTTCCTCCGGTAGAGCGCGACCCAGCCGTACTGCTGCCTCACGAAGTGGAACGTCGCGAGGTAGGCGAGGACCCGCCAGAAGACGAGGTCTCCTGCCGTGAAGAGGACGACGCCGGCCGCGTACGCCGCCGCCGGGAGGCCGAGGGTGAGCGCCGGGCGGCGCCTCAGCTCCTCGATGTCGGCGTAGACCCGCCAGCCGGTCGACCAGACGTGCGCGACGTCGACTCCGACGACGAGCGAGAGCCAGAGGGCCACCGGAAGGTCGCCGCCGAGAAGGCCGCTCCGGGCGCCCCACGCGAGGAGGAGGAGCGATGCCGCCGCCGGCCCGCCGAAGAGGAGGAGGTCGGCGCGGCGGGAGAAGAGCCAGGGGGAGCGCTCGGCGCCGGACACGGACGATCCCGAGTGTAGCGTCCGCTCCGGCCGCTTCGTCTCGGACCCGCCGGCGGGCGGAGCGTCGGGCGCGCTCCGGATCGGCTAGAGTGCGCGCCGCATGTCCAACCACGAGCTGTCGATCGTCTTCTTCCTGGCGCTCGCGGCGATCCTCCTCGCCTGCCGGCTCGTCGGCTACCTCGCCCGCTACGTCGGGCAGCCGCAGGTCGTCGGGGAGATGATCGCCGGGGTCCTCCTCGGCCCCTCGCTCCTCGGCTGGATCGCGCCGCAGGCGCAGGCCGCGCTCTTCCCGAAGGCCGCGATGCCGGTCCTGTACGTCGTCGCGCAGATCGGGCTCGTCCTCTACATGTTCCTCGTCGGGCTCGACTTCGACGTGGAGCTCCTGAGGAAGAGGGCGCGGAGCGCCGTGACCGTCTCCTGGGCCGGCATCCTGACGCCGTTCGCGCTCGGTGCCCTCATCGCGTGGGCGATTCACGGCGACACGGCGCTCTTCGCCGAGGGCGTCTCCGTCGGGGAGGCGGCGCTCTTCATGGGGGCGGCGATGTCGATCACCGCCTTCCCGATGCTCGCGCGGATCATCTACGAGCGGGGCCTCTCGGGGACGTCGATGGGGACGCTCGCCCTCGCCGCCGGCTCGGCGGACGACGCGGCGGCCTGGTGCATCCTCGCCGTCGTCCTCGCGAGCTTCTCGGGGCAAGCTGCGATCGCCGTCTGGGCGATCGGGGGCGGCCTCGCGTTCGCCCTCTTCGCCTTCTTCGTCCTCAGGCCTCTCCTCGCCCGCGCGGGGGCCTGGGTCGAGCGGAAGCAGGCGTACGACAGCTTCGCGCTGCCGGGCGCCCTGACGCTCCTCGCGGGGGCCGCCTGGTACACGGACAAGGTCGGCATCTACGCGGTCTTCGGCGCCTTCGTCCTCGGGACGGCGATGCCGCGCGGCGAGATCGCGAAGCGGATCGAGGCGCAGGTCCAGCCCCTCACGGTGAACCTCCTCCTCCCGCTCTTCTTCGTCTACTCGGGCCTCAACACGCGGATCGGCCTCGTGAACTCCTGGGCGCTCTGGGGCCTCGCGCTCCTCGTCCTCCTCGCCGCGACGCTCGGGAAGGGGGGCGCCTGCTACGCGGCGGCGCGCCTCGGCGGCGAGCCGCACCGCGAGGCGGTCGGGATCGGCGCGCTCATGAACGCCCGCGGCCTGATGGAGCTCATCATCCTGAACATCGGCCTCGAGCGCGGCGTCATCACGCCGACGCTCTTCTCCATCATGGTGATCATGGCGATCGTGACGACCCTCACGGCGCTCCCCGTCTTCAACCTCGCGTTCGGGAAGAGGGCGATCGGCGAGGAGGCCGTCGCGCGGCCCGCGACGGCCGGACCGCTCCTCGACGACTGACGGCGGGGCGGCCGGGGGCCGCTACCCGAGGAGCGAGCGGAAGCGCTCGCCCTCCTCCGCGAGGATCGCCTCCGCGGCCCTCAGCCCCGCGTCCTGCGCCTCCTCGAAGAGCGGGAGGCCCGAGGCGTCGGCGTGCGCGAAGCGGACGCGCCCGACGGGGCTCTCGAGCGCTTCGCGCTCCGGGTGCCAGACGAAGCCGGGGTGCGGACGGGCCATCGCGTGCCCCCACAGCTGTACGTCGAGGCTCGTGACGAGGCCGGGCAGGTCGGGATGCGCCCGGGAGAGGTCGGCGAGGACGGCCCCGGCGAGCTCGTCCCACGTCGCCGAGAGGAGCTTCTCTCGGGCCTTGCGGGGCGCCTCGCCGGCGAAGACGAGGTAGTAGGTCAGGACCGTCGGGCCGTGCGACGGCCCCGACTGGTGCGTCGCGACGACGTAGCCGAGGCCGCGCGAGTCGTAGAGGACGTTGTCCCAGCAGAGGGGGAAGCCGCGGTTTGCGGGGCGCGACGAGAGGGTGACGTTCGCGACGAGCCACGGCGCGTACTCGAACGCGCGGAGGAACGCGGGAGGCTCCTCGCGCCAGGGGGCGAGGACCTTCGCGGCCGTGTAGCGGGGGAGGGCGTAGACGACGTGCCGCGCCGTCACCTCGACGACCTCGTCCCGCGGCGCGTCCCAGAGGCGGACCGTCGCCCCGTCCCGTCGAGGGACGACGTCGAAGGCGACGGCCCCCGTGACGAGCCGGCCGCCGGCCGCCTTCACGAGGTGCCTCACGAGGCGACCGTTTCCCTCGGGCCAGGTCAGGAACGAGGCCGGCTCCTCGAAGGGGCCGTCCGGCGAGACGCCGCGCAGGCGCGAGGCGAAGTAGTGGATTCCGGCCCAGGCGGAGGTGTCGTCGAGGGAGGAGCCGAAGTCGTCGCGCGTCGCGTACTCGGCGAACCAGAAGAGGCGCGCCCCCGAGAAGCCGCTCCGCGTCAGCCACTCGCGCATCGAGACCCGGTCGAGGGCGGTCCACTCCGCGTCGTCCGAGGAGAGCCGGCGCGGGATCGCGAAGGCGCGCCGCCCCTTCGCGTCGCGGAGCGCCGCGAAGCGGAGCATCTCCCGCTCGAAGCGCGAGAGCTCGGCGCGGTCCTCGCGCGTCGCCCCCGCCCGCGGGTAGAGCCCCTCGTACCAGAGGCCGCGGAAGAAGAGCCGCTCCTCGGGCTCGGCGCAGAGCATCTCCTCGGCCCACTCGGGGGAGCCGTCGGGGCCCCGCCCCGTCATCGCGCCGACCTCGGCGAGGAGCGCCTCGAGCGCCGGGTTGCCGTACATCGGGACCGGGACGTAGTGCGCGCCCCAGGGGTAGGCGGAGACCGCGTTCGCGCCGGACCGGGCGTTCCCGCCCGGATCGTCCTCGAGCTCGTAGAGGCGGAAGTCGGTGAACCCCGCCCGCGCGAACGTCCAGGCGGCCGAGAGGCCCGAGATCCCTCCTCCGAGGATCGCGACCCCGACGCTCTCGCGGCGGGCGACGGGGCGCGCGAGGAGCTCGCCGGTCCGGATCCGGTGCCCCCGCAGGACGTCGGCGCCGACGACGGCGCCGGAGTAGGCGGGGCGCTCGGGGCCCTTACGGCAGGCCGCGAGGAACGACCCGAGGGCCGGGAGGCCCGCGAGCGCGGCGATCGCCTCGCGGCGGGAAGGCCTCACGTCACTCGAACTTCCGCCACTCGCTCTCGTAGGTCCTCACGAGGGCCTGGTCGTGGAGGCGGTTCACCGGCGCCTCCGCCCAGCGCGCCATGTCGGGGCCGAACGAGAAGAGCGCGGGGAGCGTCTCGCGCGAGAGGAAGCGAAGGCCGGGAAGGACCTCGGTCGGGACGTCGAAGGGGCGTGGCGCCGCGAGGACGAAGCCCCACTCGCCGAACGACGGGACGGCGGCGTGGTAGGGGCGTGTCGCGAAGCCGGACGCGGCGATCGTCCGGTCGATGATCCAGAACGACTTGCGGGCGAAGAGGGGCGACGTCGACTGGACGGCGAAGGCGCCGTCGGGGGCGAGGCGGCGCCTGAGGAGGTCGTAGAAGCGCTTCGTGTAGAGCTTCCCGACGGCGAAGGAGTTCGGGTCGGGGAAGTCGACGAAGACGAGGTCGAAGAGCCCCGTCTGGGTCTCGAGCCACTTCATCGCGTCGGCGTTCACGACCGCGACCTTCGGGGAGCGGAGGGAGCCGCCGTTCAGCTCGAGAAAGAGCGGGTTCTCGCGCGCGAGGCGCGTCACCATCGGGTCGAGGTCGACGAGGACGACCTCCGCGACGGCCGGGTGGCGCAGCACCTCGCGGACGGCGAGGCCGTCCCCTCCGCCGAGGACGGCGACGCGGCGGGCCGAGGGGACGACGGCGAAGGCGGGGTGGACGAGCGCCTCGTGGTAGCGGTACTCGTCGACGGAGGAGAACTGGAGGTGCCCGTTCAGGAAGAGCTGGAAGCCGGCCCGGTTCCGGGTCAGGACGACGCGCTGGTAGGGCGAGCTCTTCGCGAGGAGGACCTCGTCGGCGTACTGCTGCTCCTCGGCCATCTCCGAGAGGCGCTCCGCCGCGACGAAGCCGCCGAGCAGGAGCGCCGCGACGATCGCGGCCTTTGCGAGGAGCCCGCCGGGCGGGCCGATCTCGTCGCGGAAGAGCCGGATCGAGGTGAACGCGACGGCGACGTTCAGGAGGCCGAAGAGGAGCGAGGTCCGGAAGAGGCCGAGCGTCGGGACGAAGACGAGCGGGAAGAGGAGCGAAGCGGCGAGCGCGCCGAGGTAGTCGAACGTGAGGACCTGGGCGACGAGGTCCTTGAACGCCACGGAGCGCCGCAGGAGCCGGAGCATGAGCGGGATCTCGACCCCGACGAGCGTCCCGACGGCGAAGACGAGGCCGTAGAAGACCGGGTGGAACCAGCGGGGGGAGAGGAACGCGAAGGAGAGGGCGAGGGCGGAGAAGCCGCCGAGGAACGCGACGGCGATCTCGATCTCGACGAACCGCCGCGCGACGCCCCTCTCGACGAACTTCGAGAGCCACGCCCCGGCCCCCATCGCCGTCAGGTAGATCCCGATGACGAGGGAGAACTGGGTGACCGTGTCCCCGAGGAGGTAGCTCGCGAGCGCCCCTGCGACGAGCTCGTAGACGAGCCCGCAGGTGGCGATGACGAGGACCGTCAGGTAGACCGGCCCCGGCCGGACCGGGCTCGGCGTCACCGCGTCAGGAGCCGATCGCCGACCCGATGATGAAGGCCATGCCGAGGACGACCGCGGCGATGACGACGCCGAGGGCGACGTTCTGGTCCTCCTCGATCTCCTTCTTCAGAGAGAAGGGGAGGAGCTTCGGGAGGACGAGGAAGAAGAGGCCGAAGACGCCGATCCCGATCGCCGAGAAGACGAGCGCCGACCAGACCTGTCCCGCGTGGAGCTGCCACCAGTTCATCACTTTCCTCCCGTCCAGAAGCTGTAGGCCCGGAACCCGGTCGCGCTCCGCGCCCCGGCGGCGACGACCCCCTTCTTCGCGTTCGTCGGGAGCTCCCACCCCGCCAGGCCCGCCCAGGCGTAGGCCGTCAGTAGGAGAGCGCCGAAGACCTGGAAGCCTCGTTTCAGCATGTCGGCCTCACTCTTCGTCGTCCGACTCCCCGCCTCCCCCGGCGTAGTCGCTCTCGGCCCAGCGGCGCCCCTCGAAGCGCGCCTTGGAGATCGCGAGGGCGACCGGCCCGAGGAGGAGGAGGACGAGGACGACCATCAGGTGCGCGAAGCGGGGGACGCCGCTCCGGAGACGGACGTCGTAGTAGGGCGGGGCCTTCCCCGGCTCGAGCTCGGGCTCGAGACGGAGGACGTAGCGCCCCGCCGGGACGCGGCCGACGTAGACGGTGCGCGAGCGGGAGCCCTCGCTCCAGCGCTCGCCGCCGTCGACGCCGTGGTAGTAGTCGGACTGCAGGCCGAAGCCGTACGCCTGCCCGGTCGCCTCCTCGAGGAGGACGGCGCCGACGAAGACCCAGCTGTTGTCCGTCGGCGCGTCGATCCGCGCCTCGACGTTCCCCGCGTGCGGGATCTCGAACGGCTCGGTGACGACCGTGAGGCTCTCGGAGAGGGCGTCCGGGGCGATCGTCGGGTCGGCCGTCAGGAGCGAGAGGTCGTGCCGCTTCTGGTAGACGACCTTCCGGTCGGCCTTGATGTTGAAGAAGACGAAGAGGAAGACGGCGACCGCGGCGAAGAGGCCGACGGTCCTGAGGAAGGCGCGGGCCGAGCCGGCGTGCGGCCACGGCTGGTTCGAGCCGACCCCCTCGGGAGCGGGCAGGGGCGCGGCGAGGGAGAAGCCCTGCTCGACCTCCTCCTTCGGGACGTACGCCCCCTCGGACCAGGTCACCTCGTTCGCGTACCTCTCCTCGGAGAGGATCCGCGGCGGGGCGACGTAGTCGGAGGCCGTCGTCGACTCCCCCTTTCGCACCTCCCAGTAGAACTCGCCGAGGACCGCCTCGACGCGGGCCGTCGTCGACTGGAAGTGCTTGTAGCGCGTCCCGCGGTAGACCGCGAGGCGCGGCGCCGTCGAGACCTCGCCCGCGGCGGCGGGCTCGACGAGCGTCCAGTGCCCGTTCGACTCGACGAGCCAGTGGTAGGCCTCGGACTTCGTCTCCTTGAGGAGGTACTCGCGCCAGTAGTAGTTCACGCCGTCGACGGTGCAGGCCTTCAGGATCGCGCCGAGGATCGCGTAGGGCCTCCCGCGGAGCGTCCCCTCTCCGCCGAGCGGGAGGAGGGGCTTGAACGGCAGCTTCTGGAGCCTCGCGAGGACCTCGAACTTCTCCGCCGAGGCCCCCTCCTGCGGCGTCGCGAGGACGGAGCCGCAGTAGGTGCAGGCGACCCGGACGGTGTTCGCCGGGTCCTTCAGCTGGAGGCCGGCGCCGCAGGCGGGGCAGTTCAGCGAGGAGGCCCGCGCGGCGACCTTCCTCTCGCTCCACTCTTCCAGCCCCTCGACGCCGAGGTCCGCGAGCGCGATCGGCCGGCCGACGAAGAAGGCGTCGACGCCGGGGTCGTCGCCGTAGTCGAGCGTCGCGACGCTCCCGTCGGCGCCGGAGAGGTCGGCGTACATGAAGACGGAGCCGGGGACCGCGGCGAAGGGGAGTTCCCCCTCGGCCGAGGCGTAGAGCGCCTGCCGCCGGTCCGTCACGGTGAACTCGCCGTAGCCGCCGAAGGAGAGCCGCTGCCCCGGCGCGATCTGGTGGAAATCGGGCGCGGGCGGGTTCGTCGGGGCGGGGAGCGGGCGGGTGACCCAGAACGTCCCCTGCGCCTCCGCGAGCCAGCCGTACCGACCGTCGTCGAACGCGACGTGCCACTCGTCCCACGTCCCCTCGCCCGTCGAGAGCTGGAGCCGCCCGACGATCCGGAACGGCTTCAGGCCCTGGGCCTTCGGCTTTCCCGTCGTCCCGACGCGGAACGGCGACGAGGTCGGGACGAGCTCGGCGACGACGCCGAGCGACTCGAGCTTCGCCCCTTTCCGCGAAACCGCGGAGCGGCACTGCGGGCAGACCGTGACGACGGACGAGCCGGCGCGGAAGAGGACCTCGCCTCCGCAGGACGGACAGCTGGCGGCTCGGGAGCTCACGTGGCGGAAGGATAGAACAGGCTCGCCGTCGGCGGGGGACGGTCGCGGTCCGCCGGGAGAGGACCCGCGCCGTCAGACGGGGAGCCGGACCCGGAAGCGGGCGCCGCGGCCCGGCGGGCTCTCGAGGGAGACCTCGCCCCCCATCGCCTCCGTGAGCGTCTTGACGATGGAGAGGCCGAGCCCCGTCGACGACTCGCCCCCCGTCGGCCGCGCCGAGAGGCGCGCGAACTTCGCGAAGAGCCGGGCCCGGTCCGCCTCGGTCACGCCGGGCCCCTCGTCCTCGACGTCGACGACGCCCGTCCCGCCGTCGAGCCGGATCGAGACGGTGACGGTCGAGCCGAGCGGGGAGAACTTGACGGCGTTCGAGACGACGTTCTCGAGGACCTGCTGGATCGCCCCGGGGTCGCCCGTGACGACGACGGGGGCGCCCTCGACCCGGATCCCGATCTCCTTCCGCGCGGCGGGCTCCACGAGCGTCTCGACGACCCTTCGCGCGAGGGCGAGGAGGTCGCAGGGGCGTTTCTCGAGCGCGACGCGCCCCGCCTCCGCGGCGCTCAGCTCGAGGAGCCCGGCGACGAGGTCGCGGACCCGCTCGGCGGCGACGACGATCTTCCCCGCCATCTCCGCCGATTCGCGGCGGGGGAACTCCTCGTCGCGGAGCATCTCCGCGTAGCCGAGGATCACGCCGAGCGGGTTCCTCAGGTCGTGCGCCGCGATGCCGAGGAAGGTCGTCTTCTCGTCGTTCCGCCGCTTCAGCTCGGAAGCGACGGAGCGGGCCTTCTCGCTCGCCGCCTCGAGGAGGTGCATCGTCACGAAGGTGCGTCGCTGGTAGGCCTCGCGGAAGTAGCCGGCGACGGTGAAGAAGAACCAGAGGAGGATGAGCGTCCCGAGGGAGACGACGACGACGTCCGCGGGAAGGGGCGGGCCGAGGTCCGGGAGCTTCCTCATGAGGGCGACGGCCGGGAACGAGAGGACGATCAGCCCGGCCCGCACGACGCTCGCCGCGAACCCCGACGGGATGAGGCCGATCGCCGAGGAGGCCATCGGGAAGCTCAGGGCGACGAAGTAGATCGTCGTCCCGGGCTCGGTCGGCTGGCCGACGGCGATCATCCCGGCGATCGCCCAGCCGGCGACGACGCCCCCGACCTCGAGGAGCGGGCGCGTCCAGCGCGAGAAGCGGGGGAGGGAGGCGAAGACGGCGAGGACGGCGACGGGGAGGGCGAGCGCGGCGAGGCGGATCGCGAGGACGGTCCGCCACGTCTCCGGGAAGGCGATCGGGTCGAGAAGCCCGAACGCGAGGATCGTCGCGAGAGCGACGAAAACGGACGGCTTCAGGATCCGGGCGCTCGAGGCCCGCTGCTCGTCGCTGAAGGCCGCCTCGACGAGCGGGTCGCGGAAACGGAGCCTCCAGACGTCGTCGAGGTCGCGCTCGCTGACCGGGACGAGGGGCCCCTCGCGGCGCGGCGGCCGCGGGATGCGCCAGCCCGACGAGGAGTGTCGTCCCGCGAGCACCGTGCCGCTGCCCATGCCCGCTCATTTTGCACCGGCCCCCCGCCGGCTGCCGCGGGAAAACCGGGGCCTCAGCCCCGGAGGAGCTCGAAGAGCTTCCAGGTGAGGCCGGCGACGAGGGCCGAGGCAGGGATCGTCAGGACCCAGGCGACGACGATGCTCCGCGCCACCCCCCACCGGACCGAGGAGAGGCTGCGGCTCGCGCCGACGCCCATGATCGCCCCCGTGATCGTGTGGGTCGTCGAGACGGGGATCCCTCCGAGCGAGGCCCCGACGAGGGTCACGGCCCCGGCGAACTCCGCGCAGGAGCCCCCGATCGGCTTCAGCGGGGTGATCCGCATCGACATCGTCCGGACGATGCGCCAGCCGCCGGAGAGCGTGCCGAGGCCGATCGCGCTGAAGCAGAGCAGGACGATCCAGAACGGAATGTGGTTCCCGGTGAGGTGCCCGGTCGAGAGAAGGAGCGCGAAGATGATCCCCATCGTCTTCTGCGCGTCGTTCATCCCGTGGCCGAACGAGAATGCTGCGGCGGAGAGGAGCTGGACCTTCCGGAAGACCCGGTCGACCCGGTCGGGGCGCCAGCGCCGGAAAGCCCACTGGGCACCGAGGAAGTTCAGGAAGCCGAGCGCGAGGCCGAGGAGGGGCGAGAGGACGATGAAGGCGCTCGTGACGAGGAGCCCCTTCAGAACGAGGCTCCCGGCCCCGGCCTTCACGAACGCCGCGCCGGCGAAGCCGCCGATGAGCGCGTGCGAGGAGGAGGACGGGAGGCCCCACCACCAGGTGAGGAGGTTCCAGACGATCGCGCCGATGAGGCTCGCGAGGACGAGGTCGGGGTCGACGACGTCGGAGCGGACGATCCCCTTCCCGATCGTCTGCGCCACGCGCGTCTCGAGCGCGAAGGCCGCGACGAAGTTGAAGAAGGCCGCCCAGACGACCGCGACCCGGGGCGAGAGGACGCGCGTCCCGACGACCGTGGCGATGGAGTTCGCCGCGTCGTGGAAGCCGTTGATGTAGTCGAAGAGGAGTGCGACGACGACGATGAGGACGATGTACGTCACGGCGTCTCAGGTCGACTTGATGACGATCGCCTCGAGCGTGTTCGCGACGTCCTCGCAGCGGTCGGTCGCGCCCTCGACGAAGTCGTAGATCTCCTTCCACTTCATGACCTCGATCGGGTCCCTCGCCTCCGCGAAGAGCCTCCCGATCGCGAGCTGCGCCACGGTGTCGGCCTCGTTCTCGAGCCGGTTGATCTCGACGCAGGCCTCGAGGATCTGCTTCGAGTGCTTGAGGTCGGAGAGGAGGGCCATCGCCTTCTGGATCGCCTCCGCCGACTGGACGATGACCGAGGTGATCTTCTTCAGCTCCGGGGTCGTCGAGGCGATCCGGTAGAGGACGATCCGCGCGGCCGCGGCGTCGATGAAGTCGAGGACGTCGTCCAGGTTTCGGACCAGGACGTGGATGTCCTCGCGGTCGATCGGGGTGATCCAGGTCCGGTTCAGGAGGTCGAACGTCTCGTGGGCGATCTGGTCCCCCTGGTGCTCGAGCTGCTTGATCCGGACCGCGCGCTCGTCGTCGAGGACCGGCGCGGCGGCGAGGGCGTCGAGGACGCGCGCGGCCTCGAGGATCACCTCGGCGCCGCGGGCGAACTGCGGAAGGAAGGTCTCTTCACGGGGGAACAGACGCATCGAGGGCTCTCCTCCGGACGGAGGAGGTTATCAGCCGCCGCGCGGCCGCGACGCCGCGCGACCCGGCGGCTCAGCTCGGTCGGGGGGACGCCGCTTCGCGGAGGATCGCGACGGCCGCGGGGCGGCCGGCCGCCCCCTCGCCGGAGACGCGGATCGCCTCCGCGCGGAGCTCGAGGTCGCCGGATCCGGTCGCGAGCCGAAGCGGTCCGGCCGCGCGGCCGCCGTCGAGGGCCTCGCGGAGGAGGTCGGTCACGGCCTTCTCGCGGACCAGCTCCAGGACGTGCTCGCCTCTCCGCAGGGCGCCGGCCGGGAGGCGGAGGAGGCCGAGCGCCGCGGAGTTCGCATCGAGGAGGGAGAGCTCGCGGTCGACGACGAGCAGTCCGGTCGGGATTCCCTCGAAGATCGCCCGCGAAACCGTCTCCTGCCGGAGGACCGCCTCGTTCCGCTCGCTCGTCTGCTCCAGGAGGTCGGCGAGCGCCGAGTGGACCGCGGCCGTCTCCTCCGAGACGGCACCCGGGTTCGCCGGCCGCCGGCCCCGTGCAACGGCCTCCACGGCGCGGAGCACGTGGCTGAGCTCGGCGGCCTGCCGGAAGCGCAGCCGGACGAAGAGGGCTCCGGCGAGCAGCCCGGCCGCGACACAGACCAGGAGGACCCGCCGGCGGTAGGGGGCCTCCCAGGCCGTGAGGTCCTTCTCGGGGAAGGCCAGGCGGAGGACCTCTCCGCTCCGGAGCCGGGCCGCCGCGTAGATGAGCCGCTGGCCGAGCGTCGAGGAGAAGCGGGCCTCGACGCCTCGCCCCGAGCGGAGCGCGTCGCGCACCTCGGGACGTCCCGCGTGGTTCTCGAGGGCGTCGAGCCGGCTGCGGTCGACGCCGCTGTCCCCGAGGACCCGGCCGTCGGTCGCGACGAGCGTGGCCCGGAGGGCGAGCTGCCGCCCGATCCGGTCGACGGTCTCCTTCGGGTCCCCGCCGGTGGCGAGGACCGCTTCGACGTCGGGACCGACCCTCTCGAGCAGCGAGAACGCGGTCTCCTTCGTCCGGCCCGCGACCGCCCCATCCAGGATCCGTCCGAGGATGGCGCCCGCGACGAGACCACCGGCGAGCCCCAGGAGCAGGGGGAGGACGAGCCTTCGGGCCAGGACCGGCGCGCGGAGAGGGGGGCGGGGCGGGTCGGGCGTCGTCATGAGAGCCCGGAATCGTAGCGCCGCCGCGTTAAGACCGTGTGGGGTCGCTCGGGGGCGGGACGGGTGCGGTCGACCGCGAGATCCGCGAGGAGGGCGCCTCGTCCCGGTAGTAGCCGCGCGGGGCGAGGAGCCGCCAGGTCCGCTCGACGAGCTCCTTGTCCGAGACGGGCCTGGAGAGGATCTCGCTCGCGCCGACCTGCCGGGCGAAGTGCTCCTGGGCCCGGTCCACCCGCGTCCCGAGGAGGAGGACCGGGACCTGGGCGAACGTCGGCGTCGCCTTGAGGATCCGCGCCACCTCGAATCCGTCGGCCTTCGGGAGGGCGATGTCCATCACGACCGCGTCCGGAACCCGCGACATCAGGAGCTCGAGGATCTCCTCGCCGCTGCGGGCCTCCACGGCGTCGCAGCCCGAATCGGCGAAGGCCTTGCCGGCCGCGATCCGGTCCGCCCCGTCCCCCATGACGACGAAGACCGTCGGCCGGCCAGCGGGGCGCCGCACCGCCGGAACGGAGGGGGGCGTCGCGACCCCGGAGGGGGAACGCATCGAAGGCGAAGGCGTCAGAATCCGGGCCGGAGCGGGCTCGGCCTCGGGGGCCGGACGCGGACGCGGACGATGGGGCACGACGGGCGTCGGGTCGTCGCGGAGGGCGTCGACGGGTCGCTGAGGCCGGGGGCCGCCGCCCGGGTCGCCCAGCGCCGCGTCGATCGCCCGCGCCAGCGCCGCTGCCTCGTCGTCGACCTCCGGAGAGTCCGGCTGGCCCGCCGCGCGCGCGAGCGCCGCGTCGAGCGCGGCGGCGGTCGGCGGGCGGTCCTCGCGCCGCTTCGCGAGCGCGCGGTGGACGACCTCCCGGAGGCGCTGCGGGATCTCGGGGTAGAGCGAGAGGTTCCCCGGCACCGGCTCGGAGATCTGCTTCATCGCGATCCCGAGAGCGGAATCCGCCGTGAAGGGGAGGACGCCGGAGAGCATCTCGAACGCGATGATCCCGATCGAGTAGATGTCGCTCCTCACGTCGGCGGACTGGCCCATCGCCTGCTCGGGCGAGATGTAGTGCGGCGTCCCGAGGACGACCGCCTCCTGGGTCAGCTTCTCGTCGACCGCGCCCCGGGCGAGGCCGAAGTCGAGGATCGAGACGACGTCGCCGGCTCCGACGATGATGTTCTGGCTCTTCAGGTCGCGGTGGACGATCTCCTGCTCGTGGGCGGCCTGGGTCCCCTGGCAGATCTGCCGGAGGATCCGGATCGCCCGTTCCGGTGGGATCCGGCCTTCCTGCAGGATGAGGGACTGCAGGTCCTGGCCGGGGACGAACTCCATCGTGATGTAGGGGTGTCCGCCGCCGCTCCCGAAGTCGTACATCCGGGCGACGTTCGGGTGCTTGACCCGGCGGTTCAGGCTGATCTCGCGCTTGAAGCGGGCGAGGATCGCCCCGTCGTCGTCCCCGACGTGCCCGTAGAGGACCTTGATCGCGACGACCTCGTCGAGGTCCCGGTCCCTCGCCTTGAAGACGACCCCCATCCCGCCGCGGCCGAGGTCCTCGAGCCACGTGTAGCGCGGGGCTCCGGCGAAGAACTGGGTTCGAAACGTGTCGAGGTTCATGTCGGGTCCTGGCCCGCGGGCGAGCGGGTCGTCCCGCGCCGAACCCCCATTATCGCCCGCCTGCGCGATTCCCGCAGTCCTACCGGCACCCTGTCCCCCCGGCGCACGGGGCGATAGGATGCCTCCCGTCCCGCAACGACACCCGAGGAGACCCGCACATGACCACGATCGACACCATCACCACAGCCCTCGGCGCCGAGGCGAAATCCCTTCTCGAGCACACCTGCTCCGGGATCCCGAAGGAGACTCTCCACCTCCCGGGTCCCGACGTCGTGGACCGCATCTGGTCGATGTCCGACCGCCCGATCCCCGTCCTCCGGAGCCTCCAGCAGCTCGTCGACCACGGCCGCCTCGCGGGCACCGGCTACCTCTCGATCCTGCCCGTCGACCAGGGGATCGAGCATTCCGCCGGCGCCAGCTTCGCGAAGAACCCCGTCTGCTTCGACCCCGAGGGGATCGTGAAGCTCGCCATCGAGGGGGGCTGCAACGCCGTCGCCTCGACGCTCGGCGTCCTTGGCGCCGTGGCGCGCCGGTACGCCCACAAGATCCCCTTCCTCCTCAAGTTCAACCACAACGAGTTCCTGACCTACCCGAACAAGTTCGACCAGATCTTCTTCGCGCAGATCAAGCAGGCGCGCGACATGGGCGCCGTCGCCGTCGGCGCGACGATCTACTTCGGGTCGGACCAGTCGGGGCGGCAGATCGTCGAGGTGAGCCAGGCGTTCCAGGCGGCGCACGAGATGGGGATGGCGACCGTCCTCTGGTGCTACCTCCGGAACAACGCCTTCAAGATGGAAAAGGACTACCACGTCGCCGCCGACCTGACGGGGCAGGCGAACCACCTCGGCGTGACGATCGAGGCGGACATCATCAAGCAGAAGCTCCCCGAGACGAACGGCGGGTACCTCGCGCTGAACTCGAAGGAGAACCCCTACGGCAAGACCGACAAGCGGATCTACGAGAAGCTGACGACCGACCACCCGATCGACCTGACGCGATACCAGGTGGCGAACTGCTACATGGGCCGCGCGGGCCTGATCAACTCGGGCGGCGCCTCGGGCGAGAACGACTTCGCCGAGGCCGTGAAGACGGCCGTCGTCAACAAGCGCGCCGGAGGCATGGGCCTCATCTCCGGCCGCAAGGCGTTCCAGCGCCCGATGGCGGAAGGGGCGAAGCTCCTCAACGCGATCCAGGACGTCTACCTCTGCAAGGAGGTCACGATCGCGTAGCGCGGTCGCGACGGAACCGCGGAAGACCGAAGGCCCCCGGGCGACCGGGGGCCTTCGTGCGACCGATGGCGGCGGCGAGGCGTCTCCGGGCGCGCCCGCGACGACGTGAGGTCAGCGGCCCGGCACCGGCACGAAGCACCCCTCGACGGTCCGCGCGACCCGCGTCGCCCAGGCGACGACCTGACCGTCGCGGAAGCCCCGCTGGAAGCTGCGCTCGGCGGGGGAGCCGCCGCGCCGGTCGCTCGGCGGCCGTTGCTCGTCGCCGTCGAAGCGGGATCCTCCGAGGGCCGAGCAGCCGGGCGCGGAGCGGCGGCGTTGCGCCTCGACCCCCGCGGCGAAGCCGGCCAGGTAGTCGGGGTCGTCGGCGACGCGCGAGAGCGCCTGCGAGGCTTCGTCGAGCGCGGCGACGCGCGTCGCGGCGAGGGCGCGGTTCGCTTCCTCGGCCTTCCAGGCCGCGTGCCGCGCGAGCGTCTCCTCGTAGTCGGGCGGGTAGGGGTCGCGCGCGCGGTCGTTCCAGCTCCGCGACCGGCGGGCGGCGGCCGAGGTCTCGTGCCGCTCGACGGCCTCGAGGAGGACCGTTTCGACCTCGTCGAGGCGCCCCGACTTCACGACGGCCTTCGGGACCTCGACCATGAGCTGGACGCGGCAGGAGCGCTCGTCGAAGAGGGTGAACGGCCCGTCCGTCCGGGGCACGAGGACCGGCTCGGCGACGGAGAGGTAGAGGTCGACGCGGTCCGACTTCTGGTTCAGCTTGTCGACCCGCGCGAGCTCCCCTTCGCCGAACCGGCGGCTCCCGCGGCTCGTGCTCCGGAGGCCGCGGACCTCGACGTTCGTGTAGGCGCCCGAGCAGTCGGACGCCGACTCGACCTTCACGACGACCCACGCCCCGACCCACGCCCGCTCGAGCTCGTCCTCGAGGTCCGCGCGCGCCGGGAGCGCGGCCGCAAGCGCGCAGGCGAGCGCGACGACGCGCAGAGACGACCTTCCCGTCCTCTTCATTCCTCGGCTCCTTTCGGTGGCGGGATCGTAGCCGAGAGCCGCCGGGAGGCGACGGGCGGGTGCCGTCGGGACCACCGGGCGCGCGCGGCGGTCCGGTCCTCCGGACGGTCGCGGCTCCCGTGTCCCCTCAGCCGGTCGCGGGAGAGGGCCGCGCCGGGGGCTCCGTCCGCGCCCCGCGAGCGCGACCTCCGGGTCCCTTCCCCGGCACCCGGCCGATGATCGCGATCCGGCCCGAGAGGCAGCTCCGGCACTCCTCGGCCGTCTCCGAGACGATCGCCTTCCCCGGGTAGATCTCGTAGAGCTTCCGGTACGCGGGCGGCGTCAGGTTCGGCATGACGACGTTCGCGCCGCGCATCAGCCCGCGCTCGCGGCCGAACGACGGGCCGATCGTCGCGAGGGCGGTCGTCGACGGGATGTTCGCGTCGGGGCGGACGAGCCGCGTGAGCGCGACGGCCTTCGTCGTCGTCTCCTCGTCGGCGGGGACCTGCTCGCCCTCGGGGGCGCGGGGGAAGAGGCCGCGGCCGAGCGGGGTCTCGGGGTGCGGGATGAAGGGGCCGACGCCGATCATGTCGAGGTCGAGCTCGCGGAAGCGGAGGAGGTCGTCGGCGAGGCTCTCCCACGTTTGCCCCGGGATGCCGACGAGGACGCCGCTCCCGACCTCGTAGCCGAGCTCGCGCAGCCGTCGGAGGATCGCGAGCCGGTCGGACGTGCGGCCGGGGAGCGGCGGGTGGATCGCCGCGAAGAGGGCCGGGTCCGAGGTCTCGAAGCGGAGGAGGTAGCGGTCCGCGCCCGCCTCCCGCCAGGCGGCGAGGTCGCCGTCGGGGCGCTCGCCGAGGCTGAGGGTGACGGCGAGCGGCGTCGTCGCCTTGACCCGCCGGACGAGCTCCGCGACCCAATCGCGCGTCAGCCCGTAGTCCTCGCCCGCCTGGAGGACGAGCGTGCCGTAGCCGAGGCCCACGGCGGTCCGCGCGCACTCGAGGACCTCGTCGGCCGTCATCCGGTAGCGCGCGATCGACGCGTTCTCGACGGAGATGCCGCAGTAGGCGCAGCGGCGCACGCAGTGGTTCGAGAGCTCGACGAGGCCGCGGAGGTGGACCTCCTCTCCGACCGTCGCCCGGCGGACGGCGTCGGCTCTCCGGTAGAGCCGGGAGAGGTGGCCCGGGTCGGTCTCTCGGAGCCAGGCGAGGATCTCGGGGCGTTCGATCACGGGCGGACCTCCGGAGGGGGCGCGTTCCCGGAGCGCGCGGCGCGGAAGGAGTCGAGGGCGGCGGGGAAGGGCTCGAGCGCCCTCTCGAGGATGCCGAGCGAGTAGGCGATCGTGAGGCCGTAGTTCGTGACGGGGACGCCGGCCGCGCGGCACCGGAGGATCCGCGAAAGCATCTCGCGGCGGTTCCCCATGCAGCTGCCGCAGTGGACGACGAGGGCGAAGGGGGAGAGGTCCTCCGGGAAGTCGTGCCCCTGGACGTGGACGAACTCGAGGGGGACGCCCGTGTACTGGCGCACCCAGCGCGGGATCTTCACCCGGCCGATGTCGTCGCCTATGGGATGGTGCGTGCACGACTCGGCCACGAGGACCCTCTCGCCCGCCTTCAGCCTCTCGATCCCGAGCGCGCCGCGGGCGAGCTCGCCGAGGTCGCCCTGGAAGCGGGCGAAGAGGATCGAGAAGGAGGTGAGGGGGACGCCGGGGGGCGTGTCCGCGGCGACCTTGAGGAACGCCTGCGAGTCGGTGACGACGAGGCGCGGGGGCGAGGAGAGGCGCGCGAGCGCCGTCCGGAGCTCCCGCTCCTTCACGACGAGCGAGAAGGCATCGGAGTCGAGGAGGTCGCGGATCGTCTGAACCTGCGGGAGGATGAGGCGGCCCTTCGGCGCCTCCTTGTCGATCGGGACGACGAGGACGACGAGGTCGCCCTCGCTCACGAGGTCGCCGACGATGCGCCGGGTCTCGAGCGCCTCGGCCGGGACGGCCGCGAGGAGCGCCTGGCGCAGGGCGGCGATCCCGTGCCCCGCGGGCGCCGCCGTCTCGACGACCTTCCGTCCGGACGCGGCGAGCCGCGCGAGGAGCTCGGGCGCCGGAGCGGCGACGTCGCGCTTGTTGAGGACGACGACGTGCGGGATCGCCCGGGCGGCGATCTCGGCGAGGAGCTCCTCCTCGAAGGGACCCCACGCCGTCGCGTCCGCGACGAGGAGGGCGAGGTCCGTCCGCTCGAGGACCTTCCGGGTCTTCGCGATCCGGAGCTCCCCGAGCGCCCCCTCGTCGTCGACGCCGGCCGTGTCGATGAAGAGGACCGGCCCGAGCGGGAGGAGCTCCATCGGCTTCTCCACGGGGTCCGTCGTCGTGCCGGGCGTCGCGGAGACGATCGAGACCTCCTGCCGCGTGAGCGCGTTCAGGAGGCTCGACTTGCCGACGTTCCGCCGGCCGAAGAGCCCGACGTGAAGGCGCAGGCTGCGCGGGGCGCCGTTCACGAAGCCCCGTCCTTCCGCGGCGCGGCCGCGGGCGAGCCGAGGCGGCAGACGGCCTCGGGAGAGGTGAGGGCGTCGAACTCCTCGCCGGTCAGGTGCCTCTCGGCGACCGCGGTTTCGCGGAGCCCTCGCCCCGACCGGGCAGCGGCGTCGAGGAGGCGCGCGGCGCCGTCGTACCCGAGGGCCGGGAGGAGCGCCGTCGCCGTCGCCGTCGAGGAGTCGACGTGCCGCCGGCAGCGCTCCTCGTCGGCCGCCAGGCCGGCGACGCAGTGCTCCGCGAGGATCCGCGCGGCGCGGGCGAGGAGGTCGAGGCTCGTCAGGAGCGAGTCCGCCACGAGGGGGAGGAACGGGTTCAGCTCGAGCGAGCCCGACGCGGCGGCGAAGCCGATCGTCTGGTCGTGGGCGAAGACGGAGAGGGCGGCCTGCGTGACGGCCTCGGGGATCACCGGGTTCACCTTCCCCGGCATGATGGAGGAGCCCGCCTGCCGGGGCGGCAGGCGCAGCTCGCCGAGGCCGGCCTCCGGCCCGGAGGAGAGGAGGCGCAGGTCGCCCGAGACCTTCAGGAGCGAGGCGGCGCAGGCCTTCAGCGTTCCGGAGACCTCGACGAAGGCGTCGGCGTTCTGCGTCGCCTCGACGAGGTTCTCGGCCCGGGCGAGGCCGAGGCCGGTCACTTCGCGGAGCCGGTCGACGACGGCGAAGACGAACGTCCGGGGCGCGGCGAGGCCGGTGCCGATCGCCGTCCCGCCGAGGTTCACGACCCGAAGCCGTTCCTCGCAGCGGGAGATCCGCCACCGGTCCCGCCCGAAGGCCTCGGCGTAGGCCCCCATCCCGCGCCCGAGCGTCGTCAGGACGGCGTCCTGCATCTCGGTCCGGCCGACCTTCACGACGTGGGCGAGCTCGCGCTCCTTCGCCTGGAAGGCCTCCTGGAGGCCGAGCACCGCCGCCTCGACCTCCCGGAGGAGGCGGATCGCGGCGACCCTCAGCGCGGTGGGGTAGGTGTCGTTCGTCGACTGGTGGAGGTTCGCGTCGTCGATCGGGGAGACGAGGTCGGAGCGCCCGGGGCGCTCGCCCATCAGGACGAGCGCGCGGTTCGCGAGGACCTCGTTCACGTTCATGTTCGTCGAGGTCCCGGCCCCGCCCTGGAGGGCGTCGACGACGACGTGCTCCGTCAGGAGGCCGCCCGCCATCTCGCGGCAGGCCCTCTCGAGCGCGTCGGCCTTCGCCCCGGCGAGGAAGCCGAGGTCGCGGTTGACCAGGAGGCAGGCGAGCTTGACGTCGCCGTAGGCCCTCACGAGGGCGGGGTGGACCGGCCTCCCCGCGAGCGGGAAGCTCGCGACGGCGCGCGCGGCGTGGATCCCCCAGAGCGCCCCGGCGGGGACGGCGAGCGTGCCGAGCGCGTCGCGCTCGACGCGGAACCCCTCGCTTGCGGCGGCGCTCCCGTCAGCAGAAGACGTCCCGGCGGCCACTCTTCACCTGGTCGACCATCTTCCGGGACTTGTCCCTCAGGGCCGGCTCCATCTCCTCGAGCGTCGCCGCGATCCGGGCCTCGCCCGCGCGCCGCGTCTCCTCCGAGCCGTAGTCGAGGAGGTACTCCTGGAACGTCGCGAGCGCGTTCGGGTTGCAGTGCTCCTTGATCTCGCCCGGCTTCGCCACGTCCATGAAGTCGGCTCCGGTCCTCCCGAGGCGGTAGCAGGCCGTGCAGAAGGAGGGGACGAAGCCGAGGGAGGCGACGTCGCGGATCACCTCGTCGAGCGAACGGTGGTCTCCGAGCGAGAACTGCTCGGCGCACGGGTCGCCCGGGTCGGCCTCGTAGCCCCCGGGGTTCGTCCGGCTCCCGGCCGAGATCTGCGAGATGCCGAGCGCGAGGACCTCGCGCCGCGTCTCCGCCGACTCGCGCGTCGAGAGGATGAGGCCGGTGTAGGGGACCGCGAGGCGAAGGATCGCGATGATCTTCCGGAAGTCGACGTCGGAGACGGCGTGGGGCGGGTGCTCCGCGACCTCCGAGCCGGTCGCGGGCTCGATCCGCGGGACGGAGATCGTGTGCGGCCCGACGCCGAACGCCCGCTCGAGGTGCTCCACGTGCTGCATGAGCGCGAGGACCTCGTACCGCCAGTCGTAGAGGCCGAAGAGGATGCCGATGCCGACGTCGTCGATCCCGGCCCGCATCGCCCGGTCCATCGCCGTGACCCGCCAGTCGTAGTCCCGCTTCTTCCCGGCGACGTGGACCTGCCCGTACGTCTCGCGGTGGTACGTCTCCTGGAAGAGCTGGTAGGTCCCGATCTTCGCGGCCTTCAGCCGGCGGAATTCCTCGTCCGTGAGCGGCGCGACGTTCACGTTCACGCGGCGGATCTCGCCCGGCCCGACGGAGGTCGCGTAGATCGTCTCGATCGAGCGGAGGACGTAGTCGAACCCCTCGCGTGGGTACGACTCGCCCGCGACGAGGAGGATCCGCTTGTGCCCCTGCTCCTCGAGCCACCGCACCTCGCGGGCGATCTCCTCCTGCGTCAGGGCGCGGCGGACGAGCGCCGTGTTCCTGGCGCGGAAGGCGCAGTAGGTGCACTCGTTCGCGCAGAGGTTCGAGATGTAGAGCGGCGCGAAGAGGACGAGGCGCTTGCCGTAGATCGCCTCCTTGACCTCGCGGGCCGTGTGGAAGAGCTCGTCGAGGAGAGAGGGGTCGGTGACGCCCGCCAGGACGGCGAGGTCGCGCCCGCGGAGCCCCTTCAGCTCGCGGGACTTCGCGAGGAGGTCGCGGACCTCCCCGGGGTCGGGTCGGGCGGCGGTGTCGAGCTCTCGCCGGATCCGGTCGTCGTCGATCCGGACGGCCGGCTCGGAGGAGGGATGGGTCGTCGTCATGGGTGCTCCTGGCGGGCCCGGGGAGGGGGCCGCGGCCATCCCCCATCATCGCGCCGCCGGTCCTCCCGGTCCAGCGGCGCGAGGTGCCGGTGCGGCCCGGCGACGGTGTCGCAGGGCCGGGCCCGACCGGGCCCGGAAGCCGGGGAGATGTCCAGGAAATGCACCCTCCGGACGCCCGGCGAAGGCCGCAGTTCTCTATGATCCGGAAGCGCCCGCGGAGCGCCCGGGAGGCCGGGGAGCGCACCGGGCCGCGTCGACGAAGTCGGGGGAAAGAGAAGGGGGAGAGACCGATGGCCGAGGCCGCGAACGGGAACGGGCGCACGTTCCGCATGCCGCACACGCTCGTGATCGTCGCGAGCCTGATCCTCTTCGTCCTCGTCCTCTCGTGGGTCCTCCCTTCGGGCGCCTACGAGACGGTCGCGAAGGAGGGGCGGCAGGTGACCGTGCCGGGCACGTACGCGGAGGTCGCGAAGACCCGCCTCGGCCCGCAGTGGCTCCTCCTCGCCCCGATCAAGGGCTTCAAGGACGGCGCCCTCATCATCTCGTTCCTCCTCCTCATCGGCGGCGCCTTCAGCGTCATCCAGTCGACGGGGGCGATCGAGTTCGCGATCCGGAGGCTCACCGCCGCGCTCGCGGCGCACCCGCACCTGACGAAGCTCGTCATCCCGGTCCTGATGGCGGTCTTCTCGCTCGCGGGCTCGGTCTTCGGGATGTCCGAGGAGGTCATCCCCTTCATCCTCATCACGGTGCCGCTCGCGATCTCGCTCGGCTACGACTCGATCGTCGGGACGGCGATCCCGTTCCTCGGCGCGGCGGCCGGCTTCGGGGCGGCGTTCTTCAACCCCTTCACGGTCGGCATCGCGCAGGGGCTCGTCGGCCTCCCGCTCTACTCGGGGCTCGGCTACCGCGTCCTGACCTGGTTCGTGACGACGGGCGTGATGATCGCGTGGGTCATGGTCTACGCCGCGCGCGTGAAGCGGAAGCCGGAGTCGAGCCCCGTCTTCGAGCTCGACCTCTCGCGCGAGGCGGGGCCGTCGCCCGCCGCGGGCGTCGAGCCGTGGACGGCGCGGCGCGCGCTCGTCCTCGCGATCTTCGCCGGGGCGATGGGGCTCCTCGTCTGGGGGATCCTGCAGAAGCAGTGGTTCATCGAGGAGATCGGCGCCCTCTTCCTCGCGATGGGGCTCGTCATCGGCGTCGTCGGGGGGCTGAGGGGGGACGCGATCGCGACCTCCTTCGTCGCCGGCGCCAGGGACATGGTGAACGTCAGCCTCATCATCGCCTGCGGCCGGGCGCTCCTCATCATCGCCCGCGAGGCGCAGGTCCTCGACACGATCCTCTTCCACGGCTCGGGGCTCATCTCGCACCTGCCGGGGGTCGTCGCGGCGCAGGTCATGTTCCTCGTCCAGTGCGTCATCAACTTCTTCATCCACTCCGGGACGGCGCAGGCCGCGCTCACGATGCCGATCATGGCGCCGCTCGCCGACCTCGTCGGCCTCACGCGCCAGACGATGGTCTACGCCTACCAGCTCTGCGAGCTCGTCAACCCGATCCTCCCGACCTCCGCCGTGACGATGGGGGTCCTCGGGATGGCGAAGATCCCCTGGGAGAAGTGGGCGCGCTGGTTCCTGCCGCTCATGCTCGTCCTGATGCTCCTCTCGTTCCTCCTCCTCGTCCCGCCGGTGCTCACGCACTGGGGGCCGTTCTAGCCGCCGCTCCCGCCGGCCGCCCCGGCGGGCGGAAAGGGTCACGCCGATGAGACTCCTCCCCGCGGGCGCGCTCCTCGGAGCGCTCGTCCTCGCGCCGGCCTCGGTTGCGGCCGTTCCCGCCGCCGCGACCTCCGCCCCGTTCTCCCTCCCCGAGGAGCCGAAGGCGCTCACCCGGTCGACGAGCCATCCCGAGATGGCCTCCTTCCTCCGGAGCGTCGACGGGAAGGGGCCGGTCTCCGTCGCGGTCGAGGGGAAGAGCCGCGAGGGGCGCGACCTCTTCGTCGTCCGCCTCTCGCGCGGCGGGGCGCCGCGGTGGAGGCTCCTCTTCTACGCCCAGCAGCACGGCGACGAGGTCTCGGGGAAGGACGCCCTCCTCTACCTGATCCGCGACGCCGCGCGGGACCCGGAGACGCTCCCCGCGGACGTGGAGCTGAGGGTCGTGCCGATGGTGAACCCCGACGGCGCCGAGGCGGGGACGCGGAGGAACGCGGCGAAGGCCGACCTGAACCGCGACCACGTCACGCTCGAGGAGCCGGAGACGCGCGCCCTCCACCGCGTCTTCCGCACGTACCGCCCGCACCTCGCCGTCGACGCCCACGAGTTCGTCCGCGACCCCGAGGAGTGGCGCAGGCGCGGCTTCGTGAAGTGGACCGACATCACGATGGACGGTCTCTGCAACCCGCTCTTCGCGCCGGAGCTCGTCTCCGCCGCGCTCCGGCACGTCGACGAGGCGGCCGCGGCCGAGGCGCGGGCGGGGCACCGCTTCCTCCGCTACTGGGTCGGCGGCGTCCCGCCGCGCGACGAGCAGCGCCATTCCGCTCCCGACCTCGACGGCGGCCTCAACGCCGCGGGCGCCTACGGGGCGCTCTCGTTCATCATCGAGGCTGCCGTGACGCGCGCGGCGGGCCGCCCGGAGGCGGACCTCGGGCGGCGCGTCGACGCCTACCTCGTCCTCTTCCGCCGGTTCCTCTCGAAAGAGGCGCGGCCCGACTCGGACCTCGCCGCGATCGAGGCGGCCCGCCGGCGGCCCCTTCCCGCGTTCCTCCCGACGAACTACTTCTGGGCGAACCCGGGCGGGCGCGTCACGGAGTTCCCCGTCCTCGACGCCGCGACGGGGAAGGAGAAGCGCGTCGCGACGCCGAACCTGATGTCGACGATGGTCGTGAAGCGGAGCGTCCCGACGCCGCTCGGCTACGCGGTCGCCCCGGCGGCCGCGGCCTCCTTCCGCGACCTCCTCGGCCGGCACGGGATCCCGTTCGAGGAGGTCCGCGAGGCGCGCCGCGCGACGGTCGAGCGGGCGACGCTCGTCCGCGTGGAGGAGGAGTTCGACGACCTCTACGGGAGGTACGAGGGGCGACAGGTCGTGACGACCGCCCCGGAGGAGAGGGCGGAGCTTCCCGCGGGGAGCCTCCTCGTCCCGCTCGAGGGGGAGGCGGCGCTTCGCGCCGCGCTCCTCCTCGAGCCGACCGCCCTCTACGGCCTCTACCAGTACCCGCGCTACCGCGCGCTCGTCGGGGCCGACGGCGCCCTGCCGGTCCTCCGCGTCGTCGGGGCCCCCTGAGGCGCGCCGTGGGCACCGAGCCGCTCCCGCTCCCCGTCGTCCCGCCGACGCCGCTCGACGGCGTCGCGGTCCCGCCCGTCGAGAGGGCCGACCTCCTCCTCGTCCGGCTCCCGTTCGTGACCCCCTTCTCGATCAGCTCGGCGACCTGGAGCTGCAAGGAGGCGCTCGTCCTCCGGCTCGAGTCGGGCGGCGTCGTCGGCTGGGGGGAGTGCGTCGCCGACCCGGACCCGTACTACGCGCCGGAGACGACGACGTCGGCGCGGCACGTCCTGACGGAGTTCCTCTTCCCGCTCGTCGAGGAGGGGCTGACGTTCCTCGAGCTCGACGGACTCTTCGCGCGGGTCCGCGGGAACAGGATGGCGAAGGCGGCGCTCGAGAACGCCCTCGTGGACCTCGCGGCGAAGACGAAGGGCGCCCCGCTCCACGAGCTCCTCGGGGGGCCGCGGAAGCGGGTCCCGTCGGGGATCAGCATCGGCCTCCAGGAGTCGCCCGCGGCGCTCGTTCACGAGGTGGAGGAGGCCGTCGCGCGCGGCTACCACCGGGTCAAGGTGAAGGTGAAGAAGGGGAAGGACGTGGAGTACGTCGCGGCCGTGCGCGACCGGTTCCCGGACCTCCCGCTCATGGCCGACGCGAACGGCGACTACCGCCTGGAGGACGCGGCGCACCTCGCGAGGCTCGACGCCTATGGCCTCACGATGATCGAGCAGCCGCTCTCTTACGCCGACGTCTTCGAGCACTCGCTCCTCGCGAAGGAGCTGAAGACTCCGCTCTGCCTCGACGAGTCGATCCACGACCTCGCCGACCTCCGGGCTGCGGTCGCGCTCGGCGCCTGCCGGATCCTGAACCTGAAGGAAGGACGCGTCGGAGGGCTCCTCGAGTCGCTCCGGCTTCTCGCCTTCGCGAGGGAACGCGGGATCCCTGTCTGGTCGGGCGGGATGGACGAGACGGGGATCGGCCGCGCGGTGAACATCCACCTCCAGACGGTCGACGGCTTCACCCTGCCGGGCGACACGTCGGAGACGAGCCGGTATTTCCACGAGGACCTCGTGGCGCCCCCCGTCGTCCTCGACGCGGAAGGGTTCGTCGAAGTGCCGGCCGGCGCCGGGATCGGCGTCGAGGTGATCCCGGAGCGGCTCGAGAGGTTCACGCTTCGGACGGAGAGGCTGAAGTGAGAAGTACGACGTCGCTTCCCGTCCTCGCGCTCGGTGCGGCGCTCTTCGCGACGCCGGCCGCCGAAAGACCGGCCGCGGCGCAGCCGGCTCCGGCGTCGTCTGCGGCGGAGCCCGCGCGGCCCCGATTCGTCCTTCCGATCGCGGGCGAGGCGGTTCCCGTACCGCTGCGCGCCGCGCTCGACGGCGTCCGCTCGGAGGCCCTCCGTGCGCACGTCGCCTTCCTCGCCTCGCCGCCCCTTGCAGGACGCGGCCTCGGGAGCGACGGCCTGGAGGCCGCCCTCGAGTACGGCGCCGCGCAGCTCGCCCTCGCGGGCGTCGCGCCGTACGGCGCTCCCGACGCGAAGGGAGGACGCTCCTGGTTCCAGCCCGTCCCGATGCGCGAGATCCGGGAGCCGGGGGGCTCCGTCGAGGTCGAGCGACGGACGGGGGAGGCGACGACGCGCCGGACGTTCCTCCACGGCGTCGACGTCGTCGTCCCGCCGCAGCCAGCCCGCTCCGTGACGGGGCCGCTCGTCTTCGCCGGGTTCGGCATCCGGGAGAGCGCACCTCTGCGGGACGACTACAAGGGTCTCGACGTGAAGGGGAAGGTCGTCGTCCTCCGCGAGGGGCTCCCGCCGGGAGAGGCCTGGGCGGCGAGGGATCTCGTCGAGAAGTACGCCGCGGGGGACGCGGAAGAGCGCTGGGCGGCGAAGGTGAAGACGGCGAAGGCGCTCGGCGCCGCCGCCGTCGTCGCCGTCGAGGGCGGGGCGTGGGCAGAGCGCCTCCTCGGGAAGGAGAAGCCCGAGACGTTCGCGTTCCGGTCGATGACGGAGGGTCCCTCGGCCGAGCCGCTCGTCGTCCGCTGTGCGCCCGTCGTCCTCGAGGCGATCCTCGGCGCGGCGCCGAAGGAGGACGAGCCGTCGCGCGCGCTCCCCGCCGCCGCGACGATCCGCGCGACGGCCGTCGAGAAGACGGGTCTGTCGCGGAACGTCGTCGGGTTCCTCGCCGGAGGCGACCCGGCGCTCGCGGGCGAGGCCGTCGTCCTCGGCGCGCACGCGGACCACCTCGGGCGCGTCGACGGCGTCGTCCACCCGGGCGCCGACGACAACGCGTCGGGCGTCGCGACGCTCCTCGAGCTCGCGCGGGCCTTCGCCTCGTCTCCCGTCCGCCCGAAGCGGACGCTCGTCTTCGTCCTCTGGACCGGCGAGGAGGAGGACAAGATCGGCTCCGGCCACTGGGTGAGGAGCCCGCTCTGGCCCCTTGCGGAGACGGCCGTCTACCTCAACTTCGACATGGTGGCCCACCCGTGGAGGCCGGAGGAGATCCGCGACCTCGTCACCGGGGCGAAGCTCCCCGACGCGGACGCGTTCCTGGCCGCCGCGCGCCCCGACACGTTCCTCGAGCCGGGGGTCGCGTCGTTCGCGCCCGAACTCGGGCCGCTCCTCGCGCGGGCGGGGAGCGCGGCGGGGCTCGCGCTCCACCTCGACTGGACCGAGGGGGTCAGCGGCGGGAGCGACTACCGCGACTTCGCGCGGGCGCGCGTCCCCTTCGTGAGGTTCTTCGGGAGCTTCCACCCGGACTACCACCGCCCGGGCGACACGCCCGCCTCGGTCGACCCGGATCAGATTCGCCGCGTCGCCCGGCTCGGGCTCGCGACGGCCTGGCTCGCCGCGGACCGCTGAGGAGGCCTCCTTCCCCGCAGTCCGCCGGCGTCACTTCCCCTTCGCGCCGAAGAGCCTGGAGAAGAGCGACTCGGGGGGCGGGCAGGAGCAGCGCTTCTCGACGGGGACGCCCGAAAGGGCCTCCTCGACGTGGCGGCCGCAGCCGGCCCAGGTGGCCTTTCCGCACTTCGGACAGCGAACGGGATGACACATAACTCTATGAGTATATTAGAATAGAAAGTCGGGCGCAAGCCGGCCCGTCGCGGAGGGCGGGACGGCGCCTACCGGACGGCTGCCCCGGCGGGGAGCTCGACTTCCCCGTACCACCCCTTCCAGGCGATCTTCGTCCCGTACGGCGCGGAGAGCCGCTGGAGGAGCTCGACGATCTCCTTCGCCCTTCTCGTCGACGCGAGGCGCGGGACGCCGTAGAGGGGCCCCTCGTCGTCGATCGTCACGGGGACGAGCTCGAGCCGGGCGAGCCTCCCGTCGCGGTACGTCATCCGCGCGACGACGCTCTCCATCACCTCACGCGAGTCGCGACGGTCCCAGACGGAGACGTTCGGCGGGCGGGGCATCTCCGAGTCGCGCTGGTGGGGGAGGTCCGTCGGGATCGCCTTCGGCGTCCGGTACTGGTAGACGAAGTTCCCGAGGCTGTAGAGGATCGGTCTCCCGTCGCGGAGCTCGATCCCGCGGAGGACGTGCGGCCCGCTCCCGAGGACGGCGTCGGCTCCGGCGTCGATCGCGCGGCGGAAGGGGACCTCCTCGTTCGGCGGCGTCACGTCCTGGATGCCGTAGGCCCGCGCGTGGCTCACGTCGTGGACGTGGAGCGAGACCATCAGGAGCTCGGCGCGCCGCTTCGCGAGGAGGACGTCCTCCTCCATCCGCTTCACGTCCCGCTCCTGCGGCCCCTCGACGGCCTCGGCCTTCCCTCCCTCGCGCGCGACGAGGACGGTCGCGGCGTCGATCGTCGCGATGCAGGGGCCGGTCGGGTCCGAGCATCGGTCGCGATCCGTCCAGTAGCGGGCGTACGAGAGGAGGCCGAGGCGCTCCTTCCGGCCGGGGATCCGTTTCGTCCCGGCTTCGTGCGCCTCGGCGAGCGTCCTTCCGGCGCCGGCGTGCGCGATCCCCGAGAGGTCGAGGGCCCGGAGGCACTCGACGAGCCCCTCCTTCCCGAAGTCGAGCGCGTGGTTGTTCGCCATCCCGACGAGGCTGAAGCCCGTCGCGGCGACCTCCCACGCGAACTCGCGCGGCGCGCGGAAGTTGTAGAAGGTCCGCTGGAGCTCGGGGCGGTCGTTGATCGAGAACTCGAGGTTCCCGATCGCGACGTCGGCCTCCTGCAGGATCCGGAGGAGGTTGCGGCGCTCCGGCGCCGTCAGGTGGCTGATCCGCTCGTTGAAGATGAGGTCGCCGACGGCCGCGACGACGACGTCACCCGGCTCCTCGCGCAGAAGCGTGCTCACGCGGGCGTCCCAGTCGACCTTCTCCGGCGCTTCGGCCGGCTGCACGCGCCGGTCGTAGACGGAGCGCCCCTGGTCCCAGCCCGGAGGCTCGGCCGCAGCGGCGCCGGCGAGGGCGAGGGCGGCCGCGACGGAGAGCGCGAGGGCGCGGCGCGGGTTCACGGCCGGCCTCCGCCGACGGCGGCGGGGCGCGGGCCGGGGCTCGGCGCGGGGCCGGGCGGCCGGCGCGTCTCCAGGTCGTACTCCTCTCCCGGGAGGAGGAGGTGGAGCCGCAGGTCCGTCACGCCGAGGAGGTCCTGGCCGGTGTCACGAGCCTGCCGGCTCGTTCGCGCCCCCTTCGCGTCGAAGAGCATCACGCCGCTCCGGCCGAGGACCTTCATCGTGCCGTCCGGGCGGACCCAGATCGCCGTCTCCTCGTCGACGCCGACGCCGAGGAGGCCGGGGTTCTCGAGGACGACGGAGAGGAGCCGGTTCTGCCGCTGCCGCCGGAGGAAGTGCTGGTCGACGACGACGTCCTGCGGCAGGAAGCCGAGGCCCGTCCAGAGCTCGACGCTCCGCGTCCTCACCTGCGTGAAGTCCCCCTCGCCGGTGATCATCCGCTCGCTCTGGCAGGCGGTGCCGGCGGAGGTGCCGCCGACCGCGGCCCCCTCCGCGAAGGCGGCGGCGATCGCGTCGCCGACGGGGGTGCCGAGGAGGGCGTTCGTGATCCGGATCTGGTCGCCGCCGCCGAAGAAGACGCCGCGGGCCTTCCGGGCGAGGGCGGCGTAGTCCGCCCGCTGCGCGTCGGCCTTCGAGCGGATCCGGAGCGAGACGGCGTTCGTGCAGCCGAGCTCCTCGCGGAAGAGCTTCTCGTAGTACTCGGCGGCGTCGGGCTCCGAGGAGGCCGTCGGGATCGCGACGATCGGCGCGTCCTTCCCGCCCGCGAGCTCGACGAACGTCCGCATCACTTCCGGGGGCTTGTCGCCGCCGCCGATGAGGACGAGGTGGCCCCGGGGCGCCGGTCGCGGCGCGGCGGCGGCGAGGGAGACGGACGCCGCGAGGAGGGCGAGGACGCCGGACGCGGCGAGGAGCGCGAGGTCGTCGGAGCGGAACGGGCGGGTTCGGGTCATCGGAGCTCCCCGGCCGCCCCGGCGTCCTCCGCGCCGCGGGGCGGCCGGCCGCGGCGGGGAAAAAGGGGGGGCGGTCGCGCGACCGCCCCCGTTCAGACCAGAGGAGGAGGAGGGCTAGAAGGTGAGGCGGGCGCCGAGCCGCAGCTGCCGCGGCGCCTCGATGCTGAGGGCCTCCCCGTAGGCCGAGTACGGGGACCACCGGCCCGAGCGATAGCGGCCGTAGTAGTTGTCGACGGAGAGGGCCTTGCCCGTGTTGAAGACGTTGAAGCACTCGAGGGAGAGCTCGAGGCGGAGGGGGCCGCCGATCCCGGTCCCCCACGCGAGGCGCAGGTCGAGGATGTTGCGCGCGTCGAGCTTCTCCGAGCCCCGTTCGGTCAGGAAGACGTTCCGCCCGCTGTAGTAGTTCCCGTCGACGTAGGAGCGGACGTCGCCGTAGGGGGTCCAGTAGGTGCCGGAGAGGTAGGTGTACTGGCCGCCCGCGACGATCCCGAACGGGAGGTCGACGGCGCCGGAGAGCTTGTACTCCCACTCGTTGAAGGAGGAGTCCATCTTCCCGTCGGCGTTCACGAGGCCGTTCCGGTCCTCGAGCTCGGGCGCGTAGCCGTTGTTCTTCAGGACGTTCCCCTTCAGGTCGGTCCAGACGAGCGAGGAGCGGAGCTGCCACCCCTTCGCGTAGCGCTTGTCGAACCTCAGGACGAGGGAGTCGTAGTCGCGGTAGCCCGGGTTGTCCGTCGTCAGGACCCACTGCGGGTCGCCGTCGAGCGTCCAGACCTCGAGGTCGCCGCCGCCGAAGGGGTTCGGGATCCCGGTGACGCGCTCGTAGGCGTCGTTCACGTTCACGAGCCCCATGAGGCTGCGGAAGCGCCGGTCGACGAAGTCGAACCCGATCGCCATGTCCCGGCCGAGCTGGTGCTCGACCGTGAAGAGCGTCTCGTCGACGTACGGGTGGTCGACGTCGCCGACCGGGGCCGAGTCGGGGACCGACGTGCCGCAGTCGCCCCAGACCTCGCCGTCCCAGTAGCAGTCGCCGTCGGGGATCGCGGCGCCGCCGGACGTCTCGCGGTCGTAGAGGTAGGTGTACATCGAGGAGTGGTAGCGGCCCCAGTGCGCCTTGACGGCCCACTTCGCGTCGCCGAGGACGTCCCACGTGAAGCCGACCCGCGGGTCGACGAAGTCGACCTCGTAGACGTCGGAGTTCCCGTAGCCCTTGACCCACCCGGCGTTGTAGCGCGTGTAGCGAAGGCCCGCGTTCACCGTGAGCCGGTTCAGGCGCATCGAGTCCTGAGCGTAGAAGGTGAAGCCCTCGTGCTCCGCGTGGACCTCGTACTCGCCGTAGCCCGTCGAGCGCTCGTACCAGCCGCAGCGCGGGTCGCGGAGGTAGTTCGCGATCTGCTCCTCCTCGGTGTCGCCGGGGCAGAGCGAGGAGTCGTCGTAGTAGGTGAAGCCGCCGTTGCGGCGCCAGACATCCGTCGTCGTCGCCGTCTCGTAGAGGGCGCCGAACTTGAACGAGTGCGAGTCGTTCTTCCCGAAGAGGCCGTCCTTGAAGAGGCTCCAGGAGGCGTCGCCCGTGACGAGGTGGCGATGGGAGAGGTCCTGGAGCTTCGCGTTCACGAGGCCGAGACCCGTGTAGCCGTAGTAGTCCTCGTGGCCGGGCGTGTTCACGCCGTTGTAGGGGATGTAGTCGTCGTTCCCGTCGTAGCCCGTCAGCTTGACGTTCAGGAAGTTCGAGGAGCTGAGGATCGACTCCCAGTTCAGCGAGAAGGCGGCGCCGGGCGCTTCCTGCTTCCGGGTCGCCTCGGGGAGCGTCAGCGCGTCGATGCCGCGCCGGTCGTTCGTGACGCTGTCGTACTCGAGCATCCCGAAGATCCGGTTCTTCTCGTTCGCCTGGAACGTCAGCTTCCCGAGGAAGCGGGGGATCTTCCGGTCGGAGGTGTCCTCCGCGCCGACGGGCGTCGTCACCTGCCGCCAGTACTCCGCGCTCGCGAAGAACCAGAGCTTGTCCTTGAGGACCGGACCGCCGAGGCTGAAGGCGTAGTTCTCGAACTTGTATTCCTCGTCCTCGGTGTCGTCCGTGTTGTCCGACGTGAACGAGTCGGGCTGGTAGTAGACCTCGAGGCCCCCCTTGAGCTCGTTGCCGCCGGACTTCGTGACGCCGTTGATGATGCCGCCCGTGTAGCCGCCGTACTCGGCGTTCGCGCCGAGGCCGCCGATCTGGATCTCCTCCATCCACTGGATGCTCGGGAGGACCCAGTGCTGGCCGGAGCCGGTGTCGGCGACGTTGACGCCGTCGAGCGTGAACGCGTTCTGGCTCTCGCTCGTCCCGCCGTAGGCGAGGACGGCGCTCCCGCTCGAGCCGATGTCGGCGTTCACGCCCGGGGCCGACGTGATGACCTGGTAGTAGTTGCGGGGGACGGCCTGCTTGTTGATGTAGTCGCCGCCGAAGCTCGTCGAGACCGTGTTCGACACGACGCTCACGAGCGGCGCCTCGGCCGTGACGACGGCCTCCGCCGCGACGGTCGCGAGCGGGAGGACGAGGTCGACCGCGAGGGCCTGGCCGAGGCCGACGCGGACCCCCTCCTTGCGGCTCGTCTTGAAGCCGGTGAGCCCGGCCTCGAAGGCGTAGCTTCCGGGCGGAAGGGCGGGGAAGCGCCAGCCGCCCCGGGCGTCCGTCGTCGTCGTCATGCGTCCGCGCACGAGGGCGCTCGAGATGGCGGTGACCGTCGCGCCCGGGAGGACGCCTCCGTCCTGGTCCTTGACGGTCCCCTGCACGTTGCCTGTGACGGTGCCCTGGGCGCTCGCGACCCCGGAGAGAGCGAGCAGCAGGATCAGGGCGGCTCCTGTGACGACGGAGAGACGGCGTGGCATGGCTCCTCCTCTTTTCCGGCTTCGGGCGGTCGGACCCCCGAGGGCGGACGTGTCATGGCGGTCTTCGGAGTCCCGGCGCGGGGCGACGGACGGGGTCCGGGCCGGGCGGTTCATGGCTGGGCCCTCATGGCGGCGATGAGCGTGCGCCCCGCCTCCTCGACGTGGCGCTTCACGGCGGCGGCGGCGCGCTCGGGGTCGTGCGCCGCGAGCGACGCGACGATCTCGGCGTGCTCGGCGGCGTCCGGGTCCTCGCGCTCGGGGAGCGAGGTCGCCGCGATCCCCGGGACGTTGCTCCAGAGCATCGTCGGGAACGCGGACCAGAAGTGCCCGAGCGTCCGGGTCAGGAAGGGGCGGCGGGAGGCCGCGACGATCGCCTCGTGGAACCTCCGGTTCAGGTCGCGGTACTCCTTGAGGCGCGCGGGGATCTCGCAGCGGAGCATCCTCTCGTGCAGGGAGGAAAGCTCGCGGACCTCTTCGGGCGTGATCGCCGCCGCGGCGTAGCGCGCCGCCATCGGCTCGAGGACGGCGCGGCTCGCGTAGAGGTCCTCGGCGTCCTCCACCGAGAGGGTGACGACGCGAATGCCGCGGTAGGGGACGTGCTCGAGGAGCCCCTCGGCGACGAGCTGCTTCAGGGCCTCGCGGACGGGCGTCTGGCTGACGCCCTCCTCGCGCGCGACGCCCTCCTGCCGGAGCCAGTCGCCGGGCCGTCTCCGGCCCTCGAGGATCTCTGCGCGGAGACGGTCCGCCACCCACTGCCGAAGCTGCCGGTGCCGGTCGGACCCGACTCGGGCTTGCATGATGTTCTCTACATTATATATTTTGCATGGCGTTGTCATTACAAACTGTAAATCGTTCACAACCAGTTTCTTAAGCCTGCCTGTCGGGGCTTGACGCCGGCTCGCTCGTGGGGCCTTCCAGGACTCGCGGCGGTCTCACGAAGTCGAGCGGCCTGCGGACGGCGCGCCGGAAGACGTGGCCCAGGACGCCGGCGAGCTCGCCGGGCGGCATCTCGTAGGCGCGCGCCGCGTTGAAGAGCGAGAGCGCGAAGCTGACGGAGAGGTTCAGGACGAACATCACGCCGATCCCCGCGAGGCCGCGGAGGAAGGCCCCTTCGGCGAACCAGCCCTGTCCGAGGCTCGAGGAGGCGAGCGCGAGCTGGCCCGTCGAAAGGGTGACGTGGCGGACGTCGAACGGGATGCCGAAGAAGCGCCCGACGGCGGGCGCGAAGCCGAGGAGGAAGCCGAGCGCGACGTTCGTCGCCCAGCCCGACGCGTTCCGCGAGAGGGCGTCGGCGAGCCTCCGCATCCGCTCGCGTCCGACGAGACGGCCGAGCGGGTGGCGCGCGATCCCCTCGGGGAGGCGGTGGTAGGTCGACCAGTTCTCGAACCACCCGCCCGCGAGGCTCCCCATCCAGAGGAGGACGCCGGTGAGCGCCGCGAAGAAGACGGTGCCGCTGTCGAGCGGGCTGAGCGTGAGGAAGGTCTCTCGTGCGGTCTTCTCGTCGACCCAGGGCCGGCCGGCGAGCGCCTGCCAGCCGGCGACGAACGCGGCCGCGCCGACGCCGACGGTCAGGACGTTGGAGGTGGCCGCCGCGATCTGCGAGCTCGCCAGGCGGGCGAAGAAGCCGGCGATCCGCTCCTCGCGGTCGTCCCCCTTCGTCTCGCGCATGATCCGGGCGAGCGCGGCGGCCGTCATCGCGGGCTGCTTCGTGGCGAGCATCAGGCCGAAGGCCTGCATGAGGAGGAAGCTCACCGCGTAGTTCAGGCCGTAGAGGAAGCTCTCCGGGAACGGGGCGAGGTGCCACTCGTGGAAGAGCATCTTGAAGGCGGCCGTGATCACGGTGAGGGCGCCGCCGCCGGCGGCGGCGAGCCAGATGTGCCGGTACTCCGACGGGCTCGCGGCGACGTAGTGCTCGCCCGTCTTCCCCGTGCGGTCGACGATCTTCCGGTCGAGGAGGTGGAGGTTCCACCTCACGAGGTGGAGGACGCTCCGGTCCTCCCGGGCGAGGCGGAGGAGCCGAACGAGGAGGCGGTGGATCGCCCGCGAGCGGCCCGGGCCGTCCGGCTCCTCGATGACGTCGGCCATGAGCGCCGTCCGGGTGAGGCATCGGTCGACGACCTGGAGGCCGAAGACGACGTCGACGCTGACGCCGGCTTCCTCGAGCCGCTGCTGGATGGCGCGGGCCTCCTTGCGGCACTCGCCGGAGACCTTGTTGAAGGCCTGGAGCGGCGGACCGATCTCGCCGCCCGAGAGCCAGGCCGAGAGGAGGGACTCGCCCGCGTGGAGGACGCGGTGAAACGGTGAGGCCGAGACGGGGCCCGGGGTCGAGCGGGCGCGGATCTCCCGCGAGAGGCCGTGCGCCTGGATCCTCGCGAGGAGGAGCCGGAACCCGTCGGCGAAGCTCCGCGAGAGCGCGCCGGCGGCCTCGGGGGCCAGGAGGCCCCCGACGAGGCGGACGAGCCGGTGGACCTCGTTGAGCGGGAGGCAGAGGAACGCCTCGAGGTCCTCGTCGTCGCGGAAGAGCCGGGAGGCGAGCTCGGCGAGGTCGCGGGCGTCGCGCGGCGAGGGGAGGAGCCGCGCCGAGAGACGGTCGCCGAGCTCGGCGAGGAAGCCCCGGTCGCTCGGGATCCCGACGTCGCCGAAGAGCGTCGTGCCGTCCGTCTCCGCGAGGAGGGAGGAGAGGGCGGCGCCGAAGCGGGCGCGCCGTTCGGGGGACGCCTCGGCCTCGTCGAGGAGTGCCCCGAACCCGGAGCCTCCGCCGCCCGCTTCCCGCGACTCCCGCACGAGGGCGACGAAGGCGTCGCCGCGGTCCTCGGTGGTCGACGCGGCGGCGAAGGCCTCGAGGGGAGCGTTCACGGCGGGACGGAGGATAGCGTCTCGCGGGCGCGCCGGCCCTCTTCCCCCGGCGTCGGCGACCGCCGAGGGAGGCCGCCTCTCCGCGGGAGGAGCCGCCTCCCGGCGGCCCGCGGACGCGTCGGATAATCGCGTCGTGCCCGCGAACCTGACGCCTCCCTACCACGACGCCGAGGAGCGCTTCAAGGCGGCGACGACGCACGAGGAGCGGCTCGAGGCGATGCGCGAGATGATCGCGCTCCTCCCGAAGCACAAGGGGACCGAGAAGCTCTACGCGGACCTCAAGAAGAGGCTCGCGAAGCTCGAGACCGAGGTCGAGCACGCCGCTCACGGCGGCCGCCGCGCCGACCCCGGGCACGTGAAGCGCGAGGGGGCCGGCCAGTGGGTCCTCCTCGGCGAGCCGAACGCGGGTAAGTCGTCGCTCCTCGCGGCGCTCACCCACGCGCACCCCGAGGTAGGGGAGTACCCGTTCACGACCCGCGTCCCGCTGCCCGGGATGATGCCGTTCGAGGACGTCCAGGTGCAGCTCGTCGACACCCCCGCCGTCGCCGCCGGCCACACGGAGCCCTACCTCGTGAACCTCGCCCACAACGCCGACGGCGTCCTCCTCGTCCTCGACGTGACGGCGGACGACGGCGAGGAGTCGGCGAAGCTCCTCGTCGACCTCCTCGAGAAGGCGCGTGTCTGGCCGCGGGTGAGGCCGCTTCCCGCCGAAGCGCCGCCGTTCCTCGCCGTGAGGCCGGTCGTCGCGGTCGGGAACAAGAGCGACCTCGACGACGGGACGTTCGCCGAGATGGCCCGCGACGCGATCGGGAAGGACCTCCCGTTCCACTCCGTGTCGGCGCTGACGGGCGACGGGCTCGACGAGCTGCGGAGCCTCCTCTGGCGCGAGCTGAAGCGCCTGCGCGTCTACGCGAAGGAGCCCGGGAAGAAGCCCGACCTCGCCGCCCCGTTCGTCCTCCCGGTCGGGGCGACGGTCCACGACCTCGCGGAGCGAATCCACAAGGACGTCGCTTCGGCGCTCAAGTTCGCCCGGATCTGGGGGCACGCGAAGTTCGACGGGCAGCAGGTCGACCGGCACCACGTCCTCTCCGACCGGGACGTCGTCGAGCTGCACGCCTGAGGCACGAGCCGCCCCGACGAGCGAAGGCCCCCTCGCGGGGGCCTTCCGACAGCCGCCGTGGTGCGGGGATCAGCCCTTCGCCGACTCGAGCGCCTCCCGCGCCTTCGCGAGCTCGGCCTTCTTCGCCTCGTCCACCTCCGGGTAGGCGAGCTCCATCTTCTCGAGCGCGTCGACGACCGCCGAGGCGACGACGAGGCGCGTGTACCACTTCGCGTCGGCCGGCACGACGTACCAGGGCGCCCAGGGGGTCGCCGTCGCGCGGATCGCCTCCTCGTAGGCCTCCTGGTAGGCGTCCCAGTGCTTCCGCTCCTCGACGTCGCCGAGCGCGAACTTCCAGTTCTTGTCGGGCTCCTCGAGCCGGTCGAGGAAGCGCTTCCGCTGCTCCTTCTTCGAGACGTGGAGGAAGAACTTCACGACGGCGACCCCGTTCCGCGTCAGGTAGCGCTCGAAGGAGGCGATGTCCTCGAGGCGCTCCTCCCAGATCCTCTTCGTGACGAGGTCGGGCGGGAGCTTCTGGCCCGCGAGGATCTGCGGGTGGACCCGCACGACGAGGACCTCCTCGTAGTACGAGCGGTTGAAGATGCCGATCCGCCCCCGCTCCGGGAGGCACTTCGTCGTCCGCCAGAGGAAGTCGTGGTCGAGCTCCTCGGCCGACGGCGTCTTGAACGCGAAGACCTGGCAGCCCTGCGGGTTCACGCCCGACATGACGTGCTTGATCGTCCCGTCCTTCCCGGCCGCGTCCATCGCCTGGAAGATGAGGAGGAGGGCCCGCTTGTCCTGCGCGTAGAGCTTGTCCTGGAGCGCGGCGAGGAGGTCGACCCCCTTCTCGAGCCGTTCGGCCGCGTGATCCTTCTCGAGCTTCAGCCCGCCGGTGTCCCCCGGGTCGAAGTCCTTCAGGCGGAACCTCCTCCCGTTCTCGACGCGCCAGGGGCGGGAAAGCTTCGCGTCCTTGCTCATTTCGGTCTCCTTCCTCCGACCGGCCCGTTCGGCCTCGTACCCGAGCCAGCTTGCATTCGGGAGAGTCTATCCGGCGGAGCCGACCGCGGAGGAACGGCGCACGAGCGCTTCGGCGACGGCGGCGGCCGCCGTCTCGGTCCGTTCCGGGCCTGCCCCGGAGACGAGCCGCACGTCGGCCCCGGCGCGCGAGAGCTCCGCGACGAAGAGGCGGTGCATCTCCTCCCGCGCCTCGCCGCGGTCGCGCACGCCGTCGGCGGTCCAGAGCAGGTCGGGCGCGCAGAGGAGGTAGAGGTCGCCCCGCCGGGCGCGGGCGGCCTCCTCGACCCACGGGGGACAGTCACCGTAGTAGTGACGCGCGTAGACGACGGTGGAGAGGAGGTCGGTGTCGAGGAGGAGGAGGTCCGTCGCGCGCGCTTGGGCGGCGTCGGCCTCCGCGACCTGCCCGCGGGCGATCGGCTCGACGTCCTCGGGCCCGAGCGGAGCCGGCTTCGTCTCGCAGTAGCCGCGGCTGTACTCCGGCACCCACGGCGCGCCGAAGCGTTCCGCGAGCTGCCGCGCGAGCGTCGTCTTGCCGGTGCACTCCGAGCCGGTGACGACGACGCGGAGCGGCCTCACGCCGGCTCCGCGGCCGGGGCGGCGTCCGCGGCCGGCAGCGCCTCGAGCGAGCGCCTCCAGTCGCGCAGGCCGATCACGCAGAGCCCGAGGAAGATCGCGTAGAGGAGAGCCGTGAGCCAGAGCCCCTTCGCGAGGTACATCCCGACGTAGCCGACGTCGACGGCAATCCAGAACCACCAGGTCTCGAGCTTCTTCACCGACTGGAGGTACTGGGCGACGAGGCTGAAGGAGGCGAGCGTGGAGTCGACGAACGGGAACGCGGCGTCGGTGCCGCGGTGAAGGCCCCAGCCGAGCGCCGCGGCGAAGACGGCGCCGGTCAGGACGAGGCCGGCGAGGAGGCGCCGCGAGGCGCGCGAGACCGCGAGCCGGCCGCCCCCTTCGCCGCCGTGGAGCCACTCCCACCAGCCGTAGGCGCAGACGGCGAGGAAGACCCCCTGCAGCCCCATGTCGGCGTAGAGCTTCGCCTGCGCGAAGACGACGGCGTAGAGCGCGACGTTCACGATCCCCGTCGGCCAGCACCACGGGCTCTCCTTCGCCGTCAGCCAGACGGCGAGGATCCCCGTGAGGAAGCCGGCGACCTCGAGCGCGTTCAGGTCAGAACCCCAGGTCGAGGACGGCCGTCACGCTGCGCGTCGCCATGGGGAAATAGTACGGGATCGCCCCGAGCGTCTCCCGCCCCGCCCCGTCGCGCGACGCGTAGAGCCAGCTGTAGCCGTTCGCCCAGATCTTCTCCTCGTCGAAGAGGTTCTCGACGACGACCTTCACCTTCGGGCTCCCGGCCTTCACGAAGCGCGAGAGGTCGTACGAGGCGGAGAGGTCGACCTTCCACCACGACGGCGTCGCGATCCCCTCGGCGTTCGTGTTGTCGAGCCACGCCCTCGCGACGTACCGGCCGGTCGCCCCGAGCGTCAGGCCCGGGAGGGGCGAGCCCTCGACGATCAGGTTCCCGACGAAGGGCGGCGAGAGGACCGGCTCCACGTCCGAGAACGTCCGGCTCGTCGTCCCGGCCCACTCGCCCGCGTCGTCGAAGACCTCGTAGAACTGCGTCCAGGAGCGGATCCGGTTCCAGCTCCAGCTCCCCGTGAAGCGGAACGCGAGAGCCTCTTTCGGCCTCCACGCGAGGTCCCACTCGAGGCCGCGCCGGAAGCTCCGCTCGGCGTTCCGGCGGATCGAGAGCCCCACCTCGGACTGCTCGCCCGTCAGCGCGATCTCGTCGCGGAACTCCATGTCGTAGAGGTTCAGCTGGGCCGCGAAGGGGCCGCTCTTGACGGCCGCGCCGAGCTCGACGGCGACGACCTTCTCCGGCTTCACCGCGTCGAGGTCGTGCGCGACGGAGACGTTCTCCTCGCCGAGGAGGAGGTCGCCGCGTCCCGGCTCGCGGCTCGTCATGCCGACGGAGGCGTACAGGGAGAGGTCCTTCCCGAGGTCGCGCCGGACGCCGAGCTTCGGGTTGAAGAAGGTCCAGGAGACCGGGTCGACGGCGACGCTCCCGTCGTAGCGGAACCGGGCCCAGCGGAGCTGCGCGTCGGCGTAGAAGTGCCAGTCGCCGGCGTCGCGCGAGAGCTTCACGAACGTGGAGGCCTCGTCCTTGTATCCGCGGTTCTCGTACGACCGCGTTCCGCCGACGACGTCGCGCGTCCGGCGGCTCCCGAAGTCGCTCCCGTGGACGCCCCACGTCACGCCGAGCGGCCCGAGCGTCGTCTTCAGCGTCACGGCCGCGCCGAGGTTCGTCCAGTCGAGGCCGTACTCGCGGAGCGCCGTCCGCGACGAGTTCCAGAGGCGGTACCAGCCGCCGGCGTCGTTCACGTAGAGCTGCCCGGCGAGGCTCGTCGTCTCGGAGAGGAAGCGCGTGTACTGCGCCTGGACGAACTGCTGGCCGAAGCGGTCCTTGTCGTCGGGGGTGAGCGGGTTGAAGCGGGGGTCCTCCTCGAGGAGCTCCGGCTCGACGGCGTAGTAGGCCGACTGCGACCGCTCGCGGCCGAGGAAGCCGAAGAGCTTGAAGTACCCCTTCTCGCTCTCGTGCGAGAGGCCCGCGAAGAGGCTCCGCTGGCGTATCTCGGAGTTGTCGCGGTAGCCGTCCGTCGCCTGGTACGAGCCGCGGACGTAGGCCTTGAAGCCCGACGAGCCGAGGCGGCCCGTCTGGATGCCGACCGTCGCGCGCTCCGTCCCGAAGGAGCCGAGCGCGAAACGGGCCGTCGTCGCCGTCTCCTCGGCCAGGTCGAGGCTCGCGAAGTTGACCGAGCCGACGAAGCTCGCGACGCCCGCCGCCGACGTCCCGACGCCGCGCTGCACCTGGAGGCTCTCGACGGAGCTCCCGAGGTCGCCGAAGTCGACGAAGTAGAGCGTCCCGTCCTCCGGCTCGTTCAGCGGCACGCCGTCGAGCGTGAAGTTGATCCGCGTCGGGCCGACGCCGCGCATCGAGACGTAGGCGTAGCCGTTTCCGACCCCCGTGTCGGAGTAGTAGGTCATCGCCGGCAGGTCGGCGAGGAGCGCGGGCATCTCCTGCCCGAGGTTCTTCCTCTCGATCTCCGCGCGCGGGACGTCGGTTTTCGTGACGGGCGTGTCGACGTCGGCGCGGACGGCCTGGACGACGACCTCCTCGACGCGGCGGGGGATCGGCGGGACCTTCTCGGCGGCCGGGTCGGCGTCGGCGCCCGCCGCGGGGGCGGGTGGCCCGGCGGCGATCTCTCGGGCGGCCGGACCGGTCTCGCCCGGCGCGATCGGGGGCGCGCCCTCGGCTGCCGGCGCCATGCCGGCGAGCGCGAGGAGCGGGGCGAGCGCGAGCGCGCCCGCGAGGCTTCGGGTCTTCTTCTTCCGGGCTCGGGTCATGGAAGCGCCTCCTTCCCCGCAGGCGGGGATCGAAGCGGATCCGTCGGGGTCTCTCGAGGTTTGCGGAAGCACCCGCTTCCGTTTGCCGTTCCCTTCGCCGGTATGACCCGGATCAGGTTCGAGGGTCTGCTCTCAGGCCGGTTTCCCGGCCACCCCTAGGCATCCGTCGGGCGGGAATATGGGACGGAGCGGGCCGCGTGTCAACGTGCGGGGGTCGCGCGACGCTCGAGCCCGACCTCCGCGGGATCGAGGTCCCGACGGGCTGAATCGGAGGCTACGGACCGAAGTCGGCGACGGCGCGCTCCAGCTCGGCGGAGAGGTCCTTCCCGCGCTGGAAGCCGCGTTCGGCGACGAGGGCGAGGGCGGCGCGGGCGGCGACGAGGTCGGTCGGGCCGGCCTCGGCGAGAAGAGCGCGGAGGTCCTCGGCGTCGCGCGGGCGTTTCCGGTCGTCGCGCGCGAGGACCTTGAGCGCGATGAGGTGTCCGAGGGTGGCGACGGGGACGACGAGACCGGGAAGGACCTCGAGGCGTTCGGCGGACTCGGCGACCTCGAGCTCGACGCCGGAAGAGGCGAAGAGGAGGTCGACGACGACGCCGCGGGCGCGGCGCTCGTGCGGCGGGCGAAGGCGCGCCGTGGCGAGCCGGGCCGCCGCACTCTGCTCGACGGAGGCGGTGACCTCCCAGCCCGACGAGGAAAGCTGGAAGACGAGGCTCTCGCCCGCGGCGTCGTCCGGAACGGAGACGGCGACGTCGACGTCGCGGGTCGTCCGGGGCTCGGCACGGGCCGTGACGGCGAGCCCGCCGACGAGCGCCCAGGGCACGTGCCGGCGCTCCAGCTCCGCTGCGATCGCCCGGAGGGCCGCCTCGATCGGGCTCATCGGCGGCGGGGCCACGGCACGGGGCGGCCCGCGGAGTCTCCGAGCTCGGCGCCGGGCCGCTCGCCCCTCCACGCTTCCATGAGCGCCTCGATCTCGTCCTCGCTCGCGTTCGGGCGCTCCCGGCGGAAACGTTGCGCGCGCATGGCGTCGGCGACGGCCGACAGCTCGAGCGCGAGGCGCATCCGCGCGGCGGGGGAGTCGGGCTCGAGGGACGGGTCTGCCACGCGGCGATTCTACGGGCCCGAAAACGGTCCCGCCCGCCGTTGCGGGAGGGAGCCGGGAGGTCCCGGCCCCTCGCCGCCCCGACGGGCAGGAGAAACGGCTTCCGGGGGGCGCTGTTCGCCGCCCCCCGGACCCCCCGGGCCCGGCGAGACGACGAGCGGCTTCGCCTAGCCGGCGGAGACGCGGCGCCGGAGGGTGTCGATCAGGTCGGTCACCTTGCGACAGGAGTCGCAGTCCATGTTCGTGTTCGTGCAGGGGACGCCGTCCGCCTGCGACTCGGAGCACTTCGGGTCGACGGCGAACTTGAGGACCTCTCCGAAGAGGGCGTCGAGACGCTCCTTCAGGGGGCTCTCGGGAACGGCGCGGAGGGCGGAGACGAGCTTCCACTCCTCCGGGGAGAGCGTCACGTGCACGGGCGCGCTCACGGGACGGTGACCTCGGAGGCGGCCTTGACGCCCCACTCGAACGCCTGCTCGTTGAGCGGGATCATGGCGCACTTGTCCTTGAGCGCGCGGCGGACGGCGGTGAGGAACGTCTCCTTCGGGAAGATCCCGGTGGCCGCCTGGAGCGCGCCGAGGGCGACGATGTTCTTGACCATGAGCTTGCCGAGGTCCTTGGCGATCTCCGACATCGGGACGCCGACGACCTTGACCCCGGCCTTCACCGGCGTGTAGTCGGTGATGACGGAGCTGTCGTAGATGATCGTCCCGCCCGGCCGCACGTCCGGCCCGAACTTCACGAGGCTCGGCATGTTGAAGGCGATGAGGACGTCGGGGCTCGGCGAGGCGGGGGAGAGGACCTCGTCGGCGGCGACGTGGACGTCGGCGTAAGAGGTGCCTCCGCGCGACTCGGGGCCGTAGGCCGGGATGTGCGTCGCGTCGAAGCCCTCGTTGATGCCGGCGTGGACGATGAGCATCGCGGCGGTCTGCGCGCCGTCGCCGCCGGAGCCGGCGAGCTTGAGCGAGATGTCGTCCTTGGCGACGTGGGACGGGAACGAGGTGCAGTAGCGGGGGGCCTTCTCCTCGCCCGCGCCGATCTCCTTCAGCACGCGCCCGGTCTCGAACGTCGGGGAGGGCCGCTCCCACCACGGGTCGCGCGTCTCGTCCTTCTTCACGCCGAGGGGGAACATCGGGAGCATGCTCTCCTCGACCCACTTCTCGGCCTGCTCGGGCGTCGCCTTCAGGTGCGTCGGGCACTCGGCGAGGACCTCGACGAACGAGAAGCCGCGCTTCTCGACCTGGTTCTGGAGCGCCCTGTGGATCGCCTTCTTCGCGCGGTTGCGCTGCTTGGGGTTGAAGAGGGCGACCCGCTCGACGTAGACGGGGCCGTCGAGGCCGGCGATGAGCTCGGCCATCTTCATCGGCTGCCCGGCGAAGAGCGTCCGGCCGTCGGGGCTCGTGGCGGTCCGCTGGCCCATGAGGGTCGTCGGGGCCATCTGTCCGCCGGTCATGCCGTAGATCGCGTTGTTCACGAAGATGACGGTGATCGGGATCCCGAGCTGCGCCGTGGAGACGATCTCGGCGAGGCCGATCGAGGCGAGGTCGCCGTCCCCCTGGTAGGAGATGACGACGGACTCGGGGTTCGCGAGCTTGTGGCCGATCGCGACGGCGGGGGCGCGGCCGTGGGCGGCCTGCGTGTTGCCGACGTCGAAGTAGTAGTAGAGGAAGACGGAGCAGCCGACCGGGGAGACGGCGACGGTCCGGTCCTGGATGCCGAGCTCGTCGATCGCCTCGCCGAGGTACTTGTGCGCGAGGCCGTGCCCGCAGCCCGGGCAGTAGTGGGTCGAGTGGCCCTTGAGCCCCTCGCCGTGGGAGTGGCGGTCGAACTTGCCGTAGAAGGCGGACGTCGTCATACGGTCACCTCCTGCCCCGCGGCGACTTTCAAGATGACCTCCTCCATCTGCGGCAGGACGCCGCCGAAGCGGCGGACGTGCTCGATCTCGGGGTACTCGCGGATCCGGGCGTTCGCGAGGGCGATCTTCAGCTCGTCCTCGAGCTGGCCGTTCGAGGCCTCGACGACGACGATCCGCTTCGCCTTCGGGAGGACCGTCTTCAGCTTCTCGATCGGGAAGGGCCAGACGGTGATCGGGCGGAAGAGCCCCGCCTTGATGCCGCGGGAGCGGAGGACCTGGACGGCCCCCTTCGCGGTCCGCGCGGGGGTCGTGCAGGCGACGAGGAGGACTTCCGCGTCGTCGCACATGTAGAGGTCCGCGCGCTGCTCGGCCTGCATCGCGGCGTACTTCTCGTTCAGGTGGACGTTCCACTGCTCGAGGTCGAGCTCGGAGAGGTAGATCGAGGAGATGAGGTTCCGCCGGTGCGCGAGGTCGCCGTAGACGGCCCACTTCGGGATGCCCGGCTTCACCATCGACTCGGGGAGCGAGACCTTGCCCGTCATCTGGCCGAGGTAGCCGTCCGAGGCGATGACGACGGGGCTCCGGTACTTGAACGTCAGCTCGAACGCGAGCATCGTCAGGTCGAGCATCTCCTGCGGCGTCGACGGGGTCAGGACGATCGCGTGCGTGTTGCCGTGGCCGAGGCCGCGGCAGCAGAGCTTGAGGTCCGACTGCTCGGGGGCGATGTTCCCGAGGCCCGGTCCGCCCCGCATGACGTTGATGAAGACGCCCGGGACCTCGGCGCCGATCATGTAGCTGATCCCCTCGAGCATGAGGGAGAAGCCCGGGGACGACGTGAACGTCATCGAGCGCATCCCCGCGCCGCCGCAGCCGTACATGATGTTCACGGTCGCGACCTCGGAGACGGCCTGCAGGAACGTCCCGTCGAGGTGCGGCAGGAGCTTCGCCATCAGCTCGGCGCCCTCGGTCGAGGGGGTGATCGGGTAGCCGAAGAAGTGCCGGCAGCCGGCGAGGAGCGCGCCGATGGCGGCGGCGTAGTTCCCCTTCAGGACGAGGGGCTCCATCTTCGGGAGCGGGACGACCTCGTCGGGGACGTCGACCGGCTCGGGGGCGTCGGTCATCCGGTCGCCGAAGAGCTTGGCCGGGTCCTGGAGCTCGTAGTCCGCGTCGGCGGGCGTCTGCTGGAGGCCGTAGGGCTCGGGGCAGGCGTCGATGCAGAGACCGCAGCCGTTGCAGTTCGTGAGGTCGAGGACGATCGGGGTGAGCCCGGTCTTGGGGTTGATCTCGGTCCCCATCGAGATGCAGTGCTTCGGGCACGCGCTGATGCAGCGGCCGCAGCCCTTGCAGAACTCGGGGAGGACGAACGGTTTCGGTCTTTCCTTCAGGGCGGGCATGGTGCCTCCTCCGACGAGGAGTCTACCGGCCCGGGCCTGATGAAATCTCACCATTCCCCGGATAATCGTTTCGGATCAGAGTATGGTATCAGCACACGCGCAAACGCGCGAGCCCGGGGAGTCGGGAGACCGGGCGGAACGCCGCCGCACCCCGCCCGGATCGGGAAAGGGAGACCGGGAAGGGGGCGGAGTCAGCCTCGCGCGGCCGCGATCCGCGCGTCGATCGCGCGGATCGCCTCGAGCGCCCCGAGCGGGAGCGAGGCGCCGCGGAACCTTCCGCCGGCGGTCGTTCCCGCCAGGAGCGCCTCGAGGGAGTCGGGTTCGGGCGGAGCGAAGCGGGGCGGCAGCTCCGGCTCGCGGACGTTGATCCGCACGAGCGTGCGCCGCGGAGCGTCGGCGAGCCTCTCGGAGAACGCCCGCACGGTGGGGATCCGCGTCCCCGCGCCGAGCTCGACGACGACGAGAGGTCCCGTCGCCCGCCCGAGCCACGAGCCGAGCGTCGCGTGCTGGACGTCGGTCCGGGCGTCGTCCCAACCCATGTCGCCGAACATCAGGATGTTCGGCCGGGCGAGGCCGCGGCACGAGGGGCACGAGGGGAAGGGCGGCCGCGCCCGGCAGGTCTCCTCGTCGACCTCGACGAGAACGCCGCCGGCGGGCCAGACCGGCTCGCCGCAGCTTCGGAGGCACTGGAGGTGGAGGATCGAGCCGTGGCACTCGACGACGCGGCCCTCGGGGAACCCCGCCTTCTGGAACTGCCCGTCGACGTTCGAGGTGAAGGCGAAGGCGCCGTGCGGCATGCCGGACGCCCAGCGGAGGAGCGTCGCGAACCCCTCGTGCGGCGTGGTGCGCCGGTAGAGGTTCAGGCGGTGGCCGTAGAAGCCCCAGGCGAGGGCGGGGTCGCGGAAGAACCACTCGGGGTTCGCGAGCTGCTCGAAGCGGAGGCCGAGGTCGCGGAACGCCGGGTAGGCGCGCCAGAAGCCCTCCGGGCCGCGGAAGTCGGGGAGCCCCGAGTCGACGCCCATCCCCGCCCCGGCCGTGACGACGATCGCCTCGGCCTCCTCGACGGCGCGGGCGGCGAGGGCGAGGGCGGGCTCGAGCGACGCGTCGACGGCCATGCGGCGATTCTAGGCACCCGTCGGGCGGGACGGAGACCCGTGCGCGGGGGAGGGCGCCGGGCGGCCCCGGCCGCTCAGAGCGCCATGACGAGGAGGCGCTCGAGCGCCGCCGCCCGGATCAGCTCCTTCAGGGCGAAGAGGTGGTCGCCGGGGCAGTCCGTCGCCTTCACCTCTCGGTGTCCGTAGACGTTGTCGACGGGCGCCCCGAACGCCTCGTAGAGGCTCCGTCCCGTCGGGTCGATGCCGCGGAGGCCCGAGAGCCAGGCGACGACGTCGGCGAGCGAGGAGAGCTGCTCCTCCGTCGGGTGGTGGTTCACCGGCGGGTGGAAGTAGCCGAAGACGGTGATGCCGGCGCTCCCACGGTTCACGCCGTCGTGCGCGCCCTGGACGTCCGTCGCGTCGTCGTCGTCCTCGCGGGCCTGGAAGACGTCGCCGTGCCGGCAGATCGCCCAGGCGTAGCCGACGTCGTTCCAGCCGTTCGTGTCCATGTGGTAGGTCTGGATCGCGCGCATCCGCGCCGCGCACTCCTCCCAGGTCGACGCCTCGAAGTCCTCGACGGTCGCCGTGTGGTGGACGCCGATGTGCCCGGCGAGCGTGAGGGTGTAGGCGTACTTCGGCGGCCTCGCTCCCCAGGCGGCCCGCAGGTGGATCACGGGCTTGGCGGCGCGCGGAACGGGGACGGGGATCTCGGGCTGAGGCGCGCGCTCGCGGACGGCCCCGGCCCGCCGCGCGGCGACCGTGAACGGAGCGTGGGGCCGACGGCTCTCCGCCCGGGGCGCCGGGAGCGGCCGGCCCGGCCCGGGGTCGATGACGTGGAAGCCGATCCGCTCGAGGGCGGGAGCGCGTCCGTCCCCGCCGGGAAGCCGCACCCGGTAGCGGACCTGGCGGCTTCCGGGTGCGACGAAGACGAGCGCGCCGAGCGTCTCGCCCGCGAGCGGGTTCGGGGTCCCGTCCTCGCGGAGGTCCGCGGCCGTCTCCTCGGCCGGAACGGCGACCCAGCGACCCCAGCGGAGTCCGTCGGGGCTGACGGAGATCTCGAGCGCGACGTCGGGCGCCCCGGACCAGTGCGCGCCGATCGCCGAGAAGGCGAGCCCCGCGTCGAGGGCCGGCGAGACGTACGTCGCCGCCCGCGAGGCGTGGAGGCCGTCGACGCGGGCCGCGAGGCCGGGCTCGAGGCGCCCCGAGGCGAAGGCGCCCGCGCCCTGGACGAGCCGCGCGGAGCGGACCTGGGCCGCGGCCGGAAGCGCACCGGCGAGGAGCGCCGCGAGCGGCAGGAGCGCGGCCCGCCAGGGGACGCTCCGCGCCGGCCGGCACCTTCTGGCCCGGTCCGCGCGGTTCTTCGGCCGCCGGCCCTCCGCCGCGGGGCGGAAGCTCAGTAGGCCACGGCCCGCGGGAGCTTCTTCGCCTCGGCGATCCACCCCTGCACCTTCGAGAGCGCGGGGAGGAGCCGGACGAGCTTCCTCTCCGCGTTCACCTGCTTCATCTTCTCGAGGAGGTTCTCGGCCTTGCGGCCCGCCAGCTCGACGACGGTGTCGACGCCCGCGTTCTCGAGGAGGTCGGCGTACTGGGTCCCGATTCCCTTCACCCGGTAGAGGTCGGCGCGGTTCACCCACTCGAGGATCAGCTTCTCGGAGATCCCGGCCTTCGCCGCGAGGTCGACGCGTCCCTTCTTCGTCGCCCCGGCCTTCAGGAGGGCGGCCTTCGAACGGATGCCGAGCGCCTTCATCCTCTCGCCGTAGGTCTCTCCGATCCCCTCGATTCCCTTGATTCCGGCCATGGGCTGCCTCCTTGCGGTGATGCCGGCAGTCTAGGCCCGTTTCCGCGACGCGGCGCGCGGACGCGGCCCGCGAGGCGTCACCGTCGGCCGGAGCGCAGGGCGGCGACGCAGAGCTTCGCGCGTTCGAGCCGGAGCGCGTCGAGGGCCTCCGAGAGCCGCGGGCTCCGTGCGCGGAACGCGGCGAGCTCCTCCGCCGGCAGGAAGAGGAGCTCGGAATCGGTGACCGCGGTGACCGACTCGGCCTGGGGCAGCTCGCGCCCTTCGGCGAGGTCGCCGAAGACCTCGTGCGGTCTGAGGAGCACGACCGCGACCTCGCGGCCGTCCGCGCGGAAGGTGACGCGGAACGCGCCGCGCTTCACGATCCACGCCCCCTTCGCGGGGACCCCTTCCTGGACGACGAGCGTCCCCGCCGCCACGGCCACCGTCTCGAGCCTGTGCGTCAGCTGGCGGTGCTCGGACTCGGGCAGGACGCCGAAGACGCGTGAGCGCGCGAGGGCGGCGAGGAGGACGCGCTCCTCGTAGAGCCGGTTCAGCGCCTCGGCGAGCGGCCGGTGCTTCCGGGCGATCGGGGCGAGCGCGTTGCGGTCGAGCTCGAGGAGGTTCGACGGCTCGCGAGCCGTCACCGTCGCGTAGCTCGGAAGGCCGGTCAGGAAGGCCGCCTCGCCGATCACCTCGCCGTCGCGAGCCGTCCGCAGGAGCACCTCGGTGCCGAGGTCGTGGCGCGCCGTCACGGCGAGCGTCCCCTGAACGACGAAGAAGACGGAGCTTCCCTCGGCCCCCTCGCGGATGAGGACCTCGCCCGGAGCGAGCGTGACCAGGTTGATCCGCGGCAGGACGAGGTCGAGGAGGAACGGAGGGATGTCGCGCAGGAGCGGGATTCCCGCCTGGGCGTCGTGGACCGCTTCCTTCTTCTGGCTCCACGCGGAGGGACCGGGAGGGGCCGGCTCGGGGACCGCGCCCGGATCGCCGGGGGACGGCGCTTCGAAGGGGGCCGGCTTCGGGAAGGAGCCGCTCGACGGCGGGCCGGAGGGGCGTGGTACGGGAGCTGCGGCCGGGGGGATCACGTCGTCGAGCCGGAAGGAGGTGCTCGACGGGGGGAGCGGGTCGGGGCCCGGACGGGTGAACGAGCCCGAAGGCGGCGGAGACGCGGGCCGGGGCGTCGCGGCCCGGACGGCCTTCTCGGCGTCGAGGATCTGCTGCAGCTGAAGGTGCGAGAGGTACGTCGACGAGGTCAGCTGGCTGTCGGGGTCGAGCTGCGTCGCCTTCTTGAAGATGGCGATCGCCGCCTCGAGACGGCCCTTCGACTGGACGATCGGGCCGAAGCGGTTCAGGACCCTCACGGCCTCCGTCCTTCGGCCGCTCGCGACGAGGGCGTCGGCGAGCTTCAGGACGGCTCCCGCGTCGGCCGGGCTCTCCTTGAGGCGCCGCCGGGCGTCCTCGATGGCCTGGCGCAATTCGGGAGACTCTCCCTTCGTCCCGTCCGAGAAGAGACCCATGCCGAGGACTCTACATGCCGTTCGCGCCAGCGCAAGCGAAGGTCGGGGCGAGTCGCCGATGGGGCTCGAGGCCGCCCGAAGCCTCGCGCAATGGTCCGCACCTGACCCTTGACCCACGTGCTGGTCGCCGGCCGACCCGCAACCTGAGACGTCGGCTCGGCTCGCGGGCCCGCGTGGCCGATTTCCCGAGTCCGGCGCAGGGCACCGGGCTTGCTGCTCCGGAAGCAGGAGGCTCGGCATGCTCAAGTCAGCGGTGATGACAGTCCTCGGCCTCGGGATGTTCGGTGCGGTGCTGGAGGCCGCTCCTCCCGGCTCGCTCTCCCCGGACGAAACCGTCGTCCGCCCCCTGAGGCCTTCGCCCAGCAAGGCGTACGAGCTCGACACGCCCGACCTGGGCGACGTCCCGGCCGTGACCCGGTTCGACCTTCCGGAGGTCCGCGAGGCCTACCTCCGCGAGTACGCCCGCGTCGCGAACGAGCAGACGGCGAGCGAGCTCGACGAGGTCGAGGTCCCGGACCTCGACGCGGAGCGGGGGTTTCAGGCGCTCTACCCGATGTCGGCGCACACGAGCCTCTCCGAGCTCGCGGCGCAGTATTGGGGGCTCGCGCCGTCGCGCGTCGCGAAGATCAAGAGCGCCGGCGACCAGCCCGACGTCTACCAGTCGGGCCTCGACAACACTTACAACCAGCAGTGGTCGCACGCCTTTCTCCTGAACGGGAACGGCACCTGGTTCTGGGGCGACGCCGACGACGACTTCCACGACAACCTCGACGGCGACTCCGGCGAGTGGGAGAGCCCCGAGGGGCTGAACGGGAAGTCGGCGAAGGACTACTACCAGGCCGGCAACCAGCAGCAGGGGGACTGGTACCTCGGATACGCGACCCATTACATCGAGGACGTCAACCTCGTCGTCCACACCTCGTTCCCGAGCCGGCTCGACCTCCTTTCGAAGCACTTCGCCTTCGAGGACTGGATCGCCGCGAACCTCACCACCGGCCACCGCCTCCTCGCTGCGGCCGCGTCCGACCCGTACTACTACGCCGTCACCGACCCGAAGGCCTCGATCAACAACGCCGCCTACTTCGTCTGCTACGGGCAGGGGGGCGTCGGCAAGCGTGTCTGGGACGCCTATGTCGCCTCCGGCTACCCGACGGGCGCCGGCACGGGCTCCTCGGCCCTCGTCTCCGCCGCGAAGGAGATGATGATCCGCGCCGCCCGCTACACACGAGGGACGATCAAGTACGCCCTCGACCGCTACGGGCAGTGGAGCGCGCGCTACTGATCGGAACGCTCCGAGACGCGCTCGATCACGCCCGGACGCGACGAGGGCCGCGGGATCGTTCCCGCGGCCCTCGGGTGATGTCCGTTCCGTTCCGGGCGCGCTAAGCCGTCATCTGCCGCAGCACGAACTGCAGGATGCCGCCGTGGCGGTAGTAGTCGACCTCGTTCGGGGTGTCGAGGCGGAGGGTGGCCGTGAAGCTCTTCTTCGTGCCGTCGTCGGCCGTGGCGGTGACGGAGAGCTTCTTGTGCGGGGTCAGCCCTTCGGCCACGCCGGAGACGTCGAACGTTTCCTTCCCGGTGAGGCCGAGCGTCTGCGCGTCCTCGCCCGCGGCGAACTGGAGCGGGAGGACGCCCATCCCGGCGAGGTTCGAGCGGTGGATCCGCTCGAACGACTTCGCGATGACCGCCTTGACGCCGAGGAGCATCGTCCCCTTCGCGGCCCAGTCGCGCGAGGAGCCGGTGCCGTACTCGGCCCCGGCGACGACGACGAGCGGCGTCCCCGAGGCCTGGTACTTCATCGACGCGTCGTAGATCGACATCGTCTCGCCCGTCGGGACGTGGACGGTGATCCCGCCCTCGGTACCGGGGAGCATGAGGTTCTTGAGGCGAATGTTCGCGAAGGTGCCGCGCATCATGACCTCGTGGTTGCCGCGGCGGGCGCCGTACTGGTTGAAGTCGGCGGGCTGAACGCCGTTGTCCGTCAGGTACTTCGCGGCCGGGGAGGTCTTCGCGATGTTGCCGGCGGGGGAGATGTGGTCGGTCGTGATGGAGTCGCCGAGGAGGGCGAGGCAGCGGGCCCCCTTGACGTCGGCGAGGGGCTTCGGCTCCTTACCGAGGTTCTCGAAGAAGGTCGGCTTCCTCACGTAGGTCGACTTCTCGTCCCACGCGAAGGTGCTTCCCTCCGGGACGGAGAGCGCCTGCCAGCCGGCGTCGCCCGCGAAGACGGAGCCGTACGCCTTCTCGTACTGCTCGGCCGTGAGCGACCGCGCGATCGTCTCGGCGACCTCCTGCGGGGTGGGCCAGATCTCGGAGAGGAAGACGGGCTGGCCGTTCCGGTCGACGCCGAGCGGCTCGGTCGTCAGGTCGAGGTCCATCTCGCCCGCCAGCGCGTAGGCGACGACGAGCGGCGGCGAGGCGAGGAAGTTCATCTTCACCTGCGGGTTGACGCGCCCCTCGAAATTCCGGTTCCCGGAGAGGACCGAGGCCACGACGAGGTCGCCCGTCTTCACCGCCTCGGAGACCTTCTCCGGGAGCGGGCCGCTGTTGCCGATGCAGGTCGTGCAGCCGTAGCCGACGACGTGGAAGCCGAGCGCCTCGAGGTAGGGCATCAGGCCCGCGGCCGTGAGGTAGTCGGTGACGGTCTTCGAGCCGGGGGCGAGCGACGGCTTGACCCAGGGCTTCGTGTCGAGGCCGCGCTCGACCGCCTTCTTCGCGAGGAGGCCGGCCGCGACGAGGACCGACGGGTTCGAGGTGTTCGTGCAGGAGGTGATCGCCGAGATGACGACCGCCCCGTGCGGCATCTCGTACCTCACGCGCCCCTCGGCGACCGGGACGGTCGCGTCGGCGGAGGCCCCCGGGCCGAGCATCGAGGGGAGCTGATTGCGGAAGACCTTCTTCGCGTCCTTCAGGGCGAGGCGGTCCTGCGGGCGCTTGGGGCCGGCGAGCGACGGGACGACGTCGGCAAGGTTCAGCTCGAGGGTGTCGGAGAAGCGCGGCTCCGGGGCGTCCTCGGCGCGCCAGAGCCCCTGGCTCTTGCAGTAGGCCTCGACGAGCGGGGCGAGGGCCTTCCGGCCCGTGAACTCGAGGTACTTCACCGTCTCGCCGTCGACCGGGAAGAAGCCCATGGTGGCGCCGTACTCGGGCGCCATGTTCGCGATCGTGGCGCGGTCGGTGAGCGGGAGGGCCGCGAGGCCCGGTCCGTAGAACTCGACGAACTTCCCCACGACGCCCTTCTTGCGGAGCATCTGGGTGACGGTGAGGACGAGGTCCGTCGCCGTCGCCCCCTCGGGGAGCTTGCCGTGGAGCTTCATCCCGACGACCTCGGGAATGAGCATCGAGACGGGCTGGCCGAGGAGGGCGGCCTCCGCCTCGATCCCGCCGACGCCCCAGCCGAGGACGCCGAGGCCGTTGATCATCGTCGTGTGCGAGTCGGTCCCGACGAGCGTGTCGGGGTAGGCGACCCCCTCGTCGTTCGTGAAGACGACCTTCGCGAGGTACTCGAGGTTCACCTGGTGGCAGATGCCGGTGCCGGGCGGGACGACGCGGAAGTTGCGGAAGGCGTTCTGCCCCCAGCGGAGGAACTCGTAGCGCTCCCGGTTCCGCTCGTACTCGAGGTCGACGTTCTTCCCGAACGCGAGCGAGGAGGCGAAGCTGTCGACCTGGACGGAGTGGTCGATGACGAGGTCGGCCGGCGAGAGCGGGTTCACCTTCGCCGCGTCGCCTCCCATCGCCACGATCGCCTCGCGCATCGCGGCGAGGTCGACGACGGCCGGGACGCCGGTGAAGTCCTGCATCAGGACGCGGGCCGGGTGGAAGGCGATCTCCTTGTCCGGCTCGGCCTTCGGGTCCCACGTCGCGAGGGCGAGGACGTCCTCCTTCTTCACGACGCGCCCGTCCTCGTGGCGGAGGAGGTTCTCGAGGAGGACCTTCAGGGAGTAGGGGAGCGTCCGGACCTCCGGGTGCTCCTTCGCGAGAGTCTCGATCGAGTAACAGGAGACGGTCGCGCCTCCGGCGGAGAGGGTGGTCTTCGTCTTGAAGCTGTCGCTCATCTTTCCTCCGGGCGGTCGGGTCGAATACAGGACCGGCGCGGATTCTAATCGCGGCAGCGCAGCACGGCGCCGGCGGCCGGGATCCGTACCGGCGGCGCGGAGGACGGGCCTCAGTTCAGGTCGAAGTCGCCGCCCCCCATCCCGCAGCCGCCCATCCCGCACTGGCTCATGTCGCCGGTCTCGCAGGCGCCCATGCCGCAGGGGGCGTCGAACGAGGCCGCACCCTTGTCGCCCCCGTGGGCCGCGAAGGCGGAGAGGAGGCGGGAGAGGTCGTGCGAGCCGCAGTGGGCGCACTCGGGGACGTAGTCGGCCGCGTCGCCGGCGAGGACGAGGTCCTCGGTCTTCTTGCCGCAGGCCTGGCACCGGTACTCGAAAACGGGCATGTCGGACCTCCCGAGACCGATTCTAGAGAAGCCCGATCCCGGGACGGAAGGGGCGCTCGCCGGGTGAGATGATGCCCGGATCGCCACGACGGGAGGGGACGGATGAAGTGGGTCGTCTTCAACCAGAAGGGGGGCGTCGGCAAGTCGACGCTCGTCGTGAACCTCGCGGCGGTCGCCGCCGACGAAGGGGAACGCTCCCTCGTCGTCGACCTCGACCCGCAGGGCTGCTCGTCGCACTACCTCCTCGGCGAGCGGGCGAAGGCCGCGCGCCCGAACCTCGCCGACTTCTACGAGCGGAGCCTCGAGATCCGCCTCGTCGACGACGGGATCCGGACGTTCATCCACGCGAGCCCGTTCGAAGGGCTCGACGTCCTCCCGACGCAGCCGGTCATGGAGACGTTCCACGCGAAGCTCGAGGGGCGGCACAAGATCTACCGCCTTCGCGACGCCCTTTCGGCGCTCGACGGCTACGCGCACGTCTTTTTCGACACGCCGCCGGCGCTCAACTTCTTCACCCTTTCCGCGCTCATCGCCGCGGAGCGGGTCCTCATCCCGTTCGACTGCGACGACTTCTCCCGCCGGGCTCTCTACGGCCTTCTCGACGTCGTCGAGGAGGTGCGGCAGGACCACAACCCGAAGCTCGCGGTCGCCGGCATCGTCGTGAACGCCTTCCAGCCGCGCGCGAAGCTCCCGCAGCTCCTCGTCGACGAGCTGAAGGCGGAGGGGCTGCCGGTCCTGTCGCCCTACGTCTCGGCCTCGGTGAAGGTCCGCGAGTCGCACCAGGAGGCGACGCCGCTCGTCCACTTCGCCCCCTCGCACAAGCTCGCGGGCGAGCTGAGACAGCTCTCGGCGGCGCTCCGGAAGAAGGCCCGCGGCGCGGCGAAGGGGACGTCGTCGAAGGCTGCGGCGAAGTGAGGCCGACGACTCTCGAGGCCGGGAGCGGCGCCCGCGCTCGGCGCGGGACGCGAACCGGGAGGTCGGGCGTCGTCGCGGCGCTCGCCGTCGGCGTCCTCGTTGTCGCCGGCGCCTCGGCGCCGCGCCTCCGCGCGGACGGAGCGCGGTCCGCGCCGTCGAGCGCGTTCGCGGCCGGGGTCGACACGCTCCTCCTCGTCGGCGACGCCGGCGCCCCGGCGGCCGACGAGCCGGTCCTTCGCGCCCTCGCCGCGGAGGCCGCGAAGGCGCCGGAGCGGACGCTCGTCGTCTTCCTCGGCGACAACCTCTACCCGAACGGCCTGCCGCCCGAAGGCGCCGCCTCCCGCGCGGAGGGAGAGCGCCGCCTCGCGGCGCAGGCGGACGCCGCGCTTCGCGCCGGCGCCCGCGTCCTCTTCCTCCCCGGGAACCACGACTGGGACGGGATGGGGGAGGACGGCCACGCGGCGATCCTCCGGCAGGAGCGCTTCCTCGCCGCCCGCTCCCCGCGTCTCCTCTTCGCCCCGGGAGACGGCTGCCCCGGCCCGCTCCTCCTCCCGACGCCGTCGGGAATCACGCTCGCGATCCTCGACACGCAGTGGTGGCTCCAGCACGAGGGGCCGAGGCCCGAGGGGTCGGGCTCGCCCTGCTCCGCGAAGGGTGCGGAGGAGGCCGTGGCGCAGCTGCGGGTGGCGGCGGCCGCGGGTCCGCTCGCGCTCCTGACGCACCACCCGCTCGCGACGGGCGGTCCGCACGGCGCGCGGACGGGCGACTGGAAGGCGCACCTCTTCCCTCTCCGCGACGCGCACCCGTCGCTCTGGGTGCCGATCCCGGGTCTCGGCTCGGCCTGGGTGGCGTATCGCGGCGCGAAGGGGACCGGGCAGGACCTCGCCTCGCGCCGTTACCGGCGGCTCCGCTCCGACCTCGCCTCCGCGCTGGCGGGAAGGCCGGCCCTCTTCCAGGCCTCCGGGCACGACCACTCGCTCCAGGTGCTCGAGGCGCCGGTACCCGAGGCGCGCTGGGTCCTGATCTCGGGCTCCGGGATCTTTCCGGCCGGACGCGTCGTGTCGAGGCTCCCCTCGACCCGCTACGCGACGTCCCGAGCGGGTTTCCTCCGGGTCCGGCTCGAGCGGGGCAGGGTGCCTCACGTCGACGTCCTCGAGGTGACGCCCGGAGGGAAGGCGGAAGAGCGTCTCTCCCTCGACCTCCGGTAGCGAATCGGGACGTTTCGTCACACCTGTCCTCCCGTGGGAACCCGGCGGGCGACGACACCGTAGAGGGAGCCATGACCGCCGTTCTCTCCGCCGAAGGCCTTGCGAAGACCTTCCGGACCCCGTTCTCGAGGCGGCAGGTGAGAGCCCTGGACGGTCTTGACCTTCAGGTCGCCTCTGGCGAGGTCTTCGGACTCCTCGGACCGAACGGGGCGGGGAAGACGACGACCGTCAAGATCCTCCTGGGCCTGACTCATCCTTCTTCGGGGAAGGCCGAGCTCTTCGGCCTTCCCGCCTCGGACCCCGCGAGCCGCCGCCGCGTCGGCTACCTCCCGGAGGGGCACCGCTTCCCGGGCTATTTGACCGCCCGGCAGACGCTCTCGATCTTCGGGAGGATGTCCGGCGTCTCGAACGCCGACCTGAAGGCCCGGATCCCCGAGCTCCTCGCCCGCGTCCGAATCTCCGACTGGGCGGACGTCAGGGTGAAGAGGTTCTCGAAGGGGATGACGCAGCGCCTCGGCCTCGCGGCCGCGCTCGTCGCGAGGCCCGACCTCCTCCTCCTCGACGAGCCGACGGACGGGGTCGACCCGGTCGGACGGCGCGAGATCCGCGACCTCCTCCGCGAGGAGGCGGCGCGCGGCGCCGCGATCCTCCTGAACTCCCACCTCCTCTCCGAGATCGAGCTGACGTGCGACCGCGTGGCCGTCCTCCGGAAGGGGAAGGCCGTCGCCGCGGGGCGGATCGCCGACCTGACCGCGCAGGGATTCGCGTACCGCTTCGTCGGCTCCCCGATGGACGAGGCGCTCCTCGGCCTCTTCCGGGAGTCCGGAGCCTCCGCCGAGCGGGTGAACGGGCACGTGAAGCTGACGGCGCGCGACGCCGAGCACCTCAACACGCTCGTCGACGCGGCGCGGGCCCGCGGCGTCCTCGTCACCGAGCTGACGCCGCTCCGCTCGACGCTCGAGGACGTCTTCGTCGACCTGGTTTCGGCGGGCGAGACGGACGAAGCCGGCGGGGCGCTCCTCGCGCCGCCGCCCGACGGGAGGCTGCCGTGAAGGTCCTCGCCGCGAACGTCGAGGAGGTCTTCCGCGAGGCCGCGGCGCGATGGACGCTCGTCGCCTACGCGGCCCTCTCGACGCTCTTCATCGCCCTCTTCGCCGCGGCGGTGAACCTCGACGTCGTCGACGGCGCGCTCGCCGGGGCGAAGCTCTTCGGCAAGGAGCTCCGGATGGGGCCGAGGTCGATCGACCTCGACAAGCTCGTCCTCGGGTTCGAGTCGGGCTTCTCCGGCTTCCTCTACGTCGTCGCGACGTTCCTCGCCGTCTTCGCGACGGCGCACCTCGTGCCGAGGCTCCAGGAGAGGGGGACGATCGACCTCTACCTCTCGAGGCCCGTGGGCCGCGTCCCGCTCCTCCTCTCGCGGTACGTCGGCGGCCTCCTCCTCGCCGCCCTGAACGTCGTCTACCTCGTCGGCGCGATGGGGCTCCTCATCTGGTGGAAGACCGGCGTCGTCCACCCGCGGTTCTTCCTCGGCGGCGCGATCATCCTCTTCACGATCGCGACGCTGATGGCGTTCGCGTTCCTCGTCGGCGTCGTGACGTCGTCCACCGCGGTCTCGATCATGGCGACGTTCGCCGTCTTCTTCCTCGCGGCGATCCTGTCGGGTCACCGGCAGATCGAGGCGGCGCTCGCGACGGAGTGGGCGGCCGCCCTCGTGCGGGGCTTCTACTGGGTCCTCCCGAAGACGGGGCAGCTTGCGCAGGCGACCGTCGACTACGTCTCCGGCGGCCAGCTCTCGAGGCACGAGGTCGAGCTGGACCACCTCGCCGTCTTCGGGACGACCGGCCTCTTCGGTCTCTTCTCGCTCTCCCTCTCCGCCCTCCTCTTCCGGAGAAAGGACTTCTGACATGAAGCGGATCGCCTCCCTCGCCCTGGTGTCTCTCATCGCCTCCGCGCTCCCGGCCGCCGCGGCCCGCCCGGCCGACGACGCCCTCGCCCTCGTCCCGACGGACTCCGTCTCGGCGGGGATGCTCCGGATCTCGGACTTCCGTTCGAGCCCGCTCGCCGCGCGCTTTTTCGACGAGATGGACCGGGCGACGGTCGACGGTGACGCCGCGAGGTTCCTCGCCGAGACGCGTCTCCACCCGGTGGACGACGTCGACCTCGTCGTCTTCGCCGCGACGAACGGGGGCAAGGGGAAGGCGCTCGTCGCGTTCGAGGGGCGCTTCGAGCCGGAGAGGCTCGCGGCGGCAGTCGCCGCGCGCGGCGCGCAGGCGAAGAGCGCCTCGGGCACGGCCTACTTCCTCATGAAGGACGGGAAGCGCCCCGGGCGCGAGGGCGACGGCGCGGTCGCGTTCGTCGGCAGCCGTCTCGTCGTCGCCGGGTCCGAGGAGGCCGTCGTCGCGGCGCTCGCGGCCCGGGCCGCCGGCGGCACCGGTTTCCGCGGGGGCGCCGGCCTCGGCGCGCAGCTCGACAAGGTGAGCCCCGGCGCCTCCGGCTGGCTCCTCGTCGACCGGACGAAGCTCCCCGATGCGAAGGGCTCGATCACGATCTCCGGGAACGGCGGCGACGCCGCCCGGAACGTGATCGGCGCGATGAACCTCGTCTCGACCTTCGCGTTCGAGATGACGGTGAAGGGCGACTCCCTCCGCCTCTCGGGCGCCGGCTACAGCGACGACGCCGAGACGCGCGAGCTCCTCGAGGACGCCCTCCGCGGGGTCCTCGCGGCGATGCGGATCGCGTCCCAGGAGAAGCCCGACGTCGTCTCGGCGATCCGGAAGTTCAAGGTCGCGACGGACCGCAGCGCCGTCACGATCTCCGGCACGCTCGACGGCGCGACGATCAAGGCCCTCGCCGCGGCGAAGGCCGAGCACGAGAAGGCGCGCGCGGCCGACAGGCCGTCCGCGAAGCCGTAACCGCCCGGCGCGGCGGGCGGGGCGAGGGAGGGCCGGCGCGGGACGGCGGCGGCCCTCCCGCCCCGGCCTCCCGCGACACGAGGGCCCCCGCCGGCCTATCCTCCCCGGCCGGAGGTCCCGCGTGCGCACGATTCCGACGGTCGCCCTCGTCACCCTCCTCGTTCCCTTCGCGGCCGGAGCGGGCGAAACTCCCGCGGTGAAGCCCCCCGTCGCGAAGAAGGCCCCGAAGGTCACCGAGATCCACGGCGAGAAGCTGGTGGACGACTACGCCTGGTTGCGCGAGAAGCAGGCCCCGGAGGTGAAGGCGTACCTCGACGCCGAGAACGCGTACGCGGACGCCTTCACGGCGCCCTCCGAGGGGCTCCGGAAGAAGCTCTACGAGGAAGCCGTCGGCCGCGTGAAGGAGACGGACCTCTCGGTCCCGTACCGCCACCGCGGCTACTTCTGGTACGGGCGGACGGAGAAGGGGCTCCAGTACCCGATCTCCTGCCGGAAGAAGGGGAGCCTCGAGGCCAAGGAGGAGGTCGTCCTCGACCTGAACGAGATCGCGAAGAGCGAATCGTTCGTCGGGCGGGGCCTCTTCGAGCCGAACGACGACGGAAAGCTCCTCGCCTACTCGATCGACACGACCGGCTTCCGCCTCTACACCCTCTTCGTCAAGGACCTCGCGACCGGAAAGCTCCTCCCGGACCGGGTCGAGAGGGTCGATTCGCTCGCCTGGGCGGCCGACGGGAAGACGCTCTTCTACGTCGTCGAGGACTCCGCGAAGCGGCCTCACCGCCTCTACCGGCACGTCGTCGGGACGAGAGGCCCCGACGCGCTCGTCTACGAGGAGAAGGACGAGCGGTTCACGCTCGAGGTCTCCCGCTCGCGCGACGACCGCTGGATCCTCGTGAAGTCCGACAGCCACACCCAGAGCGAGTGGCGGCTCCTCCCCGCCTCGGAGCCGGAGGCGGCGCTCCGCGTCGTCCAGCCCCGCGAGCCGGACCACGAGTACGACGTCGAGGCGGCCGGGGACCTCCTCTACATCCTCACGAACGACGGCTGCCGCGACTTCCGGGTCGTGACGGCGCCGGCCGCGAGCCCCGGCAAGGCCTCCTGGAAGGAGCTCGTCCCGTGCCGCGAGGGCGTCATGGTTTCCGGCGTCGACGCCTTCAAGGGGCACCTCGTCCTCTCCGAGAGGGAGGACGCCCAGCCGCGCCTCGCCGTCCGCGATCTCGCGACGGGGGAGACGCACCGGATCGAGCTCCCCGAAGCGATCGCCTCGGTCTACCCCGAGGCGAACCCCGAGTTCGACACGAAGAGCTTCCGCTTCACGTTCCAGTCGTTCACGACGGCGCCGGTCGTCTTCGCGTACGACCTCGCGACGCGGGAGCGGACGGTCCTGAAGAAGACCGAGGTCCCCGGCGGCTACGACCCGGCGCGCTACCGCTCGGAGCGGATCCACGCGACGGCCGCGGACGGGACGAAGGTCCCGGTGAGCCTCGTCTTCCGCAAGGACCTCCCTCGAGACGGAACGGCCCCGCTCTTCCTCACGGGCTACGGCGCCTACGGCTACCCGTCGTTCGCCTCATTCAACCCGGCGCTCCCGAGTCTCCTCGACCGCGGCGTCGTCTTCGCCGTCGCGCACGTCCGCGGCGGCGGCGACCTCGGGAAGAAGTGGCACGACGGCGGCCGGATGACGGCGAAGAAGAACACCTTCACCGACTTCGTCGCCTGCGCCGAGGCGCTCGTCGCGGCGAAGGTCGCCTCGAAGGACCGCATCGCGATCCAGGGCGGCAGCGCGGGAGGGCTCCTGATCGGCGCCGTGGTGAACCTCCGCCCGGAGCTCTTCCGGGCCGCGATCCTCCAGGTGCCGTTCGTCGACGTCATCAACACGATGCTCGACGAGACGCTGCCGCTGACGGTCGGCGAGTTCGAGGAGTGGGGAAACCCGAAGAAGAAGGACGAGTACGCCTACATGAGGTCGTACAGCCCCTACGAGAACCTGAGGAAGGGGGCGTACCCCTCGATCCTCGTGAAGACCTCCTTCAACGACTCGCAGGTCATGTACTGGGAGCCGGCGAAGTGGGTCGCGAGGCTCCGGACGCTGAAGACCGACGCGAACCCGCTCCTCCTGAAGACGAACATGGCGGGCGGCCACGGCGGCTCCTCGGGGCGCTACGACCGGCTGAAGGAGACCGCGTTCGACCAGGCGTTCGTCCTCACCCAGCTCGGCGTGCCGGACCTGCCGGCCTCGATCCCGGTCCCGGCGCGCCCGGTCCACACCTACTCGATCGTCGCGCGTGACCCGGCGACGGGGCAGCTCGGCGTCGCCGTCCAGTCGCACTGGTTCTCCGTCGGTGCGCTCGTCCCGTGGGCGGAGGCGGGCGTCGGCGCCGTCGCGACGCAGTCGTTCGTCGACGCGAGCTACGGCCCGCTCGGCCTCTCGCTCCTGAAGGCGGGGCGGAGCGCGCCCGACGCCCTCGCGGGCCTCCTCGCGGCCGACGCGGGGCGCGACGTACGTCAGGTCGCGATGGTCGACGCCGCGGGGCGCGTCGCGGCGCACACGGGGGCGCGCTGCGTCGAGGCGGCGGGGCACCACGTCGGGAAGGACTTCTCCGTCCAGGCGAACATGATGCGGAACGCCTCGGTCTGGCCGGCGATGGCGAAGGCGTTCGAGGGGACGAAGGGAGACCTCGCCGAACGGATGCTCGCGGCGCTCGAGGCGGCCGAGGCCGCGGGGGGCGACATCCGCGGGAAGCAGTCGGCGGCGCTGATCGTCGTCTCCGGGACGCCGACGGGGCGCTCCTGGCAGGACCGGCTCTTCGACCTCCGCGTCGAGGACAGCCCGGCGCCCCTCCCGGAGCTCCGGCGCCTCGTGACGCTCGCCCGCGCCTACGCCCTCATGAACGAAGGAGACCTCGCCGTCGAGAGGAAGGACGACGCCGCGGCCTTGAAGGCGTATTCCGCCGCGCAGACGATCGTCCCCGGAAACGCCGAGATGACCTACTGGACGGCGGTCTCGCTCGTCGGGATGGGGAAGGTCGACGAGGCGCTCCCGCTCTTCCGGAAGGTCTTCGCCCTCGACCGGAGCTGGGCGGAGATGACGCCGCGGCTGCCGAAATCGGGGCTCCTCCCGGACGACCCGGCCCTCATCGCGCGGATCGTGGCGGAGGCTCCGAAGGCTCCATAGGCCCGTCGCCCGGGATCGTCGCGAGGGTTTTCACGACGCGGCCGAGCTCGGTCGAGATCCGCTCGAAGAGCGGCTCGAGCGCCGGCAGCTCTCCCGCCTTCGCGACGGCCTCCGCCTCGCGGCAGAGAGCGGAGAGCTCGAGCGCGCCGAAGCTCGCGCTCGTCGACTTGAGCGTGTGGGCGGCGCGCCGCAGCTCGTCGGCGTTCCCCGCGCCGAGCGCGGCGCGGGCGGCGGCGAGGAGCCCCTCCGACTCGCGGGCGAAGGAGCGGGCGATCCCGGGGAGGAGCTCGGGGGCCCGGGCGCCGAGGGAAGCGTGGAGCCGCGCCCACGCCTTCTCGTCGAGCCCGCGCGGCGTCTCGAGCGCGACCGGGGTCGCGGCCGGCGCGGGCGGCGGCCCGTCCCCGGGGACCGATGCCTCGGGCTCGGCGACGAGCTCGGCCTGCGGGTGAAGCGCGAAGGCGGCCCGTTCGAGCGCCCCGACGAGGTCGGAGATCCCGATCGGCTTGACGAGGTAGTCGTCCATCCCGGCCGCGAGGCACGCCTCGCGGTCGCCCGGAAGGGCGTGCGCCGTCATCGCCGCGATCCTCGGCCCCTCGGCGCCGAGCTCGGCGCGGATCCGGCGCGTCGCCTCGACGCCGTCCATCTCGGGCATCTGGACGTCCATCAGGACGAGGTCGAAGACCTTCTGCCGGACCGCCTCGAGCGCCTCGGCGCCGTTCGAGGAGACGTCGGCCGAGTATCCGAGGCGGCCGAGCATCAGGAGGGCGAGCTCGCGGTTCGTCGGGTTGTCCTCGGCGAGGAGGATCCTGAGCGGCAGCCGGTTTCCCATCGCCCCGTCGAACTTCGGACGGACCGAGGAGGCGCGGCGCGCCGCGGTCCGCGTCCCGCCGAGGATCCCGGTCAGGACCTCGAGGAGCGCGGCGGGCTTGACGGGCCTCGCGAGGCGCGCCGCGAACGGCTCGACGGGCCGGTCGTCCGGCTCGGGGCCGAGCGGGGCGAGGAGGACGACCGGCGGGACGGCCGCGCCCGCGGGCCAGAGTCGGGCGGGAGAGAGCGGGACCTCCTCGGAGGGGAGGTCGCGGTCGACGAGGGCGACGTCGAAACGCTCGCCCGACGCGGTCCGGGCGGAGGCCTCCGCCGCCGAGGCGCACGGGGCGACGGTCATTCCCCACCGGGCGAGGAGCCTCTCGAGGAGCGCCCTCGTCGCCGACCCGTGGACCGCGACGAGCGCGCGGCGGCCCGCGAAGGCCGTCCGCGAAGGCGGAACGAAGGTCCCCGAGGAGGGGTTTCCGACGTCGAGGCGCGCGACGAAGCGGAACGTCGACCCCTGTCCGGGCTCGCTCGCGAACGTGATCGACCCGCCCATCAGCTCTGCGAGCCGTCGGGAGATCGCGAGGCCGAGGCCGGTGCCGCCGTAGCGGCGCGTCGTCGAGCTGTCGCCCTGCCGGAACGACTCGAACAGAGAGGCGGCCCGCTCGGCCGGGATCCCGATCCCGGTGTCGCGGACGGCGACCTCGAGCTCCACGGTGCTCCCGGGCAGGGGAGCCCCCGGCGAGCGCGACGTGACCGTGACGGCGACCTCGCCCTTGTCCGTGAACTTCACGGCGTTGCCGACGAGGTTCATGACGACCTGCTTGACGCGCGTCACGTCGCCGATGAGCGTCGTCGGGACGCCGTCGTCGACGTCGAGCGTCAGCTCGAGGCGCTTCTCCTCGGCGCGCGGCGCGAGGACGTCGACGGCCGCCTCGAGGCAGGTCCGCGCCTCGAAGGGCCGCTTCTCGAGGCCCATCCGTCCGGCCTCGATCTTCGAGAAGTCGAGGATGTCGTCGATGAGGTGGAGGAGCGTCTCGCCGCTCTGCCGGATCGTCTCCGCGAACTGACGCTGCTCCCTCGTCAGCGGCGTCCCGAGGAGGAGGCTCGTCATCCCGATGACGCCGTTCATCGGCGTCCGGATCTCGTGGCTCATCGTCGCGAGGAAGGCGCTCTTCGCCCGGTTCGCGTCCTCGGCCTCGCGGGTCGCCGACTCGAGCTCGGCGGTCCGCGCCGCGACGAGGCCCTCCAGGACGTCCCGCCTCCTCCGCTGCTCCCGCGACCGCCGGAAGAGCGCCGCGGCGAGGAGCGCGAGGAGGCCGCCCGCGACGGCCGCCCGGAACCACCCCCTCTGCGCGAGGGTCGGCTGGATCCGCACGGTCGTCTTCGCACCCGTCACCCAGGCGCCCCCCCCGCGGCGCGCCGCGACCTCGAAGTCGTAGCTCCCGGGCGGGAGGTTCGTGTAGCTCGCGGAACGATCCCGGCCCGCGTCGACCCAGGCCCGGTCGACGCCGTCGAGCCGGAAGCGGAAGCGGAGGTCCTCCGGGGCGAGGAGGCTGATCCCCGTGTACCGGATCTCGAGCCGCGAGGCGCCGGGCGGCACGAGGACGTTCGGCCCCGGCTCGACGGGCGCTCCGTCGGCCCGGACCTCCTCGATCCGCACCGCGAGGAGCGGCTCGGGTCGCCCGGTCCTCCTCGGGTCGAGGACCGCGAGCCCTCGCGTCGTCGCGATCCAGATCCGGCCGTCGGACGCCCGGATCGCGCCGGGCGTCGTCCCGCCGGAGCACCCCTCGCTCCGCATGCCGTCGGCGATGCCGAAGTGCTCGCAGGTGAAGCCCCGCCGCCGGCCGTCCATCGTCGCCGAGACGTCGGCGCGGCGAACCCGGAAGACGCCGTGGTTCGACGTCATGACGATCCACCCGTCGTCGGGGACGATCGCCTTGACCTGGGGGTCGAAGAGCCCCTCCCTCGTCCCGACGCTCGCGATCGTGCCGTCGCGGAGCCGTGCGAGGCCGGTCCCCGTCCCGATCCAGAGCGTCCCCTCGTCGTCGAGCGCGAGAGACCCGACCCTCTCGTCGGGCAGGCCGTCGCGACGCGTGAAGGCGCGGACCGCTCCGTCGCGGACGAGGGCGAGGCCGGCCGTCGTGCCGACCCAGACCCCGCCTCCGCGCGCGGCGGCGATGCTGAGGGTGCGATCCGACGGGAGCCCGTCCGCGACGCTCCAGCGTCGCGCGACCCCTCCGGCGAGGTGGACGACGCCTCCCGGCAGGAGGCCGACCCAGATGCTCCCGTCCTCGTCCTCGGCGAGGCCGCGGACGTCGCGCGCCGTGAAGGGGGGCGGCGGGAGCGGGACGGGCGTGAAGACGCCGTTCCTCCCGACCGCGAGCCCGTCGGTGTAGGTCCCGACCCAGAGCCGCCCGTCGCGCGCCGGGAGGATCGCCGAGACCTGGTCCGAGGGGAGACCGTCCCGTGTCCCGAAGACCCGGACGGCGCCCCCCGAGATCCGGTGGAGGCCGCCGCTCGCGATCGTCGCCCAGATCGCCCCGGAGGTGTCCTGGGCGACGGCGCGGACGTTCTCGCCGGTGAGCCCCTCGCGACGCCCCCAGCTCTCGAAGATCCCCTGCCGGAGGCGCAGGAGCCCCTCGGTCCAGGTGCCGATCCAGACGCTCCCCTCGTGGTCCTGGTAGAGGCTCCAGACGTGGTCCGCCGGGAGGTCGCCCGCGAGGGACGAGCGGCACGAGACCTCGCGTCCGGAGACGCGGCAGACGCCGCGCCCCCAGGTCCCGACCCAGAGAACGCCGTCGCGGTCGACGAGGAGGGAAGAGACCTGACGCGTCGGGAGGGCCGGCGCGTCCGCCGTCGAAACCGCGCCGTCGACGATCCGCGCGACGCCGCCGCCCGCCATGCCGACCCAGATCCCGCCCGAGGGGTGCGGCGCGAGCGCGATGATCGAGTCGCTCGGCAGCCCCTCCCGTGTCGTGAAGGTCCGAGAAGCCCCCTCCGCGAGGCGGGTCACGCCTCCGCCGTTCGTGCCCGCCCAGGCGACGCCGGCGCGGTCGACGCAAAGCGTCCGCACGAGCCAGCTCCCGGGCCCCTCGGGCGCAGCGATCTTCCGGAAGCGGCTCCCTTCGAGGCGGAAGAGCCCCGCGTCGTCGGTCCCGACCCAGAGGACGCCCTTTCCGTCACGCGCGAGCGCCTGGACTTTCGTCCCGGTGAAGCCCGTCTCCGGGCGGACGGCCTCGAAGCGCCCGTCCCTCATCCGGAGGAGGCCGCCCCCGTTCGTCCCGACCCAGAGCGTGCCGTCGAGCTCGGCGAGGAGGGCGACGACGGACGAAGCGCCGAGCTCCGGCGTCGACCGGCGGTCGAACAGGGTGAACCGGCTCCCGTCGAAGCGGGCGAGCCCCTCCTGCGTTCCGACCCAGAGGTAGCCGTCGATCGTCTGGGCGATCGCCTGCACCGTGTTCTGCGGGAGCCCCTGGCCTGCCCCCCAGACGTCGAGCGTCGCCCGGGCGAGCGGAAGAGGGGCCTCGGTCGCGGACGCGGCGAGGGCGGCGAGCAGCGCGGCGAAGGCAAAGCCGGCGGGTCCGCGCGAGAGACGCACGGCCCCCGCCTTGGCCGACGTCGCGGCCGGGCCCGCCGGCTCCGGGTGCATCCCCGGATCATAGTGCGGCCCGCCCCTGCCCGGGGCGGGCCGCGACCGCGGGGCCCCGCCCCGCGGCTCAGTAGGCGAGGACCTTGCGCGCGGCGGCGAGGACCCTCGCCGTGTCGGGGAGGATCGCCCGCTCCAGGATCCGGCTGAAGCCGACGGGCGTGAACGTCGAGCCGACGCGCTCCACCGGCGCGTCGAGGTACTCGAAGAGCTCGGTCGTCACCCGGGCGGCGATCTCCCCGCCGAATCCGCCGACGACCTTGTCCTCGTGGGCGACGACGAGCCGCGAAGTCTTCTTCACCGACGCGGCGATCGCGTCGAAGTCGAGCGGGGCGAGGGAGCGCAGGTCGATCACCTCGACCTCCTTCCCCTCCTTCGCGAGCGTCCCCGCGGCCTCGAGGGCCCAGTGGACGGGGGTCCCGTAGGCCACGACCGTCAGGTCCCTGCCGGGGCGCCGGACGCGCGCCTTCCCGAACGGCACCGCGAAGCCGTCGGGGACGAACGCCTTCGCGAGCGGCGAGTTGTAGAGGAACTTCGGCTCGAGGTAGAGCGTGATGCCGCGCGAGCGGACGGAGGTCCGGAGGAGCCCGGCGGCGTCGTCGGCGAAGGCCGGGACGACGACCCGGATGCCGGGGAGCGTCGTGAGCCACCCCTCGACGTTCTGCGAGTGGTAGAGGCCGCCGCCGATGTAGCCGCCCGAGGCGAGCCGGACGGTGACGTTCGGGACGAACTTCCCGTTCGTCCGCCAGTACTCGTGCGACATCTCGACCATCTGCTCGGCGGCGGGCCAGAAGTAGTCGGCGAACTCCGCCCCCTCGACGATGACCCGGATCCCGTCGCAGATCCTCGAGAAGCCGTCCGCCATCCCGAGGATGTAGTCCTCGGCGATCGGGGCGTTGAAGACCCGGTGGCTCCCGAACTCCTTCTCCATCCCCTTCGTGACGTTGAAGATCCCGCCCTTCTCCTTCGAGGCGACGTCCTGACCCCAGATGAAGGTGTCCGTGTTCTCGCGGAAGAGGTCCTTCATCGTCTCGTTGATCGCGTGGATCAGCGTCGCCTCGCGGTTCGGCCGGCCGTCCGGGGAGGTCGCGGGCGTCCGCGCGACGCCGGCGAGGCCGTCGCCGTCCGGCACCCACGGCTCGGGGAGGACGAAGTCGTGGATCGAGCGCGGGTCGGGGTCGGGGGCGCTCCGGGCCCGGTCCGCCGCGGCCTCGTAGGCCCGCTGGTTCTCCTCCTCGATCGCGCGGAGCTCCTCCTCGCCGAAGCCGCCCGACTCGAGGAGGAACCGGCGGAAGCGCGGGAGCGGGTCCCGCTCGCGGGCGGCGGCGAGCTCCTCGTCGTCGCGGTAGAGCTCGTGCCGGTCGGAGTTCGAGTGGGAGCCGATCCGCACGCACTCGGCGTGGACGAGGACGCAGCCCGCCCCGCTCTGCGCGAACGCCGCGGCCTCGCGGAGCGCCCGGACGGAGTCGAGGACGTCCGTCCCGTCACAGTGGACGACCTTCAGGTTCGGGAAGGAGGCGAAGTTGTCCGAAGCGTAGTGGTTCGCCGTCTGCTGCCGCTTCGGGACCGAGATGCCGTAGCCGTTGTCCTGGATGACGAAGACGACGGGGAGCTTCCCGAGCGAGGAGCCGTTGACCGCCTCGTAGAAGTACCCCTCGGAGGTCGACGACTCGCCCATCGAGCAGTAGACGAGGCTCTTCATCCCGTACGACCGGATCGCCCTGCCGAGGCCCGCGGCGTGCTGGGCGTGATTCGAGACGCAGGACGAGACGTTCCAGACGTAGAGGTCGTGCCGGGCGAAATGGTTCGACATGTGCCGGCCGCCCGAGGAGACGTCCGTCGCCTTCGACATCCCGTTCAGCAGGATCTCCTCGGGGGTGACGCCGGCCGCGAGGCAGGTCGTCAGGTCGCGGTAGTAGGGGAAGAGGTAGTCGAAAGCCGGGCGGAAGATCGTCCCGAGGGCGACCTGGATCCCGTCGTGCCCGGCGCAGGGGGCGTGGTAGGACCAGCCGAGGCCCTGCTTGAGGTAGTTCGGGGCCTTGTCGTCGAGGACGCGCCCCATGTGCATGAGGGAGTACCACTTCCGGAGCTCGTCGCGCGTCGGGCTCACGGCGGCGAAAGCGGAGTCGGTTTCCGGGGGGGCGAGGAGCGAATCGGTCAAGGGCATCCTCCGGGTCCGGGCCCCTCGGGGCGTCGGACGGGCTCTTCGAGAGCCATAAAACGGCGGATGATAAGGGAAAGACGGAGCGATGGGGTCTCATCGCGGGGCTCGCCGGGGGACCAGGCGACCGGGTGTCTTGCGCGGTGGCCGAGGGGAGTACAATCCGGCCTCCCGCGCCTCGCCGGGCCGCCCGGCGATACCAGTCCCGCGGGCCAGGAGTTCCGTCCGTGACCACGCACGCCGTCGCCGTTCCCCCCGTCGACTCCACCGAGTCGGCGGATCGTCACGCGTTCGAAGCCGCTCTCGAGGCTTCTTTCCCCGCCAGCAAGCGGCCGCAGGAAGGTGAGGCCGTCAGCGGGGTCATCGCCGGCATCACGCCGGACGTGGTCCTCGTCTCGATCGGGGCCAAGTCCGAGGCGCTGATGGACCTCCACGAGCTGGACGGCGAGAAGGTCGGCGACAGGATCGACGCCGTGGTCATAAAGGCGGGGCCGGACATCCGCCTCTCGCGGAAGCTCGCCGTCGCCCGGCGGGCGAAGGCGGAGCTGAGGGCCGCGTGGGAGACGGCGATCCCGGTCCTCGGGAAGGTCCTCTCTCGCAACAAGGGGGGCTTCGAGGTCGCGATCGGCGGTCCCGGCGGGCCTCGCGCGTTCTGCCCCGTCTCCCAGATCGACGTCGGGCGGCACGACGAGCCGGGGCTCCTGCAGTTCGTCGGCCAGTCGTTCGACTTCCGGGTCATCGAGTACGCCGAGGAAGGGCGCCGCGTCGTCGTGAGCCGCGCGGCGATCCTCCGCGAGGCCCTCGAGAAGACGCTCGGCGAGATCCGCGAGAGGATCGTCGTCGGCGCCGTCCTCACGGGCCGCGTCCGCTCGATCACCGACTTCGGCGCCTTCGTCGACCTCGGCGGCGTCGACGGCCTCGTCCACGTGACGGAGATCTCCCGCCGCCGCGTCGCGCACGCGAAGGACGTCCTGACCGTCGGCCAGGAGGTCGAGGTCAAGGTCACGAAGGTCGAGAACGAGGGGAAGCGGATCTCCCTCTCCATGAAGGAGCTCGAGAAGGACCCGTGGGAGGGCCTCGCCCAGAGGATCCCGCCGGGCACCGCCTTCACGAAGCCCGTCGCCCGCCACGCCGACTTCGGCCTCTTCATCGAGATCGAGCCGGGGATCGACGGGCTCGTCCACGTCTCCCAGCTCCCCCCCGGCGTCGACCTGAAGGACCCGTCCGTCGCCGTCGGGCAGGAGGTCTCCGGCTGGGTGCGCGAGATCGACGAGGAGCACCGCCGGCTCTCCCTCTCGCTCCGCGAGGTCTCCACGGCCGACCCGTGGGAAGGGCTCGTCGAGAAGATGCCCGAAGGCTCCGTCGTCGCGGGCCAGGTCGAGAACGTCGCGGCGTTCGGCGTCTTCGTCCGGCTCGAGATCGGCCTCACGGGCCTCATCCCGAACTCCGAGACGGGGCTCCCGCACGGGACCCCCGCCTCCAAGACGTTCGCGCCGGGCCAGAAGGTCGAGGTGAAGGTCATCGGCCTCGACCCGCAGCGCCGCCGGATCTCCCTCTCCGCGACGGGCGCCCGCGAGGAGGCCGAGCGGGGCGAGATCCGGAAGTACCGCGAGGAGTCGGCGCGTCGCGAGAAGAGCGAGCCGGGCCGTGTCACGAACTTCGGCGCCTCTCTCATGGCGGCGCTCAGCTCGCCGAACAAGCCGGCGAAGTCCGCGCGGTAGGAGAGTCCCCGGGGCGGCCCGCGGGGGCCGCGGCAGACCGTAACATCCGTCCCCCCGGCCCGCGGGCCGGGGGGTTTTCTTCGTGAGGCCTTCATGACGCGGAAACGCCCCGGAGGCGCCGAGCAGCCGGCGCTCGAGTTCGACGCCGAGATCGCCCTCCCCGAGGAGGCGCGACGGCGCTACCTGAACTACGCCCTCTCGGTCATCACGGCGCGGGCCCTGCCCGACGTCCGCGACGGCCTGAAGCCCGTCCAGCGGCGGATCCTCTTCGCCATGTACCAGAACCTCCACCTGACGCCCGACGCGAAGTTCAAGAAGTCCGCGACGGTCGTCGGCGACGTCATCGGCAAGTACCACCCGCACGGCGACGTCGCGATCTACGACGCGATGGTGCGGATGGCGCAGCCGTTCTCGCTCCGCGCCCCGCTCGTCGAGGGGCACGGGAACTTCGGCTCGCTCGACGGCGACTCCGCTGCGGCCTACCGGTACACCGAGGCGCGCCTCCGTCCCCTGGCGGTCGAGCTCCTCTCGGAGATCCGGAAGAGGACGGTCGACTGGAAGCCGAACTTCGACGGCGTCCACTTCGAGCCGGTCGTCCTCCCGGCCCGGTTCCCGAACCTCCTCGTGAACGGCGCGACGGGGATCGCCGTCGGGATGGCGACCTCGATCCCGCCCCACAACCCGTGCGAGGTCCTCGACGCGGCGATCGCGGCGATCGACGACCCCGCGGCCGACCCGCTGAAGTTCATCAAGGGCCCCGACTTCCCGACGGGCGGCCAGCTCCTCTCGACGAAGAAGGAGCTCCGCGAGGTCTACGAGGCGGGACACGGGACGCTCCGGCTCCGGGCCGAGTACGAGGTCGAGGAGAGGAGCCGCGGCGCGCAGGCCGTCGTCGTCACGTCGATCCCGTACGGAGTCGAGAAGGCCGCCCTCGTCGAGAAGGTCGCGGAGGTCATCGTCGCGAGGAGGCTCCCGCCCCTCGTCGACGTGAGAGACGAGTCGACGGACGACGTGAGGATCGTCCTCGAGCTGAAGAGGGACGCCGACCCGGGCCTCGTCATGAGCTACCTCTTCAAGCACACGCCGCTCCAGACGACGGTGCCGGTGAACCTGACGACGCTCGTCCCGACGGCGAACCCGGAGCTCTGCGAGCCGGCGCGCCTCTCCCTCTCCGCGATCCTCCGCCACTTCCTCGACTTCCGCTTCGCGACCGTGAAGCGCCGATTCGAGTTCGAGCTCGAGGAGCTGAGGAGGCGGATCCACCTCCTCGAGGGGTTCGAGAAGATCTTCGACGAGCTCGACGAGGCGATCCGGATCATCCGGCGGAGCGACGGCAAGGCCGACGCCGCCGCGAAGCTCATGAAGCGCTTCGGCCTCGACGAGGAACAGGCCGACGCCGTCCTCGAGACGAAGCTCTACAAGCTCGCGAAGCTCGAGATCGAGGCGATCCGGAAGGAGCTCGCCGAGAAGCGGGCCGAGGCGGCTCGGATCGAGGCGATCCTGAAGTCCCCCGCGAAGCTCTGGGGGGTCGTCCAGCGCGAGCTCGTCGAGCTGCGCGGAGTCCTCGCGGGCGAGAGGCGGCGGACGCGCGTCTCCGCCTCCGTCGACGAGCCGGAGTACGACGCGGAGGCCTTCATCCCCGACGAGGACGCGTTCGCCGTCGTCACCGTCGACGGCTGGGTGAAGCGGCTCGGGCAGCTGAAGGACCCGAAGGGGACGCGCCTCCGTGAAGGCGACGACGTCCTCGCCGTCCTCCAGGGGGGGACGCGCGAGCTCGTCGTCCTCTTCTCGAACCGGGGCTCGGCCTACGTCCTCAAGATGAACGACGTCCCGCCGTCGACGGGCTACGGCGAGCCGGTCCAGAAGCTGTTCAAGTTCGCCGACGGGGAGAAGGTCGTCGCGGCCCTCTCGCTCGACCCGAGGGTCACTCCGGCGGAGGGGATCGTCCTCCTCGCCGCGACGCGCCAGGGAATGGTCCTCCGCTTCTCGGCGGACCCGCTCCGGGAGCCGACGACGCGGGCCGGCCGCCGGTTCGCGAAGCCCGCCGAGGGGGACGAGGTCGTCCTCGTCGGCGTCTGCGAGCCGGGCGCGGTCGTCGCCCTCGCCTCCGAGAAGGGGCGGGCGATCCTCTTCGACTCCGACGAGGTCCCCGTCCTCGCGGGTCCCGGAAAGGGGGTCATCGGGATCCGGCTCGCGGACGACGACCGTCTCGTCGGCGCGGCCCTCTTCGGGAAGGACGAGAAGCGGAGCGCGGTCCTGACGCTCGAGAACTCGAAGGGGACGCCCTACACGGTGACCCGGAGGTACGACGTCGTCGGGCGCGGCGGGAAGGGGTTCGAGATGATCAAGCGCGACCGGTTCGTGAAGGTCGTCCCTTCCGAGATCGTCCTCCTCGACCTTCCGGACCGCGGCTCGGCCGGCGGGAGGTAGGGATGGAGGTCGTCCTCGCCGAGAAGTACGGCTTCTGCGCCGGGGTCCGCGTCGCCGACAAGCTCGTGCGGATCGCCGCCGCGAAGGGGCAGACGGGGGCGATCCTCGGGCAGGTCGTCCACAACGAGAGCGTCGAGCGGGAGATGGCCTCGCTCGGCTTCCCGACGGTCCACCGGCTCGAGGAGGCCCGGGGGCACGAAGGCCGGATCGTCTTCTCGGCCCACGGCGTCGCCCCGTCCGTCCGGTCGGAGGCGGCGGCGCTGGGCCTCGCGGCCATCGACACGACGTGCAAGTTCGTGACGGACATCCACAGGGAGATCACGCGCTCCCTCGACGAGGGCTGCTTCATCGCCGTCCTCGGACAGCAGGGCCATCGCGAGGTCATCGGCTACACGAAGGACCTCGATCCGGCGCGCTACGGGGTCTTCTATGACCTCGAGGAGGTCGTCGCCTTCCCGTGGGAGGCGAACCCGAAGGTGAAGGTCGTCTTCCAGACGACGCTGAACGCCGAGCGCTTCACGGAGCACGTCGCCGAGATGCGGCGACGCGTCGCCGACCTGAGGATCGCCGACACGATCTGCTACGCGACGAAGGAGAACCAGGACGCCCTCCGCGCCCTCTGCGCCGATCCGACGATCGACGCGATCGTCGTCATCGGCGGGCAGCATTCGAAGAACACGAAGGAGCTCGTGAGGATCGCGAAGGAGTCGAAGCGGACCGTCTTCGTCGGCACGGCCGCGGACCTCCGCGCGGAAGACCTCGAAGGGGCGCGGAAAGTCGGCGTGACGGCGGGCGCCTCGACTCCGGACTACGACGTCGAAGCGGTCGTGGAGCGGCTCCGGTCGATGGGCTGAGCCGCGCGCCCGGCGTAGACTTCGGTCATGGACATCAAGGGTGCCGGCGGTACGCCGGGCGGCGTCGGGACTTTCCTCGGCGGCCTCGCGATGATCGTCGTCGGGGGCTACCTTCTCTTCCAGCAGGTGCAGGTCCACAGCGGCTTCTGGGACTGGTTCGGGCCGAGCACGTTCGGCCTGACGCTGATCCCGTTCCTCGTCGGCATCGGCTTCCTCTTCTTCGACGGGAAGTCCGTCGCCGGCTGGCTCCTGACGGGAGCCGGGGCGCTCGTCATCGTCGCCGGCATCGTCGCGAACCTCCAGATCTGGTTCCGGCCGACGAGCCTCTACAACACCCTGATCATGCTCGGCCTCCTCGCCGGCGGCGTCGGGCTCGTCGCGCGCTCGCTGAAGGCGAGGCCGGAGTCGAAGGGGTAGAGGTGGACTTCGAGGGGAAGCGGAACAACGCCGAGAGGCTGCGGGCGCTCCTCTCCGGCAAGTCGACGTCAGCCGGCCGATAGAACCCCTACGCCGGGTCGAGGATGTACTTCCCGAGCTCCTCGATGACCTTCCGTCCGCGCTCCTTGTCGAACGGCTGCGCGTAGAAGTCGTCGAGGTCCATCGGCGGGAAGAGGCGAATCGTCGCCTTCTTCCCCGTCCTCCCGGGGAACTGCTTGTGCAGGAGGAGCTCCCGGAAGCCGTCGACCCGCATCGGGACGGCGACGGGCTTCGTCCGGTGGAGGAGCTGCGCCATCCCCGGGCGGATCGGCGCGTTCCTCTGCGTCGTCCCGGTCGGGAAGTGGAGGAGCCAGCCCGTCGCGATCGCCTCCTCGACCTTCGAGACCCCCTCGAGGTCGACGGGCCTGTTGACCTCCTTGCCTCCCTCGCGGAAGGAGCGCTTGAACGTGACGCCCCCCGCGTAGGTGAGGACCTTCGTGATGAGGTTCTTCTTCATCGTCTCCGTCGCCGCCGAGAAGCGCAGGTGCGGGTCCTCGTACGGGAGGCCGTGGACGATGTAGAGGAGGTCGTAGAACGCGATCGCTTCGGTGAAGTAGGTCTGGTGGTTCGAGAGGAAGACGACGTTCTTTCGCGGGAGCTCCTTCAGGAGCGCGTCCCCTTCCGTCTTCACCTCGTTCAGCCAGCGGAAGTAGACCGGGGTCGCGAGGTTCCCGATGCCGAGGATCATCCCGCGGCGAACGAGGCGTTCGAAGGCGGTCTCGATCACGGCTCTCAGGCCTCGAAGGCGCCCGCCTCGTGCCTCTCGATGGCCCAGCGGACGAGGTCCGTCGGGGCCGGCGTCCCGCCGAGGCGGCGCAACATCGCTGCGGCCTGCCCCCGGTGATAGGAGGCGTGGTTCACGACGTGGCGGAGGACGGCCCAGAGGGGCGCGGCCTTCGGCTCCCCCTTCAGGTTCTTCCAGACGAGCGGGGCGGCGAGGCGCTCCCCTCCGAGCGTCGCGAGGAACGCCGCGATGCGGGCGTCCGCTTCGTCGAGCGTCCGGAGGGCCTCGGCGAGCGTCGGGAGCTCCTCGGAGGTCGGGAGGGAGGTCGCGTCGCGCCCGTCGAAGCGCTCGGCCCAGGCGCGCGTGGCGCCGGCGAGGTGGACGAGCGTCGCGCGGAGGGAGGGCCACCCGCCCCCCGTCTCGCGGACGTAGTCCTCGTGGGAGAGCGGGGCGAGCGAGCGGGCGAGGAGCCGGTTCGCCCAGAGGTTGTAGTCGTAGAGGGCGAAGAGGTCGTCCTTCACTTCGCGGGGTCCTCGACGATCGTGTGGGTCAGCGTCCCGAGGCCGTCGACCGCGAGGCTGACGACGTCGCCGGGCCGGAGCCACTGGTCCTTCGTGATCCCCGAGCCGTTCAGCTCGAGGAAGCAGCCGGTGCCGACGGTGCCGGAGCCGATCACCTCGCCGGGCTCGAGCGTCACGCCGTCGGCGGCGCGCCGGACGATCTCGGCGAACGTCCAGTCCATCTGCGCGACGTTCCCGTCGGAGACCTGGATCCCGTTCACGTGCGCGGTCATCCGCGCGTCGAGGACGTTCCCCTTCGGGGAGGGGCGAAGGCGGTCGGCGAGCTCGTCCTTCGTGACGAGCCAGGGCCCGATCGCCGTCGCGAAGTCCTTCCCCTTGGCCGGGCCGAGGTTCAGCTTCATCTCCTCCATCTGGAGGGCGCGGGCCGAGAGGTCGTTCATGACGCCGTAGCCGAGGATCGCGTCGTCCGCCTCCTCGAGCGTCGGGTTCGTGACCGTCTTCCCGATGACGACGAAGCACTCCAGCTCGAAGTCGAGCTTCTCGAGCCGCCGCCGGCCGACCCTCAGCTCGCCGGGCCCGATGACGGCGAGGGCGTTCGTGAAGTAGAAGACCGGGAACTCGTCGAACTCCGGGATCATCGGGAGGCCGCGGTTCCGGCGCGCCGTCTCGACGTGCTGGCGGAAGGCGTAGCCGTCGCGGACGGAGACGGGGCGGGGGAGGGGCGCGAGCAGGCGGACGTCGTCCTCGCGGAGGAGACTCCCGGTCGGTACGGAGACTTCGCCGGCGGCGAGGACCGCGGCCTCGGGGAGGAGCTCCTCGTGCCTCCGGACGACGTCGAGCATCGAGAGACCCCGGAACGCCTCGGAGGCGCGGCCGAGGTCGAGGACTCCGGCCCCGGGGAGCATCAGGCCGGGCTGGCCCGCGGGGTCTCCGCCGGGCCGGACGAACGTGACGAGCTTCATCGGGCGCCGTTATACGACACGGGCGGGATCCGGGCACGACCGCCGGCCATCGGGCGGCCGGAAGGTCCGCGGCCTCAGCCGACCGCGCTCCGGAGGGCCTGATCGGCCTCCTTCCGGACGACGAACGCGCGGTCCCACTCGAAGCTGCCGTCCTCGCCGAGGAGCCGCCGGCACGCGCCGGCGAGCGTCTCCTTCTGCGCGGCGTCCATGTGCCCGGCCTTCGCCATCTTCCCGAGGCTCCGGACGGCCTTGGCCCTCAGGCCGGCGTTCGGCTCCGCGAGGATCCCGTGGAGCCTCTCGACGACGGAGCGGGCCTGGGCCGGAGGGATGCCCCCGGCGGGGATCGCGTCCGCCATCCTCCCGAGCGCCCTCGCCGCGGTGTCCCGCGTCTCGAGGTCGTCCGAGAGGAGCGCCTCGAGCATGAGCGGGACCGCTTCGACGACCCGCGGGGAGGAGATCTTGCCGAGGGCGTAGAGGACGAACGGGCGGACGGCCGGGTCCGCGACCGTCTCGTACTTCGCGAGGAGCGGGGCGATCGCGTCGGCGCCGATCCGGCCGAGGGCGTGGCCGACGGCGAGCTGCGCCTTCACGTCGCCCGCCTCGAGGTGGTCGACGAGGATCGGGATGACCCACTCGCCGAACCCGACGACGAGGCTGATCGCCTCGTCGAGGACGGGGACGAGGTCGGGCCGGTCGAGCGGGTCGAGGTAGAAGACCGAGGAGACGAGCTCGAAGAGGGGGCGCGCCTCGCGGGAGCCGACCCGTGCGATCTCTTTCTCCACCAGCGCGAGGCCCCGCCGGATCTCGCCGGGCCCGGAGCCCGCGAGGAGCCGTCGGATCTCGCCGTAGGGATCGCCGGGGGCCATGCCGGGGCCCGTGCCGTCACGCGCCATTCGGTCACCTCCTGGACGTTCTCGGAGGGATCATAGTCCGCGGCCTCGGGTCGCGGTCGCCGCCCGGCGCCGCGCCCTCCCCGCGGCTACACTCGCTCTCGACCGTGAGCGAGTCCCCGGCGGACCCCCGTCCCTTCCTCGTCGTCGGCGACGCCTTCGCCGACCTCTCGGCCCGGGTCCCGCGGTTCCCCCGGGAAGGGGGCGACGCCCACGCGAGGCGGATCGTCTGGTCGAGCGGCGGCTCGGCGGCGAACGTCGCCGCCGCCCTCGCGACGCTCGGGACGCCGGCACGCCTCCTCGCCCGGGTCGGCGCCGACGCGGCGGCGGTCGTCGCGCTCCGCGCGGCGCGCCGCGCCGGGGTCGACCTCTCGCTCGTCCAGGAGGACGAGGCCGAGCCGACGGGGCTCTGCTTCGTCGTCGTCTCCGCGAGCTCGGAGAGGACGTTCTTCAGCGCGCGCGGCGCGAGCGACGGCCTCGTCGCTCCGGCCGACGCCGGCCTGCTCCTCGACGGCGTCGCGGGGCTCCACCTCTCCGGGTACGCGCTCCTCGGCGGGAGCCGGGCGGCGGCGCTCGCCGTCGCGCGGGCGGCCCGGGACCGCGGGACGCCCCTCTCCCTCGACCTCTGCCTGCCGCTCGCCGAGGCCCGCCGCGAGGAGACCCTCGCGCTCCTCCCGCTCTTCTCCGCCGTCTTCGGGAACGACCGCGAGGTCTCGCTTCTCGCGGGCGCTCCCGTGCGGGCCGCGACGGAGGCGATCGTCGCCCGCGGCGTCGAGCTCGCGGTCGCGAAGACGGGGGAGAAGGGGTGCCTCGTCGCGGCGTCCGACGGCGTGCGGAGCGTGCCGGCGTGGCCCGTCGAAGCCGTCGACACCACGGGCTGCGGCGACGCCTTCGTCGCCGGCTTCCTCCACGCCCGGTCCCGTGGCGCAGGCCTCGAGGCGTGCGGCGCCCTCGGCAACGCCCTCGGCGCGCTCGCGGCGACCGTCCCCGGCTCGGGCGACGCGCTCCCCGGCCCGGAGGCGATCCGGGCCTTCCTCGAGGAGCGCACCCCCGCGCTCCTCGCCCTCCTCCTTTCCGGTCCGGACGAGGTGACGACGTGACTCCCGAGTGGAAGACCCGGCTCGACTCCTTCCGCCTCCGCCGCATGCGGGACCTCTTCCCCGTCCCGAAGCCCGTGATCGGCATGGTCCACTGCTGGCCGATGCCGGGAGCCCCGGGATACGCGGGGGGCGGGCTCGACCCGATCGTCGACGCGGCCCGTCGGGACGCGGAGGCGCTCCTCGAGGGCGGGGCCGACGGCCTGATCGTCGAGAACATGTGGGACGTCCCGTTCCGCGCCGGGCCGCGGATCGCCCCGGAGAGCATCGCCTCGCACGCCGTCGTGGCGCGCGCCGTCCGCGCGATGGCGGACCGCCCGATGGGGATCAACGTCGTCCACAACGGCGGGACGGCGCTCCTCGCGATCGCCGTCGCCTCGGGCGCCGACTTCATGCGCGTCTGCATGTTCACCGGCGCCGGCGTCTGGGACGCCGGGGAGTGGGACGAGGGGTGCGCGGCCGACCTGATGCGGAGGCGGGCGGAGCTCGGGGCGCAGGGCATCAAGGTCTTCGCCGACGTCGACAAGAAGCACTCGGTCCGCTTTCCGGGGATCGACCTGAGGACGCACGTCGAGTGGACCCGGTTCTTCGGAGCCGACGCGCTCATCGTCTCGGGGCGGATGACGGGAGACGCCCCGGACCTCGGAAAGGTGCGGGAGGCGCGAGCCCTCGCAGAGGAGACGCCGCTCCTCGTCGGCTCGGGGGCGACGGCGGAGAACGTGGCTTCGTTCCTCTCCGTCGCCGACGGCGTCATCGTCGGGTCGAGCGTCAAGGCGGACGGCGTCTGCGAGAACCCCGTCGACGTCGAGCGGGTCCGGCGGTTCGTCGCGGCGGCGCGGGAGGCCGCGTAGCGGCCGGGCGGCCGCGCGAGCAGGTTGCCCGGGCGGAGGCCGCGACGCGGGGCGCCCCGGCCGCACGCCGCGAGGACGGGGCGCCTGTACGATCCCGCCGTGAGCCTCGCGATGACGTGCCGCCCCTGTCTCGCCCTCCTCCTTTCCTCGCTCCCGCTCCTCGCCGCGCCGCCGGCCTCCAAGGCCGAGGAGGCGAAGCGCTTCCACCCGCCCGCCCGGGGGACGCCCGCCGCGACGCGCCTCGCCGGGTACGAGAAGCGGCTCGCGATGGAGAAGGCGAGCCCCTTCGCCGGCCTCGCGTTCCGGAACGTCGGCCCCGAGGCCCAGGGGGGGCGGATCGTCGACCTCGACGCCCCGCGGAGCCGGCCCGACACCCTCTTCGTCGCCTTCGCGACGGGAGGCCTCTGGAGGACCGACAACAAGGGCGGCAGCTGGACGCCCCTCTTCGACGGCGAGTCGGCGAACGCCCTCGGCGCGATCGCCGTCGGCGACGCGGAGGGAGACGTCCTCTGGGCCGGCACGGGCGAGGCGAACTCGAGCCGGACGACCTACTCCGGGACCGGCGTCTTCAAGTCCATCGACGGCGGGAAGAGCTGGACGAACACCGGCCTCCACGACGCGCACCGGATCGGGAAGATCCTCGTCGACTCGTCGAACCCCGACGTCGTCTTCGCCGCCGCGACCGGCCCGCTCTACACCGACGGCGGCGAGCGGGGCCTCTACCGGACGACGGACGGCGGGAAGAGCTGGACGAAGGTCCTCGGCGGGACGGGGCGCACCGGCGCGATCGACGTCGTGCAGGACCCGAAGGAGCCGAAGCTCCTCTGGGCGGCGCTCTGGGAGCGCGACAGGAAGCCGTGGAACTTCCTCGAGTCGGGGCCCGGGAGCGGCGTCTTCCGCTCGCGCGACGGCGGGGCGACCTGGAGCCGCCTCGCCGGCGGCCTCCCGCAGGGCGACGTCGTCGGGAGGATCGGCCTCGCCGTCACCCCGGCGAGGCCGGGCGCGGTCTGGGCCGTCGTCGACAACCAGACGCGGCGCCCCGGCGAGCGCGACGAGGAGAGTCCCCCCGGCGAGCTGACGCCGCGTCGGCTGAAGGCGCTGACGCCGGAGCAGTTCGCGAAGGTCGAGACGGCGGTCGTCGAGCGGTTCCTGAAGGCGAACGACTTCCCGAAGGAGCTGAAGGCGCGCGCCCTCCAGAAGGACGTCGCCTCCGGAAAGGTGAAGCTCGCGGACGTCGTCGCCTACGTGGACGACGCGGACCGGCAGATGGTCGAGGTCGAGATCGTCGGCAAGGAGGTCTGGCGCTCGGACGACGCCGGCGAGACGTGGCGGAAGACGCACGACGTCTCCCTCGAGAAGGTCGCCTACAGCTACGGCTACTGGTTCGGGAAGATCTGGGTCGCGCCCGACGACGCCGAGAGGGTCTACGTCGCCGGGGTGCCGCTCGCCGGCTCGGCGGACGGCGGGAAGAGCTTCTCGGGGCTCGACCGGCTCGGCGTCCACGTCGACCACCACGCCCTCTGGTTCGACCCGCGCGACCCGCGGCACGTCGCCCTCGGAAACGACGGCGGCCTGAACCTCTCGTGGGACCGCGGCGCGACCTGGACGAAGGTGAACAACCTCCCCGTCGGGCAGGTGACGACGATCGCCCTCGACTCCGCCGAGCCGTACAACGTCCTCGTCGGGATGCAGGACAACGGCGTCTGGCGCGGGCCGTCGACGTACGTCTCCGGAAAGTCGCCCCTCGACGCCTGGAAGCCGGTGATCGGCGGCGACGGCTCCTTCATCGAGGTCGACCCGAAGGACCCGAACGTCGTCTACGCCGCCTCGCAGTTCGGGAACGCCGTCCGCGTGAACGTGAAGACGGGGGAGCGGAGCCGCTTCCGCCCCCGCCACGCGCTCGGCGAGCCGGCCCTCCGCTACAACTGGGTGACGCCGTTCCTCCTCTCGCCCCACTCGCGGAACGTCCTCTGGTTCGGCACGCAGCGGCTCCACCGCTCGCTCGACCGGGGCGAGACGTGGGCCGCCGTCAGCCCCGACCTCACCTCCTCGCGCGAGCCGGGCGACGTGCCGTACGGCACGATCACGACGATCGCCGAGTCGCCGAAGACGTTCGGCACGCTCTGGGTCGGGACCGACGAGGGAAAGGTCTGGGGAAGCCGCGACGGCGGGGCGACCTGGAAGGACCTCTCGAAGGGGCTCGCGAAGGACCGCTGGGTGACGCGCGTCGTCGCCTCCGTCCACGACGAGGGAACGGTCTACGTGTCGCAGAGCGGCTACCGGAACGACGACGTCGCGCCGTACCTGTTCCGGTCGGCCGACTTCGGCGCGACCTGGACCTCGATCGCCGCGGGCCTGCCGGCCGAGCCGGTGAACTCGGTCCGCGAGGACCCGAAGGCGAAGCACCTCCTCTACGTGGCGACCGACCTCGGCGCCTACGTCTCCCTCGAGAGGGGCGCGACGTGGCACGCGCTGACGGGCGGGCTCCCGCACGTCCCCGTCCACGACCTCGCGATCCACCCGAAGGAGGGGGACCTCGTCCTCGGGACGCACGGGCGGAGCGCCTTCGTCGCCGAGGCGGCGCCGCTCCGCGAGTGGACGCCGGAGATCGCGAAGAAGGCGCTTCACGCCTTCAGGGTGAAGCCGGCGACGTGGGAGCGGGACCGGGGCTACGGCGTGAACGAGTTCTTCGCGTGGAGGAGCGTGCCGACGACGCGGACCCTCTCCTGGTGGGCCTCGGCCGCCGGGTCCGGGACGGCCACGATCTCGGTCCGCGACGCGAAGGGACGGCTCTTCAAGGAATGGACCGCCGCCTCCGCGGCCGGCTTCAACTCCGTCGCGTACGACCTCTCCGCGGACCCCGGCCGCGCGGACGCGATCGAGGAGGAGATCGCGAAGGAGGCCGCGGAGGGCGCCGCGAAGGAGAAGGACGCCGCGGCGAGGGACGACGGGACGAAGTCTCCGCCGGAGGCCGACGCCGACGAGGAGGCCGACGACGTCGGCGGGAAGGCGACGCCGCGCGAGGTCGCTTCCCTCCTCGCCGACCCGCTCCGAAAGACGCGGCCGCGCTACCTCCCGCCCGGCCGCTACGCCGTCGAGGTCGCCGTCGGCGCCGCGAAGTCGTCGACGCGCCTCGTCGTGAAGCCGCCGAAGCGGGAGGGGGCGGGCGGGGAGGAGTGACCGTGTCCGGCCGGCGTGCGCGCGTCCTCGTCGTCGAGGACGACGCCGAGACCCGGGGGCTGGTGACGCGGACGCTCCGCGAGGAGGGGCTCGAGGTCGAGGCCGCCGGGCGCGCGGCGAGCGCGCGCGCGATCCTCGGTTCGGGAGAGGTCGACCTCGTCGTCCTCGACGTCGGCCTTCCCGACGCCACGGGCTTCGAGCTCTGCGCGGAGGTCCGCGCCGGAGGGAACGACGTCCCGATCCTCGTGCTCACGGCCCGCACGGACGTCGCGTCCCGCGTCGAGGGTCTCGAGACGGGGGCCGACGACTACCTCGGCAAGCCCTTCGCGATCGCAGAGCTCAGGGCCCGTGTCCGCGCGCTCCTCCGGCGCGGTCGGGGAAGCGCGCCGGAACCGGTGCTCGAGCACGCGGGCGTCCGGGTCGACCTTCGCCGCCGGCGCGCGTTCCTCGGAGCGGAGGAGCTCCCGCTCACGCGCCGGGAGCTCGACCTCCTCGCACGTCTCGTCCGCGCCCGCGGCGTCGTCGTCTCGCGCGAGGTGCTCCTCGAGGACGTGTGGGGGGCCGACACGCCCGAGGCGGCCGCGAGCCTCGAGGTCATCGTGAGCCGGCTCCGCCGCAAGCTCGGCCCGGGGAGCGGGCGGAGCCTTCTCAGGAACGTCCGCGGCATCGGGTACGCGCTCGACGGGGGCACGGCGTGATCGCGCGCTCCTTCGCCCGGCGGAGCGTCGCCGCGACCCTTCTCACCGCGGCCGTCTCCTCGCTCGTCTTCGCGGCGGCCTCGGTCGTCGCGCTCCGGCTCCTCTGGCACCGCCACGACGCCGCGGAGCTGGAACGGACGGCGGACGCGGTCCAGCGGATCTTCGAGCTCGAGACCGCGGAGGGGGAGCACGACGCGGCGGAGTCCGCGCGCGAGGCGCTCGAGCAGGCCCTCGACCGCTCCGACCGCGGCGTCCTCCGCTCCGGCGCGACGCTCCTCGCGGAGCGAGGCGGGGCCGCCGAACGGGGACCCGCGGGCGCTCTCCCGCGCGGCGGGATCGCGACGCGCCGGTCGCTCGCGGGCGGGGTCGTCCTCGAGCTCGAGCGCCGGCCGGCGGAGGGGCTCCCGCTCCGAAGGCTCTTCTGGGCGGCCCTCCTCGTCGCGGCGATTCCGTCCTCCCTCGTGGCGCTCGCCGTCGGCCGCAGGACGGGGCGGGCCGCGGCACGGCCGATCGAGGACCTCGCGCGGCGGCTGTCGGAGGTCCGGGCCCCGCGCGACTACGTCCCCGCTCCGCTCGACGGGCTCCCGGAGGAGGCGGCCGCCCTGGAGAAGGCCTTCGGCGACGTCGTCGGCCGCCTCGGCGCCGCGCTCGAGAGGGAGTCCTCGTTCGTCAGGAACGCCGCCCACGAGCTCCGGACGCCTTTGACGCGGATCCGTCTCCGCGCGGAGCGAGCCGCCGTGGCGTCGACGGGAACGTGCCGCGAGGAGCTGGAGGCGGTGACCGCGGAGGTCGACCGGCTCACCCGCCTCACGGACGCGCTCCTCGTCCTCGCGCGCGACGAGGACTCCGGCCTCGCGTCGGCCGAGACGGTCAACCTCGCGGACGTCGTCCGCGCCTCGGCCCGCGCCGGGGAGCGGCCCGTGACGGTCGAGGCCCCGGACGAGGCGTTCGTCCGCGGCGACGAGGAGCTGCTGCGCCTCGCCGTCGACAACCTCCTCGACAACGCGCGGAAGTACGCGCCCGCGGGAGCCTCGCCCTCCGCGCGCCTCGAGGGGCGGGACGAGGGCGTCTCCCTCCTCGTGGAGACGCCGGGGACGTCGATCGACGCCGCGGAGCGGGAACGGGTCTTCGAGCGCTTCTACCGCGGGAGCGCCGCCCGGGAGAGCGCCCCGGGACACGGCCTGGGCCTCGCCCTCGCGCGGCACGTCGCCCGCGTCCACGGCGGCGACGTCCTCGCGTGCGACGCCGGCGAGGACCGGACCGTCTTCGAGCTGCACCTTCCGGCGTGGCGCGGCGAGACGGGGTGAACGGGGCCCGTTCGGGATCCGTTCGACGAGGTTCGGCCTCCGTTCGGAGGGACGCCGGAGCCTCGGAGGATGAAGGCGGTCGCCTCCCGCGTCGTCCCGGAAACCGTGCTCGCCCTCCTCGTCGGCCTCCTCGTCCTCGCGGAGCCGTTCCGCGTCCCGCTCCTCGACCCCGACGAGGGGCGCTATGCGGAGGTCCCGCGGGAGATGCTCGCCTCGGGAGACTGGGTCGTCCCGCGGCAGAACGGGCTCGTCTTCCTCGACAAGCCGCCGCTCTCGTACTGGCTCGTCGCGGGGAGCTTCCGCCTCCTCGGGGAGAGTGAGGGGGCGGCCCGTCTCCCGGGGAAGCTCGCGACGGTCGCGACGATGCTCGCGCTCTTCCTCTTCGCGAGGCGACGCGCCGGGGAACGGACCGGGGCCCTCGCGGCGCTCTTCCTCGGAGGGTCTCTCCTCTCGTTCGGCCTCGCGCGGACGGTCCTCACGGACCCGATCCTCGCCGCGGCCCAGACGGGGGCCGTCCTCGCCTTCGCCTCGCTCTGCGAGGGGGGCGGCTCCGACCTGCGGCGGGAGAAGGCGCTCGCCGCCGCGTTCGCCCTCTCCGCGGCGGCGGCGGTCCTCGCGAAGGGGCTCGTCGGGGTCGTCCTGCCGGGCGGCGCCGTCCTTCTCTGGAGCGCCGCGACGGGGACGTGGCGTCCCCTCCGTCGCCTCCTGGCGCCGGGCCCCGTCGCGCTCTTCCTCGCGGTCGCCGTCCCCTGGCACGTCGCGGCGGCGCTTCGCGAGCCGGAGTTCCTCCGCTACTACTTCGGGCACGAGCACCTCGACAGGTTCCTGAGGCCGGACCACCACCGGACGGGAGCTCCCTGGTTCTACCTCGCCGTCCTCGGGGCCGGCTTCCTCCCCTGGACCGCGCTCCTCCCGCGGCTCCGGCTCGCCTGGCCGGGCTTCCGGCGAACGGAGCTCCGGTCGCGCCCGGCGGAGACGTTCCTCTGGATCTGGCTTCTCCTCGTCTTCGCGTTCTTCAGCGCCTCGAGCTCGAAGCTCGTGACCTACGTCCTCCCTGCCTTCCCGGCCCTCGCGCTCCTCCTCGCGTTCGCGACGGCCCGAGGGGAGGACGCCGACGCGCTGAGCCGGGGCGAGCGCCGCGCGCTCCTGGGCCTCTTCGGAGCCCTCTCCGTGGCCGCGGCCGTCTTCGGCGCGACGGACCTCGTCGCGTTTCCCGGCCTCTCGGGGCCGGCGCTCGGCCTCGCGGCGGCCCTCCTCCTCGGCTTCCTCCTCGTCGGCGCCGTCCCGCTCGTGGCGCCCGGACAGGGGCTGAGAGCGGCGGCTGCCGCGTGGGTCCTCTTCCTGGCCGCGGCGCACGTCGCGCTCCCGCCGTTCGTCCGCGGCTACGGCTCCTGGCCGCTCGTCGAGGCGCTCGAGAAGGAGCGGCGGCCGGGCGACGTCGTCGTGCAGAGGGGCGACTACGTCCACTCCCTCGTCTTCTACTCCCGGCAGCGCACGCCGCTGAGCCGGATCCGTCCGAAGGACGAGCTCGACCTCGGCCGAAGGCTCGACCGCTCGGGCGTCTTCCAGTCCGACGAGTCGTTCGCGGCGCTCTGGAACGGCCCTCGCCGTGTCCTCGCGCTCCTCCACCGCGACGTCCTTCGGGAGTGGACCGGACCGGGAAGCCTCAGGACGACCTACGCCGTCCTCGCCGCGGACCGCGACGGGCGGCACCTCCTCGTGTCGAACGACCCCGGGCGGACGCTCGCCCGGAACGGGCCTTCGTCGGCCCCGGAGGGCTCCGCGATCCGCTGACGCGCCTCCTCACCGCAGCTTCACCGGCCCCTTCGCTCCGCCCATCATCCGTCTCCAGCGGGCGCGCTCGGCGCGGGCCGGCCCGAGGGCGCGGCGCTCCTCGAACGACTCCTCCTCCCGCCGGAGCTTCCCGAAGGCCGCGAGGCGGTCGGCCTCGATCGCTCCCCCTTCGGCCGCGGCGCGGACGGCGCAGCCCGGCTCGGCCTCGTGCCGGCAGTCGCGGAAGCGGCAGGCCGGAGCGAGCGCGGCGACCTCGTCGTAGGTCGCGGCGATCGCGTCCGACCCGTCCCAGAGGGCGAGCTCGCGGAGGCCGGGCGTGTCGACGAGGAGCGCCCCCGACGGGAGGACGAACAGCTCGCGCCGCGTCGTCGCGTGGCGGCCCCGGAGGTCCTCCTCGCGGACCTCGAGCGTCGCCTGCCGCGCCTCGCCGAGGAGCGTGTTCACGAGCGTCGACTTCCCGGCGCCCGAGGGGCCGAGGAGAGCCGCCGTCCGCGACGGGACGAGGAGCGGGGCGAGCGCGTCGAGGCCGGCGCCCGTCCGCGCGCTCAGCGCGACGACGGGAGCCCCGCCCGCGACGGCGCGCGCCGCCGCGAGCGCGCCCTTCGGGTCGGTCGCGAGGTCGACCTTCGTCAGGAGTAGGGCGGGCGGGACGCCCGCTTCGCGCCCGAGGGCGAGGAAGCGCTCGATCCGCCTCTCCCGCAGGTCGCCGCCGAGCGGAGCCGCGACGAGGAGGAGGTCGACGTTCGAGGCGAGGAGCTGCGCCTCGTCGGCCCGGCCGGGCGCCCGACGGACGAGGGCGGTGCGGCGCGGAAGGACGGCGTCGACGACGGCGAGGCCGTCGCCCGGGTACGCCCGGGCGGCGACCCAGTCGCCGACGGCGGGGAGGTCGGACGGGGAATCCGCCGCGAAGCGGAGGCGGCCGGAGAGCTCGGCGGCGAGCTCCCCGGTCTGCGTCGCGAGGCGATAGCTCTCGCGCGACGCGGTCAGGACGCGCCCGGGGACGAGCCCGGCGCGCGCGTGGTCTTCGAACAGGGCTTCGAGGTCGTGGTCCCACCCGAATCGGGTCAGGCTCATTTCGGTCTCTCCGTGCGGGGGCGCGGACGGGAGGGCGGGGCGGGAGGCCACGGCGAAAACCACATCGCCGGGCGCGTTGCCCGTCCCGATCACCGGCGCGCTACGGGGCGCGCCTACCCGTCAGGCAAGGACCGTCAGCAGAGGCCGTCTCAGGGGACGGAGCATAGCGCAAGGGAACGAGACGGACCCCGGCGCCTCGCGCCGGCCGCTTCGCCGGGCGGCTCGGCGCGCCGTCGGGGATCCGGGCGCAGGCCCGGAATACGAGGGTGCCCCGCGACGTTAGCTCACTGTCCCGGTCCGCGGCCGTGCCGCGGCCCACGAAAGGAGCCCCCGTTGTTCTGGATGTACGCCGGCTTCATCCTCCTCGTCCTGGCGCTCCTCGCGCTCGACCTCGGGGTCTTTCACCGCAAGGCGCACGTCGTCACGGTGAAGGAGGCGCTCGGATGGTCCGTCTTCTGGATCGCCCTCGGCCTCGCCTTCAGCGGCTTCATCTGGCTCGGCTACGAGAACCACTGGCTCGGGCTCGGCCTGACGCCCGACATGATGACGGCGAGGCCGGTCCCCGTGGAGGGGCTCGGGACGGTCTACAACGACGGGGCGTCGGCGCTCGTGAAGTACGTGACGGGCTACCTCGTCGAGAAGTCGCTCGCCGTCGACAACATCTTCGTCATCAGCATGATCTTCACGTTCTTCGCCGTGCCGGCGATCTACCAGCACCGGGTCCTCTTCTGGGGGATCCTCGGGGCGCTCGTCCTGCGCGGGCTGATGATCGCGGCGGGGGCGCGGATGATCCAGGAGTTCTCCTGGATCATCTACGTCTTCGGCGGATTCCTGATCCTGACGGGGGTCAAGATGCTCCTCCTGAAGGAGGGGGAGACCGACCCGAACAGGAACCTCGTCGTCCGCGCGACGCGGAGGCTCTTCCCGGTCACCGAGCGGTTCCACGGCGAGCACTTCTTCGTGAAGGCCGGGACCGACGCCTCTCACGAGGCCGAGACGCCGGGCGCGGCCGTCCTCCCCGACCGGGTCGTCGACGCGGCGAAGGCCGGGACGCTCCTCGCGACGCCGCTCCTCCTCGCTCTCGTCATGGTCGAGTTCACCGACCTCATCTTCGCGGTCGACTCGATCCCGGCGATCTTCGCGATCACCGCCGACCCGTTCCTCGTCTTCACGAGCAACGTCTTCGCGATCCTCGGCCTCCGGAGCCTCTACTTCGCGCTCGCCGGGATGATCGAGTCGTTCCGCTACCTGAAGGTCTCGCTCGCCGTCGTCCTGATGGTCGTCGGCGTCAAGATGATGACCCACACCTGGCTCAAGGCGCAGCTCGGCGAGAACTTCAACCTCTACCTCCTCGCGGTCGTCCTCGCGATCCTCGCGGCGGGCGTCGTCGCCTCGCTCGTGAAGGGGAAGGCCGAAGCGCGGGCGGCCGGTTGAGCTGCGGCCTCCGGCGCCCGCCCCGGCGGGCGGGCGCCGGACGCGCCCCTGGAATCGTCGTGTGATGGAGATCCTCGTCGTCCTCGCGCTCGTCGCGGCGAACGGCCTCTTCGCGGGGGCCGAGATCGCCGTCCTGACGATCCGGCGGACGCGGATCGGCGAGCTCGTCGAGGAGGAGCGGGCGGGGGCGGCCGCCCTCGCCGCGCTCCGGGCCGACCCGGAAGGGTTCCTCGCGACGGTGCAGATCGGGATCACGGTCGTCGGCGCGACGGCCGCGGCGTTCGGCGGCGCGACGCTCTCGGCGCCGCTCGCCGCGGCTCTCGGCGCCGCGGGGGTGCCCGGCAAGCTCGCGGACGACGTCGCCCTCGGGGTCGTCGTCGTCGCCGTCTCGTTCCTCTCGCTCGTCGCCGGGGAGCTCGTCCCGAAGTCGCTCGCGATGCGCTACGCCGAGGGGTACGCCCTCGCCATCGCGAGGCCCCTTTCGCTCCTCGCGCGCCTCGCGCGGCCGGTCGTCCGCTTCCTGACGTTCTGCTCGAACCTCTTCCTCCGCCTCTTCGGCGACCGGACCTCCTTCACGGAGGCGCGCCTCTCGCGGGAGGAGCTCCAGACGCTCGTCGAGGAGACGGCGACGGCGGGTGCGCTCGACCCCCACGCGAGCGAGATCGCCTCGCGGGCGCTCGACCTCCCCGGGCTGAAGGTCTCCGCCGTCATGACGCCGCGCCCCGCCGTCGTGGCCCTCTCGTCGACGGCCGGCCCCGGCGAGCTCCGCGAGCTCCTCTCGCGCCCCTTCGAGCGATACCCGGTCCACGACGGGAGCCTCGACGGCGTGCGGGGCTACGTCCTCGGCCGCGACGTCCTCCTCCGTCTCCTCGACGGGGCGGAGAGGCCGCTCGACGGGATCGTCCGCGACGCGCCGATCTTTCCGGCGACGGCCGAGGCGGTCGCCGTCCTCCGCGAGCTCCAGGCGAGGCAGGTCGCGATCGGCTTCGTCGTCGACGAGCAGGGGGGGCTCGCCGGCCTCGTGACGCTCGAGGACCTCGTCGAGGAGCTCGTCGGCGAGATCTTCCACGAGAAGGAGCGGAAGACCTCGCCCTTCGCGCAGGACGGCGCCGGCGCGTGGGTCGTCGACGGGCAGGCGAGCGTGAGGGAGGTGAACCGCGACCTCGACCTCGAGCTGCCGGAGGGCGACACCTACACGACGCTCGCGGGCCTCGTCATCGAGCGCCTCGGGAGGATCCCGGTCCCGGGCGAGACGCTCGTGGAGGAGGAGTCGGGGATCCGGCTCGAGGTGCTCGAGAGCTCCCCGCGCCGCGTCGCGAAGGTCCGCCTGAGCCGGCCGGGCTGACGCGGGCGTTCAGCCGGCCCGGAACCTCTTCCAGAGGATCGCCGCCGGGCGCGGGACGTCCGCGAGGCGCGATTCGACCTCGTCCGCGATCGCGCCGTCCGTGTCGCCGTCGAGGAGCTGGCGGACGTCCCAGAGGTCCTGCGTGCCGCCGGCGTGGAGCTTCAGGAGGACGAGGTCGGCGGCCCTCACGACGGGGACGCGCGCGTCGAGGAAGCGGAACGGCTCGGCCCGCTCGAGGACGCCGTGAAGCCAGGCGCCGCGCCCGACGACGACGTCGACGGGGCGCTCCTCGCGGTACGAGACCCTCACGAGGCCGCGGAGCGGGTCGTCGCCGTCCCCGGTCCGGACGTCGACGAGCGGGCCGTCGCGCGCCACGATGACCCAGAACGCCTCGGTGGCGACCGCGGACTCGGTGCAGAGGAGGTCGACGTCGAACGTCGAACGGGCGACGCCGCGGACGGCGAGCGCCGCGCCGCCGACGGCCGCGAACGGGACGCGGCGAAGGGCGAGGTAGTCGGCGACCTTCCCGAGGAGGCTCACGCGCACCCCGCGACGCGGCTCGCGATCCGGCCCGAGCGCCGCTTCGCCGCGAGCTCCGCTTCGGCCGCGGAGCGCGTGATCCCCCGGGCGCGCCGGTAGGCTTCGGCGTCGTCGTCGCCGAGGCGGAGCGCGCGCTCGACCCGCTCGGCGGGCGTGAGGAGAGCGCTCTCAGAGGCGGTCATCCGCCGGAATGCGTCGCCCGTGGACGTCACGGGCCGATTATGAGGGAGGCGGCGGCGCCGCCGAGGACGAGCCACGTCGCGTTCGCCCGGTACCGGAGGAGGAGGACGGCGGCGAGGAGCGCGAGGAGCGCCGTCGGCAGGTCGACGATCGCCGCGGGGACGAGGCGCGCCGTGACGACGGCCATCAGCGCGAGCGAGGCGGCGTTCACGCCGTCGAGGAGGGCCGCCGCCGTCGCCGAGGAGCGCAGACGCGGGACGAAGGGGGCCGAAAGGGCGACGAAGACGAACGCCGGGAGGAAGATCCCGGCCGTCGCGACGAGCGCGCCCGCCGGGCCGGCGAGGAGCCACCCGACGAACGTCGCCGTCGTGAAGACCGGTCCGGGCGTCACCTGCCCCGCGGCGATCGCGTCGAGGAGCTGGGCCTCGGTGAGCCAGCCGAGGCGCTCGACGAGGTCGGCGCGGAGGAAGGCGAGGAGGACGTAGCCGCTCCCGAAGAGGACGGAGCCGGTCCGGCAAAAGAGCCAGAAGACCGCGGGGAGCGTCGCTCCCCCGGCCGCGGCCGGGAGTCCCGCGGCCGCGGCGAGGGGGAGAACGGCCGCGAGCCCCGCGGCGGGGGGCGCGGGCGCCTTTCCCCGGGCCGCACGGACGGCGAGGCAGAGCAGGCCGGCCCCGACGAGGACCGCGAGCTCGTGGGCGCCGAGGGCCGCGGCTGCGGCGGCCGCCGCGGCGAGGAGACGGAGCGGCCCGCTCCGTGCGGCGTGCGGCGCGAGGCCCCAGAGCGCCTGGAGGACGACGGCGAGGATCACGGGCTTGATCCCGCGCAGCAGCCGTTCCGCCTCGGGGAGCGTGCCCCATTCGACGTAGGCCCACGCGAGGAGGGCCGTGACGATCGCGGCCGGGACGATGAAGCAGAGCCCCGCGACGGCGAGCCCGGCTCCGCGTCTCCGCGCCCACCCGACGTGGATCGCCATCTCCGTGGAGTTCGGCCCGGGGATCAGGTTCGTCGCGCCGAGGAGGTCGAGGAACTCCGGGTCCGACATCCAGCGCCGGCGCGTCACGACCTCGTCGCGCATCATCGCGACGTGCGCCGCGGGTCCGCCGAACGCGGTCGCGCCGAGGCGCAGGAAGAGGCGCGCGAGCTCGCCGAGGGAGGTCTCCGGCATGGGTGCGCGGACTCTAGCCGGAACGGCGGGTCGGCCGGGAGGGGCGCCCGGCCCGAGTGTCGGAGAATCCGTCGCATGGAGCGACACGACCGCCCGGCGAACCGGCTCTCGAGGGAGTCGTCCCCCTACCTCCGCCAGCACGCGAACAACCCGGTCGACTGGTTCCCGTGGGGCGAGGAGGCGTTCGAGAAGGCGCGGCGCGAAGACAAGCCGCTCTTCCTCTCGATCGGCTACTCGTCGTGCCACTGGTGCCACGTCATGGAGCGGGAGTCGTTCGAGGACGAGGGGATCGCCGCGCTCCTGAACGCGGCGTGGGTCTCGGTGAAGGTCGACCGCGAGGAGCGCCCCGACGTGGACGACGCCTACATGAGCGCCGTCCAGGCGATGACCGGGCGCGGGGGCTGGCCGCTCTCGGCGTTCCTCTTCCCGGACGGGCGCCCCTTCTTCGGCGGGACCTACTTCCCGCGCGAGGACCGGCGCGGCCACGCGGGGTTCCGGACGATCCTCCTGAAGCTCGCCGAGGCGTGGCGCGAGCGGCGCGAGGAGCTCTCGAAGGGGGCGGACGAGATCGTCGCGGAGGTCGAGCGGGCGGGCCGGATCGCGGAACGGACCGGGCGGGAGCCGCTCGGGCCGCGGACGGGCGACGTCCTGACCCAGACGCTGAAGAGGACGTACGACGCGCGGCACGGCGGGTTCGGGGGCGCGCCGAAGTTCCCGCCGCACCTCGCGCTCGAGTGGCTCCTCCTGAAGGGGGCGGAGGGGGACTCCCTCGCGCGGTCGATCGCGCTCGGGACGCTCGAGGCGATGGCCCTCGGCGGGATCCACGACCACCTCGCCGGCGGCTTCCACCGCTACTCGACGGACGAGCGGTGGCTCCTGCCGCACTTCGAGAAGATGCTCACCGACAACGCGCAGCTCCTCGCGCTCTACGCCCGGGCCTTCGTCCTGACGGGGCGCGACCTCTTCCGGCGGACGGCGCGCGGCATCGGCGACTGGCTCCTCGACGAGATGCGGGGCGAAGAGGGAGGCTTCTTCACCGCGACGGACGCGGACTCGGAAGGGGAGGAGGGGCTCTTTTTCGTCTTCACGGAGGAGGAGGTCCGCGAGGTCCTCGGCGACGACGCGGCGCTCTTCGGCGGCGCCTATCGCGTCCGACTCGAGGGGAACTTCCACGACGAGTCGACCGGGAGGGCCACGGGCCGGAACGTCCTCCACCTCGCGGAGGAGCCGTCCGGCGACGACGAACGGCGCCTCGCGCCGCTCCGGGCGAGGCTCCTCGAGCGCCGCCGGCGGCGCGTCCCTCCCGCGACGGACGACAAGCGGATCGCAGGGGCGAACGCCCTCGCCGTCTCGGGCCTCGCGATCGCCTCGCCGATCCTCGGCGAGCCGCGCTACCTCGACGCGGCGCGCGAGGCGGCGGAGCTCCTCCTCGGGGGAATGCGCGACGGAGCGGGGAGGCTCTGCCGGACGTGGAAGGAGGGCGAGGCGCGGATCCCGGCCTTCCTCGAGGACGAGGCGTTCCTGGCGCTCGCGCTCCTCGACCTCGCGGAGGCCGACCCCGACGAGGCGGCGAAGGCGCGCTGGGGCGCCGAGGCGCGCCGCACCGTCGACGGCTTCCGGCGGTCCTTCGGCCGCGGCGGGGGCGCCTGGCTCTCCTTCACGGGAGAGCGGCACGAGCGCCTCTACGCCCCTACGCGGGACCTCTTCGACAAGGCGGTCCCCTCCGCGCCGGCCGCCGCGGCCCGCGCGATGGCCCGGCTCGCGCGACGCGAGCGCGACGCGGCGCTCGCGGCCGAGGCGCTCGCGGCCGTCGAGGAGGTCTCGGGCCTGATGGCGCGCGTCCCGCGCGGGACGGAGTCGTGGCACCTCGCGTGGGAGGAGCTCCGGACGGGAGGGCTCCTTCGGCCCCGGGCCGCGGCCGCCGGCGCCGTCGAGGGCGAGCCGGAGGAGGAGACGGAAGAGATCGGCTCGTCGACGACCGGCACGGACGACCCCGTCCGCGTCACCGCGTCCCTCTCTTCGTCGAACGTCGGGCCGGGCGGGAGGCTCGAGGTCCTCATCGCCGTCGAGATCGCGGAGGGGTGGACGCTCACGGGGCAGACGCCGCTCGCCGTCGACGCCTGGGGCGGTCCGGGGCTCCGTCTCGGGGCGGTCGAGCTCCCGCCGGCCGGAGCAGTGACGCACGAGGACGGGACGACCGAGCCGGGGCTGGCGGGGCGCGTCGAGGTGCGGCTCGCCTTCGACGTTCGTCCGGAGGCCGCGAGCGGGGAGCACCCGCTCGCGGTCTCGCTCCGCTACCGCGCCTGCGGCGAGGGGACGTGCCTCCCCGAGCGAGCCCTCGCGCTCACCGTCCCGGTCCGGGTCGTCGGGCGCTGAATGGACGCGCCGCTCGCCCCTCGCGCCGGCCGCCTCTCCATCGCCGGGGCGGCGCTCCTCTGGTCGACGGCGGGGCTCGCGATCAAGCTCGTCCCGCTCGACGCGGTCGGCGTCGTCCTCTGGCGGTCGACGATCACGTTCCTCTTCCTCGCGGCCGTCTACCGCCCCGGGATCGAAAGGTGGAAGAAAGCCTCCGTCGCGACGGCGCTCTCGTACGCCCTGATGATCCTGTGCTTCGTCTCCGCCAACAAGCTGACGACGGCGGCGAACGCGATCTTCCTCCAGTACACGGGCCCGTTCTACGTCCTCGCGCTCGGGCCGTGGCTCCTGAAGGAGAGGTTCCGAAGGGCGGACGCCGTCGCCATCGCCGTGGCCCTCGGGGGGATGTCTCTCTTCTTCGTCGGTAAGCTCGACGGGGGCGACCTCGCCGGGAACCTTCTCGCCGTCGTCTCGGGCGTCTTCTTCGCCCTCACCGTGGTCCTCCTCCGCCGCGACCAGTCGCGCGACGCGATGGCCTCGGTCTTCCTCGGGAACGTCCTCGCCGCGCTCCTCGCCCTCCCGTTCGCGTGGGGGAACCTCGCCCTCGACGCGAAGGGCCTGGGCGTCGTGGTCTTCCTCGGCGTCGTCCAGATGGGCGTCGCCTACATCCTCTTCGTGAGGGGCCTCTCGGTCGTCCCGGCGGCCGAGGCCTCGCTCATCGGGATGCTCGAGCCGACGTTCAACCCCCTCTGGGCCTTCCTCGGCCTCGGCGAGAGGCCCTCGGGCTGGGCGCTCCTCGGCGGCGCGATCGTCCTCGCCGCAGTCGCGGGGCGGACGGTCTGGGGGGCGAGGGAGGCGCGGTAGCGGGAGGCGTCAGGCCGGGGGCGTGGCCACGAGGTCGAGGAGGAGCTCGCCGGCGGCCCGGAGGGCCGGGACGCGCGCCTCGGCGACGAGCGTCGCGGCGAAGCGGGGCATCCAGCTCGCGACGTGCGCCTGCCAGAGCTCCCCGAGGAGCGCCCGCACGTGGTCTCCGGCCGCGGCCCGGTCCGCGAGCGCCGAGAAGAGCGCCAGGATCAGCCCGGCGTGGTCCGCCGGCTCGTTCTCGACGCGCGCCGGCTCGAGGCCCGCGCGCCGGTAGAAGGCGAGCATCGAGGCGTGCTTCGGCCCCATCAGGCGCGGCGGCCCCTCGCATTCCCAGGTGTCGTGCCAGGGCCGGCAGGGAGCGTTGCGGGGGCCGACGAAGAGGCGGGTCCACTCGCGCCCGGCCTCGATCGGCTCCGCCTCGCGGAGGAGGCGGGCGCCGGCCGCGGCGCGCGCGCCGCGGGCCGGGCGGGCGCGGGGGGGGGCGGGCGGGCCGCCGCGGGCCGGGGGGGGGGCCCGGG
>CAZLQX010000007.1:0-129130 GCA_964561935.1 uncultured Holophagales bacterium
CGAAGACCGGACGGCGCGGAGCGCCGCCCGGCTCTCCGGGTCAGCCGCTCCTCGGCCAGTACTCCGTCTCGACGGCGTCCCGCACGACCGTCGTCCCCGCCTCGCCGCGGAGCATGCGGGCCGTGTCCTCGAGGGCGCCGATGCAGGCCGCCTTTCCGGTCGCCCCGGCGAACTCGCACGCGGCCTGGACCTTGGGCCCCATCGACCCGGCCGGGAAGGAGTACTTCCTGAGCTCGGCGATCGAGACCTTCCTCAGGGCGCGGGCCTCCGGGGTCCCCCAGCCGACGTAGACGGCGTCCGCGTCCGTCGCCATGACGAAGGCGTCCGCGCCGACCTCGCGCGCCAGGAGCGAGGAGGCGAGGTCCTTGTCGATGACGGCCTCGATCCCCTGGAGCTTGCGGTCCGGGCCGTACATCGTCGGGATGCCGCCGCCGCCGGCGAAGATGACGACCGCCCCCTTCTCGAGAAGCCACTTCACCGGCCGGATCTCGAAGATCCGCTTCGGGTGCGGCGACGGGACGACCCGCCGCCAGCCGTTCCCGTCCGGCTTGAAGTGCCACCCTTTCTCGGCGGCCATCCGGTCGGCGTCGTCCTTGGCGTAGACCGGGCCGATCGGCTTCGTCGGGTTCCGGAAGGCCGGGTCGGCCGGGTCGACCTCGGTCATCGAGAGGATCGTGGCGAACGGGCGCTCGAACGGGAGGAGGTTCCCCATCTCCTGCTCGATGACGTAGCCGATCATCCCTTCCGTCTGGGCGCCGAGGACGTCGAGCGGATACGGCTCGACGTGGGCGTAGGCCGACTGCTGGAGCGCCAGGAGCCCCACCTGCGGACCGTTCCCGTGCGAGATGACGATCTCGTTGTCGTTCGCGACCGGCGCGAGCGCCTCGCAGGCCCTCTTCACGTTGGCCCGCTGGTTCTCCGCCGTCATCGGCTCCCCGCGCTTGAGGAGGGCGTTCCCTCCGAGGGCGACGACGACGCGCATGGCTCTACTCCTTGTCTTCCATCTTGCTGAACCCCCCGCGGCGACGAGAAGCCGGGGGCACGGGGGCTTTGCTGATCATGTTCTCGGGGGACCCGGACGCCGGTTGACTTCGTCTTCGCTTCGCGGTCCCCCGAACCCCTCCGCGCGGGCTTGCTCTCAGGCGAGGGTCGCGACGAGGACGGCCTTGATCGTGTGGAGCCGGTTCTCGGCCTGGTCGAAGACGACGGACGCCGGCGACTCGAAGACGTCGTCCGTCGCCTCCATCGCGTCGATCCCGAACTTCTTGTAGATCTCCTCGCCGATCTTCGTGTCGCGGTTGTGGAACGAGGGGAGGCAGTGGAGGAACTTCGCCTTCGGGTTCCCCGTCGCCGCCATGAGCGCGGCGTTCACCTGGTACGGGAGGAGGAGCTTGATCCGCTCGGCCCAGACGGAGTCGGGCTCGCCCATCGAGACCCAGACGTCCGTGTGGACGAAGTCGACGCCGGCGACCGCCGCCTTCGGGTCCTCGGTGAGCGTCACCTTCCCGCCGGAGGCCCTCGCCAGCTCGTTCGCCTTCGCGACGAGCTCCTCGACCGGCCAGAGGTGCTTCGGCGCGCCGAGGCGGACGTCCATCCCCATGAGCGCGCCGCCGAGCATGAGGGTGTTCCCCATGTTGTTCCGCGCGTCGCCGAGGTAGGCGTAGGAGATCTGCCCGAGCGGCTTGTCGCTGTGCTCGCGCATCGTGAGGAGGTCGGCCAGGATCTGGGTCGGGTGGAACTCGTCGGTCAGGCCGTTGTAGACCGGGACGCCGGCCCACTTCGCGAGCTCCTCGACGATCGCCTGCCCGTAGCCGCGGTACTCGATGGCGTCGTACATCCGCCCGAGGACCCGCGCCGTGTCCTTCATCGTCTCCTTCTTCCCGATCTGGGAGCCGGAGGGACCGAGGTAGGTGACGTTCGCCCCCTGGTCGTAGCAGGCGACCTCGAAGGCGCAGCGGGTGCGGGTCGAGTCCTTCTCGAAGATGAGCGCGACGTTCTTCCCGCCGAGGCGCTTCACCTCGGTCCCCGTGTACTTGGCCCGCTTCAGGTCGCGCGCCAGGTCGAGGAGGTACAGGATCTCCTTCGGGGTGAAGTCGTGGATCGTCAGGAAGTGGCGGTTCTTGAGGTTGAACGACATGGGTCCTCCGGCGACGGCTCGCCCCTGGCGGCGGCGGGACCGCTCCGGGCACCTCCCGCGAGGCTCCTTCCGGACGTCCGTCGAGCGCGCGCCGCCCCTCCCCGGGGCGAACCAAGGATTTTATCGCGGATCGGGGTTTGACCGCGCCCCCCCTCCGGAAATACGCTTCCCGGTTATGAAGCGGGACCTTGCTCTCACCGGAACGACCCTCCTCGTCGCCGCGGCCCTCGGCGGCGCTCTCCTCACCCAGACGGCCTGCAAGAAGAGCGGCCCCGACATCAAGCTCGGCGTCGTCGCCGAGCTCAGCGGAGACCTCGCCGCGATCGGCGACTCCTGCAAGAAGGCCGCGGAGCTCGCGGTCGCGGAGATCAACGACGCCGGCGGCGTCGAGGTCGCCGGCACGAAGCACCTCCTCCGCCTCGTCATCGAGGACAGCCAGAGCGCCCCGCAGCCCGCCGCCGACGCCGCGAAGCGGCTCATCGAGCAGGAAAAGGTCCTCGCGATCGTCGGGCCGAACGCGAGCCTCGGCGCCGTCCCGGCGGCCGAAGCGGCCGTCGCGGGGAAGACGCTCCTCGTCTCGCCCTGGGGCACGGCGCCGCGCGTGACCGCGGACGACACGGGCGCCCCGCGGAAGTGGGTCTACCGCGCCTGCTTCACCGACGCGTTCCAGGGCTCGGCCCTCGCGAAGTTCGCCTCCGGCTACATGAAGGCGACGAAGGCGGCGATCCTCTACAACCCGGCCTCCGAGGCGCCGAAGAGCCAGGCCGAGCTCATGAAGAAGGAGTTCGAGGCGCGCGGCGGCCAGGTCGTCGCCTTCGAGACCTACACCGCCGGCGACAAGGACTTCTCCGCGCAGTGGAAGAAGGTCGCCGAGGCGGCGCCGGACGTCGTCTTCCTCCCGGCCTACTACGGCGAGATCGCCGAGCAGATCCGCCAGGCCCGCGCCGCCGGGGTCACCGCGCCGTTCCTCGGGAGCGACACCTGGACGAACTCGCAGCTCCTCAAGAGCGTGGCCGAGGTCGACGGGGCCTACTTCTGCGCGCACTACAACCCCGACGCCATGGAGGACAAGGTCGGGATCTTCCGCGGGGCTTACGAGAACCGCTACAACAAGGAGGTCCCGGACGACGGCGCCGCCCTCACGTACGACGCGATCTACCTCCTGAAGCAGGCGCTCGAGACGGCCGCGAAGGACGAGAGGGAGTCGGTGAGGGAGGCGTTCTCGAAGATCACGAGCTTCGACGGGGTGACCGGGAAGATCGTCTTCAAGGGGGGCTCGCCCGACCCGGTGAAGAGCGTCGTCATCAAGCAGTTCAAGGCGGGGAAGATCTCCTTCGTCACGAACATCGACCCCGACTGAGCCTCCGGCCGCCCCCCCGCCGGACCAGGCCGGGCGGGGGGTCCCCCGTGGTCCCGCGCAGAAGGCCCGCGTGAGCGGGCCTTCCGGCTCTTTCCGGAGCCGGCTCCGACGGTGCGCCGCCGTCCGCGGGACGTGCGAGGATCGGGACGGGGAAGCGCCATGAAGTACGCGAACCTCGGCCGGACCGGCCTCGTCGTCTCCCGCCTCGCCCTCGGCTGCATGACCTACGGCGACCCGAAGTGGCGCCCTTGGGTCCTCTCCGCCGAGGACGCCCGCCCCTTCTTCCGCCGCGCCCTCGAGGCCGGGGTCAACCTCTTCGACACGGCGGACATGTACTCGCTCGGCGCGAGCGAGGAGGTCACGGGGCGCCTCCTCCGCGAGATGGGCCGCCGCGAGGAGCTCGTCGTCGCGACGAAGGTCCACTTCCCGATGGGCCCCGGCCCGAACATGGGAGGACTCTCGAGAAAGCACGTCGTCCAGGCGTGCGAGGCGAGCCTCGCGCGGCTCGGCGTCGAGACGATCGACCTCTACCAGATCCACCGGTTCGACCCGGCGACGCCGCTCGAGGAGACGCTCGAGGCGCTCGACCTCCTCGTCCGCCAGGGGAAGGTCCGGTACCTCGGGGCGAGCTCGGGGGAGGCATGGCGCTTCGCGAAGGCGCTCGGCCTCGCGGACCGGAGGGGCCTCGCGCGCTTCGTCTCGATGCAGGACCATTACAACCTCGTCTACCGAGAGGAGGAGCGCGAGATGCTCCCTCTCTGCGTCGAGGAGGGGATCGGGGTCCTTCCCTGGTCGCCGCTCGCGCGGGGCCTCCTCGCGGGAACGCGCGCTCACCCCGCCGACCGCGAGGCGACGGCCCGCGCCGCCTCGGACGACTACGCCCGCCAGCTCTACGACCACCCTTCGGACGCCGACGTCATCGCCGCAACCCGCTCCGTCGCCGCGGCCCGCGGGGTCCCGATGGCGCGCGTCGCCCTCGCGTGGCTCCTCTCGCGGCCGGGCGTGACCGCGCCGATCGTCGGCGCGACGAAGCTCGCCCACCTCGACGAGGCGATCGCCGCGCTCGACCTGTCGCTCGGCCCGGAGGAGATCGCCGCGCTCGAGGCGCCTTACCGCCCCCACGCCGTCCGCGGCTTCGCGGGCCCCGCGCCCGCGGCCCGCTGAGCCCGCGACGGCCTATCATCCGGACGCTTCCGGGAGGGATCCGCCATGAGAGTCTTCGTCACCGGCGCCACCGGTCACATCGGCCACGCCGTCGCCTCCGCCTTCGCCCGCGCCGGGCACGAGACCTTCGGCCTCCTCCGGTCCCCGGCGAAGGCCCGTCTCCTCGAGTCCGTCGAGGTCGTCCCCGTCCCGGGGACGATGGAGGAGCCCGAGGCATGGCGCACGGCCGCCGAGAGCGCCTCCGTCCTCGTCCACTGCGCCGTCGAGCCCTCCGAGCGCTCCTGGGACCTCCACCGGGCCGCCCTCGGCGCCCTGCGCGACGCGGCGCGCGACCGTCCCGGACGCCTCCTGATCGCGACGAGCGGCGTCTGGGTCTACGGCGACACGGGCTCCGCGGCGGTCGACGAAGGCGCGCCGCTCGACCCCCCGACGTTCGTGGCCCCGCGCCCGGCGGTCGACGCCGCCGTCCTCTCGTGGAACGGCGGGGGCTTCCGGACGCTCGTCGTCCGGCCCGGCTGCGTGTACGGCGGCGGCGGCAGCCTGACGGCCTCCTGGTTCGAGAGCGCGGCGAAGGACGGCGCGGCGCGCGTCGTCGGCGACGGGACGAACCGCTGGGCGATGGTCCACCGCGACGACCTCGCGGACCTCTACGTGCGGGCGGCCGAGGCGGGCCTCGGGGGCGAGGTGCTCCACGCGACGGACCGGAGCCGCGCCACGGTGAACGAGTGCGCGGCGGCCGCGAGCCTGGCGGCAGGGGCCGAGGGGCGGCTCGAGCACGTCCCCGTGGAGGTCGCCGTCGCCGCGATGGGACCGTTCGCGACCTGCCTCGCCCTGAGCCAGCACGTCGACTCCTGGAAGGCGGTCCACCGCCTCGGGTGGACGCCGCGCCACGGCGGGTTCGTCGACGCCGCCCCGCGCCTCTTCGCCGCCTGGAAGGCCTCCCGGGGAGAGGCCGGCTGAGAAGCCGAAGGGGCCGTACAATCCGCCGCACGGATCCAGATTGAGCGTCCTCCTCAAGGCTCCCGAGTTCGACCACTACTCCGTTTCCCGCGTCCTCGGCGAGGGAGGCATGGGGATCGTCTTCCTCGCGGAGGACCGGCGGACCCACCTCCCCGTCGCCGCGAAGGTCATGTCGCGGAGCCTCACGGATCCCGAGCTCCAGGCCCGGTTCATGAAGGAGAACCAGATCCTGGCGTCCCTGAACCACCGGAACATCGTCCGGTGCTACGAGATCACCCGCTCCCGCGAGGGGCTCCCGACGATCGTCATGGAGTACCTCAAGGGCGTCGACTTCGGCGCCTTCGAGGGGAGGGCCTTCCCGGAGCTGCTGCCCCTCATGGTGCAGGCGGCCATGGGGCTCGCCTACCTGAAGGAGCGGAACATCCTCCACCGGGACCTCTCGCCGAACAACATCCTCGTCACGCTCCAGGACGACCGGCGCCTCGTGAAGATCCTCGACTTCGGCGTCGCGAAGGTGATGCAGGAGGGGAGCGGCGGCGAGCTGACGCAGACGGGCGAGTTCCTCGGGAAGCTCGCGTACGCCTCGCACGAGCTCCTGACCTTCGGTCAGGTCGACTTCCGGAGCGACATCTACTCGCTCGGCGTCATCTTCTTCCGCCTCCTGACGCGGCGGCGCCCGATCAACGTCCAGAACTCGCGGAACTACCTCGAGTGGGTCATGGCGCAGGAGAACCGCGCCCCGGTCGACTTCGCGGTCCCGGACGGGAACCCTCCGATCCCGGAGTCCCTCCAGGCGCTCGTCCTGAAGATGCTCTCCAAGAAGTCCGACGACCGGCCGCAGGGGTACGACGAGATCATCGACGCCCTCGTCGCGGCTCAGGGAGAGGCCGAGCGCGCGGGGCTCGTTCCCGACCCCGAGACCGTCTCGACGCTCCCGTCGCCCGAGGGGCGCGCCCCGGTCGCGGGCTTCTCGGGGACGCCCTCTCCCTCCGCGGGGGGCTCGGGGAGCCCGGTCCCCGGCGGCCCGTCGGAGGGCGGCACCGCCTTCGGCGAGGAGGAGACGCGGGCCCCGTCCACCGCGGGCCGGCTCGGGGCCGTCGCGACGACGCCGGCGCCGGTCGCCGCTCCTGCGTCGAAGCCCGCGACCTCGCAGGTCCCCGACTGGCTCGAGCAGGCCGACTACAACGAGCAGATGCAGGTCCTGAGCGAGAGCCGGCCGAACCCGGTCCGCTCGCCGGTCCACCCGGCGTTCGGGGGAGAGCCCCGCTCGAAGCCCGTCCGCCGCGACACCGAGTCGATCCGGGTGAAGGAGCGGGAGGCCGCGGCCGCGAGGAAGCGGAACGCGCTCCTCGGCACGCTCCTCGCCGTCGCCGTCCTCGGCGCCGGCGCGTGGGCGGGCTGGGAGTTCTACGTCAAGCCGAATCTCCCGTCCTCGTCCGAGCCCGCGCTCTCGCCGCCGCGCCCCCGCCGTCCCGAGCCGATCGGAGCGGACCGGGACGTCCCGCTCCCGACGGCCGTGCCGGAGCCCGCACGCCCCGTGAGCCGGGCCGCCAAGCTCGGCCCCGAGGAGCGGCGCCTCGTCGACGGGAACGTCCTCGGTTTCTTCAGCTCCTCCGACCCGGCGGGCCTGAACGTCATCCTTCACTTCCGCAAGCCCGTGAACGTCTCGGGGATCAGCACGGCGCGGATCGTGGCGGCGAGCGACGCTGCGGGGCGCTCCCTTCCCGCCGTCGCCGGCGCCGCCGCCGAGATCCGCTGGACGACGTCGGCCGACCCGACCGGCGCGATGCGGCTCCGGATCTTCGTCCGCGGGCTCGAGGCCGCCGAGGCCCGCGCCGCCCTCCACTCGGTCGCCGTCCAGGTCGGGCCCGCGACGGTCCACGCCCGGTTCGACCAGTCGCTCTTCTGAGCGCCCGTCGCCCGCGGCACGGCGCGCTCTGGAGGCCGTCGCGCGGCGTCGCGTCGAGGGCGCGTCCCGCTCCCGCTGCGCGGGACGCGACGAAAGGCCTCCGGGGCCCTAGACTCCCCGTGAGAGGACGTTCGAGACGGTGCCCCTGCGACGCATCGAGATCGAGGGCTTCCGCGGGATCCGCCGGATGTCGCTGGAGCTGAACGACACGACGGCCCTCATCGGCGAGAACTCCTGCGGCAAGACGAGCGTCCTCGACGCCCTCGAGCTCGCGCTCGGCCACAGGGCGACGCTCCCCGCTTTCGGCCCGCTCGACTTCCACGTCCCGAGCGGCGCGGGCGCCGCGCCCGTCCCGACGCTCCTCTTCCGCTTCACGTTCCTCGAGGACGGGGGCCGCGAGGTCGTCGCCGAGATCGGCGCTGCGCGCACCGTCGACGGCTCGCCGGCCTCCGCCTCGGCGCGTCTCCTCGACCGCGAGGGCCGCGACCTGCACCCTCACGACCCCGCGGCCTTCGAGGCCTTCCGCCGGCGCCACCCCGTCCTCCGCGTCCGCTTCAACCGCGCAGAACGGACGGCGCCGTCGGCGCCCCTCCCTCCGGAGCCGCCGCCCGATGAGGTCCCGCCCTCCGGCGACGGGGAGGTGACGAAGAAGCTCCGCCGGACCGTCGAGAGCGCCTACCGGAAGTTCTCCGGGTCGTGGCGCCCGCACCCCGACGAGCTCCGGGAGCCGATCGAGGCGGCCCGGGCGCTCGCGGAGCGCTGGAGCGAGCGGCTCGCGCTCCCCGCGCGGTCCGGCGCGCGGACGAGCGAGGTCCTCGCGGAGACCCCGGTCGTCCTCGGGGCGACGGACCCCCTCCGCGCGGAGGCGCGCGAGGGGACCGGCATGCAGAGCCTCGCCCTCCTCATGCTCCTCGGCGCCGTCCTCGACGCGGAGAACGGCTCGCCCGTCGACAGCGGGGCCGAGCCCCTCGTCCTGATCGAAGAGGCCGAGGCGCACCTCCACCCGATCCTCGCCGCGCGCGTCTTCCGCCTCATCGAGCGCGTCGCGGGGCAGAAGGTCCTCACGACGAACTCGGGCGACCTCCTCGCGTCGGTCCCGCTCCACGCGATCCGACGGCTCGTTCGGAGCTCCGGCGGCGTCGCGGTCCACGCCGTCCGCGACGAGGCCCTCACAGTCGACGAGATGCGGCGCGTCGGCTACCACATCCGCGTCAACCGCGCCTCCTCGGTCTTCGCCCGCTGCTGGCTCCTCGTCGAGGGCGAGACGGAGTCGTGGCTTCTCCCCGAGGTCGCGCGGCTCCTCGGCTACGACCTTCCCGCAGAGGGGGTCCGCTGCGTCGAGTTCGCGCAGTGCGGCATCGCACCTCTCGTGAAGATGGCCCGGGGGCTCGGGATCGAGTGGCACCTCCTCGCGGACGGCGACGACGCCGGGCGCCACTACGTCCGCGCGGCGCGCGCCTTCCTCCAGGGCGAGCCGGACCGCGAGCGCGTCACGGGATTCCGCGAGCGGGACGTCGAGCACCACCTCTGGGGCGCCGGCTACGCGTCGGTCTACCGCCAGGCCGCAGGGCGGTCCGGGATCCTCCCCGGCCTCTTCGGACGCCGGCACATCCCTCCCGGTGCGTTCATCGACCGGGCCCTCAAGGCGCACGGCAAGCCCCGGATGGCGCTCGAGGTCGCGGAGGCGATGGCCGCTCCGGGATCGCCCGGCGTCCCGCGGCTCCTCGCCTCGGTCGTCGAGAAGGTCGTCCGGCTCGCCCGCTTCGTCGGCTGACGCCCGGCGTCAGCCGAGGAGCGGGATCGCATCCTCGAGGCGTGCCACGCGGAAGACGGGCCCCGGGAGAGGCCCCGGCGACGGCGCGTAGAGGACGGGGAGCCAGCCGGCCCCCTTCGCGCCGAGGACGTCCGTCTCCCACTGGTCCCCGAGGTAGAGCTTCCGCCGCCCGTCCGCGCCCGCCGCGCCGCAGGCCGCGCGGACCGCCGCGTCGAAGATCGCGCGGGCCGGCTTCATCGCGCCGACCTCCTCCGAGAGGACGACGTGCCTCACCCACCGCTCCAGCCCGAATCGCGCGAGCTTGGCCCGCTGCAGCTCGCGGAACCCGTTCGAGAGGACCCCGACCTCGCCGAGGCGCGAGGCCGCTTCCAGGAGCGCTTCGGCCCCTTCGTTCAGCCGCCACGCCTCGCGGTACCGGCCGAGGTAGTGCCCTCCGACCTCCGCGGCCGCGCCGGCGTCGAGACCGAAGCCCGCGAGCGGGTCGGCGAACCGCCGCCGGTGGAGCTCCTCCCGGCCGATCTCGCCCCGTCCGTAGGCGGCCCAGAGGCCCGCGTTCGCCTTCCGGTAGGCCGCGAGCCACTCCGGGAGGGGGAGCCCGCCGAAGAGGCCGGCGAAAGCGGAGAACGTCTCCTCCTGGGCCCGCGCCTCCGCCCCTGCGTGGTCGAGGAGCGTGTCGTCGAGGTCGAAGAAGAGGAGGCTCCGCACGCGCGGATCGTCTCACGTGGGGCGTGGCGGGCGGCCCGCCGCGCCCGGGTCAGGCGAGGTCGACGCGGTCGAGGAAGCCGACGACGACCGAGCGGACGGGGGCCGTCGCCGATCCGACGACCTGGCGCGCGCCGTTCCCCTCGTCGAGGACGAGGACCGGGTCGCCGGGCCCCACCCCGACCGCGTCGAGGGCGACGACGTAGTCGCCCGTCTCGGCGCCGTCCGCCCCCGTGCGCGCCACGACGAGCATCTTCTTCCCCTCGAAGAAGGGATGGCGGATCGTCGCCGTGATCTCGCCGATCACCCGCCCCGTGATCACGCCTGCTCCCTGCCCGGAAGGTGGAGCGCGTCGACGATGCCGACGACGGCGTGGTCGACCGGGACGAACCAGGGGTCGAGAAGGAGCGCGGCCTCGCGGCCTCCCTCGTAGGCGACGAGCTCCCCCTCCCCCGCCATCCGCGTCGGGTCGGCGGCGACGAGGGTCTTCCCCTTCGGCGCGCCGTCCTTGCCGAGCGGCTGGAGGAGGAGCATCGGGACTCCCTCGAGGCCCGGCGTCACGACACACGGCACGACGCGGCCGACGACGCGTCCGAGGAGCACTACGAGGCCTCCTCGCCGCCGAGGTCGACGAACCGGCTGGCCGCGAACGCGGTGCCGAGCGCGGCCTCGCGCGCGAAGGCGTCGTGGGGGCGCGCGAGGACGCGGTGCGAGACGCCCGCAGCGGGCGGGAGGGCCGAGGTGACGACGTCGACCGCGGCCTCCAGTTCGTGGAGGTCGCCGCGGAAGAGGGCGAGCCCCTTGCCGGCGAGGCCGGCATCCGACAGGCGCACCTCGACGAGGTCGACGAGCGTCCCCTTCAGAGCCTTCTCGCAGGCGAGGACGATCGACGAGGCCGTCGCCGTCTCGAGGATCAGGAGCGCGCCCGTCCCGTCCTCGCCCCGCCGCCCCTCGAGGGCGTCGAGGAGGCGCGGGTGGACGTCGGCGAGGTAGAGGTGGTCGAGGAGGTGCCCCTCCGCGCGGGCGAGCCCCTCGGCGAGCGCCTCCTCGACGGAGGCGGGCGTCCCGCCGATCAGCGTCAGGTAGCGCCCGGCCGTCACCGTCCCCGAGCGGAAGAAGGCGACGGGGGCCTTCTTCAGCATCGCGTCCGTCGCGTCGAGCCCCGCGGGGATCTGGGCGAAGTCGAGGACGGCGAGGGCGGCGGCGCGCTTCATGAGACGCTCAGGTGATCCGGAAGTTGTCGACGAGGACGCAGCGGCGCCAGCGCGAGAAGGCGCGGGGGCCCGTGAGCCCCTCGCCCGTCGGGCTCGCGATCGTGAAGGAGCAGAAGCCCTCGCCGTCGAGGCCGAGGCCGGCCTGCGAGCGGCCGTTCTTGACGAAGATCGAGGCGTCGCACTCCTTCGCCATCCGCGAGAGGGCGTCGAGGTTCCGCGAGTGCATGACGAAGGTGTGCCGGTTGCGCCCCTCGACGGGGACGGCGAGGTCGATCGCCGCGTCGACGCTCGGGACGCGGCAGACCGGCATGACCGGCATCATCTGCTCGGTCCAGAGGAGCGGGTGGTCCGCGTCGACCTCGACGACGATCTGCCGGACGGAATCGGGCGCCGAGATCCCCATCCTCCGGAGGATGACGTTCGCATTCTTCCCGATGAGGTCCTTGTCGACATGCGCGTGCTCGCGCGGTCCGGCCATCTTCGTGAAGATCGCCTTCTCGAGCTCCTTCAGGCGGTCTTTCCCGATCACGACGGCGCCGGCGGCGACCATCGCTCGGATCAGCTCGTCGGCCACCTTCGCCACGACGAGGACTTCCTTCTCGTCGACGCAGATGACGTTGTTGTCGGTCGAGCCGCCGAGGACGATGTCTCGGCCCGCCTTCGCGAGGTCGGCCGTCTCGTCGACGACGACGGGCGGGTTCCCCGGCCCGGCGCAGATGGCGCGCTTGCCGCTCGCCATCGCGGCCTTCACGACCGCCCCGCCCCCCGTGACGACGAGGAGGCGGATGCCCGGGTGCTTCATCACCTCCTGCGCGGACTCGAGCGACGGCGCGGCGACGCCCGTCACGACGTCGGGCGGGCCGCCCACGGAGACGATCGCCTTGTTGAGGAGGGCGATCGTCCGGATGGAGCACTCCTTCGCGGACGGGTGGACCGAGAAGACGACGGCGTTCCCGGCGGCGAGCATCCCGATCGCGTTGCAGATGATCGTCGACGTCGGGTTCGTGGACGGCGTGAGCGCGCCGATGACGCCGAACGGCGCCGGCTCCATCAGCGTGAGGCCGTGGTCGCCCGTCACCGCCGACGGATAGAGGTCCTCGAGGCCGGGCGTCCGCTCGGTGACGAGGGCGTTCTTGACGACCTTGTCCTCGTACCGCCCGAGCCCGGTCTCCTCCCACGCCGCTTTCGCGAGGGCCGCGCCGTTCTCGCGCATCGTGGCGCGGATCGCCTCGATCACCTTCGCGCGGACGCGCAGCGGGAGGGCGACGAAGCGGGGCTGGGCCTTCCGCGCCGCCTCGACGGCGGCGTTCACCGTCGGGTGGATCCCCATCGGGGCGGCGGAGTCCCCCGCGGCCGCGCCGCCGGCGGGCGTCGCGGCAGCGGGCTGGCCGTCGAGGTCGGAGACGATGCGTCGGGCGATCGCCTCGATCTCGGCGTCGGTCAGGCGCGCGGCCACGTCACTTCCTGTACTTCACGTCGCCGCCGACGTCCCAGGAGTCGACGATCGCCATGACGACGGCGTCGACAGGGCGCTTGTCGGTGGCGACGGTCTGCCGCGCCGAGCTGCCGGCGGCGATCAGGACGACCTCCCCCGGGCCGGCGCCGACGGCGTCGGCGGCGACGAGGACGGTCGACCCGTCGCGCCCCTCCTCGTCCACCGGGCGGACGAGGAGCAGCTTGAGCCCCGAGAGGCTCTCCTCCTTGCGCGTCGCGACGACGCTCCCGACGACCTTCGCGAGCTGCATGGCGCTCTCCCGCGCCCCGGGGCGCTACTTCGCCTCGGCGGGCTTGCGGCCCAGCGGGAGGACGGCGTCGACGTTCGCGTGCGGGCGGGCGATGACGTGGACGGCGACCATCTCGCCGACGCGCCCGCCGGCGACCTGCGCCGCGTCGCACGCGGCCTTCACGGCCGCGACGTCGCCGCGGACGATGACGGTGACGTACCCGCCGCCCGTCTTCTCGTAGGAGACCAGCTCCACCTTGGCGGCCTTCACGGCGGCGTCGGCGGCCTCGACGACCGCGGGGAAGGACCTCGTCTCGATCATCCCGAGGGCTTCGGTCATGGCTCTTTCCTCTCCTCGGATCGTCGCACGGCGCCGACCCGTCGCGTTACCGCGTTCCGTTTCGTTCCGTTCCGGCCGCTACTCGCCGCGGCCCTTCTTCGGCACCCGGCCGGAGATCGTCTTCAGCGCCTCCTCGGCGGCCCGCCAGGCGACGTCGACGTCCTTCTCCTCGCCGCCGAGGTAGACGCGCCCGAAGCTGCCGAACGCGCGGACCTCGAGGATCTTGATGTTCGCCGCCTTCTCCGCCTCGTTCGCGGCGATCGCGGCGTAGCCGGCCGGCGCGCACTCGAGGACGTAGAGCGTCTCGCCCGGCACGATCATGTCGCCGTGCCGCGTCCGGTTGATGAGCTGGGTGTGGTAGTCGGAGATGTTCCTTATGACCTGGCTCGAGGTGATCTCGGGCTTGATCCGGTCCGCCTCGTTCAGGTCGAGCGCCGCGAGGATCGCCGCCCCCGCCTGCCGCACGTCGGCCTGCGAGTCGGAGTGGACCTCGAGCATCCCGTAGACGCGCTCGATGATCATCATGCCGGGCTTGACGTCGGTCGCCTTCAGGGCGACGTCCGTCACCTTCATGATGTCCATCCCGGGCGCGACCTCCACGAAGAGCGACGCCTGCCCCGGCACCGGCAGGAACCCCTGCGCGACCGTGCCGAGGAAGGAGGCGAACTGCGGCTGGAGGCTGTCGATGAAGCAGTAGCAGCGGAGCTCACCCATCGTCCCCTCACTTCCCCGCGGCGGCGCGGGCCTCTTCCAGGATCTTCACGCTGGCGGAGGCGCCGACGCGCGTCGCCCCGGCCTTCACCATCTTCAGGAGGTCGGCGTACGTCCGCACGCCCCCGGAGGCCTTCACGCCGAGCTTCTTCGGCGCGACGGTCCGGGCCATCAGGGCGATGTCCTCGGCGGTCGCTCCCCCCGAGGAGAAGCCCGTCGAGGTTTTCACGTAGTCGGCGCCGGCCTTCATCGAGAGCTCGCAGGCGCGGACCTTCTCCTCGTCGGTGAGGAGGGACGTCTCGAGGATGACCTTCGAGAGCGCGCGGCCGTCCTTGCACGCCTCGACGACGCCGCGGATGTCGCGGAGGACGAGAGCGTCGTCCTTCCCCTTCAGGGCGCCGACGTTGACGACCATGTCGACTTCCTGCGCCCCCTCGCGGATCGCCTTCCGCGCCTCGAGGAGCTTGATCTGCGGGTCCTGCGCCCCGAGCGGGAAGCCGACGACGCAGCAGACCTTCACGGAGGAGCCCTTGAGGAGCCCCTTGACCTGCGGGACGAAGACCGGGTTCACGCAGACGGAGAAGAAGCCGTGCCGGCGCGCCTCGGCGCAGAGCTTCTCGACGTCGGCCGCCGTCGCGTCGGGCTTCAGCAGCGTGTGGTCGATCAGCTTCGCGACCTGCTCGGGCGTCAGAACCGGCGCGGCGGAAGTCGCGGCGCCCCCCTTCCCGAGCATCTCCTTCACCTTCGCGGCGATCCGTTCGATGTCCTCCGCGGACAGCTCCGTCATCCCTCTCTCCTTCTCCATCTCGCGGATCATCGCGACGCGCTTCAGGTGCCGCTCGGCCGTGCACGCCGTCGCGAGGAAAACGTCGACGATCCGCTTCGCCGCCGCCTCGTCGACGTGCCCCGCGCCGAGCGCGAGGAGGCGAGCGTCGTTGTGCTCCCGGGCGTTCTTCGCGAGCGCCTCGGTGTTGCACGTGGCGGCGAGGACGCCGGGGACCTTGTTCGCCGCCATCGCCGAGCCGATCCCGGCTCCGTCGACGACGACCCCGAAGTCGGCCTCTCCCCGGGCGACGAGAAGCGCGGCGGCGCGGGCGAAGACCGGGTAGTCGACCGGCTCCTTCCCGCCCGTCCCGAGGTCGGCGACGTCGTGGCCCGCCGCCTTCAGGTGCTCCTTCAGCCGCTCCTTGAGGTCGAAGCCGCCGTGGTCGGCGGCGAGGGCGATCTTCAGCCGCGACATGGAACGGCGATTCTACGCGCGCGGAGGGCGCGTCGCGCCGCGACGACCGACCAAGTCGGGCCCCGAAAGGCCCGAGAAGGGAAACGCCCCCGGGCGCGGGGCCCGGAGGCGATCAACACGGCGGAGCGCCGCGGCGGAGCCTCAGACCTTGGACCAGTCGACCTTGCCGTCGGCGCCGGTGGCGCCCTTGACCTTCTTGCCGAGGTCGTTCAGGTCGGCCTTGTCCTTCTTCGGCATCTTCTCGGTGTGGCACGAGGCGCAGTTCGCCTTCGGGTCCTTCGCCTTGTACTCCTTCTGGAGCTGCATCGTGGCGAGGGCGGAGCTGCCGAGCGCGAGGGCGGCGATCGTGGCGACGACGGCGGCGGTGGTCTTCTTCATCTCTTCTTCCTCCTGGTTCGAGTCTCGACGAACGGCGGATGCTAGCGCAAATCGGCCTCGCCGGAGCCGGATTCGCAAGCGGCGTTCCAGGAGCCGACGGCCGTTTCGTCACCCCCGTCGGACGTTCGCCGATTGCCGCGCACGAGAACCGGTCTCGAAGACGGCTCACTCGTAGCGGAGCGCCTCCGTCGGAGCGAGGCGGGCGGCCCGCCGGGCCGGGAGCGCCGCCGCCGCGAGGACGAGGAGGAGACCGGTCACGGCGATCGCGACAACGTCGCGCGGATCCGGGCGAAACGGCATCCAGGAGACGTAGTAGACCCGCGCGATCTCCTCGGGGAAGCGGACCGCCCGGGTCGCCGTCAGGAGGGCGCAGATCCCGAGGCCGGAGAGCGTCCCGAGGAGGACGCCGGCGCCGCCGACGGCGAGCCCCGCGAGGCGGAAGGTCTTCGCGACGGCTCCCGGCCCGGCCCCGATCGCGGCGAGGACGCCGATCTCCCGGGTCTTCTGCGCCACGAGGACGACGACCGAGGAGACGACCGTCCCGGCCGCGACGGCGACGATGAGGGCGAGCGCGACGAACAGGAGCGTCTGCTGGACGAGGAGCGCGCGAAAGAGGTCGCCGTTGAGCTCTTTCCAGTCGAGGACGGTCGCCGACGGGCCGAGCGCCTGCCGCGCCCCTTCGACGACGGCGTCGGGTCTCGACGGGTCGGCGAGCTTCAGCTCCCAGACGCCGCTCCGGGCATCCGGCGGCGCGAGCCGCTCGAAGGCGGCGATCGGGACGACCGCCCATCCCTCGTCGACCTCCGTGAAGCCCGTCGTCACGATTCCGGCCACGACGAGGGGCGTCCGGCGCGGAGGGGCGACCCCGCGCGCGAGCGAGAGGGAAGCCGTCTCGAGGACGAGACGCCCCCCCTCCGCGGCGCCGATCCGCGCGGCGAGGCCGGAGCCGAGGAGGACGGGAATGCCCTCGCCCGGCGCCGAAGGGACCATCCGCGAGGCAAGCGACGCGGCGCTCCCGAGGAGGCGCGTCGTCGCGAGGCCCGACGGGAGGTCGAGCCCCTTCACGACGGCGTCGACGCCTCCGGGGACCCTCGGACCGAGGAGGAGCCCCTGCGCGAAGGCCGTCCTCGCCACTGCGGAGACGCCGGGAAGGCTCGAGAGCGCCTCGCGCGTCGCCTCCTCCCCGGACTCCGGCCCGGGCAGGACGAGGACCTCCGCGTTCGTCCCGGCGAGCTTGTCGAAGAGCTCCGAACGGTAGCCCGACATGAGCCCCATCGCGACGACGAGGGCCGCCGTCCCGAGCGCGACTCCCGAGAGGGCGAGGGCGGAGACGGTGCCGAGGAGACCGCCGCGTCGCCCCGCGAGGAAACGGCGCGCGAGGAAGAGGGAGACGTTCACCGTGCCGCGAGGAGCCGGGCGAACTCGTCGAAGAGGGGGTCCGAGTCGTGCGGTCCGGGGGCCGACTCGGGGTGGTACTGGACGGCGAAGACGGGCCGGCCCGCGAGGCGGAACCCCTCGCAGGTGCCGTCGTTCAGGTTCACGTGCGTCAGCTCGAGCCCTGCCGGCAGCGAGGCCGGGTCGACGGCGAAGCCGTGGTTCTGGGAGGTGATCGACACGGCGCCGGTGACGAGGTCCTTCACCGGGTGGTTCACGCCGCGGTGCCCGAACTTCAGCTTGAACGTCCGCGCCTCGAGGGCGAGGCCGAGGAGCTGGTGGCCGAGGCAGATGCCGAAGACGGGCTTCCCCGTGCCGACGAGCGCCTGGATCGTCGGGACGCACGACGGCAGGGCCGCGGGGTCGCCCGGCCCGTTCGAGAGGAAGAACCCGTCGAAGCCGAGGAGACCGGAGACCGGCGTCGTCGCCGGGAAGACGGTGACGTCGAGACCCTTCTCCTCGAGGTGCCTCAGGATGCTCCGCTTCACCCCGTAGTCGATCGCGGCGACGCGCGGCCGGCCCGCGGCGTGCGTCCCCCACGCGTACGGCGTGCGGGTGCCGACCTCGAGCGCGAGGGCCGCGCCCGACATCGTCGGCTGCGCGCGGACGGCGGCGAGGAGGGCCGCGCGCCCCTCCTCCCCCGCGTGCTCCGTCGAGACGGCGCCCCGCATCGCCCCGAGGGAGCGCAGGTGCCGCACGAGGGCGCGGGTGTCGAGCCCCTCGATCCCCACCGTGCCGGACTCGCGAAGCGCCTCGCCGAGCCCCTTCTTCCCGCGCGCGTTCGAGAAGCGCTCCGGGACGTGCCGCGCCGCGAAGGCGGCGACCTGGATCCGGTCCGACTCGGCGTCTTCGCCGGTGATCCCGGTGTTACCGACGTGAGAGGCCGTCATGACGACGATCTGGCCGCGGTAGGAGGGGTCGGTCAGCGTCTCCTCGTACCCGGCCATCGCCGTGTTGAAGACGACTTCTCCGAAGGCCGTCCCCGAGGCGCCGAAACCTTCGCCCTCGAAGGCGCGCCCGTCCTCGAGGAGGAGGACGGCGGGAGAGGCCTTCACAGGGTCCGGCCCACCGCCGCCGCGATCGGCGCGGCCCGCGCCATCAGCTCGGAGAACATCGCCGGGGGGAGCGCCTGCGGCCCGTCGGACAGAGCGAGCTCGGGCCGGTGGTGGACCTCGACGGCGACGCCGTCCGCGCCCGCGGCGATCGCCGCGAGCGACATCGGGATCACCTTGTCGCGCCGGCCCGTGCCGTGCGACGGGTCGACGAGGATCGGGAGGTGAGAGAGCCGCTCGACCGCCGGGACGACCGAGAGGTCGAGCGTGTTCCGGGTGTAATCGCTGAAGGTCCTGACGCCGCGCTCGCAGAGGACGACGTTCGGGTTCCCCTCGGCGAGGACGTACTCGGCCGCGAGGAGGAACTCCTCGAGCGTCGCGGACATCCCGCGCTTGAGGAGGACGGGCCGGCCCGTCCGCCCGGCCGCCTTGAGGAGCTCGAAGTTCTGCATGTTCCGCGCGCCGATCTGGACGCAGTCGGCGTACTCCGCGACGAGGTCGACGGAGGAGGTGTCGAGAGCCTCCGTGACGACCGGAAGGCCCGTCTCCTCCCGCGCGGCCGCCAGGATCTTCAGCCCCTCCTCCCCGAGCCCCTGGAAGGAGTAGGGGGAGGTCCGGGGCTTGTAGGCCCCGCCCCGGAGGAGGTGTGCGCCGCGCGCCTTCACTTCCTTCGCGATCGTCACCGTCTGCTCGAGCGTCTCGACGGCGCAGGGTCCCGCGACGATCGCGAGCCGCCCCCCCCCGACGGGGACGCCGCCGATCGAGACGACGGTGTCCTCGGGGTGGAACTCCCGCGAGACGAGCTTGTAGGGGTGCGAGACCTTGATGACCTCCAGGACGCCCGGGAGGTTCTCGAAGGCCGTCGGCTCGATCGTCCCGCGGTTCCCGGTGATCCCGACCGCGGTCCGCTGCTCGCCCGGGATCGGGTGGGCCTTCAGCCCCATCCGCTCGGCCGCCTCGACGACCCGGCCGACGTCGGCCGGGGTGGCGCTCCTGTCCATGACGATCAGCACGGTCTCGTCCTCCGGAACCGATGTTTATACTTCATCGGGACGCGCCGGACCTCCCCGGCGCGGCCGAGGAGGCTCCCATGGCGATCCGGCGCACGCTCACCCTCGCGGGTCTCGCCCTCGCAGGCGCGCTCCTCGCGGCGCTCCCGGCCCCGGCGTACCTGATCATCCTGAAGGACGGCACCCGGATCGAGGCCGCGGAGAAGCCGGTCGCGCAGGGACGGAACTACCTCTTCCGGGACAAGCTCGGCGCCAAGAAGATGATCGCCATCGCCGAAGTCGACCCGGCGAAGACCGACGCGGCGAACAAGGAGAACTACCGGGACGCCTACATCCTCGGCGATCCCGAGCCGCTCAAGAAGGAGACGGCGTCCTCGGCGAAGGCCCCTTCCCTCTCCGAGTTCATCAAGGCGAACCGCAAGTCCGACATCGCCGTCCCTCCCTCCACGGCCCCGGTCGTCCCCGGCGACCCCGCCGAGCGCGCCGCGCCGCGCGCCGCCGAGACGCGCCCCGTCTCGGGCCCCTCCTCGTCGGTCCTCGACCCGATCGTCGAGGACGCCTTCCTCCGCGCCTACCAGTCCGCCGCCGTCCGCGGTGCTCGCGTCACGCAAGGCTCGGGCGGGACGATCCGCGTCCAGGCCGTCACGGACGGCGAGGCCGTCGTCTTCGGGACGCTCGTCGGGACGGCCCGCGGCCTGAAGGAGGCCCGCACGGCCGGCAAGCTCGTCGAGAAGGTCGAGCTCTACATGTCGACGAGCGCGGGGGAGAGCGCCGGGAAGTTCCTCATCAAGCCCGAGGACGCCGAGAACCTCCTGAACGGCACGATCCCGCCCGCGAGGTTCTTCGTCGCGAACGTCCAGCTCTGAGGCGATGCGTTCCGCCGAAGGGGCCCCGCACCGGACGTCGCCCGAGGCCGCGGGCTGAGGGCGTCGTGGACGCCGGCTCGCTCGTCCTCGTCCACCTCCACTCCCCGAAGGAGAAGTACTGGGGCGTCCTCAAGGCGCTCTCGCCCGCGGGCGTGACGCTGCGGGGCCTCGACGTCGCGCTCTTCGACGACTGGGCCCGCCAGTACCGCGCCGGGGTGGAGGCCGAGCTCGGCGTCGCGACGCTCTTCTTCCCTCTTCACCGGGTCGAGAAGATGTTCGAGGACGCCCGGGTCGGCACGGTCGCCGCGTACCACGAGAGGTTCTACGAGATGGTGGGGCGGGACGTCCGAGACGTCCTCCGCCTCGAGGCGGGGCGGCCCGAGGGCCCGCTCCAGTAAGGAGGCCCCGTGGCCGAGCTCGTCTGGCAGCTGAAGAAGGGTCCCGAAGGCGCTCCCTACGCCTTCGCCGCGCTCAACAAGACCGAGAAGCGGACGAACTTCTTCGAGAAGGCCGAGGACCTCCGGGCCTTCCTGATGAAACGCGGAGCGACCGCCGAGGACGCCGTCGCCCTGACGGCGCGTGTCGAGCAGGGCGAAGCCGTCCAGGTCACGCTCTCGCGGTAGACCTCTCCCCCGGGGCGGGAGGGCAGGGCCCCGCCCCGCGGCCGCGCCCCTCCGCTGCGGCGCCGCCGGCCGTCAGCGGGCCGGCTGGGAGAGCTCGAGGAGGACGCCCCCCGTCGAGGCGGGGTGGACGAACGCCACGAGGCAGCCGTGCGCCCCCGGCACCGGCGTCTCGTTGATGAGGCGGACGCCTGCCGCCTTCAGCTTCGCGAGCGCCGCGGCGACGTCCTCGACCTCGAGGCAGAGGTGATGGATTCCGGGGCCCTTCTTCTCGAGGAACTTCGCGATCGGGCTCTCGGGCGAGGTCGGCTCGAGGAGCTCGAGGGCCGACTCCCCGACGGGGCGGAACGAGGTGACGACCTTCTGCGAGGCGACCTCCTCGCGGTGCTCCTCGAGGAGCCCGAGGAGGTCCCAGAAGGCGCCCCCGCCGTCGACGGACGTCACGGCGAGGCCGAGGTGCGAGATCTTCATCGATCCTCCGGTGGCGCGGCGGGCGCGCCGTTCCTGCGCAGTATTTCGAGAAGGGCCTCCGCGGCCCGGAACGGGTCCTCGCTCCTCGCCTCGACCCGGCCCGCCCGGGAGGCGAGCGAAGCGTCGCTCCCGGAGAGGCCGTGGAGCTCGGCGAGGAGCCGGTCCCTCACGATCGACTCGATGCGGCGGACGGTCCGGTCCCTCCGCCGGGAGGCCCCGGCCGGCCCGGAGAGGAACTCGCGGTGCCGCTCGAGCTCGGCACGAAGCCGGGCGACCCCTTCGCCCGTTCGGGCGACGGTCTTGAGGACGGGAGGAAGCCACGCCCCGTGCTCCCCCATCTCGAGCATCTGGACGACCTCGTGGACGGCCCGGTCAGCCCCCTCGCGGTCCGCCTTGTTCACGACGAAGACGTCGGCGACCTCCATGAGGCCCGCCTTGATCGCCTGGATGTCGTCGCCCATGCCGGGCGTCAGGAGGACGACGCACGTCTCGGCGAGCCGAAAGACCTCGACCTCGTCCTGGCCAACCCCGACGGTCTCGACGAGGACGTCGTCGAAGCCGGCGGCGTCGAAGACGTCGACCGCGTCCGCCGTGGCGCGGGACAGCCCTCCGAGGTGGCCGCGGGTCGCCATCGACCGGATCATCACGCCCGGGTCCGTGTAGAGCTCCTGCATCCGGATGCGGTCGCCCAGGATCGCGCCTCCGGTGAACGGGGAGGAGGGGTCGACCGCCACGATGCCGACGCGCCGCCCCTCGGCCCGCGAGGCCTTCGCGAGCGCGGCGGTGAGGGTCGACTTGCCGGCCCCCGGGGCGCCCGTCAGGCCGACGACGCGGGCGCGGCCCGTTCGGGGCCAGAGGTGGGCGAGGAGCTGGGGGAATCGCGGGTCCGAGGTCTCGGCCCAGGTGATGGCCCGGGCGACGGCCGGCGGGGTCCCGGCGAGGACACGCTCGGCGAGCTCGCGAACGGGAATCATGGCCGGAGGAGTCTAAGGGACGTGGCCGCTACAATGCCCGTTCCGTGCAAAGAGCCCCGTCTGCCCCGCGCGCGGCCGACCCTCTCGTCGGCGTCCTGACAGAGATCGCCCGGGCCGTCGCCGAGACGCTCTCGCTCCCCGAGGTCTTCGGGCAGGTGGCCCGCGCCGCGCGCCGGGTCCTGCCGTTCGACGCGGCGGGCGTCGTGAGGATCGTCGAGGGACCGGCCCTCCTCTCCTGGGGGATCTCGGCTCCGGACGACCCGGACGCGGGGCGTCTCTACCCCCGGCTCGAGGCGGCCCCGTTCCTCTGGCCGGTGCCGTCGGGACGGCGCCTCGACGACGCGAGCGGCCTTCTCGATCCCTCCCGCCGCGCGGACCGCGACCTGCTGGAGGCCGGGATGCGCGCGATGCTCCTTTCGCCGATCGTCCGGGGCGAGGAGGCGCTCGGCGACTTCTGGCTCGCCTCCCGCGAGGCGGGCCGCTTCGGCCCCCAGGACGAGTCCGCGGCGCAGGCGATCGCCGACGTCCTCTCGACGGCCCTCGAGCACGAGCGCCTCGCCGACGAGGAGCGGCGCCGGCTGAAGCGGCACCGCGAGCTCGAGGAGCTCGGCCCCGCCCTCGCGAGCGCGCTCGACGTTCGGCAGGTCTTCGACCAGGTCTCGGCGATCGCCCGCCGGGTCCTCCCGCACGAGAAGATGACTCTCGGCCTCCTCTCCGACGACCGGACCGAGAACCGGCTCTGGGCCGTCGCCGGCGACCGCTCGTGGGCCCCGGAGAGCTACCCGATCCCGGCGTCGGAACGGGCGCAGATGGAGGCCGACTTCCAGATCGTCGCCGACGCGGAGACGGACCTGCCCGACGACTCGTCGCGCCGGGCGATCCTCCTCGCGGCAGGACTCCGGTCGAGCCTCCGCGTCCCGATCCGTCTGGAGGGCAAGACGGTCGGAGCCCTCTCGTTCCACGCCCGCGAGCGGGACCGCTACGGCGAGGAGGACGTCGACGTCGCCCGCCGGGTCGCCGACCAGGTCGCCCTCGCCTTCTCCCACCAGCGGCTCGCGGAGGAGGCGAAACGGGTGGAGGAGGCGAGACGGGAGGCGGCCCGCCTCGAGGAACGGGTCCGGGCCCTCTCGGAGGAGCTCGAGTCGCGCGACGGTTTCGGCCGCGTCGTCGGCGCCTCGCGGGCCTGGCGGGGCGTCCTCGTCCAGGCCTCGAAGGTGGCGCCCACCGAGACGACCGTCCTCCTGACGGGCGAGTCGGGGACGGGCAAGGAGGTCGTCGCCCGCGCCGTTCACCGGGCGTCGGCGCGGAGCTCCGGCCCGTTCGTCCCGCTCAACTGCGCTGCGCTCCCGGAGCAGCTCCTCGAGTCGGAGCTCTTCGGCTACGAGAAGGGGGCCTTCACCGGCGCGTACGCCGCGCACCCGGGGCGGCTGGAGCAGGCGGCGGGGGGGACGCTCTTCCTCGACGAGGCGGGCGAGACGAGCCCCCTCGTCCAGGCGAAGCTCCTCCGGGTCCTCGAGACACGGGAGTTCCAGCGCCTCGGCGGAACCAAGGTCCTCAAGGCGGACGTCCGGCTCGTCGCGGCGACGAACCGCGACCTCCACGCCGCGATCGCGCGGGGGGAGTTCCGCGAGGACCTCTACTACCGGCTCTCGGTCTTCGAGATCCACCTCCCGCCGCTCCGGGAGCGGCCCGACGACGTCCTCCTCCTGACGGAGCGCTTCCTCGCCGACCTCGCGCGGAACGTCGGGCGGCCGGCGCCGGGCATCTCGCGCGAGGCCCGCGAGCTCCTCCTCTCGTACCCCTGGCCCGGGAACGTCCGGGAGCTGCGGAACGCGCTCGAGCGGGCCGTCATCCTCTCCGAGGGAGGCCTCGTCCAGGTCGAGCACCTGCCCATCGCCGTCGCGCGGAGCGCCGAGGCGCGAACCGCATCCGCGGCGTCCTTCGAGCTCCCCCCGGGGGGCCTCGACCTCGACGCGCTCGAGAAGACGCTCGTCACGCAGGCGCTCGAGATGGCGAAGAACAACCGGAGCCGCGCCGCGAAGCTCCTCGGCCTGACGCGCGCGCAGCTCTACACCCGCCTCGAGCGGTACGGCCTCGCGTGACGGGCGGTGCCGCCGCCGGTCCCGACGGGCGGCCCTCCTTCGCGGCGCACTGGTCCCTCGACCCTTCCGTCGCCTACCTCAACCACGGCTCGTTCGGAGCCTGTCCTTCCGCGGTCCTCGCGGCGCAGTCCGGGCTCCGGGCCGAGCTGGAGCGCGAGCCCGTCGACTTCCTCGTCCGGACGCTCCCGGCGCGACTCGCCGCCGCACGCGAGGCGCTCGCGCACTTCCTCGGCGCGGACCCGGACGACCTCGTGTTCGTCCCGAACGCGACCGCCGGAGTGAACGCCGTCCTCCGCTCGCTCGACCTCGCCCCCGGCGACGAGCTCCTGACGACCTCCCACGTCTACCCCGCCTGCCGGAAGGCGATGGAGCTCGTCGCGGAGCGGACGGGCGCGCGCGTCGTCGTCGCCGAGGTCCCGTTCCCCCTCGCGGACGAGGAGGAGATCGTCCGGCCCGTCCTCGAGGCCGCGACGCCGCGGACGCGACTCGCTCTCCTCGACCACGTCACGAGCCCGACCGCCCTCGTCTTCCCTCTCGCGCGGCTCGTCGCGGCGCTGGGCGAGCGGGGGGTCGAGACCCTCGTCGACGGGGCGCACGCGCCCGGGATGGTGCCGCTCGCGCTCGACGAGCTCGGCGCCGCGTACTACGCCGGGAACGCGCACAAGTGGCTCTGCGCGCCGAAGGGCTCCGCCGTCCTTCACGTCCGGCGCGACCGGCAGGGTACGACCCGCCCTCTCGCCACGAGTCACGGCTTCTCGCGCGTGCCCGGCCCGGCGAGATTCCGCGCGGAGTTCGACTGGACCGGAACGTGCGACCCGACGCCGTGGCTCTCGATCCCCGCCGCGCTCGCGCACCTCGGCGGGCTCCTCCCGGGGGGCTGGCCGGAGCTGATGGCGACGAACCGCGCCCTCGCCCTCGAGGCGCGGAGCCGTCTCCTCGCCGCGATCGGCGCCCCGACGCCGGCGCCCGCTCCGATGATCGGCTCCATGGCGTCCGTCCTGCTGCCGGCCCCGGCCGCCGGCACACCTGCGGCGCTCCTCTCCCCGGAGGAGCTCGCGGGGTGGTTCCGGGAGCACGGCGTCGAGACCTGGCTCTACCCCTGGCCCGCCCCCGGCGGAGCTCTCCTCCGCCTCTCGGCCCAGCTCTACAACCGTCTCGACGACTACGACCGCCTCTCGCGGCTCCTCCTTGCGGCCCTCGGCCGGGGCTGAGGCCCGGGTCAGCCCGCGAGGAGGATCGCGGAGGCCGCGAGGAGGGTCGCGACGAGGATCCTGAGGAGGCGCGGGAGGAGGTGCCCCGGGAAGGGGTCGGCGGGGAGGACGGGGCCGGCCGCGGGGCGCATCGGGAGGGAGTGCCGGACGGGGGCCGCGCCTCACGCGTCCGACCGGATGCCATGATGCGCGCCGTGACCGTCGCGCGCCGCTGCCCCTGGGCGGGGACGGACCCCCTCTACGTCGAGTACCACGACCGGGAGTGGGGCGTCCCGTCCCGCGACGAGAGGCACCTCTTCGAGATGCTCCTCCTCGAGGGGGCCCAGGCGGGCCTCTCCTGGATCACGGTCCTCCGGAAGCGCGAGACGTACCGGGCCGCGTTCGCCGGGTTCGACCCCGAGGCGATCGTCCGGTTCGGCCCGCGGGACGTCGCGCGCCTCCTTGCCGACCCGGGAATCGTGAGGAACCGGCTGAAGGTGGAGTCCGCGATCGGGAACGCACGGGCGTTCCTCGACCTGAAGGCGGACCAGGGCTCCTTCGCCGGCTGGCTCTGGGCGAACGTCGACGGGCGCCCCGTCGTGAACGCCTTCCGCGAGATGCGGGAGGTCCCCGCGAAGACGCCCCTCGCGGAGCGGATCTCGGAGGAGCTCCGGAGGCGCGGCTTCCGCTTCGTCGGTCCGACGATCGTCTACGCCTGGCTCCAGGCCGTCGGCGTCGTGAACGACCACCTCGTCGGCTGCCCCGCGCGGCGCCTGACGGGAGCGGCCGGTCGCCGCCGCTGAGGTCCCCGTCAGCGGCTGCCGACGAGAGCCGCCATGTTCACCGTCTTCTTCTCGCCCGCCGCGTTCCTCGCGCGGCGGACCGAGAGCCACCAGCCGAGGAGGGCGACGAGCCCGGCGAGGACCGGCCCGCTCGCGGAGCCGAGGAAGAGCCAGCTCCCGATCCCGGCCGGGACCGACGTGAAGGTGAGGGCGGCGGCCCCGAGGAGCGTCATCAGGGCCACGAGCCCGCCCCCGTGGACGACGGCGACGAGGAGCGCCGCGAGGACGGCGACGGAGACGACGCCCGCAGGCGAGGCGGGAGGGACGCCGAGGAAGACGAGCGCGACGCCCGCGAGCGCGATCGGGAGCGCGAAGGCGGGCTTCCGGACGAGGGAGAGGATCGGGACGGCCAGGAGGAGGCCGAGCGCGGCGAGGAAGACCGCCGTCTGGAGGAGGTCGAGGAGGATGAAGAGCCTGAGCCCGGGCTCCTCGTGCCCGAAGAACGCTGCGACGGCCCAGCCCTCGCCGAGCGGACGCCCGGGGAGGAGGAAGGCGCCGTGGAGCGCCGCCGCGAGGGGGAGGAGGGCCGCGCTCCCGACGAGGAGCTCCCGTCCGACCTGCTCGTCGGCCCGGCGAAGCGTCACGACGCGGGCCCAGGAGGCGAGCGCTCCCGGCCAGGCACGGCGGACGAACGGCTCGAACGCGGCGTAGGCGGCCGCGCAGAGCGCCCCGTGCCCCGTGCTCTCGAGGAGGACGGGGAGCCAGATCCCGGACGAGATCGTGACGGGGTTGAAGACGAGCTTCAGGAGCTGGAGGAGCGTGATCGCCACGCCGAACGCGGCGGCGCCGCGGAGGTCCCAGGTCGACGCGCGACGGTTCCTCGCGAGGAGGAGGACGATCGACGCGAGGAGGACGAGTCCCGTCGCGTTCGGCACGGGGCCCATCCGTTCCGAGGGGCCCGGCGGCGGCTCGACCCCTTCGCGCGCGAAACGGACGACCTGGTCCGAGCGCTCCACGACGACGAAACGCGTCCCCTCGCGGTCGACGAACGTCCGGGCCCGCGAGCCCCGGAGCGGCTTCGGGGAGGCGCCCTCCGGACGGAGCTCCGGCGCCGCCCCGGCGGCGGCGGCGAGCCGGCCGAGCTGTCCCGGAACGACCGCCGACGAGACCGGCCACCAGTCCCAGTAGAGGAGCCGGCCCGAGCCGTCGAGGAGCAGGCGGGCCTCGCCGTCGAGGCCAGGCCGTGGGTGGTTCGGGCCGACCGGGCCCTCCCAACGGAGCATCGACTCCGGGCTCCGGCGCGCCCACAGCACCGGGCCGACACCGGTCACCCAGTAGGTTCCCGCCGCCCGGACGCCACCGGATCGCTCCGCCTCGGGGAGCGGACGGAGCAGGCCGTCGAAGAGCTCGGCGGCGCGCGTCGGCGGGACCGGGATCCGGGGGAACGACGGCCCGAGCGCCCGCCACGAGACGCCCGCCGCGAGGAGGACGCCGAGGAGCGCCCCCGCGAACGCCAGGTGCGCGACGGGCCGGCCGAGGGGCTCGTGCGCCCGCGCCTCGGCGAGGACTTCGGGCGCGAGGATCGGCGCGCTCCGCGCCGCGAGCGGCACGTGCTCCCGTGGAAGGAGGCCGAGGAGCGCCGTCCCGTCGCGGGGGCGCGCGTCGGGGTCCTTCGCGAGACACGCCTCGAGGAGGCGGGAGACGCCGGGGGGAACGTCGGGGCGCGCGACCTCGATCGGGGGAACGGGGTCCCTCAGGACGGCGGCGAGCTGCTCCAGGACGCTTCCGCCCGCGTACGGGTGCGACCCCGCGAGCATCTCCCAGAGGACGATCCCGGCGGCCCAGACGTCGGCGGCGGGCCGGGCCGGCTCGCCGCGAGCCTGCTCGGGCGCCATGTACGACGCGGTTCCGGCCACCATTCCGGTCTTCGTCAGCCTGTCCTCTCCCGGGCCGGGCTCGGAGAGGAGGGCGAGGCCGAAGTCGATGACGACGACCCGGCCGTCGGGACGACGGAGGACGTTCCCCGGCTTCAGGTCGCGGTGGATCACCCCGGCGCGGTGCGCGTCCGCGAGGGCCGCCGCGACCTGCCGGAGCAGCTCGAGCGCCTCCTCGCAAGGAAGGGCGCCGCGCCGCGCGAGGAACACGTCGAGAGGCTCGCCCTCGACGAGCTCCATCACGAGGTAGCTGTCCCGCGCCGGGTCCGGCTCCTCGACGTTTTCCGCGGCGTAGAGGACGACGATCCCGGGGCTGTCGAGCGCGGCGAGCGCGCGGGCCTCCCGGAGGAAGCGGGCCCCCTTCTCCGGCTCGAGCGCCGCCCCCGGCGGGAGCCTCTTCAGCGCCACCGGGCGACGGAGCGAGGTGTCCCACGCCTTCCAGACCTCGCCCATGCCGCCCTGTCCGAGGAGCGTCTCGATCCGGTAGCGGCCGACGACCTCGCCCGGCTGCCAGCCGGAGGCCGAGGACGATCCAGGCCGGCCGCTCACCCGCGTCTCCGCGGGGACGGCTTCGCCGGCGACCGTCGCCGCGGGGCCTGCTCCATCGCCGCCCCCGGGTCCGGAGCCGTCTTCAGGACGAGGAGACGGCGGAGGTCGTCGAGGTCGCCGTCGGGCCCGATCTCGAGCCGGATCCCCGTCCCCTCCACGTACCTCCTCGCTGCGGCGAAGAGCGACAGGACGCGCTCAGAGACGCCGCTTCCGGGGAGCGCCGCGACCGCCCTGTCCCCGAGGACGACCCCCGCGACGAAGCACCCCTCCTGCGGCGTCAGGTAGAGGAGGATCCGCTCCTTCCTCCTGAGGCGGAGAGACCAGCCGTACTTCGCGCCCGGGAACCCCCATTCCTCCGAGACGGGAGGGCAGGTCGCGGCGACGTGGGCCCGAAGCTCGTCCCAGCTCGGGGCCGCGGCCCCGAGGACCCGGGCGACCTCCGCGGCGACGGGAGGACGAGCCTTCTCGGCGAACGCGCTGAGCGCCATCCCCTCCGAGGATACGGCGGCCGGGCCGCGAACGGTCCGGCCGCCGGGCCCGGCTCAGTCCTTCCCGAGCGCCTCCTTCAGCGCCTCGCGGTGCGCCGCGAGCGTCTTCGCGAGGTCCCTCTCCGTGTGCGCCGTCGAGACGAACATCGCCTCGAAGGCGGCCGGGGCGATGAAGACGCCGCGCTTCAGGAGCCCGTGGAACCAGCGGATGAACGCCGCGCCGTCGCTCTTCTTCACGTCGTCGAAGTCCGCGATCGGGCCCGCGTTGAAGAAGAGCGTCAGGATCGATCCGACCCGGTTCAGCGTGAGGCGCTCCTCGAAGCCGAGCTCCTTCGCGACCTTCCGCATCCCCTTCTCGAGCTTCGCCGCGGTCCTCTCGAGCTTCGCGTAGACGGCGGGGGTCAGCGAGTCGAGCATCGCGATGCCCGCGGCCATGGCGAGCGGGTTCCCGGAGAGCGTCCCCGCCTGGTAGACGGGGCCGTCGGGGGCGACGTGGGCCATCAGGTCGGCCCGGCCGCCGTAGGCGCCGACGGGGAGGCCGCCGCCGAGGATCTTCCCGAGGCAGGTCAGGTCGGGCTTGATCCCGAAGAGCTCCTGGGCGCCCCCGCGGGCGAGACGGAAGCCGGTGATCACCTCGTCGAAGAGGAGGAGCGCCTTCTCGCGATCGGCGATCTTCCGGAGCCCCTCGAGGAAGCCGGGCTTCGGCAGGACGACGCCCATGTTCGCGGCGACCGGCTCGACGGCGATGACGGCGATCTGCCCCGGGTGCTGCCGGAAGAGCGCCTCGACGGAGTCGAGGTCGTTGTACTTCGCGGTGAGGGTCGCCTTCGCGAGGTCGGCCGGGACGCCGGGCGAGCCGGGGATGCCGAGCGTCGCGAGGCCGGAGCCGGCGGCGACGAGGAACGAGTCGGCGTGGCCGTGGTAGCAGCCCGAGAACTTCAGGACGAGGTCGCGCCCCGTCGCGGCGCGCGCGAGGCGAACGGCGCTCATCGCCGCCTCGGTGCCGGACGAGACGAAGCGGACCTTCTCCATCGACGGGACGAGGCGGGTCACGCGCTCGGCGAGCTCCACCTCGGCGCGGCAGGGGGCGCCGTACGACGTCCCGCGCGGGAGCGCCCGCCGGATCGCGGACGCGACCGCCTTCGGCATGTGGCCGAAGAGGTGGGGTCCGTACGACATCACGTAGTCGACGTAGCGGTTCCCGTCGGCGTCGACGATGATCGAGCCCTTCGCCTTCTTCACGAAGAACGGCGTCGCGCCGACCGACTTGAACGAGCGGACGGGCGAGCTGACGCCGCCCGGCATCTTCGCCTTCGCGCGGGCGTAGAGGCGGTCCGACTCGACGGTCCGGCGGACGCGGCGGCGGCGGGGAGCGGCGGGCTTCTTCTCCCTCTTCTTCGGCGCGGGCGGCGGCGCGGCCGCCTTCCGCCTCATCTTCCTTGCAGCCACTCGGCGGCCTCCTTCGCGTGGTAGGTGAGGATCAGGTCGGCGCCCGCGCGCTTCATCGAGGTCAGGATCTCGAGCGTCACGCGCTTCCCGTCGATCCAGCCGCGCTCCGCCGCGGCCTTCACCATCGCGTACTCGCCCGAGACGTTGTAGGTCGCGAGGGGGACGTTCGTCGCCTCCTTCGCGGCCCGAACGACGTCGAGGTAGGAGAGCGCCGGCTTGACCATGACCATGTCGGCGCCTTCCTCGACGTCGGAGAGGATCTCCTTGACCGCCTCGCGGACGTTCGCCGGGTCCATCTGGTAGGCGCGGCGGTCGCCGAACGCGGGGGTCGACTCGGCCGCCTCGCGGAACGGACCGTAGAAGCCGCTCGCGTACTTGGCCGCGTAGGAAAGGACCGGAACTTCCCTGAAGCCGTTCGCGTCGAGGACGTCGCGGATCGCGCGGACCCGGCCGTCCATCATGTCGCTCGGGGCGACGACGTCGGCCCCGGCGCGGGCGTGGGCGAGCGCCTCGGCCGCGAGGATCGGGAGCGTCGCGTCGTTATCGACGGCCTGGTCGACGATGACGCCGCAGTGCCCGTGGTCGGTGTACTCGCAGAGGCAGACGTCGGTCATGACGACCGTCGCGGGGCTGGCCGTCTTGATCGTCTCGACGGCGCGGCAGACGGGGCCGAGGCGGTCGGCCGAGGAGGTCCCGACGGCGTCCTTGTGGTCCGGGATGCCGAACAGGATGACCGAGAGGACGCCGCGGGCGGCGAGCTCGGCGGCGTCCTTCGCGGCGAGGTCCGGCGAGACGCGGTCGATCCCCGGCATCGACGGGATCGGCTGGCGGATCCCCTCACCGGGGACGACGAACATCGGGGCGATGAAGTCGGCCGGGTCGAGCGTCGTCTCGCGGACCATCGTCCGGAGCGACTCCGAAAGGCGCAGGCGGCGGTAACGGTGGAGGGGGAACGCCATGGGTCAGGCCTCCTTCAGGAGCGCGATCAGGTCGGTGAGGAGGGGCTTCGCGGGGACGGACGGCTCGGGGAAGCCACGCGCGACGAGGATGCGTGCCGTCTCCGGACCGAGTACGCCGAATCTTACCGGCGGCAGCTCCCGGGCCGCCGAAACGTCGAGCGCGGCGAGGAAGACGTCGAGTGCGGCGAGCGAACCGATCGCCAGGGCGTCGTACTCCCCCGCGCGGAATGCCGAGAGGGTCCCGGCGTCGAGCTCGGCAAGCGGCTCCTTGACGTAGACGATCGGCGCCGTCACCTCGAAGCCGCGTGACGCGAGCTCCGAAAGGGGCGCGACGTCGGCGTCGGAGCCGCGGGGCCAGAGGAGACGGCCCGCCTCGCCGCGCCGCGCGAGCTCTGCGAGGATGCCGACCGCGCCGGGCGGCTCGGGGGTCACGACCCCGGCGGCGCCGGCCGCCTCGAGCGCGCGCGACGTGCCGGCCCCGGCGGAGACGACGAGGCGGAAGGGACGCGCGAGGAGGTTCCCCTCCGGGGCGTCGCGCAGGACCTCCACGGCGTTGAGCGACGAAACGACGAGGATCGCCCCCTCGGGCGGCTCGGCCGCGAAGGCGGCGACGGCTTGGGGGTCGGGAGCGACGCGGTGCGTGACGAGGAAGTCCGCGCCCGGGAGGGCGCCGCCCGAGGGGCGGAGGAGGAGGACCCTCCTCATCGTCCCGCCGCGCGGGCCTCCGTCACGAGCTTCTGCGCCCCACGCCCGAGGAGCCGCTCCGCGAGGAGCCGCCCCAGGCCGAGCGGGTCGGCGAGGGAGCCCGAGGCCTCGTCTTCGAGCATCTCCGTCCCGTCGAGGGCGAGGACGCGCGCGCGGAGGACGAGCGTTCGTCCCTCGCCCGGCGTCGCGAGCGCGGCGACGGGAGCCCGGCATCCGGCGCGGAGGGCGTTCAGGAGGCTTCGCTCCGCGGCCGCGGCGGCGTTCGTCGCCGGGTCGTCGAGCGTCGCGATCGCGGCGGCGGCGTCCGCGTCGTCGCGGCGGCACGAGATGCCGAGCGCTCCCTGCGCCGGGGCGGCGAGGAGCTCTTCGAGCGGGATCCGCTGCGTGATCCGCGCACCGAACGAAAGGCGGTCGAGGCCGGCGCAGGCGAGGATGAGAGCGTCGGCGCGCCCCTCCTCGAGGCGGCGGAGGCGCGTGTCGACGTTTCCCGCCATGGTCAGCGTCTCGAGGTCGGGCCTCAGCCGGAGGAGCTGCGCGACTCGGCGCGGGCTCGCCGTGGCGACCCGCGCCCCCCGCGGCAGCGAGCGGACGTCCTTCGCGACGTGCCGCGAGGCCACGACGAGAGCGTCGCGGACGTCGGCCCGGACCGGGACCGCCGCGAGGAGGAGGTCCTCGGCATACTCGGTCGGGACGTCCTTCAGGGAATGGACGGCGAAGTCGATCTCGTTCCTGCGGAGCGCGTCGTCGAGGGCCCGTACGAAGACGCCGACGGAGTCGCCCGCGGCCGGGATCCGCCCCTCGGTCGAGAGCTGGTCCCCCTCGGTCCTCACGAGGACCTCCTCGACGGAGCGTCCCGTCGCCGTCGTCAGCGCCGCGGCGACGTGTCCCGACTGCGTCCGCGCGAGGAGGCTCGCGCGCGTTCCCATCCGGAGGGGTCGTCCGTCGCTCATCGTCGTCCTTTCTCGGTCCTGGCGGGGCCGCGACCGGCGCGCCCTGCGCTCGCCGGGGGGGCGCTGTCCGCCCCCCGGACCCCCCGGCTTCGTGGCACGGCACTCCTCGGGTTCGTGGTCAGGCCCCTACTCCCCGTCGTCGAGCCGGAAGAGCGCCCTCACGACGGCCGCCCGGGTGAGCCGCTCCGAGGCGTCCCCCTCCTTCAGGCCGATCGTCGGGTTGTGGAGGATCTTGTGGAGGAGCGTCTCGGTCATCCGCTCGACGACGGCGCGGTCCTCGGCGGAGAGGTGCGAGAGCTTCCCGGAGTAGCGCTCCAGCTCGTCGAGGCGCGCCCTCTCGAGCCGGCCGCGGAGGGTCTTCAGCGTGTCGAGGTGGGAGAGCCCCGCGAGCCAGCCGAGGAACTTCTGCGCCGACTCCTCGACGATCCGCTCCGCCTGGGGGACGTCGGACATCCGGTCCTTCGCGTTCTCGCAGGCGAGCTCGCCGAGGGCGTCCATGTCGTAGCGGTAGACGTCGGAGAGCTCCTCGACCTTCGGGTCGACGTCGCGCGGGACGGCGAGGTCGAGGACGAGGAGCGGGCCCCGCCGCCGCCCCCGCCCGAGGACCGGCCGGAGCATGTCGTACGTGACGACCGGCTCCGTCGCCGCCGTCGCCGACAGGACGATGTCGACCTCCGCAAACGCCTTCGCCCTCTCCTCCCACGGCACCGTCCAGCCGTGGAAGCAGGCCGCGAGCGCCTTCGCCTTCTCCGGGGAGCGGTTCGCGAACGTGATCTGCTTCACGCCGTCGTCCGCGAGGAGGCGGGCCGTCAGCTCGACCGTCTCGCCCGCGCCGAGGAGGAGGACCTTGCAGTCGGCGACGGACTCGAAGATCCGCCCGACGAGAGAGAGCGCGATCCCCGGGACGGAGACGGGACGCGCGCCGAGCGACGTCTCCGTCCTCACCCGCTTCCCGCACTCGAGCGCGGACTGGAAGAGGCGGCTCGTCACGGCGCGGGCCGTCCCCGCCTCGGCCGCGCGGCGGTGCGCCTCGCGGATCTGGCCGAGGATCTGCGCCTCGCCGAGGACCATCGAGTCGAGCCCCGAAGCGACCCGGAAGAGGTGACGCACCGTGGCCTCGCCCTGGCCCGAGAACGCCTTCTCGCGCAGGACGGCGGCGTCGACGCCGTGGAAGCGGGCGAAGAACGCGGCGAGAGCGTCGACGCTGTCGGGCGTCTCGCTGACGCCGTAGACCTCGGCCCGGTTACAGGTCGAGACGACCGCCCCCTCCGTCAGGATCCGCTCGCGGAAGAGCCCCTCGAGCGCCTCCCGCGCCCTCTCGGGCGTGAAGGCGAGCCGGGCCCTCAGGTCGAGGTCCGCGCCCTGGTGGCTCCAGCCGACGAAGACGATCTCGGGAGGCATCAGGCGAACGAGTGGACCTTCGAGAAGAGGAGGTTCACGGCGGTGTAGGAGAGGAGGACGAGGACGAAGCCGGCGATCGAGAGCTTCGCCGTCGTCCCGGGGGCCGCGCCCCGGTGCGCCCGGACGAAGACCCAGAGGTAGAAGACGAGCGTCGCGACCGAGCCCCAGACCTTCGCGTCGAGGAGCCAGTCGGGGTGCTGCTCGTGCCAGACCTTGTAGGCCCAGAGGAAGCCCATCGTGAGGCCGGCCGCGAGCGAGACGACGCCGACGCCGATCGAGGTGCGGGCCGCCCGCTCGAGGAAGCTCAGGGACGGAAGACGGGAGACGGGGCCGTTCAGGACGTGCCGCTTGCTCCGGAGGCGCCGGCCGAGGACGAGGTAGAGGAGCGAGAGCGCGCACGCCACCGCGAAAGCGGAGTAGCTGAGCATGTTGAGCGTGACGTGGAACGCGAAGATCGAGCCGCGCAGCTCCGGCTTCGGGGCCGTCCCGCCGGGGAGCAGGAACGAGTGGAGGAGGAAGAAGAGGGAGACCGGCATCAGGAACGCTCCGAGGGAGCGGTCGTGGTGCCTCGCCTCGAGGATCAGGCTCATCGCCGTCAGGAAGAGGCCGAAAAGCGCCATCGACCCGAGGAGGTCGCTGTAAGGGACGGTCTTCAGCCCGATCGACCTCGCGTAGAGGAACGCGAAGTTGAAGACGGCGCCCCCGGCCGCGAGGAGGGTCGCCATCCGGCCCGCGCCGATCCTCGGGTGACGAAGCCAGCCGACGTAGAGGGCCGTCGCTCCCCCGTAGCAGACGAGGGCGAGGAGGCCGAAGAGCGCGTTGGAGAGCCCGGTTCCGGACATCCGAACTCTTGATTATACGGACCTTCGGGGTCCTCTTCCCCAGAGCGCCTCGCGGAGGCCTCGGGCGACCGAGATCGCCTCGTCCGCGTCGGCGCCCCGGGCGATCAGGTGTCCCATCTTGCGTTTCGTCGCGACGCCTCTCTTGCCGTAGAGGACGACCTCGAGGAGGTCGGGGCTCCCCTCCCAGGCCGAGAGGTCGAGGTCGCCTGCAGCTCCCTGCGCCTCCCAGACCTCGCCCAGGAGGTTCGCCATGCAGTAGGCGCCGGCCCCGACGACCCGCGGCGGGACGAGCGGCACCCCGAGGAGGATCCGCGCGAGGGCCTCGAACTGGCTGAACGTGCAGGCCTTCCGGGTGACGTGCCCGGAGTTGTGGGGGCGGGGCGCGAACTCGTTCGTGAAGATGCGGACCTCGCCGGGCCGCTCCCGCGTCGACCGGCCGACGAAGAGCTCGGTCGTCAGGAGCCCCGTGACCCCGAGGGCCCGCGCTGCCGCGAGGGCGACGGACTTCGCCTCCGCCTCGAGGTCGTCGGTGAGCCGGGCCGGGACGAGCGTGATGTCGAGGACGTGGTCGCGGTGCTCGTTCTCGAAGAGGGGAAAGACGACCTCGTCGCCGTTCCGCTCCCGGGCGACGATCGCGCTCGCCTCGAGGACGATCTCGATCGGCTCCTCGAGGACCCAGCCCGCCTCGAGCGCCGCGCGGGTCGGCGAGGCGAGGAGCGCCTCGAGCTCGGCCGCCGAGCCGAGCTTCCACTGACCTTTTCCGTCGTAGCCTCCGCGCGCCGTCTTCAGGATCGCCGGGAGGCCGAACTCGCGGGCGGCGCCCGCAAGCTCGTCGGCCGTTCTTCCGTCGACGAAGGCGACGTGCGGGAGACCCCGGGCCCTGAGGAACTCCTTTTCGAGCGTCCGGTCCTGCGTCGTCCTCAGGACGTCGAGGGACGGCGCGAGCTTCCCGAGCCCGGCGACCTGAGCGAGGCCTTCCGTCTCGACGTTCTCGAATTCGTACGTGACGACGTCGCAGGCGTCGAAGAACTCCTGCAGTCGCGCGGCGTCGCGCCACGGGGCGGCCACGCCCTTCGCCGCGCGCCGCAGGGCCGGGGCGCTCGGGTCGGGGTCGTAGACGTGGACGACCGCGCCGAGGTCCTGGAGCGCCGGGGCGAGCATCGCCCCGAGCTGACCTCCTCCGAGGATCCCGACGGTCGTCACGCCGGTGCCCCGCCCCCCGGCTTCCGGAGCTCCTCGTTCCCCGCCCGCGCCTTCTCGCGGAGCGCCTCGCGATGGGCCTCGAGCCTCTCGCGGAGGGACGGATCCGAGAGCGCGAGGACCTTCGCGGCGAAGAGCCCCGCGTTCGTCGCGCCGGCAGGGCCGATCGCGAACGTCGCCGTCGGGACGCCGCCCGGCATCTGGACGATCGAGAGGAGGCTGTCGAGGCCGGAGAGCGCGCGGCTCTGGACCGGCACGCCGAGGACCGGGAGCGTCGTCAGCGACGAGACCATGCCGGGAAGGTGCGCCGCGCCCCCGGCCCCCGCGATGATGACCTTCAGGCCGCGCGCCGCGGCCCCCTTCGCGTAGTCGAACATCTCCTCGGGCATCCGGTGGGCGCTCACGACCGAGATCTCGTACGGGACGCCGAGCTCGCGGAGGACCTCCTCCGCCTTCGCCATCGTCTCGCGGTCCGAGGCGCTCCCCATGACGATCCCGACGAGCGGTGTGGTCATCGTCTCGGCCTCCGTCCCCAGCTTAGCGCGCAGCCCGGAGGGCGGCGGCGACGGTCTCGAGCCGGACGCCCCGGGAGGCCTTCACGAGGACGACGTCGCCGGGGCGGACCGTCCCGACGACGTGAGGCGCCGCTTCTTCGCCCGTTCCGAAGAAGGTCGCAGGGATCCCCGCGGTCTCGGCCGCACGGGCAAACCGCTCCGCCTCGCCGTCCACGGCGACGAGCGCCGCCGGCCCGGCCGCGACCGCCGCCCGGGCGACGACGTCGTGCTCGCCGGGAGCGAGCTCCCCGAGCTCGCGCATCTCGCCGAGGACGAGGACGAGCCGCCGGCCGAGCGCGTCGGCGAGCTCGCGCGCCGTCCTGAGGGAGGAGAGCGCCGAGCCGGTGTTGGAGTTGTAGCTGTCGTCGAGGAGGACGGTCCCGTCGGCGAGCGTCTCCGGCGCGAAGCGCCCGTCCTTCACCGACGCGACCCTGATGAGCGCCTCCCGGAGCGCCTCGGGCGGGGCGTCGACGCCGAGGACCCCGCGGACCGCGGCGAGCGCCGCGAGGGCCGCGTAGGCCCCCGCCTCTCCGGCGAGCGGGACCTCGTAGTCGACCTCTCCGCCTCCGACCCGGGCGACGCGGAGGAGACTTCCGGCGAGCCCTCGGCTCTCGCGCGAGAGGGCGCGGAGGCCGCACGTCTCGCCGAAGCCGTAGAGGATCCGGCGCTCGCCGACCGCTCGGGCGATCTGCGCGGCCACGCGCGGGTCGTCGCCGTTTCCGACCGCGCACCCGTCCGCGCCGAGCGCGGCGAAGAGGTCCCCCTCCTCGTCCGCGACGTCGTCGAGCGTCCCGATCCCCTCGGTGTGCTCCGGGGCGACGAGCGTGACGAGCGCCGCGTCCGGCCGCGCGACCCGCGCGAGGCGCGCGATCTCCCCGCGCCGGCTCGTCCCGATCTCGACGACCGCGAGGTGGTGCGGCTCGTCGAGGAGGAGGAGCGTCATCGGGAGGCCGACGTCGTTGTTCAGGTTGCCGGGAGTCGACTGGACTTCGCCCGGGCGGAGGACGTCGAGGAGCGCGGCGACCGCGCGGGTCGTCGTCGTCTTCCCCGCCGAGCCGCCGATCGCGACGACCTTCCGGCCGTCCGTGGAGGCCCACCGGTCGCGGTGGAAGCGGGCGAGGTCGCCGAGGGCGGCGCGCGTGTCCGGCACGCGGACGACGGCGCCGTTCGGCGGGAGGTCGCCGGCCGTCGAGATGAGGACGCCCGCGGCGCCGGCGGCGGCGGCTTGCGGGAGGAAGCGGTGGCCGTCGAAGCTCTCGCCGCGGAGGGCGACGTAGAGCGCGCCGGTGGCGAGCGTCCGGGTGTCCGTCGAGACCCCGGTGAAGGGGCGGCCGTCGCGGACGAGGACGCCGCCGGTGGCGCGGGCGACCTCGGCGGGGGTGAAGCGGGCGGTGTTCTGCGGGATCGGCGTGGCCATCGAGGGGCCGATGCTAACCTCCCGCGCCATGTCGGTCCCCGGCCCCTCCCGCCAGCGCTTCGTCGACGCCGCCTTCGGCCGCCCGGTGGACGTCCCTCCCGTCTGGCTCATGCGCCAGGCCGGCCGTTACCTCCCCGAGTACCGCGAGGTGAGAAAGCGCCTCGCCTTCCTCGACCTCTGCGCGGACGTCCCGTCGGCCGTCGAGGTCTCGATGCAGCCGTTCCGGCGCTTCGGGATGGACGGCGTCATCCTCTTCTCGGACATCCTGATCCCCCTGCCCCCGATGGGGATCGAGGTGAAGCTCGACGAGGGGGGGCCGAAGCTCCCGACGCCGGTCCGGACGGCCGCTCAGGTCGAGGCGCTCCGCGGCTTCGACCCGACCGCCCAGACCGGCTTCGTCCCGGCGATCCTCCGCGAGCTGAAGAAGGAGGTCGCCGGCCGCGCGGCCGTCATCGGTTTCTGCGGCGCCCCCTGGACCCTCGCGACGTACGCCGTCGAGGGGGGCGGCTCGAAGTCCTTCCAGAACACGAAGACGATGATGTGGCGGGAGCCGAAGCTCCTCGAGGCGCTCCTCGGGAAGCTCGCGGACGCCGTCGGCGACTACCTCGCGGCCCAGATCGAGGCCGGCGCAGACGTCGTTCAGGTCTTCGACTCCTGGGCCGGCGAGCTCTCGAAGGCCGACTACGACCGTTTCGCGAGACCGGCGACCGAACGGCTCCTCGCCCGCCTCCCGAGAAGGGGCGAGGTCCCCGTCATCCACTTCGCCTCCGGCTCGGCGCACCTGATCGACTCGTACGCTCGAATGGCGTCGGACGTCGTCTCCGTCGACTGGAAGCTCCCGCTCGACGAGGCGCGCCGCCGGTCCGGCGGCAAGGCGCTCCAGGGGAACGTCGACCCGGGCGTCCTCCTCGGATCGCCGGACGACGTGAGGGCCGCCGTACGCGCCGCGAAGGCGGCTGCGGGGCCGGGCGGGCACGTCGTCAACCTGGGGCACGGGATCCTGCCGCCGACGCCGCCCGAGTGCGTCGCCGCGTTCGTCGAGGCGGCGCGCTCCTGACGGTCGCCCCCGGACCCCTCCTTCGCGCCTCCGTGTAATCTCCGCCCGTGCCCGCGATCCCGATCCGCCTGCACGGCGAAACGCTGCCGATGACGACGGAGCTCCTGGAGAAGTACAACGTCCAGGGGCCCCGCTACACCTCCTATCCGACGGCCCCGGAGTGGACCGAGTCGATCGGCCCGACCGACTTCGAGGCCGCCTGCGAGAGGGCGAACGCGGCGGGACGCCCGATCTCCCTCTACGTCCACCTCCCCTTCTGCGACGAGCAGTGCTGGTTCTGCGGCTGCTTCATGAAGGTCGTCCCGAAGCCCGAACGGCAGGGGGAGGAGCGCGGAGAGGTCGAGGGGTACCTCGCCGGCCTCCACCGCGAGATCGACCTCCTCGCCGCGCGCGTCGACCGCTCCCGTCCCGTCGTCCAGGTCCACTGGGGCGGCGGGACGCCGACCTACCTGACGCCGAGGCAGGCCGACGCCCTCGCGGAGCACCTCCTCGAGGCGTTCCGACCGGCCCCCGGCGCCGAGATCTCCGTCGAGATCGACCCGCGCGTGACGACCCCGGAGCACCTCGCCGTCCTCCGGCGCCACGGCTGGAACCGCGTCTCGATGGGCGTGCAGGACTTCGACCCCGAGGTCCAGGAGCTCGTCAACCGGGTCCAGCCCTTCGAGACGACGAAGGCGCTCGTCGACGCGGCGCGCTCCCTCGGCTACGACTCCCTGAACCTCGACATGATCTACGGCCTGCCGGGCCAGCGGCTCGCAGGCTTCTCGAAGAGCGTCGACCAGGTCCTGACGCTCCGCCCCGACCGGATCGCGATGTACTCCTACGCCCACGTGCCGTGGCTGAAGAGGCCGCAGCGCGTCCTCGCGGCGCACCTGCCGGAGGGAACGGAGAAGTTCGCGATCTTCGTCTCGGGGATCGAGAAGTTCTCCGAGGCGGGCTACGTCTACATCGGGATGGACCACTTCGCCCTCCCGCACGACGAGATCGCCCGCGCTCAGGTCGAGCGGACGCTCTGGCGGAACTTCCAGGGCTACACGACGCACGCCGGCGTCGACCTCTACGGCCTCGGCGTCTCCTCGATCGCGCAGGTGGACGACGGCTACTTCCAGAACACGAAGGACTACGCCGCCTACCACGCGGCCTGCGTCGAGGGGCGCCCCTCGACGATCAAGGGCTGGCGCCTGACGCCGGAAGACCACCTCCGGCGGACGGTCATCACGAACCTCCTCTGCCACTGCGTGATCAAGAAGCGCGAGGTGGAGAAGGAGTTCGGGATCGCCTCGTTCGACGAGAAGTTCGCCCGCGAGGTCGCCGCGCTCCCCTCTTTCGTCGCCGACGGGCTCGTCGAGCCGCGGACGGACGAGGTCCGCGTCACGCCGCTCGGCCGGATCTTCATCCGGAACGTCGCGATGCTCTTCGACCCCTACCTCCTGAAGCGCCCGGCCGACCAGCCGAAGATCTTCTCCAGGACGCTGTAGTGGCCGCCCCCAAGACCGGGATTCTGCTCCTCCAGCTCGGCGGACCGACGAAACGGGAGGAGCTGAGGGGCTTCCTCTACCGCCTCTTCGCCGACCCCGAGATCCTCGGGATCCCGTTCGCGCCGCTCCGGAAGGCGATCGCCTGGACGATCGCGACGACGCGCGAGAAGGAGTCGGCGAAGACCTACGAGAAGATCGGCTGGTCGCCGATCCGCTGCTGGACGGAGAAGTCCGCGCTCCTCCTCGAGAAGGCGCTCGCGCCGGGGTGGCCCGGCGAGCCCCCTCTCGTCCGCTCCGCGATGACGTGCAGCGCGCCGCTCGTGGAGGAGGTCCTCCCCGATCTGCGCGCCGCGGGCGTGACGCGCCTCCTCGTCCTGCCGCTCTACCCGCAGTACTCGGTCACGACGACCCGGAGCACGTTCAACCGGGTCACGCAGGTCCTCCGGCGGATGGGCTGGTCGCCCGAGAGGGTGGACGCCCCCGGCGCCTGGTACTCCGAGCCCCGTTTCCTCGACGCCCACGCCGCCCGGATCGAGGCCGCCGCGGCGACCCTCCCCGACCCCGACCCGGCGTCGACGGTCCTCCTCTACTCGGCGCACTCCCTCCCCATCTCCACGGTCGAGAAGAACGCCGACCCGTACCCGAGGCAGATCGAGGAGTGCTGCGCGCTCGTCGACGCCCGTCTCGGGAACCGGTTCCGCTCTCGCCTCGGCTACCAGTCGAAGCTCGGTCCGGTCGCCTGGCTCGGCCCCTCGACGGGGGACGTCCTCGTCTCTCTCGCGAAGGAAGGGGTGAAGCAGGTCGTCGTCTGCCCGATCGCCTTCGTCTCCGACCACGTCGAGACGCTCTACGAGATCCGGATGCTCTTCGCCGAGGAGGCGAAGGCGGCCGGGATCGAGCAGTACGTCGCCGCCGACGGCCTGAACGACCACCCCGACTTCATCGGTGCGCTCGCCGACGTCTGCCGGAAGGCGCTCCTTCCGGAAGGAGCGCGTTGAGGCGGATCGTCATCCTCGGCGGAGGGATGAGCGGTCTCGCGCTCGCGTTCCGGCGCAACCAGAACCCGGCCCCCGGCGACGACATCCTCCTTCTCGAAGAGGGACCCCAGGCCGGCGGGAGCCTCCGGACGATCCGCGAGGACGGCCTCGTCCTCGAGACCGGACCGCACACCCTCCGCGCGACACCCGCCGCCGAACGACTCGTCGAAGACCTCGGGCTCGCGGACGAGGTCCTCGTCGTGGACCGCCGGACCCCGCGCTGGATCGTGAGGGAGGGCCTCCCGCGAAAGGTCGTTCCCGGGCCGCGCGCCCTCCTCTCGACGGCGCTCCCCCTCGCGGACCGCCTCCGCGCGCTCGGGGAGCCGTTCGTCCCGGGCCGCCCCGCGGGGCTCGCGGACGAGTCGGTCCACGACTTCTTCTCCCGCCGCTTCGGCCCCGGGGTCGCCCGCCGGGTCGCCGAGCCGCTCGTCTCCGGCGTCTGGGCCGACGACCCGCGGACCCTTTCGGTCCGTTGCGCCTTCCCGCGGCTCTGGGACGCGGAGGGACGCGCGGGGAGCGTCTTTCGGGGCCTCGCCTCGCGGGGCGGCGCGGCTCCCCGGGCGCGCGTCCGGACGATCAGCCTGCGCGACGGCCTCGGGACGCTCGCGGAACGTCTCGCCGAGAAGAGCGGGAGGGCCGGCGTGAGGATCGAGCTCGACGCCGAGGTCGCCGCCGTCGAGGGCCCGTTCGAGGGCGGCGCCGAGGGCGTCTGGAAGGTCCAGATCGCCGACGGGACGGTCTACCCTGCCGACACGCTCGTCTCGACGCTCGACGCGGCGAGCCTCGCCGCTCTCCTCGGGTCGCGGCTCCCGCGGTCCGGGAAGCGCCTCTCCGCGCTCGCGTCGACGCGGCTCGCCGTCGTCCTCCAGGGCTTTCGGCCCGCGTCCGCGGCCGACGCGCCCCGCGGGTTCGGGATCCTCGTCCCCCGGGGGGAGGGGTTCCGGTCGCTCGGCCTCCTCCACGTTTCCGCGCTCTTCCCCGTCCGCGGCCGCGGGGGGGTCGCCCTCCTGACGTCGATCTTCGGCGGCGCGCTCGACCCGACCGCGTCCGACCTGACCGAGAGCGACCTCCTCGGCCTCGCCGAACGCGAGGCGAGGCGGCTGCACCCCCGGCTCGGCCCCCGCGTCCTCGGCCGCGTCCTGAAGTGGCCCTCGGCCTTCCCGCGCCTCCCGGTCGGCCACTACGAGACCCTCGCCCTCCTCGAGCGCGACCTCGCGGAACTCAACGCCGGGGACGAACGGCCGCGCCTCGTGGTGACCGGGCCGTGGCGCGACGGGCTCGGGCTCGGAGAGAGAATCGCCCGGGCGGAAGAGATCGCCCGAGAGCTCTGACGTCGGAGGGCCCATGACGCGCCTCGCACCCGGACCGCTCCTCCTCGCGGCGCTCCTCGGAGGCGCCGCGCTCGTCGGCCGCGCGCTTCCGGAGCGCGAGGTCCGGCGCGTCTCCGACCTGCCCGAGCACGAGGAGGGGCGCTCCAAGCGCGCGCGCGCCCTCGCCTCCCAGCTCGCGCGCGTCTCCTCGGGCCGAGCCCTGCCCGCCCCCGAGGGAGCGGAGCGGGGCTACGACGTCCTCACCTACGACCTCGCGCTCGAGCTCGACCCCGCCGTCGTCGCGGTCGAGGGGAGGGCGACGGTCCGGATCGCGTCTCTTCGCAACGACCTCGCGGAGCTCCGTTTCGACCTCGACGACACCATGGCGGTCGCCTCCGTGGCGCGCGACGGCGTCCCCGTGCCCGGCTGGGCCGCCGGCGGCGACGTCCTCAGGGTTCCCCTCTCACCGCCGCTCGGCGCCGAGGAGCGGACGACGATCGTCGTGTCCTGGGGCGGCACTCCCCGCGCCGGCGGGGCCCTGACGTTCTGGGCGACGCCGGCGAGCGGCCCGGCGGTCTCCTCGCTCTCCGAGCCGTTCGACGCCCGGACCTTCTGGCCGTGCGTCGACGACCCGGCCGACAAGGCGGTCGCGACGGTCTCGGTGACCGTCCCGGAAGGCTACGTCGCCGCCTCGGCGGGGCTCGGCGCCCCGGCGCCCGCGCCGGGCGGGAGGACGACCTGGCGGTGGAGGCTTCCGCAGCCGGTCTCGACCTACCTCGTTTCCGTCGCCGTCGCCCGGTACGAGGCGATCGCCGAGACGTACCGCTCGCTCGACGGGACGCGGACGATGCCGGTCGTCGGCTACGTCGTCCCGGAGCACGTCGCCGCGAACCGCCCCCGCGTCGCCGCGACGGTCGGCCACCTCGGCGTCCTCGCGTCGCTCTTCGGCGAATACCCGTACCTCGACACGAAGTACGGGATCGTCGCGGGGAGCTTCTCGGGCGGGATGGAGCACCCGACGATCACGCTCATCGGCGCCTCGCTCCTCGCGAACGCCTCGAGGGACCTCACGGCCCTCCTCGTCCACGAGCTCGCCCACCAGTGGTGGGGGGACGAGGTGACGATGCGGACCTGGGACGACATCTGGCTGAACGAGGGGTTCGCGACGTACGCGGAGGTCCTCTACTACGAAAGGGCGGCGGGCGCCGTGCCGGGGCGCCTCCTCTCTTCGCGGTACGACGACGGGCTCTACGCGGGACAGCTCGGGCCGCGGGTCGTCGCGCCGGCGAGCGACCCGTTCCGGTACACCGGGGCCGTCTACGACAAGGGGGGATGGGTCCTCCACATGCTCCGCCGCGTCGTCGGCGACGAGGTCTTCTTCCCGGCGCTGCGCGACTACCGGAGGAGGCACGCGGGCGGGAACGCGACGCGGCTCGACCTTCGCGCGGTCTTCGAGGAGCGCAGCGGGCGGGACCTGAAGCAGTTCTTCGACCAGTGGGTCGAGACGCCCTACCGGCCGGTCCTCAGGGCGACGTACCGGAACCTCGCCGACGGACGGGTCGCCGTCACCGTCCGACAGACGCAGGCGCACACCGTCGTCCATCCCGAGCCTGGGCTCGACGACGTCGCCTTCTACCGGTTCCCGCTCGCGCTGCGCCTCTTCTCGGCGACCGCGGCCTCGACGACCGCGGTCGTCGAGGTGACGCGCGCCGAGGAGACTTTCACCCTCGCGGCCCCGGGCGGACCGGCCGTCGGCCTCACCCTCGATCCCGAGGGCGACCTCCTGAAGGTCGTCGAATCGGTCGGCCCGGCGTCCTGAGCGGCGCCCTCAGCCCTTCTTCCGGGGAGCGGGCGCGGCGCCGCGCGCGGGCTGCAGCGCGTCGAGGATCTCCTTCGCCGCCGCCGTGGCGTTCGTCGGCAGCCCTTCGCCCGCCCCCGGCCATTCCGCGAAACGCAGCCGGACGCCGAGCTTCTCCAGGTTCTCCCTCCCTCTCTGCATCGCCTTGTAGAGCTCCGGAGGAGCGCCCTTGGTGACGCCGAGGAGGACGGGAATCCCCTGCAGCCCCGCGACGGAAGCGGCGCCGCCCGGTCCGGGGTCGAAGATGCCTCCGACGGAGCCGACGGCCGCGAAGAGCCCCGGCGTCCGGGCGGCGATCTCGAGGCCGAGCTTTCCCCCGCGTCCCGCGCCGACGACGATGACCGGAAGCGGGAGGCCGCCCGAGCGGGCCCGGACCTCGGCGAGCGTCCGCTTCACCGCCGCGAGCGCGCGGTCCGGCGAGCCCCACCCGAAGCGCTTCCGACCGGAGCGCGCCGGGCCGCGCGGCGCCGCGACGAAGAGGCCGCGGGCCTTCGCTTCGCCCATGAAGGGCCCGGCAACGGCCATCGGATCGGAATCGACCTCGTGGAGGAGGAAGAGGATCGCCCTCGGCGCGCGTCCCGGTGAGACGAAGAGGCCCTCCTTCACGACCGCCTCGTCGCCGGCGGCCCGGTTCCGCTTCGCGCCGTCGAGGACCTTCGCGAACTCGGGACGCCCCCTGAGTGAGGCGAGGTCCGGGTCCTTCGTCAGCGTCGCCTCGTCGTCGAAGCCGGCGGCGACGGCCCTGTCGAGCTGGCGAAACGCGGCCTCCGGCTTCCCTTCGCGGGCGTCGAGGCAGGCGAGGTTGTACGGCGCCGTCGGGAGCTCACCGAGCTTCCACGACGCCTCGAAGAACTCCCGCGCCTTCCCGAGCTCGTTCTTCTGCACGGCGGCGACCCCCAGGCGCTCCATCTGCCACGGGTCCGTCGGCGCCCCGTCGAGGAGGCGGGCGTCCTGGAGCGTCGCCGGGACCGCCCCGGGCGGGACCTGCGGCGTCTCCCCGACGACGGCCCGGCCGGGGGCGGACGGGGCCGTCGGAGCCGGCTTCTTCGCCTGGGCGTGCGCGGGGAGGGCGATCGTCGCGAGGAGCAGCGCCAGTGCGGCGCGGAAAGGCGCGTTCATGGCGGCGGATTGTAGACGTGCGCCGCGCCCCGCCCGCAGCCGCCGGCTCAGGAGGACCGGTAGAAGAGGCGAAGAGCGCTCCTGAGGAGGCGGAGGACCCGCCGGTCATACGGGAAGGCGAACTTCGCCTGGACCAGTCGGTCCAGGGGGAAAAGGAGCGGGCGGACGACGTTGACCGCCCGCGCCCGTGTCCACTCCCGGATCCCCTCGACGCCGTGTCTAACGCCGACGCCGCTCGCCTTCACTCCGCCGAAAGGGGCCGAGACCATCGTGTAGTGGAGGAGCGCCCCGTTCACGACGACGTTCCCCGACGCGATCCGCCGCGCAACCTCGCGGGCCTCCCCCTCCGGGCCCCAGACCGTCGCGTTCAGGCCCAGCGGGGAGTCGTTTGCGATCCTCAGCGCCTCTTCCCCTTCCCTGACGCGGACGAGAGGGACGAGCGGGCCGAACGTCTCCTCCCGGGCGACCTCCATCTCCGGCGTCGCACCCGTGAGGACGGTCGGCTCGAAGAAGTTCCCGGGGAGGTCGGAGCGGCGCTCGCCGCCGAGGGCGACCCGGGCCCCTTTCGATACGGCCTCCTCGATCTGACGCGCGACGACCTCGAGCTGCCGGGGAAAGGTGACGGCGCCGAGGTCGTGGTCGCGGTTCCCCTCGGGATCCGGCGGCTCCTGCCGGAGCGCCTTCACCTCCGCCAGGAAGAGCCTCTCGAACTCGTCGGCGACCGCCTCCTCGACGAGGATCCGCTCCGTCCGGATGCAGGCCTGGCCGCTGTGGAAGAAGGACGACCAGGCAGCCGACCGCGCGGCGCGCGGCAGGTCGGCGCCGGCGAGGACGAGGAACGGCGACTTGCCGCCGAGCTCGGTCACGCACGGCACGAGCCGCTCGCCGCAGCGCGCGGCGACCTTCCGTCCCGTCGCGACGGCCCCGGTGAACATCACTCCGTCGGCGAGGTCGACGAGCGCCGCCCCCGCGTCCCTTCCCCCCGCCACGACGCGGAAGACGTCGGGAGGGTTCCCCGCCTTCCGCCAGAGCTCCTCCATCCGGAGCGAGGTCAGCGGCGTCACCTCCGAAGGCTTCAGGACGACGGCGTTTCCCGCGACGAGGGGCGCGAGGGCGTCGGCGGCGTTGTTCAGGATCGGGAAGTTCCACGGCCCGACGACGCCGACGACGCCGACCGGGACCCGGTGGACGACGGTCTTCCGCGGAGCGAGGAGGAGCGAGCCGCGGGACTCGCTCCGGAGGGCCCGCCGGGCCGCTGAGCAGACGAACCGGGTCAGCTCGGCGAAGTAGAGGAGCTCGATCGCCTCGGCCTCGTGGCGCGGCTTGCCGCTCTCGCCGACGAGCGTCCGCAGCAGCTCCGGGTCGTCGAGGACGGCCCTTCGCCAGCGCTTCAGCGCCGCGGCCCTCTCCCGGAGCGGAAGACCCGCCCACGCCGGCTGGGCCGAGCGGGCCGCGGCGACGGCCGCCTCGACCTCGGCCCGCCCCGCGGAGGGGAGCTCTGCGAGGAGCTCGCCCGTGGCGGGCGAGACGACGCGGAGGGGGGGCGCGGCGCTCACCCGCGCATCCTAATGCGCCGCGGGAGGCGCCGGCGGACGGTCCGATCCCCCTCCGGCTACAATCCGTCCGGATGTCCTCCTCTCCGCCGGACACCGGCGACTACCTCAGCGACGTCTTCTTCTCCGACCTCCCCCTCCCCCACGCGGTCCGGGCCGGCATTGCCGCCTGCGGTTTCGTCCGGGCGACCCCGGTCCAGGCGAAGACCCTCCCCCTCCTCCTCGCCGGGAAGGACGTCGCCGCGCAGGCCCAGACCGGGACGGGAAAGACGGCGGCGTACCTCATCTCGATCCTGACCCGCTTCATCGAGGCGCCTTCGCCGGCCGCCCGGAAGCCGGGAGCGCCGCGCGCCCTGATCGTCGCGCCGACGCGCGAGCTCGCCGTCCAGATCGAGCACGACGCCCTCCTCCTCTCGCAGTTCGTGAGGCCCCGCATCGTGACCGTCTTCGGCGGCCTCGACTACGTGAAGCAGCGGAGCCTCCTCCGCGACGGCTGCGACCTCCTCATCGGGACCCCCGGCCGGCTCCTCGACTACGAGGGGCAGGGAGCGACCTCGTTCGGCTCGGTCGAGTCGCTCGTCATCGACGAGTGCGACCGGCTCTTCGACCTCGGGTTCCTGCCGGACCTCCGCCGGATCCTCCGCCGCTGCCCGCCGCCCCGCCGGCGCCACTCGATGATGTTCTCGGCGACCCTCTCCTGGCGCGTCACGGAGCTCGCCTGGGAGCACATGAACGAGGCCGTGCGGGTCGAGATCGCCCCGGAGAAGGTGACGGCGGACCGCGTCGTCCAGAGCCTTTACCACGTCGGGAACTCCGAGAAGCTCTCGCTCCTCGTCGGCCTCCTCCAGCGCGAGGGGGACGGTGCGCGGACGATGCTCTTCGTGAACACGAAGCGCTTCGCCGAGCGGCTCGTCGAGCGCCTCGAGCGGCACGGCTTCCGGTGCGGGGCGATCTCCGGCGACATCCCCCAGGCGAAGCGGCTGAAGATCCTCTCAGAGTTCAAGTCGGGGAAGCTCCCGATCCTCGTCGCGACCGACGTGGCGTCCCGGGGTCTCCACATCGACGGGGTCACCCACGTCGTCAACGTCGACCTCCCGATGGACCCGGAGGACTACGTCCACCGGATCGGCCGGACCGCGCGGGCCGGCCACTCCGGCCGCGCGATCTCCCTCGCGTGCGAGAACTACGTCCAGTCGCTCGTCTCCATCGAGAAGCTCATCGGAATGAAGATCCCCGTCGAGCACGCCGACGACGCCCTGTTCGTCCGCCGCCCCGCGCCGCTTCGCGAGCCGGTGCGCGTCTCGGGCGGGCCGCGCTCCTCGGCGCCCGACCCCTCGGACGAGGAGGAGACGCCGGAGGCCCCGCCGCCTCCGCCGCGCCCGGCGCGCCCGCCCCGGCCGAAGGCTCCGGCGGCCGCCGCGCCCCCGGGCCCGGAACGGCCCGCGTCGCCGGCGCCGTCGGAGCCGCCTCCGCCGGCGAGCCCGACCGCTGCGCCGTCGCCCGTGCAGGCGGAGGCGGCCGCGAGCGCTCCGGAGGGCACCGCCGGAGAGCCTCCCGCGCCCGAGGGCCCCGCGGACTTCTGGACGCGAGAGGCGTTCGGCCTCGAGATCCCGGCGGACGGCTTCCGCGTTTCCGCCTCTCCCGCGGCGCCGGGCGACCCCTCGCGGCACAAGCGCCGCCGCCGGCGCCGGCCCGCCTCCGCGGCCGCCCCGGCCTCCGCCAGCTGAGTCCGCGGCCGCGCGGCTTATGATTCCTCCTCCGGGAGGGACGCCATGCCGTACGCCGGACTCCGGGGCCAGAGGTTCTACTACGAGGTCGGAGGAGAGGGGGACCTCGTGGTCCTCCTGCACGGGAGCTTCGCGAACGCCGACATGATGGAGGCGCCCGCGACCGGTCTCGCGTCGGGATTCCGCGCCCTCCGCCTCGACCGGCGGGGCTGCGGGCGAACGACCCCCGCGACGGACGGGCCGATCCCGCTCGAGGAGGAGGCCGACGACCTCCTCGCCCTGCTCGACTGGTTCTCCGTCGAGAAGACCCACTTCCTCGCGCACGACGAGGGAGCGGACGTCGCACTGGAGTTCTGCCTCAGGAACCCCGGGCGCACCGGTTCCATCGCGCTCCTCGCCCCGACGCTCGAAGGCCTCCCCTCGAGCCCGGAGACGGCGGCGGTCGCGGCCGACCTCCGGGCCGCGCTCAGGGCCGACCCGGTTCGGGCCCTCGGCGAGAAGCTCCTCCCGTCGCATCTCTTCGATGCGGCGCGCGAGCGGGAGGGGATCTTCGAGCGGATCGAGGCGATTTTCCGGCGTTTCCCGCAGAGCCCGGGGCGCTTCGACCGGATGCCCCGGGCCGGCGCCGCCCTCGCCGGCCGTCTCGCGAACGTCTCCGCCCCGACGTTCGTCCTCGTCGGGGAGCGGGACGAGGAGGACCGGGTCCGCTGCGCGAAGACGGTCGCGTCCGGCATTCCGGGCGCCGAGCTCGTCGTCTTCCCCGACACCTCGCGGTTCCTCCACGTCGAGGAGAGCCGCGCGGTCATGCGCAAGCTGACCGACTTCTTCCTCCCCGAGCCCGAGATCGAGCGGTAACCCACCCCTCTCCCCACGCCCGCCGCCCTCATGAGCGCGCGCCGCGGGCGCGCGGGCTCCCGTGAAGACGGCAAGGAGGCGGGAGCGGACGTCCGAGAACGCGAAACGGGGGCCTCGCGGCCCCCGTTTCGCGTCGCCGCCCCGACGGGACGTCAGGCGATCGACTTCAGGAAGTCGGCGTTCGCCTTCGTGCGGGAGAGCTTCGAGAGGAGGAGCTCCATCGCATCGAGCGGCTTGACCGAGGCGAGGGCGCGGCGGAGCTTGTGGATCTTCGGCAGCTCGTCGGCCGTGTAGAGCTTCTCTTCCTTCCGCGTCCCCGAGGCCGGGATGTTGATGCACGGGAAGACGCGCCGGTCGAAGAGGCCGCGATCCAGGATGATCTCGCAGTTCCCGGTCCCCTTGAACTCCTCGAAGATGACGTCGTCCATCCGGCTGCCGGTGTCGACGAGGCAGGTCGCGATGATCGTGAGGGAGCCGCCGTCCTCGTGGTTCCGGGCGCCGCCGAAGAAGCGCCGCGGCTTCTCCATCGTCCGCGCGTCGATGCCGCCGGAGAGAATCTTGCCGCTCCCGCGCTGCTCGTTGTTGTAGGCCCGGCTCATCCGCGTGAGGGAGTCGCAGAAGATGACGACGTCCTTGCCGATCTCGACGAGGCGCTTCGCCCGCTCGAACGTCGCCTCGGCGACCGCGATGTGGTGGGCGGCGTTCATGTCTGCGGAAGAGGCGACGACCTGCCCGGTGATCCCGCGCTGCATGTCGGTGACCTCCTCCGGCCGCTCGTCGACGAGGAGCATGAAGATGATCACGTCGGGGTCGTTCGCCGCGATGGCGTTCGCCATCGTCTTCAGGAGAAACGTCTTGCCCGCCTTGGGCGGGGCCACGATGAGGCAGCGCTGACCGCGGCCGATCGGCACGACGAGGTCGAGGACCCGTCCCGAGTTCTCCTCCGACGACGTCTCCATCCGGAGGCGCCGGTTCGGGTCTATCGAGACCCCCTTGTGGAACTGGACGTACTTCGAGCGGTACTCGGCGGGCGACATTCCCTCGATCGAGACGATCTTCTGGACCATCGGCCCCTTCGGGCCACGCGCGACCGCTTCGGCCTCGACGAGGAGACCGTCCTCGAGGTCCTCGGCCTCGACCAGGTACTTGGGGAGGAACGGGTCCCCCTTCTCCGCGTAGAAGGTCTCCGGCGAGATGACGAGGCCGGAGTGGTCCCCGTGCAGCTTGACGAGCCCCCGGACGACGACGGGCGGTGCCGCCTGGGCCGCCGGCTCGCGGCGCGCGGCGCCCTCGGCTCCCGGCTCCCCGGCGGCCGCGCCTTCAGGGCCGGCCCCCTTGTTCCGTCCGCGCCGCCGGCGGCGGCGACGCCGCCGCCGGGAAGGCTCGCCAGGGGCGCCCCCTCCCTCGGCCGGGGGGGCCTCGACGTCGCCCTCCCCCTCCTCGGCCCCTTCCGCTTCGTCGTCGAGCTCCTCGGCGAGCTCCTCGACGGCGGCGTTCTCGACGTGCGGCAGAACCGCCTCCTCGCGCTCTTTCGGGTCGAATTCGTCCAAGCTGTCCTCCGGAACGGGCGATCCGCGACCGTCCCGATTCCTGCGGGCCGTCCACCCGGGCGACCTGCCCGTGCGGACGGCGGCATTCCGTTCTCAGGTCCGTGGGGGAGGGCGGGTCGTGATCCTCGCGCCTCCCTCGTCCGGCGCCCCGTTCGCGCCGCCCGCGACCGCAGGGCCGCGCCGCGCCGGACCAGACGGAGGGATGCTAAGCCGGAACGGAATCCGGCGTCAATTCGGCCCTTCCGGGCCGGCGCCGACCCCCGGGCCCCTCGCCGGGCGGCTCGCGCCGCGCCAGAGGCCGGGGATCCCGGTGCCGCAGCGCGGGCACTCCCCCAGAGGCCCGAGCCGGCACGCGAGGACCCGGAAGCCGAGCCGCTCGACGAGTGGCTCGGCGCAGGCGGGACAGAAGGTCCACTCGCCCCGGCCCGCGCGCGAGGCGACGTTGCCGGTGTAGACGTAGCGGAGCCCCTCCTCGCGGCCGATCTCCGCGGCGCGGAGAAGGGTCGTCACGGGCGTCGCCGGCGTCGAGGACATCCGGTAGTCGGGATGGAACGCCGTGACGTGCCAGGGGAGGTCGGGAGAGAGCGACCGGAGGAAGCGCGCGGCGTCGCGGAGCTCCTCCTCGGAGTCGTTCATACCGGGGACGACGAGCGTGACGACCTCGACCCAGAAGCCGCGCGCGACGAGGCCGGAGAGGGCGTCGAGGACGACGGCGAGCTTCCCGCCGACGCGCCGGTACCCCTCCTCGCGCATCCCCTTCAGGTCGACCTTGTAGGCGTCGACGAAGGGGCGGAGGGCGTCGAGGACCTCCGGCGTCGCGTTGCCGTTCGAGACGAAGCTCGTCAGGAGCCCCGCCTCCCGCGCCCGCCCGAAGACCGCCAGGGCCCACTCGGCGGTGACGAGCGGCTCGTTGTAGGTCGAGGTGACGACCTCGGAGCCGGCCTCGAGGGCCGCCCGAACGAGCCCCTCCGGGGTGGCGGGCCGGGGCGCGGCCCACGGCTCGGCTTCCGGGTCGCGGAGCGTCTGGCTGATCTCCCAGTTCTGGCAGAACGGGCAGCGGAAGTCGCAGCCGAGCATCCCGAACGAGAGGGCGGTGGCGCCGGGACGGACGTGGAAGAACGGCTTCTTCTCGATCGGGTCGACCGCGACGGAGGCGACGTAGCCCCAGGGGACGCGCAGCTCGCCGGCGCGAACGAAGCGGACGCGGCAGACCCCTTCCTGCCCTTCCCCGAGCAGGCATCGGTGGCCGCAGGCGAGGCAGCGGCGCTTCTCCCCCTCCTCGCGAACGAGCGTCCCCCGCACCGTCAGCGCGGCGAGCCGCTCGCGGGCGGACGTCCCGTCCATCGCCCCGATCATAGGCCCGGGCCCGCCGGGGAATGGATCCTGCATCCCTGCCGTTAGAATGCGCCGCGTGACACGCTACCTCCGAACCGCCGCGCTCGCTGCCGCCGCGGTTTCCCTCTCCGGGTCGCTCCTCGCCCAGACCCCGACCCCGACTCCGACGGCGACGCCGACCCCGACGCCGACCCCCGTCCCGGTCAACGTCCCGGCGTCGATCTCGGGCCTCGCGATCCCGGACGGCGGCCGGATCGACGCCTCGAACATGGTCTTCGACGCCGACGGGACGATCTGGTCCGGTTCCGCCGACTCGAACGTCCTCCTCCGGATCTCGCCCGACGAGACGAAGGTGAGGAAGTGGACGATGCCGAAATACGCGGCGCCGAGTCACCTCCTGAAGGAGCCGGACGGGAAGATCTGGGTCACCCAGCTCGGAGGCTTCAAGGTCTCCCGCTTCAACCCGGAGACCGCGGAGCTGACCGAGTGGGCCGACACGGCGCGGAGACCGACCGCGCTCGTGAAGAGGGCCGACGGGACGTTCTGGCTCCCGGAGACGAACGGCTCGCTCGCGGGCTTCGACCCGGCGACGGGGACCTTCACCTACTGGCGGAGCGAGGACACGGCGAACCCGATCCTGAGCCTCTCGTACCCCTTCCTCGACGTGGACGGCGCGGTCTGGTGCGGGGACTTCACCGCCGGGACGATCGTCCGGTTCGCCCCGGACGGCTCGAAGGCGAAGATCTGGAAGCTCCCGAGCCCGTACGCGCAGCCCTCGAAGATCATCCGCGGGCCGGACGGGGCGCTCTGGATCTCCCTCTACAACGCCGGGCAGCTCGCCCGTTTCGACCCGGCGACCGCCGAGATGAAGACCTTCGACGTGGGGACCTACGCGCTCCCGTTCGACATGAAGGTCTACAAGGACCGGATCGTCTACACCGAGCAGACGAGCGGCGAGGTCGGCGTCTTCGCCCCCGGCGGCTCGGTCCCCTCGTCGACGAGCACGCTCGAGGCGGCCGAGGTCACCCTCACGAGCACGACGGCGACCGCGACGCCGGTGACGACGACCCTGACGTTCACCGACGTCGACGTGACGACCTCGAGCCCGCTGCCCATCACCGGGAGCGGGTTCCCGGGCGTCGCGCGCTACCCGGTGATCGGAGGTTCCGCCTACGCCCTCCACGTCGACGAGGGGCGCAAGCGCTTCCTCGTCGGCGGCCCGGGAGAGATCGTGCAGGCCCTGCCTCCTCTCGCCGCGAGCGCGGACGACCACTTCTATCCGGCGGCCTCGTCGATCCCCGGCCGGGACGGGACGCGCTGGGTGACGCAGCTCGTCGGCTGGAACCGAGGCACCGCGGACTCCACCGGGGCGACGGCCCCGACGAACGTCACGGCGTTCCTCCACCCGACGGACTGGATCCTGGGCCTCCTTCCGACGGCATCGCTCGGCGTCGAGGCCGGCAGGCTCTTCTCGGACGGCGACCCGATCTCCGGCCGGATGGGAGGAGGCGACGTCGCCGGTGCCCTCCGGATCACGGCGAACGGCGCGACGACGAAGCTCTCCGACTTCTACTCCTGGATCCGCGTCGCCCGCACGCGCGCGGACGGAGGCACGCACGGCTTCGCCCGGAACTCCCTGAAGGCGGGGCACGGGATCGGGGAGGGGGAGACCGGCGTCGTCCTGACGCCGCCCGACGCCTCCGCGTACCGCGTCAACGCCGGGCTCCTCGTCGTCGAGAAGGCGAAGGGGACCGTCTCGATCCACTCCTCCGAGGGAGCGCTCCTCGCGGGACCGTTCGCCTACGACTGGCCGGCCGGGTACCAGGTCCAGGCCTCCACGATCTTCGAGGCCTTCCTCGTCCCGCCGGCGGCGGCGGCCCGGATCACCTTCTCCGTGACGAAGGGGCGCGTCCTCCCGTTCGGGACGGCGATCGACGTCGTCTCGGGCGACCCGATGGACCTGCCGTTCTTCGGCCCGAGGACGGGCGCCCTCAACCAGTGGGTCCTCGGAGTCGAACGGGGCGGCGGAAGCCTCGGTCCGACCTCCCGGACGGACCTCCTCCTCTACAACCCCGCGGCCGCCGACACCGCCGTCTCGATCGGATTCCGGACGGCACGGCTCGCGTCGGACCCGGCGGCGGCGCCCCGGCCGTCCGTCTCGTTCACGGTCCCGGCCGGCAGGGTCGTGACGCTGCGCGACGTCGTGAAAGAGCGCTTCGGCCTCGAGGGCGTCGCGGGGAGCATGGACGTCGTCTCCGACCCGCCCGTCGCCGTCCTCGCGCTCGTGACGGCCGAGGACGCCTCGGGAGGTCGCCACGGCTACGGCTCCGCTGCCGTCCTCGGAGACGCGGGCCCCGGCGACGGGGCGCGGGGCGTCTTCATTCAGGCTTCGGACGCGGGCTGGGACGTCATGGAGTCCGAGCTCCAGGTGACGAACCCGACGGACGGAACGGCCCAGGTGACGGTCCGCGCGTTCGACGCCGAGGGTGTCGAGCGGGGGACGGGGCTCTCCCTCTCCGTCGGCCCGAAGGAGGTCCTCCGGCTCCCGGCCGCGTTCTACACGGTCTCCGGGAACGGAGCAGCGCTCGGGCGGCTCGAGGTCGTTCCGGCCGCCGGCTCGCCGCCCGTCTTCGCCGTCCTCGTCCGCCAGGACAAGAAGAGCGGCGACGCGGACGCAATCGTCCCGTACGTCGTTCCGTCGAGCTGACCCGCTTCCCTTCGCTCGTCTCTGCCGAGGGCCCCCTCCTCCGAGGGGGCCCTTTCACCTTCCGACGAGGAAGGAGCGAGCCGTCAGCGGGGCGTCGCGCCGGGCGGCGGGGCCGGCGCAGGGGCCCAGGCCGTCTCCGGGGCGAGGACCCAGTTCCGGTCCGTCACGGGGTGGACCGTGCCGGCCGAGCGGAGCCGTTCGACGAGGAGCTCGCGGATCTCGTCGTTGTACGAGCGGAGGAGCCGCGCGCCGCGGAGGGCCTCGTAGCCGCCGGCCCCCTGAGCGCGATAGCTGTTCACGGCGAGCGTGAAGAGGTCCGCCGGCTTCACGTCCCGCCCCTGGTAGCGGAGCTCCCGGACCCGCTCGCCGGGCGGGGCCGTCGGGTCGATCCGGTAGCTGACTCCCTGGACGACGTCGAAGTTGTACGGCCTCACCGTCGCCCGGGGCGTGACGACGAGCCGCCCGTCCTTCCACTCGGCCCCCTCGTAGAAGCGGGCGGCGTGCTCCAGGAGCGACCTCAGGCGCGTCCCGTCGATCTCGACGACGACGAGCTGGTTCTCGAACGGGTAGAGCGAGTAGACCTGCCGCACGGTCAGCGGGCCGGCCGGCCAGCCGTCGTAGCGGAACGGGAGGAGCGACGTCATCGAGAGCTGGGCCCCCGTCGCGGCGGCCTGCGTCTCGTTGATCAGGTCGAGGAGCGCGGAGTCCTCGAGGCGTGCCCGGTCGGCCGGGAACGGCCCGGTGGCCGTCGCGATCGGCTCGTCGAGATACGCGAGCGCACGTTCGTGGAGCGGCTTGGCGATCGCCGCGATCGCCGGGTCCGTGGCGACGGAGGCGTCCGACGGGAGGAGCTCCCCCTTCGCCGAGACGACCCGCGCCTTCCCCTTCCCGCGTTCGACGACGAGGTCGACCCGCGCGAGGACGTCTCCCCAGCGTCCCGGCTGCGTGACCGGGACTCCGTGCACTCGCGTCAACGGGATCCGCCGGTGCGAATGCCCCGTCAGGATCAGGTCGACGCCGGGGACGGCCTGCGCGAGCCGCACGACGTGGTTCTCGTAGTCGGTCTCGTCGGCCTTCCCCGTCGACGGCTCGACCTCGAGGCCGCTGTGGATCAGGACGACGACGACGTCGCACTGCTCCTTCTCCCGCAGGACGGGGACGAGCCGCTTCGCCGCCTCGACGGGGTTTTCCCACGAGAGCCCCGGCCGGTTCGCTTCCGGCTCCCAGCCCGGGATGTTCGGCGTCGTCAGGCCGAGGATGCCGACCTTTACCCCGCCGACCTTCTTCACGACGTATTCGCGGAACGCGGGGCTCCCGTCCGCCGTGTTCCGGGTGTTCGCGGAGAGCCACGGGAACGCCGAGTCCCTCTCGGCCCGCCGCAGGACGTCGAGACCGAAATTGAACTCGTGGTTCCCGACCGACATCGCGTCGTAGCCGAGCGCGTTCATCGCCGCGGCCATGAAGTGCGGCCCGTTCTTCGGGCGTCGCGCCTCGAGCCAGCCGCCGGGCGCTCCCTGGATCGTGTCCCCGCCGTCGAGGAGGAGGACGTGCTTCGACCGCTTCCGGATCTCGCGGACGCGGGTCGCGACCCGGGCAAGGCCCCAGTCGCCCGCCTCGCCGCGGGCGTAGTTCCACGGGAGGAGGTTCGCGTGGAGGTCCGACGTCTGGAGGACCGTGATCGTGACCCGTTCCGCGGCGGCCGCGGGGGGAGGGACGAGGAGGACGGAGAGGAGCAGGAGAACGGGAATTCGGTGGGGTCTCACGCGCGAAGCAGTCTTCCATCCGGCTCCTCCGGAATCAAGGCGCCAGCCCGGTCGCCGGGGCGGTATCCTCCGCCGGCATGCCCGCCCCCCCGAAGCCGAGGCCCGCGCCCGCCGCCGCGGTCCTGTCGCGTCTCCGCGCCGAGTACCCCGGCGCCGACTGCTCGCTCGAGCACGCGGACGCGTTCCAGCTCCTCGTCTCGACGATCCTCTCCGCGCAGTGCACGGACGCCCGCGTGAACGCCGTGACGCCCGCGCTCTTCCGGCGCCTCCCGACGCCCGCCGCGATGGCCGCCGCCGGACCCGAGCTCGAAGAGATGGTCCGCTCGACGGGGTTCTTCAACGCGAAGGCGCGGTCGATCCGCGGCGCGTGCCGCACGATCGTCGCCGAGCACGGCGGGAAGGTGCCGCGGACGATGGAGGAGCTGAACGCGCTCCCGGGCGTCGGGAGGAAGACCGCGAACGTCGTCCTCGGGAACGCCTTCGGCGCCCCCGACGGCGTCGTCGTCGACACGCACGTCGGGCGGCTCGCGCGCCGGCTCGGCTGGTCGGGGGCCACCGACCCGGAGAAGGTCGAACGGGACCTGAACGCGCTCCTCCCCCGTTCCGAATGGGTCTTCGCGGGGCACGCCCTGATCCTCCATGGCCGGCGCGTCTGCCCGTCGCGGACGCCGCGCTGCCCGTCGTGTCCGCTCGAGGACCTCTGCCCGAAGGTCGGCGTCGACCCGGCGGTGACGAAGGGAAAGACGGGACGCCGAAGGCGCGCGTCCGCGCCCGCGAGGCCGGGCCCGACGCGCCCGCCGGCGGGCACCGCCCTGCGACCGACGGGCCCGGAAGCGAAAAGGAGGAGACGCTGATGCTCCCGGGCAGCGGCTCGATCGAGGTCATCTGCGGTTCGATGTTCTCCGGCAAGTCCGAGGAGCTCATCCGCCGCGTCACGCGCGCCAAGATCGCCCGGCGCCGCGTCCAGGTCTTCAAGCCGAAGCTGGACGACCGCTACTCGGAGGTCGAGGTCGTCTCCCACACCGGGATGCGCCTCACGGCCCTCGCCGTCGCGACCTCGGCGGAGGTCCTCGCCCGGACGGACGACCGGACGGAGGTCGTCGGGATCGACGAGGCCCAGTTCTTCGACGCCGGAATCGTCGAGGTCGCGACACGCCTGGCCGACCTCGGCAAGCGCGTCGTCGTCGCCGGCCTCGACCAGGACTACCTCGGCCGGCCGTTCGAGCCGATGCCCGCCCTCATGGCTCTCGCCGAGGAGGTCGTCAAGACGCGCGCGATCTGCGTCCTCTGCGGCTCGCCCGCGAGCCGCACGCAGCGTCTCGTCGCCTCGAGGGAGCGGGTCGTCGTCGGCGCTGCGGGGATGTACGAGGCGCGCTGCCGGCGCTGCTTCGACCCGGGCGTGCCGGAGCAGGAGGGGACGCTCCCCTTCCCCGAAGACCCGGCCTGACCCCAGAAGACGTTCCATCGCCGGGGCTTACCGCCTTTCCCAGACCTCATGTGGAAAGGTCTGTGGATTCGCCTGTCGAAAAGTCGGCGAAGCCGCATGGTGAGCGGGGCGCGTACGGAATGCACTCCGCGCGGTGCATCCAGTACAAGTAATTGCAGGGGAACCACTTGACTCGTTTCGGAAACCGTGAAGGCGAGATGAAGCCGCTTGCCGAGCGGCCTCGGACGAATTACACAGGCAGGGGTCCGCTCTGGCAGCGGTTTTGCCCGGGATGAGGGGCTATTCCCGGCCGGTTTCCGGGGTCGGAGCCGCTCCGTCCCCCTCAGAGACCGACCGTGTCCTTGTGGTCGCCGAAGACCGTCTTCAGCGACTCGACGACCTCTCCGAGGGTGACGTTCCCGTCGACCGCCTCGACGATCGGGGGCATCAGGTTTCGCCCCTCCTTCGCCGCGGCGACGAGATCGGCGCGGAGCCGCTCGACCTTTCCCGCGTCGCGACGCGCGCGGAACGCGGCGAGCCGCTCGACCTGCTCCGTCTCGACTTTCGGGTCGATCGACATCGTCGGGATCGGGTTCTCCTCCTCGAGGGTGAACTCGTTCACGCCGACGACGACCTGACTCTTCGACTCGATCGCCTTCTGCGCCTGGTAGGCCGCCTCCTGGATCTCGCGCTGGAAGTACCCCGCCTCGATGGCGGCCAGGGCCCCTCCCATCTCGCCGATCTTCCCGATGAGCGCGGAGGCGCGCTCGACGATCTCGGCCGTCAGCGCCTCGATCGCCCAGGAGCCGCCGAGCGGGTCGGCAACACGCGCGACGCCGGTCTCGTAGGCGATGACCTGCTGCGTCCGGAGCGCGAGGCGCGCCGCCTCGGTCGTCGGGAGGGCGAGCGCCTCGTCGCGCGAGTTCGTGTGGAGCGACTGCGTGCCTCCGAGGACGGCCGCGAGCGCCTGGATCGCGACGCGGACGACGTTCACGTCGGGCTGCTGCGCCGTGAGCGTCGAGCCCGCCGTCTGCGTGTGGAAGCGGAGAGCCTGCGCGCGCGGGTCGTCGATGCCGAAGCGGTCCGCGAGGAGGCGCGCCCAGAGCGTCCGGGCCGCGCGGAACTTGGCGATCTCCTCGAGGAAGTCGTTGTGGACGTTGAAGAAGAACGTCAGACGCGGGGCGATCGCCTTCGCGTCGAGGCCGGCCTTCACGGCCGCCGAGAGGTACTCGACGCCGTCGGCGAGCGTGAACGCGACCTCCTGGACCGCCGTCGAGCCCGCCTCGCGGATGTGGTAGCCCGAGATCGAGATGGTGTTCCAGCGCGGGACGTCCTTCGCGCAGAAGCCGAAGATGTCGGTGATGAGGCGCATCGACGGCTTCGGCGGGAAGGCGTACGTTCCGCGGGCCGCGTACTCCTTCAGGATGTCGTTCTGGATCGTCCCCGAGAGCGCCTTCCACTCCGTCCCGCGCCGCCGGGCGACGGCGAGGAGGAGGCCGAGGAGGACCGACGCCGTCGCGTTGATCGTCATCGAGATCGACACCTCGCCGAGCGGGATGCCGTCGAGGAGCGTCTCCATGTCCTCGATCGAGTCGATCGCGACGCCGACGCGGCCGACCTCGCCGCGCGCGAGGGCGTGGTCGGAGTCGAAGCCGATCTGGGTCGGGAGGTCGAAGGCGACGGAAAGGCCGGTCTGCCCCTGGGAGAGGAGGTAGCGGTAGCGGGCGTTCGACTCCTTCGCGGTCGAGAAGCCCGCGTACTGGCGCATCGTCCAGAGCTTCTTGCGGTAGCCGCCGGACATCGCGCCGCGGGTGTAAGGGAACGCGCCGGGCACGCCGGGGTCCCAGGCCTGAGGGACGTCCCCCGGGGCGTAGGAGGGACGGACCGGGATCCCGGAGGTCGTGGCGGCGTCGGTCTTGGTGGTGGACATGGGGCCGATGCTAAATTGAAACACCGTGAACGCGCACGCTGCGAGACGCCATCTCGAATTCCTCCTCGTCGCGTCCCTCGCCCTCGCCGGGCTGCGCGCCCGGGGCGCGGCGCCGCCGGACGAGTCGCCCGTCCTCGCGACGTTCGCCGAGGCGAAGAAGGCCTACGCGGCGAGGAGCTGGGACGCCGCCGACTCTGCGCTCCGGAGGATGGCCGAGCTCCTCGCCGCGCCCGGCATGGACTCGGCCCGGACGAGGGCCCTTCCCGCCTACTACTTCTACTCCGCCGCCGTCGCGTTCCAGAGGAAGGACGAGGATCGCTGCCGCGAGCAGCTCCTCCGCTACTTCTCGACGAGCCCCGAGGCCGGGATCGACCCCGCGGCCTACCCGAAGCGCTTCGTGAGGATCTTCGAGGCGACGCGCGGGAAGGCGGCCGAGGCGGCGCCCCCCGTGCCGGCCGGGGAGATCGCGGGGGGCGTCCTCCCCAGCTACGCGAACCGTGAGCTCGAGACGGCCGCGGTCCCCGCGAACACCGGCGACGCGGCGTGGGCGAGCGGCGCCGTCTCCGCCCTCCTGACGGACGCGGAGCGGAAGGCCTTCGCCGCCCTCCCGGACGACGACGCGCGGCGCTCCTTCGTCGCCTCCTTCTGGGCCGGCCTCGACGCGACGCCCGAGACGACCGAGAACGAGCTCCAGCTCGAGTTCTACCGCCGCGTCCAGTACGCGGACGCGAACTTCTCGACGGAGGCGACGCGAGGCTCGCTGAGCGACCGTGGCCGCGTCCTCCTCGTCCTCGGCCCGCCGAGCTTCGCCGCGCGCGCGCCGATCCGGAGCGCGCAGGACCAGATGACCGCGATGCGCGCGACGGAGACGATCGTCGTCACGACGCCGACCGGCCCCGTGACGGTCCAGGTCGCGAACCCGAAGGGCGCGACGCCCGGCGGGACCGAGGGAGAGATGGAGGTCTGGTACTACCGCGGGGACCGTGTCCCGCGGGGGATCACGTTCCGGGAGCTCCGCTTCGAGTTCGTGACGCAGCGCGCCTACGGGACGGGCGTCATGCAGAAGGAGCCCCGCGAGCTCCTCGCGCTCCGGCAGGCGGTCGCGCTCCTGCGCAGGACGGCGGACTGACCCGCCGGCTTCGTGTCACACTGGACCCAGCGGTGCCGAAGAGACTCAGCGGAACCCTGGACACCTTCTCCCTCGCGGACCTCCTCCAGTGGCTCGAGATCAACCGCCTCTCGGGGCGTGTCACGGTCTCACGCGGGGAGGACCGGCGGACGATCGACCTCAAGGACGGGGCGATCGTCTTCGTCTCGTCGCTGCGCCCCGAGGAGCGGCTCGGCACCTGGCTCGCGTCGCGGGGCATCCTCTCCGAGCCGGTCGTCTACGAGCTCCTCGCCGACAGCTTCCTGACCGGGCGGAGCCTGACGCGGCTCGTCCTCGAGTGCGGGCTCCTGGAACGGGAGGAGCTCGCGTCCGCGGTCGAGGCGCTCGCGTTGACGGTCCTCCTCGACCTGTTCCACTGGCACGGCGCCGCCTTCGTCTTCGACCCCTCCGTCGTCACGGAGGACCTCCTCAGGGTCCAGCTCTCGCTCCGCGGGCAGGTCCTCGCGCTCGAGGGTGCGCGCTCCGTGGACGACACCGCCCGGCTGCGCCCGCCGTTCGTCTCGCAGCGGTCGGAGTCCCCGGCGGAGGCCGACGACTTCTCGCCGCGGGCCGTCGCCCTCTCGTTCTTCTCGGTCGTCGAGGGGCTCGATCCCGAGGCCGCCGCGCCGTCCACCTGGCGCGAGCGCTTCCTCGTCTTCAGCCGGTTCTCGGAGAAGGTCGCGGCCGCCCTGAGACAGCCCTTCCGGCCCTACCCCCTCTTTGCGGACACCGCCGAGCGGTGCCGGGCGGCGCTCGCGGCGGGAACGGAGGCCGAGGAGGTCGTCCGGCTCGCCGCGACGGACCCGTTCCTCGCGCTCGACCTCCTCTTCCTCGGGAACGCCCTCCGGACGCCCGCCACCGGGCTCGTCTCGACGGTCGACGCCGCCGCCGCGGCGTTCGGGCCCGGGGCCCTCCGGCGCTACCTGGAGCTCCTCTCCTTCGAGGAGGCCCCGGTCGTCTCGACGCGCGAGAGGGTCGAACGGGCCCTCCGCCGCGCCGCGGTGTCCACCGCCGTGGCCGCTTCCCACGTCGCCGCGGCCACCGGGGAGGACCCGGGCGTCGCGTGGAACCTCGCCCTCCTCGAGCCGCTCGGCGGCTACGAGCTTCTCAAGCTCCTCCTGGCCGAGGACTTCGAGCCGGGCCCGTTCCGCGCCGCCTCTCTCGGCTGGTACCGCGCCGCGAGCGGACGGATCCTGGCACGGAAGGTGAATCTCCCGCCGGCGTTCGGCGACGTCCTCGGCTCGAGCGGTCACGTCTCGAGCCGGGGAGCGCCGGCCGAGCAGCTGGTCTTTCTCGCGAAGCAGATGGTCGCGGCCGAGCAGGTCGGCCGGGAGTGGACGAGCGACGACCCGGAGCTCGCCGACCGGTGGGCTTGTCTGGCCGTCGACGAGGGTCTCGCGGAGCGCGTCGCCGGCGACGCCGCCTCGCTCCGCGAGGTTCTCGGGCTCTGAATCCGCCCTCCCGGCGCGAGCCGGAAAGTCCCACGGAGGTGTCACGATGGTTCCCGCCCTGCGCGTCACGACGCTGGTCCTCGTCCTCGTCCTCGCCGCCCCCGGCGCCTCGGAGGAGACCCCGCGCCCGGCCGGCGTCCTTCCCGCCGGCGTCCGCGCCGCCGTAGAGGTCACGGCGATGGACCTCGACGTCGTCGCGACGAAGGACGGCCGGCCCGTGAACGACCTGACGAAGGAGGAGTTCGTCGTCCGGGTCGACGGGAAGACGGTGCCGGTCGACTACTTCGCCCGCATCGAGGCCGGGACCGTCCACGGGCCGGACCTCGCGACGGCCTCACCCGACCTCGTCCTCGAGACGCTCCGGAACGACGCGGGCGAGACCTGGGTCCCGAGGCAGTTCCTCGTCTACTTCGACGACGAGCGGCTCCTCCCGCAGGAGCGCGCGCCGGTCATCGAGGGGCTCCGCGACTTCGTCACCCGTCTCGCGCCTTCCGACCGCGCCTCGATCGTCTCCTATGCCGGCTCGACGAAGGTCCTCGTGCCGTTCACCTCGAGCAAGGAGGAGCTCCTCGACGGCCTCTCCCGGCTCGAGAAGGCTTCCGCGAAGGGCCTCGCCTGGGAGATGCAGTACCGCCAGACGCTCCGGGAGCTCCGGACGACCCGGGCGTCGTCCCGCCCGATGCTCCTCCGCTCCTGGGCGTCCCAGGCCTCGGCGAGGGAGAAGTCGGCGATGAAGGAGCTCGCGCGGAGCGTCTCCGCCCTCGCCGCACGCTCCGGGAAGCGGACGCTCCTCCTCGTGACGAACGGCTACGAGTGGTACCCGGGCCAGACGCTCGCGCAGGCCTACGGGCCGACGCTCCTCTCCCAGTTCGACGAGAACATCGGAGAGGAGCTGAAGGAGGTCCTCGAGGAGGCGAACAGCTCAGGGATCACGATCCAGGTCTTCGACGCGAAGGGGCTCGTCGCCGAGGGAGACGCCTCGGAGGCCGCCTCGCCGACCACGAGCCCGTTCTTCCGGGCGCAGAACTTCCGCGATTCGATGTCGGTTCTCGCCCGGGAGACCGGAGGCGCGCTCGTCGAGAGCCGGAACGTCTTCCGCTCGGACCTCGACCGCGTCTACCGAGAGGCGTCGAGCTACTACTCCGTCGGGGTCACCCTCTCCGCCGTCCCCGGAACGGGGGCGCGGAAGATCGAGGTCCGTACGACGCGTCCCGGCGTCGTCGTCCGCACCCGCGCCGGCTTCGGGGCGAAGAGCGCCGAGGACGCCGCGGTCGACAGGATCGAGATGGCGCTCCTGAACCCGGACGCCGCAGGCGACTTCCCCGCCGAGCTCCGGATCGGCGCGGCCGAGGCGCAGGGCCTCGGCCGCCGGGTCGCCCCCTACGAGGTCTTCTTCCCGACGTCCGAGCTGACCTTCCGGGACGAGGGGAACGCGAAGGTCGCGGTCGTCGAGGTGACGATCGCGGCGATCGAGGACACCGGCGCCCGCTCGGACGTCCGGCCCGCGAAAGCGGCCCTCCGGATCCCCGCCGCGGAATGGGAGCAGGCGAAGGGAAGGCCCTTCGTCTACCGGGGTCAGCTCAAGACGGGCAAGGGGAACGTCCGCTTCGTCGCGGGCGTGAGGGACGTCGCCTCCGGCCGGATGGCCCTCGCCTCGAACGCGATCCGCATCGAGTAGCCCCCGCCCGCAGGCCGCGGCGAGGAGCGGTGGCGTCCGGCTCGCGCCGCTCCTCGTCGTCGATCCGGGACGTGCCGATCGGGGCGCGGCCGGACCCGTCGCCGCCCGGGCCGCGCGACGCCTCGGGGGGTTCGCATCCCCCGGGGTCCGCGGACATCAGAAGACCGAGAGCGACGTCTTCGTCGTCAGGAGCTCGAGGGCCGTCGTCCCGGCGAGGGAGTTTCCCTTCTCCGAGAGGCCGGGCGACCAGACGGCCGCGACGAAGCGCCCGGGGAGGACGGCGACGACGCCTCCGCCGACGCCGCTCTTGGCCGGCAGGCCGACGCGGTAGGCGTAGTCGCCCGCCTCGTCGTAGACGCCGCACGTCAGCATCACGGCGTTCACGCGCTTCACCTGCCGCGGCGGCGCGAGCGGCTCTCCCGTCGCCGAGCGGCCCTCCGTCGCGAGATAGGAGAAGGCGGCGGCGAGCTCCGCGCAGCTCATCGAGAGCGAGCAGAGCCGGAAGTAGGCGTCGAGGACGCGGTCCGGGTCGCCGCGGAGGTTCCCGAACGACTTCAGGAAGTGGGCGAGCGCGCGGTTCCGGTGGCCCGTCGCCCGCTCGGCCGCGGCCACGCGCTCGTCGTACCCGACGGACGGGTCGGCCGCGGCGCGCCGCACGAAGTCGAGGACGAGGTCCTCCCCGTCGCGCTGCCGGGCGAGGACCATGTCGAGGACGACGAGCGCGCCGGCGTTGACGAACGGGTTCCGCGGGACGCCCCGCTCGACCTCGAGCTGGACGAGCGAGTTGAAGGCCGTACCCGACGGCTCGCGCCCGACCCTTTCCCAGACGGCGTCCCCCTCGAGCCCCATCGCGACCGTGAGGCTGAAGACCTTCGAGATGCTCTGGATCGAGAAGCGCTCGGCCGCGTCGCCGACGGAGAAGACCTCGCCCTCCACCGTCCGGACGACCATCCCGAATCGGTCGCGCGGCACCTGGGCGAGCGTCGGGATGTAGTCCGCGACTTGCCCCTGCCCGACGAGAGGCCGCACCTCGTCGGCGATCTCGGAGAGGATCCGAACCCAGTCCACGCGCCGATCCTACCCGGGCGGGCGATGTCGGGGTGCGTTCGGAGCAGGCCGGGAGGAAGGCGTCGGCCCTCGGGCAGCTCGGGCAGCTCGCGCCGCAGGTCAGCTCCCGTCCCGCGAGGACGATCCGCTCGGCCACCCTCTCGACGCGGTGCAACAACGACCGTCGCCCGCCGTAGCTCGGTCCATGAGCGCACCCTTCCGCGGGCTCCTCCTCGCGGCCCTGCTCGCCCCGCGCCCGCTCCCGGCCGGCCCGGCGGCGTCGCCCGCCGACGCTCGCCCCCGCTCCGCCGCCGAGGCCGCCGTGGAGAGGGCGGCCGTCGCGAAGTCCGTGGACGACGCCATCGGCTGGTTCCGGACGAAGGACTTCGACCTCCTCTTCCGCGTCCACTCGCCCGGGCCCGAGCTCTTCCTCTGCCAGCCCGACGGGGAGGACACCGTGAGGAGCGGAGAGGAGTTCCGACGCTTCGCGGAAGTCTTCCGGAGACCCGGCTTCACCTACCTGCGGCACGAGGTGAAGGACCTCCGAGTGAGCCTCGCTCGCGCCGAGGACGTCGCCTGGTTCTCGGCGCTCCTCGAAGACTGCGCGACGGTCGACGGCCGCGAGGGGTGCTGGAAGGACGCCCGCTGGACCGGCGTCCTCGAGAAGCGGGCCGGCGGCTGGACGATGGTGCAGGGGCACATCTCCTTCGGGGCCGACCCCGCGACGGTGACGGTGCCCCCGGAGGTCGCCCGCGAGCGGGCCGCCCGCGCGACGAACGCGCTCCGGCCCGAAGGAAGGCACCCGGAGATCGAGGCCGTGATCCGCGCCGGCTTCTCATGGGCGAGGACGAAGGACACGGCCCTCCTCTTCGGGACCCGCGCGCAGGACGAGGGGTTCTTCGTCTTCGGGCCGTATGCCACAGAGTCCCTCGCCGGCTTCGAGGCCTTCCGCGAGAAGGCGAAGCGGCTCTGGCTCCGCGACGACTTCGTCGCGACCGGCTTCGACGTTCGCGACGTGAGGATCCACCTCTCGCCGAACGGGACGGTCGCCGGCTTCTCGGCGGTCGTCGACGACTGGTGCGAGATCGGCGGGCGACCGGACGGCTGGCAGGACGTCCGCTGGACGGGCGTCCTCGAGAAGCGCGGCGGGCGGTGGCTCTACGTCCAGGGCCACTTCTCCTTCGCCGCCCGCCGGCCGGCGCCGGCGCCGGCCGGCCCGGGCCGGGACTGACGAGGAGAACGACGCGGAGGATCCCTGGCCCTCCGGGCGGGCCCGGAGGGCCGTCCGGCACGCGCGGCGCCCGGCGCGGGGCATCCCGGGGAATCGCGGCCCGTCAGAAGACGAGAGGCCCCGGCTCGCGCCGGGGCCTCTCCGTTCCGGACCGCGATCGGAGGGGCTACTTCTTCGTAGCGGCCGGCTTCGCGGGCGCCGGGGCGGCCGGCGGCGCGACGAGCGTGAAGGGGGCCTTCGCCTCGACCGTCTTGCCGGCGACGACGTCCGTGACCTTCAGCGTGAGCGTGTACTCGCCCGGGCGGAAGTAGTCGCCGACGTTCACGTCGACGATCGCGCCCGCGAGGTCGATGACGAGCGCCGTCGAGGCCCCCTGCTGCTCGGGGACGAGCATCGGCTCGTCCGGCGGCTGCGGCACGTCGATCGTGGAGCCGGACTTCGGCTTGATCGAGATCGCCCTCTGGATGTTCAGCTTCTTCGTCGCCGGGTCGACGGACGGGTTGTAGAGCCGCGCGACGTACGAGAGGCCGTCCGTCTTCCGGAGCTTCCCGTCTCCGCGGACGATGAACTTCCGGGAGGAGAAGACGAACGGGTCGTCGAGCTTCGCGCCCTCGGCCGGGAGGTCGTTGTAGGCGAGGAGGAGCGGCGAGAGGCCGAGGCCCTCCGGGAGCGCAGGGACGGCCGCGGAACGGCGGGCCGTGACGGCCGGGGCGCCGTCCGCGCCGTAGGCGATCGCGGCGACCTCGTACTCCCCCGGCGGGACGGGGAGGGAGACGTCGACGAGGAAGTCGCCCTTCGACTTCTGGAGGCTCGCGCTCTCCTCACGGCGCGCGGCGTCCTTGCCGTCCTTCGAGCGGACGAGGAGCGCCCACTTCAGCGAGGGCGCCGGAGCCGGAGCCGCCGGGGCTCCCGCGGCCGCCGGGGCCGGGGCCGCCGGGGCCGGGACGACGGAGCCCGGGACGGCGACCTGGACGAGGAGGCGCGTCGCGCCGTCGCCGTAGGCGATCGGGAAGGCCGCGAGGTCGCCCTGGGCCTCCTTGGCGAGCAGCGCCTCGAGCGCCTCACGGACCGGAGCGGTGAGGACGGGACCCTTCGCGGCCTCGGCGGCGGCCTCGGCGGCGGCCTTCTGCTCGGCCTCGTACTCCTCGCGCGTCTTGTAGACGGGGGGCTCCGTCATGCCGGGGTTGACGAGGGCCGCCGAGACGGCCTTCTTCATGATCTTCTTCACGTCGGCCGGCCGGTCGACGGACTCCGAGAGGGCCGTCTGGTCGGTCGTGAAGACGAGGACGAGCTTCTTCATCCCGGTCCATTCCGGGAGCTTGTCGGACTCGTACGTGAACCGGGTCAGGAGCGTCGTGCCGCCGCCGGAGGTCGCGAGGAACCGCCCCTCGCCCTCCTCCGCGCCCGCACCCGCCGCGGTGTTCGCCGACGACTGGACCTGGGAGGCCATCGACGTCGGCGGACCGAGCAGGATGAGGACCTTCCCGCGCTCGGTCAGCGCGCCGCGGCGGTACCTCTTCTCCCCCGGCTCCCCGAGCGAGAAGAGCTCGTCCGCTTTCAGGGCGAGCGCGTCGAAGCGGGCCCGGAAGACGTTCTGCGCGTTCGTCTTGTAGTCCGGGTGGCGCCGGCCCCAGAAGAGGTTGTAGAACTTCTCGGCCTGCGCGTCCGTCGTGACGTCCTTCCAGGCCTTCCTGTCGTCGTCGGTGGCGTAGTAGGTGAACTCGGGGGACTTGTCCCAGTCCTTGTACCTGTCCAGCTGGGCGGTCGCGGGGAGGGCGAGCGCCACGAGCGGGACGAGGATCGCTGGAAGCCGGAGCTTTCTCATCCGCGTGGTCCTTTCAGGGGGGGTCGCCGGAACCGGCGCATCCTTGGGACTATACCCCAGCGGACGGGGGGCGTCCCTCGCTCGTCCGCGTCCGAGGCCGTCAGGACGGCCCGAGGAGAGACCGGATCTCCGACTCCTCGGGCCTCAGCTTCAACGCCTTCTGGAGCGCCCTTCGCGCGGCGCCCTCGTTCCCGAGCGCCCGCTCCGCCCGCGCGATCCCGATCAGCGCCTCCACGAGCTGCGGAGACTCGCGGTTCGCGCGCCGGTAGGCGCGGAGCGCCGCCTTCGGGCTCCCCCCGGCGAGCTCGAGGTCCCCCTGGACGACGGAGAGGTACGGGCTCGCCTCCCGCGTGTTCGCCGCGGCGAGCGCCGCGCGCGCCTCGTTCCGCCTTCCCTGCTCGATGAAGAGGGCCGCGATGTTGTGGAGGAGGGCCGGGCGGTGCGCGTCGAGCTCCAGGCCGCGCCGGAAGACCGCGAGGGCGCCGTCGCGGTCTCCCTGCCGCCACTTCGCGATGCCGAGGTTCGAGAGGAGGTCCGGGAGCGACGGGTCGAGCTTCGTGGCGCGCTCGAGGAGCCCGTGGGCCCGCGCGAGGTCCCCCTGGCGGAGCGCCTCGATCCCCCGGTTGCTCGCCGAGATCGCCGCGACCGCGAGGTCGTCGATGAGGCGGAGGTCGACCTGCGTCTCGTCGCGCGTCTGGTAGAAGTCGTAGATCGTGTTGTAGCGCCCCTTCGGGTGGACGGCGACCATGTGGTTGAAGACCATCACGAGGTCGCCCTCGCGCTCGCTCCGCGCCCTCCGGAAGAGGAGCGCCGCCTGCAGGGGGATCCCGAGGGCACGCCCGAACGCGATGAAGAGGTTCGTGAACGACACGCAGTTCCCGCGCCGCGCCGCGAACGCCTCGGCCGCCGTGAACGTGGCGACCGTGTCGTACTCGAACGCGTAGCTCCTCCGGTCGAGGAGCGCCGCCTGCAGGCGCCTCAGGCGCTCGCGGTCGTCCCCGGGACCGCCGATCTCCTCCGCGACCGCGCGGATCGCCGGCGAGACGTACATCGGCATCGGCACGTCCCCCGGGTCGACCCCGCGCTCGGCGACGACCCGGCGCCACTCCTCCGGCGACAGGTTCAAGTGCGTCCCCGGCGCGCCGGAGCGGCAGCCGGACGCGGCGAGCGCGCCGGCGAGGAGCGCGACGACGAGGGCGCCTCGGGCCTTCATCACGGACGCACCGGAGGATACCCCGCCCGTCCGCCCCGGCGCGCGCCCCGCCGCGCCGAGGGGCCGGCCCGGGTGGAGGACGGTCGCGGGCCGGCGACGGTTCCCGGTCCGTGAGGGGCGTGCCCGCGTGCGAAAATGGGAGTTCCCGCGCGGCGCGCTCCGCCCGCCGCCTTGAAAAGCCGTTCCGCGAGGTCGCCGTGATCCCTGGATTGAAGAGACAAGTCGAAGACGCCGTCAAGGACGCCTGCCGCCGCCTCTGGGACGTGGAGCCGCCGCGCCTCGTCCTCGAGACGCCCCCGAAGGTCGAGCTCGGCGACCTCGCCCTCCCGATCGCCTTCGAGCTCGCGAAGGTCCTCCGCCGCCCGCCCCGGAAGATCGCCGAGGAGCTCGCCCCGGCGCTCGAGCTGCCGCCCATCGTCGCCCGCCGGAGCGTCGAGGGGGGCGGCTACGTGAACCTCTTCCTCGACCGGCCGAAGGCGCTCGCCGCGATGCTCGCCGCTCCCGACGCGGCCGAGGAGGTCCCGGGGAAGGTCATCGTCGAGCACACGAACATCAACCCGAACAAGGCCGCCCACATCGGGCACCTGCGGAACGCCGTCCTCGGCGACGTCCTCGTCCACCTCTTCCGGCGCCTCGGCCGGAAGGTCGAGGTGCAGAACTACCTCGACGACACGGGCGTCCAGGTCGCCGACGTCGTCGTCGGCCTCGAGCACGCCGGGGAGCTCGCCGAGCCGTCGCGCGCCGAGGACCTCGCCGCGGAGATCCGAGAGGTCCTCGACGCCTTCCCGGACGACGCCCCCGGCACGGAGCCGCGCCGCCTCGGCGACCTGACCTGGGACCTCTACGCCCTCGTGACGCGAAGCTACGCCGTCGACGCATCCCTCGAGGAGAAGCGGAAGGCGACGCTCCACGCGATCGAGGGGGCCGCCCTCGGCCACGAGATGCCCGAGGCCGAGCGCGAGACGGCGCGGCTCGCCTCGCGCCTCGCCGAAGCGGTCGTCCGCTGCCACCTGAAGACGATGGAGCGGATCGGCGTCTCCTACGACCTCCTCCCGCGCGAGAGCGACATCCTCGGCCGCCGCTTCTGGCAGAAGGCGTTCGACCTCCTGAAGGCCGCCGGCGCCACGCAGCTCGAGACGGAGGGGAAGAACGCCGGCTGCTGGGTCATGAAGCTCGAGGGGGCGAAGGAGTTCGAGGGGATGGAGGACGCCGACAAGGTCCTCGTCCGCTCGAACGGCACGGTCACCTACACGGGCAAGGACGTCGCCTACCAGCTCTGGAAGCTCGGCGAGCTCGGGATCGACTTCGAGTACGAGAAGGCCCCCTACGTGAACCCGTTCGGCGAGGCGGAGTTCGTCGCCTCCGACGGAGCGACGCCTCTCTACCGGACCCGGCACGACGCCGAGGGGGCGGACCCCGCCGCGCGCGGACGCTTCGGCGGCGGGGACTCCGTCATCAACGTCATCGACGTGAGGCAGTCGTACCCGCAGAAGGTCGTCAAGGAGGCCGTGAGGAGGGCCGGCTTCCCCGAAGGAGCCGACCGCTCCGTGCATTTCGCATACGAGATGGTCGCGCTGACGCCGGGGTCGGCCGAGCTCCTCGGCGTGGCGCTCTCGGAGGAGGACAAGGGCCGCGCCTACGTCGAGATGTCGGGCCGCAAGGGGCTCGGCGTGAAGGCCGACGACCTCGTCGAGCGGCTCGTCGAGAAGGCGCTCGAGCAGATCCTCGACCGGCAGCCGGGCGAGCGGCCCGACCTCTCCCGCGCCGAGGCGATCGCGATCGGCGCGCTGCGCGTCTACATGACTCGGTACTCGCGGAACAAGGTCATCGCGTTCGACTTCGACGAGGCTCTCGCGTTCGAAGGGGACACCGGGCCGTACCTGCAGTACGCCGCCGTGAGGACCGCGAACATCTTCCGCAAGCTCGAGGAGAAGGGGCTCCCCGGCCTCCTCGACGCGGAGGAGGCCGTGTCCGTCGCAGCGCTCGACGTCGCGCACCTCGACGACGGCCTCTGGGACGTCGTGAGGACCTGCGGCCGGACGCAGGAGACATTCGAGAAGGCCGCCGAGACGCTCGAGGTCTCGCTCCTCGTGAGGCACGCGCTCGCCGTCGGCGCCGCCTTCCACCACCTCTACCACACGCACCCGATCCTCCAGGCGGAGAGCGAAGAGAGCCGCCGGGCCCGCCGGGCCGCGCTCCAGGTCGTCGCGCGGACGCTCGAGGACGTCCTCGGCGTCCTCGGCGTGCCGGTCCCGGAGAGGATGTGACGCTCGCGGGGGCCGCCGTCCGGCTCCGGCCGGTGCGCCCGGACGACCTCGACTGGCTCGTCGCCGCGGCCGGCAAGCCCTCCGCGTTCGGCGAGTTCGAGCCGTTCTTCGTCGGCGAGGCCGAGAGCCTGAAGCGCCGCTTCGAGCAGGACGGCCTCCTCTCGGAGGAGTACACCCGGCTCGTCGTCGAGGACCGCGCCGGGAGGCGCGTCGGGCTCGCGGGGATCGACGCGATCGACCTCCACTCCCGTGTCGCGCGGATCAGCGCGACGGTCCTCGAGCCCGCCGAGCGCGGGAAGGGGCTCGGGACGGACGCCCACCGCGTCCTCGTGTCGTACCTCTTCCTCCACCGGGGCCTCCTCAGGGTCGAGGCCTTCGTCGCGGCGGGGAACCTCGCGGCCCGCGCCGTCCTGAAGCGGCTCGGCTTCGTGGAGGAGGGGACGCTCCGGAGCCGCGTCTTCGCAGGCGGACAGCGGCACGACGTCGTCGCGCTCGGGCTCCTCTACGAGGACTGGGCGCGCCGCTCGGACGCCTCGCTCGCGATCTGAGCCGCCTCCGGCGCCCCCTCGGCGACGAGGCGGCGCACGTCGAGAAGGAGGCGCCGTTCGCCTCCCGCGAGGACGACGCCCTTCAGGCAGGCGGAAACCGCCGGGGCCAGCCCTTCGGGCGGAGGGACCTCTCCCGCGTCGACCGCGAGGATCCCCTCCACCTCGTCGGCGCCCAGGGCCGCCGGCACGCCGTCGAAGGTCCCCGCGAGGAGGTCCCGGGGCGGGGGCGGCGTCCGCGCCGGGAAGAGCCGTCTCCCGACGTCGACGACGGCAAGGAGGCCCCGCGGACCCGCGACGAGGCCCGCGATCCACGGAGGCGCGCCGGGCGCCGGGAGGAGGGCCACGGGCCGCAGGATCCTCTCGACGTCCGCCGGGTCGGCGGCGCACGGCACGCCCGCGGCGCGGAACGCGACGACGCGCGCCCCTCTCACGTCGCGCGCAGCTCCGCGCCCGCGCGGAACCGCCCGACCTCGTCCTCGAGCGAGCCGGCGAGCGTCTCGAGCGCGGCCGTCGCGTCGTCGACCGAGGAGGCCGAGGCGACCGTCTCGCGGCTCATCGCCTCGACCTCGGAGAGGAGGGCGAGGAGGCGGTGGCTGTCGGCCGTCTGGCGTCCGACGGCGTCCTGAATGTCGCGCATGAGGCCGAGGGAGCGCTCCGCCGCGACGGCGATCTGGCCCGCGGCCCCCTTCTGCTCGTGAACGGTCCGCTCGACGAAGCCGGCGAGGTCTCGCACGCGCCCCACGAGCTCGCGGATCCGCTCCGCCTCGCGGGTGTTCCGCTTCCCTTCCTCGGCGAGCGCCCGGAGCCCCTCGCGCACCTCCGCGACGGACGCGGCCGTCGCGGCGACGGTCGAGACCTGCGTCCGCGACACCTCCCGGATCGCGGCGACCGCCTCCTCGGCCCGCGCCGCCGCGGCTTCGATCGAGGCGAGCGCCTCTCCGGCGCGCGTCGCCGTCTCGACCCCCCGGCTCACGAGGCGCCCCTCCTCCTCGGCCGCCGCGAGGGCGGCGTCGACCTCCTCGCGCATCCCGGAGACGTGGCCGCCGATTCCACGCGCCCCGTCCGACGTCCTCTCCGAGAGGCGCCGGATCTCGGCCGCGACGACGGCGAAGCCGCGTCCGTGCTCGCCGGCGCGCGTCGCGAGGAACGACGCGTTCAGCGCGAGGAGGTTCGTCTGTCGGGCGATGTCCTCGAGCATCTCGAGGATGCGGCCGACCTCCCGCGAGCGCGCCTCGACCCTCCCGACCGCCTCGCGCACCGTGCCCGCCGAGACGCGGATCGCCGCGACGGAGGCGCGCGCCTCCTCGACGACGGCCCGTCCCGCGCGCGCCTCGGTCGCCGCATGGGCGGCCTGCTCCGTCGCCTCGCGCGCGGAGCCGAGGACGCTCCCGAGGGCCTTCTCGATCCGTGTCGAGGCGTCCGCGAGCTCGTCCGCCCTCTTCGCGAGGGCGCTCAGCGTCCCGTCGAGGACCGCAGCCCCCTCCGCGAGCGAGGCGGCCGCGCCGGCCCCCTCCGTCGACCCGGCGAGGAGCCCCTCGGAGCGCGCGAGGAGCTGGGTGAGCGAGCCGTCCACCTCGGCGACGGCCGCGGCCGTCTCCTCGGAGCCCGCCGCGAGCGTCTCGACGCTCTCGGCGATGGCGCGGGTCGTCGCGTCGAAGCTGCCGACCGCGGCCGTCGCGCTCGCGAGGCGCGCCCGTTCCTGGGCCGCCCGCTCGCGGTTCCGGATCGAGGCGGCGCGCAGGACCGACACCTGCCGGTTCAGCTGCGCGTGCTCGCGCCGCACGGAGGTGAGGAGGTGGGCGCCTCGCGCGGCGACGGCGTTCAGGAGACGGCCGACCCGGCCCACGAGGCCGGGCCCCTCGGGGGCCCGGAAGGCGAGGTCGCCCTCCGACATCTGCCCCGCGGCGTCGAGGGCCCGCTGGAGGCGCGCCACGGGCCTCTGGGCGAGGAGCGCGCCCGCCGCGCCGGCGACGAGGCCGGCGACCGCCGAGGCCGCGATCCCGAGGTCGAGCACGAGGACCTTCTGGAGCGGGTTCCCGAACCCGGACGCGGCCCACGCGGCGGCCAGCGAGGCGACCGCTCCCGCCGCGAAGGCGGCCCCGCCCGCGGCGAGCGCCACGGTCAGGACGAAGCGGTCCGGCTCGTCTCGCCGCACGCCGGCAGTCTAGAACAGCCCGGTCAGCGCGGGGAGGCGGCGCGCCTCGCGGCCTCGGCGACGACCTCGCGCGGCGGGAAGCCGTCCGAGGGGCCGAGGCTCCTCACCGAGAGGACCTCGGCGAGCTCCTGCTCCGGGAAGTGCCGGACGGTCACGGCGACGCGCCGTCCCGCGCACCCCTTCCGCGCGAGAGCCGCCCGCGTCACCTCCCCGTCGAGGAGCGTCACGACCTCTCCGTCCGCGGTCCGGAGGACCGGGAGGTGCCTCGCGTCGAGGACGGGGGTCTCCGGGAAGAGGCGCGCGAGGGCGCAGCGCAGGCAGAAGACCTCTCCCGTCAGCTCGCGGACGACCGGCGTTCCGGCAGGGACCCGGGAGGCGGGCGCGGTCGTCGTCCGCCGTGCGACCGAAGCGACGACGACGAGCACGGCCACCGCGAGGACGGCGCCCGCCGCCACGACCGTCGCCGATCTTCGTCCCGCCGAGGCCGACCGCGCCACCGTGCGCGCGAGGCGCTCCCGGACCTCCGCAGGGAGCCGGTCGACGCCTCGCGCCTCACGGAGGACGCTCTGCCGCGTCTCGGTCTCCCTTCGGAGGGCCGCGCAGGCCCGGCACCCCTCGAGGTGGGCGACGAGGCGGGCCGCCGTGGCGACGTCGAGCTCGTCGTCGCAGAGCGCCTCGATGAGCGGGGTCGCGGTCTCGCAGTCCATCGTTGCGGCCCTCGCGGGGCCCCTCCGACGGCGCTAACGGCGGCGTCGGGCGCCGTATTCCGTCGCGCCGGACCGAGCCGGCCGCCCGGCGGACGCGAGGCGGGAACGCGAAGGCTCCCTCTCGGCCCCGAAGTAGCCGCGGCGCCGCCCGTAGGCGAGGAGCGCCTCCTCGAGGAGGCGTCTCCCCCGGTAGAGGCGCGACATGACCGTCCCGAGCGGGATCTCGAGGATGTCCGCGACCTCCCTGTAGGAGAAGTCCTGGAGGTCGACGAGCTCCACGACGATCCGGAAGTCCTCGGGGAGGGCGCCGAGGGCGCGCGCGACGTCGCCGTCGAGCGTCGCGCCGAGAAGCTCGTCCTCGGGCGTCGGGGAGGGAGGTGCGGCCTCCTCGAGGGCTTCCTCGAAGCCGGTCTCGCCGTGCTCCAGGTCCACCTCCCGGGGTCCGGCCTTCTTCTGGCGGTACGAGTTGATGAAGCCGTTCTTGAGGATCCGGAAGAGCCACGCCTTCAGGTTCGTCCCCTCACGGAAGCCGCCGTAGTGGGCGAAAGCCCTGAGGTACGTCTCCTGGAGGAGGTCTTCCGCGTCCTGCCGGTTCCGCGTCAGGCGGAGGGCCGTTCCGAACAGGGCATCCGCGTACGGAAGCTCACCCTCCGGAAGTCCCAGGACGTCTGTGCCGCCGGGCGGCGGAAACGGAAGAGGGCCACGACCCCTCAACGCTTCCGGGGGCCGGGCGGATTCCCACGGGAGACGCGAAGGCCCCGGCGAGTGGCCGGGACCTTCGCTCCCGGCGGGCCGCTCGGGGCCCGTCCGGTCACTTCCCGTTGATGATGAAGGCGATGACGAGGGTGTAGATGACGAGGGACTCGATGAGGACGAGGCCGAGGAACGCGATTCCGCGGATCTGGCCCGCGGCGCCGGGGTTGCGCGCCATGCCGTCGCAGGCCGCCACGACGGCGCGCCCCTGGGCGGTCGCGCCGGCCGTGGCGCCGATCGCGAGGACGAGGGCCGCCGAGAGGTGGCCCCATCCCGCGCCGCCGCCCGTCGCCTTGGCGGCCTCGGCGGCCTCCTGCGCGAAGGCGAGGTTCGGAAGCAGGAAGGCGAGGCCGGCGACGGCGACCGCGGGGAGAAGCTTCTTGATCATGTCCTGTGGGCTCCTTTCGGGTTCGATGAGGTCGTTTCAGTGCTCGTGGGCGATCGCGCCCCCGATGTAGACGGTGGTCAGGAGGGTGAAGACGTACGCCTGCAGGAACGACCCGAAGATGCCGAGGGCGTTCATCGGCATCGGCACGATGAGCGGCACGAGCTCGACGAACTGGTTCGTCGCCGTGTGCTCGCCGTAGATGTTCCCGAAAAGTCGCATCGCCAGGGAAAGGGCGCGGGCGAAGTTCCCGATCATCTCGATCGGGAAGACGAGGATCGCGAGCGCCGCGCTCGGCCCGGCGAACGTCTTCAGGTAGCCGAAGAAGCCGTGCGCCCGGATCCCGGCCGCGTTGAAGAAGACGAGGCACGAGAGCGAAAGGGCGAGCGTCGTGTTCAGGCTCGACGTCGGCGGCTGCAGGAAGAAGAGCTGTCCGACGAGGTTCGACACGACGATGAAGAAGAAGAACGCGCCGACGACCGGCAGGTACTTCTCGCCCGTGTGGGGGATGTTCTCCTTGATGAGGCCGCGCAGGAAGTCGACGAAGACCTCGAGGACGTTCTGCGCCCCGCCGGGGACGCCCGGCCGGAACCTCCTCGAGAGGACCGGAAGGACGACGGCGAAGACGAGGAGGACGACGAGCGCCATGATCACGTGGTCGGGGATCCAGCCGAGGACGGCCCCGGTCGCGTGGTCGACCGGCGCGACGCCCGCAACGTGGACGCCGCCGATCGTGACGCCGTGGATCCACCACGACGGCGCATTCTCCGGCGATCCGAAGACCGCCGTCAGGAGCGCGTTGACGGGACCGAACAGGATCGAGTGATGGTGCTGCATCTCACTCCCGGGGGGTCGTCTCTTCGTCCTCTTCCTCCGGCGCGGACGGACCGGCCGCGGCGCCCCGGAACCCGTCGACGAGAACCCCCAGGACGACCGCGGAGAGCCCTCCGAGGAGCCAGGGGGCTTCGTCCGGGAAGAGGCGGACCGAGCCGTATGCCGCGAGCGCCACGAACGCATAGCGGAGGAGGGCGCGGAGCGCGAACTTCCCGTCGAGCCGGGCCGCCGCCCGTGGACGGGGAACGAGCAGTCTCCCGGCCACGTCCGACAACCAGAGGCCGGAGACGATAGCCACGGCCGCTCCGGCCGTCAAGGCGGCGGCCTCCCGGAACCTCCCGAACGCCCCGAGGGCGAGCGCGGCGAGGAGCGCCGCCGACGACGCGACCTTGAAGACGCGCCGCTCGGAGGGGAGGAGGGCGAGGCTCACCCGCCCCCTCCTCCGTCCCCCCGCGGGGGCCTCCGGTTCCCTTCCAGCGCCTCCGCCTCGCGGAGGAGCTGCCTCACGCCGCCCGCGAACCCGAGGAGCCCGAGGACGAACGTGGCGGCCGGGAAGCTCCCGAGCCACCGGTCCAGGAGCCATCCGAGGCCCCCGCCCGCCGCGAGGCAGGCGGGGAGGACCCAGCCGAAGCCCAGGACGTCTCCGAGGAGGCGGAGGTTCGGGTCGGGCTCCCTCCGCGGCTCCGGCATTCCCGCCTACGGGAGGAGGCAGGCCTTCGCGAGGGCAACGAGGGGCTGGGGCAGGACGCCGACGACGAGGGTCCCGGCGAAGCAGAGGCCGACGGCGACCGCGACCGCGGGCTCCTCGCGCCACCTCACCTCGCCCTCGCCCTCGACGAAGTACATCGCCCGGACGATCCGGAAGTAGTAGAAGAGCGAGACCGCCGACATCAGGACGCCGAGGACGGCGAGGGCGGGCCAGCCCGCCTTGATCGCCGCCGAGAAGAGGAAGTACTTCCCGACGAACCCCGCCGTCGGCGGGATCCCCGCGAGGGAGAGGAGGAAGACGACCATCGCACCCGCCGCGAGCGGGTTCCTCTTCCAGAGGCCGTTGAAGTCGTCGACGCTCTCGGTCGCGTACCCCTTCGCCTCGAGGAGGACGACGAGGCCGAAGGCCCCGAACGTCATCAGGAGGTAGGCCGTCAGGTAGATCAGGATCGCCCAGAGGCCGAACGCCTCCGGCTGCCCCGCGGCGCCGCCGGAGCGGTAGGCGAGGAGGCCGAGGAGCGCGTACCCGGCGTGCCCGATCGACGAGTAGCCGAGGAGGCGCTTCACGTTCGTCTGCATCAGGGCGCCGACGTTCCCGACGACCATCGTCAGGGCCGCGGAGGCGGCGAGGACCGGCGCCCAGGCGTCGGCCGTCGGGCCGAAGCCCGAGAAGAAGATGCGCGCGAAGATCGCCCAGGCCGCGACCTTCGGGCCGACCGCGAAGAAGGCCGAGATCGGGGTCGGCGCCCCCTCGTACACGTCGGGCGCCCAGACGTGGAACGGCGCCGAGGCGATCTTGAAGAGCATCCCGCACGCCACGAGGACGACTCCGACGAGGAGGAGCGTCGAGCGCGGGCCCTCCGTGAGCGCCGCGGCGACCCCGTCGAGGGAGAGCGTCCGCGCCGCGCCGTAGACGAGCGAGAGGCCGTAGAGGAGAACGCCCGACGAGAACGCCCCGAGGACGAAGTACTTCGCCGCGGCCTCGACGGACTTCGCCTCCCCCTTGAAGTAGCCCGCGAGGACGTACTGGGCGAGCGCCATCAGCTCGAGGGCGACGTAGATGGAGACGAGGTGCGTCCCCGACGCCATGAACATCATGCCGACGGTCGTCAGGAGGATGAGCGCGTAGTACTCGCCACCCGGGTAGGGCGAGCTCCCGACGAAGCGGAGCGAGAAGAGGATCGTGACCGCCGCGGCGAGGAGCGTCAGCCCCTTGAAGAAGAGGCCGAACCCGTCGAGGGCGATCATCCCGCCGTAGGCGGCCCGCGGGAGCGAGCCGGCGAGCGAGACGGCGAGAGGGAGGAGAGCGGCCGTCACGGCGAGCGAGCCGAGCGAGGCCCAGGCGAGCGCGTTCTCCTTCTCCCGCCCGACCGTCGCCGCTCCGAGGAGGATCCCGAGCGCGGCCACGGTCAGGACGAGCTCGGGCAGGATGACGAGGAGGTCCGAGAGAGGGAAGGGGAGCGCCACGGCTCAGTTCCCCTTCGGGGTGGCCGCCGGGGCCGCCTCGAGGACGGCCGCCGCGGCAGCGGGGGCCGGGCTCGCGGCCGCCGCCGGGACGGGCGACGCCGCCGGGACGACGCCCGCCGGCGTCACGGCGACCGGCGCGGACGCGGCGACCGCGACCGGGGCCGGCACGCCCTTCGCCTGGGCCACCGCCGCCACGATCTTCGCGGAGGCCGGAGCCGTCATCGCGAAGAACGGCTTCGGGTAGACGCCGATCCAGACGCAGCAGACGATCAGCGGCGCGAGCGTGAGGACTTCGCGGAGGTTCACGTCCTTCAGCGACTTGTTCTCCTCGTGCTTCAGCTCTCCGAAGAAGACGCGCTGGTAGAGCCAGAGGAGGTAGGCGGCCCCGAGGATGACGCCGACGCCCGCGAAGAGGGCCCAGCGCCAGTCGGCGAGGAACGCTCCGACGAGGATCGTGAACTCGCCGACGAAGCCGTTCAGGAGCGGGAGCCCGAGCGAGGCGAGGGAGATGATCATGAAGAGCGTCGCGTAGACGGGCATGACCTGGGAGAGCCCGCCGAAGTCGGCGATCTGCCGCGTGTGCCGGCGCTCGTAGATGATCCCGACGAGGAGGAAGAGCCCGCCCGTCGAGAGGCCGTGGTTGACCGACTGGAGGACCCCTCCCTGCATCCCTGCGTTGTTCAGCGCGAAGAAACCGAGCATCACGAAGCCGAGGTGGGCGACGGACGAGTAGGCGACGAGCTTCTTGATGTCCTTCTGGACCATCGCGACCATCGACCCGTAGAGGATCCCGACGATCGCGAGGACGACGACCGTGAGCTGGACCCAACCCGTCGAGGAGGCGGACGGGAAGATCGGGAGCGAGAACCTCAGGAACCCGTACGTCCCCATCTTCAGGAGGACGCCCGCGAGGATGACGGAGCCGGCGGTCGGCGCCTCGACGTGCGCGTCGGGGAGCCAGGTGTGGAACGGGAACATCGGGACCTTGATCGCGAAGCCGAGGAAGAAGGCCCAGAAGAGCCAGAGCTGGAGGTCCGGCGGGATCTGCGGCGCGATCGCGTGGAAGTGGAGGATGTCGAACGTCGGGGCGTTGCCGAGCCCCTTCCACCAGAGCAGGCCTGTCGTGTTGAAGAAGTAGAGGGCGATGATCCCGACGAGCATGATCACCGACCCGAACAGCGTGTAGAGGAAGAACTTGATCGCGGCGTAGAGCTTCCGCGGCCCGCCCCAGACCCCGATGAGGAAGTACATCGGGACGAGCATGACCTCCCAGAAGACGTAGAAGAGGAAGAAGTCGAGGGCGCAGAAGACCCCGATCATCCCCGTCTCCAGGAGGAGCAGGAAGACGTAGTACTCCTTCTCCCGCGTCTTCACGGCCGTGTACGACGAGTAGACCGAGATGACGGAGAGGAGCGTCGTCAGGAGGATCAGGAGGGCCGCGATCCCGTCGACGCCGAGCGAGTATTTCACGCCGAGGGACGGGATCCAGTCGAGGTTCTCGCGGAAGAGGAAGTCCGCCGACTCCCGGAAGCCCCGCGCGAACCAGAGCGGCAGCGACAGGACGAACGTGAGCCCCGCGACGCCTGTCGCGAGCGCCTTGATCGGCCCGGTCTTCTCGCGCGGGAGGAAGAGGATCGCGAGCGCCCCGACCGTCGGGAGGAGGATGAGGAGGGAGAGGAGTCCGTTCATTCGGCGTCCTTACACGTCACGCGGCAAAGATGATGTAGATGCAGACGAGGGCGAAGACGCCCGCGGCCATTCCGAAGGCGTAGTTCTGCGTCTGCCCCGTCTGGAGCTTCCCGTAGCCCTTGTACGCGGCCTGGAACGAGTCGCCGACGCCGTTCACGGCGCCGTCGACGAAGGTCCTGTCGAACCAGCTCGAGACGTGGGAGAGCCCCACCGTCAGGTGGCGCGTCCCGTTCACGAGCCCGTCGACGACCCGGGCGTCGATCTCCCAGAGGAGCCGCCCGCCCTTCTTGATCAGGCCGTTCACGAAGACGGCCTCGTACGCCTCGTCGACGAAGTACTTGTTCCTCACCCAGCGATACGCGTTCGGGAACGCGGCGACGACCTTCGCCGGGAGCGCCCACGGAGCCGGGCCCTTGTAGAAGAACGTCGTCGCGAGGAGGATGCCGAGGCCCGCGATCGCGATCGAGCCGAGCATGAGCCCGTACTCGAGCGCGTGCGAGGCGTGGTGCGGGTGCGGCGTCCAGTCGGCCGGCAGGGCCGGGAAGACCGGGTGGAGGAACGCCTCGAACCGGTTCCCGCCCGGGACGATGAAGTTCGGGATCCCCCACCAGCCGACGAGGACCGCGCCGACCGCGAGGATCCAGAGCGGGACCGTCATCGTCGCGGGCGACTCGTGGGCGCGCTCCCAGGTCTCCTTCGGCCCGCGGTACTCGCCGAAGAACGTCATCTTGATCAGGCGGAACATGTAGAAGGCCGTCAGGCCGGCCGTGAGCGCCGCGAGCGCCCAGAGGAACGGGTGCCCCTGGAGGAACGTCTCGCCGAGGATCAGGTCCTTCGAGAAGAAGCCCGCCAGGCCCGGCACCCCCGCGATCGCGAGCGTCGCGATGAGCATCGTCCGGTAGGTGTGCGGGATCTTCGACCTCAGGCCGCCCATCGCCGTCATCTCCTGCTCGCCCGAGAGGGCGTGGATGACGGAGCCGGAGCCGAGGAAGAGGCAGGCCTTGAAGAAGGCGTGCGTGAAGACGTGGAAGACGCCGGCGCCGAACGCGAGGACGCCGCAGCCGAGGAACATGTAGCCGAGCTGCGAGACGGTCGAGTAGGCGAGGACCTTCTTGATGTCCGTCTGCGCGAGGCCGATCGTCGCCGCGACGAAGGCCGTGACGCCGCCGACGACCGCGACGACGAACGAGGCGTCGTGCGTCAGGAGGCCCCAGACGGAGGGGCTCTCGCCGAGCGTCTTCAGGGCCCACTCGTGCGAGATCCGGAAGAGGACGTTGCAGCGGGCGACCATGTAGACGCCCGCGGTGACCATCGTCGCGGCGTGGATGAGGGCCGAGACGGGGGTCGGGCCCGCCATCGCGTCCGGGAGCCAGACGTAGAGCGGGATCTGCGCGCTCTTTCCCGTCGCCCCGACGAAGAGGGCGAGGCAGGCGAACGTGACGACGCCCCCGGCGGCGTAGATCGCAGGGTTCGCGGCCGCGGCCTCGAACATCCTCCCGAAGTCGACGGTCCCGAACATCGCGACGCACGCGAAGAGCCCCATCAGGAAGCCGGCGTCGCCGATCCGGTTCATGACGAACGCCTTCTTGCCGGCGTCCGCGGCGAAGTCCTTCTTGTAGTAGTAGCCGATGAGGAGGTAGGAGCAGAGGCCGACGCCCTCCCACCCGACGAAGAGGATCGCGAGGTTCGCCCCGAGGACGAGCGTCAGCATCGAGAACATGAAGAGGTTCAGGTACGAGAAGAACCGCCCGTACCCCTCGTCGTGCCCCATGTAGCCGACGGAGTAGACGTGGATGAGGGTCCCGATGAAGGTCACGAACCCGAGCATCAGGGCCGAGAGCGGGTCGAGGCGGAAGGCGACGTCGATCGAGAAGTCGGACGCGCCGAACCAGCCCGCGTTCGTCCCCATCGGGATCCAGGTCCAGAGGGTCGCGACGACCTCCCGATGCCCGCCCGTCTCCTTCCACCAGGAGAGGATCGCGAGGAGGGCGAAGACGAAGGAGAGTCCCGAGGCGACGGGGCCGACCCACGTGTGGACGGCCTTGTACGGGATGTCGACGTGCCCGTGGCCGCCGCCGTGGTCGTCGTGCGCGCCGTGGGAGGCGCCGTGCGCGGCGTGGGCCTCGTCGTGGCCGTCGCCGTGCCCGTGGGCGCCGAGCGGGGCGTCCTTCCCGCCGAGCCTCGAGTGCGCGACGAGGTAGAGGAGGCCGTTCACGAGGAAGCCGAGGAGGGGGAAGACCGGGATCCAGGGGAGGAAGCTCTCGGCGCTCATCGGCTCAGCCCTTCATCTCCGCGGCGTCCTCGAGGTTCACCGAGGACTTCAGGCGGTAGATCGACAGGACGATCGCGAGGCCGATCGCCGCCTCCCCCGCCGCGACGACGATCACGAAGACCGAGAGGACCTGGCCCGTCAGGTCGCCGAGCTGCCGCGAGAAGGCGACGAGGTTGATGTTCACCGCGTTCAGCATCAGCTCGATCGACATGAGGACCGTCAGGAGGTTCCGCCGCACGAGGACGCCGACGACGCCGATCGTGAAGACGACGAACGAGAGTCCGACGAAGTGGGCCAGCGTGATCATCTAGTCGAACCTCTCCATCGTCCGCTTGCCGAGGACGACGGCGCCGATCATCGCGACGAGGAGGAAGAGGGAGGCGACCTCGAACGGGAGGAGGTAGTCGCGATAGAGGACCCAGCCGACGGCCTGCACGTTCCCGGCGACCGTCGTCCCGCCGACGACCGTCGTGGCGAGGGCGGCCGGGTCGGCCGCCGGGGTCTTCCCGGCGAGCGCGCGGGCCTCGTTCACGACGACGCCCCCGACGACGAGGAGGAAGAGGAACCCGAAGCCGAGCGCGGGGACGGCCTGCCGGTGGAGGTAGCGCTCCGTCCGCTGCCGCTTCACGTTCACGAGCATGATCGTGTAGAGGAAGAGGACCATGACGCCGCCCGCGTAGACGAGGACCTGGACGGCGGCGACGAGCTCGGCCCGTGCCTGGACGTAGAGGCAGGCGACGCCGAGGAACGAGAGGAGCAGGAAGAGCGCCGAGTGGATCGGCTGGCGCATGACGACGACGCCGACGGCGCCGACGACGACGACCGCGGAGAAGAGCCAGAAGAAGAAGAGGCCCGGTTCCACGTCACTTCTCCTTGGCCGGGTTCACCGGCGCCTTGTCGGGGTCGACGCCGGGGTACGGCTTCACGTTCCCGTCCCACTTCGTGAGCTTGGCCTTGTCGAGGTAGAGGGCCTCGTCGCGCTCGTACACCCCGAGCTCGTAGGTCTTCGTCGCGAGCCAGATCGAGCGCGGGTTCGTCGGGCAGGCCTCCTCGCAGAGGCCGCAGAACATGCAGCGCTTCACGTCGAGGTCGAAGCGGTCGAGCTTCTTCTCGGCCTTCCCCTCGGGCGTCTTCTCGGTGTGCCAGTCGATGTAGATGATGTTGATCGGGCACTCGATCGCGCAGAGCGTGCACTTGATGCAGCGCTCCTCGTCGAGCCGGAACATCCCCCGGAAACGCTCCGAGGGCTCCTTGCTCTGCTCCGGGTACTCGATCGTGTCGGCCTTCCGGCCCGCGTGGCGGGCCGTGACGCGCAGGCCCGCGAAGATGTCGAGGAGGAGGACGCGGTCGAGGAAGCTCACGCGCGCACCTCCGCCTTCTCGGCGGCCATCCGCGTCGTCACGGACGCCCGGGCCGGGCGCCTCCAGGCCGCGACGAGGCCCGCCGCGACGAGGAGGACGAGGACCGCCCCCAGGACCTTCAGCCCCGCGGCGCCCCAGAGGGCCGCGAGGGCGACGAGGAAGAGGTTCCCGAGCGAGATCGGGATGAGCGTCTTCCAGCCGAGCGCCATGAGCTGGTCGAAGCGGTAGCGCGGGAAGGTCGCCCGGAACCAGATGTAGACGAGGAGGAAGAGGAAGACCTTCCCCGCGAACCAGAAGAAGGGCGGGATCACGTCGAGGAACGAGAGCCAGGCGACGTTCGGGAAGGGGCGGAGCCAGCCGCCGAAGAAGAGGGTCGTCGCGACGGCGCCGATCGAGATCATGTTCCCGTACTCGGACATGAAGAAGATCGCCCAGCGGAAGCCGGAGTACTCCGTGTGGAAGCCGCCGACGAGCTCGCTCTCGGCCTCCGGGAGGTCGAAGGGGGTCCGGTTCGTCTCGGCGACGCCGGAGACGAAGTAGAGGAAGAAGGCGACGAGGCCCGGGAAGACGAACCAGAGCCCCGCCTCCTTCTGCGCCTCGATGATCTCGACCATCGAGAGCGACCCCGCCATCAGGACCGCGGCGACGACCGCGAAGCCCATCGGGACCTCGTAGCTGATGAGCTGCGCAGCCGAGCGGAGGCCGCCGAGGAGCGGGTACTTCGAGTTCGACGACCAGCCCGCGAGGATGATCCCGTAGACGCCGATCGAGGAGACCGCGAGGATCAGGAGGAGGGCGACGTTCACGTCCGCCGCGGCGTGGAGCGGAGTCGTCACGCCGAAGAGCGTCAGCTCGGGGCCCCACGGGACGAGGCCGAGGACGACGACCGCGGGCGTGAAGAGGAGGAGCGGCCCGAGGAGGTGAATGACCTTCTCGGCGCGCGACGGGACGACGTCCTCCTTGAAGACGAGCTTCACGACGTCGGCGATCCACTGGAAGAAGCCCGCCGGCCCGACCCGGTTCGGCCCCTTGCGAATCTGGAGCCGGCCGAGGCCCCGGCGCTCGATCCAGGTCAGGATCCCGGCCGCGACGGCGACGAGGAGGACGGTGAGGAGCCCCTTGACGAAGGGGACGAGGACGTTGTGGACGAGGCTCTCGGACATCGCGTTCCTACCGGTCGACTTCGCCGAGGACGATGTCGATCGTCCCGATGACGGCCACGAGGTCGCCCAAGAGGTGGCCCTGCGCCATCTCGGGGAGGGCTTGCAGGTTGATGAAGCTCGGGGGCCTCACGTGGAGGCGGTACGGCTTGTTCCCGCCGCTCGCGACGAGGTGGAATCCGAGCTCCCCCTTCGGCGCCTCGACGGCGGCGTACGCCTCCCCGGCCGGCGGCTTGATGACGCGCGGCACCTTGCCGCGGATCTCCGTCCCCGGGTTCTTCTCGAGCCAGTCGAGGCACTGGAGGACGATCCGCCGGCTCTGGCGGAGCTCGGCGACCCGGACGAGGTAGCGGTCGTAGGTGTCGGCGTTCTTCCCGACCGGGATGTCGAACTCGAGCTCGGGGTAGACCTCGTAGGGGAGCGCCCGGCGGACGTCCCAGGCCTTTCCGGCGGCCCGGAGGACGGGGCCGGTCATCCCCCACTCGATGCAGCGCTTCTCGTCGAGGACGCCGATCCCGATCGTCCGCTGCTTCCAGATCCGGTTCTCGGTCAGGAGCTCCTCGTACTCGTCGACGTTCTTCTCGAACGGCTCGGTGAACGCCCGGACCTTCTCGAGCCAGCCGGGGGTCAGGTCGACCGGGAGACCGCCGATCCGCATGCAGTTCAGCGTGAGGCGCGCCCCGCAGTACTCCTCGAAGAGGTCGAGGATCACCTCCCGCTCGCGGAACGTGTAGAAGAACGGCGTGATCGCCCCGAGGTCGAGCGCGGCCGTCGCGAGCCAGAGGACGTGCGACGAGATCCGCTGCATCTCGTCGAGGAGGACGCGGATGTACTGCGCCCGCTTCGGGACCTCGACGCCGAGGAGCTTCTCGACGACGAGGACGTAGGCGTGGTTGTTCGTCGCCGAGGCGACGTAGTCCATTCGGTCCGTATGGGGGACGACCATCGGGAACGTCTCGGTCTCGAAGAGCTTCTCCGTCCCGCGGTGGAGGTACCCGATGTCGGGGCGGGCCGAGACGATCCGCTCGCCGTCGACCTTCAGGACGAGGCGGAGGACGCCGTGGGTCGAGGGGTGCTGCGGCCCGAAGTTGAGCTCCATCTCGTGGAGCCCGAGGAGCGGCGGCCCCTCCAGCGGGGGAAACTGCGCGGCGGTGCCGGGCGTCGATTCGCTCATGAGAGCACCTTCCGGTTCGGGTCCTTCGGTCCCGGGCCTCCCCCTTCGGGGTATCGCTCCGGGTAGATCGCCGCGCCGGTGTCGACGCCCTCGACGGGAAAGTCCTTCCGGAGCGGGTGCCCCTGGAATCCGTCCCAGGTCAGGATCCGGCGCAGGTCCGGGTGACCGTCGAAGCGGACCCCGTACATGTCGAAGACTTCGCGCTCCATCCAGTTCGCCGTCAGCCAGACCCCTGTGACCGACGGGCAGCTCTCGCCGACCGCCGTCTTCAGCCGGAGGCGCTCCTGACCGCGCGAGAAGGAGTGGAGGAGGAGGAGGACGTCGAAGCGCGGATCGCGCTCCTTCCAGTCGACGGCCGTCAGGTCGACGAGGTAGGTGAAGCCCTCCACGTCCTTCAGGTGGCGGCAGGCCTCCACGAGCTTCGCCGGGTCGACCTTCACCGTCGTCTCGCCGACGAACTCGTATGCCTCGAGGACGGAGCCCGGCACCGCGGCGGCGAGGGCTGCGACGAGGGGCTTGCCGCTCGCGTCGGTCGGTTTCGGTCCGGCCGGCTTCGGCGGGGCGGCGGGGGCCGCCTGCTTCGGCGCGGCCGCTGCAGGAGCCGCCGGGGCCGGCGCCGCCGCAGGGACGGGCTTCGGCTCGAGCGCCGCAGGAGGTGTCGCGGGCGCCGCGGCCGGGGCCTCGGGCGCCTTGGAGACCGGCTCCGCGGCGGGAGCCTCGGGGGGGATCGGCTTGTCTTCGCTCATCGCGCTCGCCCGCTCACGAAGCGCGCCGCAGGGTGCGCGACTTCTGGATCTTCTTCTGGAGCTCCATCAGGCCGTAGAGGAGCGCCTCCGGCCGCGGCGGACATCCGGGGACGTAGACGTCGACGGGGATGAGCCGGTCGACTCCCTGGGTCACGGCGTAGGTCCGATAGGGGCCGCCGCAGGTCGCGCAGGAGCCCATGGCGATGACCCACTTCGGATCGGCCATCTGGTCGTAGAGGCGGCGGACGATGGGGGCCATCTTCTCCGTGACCGTCCCGGCGACGAGCATCAGGTCGGCCTGACGCGGCGAGCCGCGGAAGACCTCGGCGCCGAAGCGCGCCATGTCGTGGCGGCTGTCGGTCACGGCCATCATCTCGATCGCGCAGCAGGCGAGGCCGAACTGCAGCGGCCAGAGGGAGTTCTTCCGCCCCCAGCCGATCAGGGCGTCGACCGAGGTCGTGAGGACGTTGTCCGGCAGGTCCTTGATCAGGCCCACGAGAGAGCCCCCCTCTTCCAGACGTAGACGTAACCGAGGACGAGGATCACGAGGAACACCGTCATCTCGATCAGCCCGAAGAGGAGGAGCTTGTCGTAGAGGACGGCCCATGGGAACAGGAAGACCGTCTCGACGTCGAAGACGACGAAGAGGACGGCGATGAGGTAGTACCGGACCGAGAAGCGGTGGTCGTGGGCGTCGGTGGCCGAGGCGACGCCGCACTCGTAGGGCGAGAGCTTCGTCGGGTTCGGCGCTTTCGCCCGGAAGAGCGCCATCAGCACCAGGATGGCGAGGGGGAAGAGCGCCGCGATGGCGGCGAAAAAGAGGATCGGAATGTAGCTTTCCACTGCCTCGGCCCCCCGTGGACGCGTCTCCCCGGGGGGCGCTTCCGCCCCGGGTTTGTGCGCGTCGTCACATGGCGCGGATTGTCTGGTCGCGATGACCTGAAGTCAAACCAACGGGCCCTCGACCAACGGGCTCTCGAACATGGACTTGCCGAGTCCCGTATCGCGCTCAGCGACGAGAACGCGGATCGACTCCCCCATCCCTCCCGGCGAGAAAAGCTTCGCGATCGCGTTCCGCTCGACGGCGCGCGCCGCCGACACCGCCTCGTCCGGGACTGTCGCGACCTCCGAGGCGATACCGGAGGCGAGGAGAAGGCGCGACTGGGAGACGAGGCCCCGGACGGCGACGCCCTCCTCGCGAAGGACCTCCTCGAGCTCCCCGAAGTCGACCCACGCGGTCAGGTCCCGGCTTCCGGGCGCGGTCAGAACGTCCCGCGTCACCCCCTGTCCGAGAAACGCCTCGAGCGTCCCGTTCGGGCGCGCGGGACCGTAGAGCGCACGGGTCGGAGCGCCATAGTCGAAGAAGAGGACGAGCCCCTTCTCGATCCTCGACGCGAGCCCCCGGGCGAGCTCCGCCGCCCCGGGCCGGACCTCGAGGAGCTGTCCCGGCTCGAGGGACGCGCCCCGGCGCGAGAGGGCCCCGAGGATCTCCTCACCGTCCGGACAGGGCCCTTCGGCCCAGACGAACCGGCCTTCTCCGTCGAGGCCGACGCGGCGCTCGCGGAGGTGCCCCTCCTCGTCGACGCGGAGCGCGCGCACCGGCAGCGCGTCGAACAGCTCGTACGCGACGAGGAGACCCCGGAGTCCGGTCGGGAGATCGGTGGCCGAAGCGTGAAAGAGCGCTCCGGGCGCCCGGGACCCCGCAGCGTCGCGCCTCGTCGCCGAAGCCTCGACGCCCCGGAGCCGGACTTCCGGTCCTCCCCGCAGCGCTTCGCCGAGGAACGCGAGGAGCTCGCCCTCGCCAGCGCCGACGTCGACGACGTCGACGGGTTCCGAGAGGGCCTTCGCGAGGCGGTCCACGATCCGGGCGAGGCAGCGTGCGAAGGCGGGGTGCCACGACGCCCCGGTGACGAAGTCCCCCGACCGGCCCACGCGGCCCGGCCTCTCGTAGTAGCCGTCCGCGGGGTCGTAGAGCGCCGACGCCTGGAACTCGTCGAAACGGAGCGGCCCGTCCCGCTCGATCCGGGTCCTCAGTCGTCTCTCCAGGTCGGGACGGTCCACGCCGGCATTCTCGCCTCGGCTCGCCTCTCCGCGGCAGGGCTAAGATCTCCGTTCGCGGAAGGAGGCTCGCGCGTGCCGCACGAACTGAAGGAGACCGACGGAGCGATCGACCTCACGGCCACGGCCCCGGAGAGGGCGGAGCTGTTCCGAGCCGTCCTGGCCGGCGTCCTCGACGCGGTGTACGGGGCTTCGCCGGTCCCGGGCAGCACCGAAGGGCGAGTCGTCCCGGTTCAGGCGGCAGGGGACGACGACGACGTCCTCCTTGCGGACCTCGTCGACGACACTCTCCGCGCCGCCCGCGAGGAGCCCGGCACCCTCGGCCTTCCCCGCTGGCTCTCCTTCGACGAGAGGCGGGTCACGGCGACTCTCCCGCTCCTCCTGCCGAAGGCGAAGGGACGGACGCTGGTCGTCTCGGCCGCCCGGGTCTCCGGAGCCCCCTCCGGCTGGACCGCCCGGGTGGAGCTCCTCCTCCCCGTCGAAGCCTGACGCTCCGGGAGGCGTACCCGAGAAAAAGCCCCCGGGCGGGTCGCCCGGGGGCTTTCGATCCGGACCTGGGTCAGAGGCTCAGCGCTGAACGCCCTCGGGCCACTGAACGAAGGAGCCGTTGGCGTAGACGATGTCGGAGTTGAAGTCGGTCGTCGGCCCAAGGCCCTGGGTCGTCACGGTGATGTCGCCGTCCTTCGCACCGGAGGCGAGGATGTAGATCGTTCCGTTCGTGTCGATCGTGTAGATGAACCAGGAGTTCCAGCCGTCGGCGAGCGGAACCGCCTTGACGTACGTCGGAGAGACGTAGTTCGCCATCTGGCCGCCGACCGTGTCCGTCCCGATGGTCTCCGGAAGGTCGTACGTCCCCGCGGACGGCGGGTAGCGGTTCATGTCGACCGCGTAGGCCTCGAGGGCGGTCGCGGTGGTGCGAATGTCGCCCATCGTCCGGCGCTGCTTGGCGCGCTGGATCGCGTTCAGCAGGTTCGGGATGGCGATGGCGACGATGATGCCGATGATCGCGACGACGATCAGCAGCTCGATGAGGGTAAAGCCCTTTGCGTTCCTCTTCATTCGGAGAACCTCCTTACCGCCCGTTCTAGCAAGACTCACGCCCGGCTACCAAGCCGTCCAATCCTGTCGCCGCGAAGGAGTTATCGCGCGGAAATCGGGAAACGACGACAAAATTTGTCGGCGCCCCCTGCGTCGGGTTCCCGAAGAGTGTCGGACGGGGAACGCGACTCACGGCTACTGCTGGACGCCTTCGGGCCACTGAACGAACTGGCCGTTGACGAGGATGATGTCGGCGTTCAGGTCCGTCGTGGGACCGTACAGCGGCGTCTCCTGGGGCTCCCCGCCCCGGCCGTTCGAGCGCAGGACGTAGTCGGTGAAAACGGTCGACGTACCGTAGCCGAACCAGGAATTCCAGCCGTCGACGAGCGGTGTCGCGCGGATGTAGGTCGGCTCGAGATACGCCCGCGTCGCCTCGAGGCTCTCGTCGGGCAGCGCGAGCCCCGGCGGGAGCGTGAACCCCGACGTCGGCGGATAGCGTCCGAAGTCCATCGCGTAGGCCTCGACGGCCGAAGAGAGGCTTCGGATGTCGCCCATTGTGCGGCGCTGACGCGCCCGCTCGATCGCGTTCCGGTAGTTGATTGCCGCTATGGCCACGAGAATGCCGATGATCGCCACGATGATCAGGACCTCGACGAGCGTGAAGCCGCCGGCTCTGCGATGACGCATCTCGGAACGCTCCTTGACCGCGGGCTGGAACAAGAATCATGCCGTCGGCGCAGGGAGGGACCTGCGGGGCCCGCTCCCGTCAGCCGGCCGCGACGGACGCACCACCTCCCGTCCGGTCTCCGTCGACGGGCGGCAGCTCCCTCCTCTTCCAGAGGAGGTAGATCGCCGGGTAGACGAAGAGCTCGAGGGCGAACGACGTCACGAGCCCTCCGACCATCGGGGCGGCGATCCGCTTCATCATGTCGGCCCCGACCCCCGTCGACCACATGATCGGGAGGAGCCCGAAGAAGGCCGAGAGGACCGTCATCGCCTTCGGGCGGATCCGCTTCACCGCCCCGTGGACGATCGCCTCGACGAGGTCGGGGACGTTCCTCAGGAGCCCCTTCTTCTTCGCCTCGTCGTGGGCGAGGTCGAGGAAGAGGAGCATGAAGATCCCCGTCTCGGCGTCGAGCCCCATGAGGGCGATGATCCCGACCCAGACCGCGATCGACATGTTGTAGTCGAGGAGCCAGAGGTACCAGACGGCCCCGACGACGGAGAACGGCACGGCGAGGACGATGAGGAGCGTCTTCGCGACCGACTTCGTGTTCGCGTACATCAGGAGGAAGATCAGGACGAGCGTGACCGGGATGACGACGGCGAGCCGCTCGCGCACCCGCACCATGTTCTCCCACTGGCCGCTCCAGACGAGGCTGTAGCCCGTCGGGAGCTTCACCCGCTCCGCGACGGCCTCCTTCGCCTTCCCGACGAAGGCCCCGACGTCCTCCTTCGACGTGTCGAAGTCGACGTAGACGTAGCCCGAGAGGAGGCCGTTCTCGTTCCGGATCATCGACGGCCCGGTGACGAGCGCGAGGTCGGCGAGCTGGCCCAGAGGCACCTGCGCTCCCGACATCGTCGGGACGAGGACGCGGGCAAGCGACGGGAGGTCTTCCCGCAGCTCGCGCGGGTAGCGGACGTTCACGGAGTAGCGCTCGCGACCCTCGACGGTCGTCGTGACGGTCTCGCCGCCGATCGCCGTCATGATCGCCATGTTCGCGTCGGCCGCGGTGAGGCCGTAGCGGGCGAGGGCGTCGCGGTTCAGGTCGAAGTCGAGGAAGTAGCCCCCGGCGACCCGTTCCGCGAAGGCCGAGCGGGTCGCGGGGAGCGTCTTCACGGCCGCCTCGACCTCGGCCCCGATCCGCTCGATCTCGGCGAGGTCCGAGCCGAAGACCTTCACGCCGATCGGCGTCCGGATGCCCGTCGAGAGCATGTCGATCCGCCCCTTGATCGGCATCGTCCAGGCGTTCGTCGCGCCGGGGATCTTCAGCGCGGCGTCCATCCCGGCGATCAGCTCCTCGTAGGTGATCCGGTCCCGCCAGACGTGCCGGAGGACGGACGCCAGCCACTCGGGCGCCCACGCGCTGTACCAGCGTTCCTTCGGCCTCCACTCGCCTTCGGGCTTCAGGACGACGGTCGTCTCCATCATCGAGAGGGGCGCCGGGTCGGTCGACGTCTCGGCCCGCCCCGCCTTCCCGTGGACCCTCTCGACCTCCGGGAACGACGCGAGGATCCGGTCCTGCACCTGCAGGAGCTTCCCCGCCTCCGTCACCGAGATGCCGGGGAGCGTCGTCGGCATGTAGAGGATCGTCCCCTCGTGGAGCGGAGGCATGAACTCCGAGCCGAGAGAGAGGTAGACCGGGACGGTCGAGGCGAGGACGAGGAGCGAGGCGGCGACGACGGTCTTCGGCCGGCGGAGGACGGCCCGGCAGGCCGGCTCGTAGAGCCGGAAGAGGACCCTCGAGACCGGGTGCTTCTCCTCGGCGTGGTAGGTCCCGACGGCCACCGCGTTGACGGCCTTCTCGGCGAGCCGGGCGGGGAGGCGGACGAGCCGCGCGAGCGGGCTCTCCCCCCCGTGCGCGAAGCCGAACCGGAACGGGTCCATCCGGGCGAAGAGCATCCGCATCGCCGGGTCGAGCGTGATCGCGAGGACGGCCGCGAGCGCCATCGCGAGGTTCTTCGACCAGGCGAGGGGGGAGAAGAGGCGTCCCTCCTGGTCGACGAGCGTGAAGATCGGGAGGAACGAGACGGCGATGACGAGGAGCGAGAAGAAGACCGACGGGCCGACCTCCATGAGCGCCTCGAGGCGCACGGCGTGGAAGTCCCCCTTCCGCCCCGTGTCGTTCCAGATCTGGAGCTTCTTGTAGGCGTTCTCGACCTCCACGATCGCCCCGTCGACGAGGACGCCGATCGAGATCGCGATGCCGCCGAGCGACATGATGTTGACCGTGATCCCCATCAGGTGGAGCGGGATGAAGGCGAGGAGGACCGAGACCGGGATCGTCACGATCGGGACGAGGGCGCTCGGGACGTGCCAGAGGAAGATCAGGATGACGATCGAGACGATGACGATCTCCTCGACGAGCTTCCCCTTCAGGTTCTCGATCGCCGACTCGATGAGCGTCGAACGGTCGTAGGTCGCCACGACCTTCACCCCCTCGGGGAGCGACGCGGAGAGCTCGCCGAGCCGCTCCTTCACCCTCTCGATCACGTGGAGGGCGTTCTCGCCCGAGCGCATGACGACGATCCCGCCGACCGTCTCCCCCTTCCCGTCGAGCTCGCCGACGCCCCGGCGCAGGTCCGGCCCGAGGGCGACGGAGCCGACGTCGCGGACCGTCACCGGCGTCCCGCGCTCGTCCGTCTTCAGGACGACCTTCTCGATGTCGGCGGCCCCCTTCAGGTAGCCGCGGCCCCGGACCATGTGCTCGCGCCCCGAGATCTCCACGAGCCTCCCGCCGACCTCGTCGTTGCTCTTCCGGAGCGCGTCCGCGACGGCGTCGAGGCCGATCCCGTAGGCCGCGAGGCGGTTCGGGTCGACCGTCACCTGGTACTGCCGCGTCATCCCGCCGAACGTCGCGACCTCGGCGACGCCCGGCACCGCCTGGAGCTGGTAGCGGAGGAACCAGTCCTGGTACGAGCGGAGCTCGTCGAGCGAGGTCTTCCCGCTCTCGTCGACGAGGGCGTACTGGTAGACCCACCCGACGCCCGTGGCGTCGGGGCCGATCTCCGTCTTCACGCCCGCGGGGAGGCTCCCCTGGATCTTGGAGAGGTACTCGAGGACGCGCGAGCGGGCCCAGTAGAGGTCGGTGCCGTCCTCGAAGATGACGTAGACGAACGAGTAGCCGAAGTCGGAGAAGCCGCGGATCGTCTTCACCTTCGGCGCGCCGAGGAGGGCGGTGACGATCGGGTAGGTGACCTGGTCCTCGAGGATGTCGGGGCTGCGGTCCCAGCGCGAGAGGACGATGACCTGCGTGTCCGTGAGGTCCGGGATCGCGTCGAGCGGGACGTCGCGGAGCGCGCGGAAGGCGAGGAGGACGGCGACGGCCCAGAGGGCGAGGACGAGGAACTTGTTCTCCGCGGAGAACCGGATGATCCGCTGGATCACGGCCGCCCCCTCAGTGCCGGTGGCCTTCGGCCGGAGCCGGCGCGGGGGCGTGGCCTTCGTGGCCGGGCTTCGGAGACGAGGACCCGTGCCCCTCGTGGCCCGGCGCCGGGGCCGCGCCCGCCCGCATCCCGGCGAGCGCCGCCGCGAGGCGCGACTCGGAGTCGACGAGGAAGCTCGCGCCGAGCGCGATCTCCTCTCCTTCCGTCAGGCCCGAGAGGACCTCCCACGACCCGTCCCCCTGCTCCCCGACCGTGATCTCGCGCGGCTCGAGGAGCCCCTCCCCCTTCGCGACGAAGACGACCTTCCGCGTGCCGCTGTCGAGGACGGCGTCCGCGGGGACCTTCAGCGCCGTCCGCGGCGCGCTCTCGAGGACGACGTCGGCGTACATCTCCGGCTTCAGCTCCTCGCGCGGGTTCGCGAACTCGAGGCGGACCTTCGCTGTCCGCGTCTTCTCCTCGAGCGACGGGTAGACGTACGTCACCTTCCCGCGCCACTCGCGGCCGGGCCGGTAGGAGAGCGTCATCCGCGCCGGCTGGCCGACCGAGACGCGGGGGAGCTCCGACTCGTAGACGTCGGCGAGGACCCAGACCGCGGAGAGGTCGACGATGTCGAAGAGCGTGTCGGCCGGCATCACCTTCATCCCGTGGAAGGCCGTCCGGGCCGTCACGTAGCCGGAGGTCGGCGCGTAGATCGGGACGCTCCGGAGCGGCTCGCCCCGCTTCTCGAGCGCGGCGATGTCGGCGTCCGAGACCTCCCAGAGGCGCAGACGCTGGCGGGCCGCCTCGAGGAGCCGCTCGGCCCCCTCGCGCGCCGACGGGTCGGCCGCCGGCCCGAGCGCCTTCACCGCCCGGAGCGCGAGGAGGACCTCCTGCTGGGTCGCGAAGAGCTCCGGGCTGTAGACGTGCGCGAGGACCTCCCCCTTCCGCACGAGCTTCCCCGTGAAGTCGGCCGTCACGTGCTCGACGTAGGCCTCGTAGCGCGTGTGGACGTGGTGGACGCGCCGCTCGTCGTAGACGACCCGGCCGACGGTCCGGATGCCGGTGCCGAAGCGCCCCCTCTCGACCGGCGCCGTCTTCAGCGAGAGGAGCTGGCGCTTGCGCGCGTCGATCGTCACCGGGGCGTACCCTGCGACGCCGGCCGGGGCGAGCGCCGGCTCCTCCTCCTTCTTCACGAGGTCCATCCCGCAGATCGGGCAGCTCTCCTTGCGGTCCTTCACGATCTCCGGGTGCATCGGGCAGATCCAGGTCTCGTGCGCGGCCGCCGGCGGCGCGGCCGGAGCCTCGGCCTCCTTCGGGACGAGGTCCATCCCGCAGATCGGGCAGCTTTCCTTGCGGTCCTTCACGACCTCGGGGTGCATCGGGCAGACCCAGGTCTCCTTCGCGGCGGCCGGCGGCTTCTCCCCGCCGCAGCCCGTCGCGAGGAAGAGGGCCGGACCGGCGAGGGCGAGGAGGAGGACGGCGAGGGCGATTCGGGTGCGGTTCATCGGGGTTCTCCTCACATCCCTCCGGCGGCGCTCATCGCGGCCGTCGGCGCGGGGGCGGACAGGGGGGCGGAGGCGGCGGCCATCGGCGTGCCGTCGAGAGAGCGCTCGCGGAGGTCGGCCTCGCCGACGCGGAAGGCGGCGAGGCGGGCGAGGGCGGCGCGGCGGTCGGAGAACTCGGTCGACAGCGCCTCCAGCACCGTGATGAAGGGGACGGCGCCGGCCGAGTAGCTCGCGAGGGCGGCCTCGACGGCGAGCCGGTCCTGGACGAGGAGCGCCTCGCGGTCGAGCCGCGCCTCCTCGGCGAGCTGGGCGAGGAGGGCGAGCCGCTCCTCGGTCCGCGCCCTCAGGCGGAGGCGGACGTCGGCCTCCGCCGCCCTCACGGCGGCGAGGCGCGCTTCGGCCTCGCGGACGCGCGGCTCCTGCTTCCTCCCGGAGAAGAGCGGCACCGTGACGCCGAGGCCGACGGCCCACATCATCGGGAGCGAGCCGCGGTTCATGTACCCGGCCGAGGCGACGAGGTCGGGCCTCAGGTCGCGGCGCGCGAGGTCGATCGCGAGCGTCTCGCGCTCGGCGCTCTTTCGCGCCACGTCGAGCTCGGGGCTCTGGGCCTCGGCGCGGGCGAGCTCGTCCGCCTCGTCGGGCGAAGCCGGCCTCAGGTCGCCCAGGCGCCCCTCCACCTCGAGCGGAGTTCCCGGCTCTCGGAGAAGGAGCCGTCGGAGCTCGGCCTCGGCCGTGCGCGCCGCCCCTTCGTCGCGGCGGGCCTGCTGGAGGAGCCGCGTCCTCTCGGTCTGCGCGCGGAGAACGTCCTGCTGGGTGCCGAGGCCCGCGGCGTAGCGGCTCCGGGCGACCGACTCGATCCGCTCCCAGGTCTCTCCTTGCTCGCGGGTCAGCGCGCGCGCCTCGCGCGCCTCGAGGAGGCGCGCAGCGGCGCGACGGACGTCCGCCTCGATCGCGAGGCGGACCCGCGCCACGGCCGCCTCGGCGACCGCCGCGTCGGCCCCGGCGACCCTCGCAGCGAGGTCGAGCTTCCCGGGCCACGGGATCGCCTGCTCGGCCATGAACGAGAGCCTCGTCATCATCTCCTCGCCGAGGGAGGGAGAGGAGCCGTCGTTCTCGTAGGAGAGCCGGAGCATCGGGTCGGGAAGGGTCCCGGCCGGGGCGACCCGCTCGCGCGCGGCGGCGACGGACGCGCGAGCGGCGGCGAGCGCGGGGCTCTTCTCGAGCGCCTCGGCGACGAGCGTCTCGACGGAAGGCGCGGCAACCGGGCCGGGAATCGCACGGAGAGCCGCGATCGGCCCGGCGCCGGCGCCCTTGGCGACGGTCGGGAGGAGGAGGATCAGGGCGAGGGCCGGCGCGACGACGGGCCGGCGAGAAGGGATCAGGGTCATCGGTACACCTCGGCGAAGGGGTCATCGAACCGTCCCGCGGGGGACGGACGAGAGCTCGTTCGGCCGAGGCCTCAGTTCCGGAAGGTCTCGAGAAGCGCCTGGATCGGCCCGTTGCGGGCGACCGGCGCGGGGATCCGTGCGGCGGACCCGAGGCGCGGCACCGACACGCCGACCGCGTCCGGCACGACCGCGACGAGCCCCGGGGACGACACCGTCTCGGGCGTCGCGAGCACGGCCGCCGGGAGAGGAACGGCCCGCGAGACCGAGCAGCCGCAACCGTCGTCCGTCGGAGCGCCGTCCGGCGGCGGGACCTCCGCGCAGCAGCAGCCTCCTCCGGTCGGGGCGCAGGCCGCGGCCGTCACCGGGAGGAAGAGCCGCACCCCGAGAAGCGACACCGCGAGCGCGAGGACGAGACTCGCGGCGTTCGCGGCGGCGGAAGGACGGCGGCCCATCGAGCGGATCCTACACCGGATACCGGACCATCCGGGTCCGCATTGCGTTCCCGTCCGAGGCTCCCGCGAACGAGACCCGCGGCGCCCCGGCGACACCGCAGGTCCCGCATCGCCCGCGTCGAGCCTCAGAAGTGGTACTTGATGCCGGCGGTGAGAGCCGCGAAGCTGGACGTCCGGTCTCCCGCGCCCCCGATGAAACGGCCCGTCAGCTGCCCCGTCAGAGCCGTTCGGCGGTCGAGGTAGTACTCGACTCCCCCGCCGAAGTGAGCTCCGAGCCGCTGCGTGGGCCCGCGCCCCGGCGGATCGACGGTGTGGACACCGAAACCGCCCAGGACGTACGGGTTCCACTTGCCCCTGCGGGCGTAATAGGCCGCCGAGAGCTCGAAGCTGCCCGTCGTGACGCTCGAGCCGCCGTCGGTTCCCTCGCGGGCGAAGCCGAGGGTCCCTCGAAGGGCGAGGACGTTCGAGAGGTAGTACTCGCCGCCGGCTTCGAGGTGGAACCCGAGCTCGTAGTCTCCCTCGAACGGGAGGGCGGGGCCGATGCCGGCGAAGACCGCGATCGAGCCCTTCTCGGGGACGACCGCGAGGGCCTGCGGCGCGGCGAGGAGCGCGGCGGCGAGGAGCGCGCCGAGGATTCGTCGGTTCATGGAGACCTCCGTGGAGTGGAATCGCGGGGCCGGACCCGGCGCGAGGCGCCGGCGCCGGGGGGAGGGTAGCAAACGGGAGAGCCCCCGACGCTGCGGGGGCTCTCGCCGGGTGAGCCGGTTGCGGGGCGCGCCATTCAGACGGGCGGCCCCTTCCGGAGGTAGACCGTTCCGGATGCCGCGCTGACCGACACCTTCGCACCTCCGCCGTTCAGGCTCCCCTCGGCGCGGACCGCGCCGTGGCCGGGTCCCCTCTGCCTCGTGATCGAGACCTCCGGGAAGTCTGAGTGGACGTAGTCGCCGTCCTCGTCGACGCCCCTCACGTGGACCTCGACGTCTCCCCGGAAGTTCGACGGGAGGACGAGCGTCACGTCGCCTCCGCCCGTCGAGAGCTCGACCGGCCCTGACTCCTTCGCGGCGATCTCGCAGAAGAGCTCGCCGCCGGCGGTCTCGGCCCGGACGGAGCCGGCGACGCGAAGGAGCCGGACGTCCCCGCCGGCGGTCTTCGCCGTGACGCCGCCCCTCGCCGAGCGGAGCCTCACGTCGCCGCCCATCGTCCGGAGCTTCACGTCGCCCGACGCGTCGCCCACGACGATGTCGCCGCCCAGTGTGGAGGCGGTCAGCCCTCCGTCGACCCGCTCGATCCTCACGTCGCCGCCCGAGCTCGAGAGCTCCGCTCCCTTCCCCGCCGAGGCGATCCGGATGTCGCCCGCGCTCGTCCGGACCGTCGCGCGGCCGGAGACGTTCCCGACCTTCACGTCGCCCGTCGCGAGCGAGGCGCTGAAGTCCCCGGAGACGTCCCCCTTGACGACCGACTCGTCTTCGCCGCCCCAGAGGCGACCGACGTGGACGGGCGGGACGGGCGGGACGGGCGGAACAGGCGGAACCGGCGGGACCGGGGGGACGTGGAGGCCCGCCCAGCGCTTCGAGCGCTCCGGGACGAGGGACTTCGCGGCGGAGTCCGGGGACCCCGCGGCGAGGACGAGGACCCCGCCGTTCACGGTGGAGCACTTCACCCAGGCGCCGCCTCCGCGGAGCGTCCCCTCGTAGGAGCGGTTCAGGCTCCCCGAGACCGACCGCGAGATCTCGCGGCTGAGCCGGGCCATCTCGCGGCCGAAGCTCGCCATCTCGCGGCCGAACTCCTTCCACTCCCGGTCCCACTCGTCGTCCGAGTCTCGCTCGTCGCGAGCGTGCCTCGCCTTCTCGCGCGCCCGGTCCGCCGCCGCGCGGGCCCTGTCCGCCTCGGCGCGGGCCGCCGCCTCGACGGCCCTCACGGCATCGTCGTCGGAGTCGTCGCCGCTCACCGGGAGCGCGAACGTCGAGCGGATACCGCCGTTGATCGCCGAGGCCTTCAGGTCGAACGCCGCGTCGGCGGGGAGGGTCAGCTTCACGCCGCCGTTCACCGTCTCGGCGACGACCTTCGTCCCGCGGGGAAGCGCCGCGAACGTCCCCTCGACGCCGCCGTTCACCGTCTTCAGCGTCACGTCGCGCCGCGCGCCGTGCGCCGCGACCCGGCCGTTGACCGTCGTGAGCGCCTGCTCCCCGTCGAGGCCGCGCGTCACGACGCCGCCGTTCACGACGGAGACCTCGAGGCCCGCCCCCGCCGGGAGCGTCACGCGGTAGCGGGCCTCGACCCGCCAGCGTCGGTGGCCGTCGTGAGAGACGCGGAGCCGCGTCCGGCGTCCCTCGCGCGAGACCGTCGTCCCCGGCTCGAGCGTCGTGAGGGAGAGCTCGCCGGCGCGGTCTTCGAAGGCGATCTTCGTCTGTCCGAGGATCTCCTTCGCGCGGGCCTCGCCGTCCGCCTTCACGGTCACCTCGACCGTCGCGGCGAAGGCGGCGCCCGTCGAGACCTCGACGTCACCGCTCACGCCGTCGATCGAGAGCGACTTCACGCCGGCCACGTTCCCGAAGGTGTCCGTCCGGCTCGCGGTCGCCCCGAGCCGTTCCGCACGCGCCGGCCAGGCGAGGGAGACGAGGAGGAACCCGCCGATCAGGAGGAACCAGAGGATCGTCCAGGCGCGGGAGGGGGGACGGGGCGTCGTCGTTTCCATCGCGTTCTCCGTGTTCATGCCGGTCTGACGGTCGAGTTTCGGGAAGGTCACGCGCGAGGCCGCTCCCGTGCGGGGAGGGGCGCCCGGGGCCGGCGCGCGGCCCCGGGGCGGACCTCAGAGCGGGATCTCCCGGAGGGCGGAAGCCGCCCTCACGCGGACGAACCCGGGCTCCGACTCGTCCCCCGCCTTCTCGCGGAGGGTCTCGATGCTGAGCGGGTCGCGGAGCGCGGTCGCCGCCTTTGCGAGCCCGTCCACGGCGATCATCCGGACGGCCGGGTTCGTGTCGCTGCGCAGCGCAAGGGCGAGCGCGTCGCGGATCGCCGGTGAGGGGGGCAGCTGGACGAGGGCCTCCGCGGCCTTCTTCCTGACGCCCGGGTTCCGGTCCTCCCTCAGCGTCTTCACGAGGACTCCGACGATCTCGGGCGAGGCGGCCGCCTTCTCGCCGAGCTCGGTCGAGACGAGGTCGATCGCCCGGCCCCGCGCCCCTTCCGTCGCGGACTGCGCGTCGACGACGTAGGCGAGGAGCGAGGCGACGCCGCGGTCCTCCGGCCGCCCCGTGACGACGTAGCGGGTCGTCACGTCGAACGAGATCGCGAGCCGGCCGTCCGCCTCGGAGGGGCGGAACGCGACGTTCCTCAGGCGCGGGTTCCCCGAGAGGTCGAGCCCGACGCGCGAGACGTCGAGCTGCCGCTCGGAGGCGAAGGCGTAGGCCGGGGTCCGGGCCTCCCCGGGGGCGGCCCCGGCCTGGGGAAATCCGCCGGCCGGCGCGCTCGCGCGGGCGAGGAGGAATCCGCCGGCTCCCGTCACGAGGAGGGCCGCGGCCTGGAGCGCCGGCTTCCACCAGGCGCGCGGGCGGAACGGGACGACGTTCCGGCGCGACATCGCCTCCTCCATCCGTCCGATCGTCCGCTCGCGGAAGACGGCGGGGACGTCCGGGTCCGGGAGCGCGATCCGCTCCCAGGTGGCGTCGAGCTCCGCGGCCCGCAGGCGGCAGGCCTCGCAGGCTTCGAGGTGGGCTTCGGCCTCGGCGTCGCCCGGCCGGGCCGGCTCGCCAGCCGCGCGGGCGACCGCGATCTCGAGGGTCTTCAGGCAGTCCATTCGTGACCTCCTTCCCCGGCGAAGTGGGCGCGCAGCGTCTCCACGGCGCGGAAGACGCGCGTCTTGACGGCCCCTTCGCTGATGCCGAGCGTCCGGGCGACCTCGGCGTAGGGCATCCCGCGGTAGCGCGCCAGGAGAAGGGCCTCGCGCTGCTCGCGCGTCAGCCTCTCGAGGGCCGCCCGGACGGCCCGCCTCTTCTCCCTCTCGAGGAGCCCCCCCTCGATCGAGCCCTCTCCCTTCGGCTCCGGCACCCCCTCGAGCGGGACGGACGTCGTCCGCCAGGCGCTCCGGAGCCGGTCCCGGCACGCGTTCGCGGCGATCGCGAAGAGCCACGTCGAGACGGAGGCCCGTCCGTCGTACTGCTCGCAGCGGGAGATCATCTTCAGGAAGACGTCCTGCGTGACCTCTTCCGCCTCGGCCCGGCTCCCGAGCATCCGCTCCGTGAAGCCGAGGATCGGCCCCGCGTAGCGGGAGAAGAGGGCCTCGGCCCCGGCCGGGTCCCCGGCCTTCACCCGGCCCATGAGGCCGGCATCGTCGTCCGGAACGGTGATCACCGCCCGCAAGGGTCTCACGACGGGTGAGACGGGCGGGAGCGTCCGAGGTTTCGCGTCCCGGGCGCCGGGAAAGGTGCGCTCCCGGCGCCGGCGAAGGCCGCCGCGCGTCGAAAGACGCGACGAAGCCCCGGGTCGGGCGTATCTTCGGCGGATGGCGCTGCCGTTCTTCCTCGTCGACGCCTTCACCGACCGCCCCTTCGCCGGGAACCCCGCCGGAGTCGTCCTCCTCGAACGGGCGATCCCCGACGCGGTGATGCAGAACGTCGCCATGGAGATGAACCAGGCCGAGACGGCGTTCCTCCTCCGCGAGGGCGACGGCTGGCGGCTCCGCTGGTTCACGCCGGAGGTCGAGGAGAACCTCTGCGGCCACGCGACGCTCGCCTCGTCGCACGTCCTCCTCGAGACGGGCCGGCTCGCGTCCGGCGAGACGGCCCGGTTCCAGACGAAGAGCGGACTCCTGACGGCCGTCCGCGAGGGCGCGACGATCGTCCTCGACTTTCCGGCGACCCCGGCCGAACCGTTCGCACCGCTCGACAAGGCGCTCCAGGCGCTCGCGATCTCACCGGTGTTCAGCGGGAAGACGCGCTTCGACCTCTTCTACGAGGTCGCCTCGGAGTCGGAGGTCCGGGCTCTCCGTCCCGACCTCGCCCTCCTCGAGGAGGTCCCCTACCGCGGGGTGATCGTGACGGCCCGGGCCGACGCCGGATCGCCGAACGACTTCGTCTCCCGCTTCTTCGCCCCCGGCTGCGGCGTCCCGGAGGACCCCGTCACCGGCTCCGCCCACTGCGCCCTCGGGCCCTACTGGCGGGAGAAGCTCGGGAAGGACGACCTCGTCGGCTACCAGGCCTCTCCCCGCGGCGGCACGGTCCTGGTCGGCTGCCGCGGGGACCGCGTCCGCCTCGCCGGCAGCGCGGTGACGGTGACGAGGGGCGAGATCATCCTGCCGGGCTGACCCGCCGGGCCCGGGACTGCGGCCGTCGCCAGGGTGTCTCGACCGGCCCGCACCGCCGGCGCGGATCGTCGGGCGCTGCGCGGCCCGGTTCAGGTCGGGCCGTCTCGAAACGAGTCGAGGAGGTCGGAGAGGCTGACGCCGAGCGGAATCGCCGCGGACCAACCCGTCGTCCGGCGGATCCGTCCCGTGTCGGCAGCCTGGCCCCGAACGTCCCCCGCCTCGGGCGAGGCGTCCGTCTCCTCGACCCGCGCGGTGACGCCGGCCGTCGCCAGCAGGAGATCCAAGAGCTCGCCGATCGAGACGGTCCGCCCGCTTCCCACGTTGTAGACCTCGCCGGGCTCCCCGAGCTCCGCGAGCGCCCGGAAGGCCCGGGCGGCGTCGCGGACGTCGACGAAGTCGCGGGACGTCGCGCGATGACGGAGGCGAACGACAGGCGGCTCCGCACCCGCGGAGACCGCCACGACCTGGGCGGCGAGGTGACCGGGGAGTCGATTCTTCCCCTGGCCCGGTCCGACGAGGTTGAACGGGCGGACGCGCACGACCTTCAGCCCGTGCGCGAGGTGGTGGCGGAGAGCGACCAGCTCGACGGCCGCCTTCGCGACGCCGTAAGGTGTCACCGGCCGGAAGGGGGCCGTCTCCGGGATCGGAGTCCCGGACGACGTGGCGTCGCCGTAGACGGCCGAGCTGCTCACGACGACGACACGCGTCTCGGGGACGAGCCGCCGAACCGCCTCCAGGAGATGTTCCGTCGCGACCGGGTCGCCGACGAGCTGCTCCGCGGGCGTGCACCCCGGCGCGCCCCCCGGAGTCTGCGAGGCGAGGTGGAAGACGACGTCTGGGGCGGCCGCGGCCACGGCTCTCCCGACGGCGGAGGGGTCCGAGAGGTCCGCCGTGATCGACTCAGCGCCCGCGATCTCGGCAGGCGTCCGGTCGAGGGAGAGGACCCGCGCCCCCTCGCCGGCGAGGAGAGCGACGAGGTGCCGCCCCACGAACCCGGCTCCTCCCGTGACGAGCGCGCGCATCACGTCAACGGTCCGAGCCGCCCGGCAGGAACTCCTCGCGATGGGCCGCGAGCTCCTCCGCCGCGAGCGCGTAGTCCTCGAGGCGCCCGATGTCCAGCCAGCGCCCCTCGTGGAGGTGGCACCGCACGTCGTCTCCCCGGGCGGCGAGCCCCCGCACGAGGTCGGGGAGGTCGAGGTGCTCGCCCCTCTTCAGGAGCGACGACACGATCGGGTCGAACGCGTAGACCCCGCCGCTGACCCAGTAGTCGTGCGTCGGCTTCTCGTCGTAGCTCGTGAGCCGCCGGTCCTCGTCGAAACGGATCACGCCGAGGTCGAGCCTCACCTTCCGGTGGAAGGCGCCGACGGTGGCCACGGCCCCCGTCCTCCGGTGCTCGGCCATCATCGCGGCGAAGTCGAGCGTCGTGAGGATGTCTCCGTTCATGACGAGGAACGGCTCGTCGAGGCCCTCGACGAGACTGAGCGGGCCCGCGGTGCCGAGCGGCGCCTCTTCGCGGGAGTAGCGGATCTTCACGCCGAACCTCGAGCCGTCCCCGAAGTAGGCCATGAGGAGCTCGGCGAGGTGCCCGACCGCGAAGGTCAGCTCGTCGAAGCCGTGGTGCCGGAGCTGACGTACCACGATGTCGAGGATCGGCCGGTCGCCGACGGGCATGAGCGGCTTCGGGAGGACCGTCGTGTAGGGGGCGAGCCGGGTCCCGCGGCCTCCGGCCAGGAGGACGGCCTTCACGTCCCTAGACCCGGTACCCCGGGCCGCCGCAGGCCTCGAGGTTCCCCGCGATCCAGTCGACCGTCCGGCGGAGGCCCTCGTCGAGCGCGACCGCCGGCGCCCACCCGAGCAGGCGCGACGCGACGGAGGCGTCGCCCCGAAGCCGGAGGACCTCGCTCTCGCGAGGTCTCGTCCGCGCCGGCTCCGTCTCCACGCGGACGGACCGGCCGAGGATCCCGGCGACCTTCTCCACGAGCGCGCCGACGGAGGTCTCCTCGTTCGAGGCGAGGTGGACCGTCCGGCCCTCGATTCCCGGCGTCCGGCCCGCACGCAGGAAGCCCTCCACCTGGTCGGTCACGAACGTCAGGTCGCGCGTGGGCGTCAGGGCGCCCAGGCGCACGACGTCGCCCGCGAGCGCCTGCGTGACGATCGTCGGGATCACCGCCCGCGCCGACTGCCGCGGACCGTAGGTGTTGAACGGCCGGACGGTGACGACCGGGACGCCGAACGACAGGAAGAAGCTCTCCGCGAGCGCATCCGCCCCGATCTTGCTCGCCGAGTAGGGCGACTGCCCCCGGAGCGGGTGCCCCTCCGACATCGGCACGCTCCGGGCCGTGCCGTAGACCTCGCTCGAGGAGGTGTGCACGACCCGTCGGACGCGGCCGTCGCGCGCGGCGAGAAGGACGTTGAGGGTCCCTGTCACGTTCGACTCGACCGTCTCCCGGGGGTGCACGTAGGAGTAGGGAATCCCGACGAGCGCGCCGAGGTGATAGATCACGTCGACGCCCCGGGCCGCCTCGGCGACGGCGTTCGCGTCGCGGAGGTCCCCCATCTCGACCTCGACCGAGGACCGGACTTCGTCCGGGACGTGCCGGAGGCTGCCGACGTCGCCGCGCCCGTTGTACCGGACGAAGGCCCGGACCCGGTGGCCCTCCCGGACGAGCGCCTCGACGAGGTGGCTCCCGATGAAGCCGCCTGCTCCCGTCACGAGGACCGAATCGCCAGGAGCCATCGCCTCCTCCTGCTACCGCCGCCGGGCGAGCACGTAGCGGATGTCGAAGAGGTTGAGGAAGAAGTCGAAGCGGGTCACGCCGAGCCGTTTCAGGACGCCGTAGGCTCGCGGCAGGCGCCAGCGGAGAACGAGGAGATTGTAGGCCGCGAAGTCCGCGCCCCTGTAGAACCCGCAGGTCCGGTCGTACACGACCTCGAAGCCGGTCCTCCGAAGGAGGCGGGCGAGTGAGCCGCGCGTGAAGTAGTGAAGGTGGCTCGGCGGGTGTATGAGCCGCCAGCGCCGGCCCGCGAGCCTGGCGTTCAGGCTTCCGAGGTCGCCCGTCGTCACGGCGAGGAGGGCCCCGGCGGCGGTCATCCCGGCGATCCTCTCGAGGGTGAGGTCCGGTCGCTCGAGATGCTCGATCGTGTCCCAGAGACAGACGACGTCGAACGCGCGCCCTCCGAGGTCGGCGCCGAGAAGGTCCCCGTGGACGACGTCCAGGCCGAGGGTCGAACGGGCGTACCGCACCGCGTCCTCCGAGACGTCGATCCCCGTCGCCGACTCGAAGCGGTCGCGCAGGAGGTCGAGGAAGAAGCCGTAGGCGCAGCCGACCTCGAGCACGCGCCGGTGTCGGCCGGGGTCGAGGAATCGCTCGAGCACCTCGAGCCGACGACGGAAGTTCTTCTGGAGGATCCGCCGGTCCGCGACGTAGTCGAGGTACTCCTCCCCGAAGAAGTACGCCCGTCCGTAGACCGCCGCGAGCTCGTCCGGGGAAAGCCGCAGGTCGGCCCAGGCGTGCCCGCACGTCGGGCAGCGGAGCAGACCACGGTGGAAGGGTCGGGACTCCCCTCCCCCGCAGGCGGCACAGCCGTTCAAGAGGGGCCTTCCGGCCGGGGGGGGAAGTTGATCCGTCGCTCGACGATGTAGTGCGGCCGTCCCTTGACCTCGTCGAAGATGGCCCCGAGGTACTCGCCGAGGATGCCGAGGAAGACGAGCTGCGTGCCGCTGAAGATCGAGACCAGGATGGCGACCGTCGTCCAGCCCGAGGGGAACGAGCGGGAAGAGAGGTACTGCGCGAGGGTGAGGAGGGCGACCAGGAACCCGAGCGCGCCGAACGCGAGGCCGACGTAGACGGCCGCCTTCAGCGGCGCCTTGCTGAACGAGACGACCCCGTCGACGCCGAACCTCACCATCCGCCGGACCGAGTACTTCGTCCGGCCCGCGGGGCGCCCCGCGGCCCGAAAGGCGACCGCCTCGCTCGGGAAGCCGACCCAGCCGAAGAGCCCCCGCAGGAACTGGTTCCGCTCCCGGATCTGTCTCTGGAAGACCTCTACGACGCGGCGGGAGACGAGCCGGAAGTCCGCGGCGCTCTCGTTGATCGGCGTGTCGGAGATCCTGTTGAAGACGCGATAGAACAGCCGCGACGTGACCCGCTTGAGGACCGGCACGCCGGGGCCGTCCTCCCGCACCGTGTAGACGATGTCGTACCCCCTCTCGAAGCCCGCGAGGAGCTCCGGGATCAGAGCCGGCGGGTGCTGCAGGTCGCTGTCCATCATGACCACGGCATCCGAGTCGCAGTGGTCGAGGCCGGCGAGGAGCGACATCTGGTGCCCGAAGCGCGCGGACAGGGCCAGGACCCGCACCGAAAGGTCGCCCCTCGCGATCTCCTCGAGGACCTCGAGGGTCCGGTCCGCGCCGCGGTCGACGACGAAGAGCACGACGGACCGCCATCGGTCCGCGACGGAGTCGAGGACGGGCTTCAGCTCGCCGTAGAAACGGCCGACGACCTGCTCCTCCTCGTACACCGGGCAGACGACCGTGAGGTCCCTCATCGTGGCGATCGCGGCCGCCCGGCGTCTCCGCTCACGCTCGCCTCATGCACCCGAAGGGCGCGCGTCGCGCTCGGAGCGGGCGCTCCGGGAACGTCCCGCCCCCGTGCCCTCCGGCCACGGGCCCGTCGCTTCGAGGGGCGCGGCGCCGTTCATGCCGCGAATTTAGCATCGCGGCCGCGTCTTCCGGCTCGCCCTGCGGCGAACGGAGGTCCGTGCGCGGTCCCGCCGACGGCGCGGGGCGCCCGGCCCTCGCCACCGTAGAATCGCCGCCGCCGGCGCCGGAGGGCGGCCCGAGATGCGGGTCGGCTCGACCGGCCTCGACGGGGGAAGGGGTCGCACAGCACCGGCATGAATCGAGCCATCGGGGCGCGAGTCCGATCCGTCGCCGTCCTCCCGTGGCCCGCGTCGCGCGCCGAGGCGGGTTTCGCGGCGTTCGTCGCGGTCCAGACCTTCGTCGCGCTCGCGGAGGAGGATCGCTGGTCCGTCCTGCTCTGGTGGCAGCCGGACGCCTGGCCCTACACGGCGCTCCTCTGGCTCAAGGACCTCGCCCTCGCCGCCGCTGCGGCCTGTGCGGCGATCCTCCTTCTCCGGGGCGCGGACGCGGCGGAGCGGCGGGGCGACGGCGGGACGCGCCTCGACCCGTCGACGGTCCTCGCGGCGCTGGCCGCCCTCGCCGCCGGCGTCGCCTGCCGGCTCGCCGTTCCGGACCGGATTCCGCCGGGCGTCTTCTCCGACACCGTCCTCTACGCGCTGCCCCTGCTCCGCGAGCCGTCGGGGGGCTGGCTCGCTGGGGCACGCCTCGTGGAGACCCCGGGGAGCGGCGGGTTCGCGGTGTCGCCGCTTCTCCTCGGGTTCCCGCGCCTCCTCTTCGGCTTCGTCGGAGCCGGCGAGGCGGGCTTCCAGGCCCTCAACGCCGTGTGCGGGCTCGGCCTCGTCGCCGCCGTGACGATTCTCGCCCGGGAGGTCTCAGGCCCCAGGACGGCCGTCGTCGCCGCGGCCCTCGCGGCGCTCGGCGGCTGGCCGCTCATCCTCTCCCGCTGGGCCTGGGCCGAGCTCCTGACGGTCTCCTGCCTCACGTTCGCGGCCGCCGTCGGGCTCGCCGCCCTGCGACGGCGCAGCACCGTCCTCGGCGCGATCGCCGGAACGGCCGCCGGCCTCGCCGCGCACGGCCACTCCTCCGGCCTCGTCGTCGGCGCCGTCCTGGCGGGCGCGGCGGCGATCCTCGCCTTCCGACGCCGCGGCCTGCGACGCACCGTGGCGGCGGCGCTGCTCCCCGCAGGCCTCCTCGTCGTCGGCTGGGCGGCCCTCCACCGGGCGCGGACGGGAGAGGTCGGCGGACGGTACGCGCAGGTCGGCGTCTGGACGGCCAGCCGGCGCGCCGAGCTCGCGGACGTCCCCGGCCCGTTCCGGATCCCCGCAGCCGTCGCCTTCAACCTCAGGGTCTATTCGGGGCTCCTCGTCTGGACCGGGGATCCGAACCCGCGGATGGGCATTCCTCGCGAGCCGGTGCTCTCGCCGCTCCTCGGAGTCGCAGCGCTCGTGGGTCTGGCCCTCCACCTTCGAGGCGCCGCTCGCGGCGACCTGCCGGGCGCCGCGATCTCGCTCCTCGCGCTCGGCGCCCTCGCTTCCGGCGTCTTCGCGAACCCGGACGGCGCGCCGAACTCCCTCCGGGCGTCCGGGCTGCTGCCCGTGGCGCTCCTCTGCGCCGCGCGGGCCCTTCGCGCGGGCGACGCGCTCCTGGGCGACGCGGGGGTACGCCGCGGCGTCCGCATCGGCCTGCTCGGCGCGGTGCTCCTCTGCTGCGAGACCGTTCCCGCGCTGACGACCTGGCCCGAGAGGCCCGACGTCCGCGCCGCCTTCTTCGCTGCCGAGACCGAGGCGGCGCGCGTCCGCCGGGCCAGCGGATCCGGCGAGACGGTCCTCGACCCCGCGGCGATCCGCCAGCCCGAGACGTTCGAGATGGTCGCGCTCGGCACGTCGCTCCACGTCCCCCTCCGCCGCCTCCCCGCGCGCTCCCCGGCGTCCTGCGCCGCGGACCCGCCCGCCGAGCGCTACTGGTACGTCACGACCCGGGACGGCGCACGGACGCTCCGTTCCGCCGGGAACCGCGTCTCGCGTCCGGCCTCGGGCGCCGGAGGTCCGTCCGTCGTCCTCGTCGTCCGCTCCGACGGGCCGGCCGCGACCGTCGGCCGCGGCGAGGTCTCTCTCCCGTAGCCTCCGGGCCTACTTCCCGAACCTCCTGAGGCGGAGCGCGTTCGTCACGACGCTGACGGACGAGGCCGCCATCGCGAAGCCCGCGAGCATCGGGTTCAGCGTCCACCCGGTGAAGGGGGCGAAGGCGCCCGCCGCGAGCGGGATCAGGACGACGTTGTAGACAAAGGCGAGGACGAGGTTCTGCCTCACGTTGCGGAGCGTCGCGTTCGAGAGGTCGATCGCCGTTCCGATGCCCCAGAGCGCCCCGCCGACGAGCGTGACGTCGGAGGCGGCGCGGGCGACGTCGGTTCCCGTGCCGATCGCGACGCCGAGGTCGGCCGCCGCGAGGGCCGGCGCGTCGTTGATCCCGTCGCCGACCATCGCGACGACGGCGCCCGAGGCGCGCAGCGCCTTCACCCGCTCGCCCTTCTCCGCGGGCGTCAGGCGCGCGGCGACGTTCGCCTCCGGGATCCCCGCCTCGCGCGCCGCGGCCGCCACGGCTTCCGGCCGGTCGCCCGAGAGGAGGTGGAGCGAGAGGCCCCGCGCGGCGAGAGAGGCGAGCGCTTCCCGCGCGTGCGGCTTGAGCGGGTCGGCGAGCGTCACCGCGCCGCGGAGCGCGCCGTCGACGGCGAGGAGGACGAGCGTCCCGCCGTCGGCCTCCCCGGGGAGCGCCTCCGGCACGGCGACGCCGCGCGAGGCGAGGAACGCCTCCGACCCGGCGAGCGCCGGCGCGCCGCCGATCGTCCCGGTCACGCCCCCTCCCGGCACCGCCCTCACGTCCTTCGCGCGCTCGAAGGCGAGGCCACGCGTCTTCGCCTCCGCGACGATCGCCTTCCCGAGCGTGTGCTCCGAGCCGCTCTCGAGGGCCGCGAGGGCGCCGAGGAGATCGGCGTCGCTCGTCCCGGCGACCGGGCGCACGGCCGTCACCGCCGGCCGGCCCGCGGTGAGCGTCCCCGTCTTGTCGAAGACGACCGCCGTGACCCGCGCCGCCTTCTCGAGGACGCCGGCGTCGCGCAGGAGGAGGCCCATCCGCGCGCCCCGCCCCGTCCCGACGACGAGCGCCGTCGGCGTGGCGAGCCCGAGGGCGCAGGGGCATGCGACGAGAAGGACCGACGTGACCGCGAGGAGCGCGCGGAGGAGCCGCGGCTCGGGGCCGAGGAGCATCCACCCCGCGAAGGAGAGGAGGGCGACGGCGACGACCGCCGGGACGAAGGCCGCGGCGACGCGGTCGACGAGCCGCTGGACGGGGGCCTTCGTCGCCTGCGCCTGCCGCACGAGCTTCACGACCTGCGCGAGCGCCGTCTCCTTGCCGACGCGCGTCGCCTTCATCACGACGGCGCCGTTCCCGTTCACGGTGGCGCCGAGGAGCGAGTCGCCCGGCGCCTTCTCGAGAGGGATCGACTCCCCCGTCACGAGCGACTCGTCGACCGCCGTCGAGCCCTCGACGAGGACGCCGTCCGTCGGCACCTTCTCCCCCGGCAGGACGCGGAGGAGGTCGCCGGCGCGGACCCGCTCGAGCGGCACTTCGACGTCGCCGCCGTCGCGGACGAGGCGCGCCTTGCGCGCCCCGAGGCGCGCGAGCGCGCGGATCGCCTCCCCCGCCTTCCCTTTTGCACGCTCCTCGAGGAAGCGGCCGAGAAGGACGAGCGCGACGACGACGACGGCCGCCTCGTAGTAGACCGGCGCGTGCTCCCCTTCCGCGTGGAGCGCGTGAGGGAAGAGCGTCGCCGCCGCGGAGGTCAGGAACGCCGCCGTCGTCCCGAGGGCGACGAGCGTGTTCATGTCGGGGGAGAGGCGCGCGGCGGCGCGGGCTCCAGAGACGAGGATGTCTCGCGCGGGAACCGCGAGGACGAGCGCCGTGAGCAGGAGGAAGAGGACGTCCCGCCCCGGGAACGTCACCTCCGCCATCGAGAGGAGCGCGACGGGGACGGCGACGGCGCCGGCGAACGCGGCCTTCCGGGTCAGCGCGGCGAGCTGGGCCGCACGCTCCGCATGCTCGGCGTCGACGAGCTCCTCGAGGCCCGTCGACTCCTCGCTCGCCGCCCGCTTCGCCTCGTACCCGGCGGAGGCGACCGCCTCGAGGAGCCGTTCGACGGGGAGAGCGGGGTCGGAGAGGCGGACGCGCGCCCGCCCCGAGAGGAGGTCGACGACGGCGAGCGAGACGCCCGGCACCTTCCCGAGGGCCGACTCGATTCGCCCGACGCACGAGGCGCAGTGCATCCCCGCGACGGAGAGCTCGACCTCGGGGCCGGCCGAGAGCGGGGCGGCGGCGGGCGCGCCGCCGGTCGTCGGCAGGGACGGGAGAGAAGGGAGTCCCATCGAGTCACCTCTCCCGCGTCCGCTTCACCGCCTCGAGGACCTCGGCGACGGCGGCCTGCTTCTCCTCGGCGCTCCCGGTGTCGAGGACCCGGCGCACGCAGTGGTCGAGGTGGCTCTCGAGGAGCCGCTCCTTCACGCGAGAGAGCGCGGCCTCGACGGCGCCGATCTGGCGGAGGATGTCGGGGCACCAGCGCTTCTCATCGATCATCCGGGAGACGCCGCGGACCTGGCCCTCGATCCTGGCGAGGCGGGCGACGAGGTCGGCGGGGGGCGAGCCGGCGGACGCGCGAGCTACCATACCCCGGCAGGGTATATCGGGGCCAAGGCCGCGTCAACCCGCTCCGCGCGACCGGGACGACGCGAGCGACGACCCGGTCACCGAGGCTTCGCCGGGAGGACCTGCTCCGCCGGCCGCGCGTGGATCTCCGGCAGGTCGGCCACGGCGTACGCCATGGCGGCCATCGCGGCGGCCGCCCGGTCGAGCGAGGCGGGCTCGATCTTGTCGAACGTGTCGTCGGCGGTGTGATGGACGTCGAAGTAGCTCCCGGTCTCCTGGCGGAGGCCGAAGAGCGGGACGCCGGCGGGAGCCATCGGCGAGACGTCGGCCCCGCCGTAGCCCCCCTTCCGGAGCGCTCCCGCGCCGAGCGGCTCGAGGAGCCTCGCGACGGCTCCGAGCGCGGGCGCGAGCGTGTCGGCCGCGTTCCACGAGAAGCCGAGCGGGGCGCCCGTGCCGCTGTCGGCCTCGAAGGCTCCGGCGTGCTTCGGGAGCTCGGCCGCGTGCCGCGCGGCGTACCCCTTGCCCCCCGCGAGGCCGCTCTCCTCGTTCGCGAAGAGGACGACGCGGATCGTCCGGCGCGGACGTCTCGGGCTCTCGGCGATGAGGCGCGCCGCCTCGATCGCGATCGCGCACCCGGCGCCGTCGTCGACCGCGCCCGTCCCGAGGTCCCAGGAGTCGAGGTGGCCGGAGACGACGACGACCTCGTCCGGCCTCTCGCGTCCCCGCACCTCGCCGACCACGTTCGCCGAGACGCCGTCGGGGCGAGGCCCGCCGCCGAGGACGAGCTTCACCGTCACCGGCCCGCGCTCGAGGAGCCGCTCGAGGAGGTCCGCGTCGGCGTTGGAGACCGCGGCCGCGGGGATGCGCGCCCCCCCCTCCTCGTAGTTCGTCGACCCGGTGTGGGCGAAGCGGCTCGTCGAGGTGCCGACGGAGCGGACGAGGACGGCGACGGCGCCGCGCGACCCCGCCTTCGCGGCGCCCGAGGACCGCATCGGGACGTTCGCCCCGTATCCGGGCCCGCCTCCCCCCTTCGCCGTCCGCCTCGAGAAGAAGACGACCTTGCCGCGGACGGCGTCGGGGTCAGCCTTCACGGCCGCTTCCAGCGCCTCGAGCGTCTTCACCTCGACGACGGGGGCGGTCAAGCCCGCCTCCGGCGTCGGCACGCTCCCCCCGAGCGCGGCGGCGACGAGCCGCTGACGGAACGGGGAGACGACCTCGACCGTCTCGACGCCCCGCTCCCAGACCTTCACCGGCACCTCCTCGGCCCGCACGTTCGCGAAGCCGAGCTCGCGGAAGAGCGAGAGTCCCCAGGCGATCGCGGCCCGGTCGCCGGGCGAGCCGGAGAGACGCGGCCCGACCTCGTCCGTGAGCCGGCGGACCCACTCCGCGGCGCGCGTCGGCGAGCTCCCCCTCGCCGCGAGGGCGGCGACGGCAGCGCGCGTCTCCTCCGGGAGCGCGGCCGCGGGCGGCTCGATCAGCGGCTCCTCCGCGCAGAGGAGCTGCGCGGAGAGAAGGGCGGCGACGGCGGCGAGGGGGCGGAGCCCCGGACGGAAGGTGCGCACGGCGCGGGAGTGTACGGAAACGTCAGAGCCGGAGGGCCCACTTGCCGGAGGGCGTCTGCCGCACGATGCGGCCCGGAAGGGAGGCGCGCTCCGCTTCGCGAGCCTCCCAGAGCGCCCGGTCCGCGTCGCGCAGGAGGTCCTCGGGCGTCCGGTGCCGGGCCGCCTCGAAGAGCTCCGTCCCGACGGCGGCGCCCGTCAGGAATCCCTCGGTCTCCGCGGCGAGGGCCGCGCCGACGGCCTCGCGCAGGCGGCCCGCGAGGGCGGGGAGCGACTCGGCGTCGACGTCCCCGACGACGACCGCGTACTCGTCGCCGCCGTAGCGCGCGACGAAGTCGTTCGGCCGCGAGGCGTCGAGGAGCGCCCGAGCCCCGCGCAGAAGGACGCGGTCGCCGGCGACGCGCCCCTTCGCGTCGTTCCATTCCCGGAAGCGCGAGACGTCGGCGAGGACGAGCCCGAAGCCTCGTCCCTTCCCGCGCCGCACGGCGTCGCCCCGTTCCGCGATCTCGCCGTAGAGCGCCTCGCGGTTCCAGAGGCGGGTCCCCGGGTCCGTCAGCCCCGCGAGGCGGTATCGTCGCACCTCCTCCGACATCCGGAGGAGGACCGCGGAGGAGAGCGCGAGGAAGAGGAGCCCGAGGAGGACGACGCGCCAGGCGAGGTCGAGCCTCGCGAGGCCCGTCCCCGGGACGAGCCCCGCGACCGGCACCGCGGCGACGACGAAAGCGGCGTGGCCGAGGAGGTCCGTCCGGGCGATCCGTCGTCCCCGCGCGACCGCGAGGACGAGTCGGACGAGGAGGTCGACGAGGAGCGCCGCGAAGGTCCAGCGGAAAATGCGAACCGGGAGGACGAGGCTCTCCGCCCCGGGGAGGACGACCGCGAGGAGGCCGAGGAGGCCGAGCGCCGGGAGAAGGACCCTGTAGGGCAGCGGGACGCATCCGCCGAGGAAGCGGAGCATCGCCGCGACGTAGCAGACCGCCGTGGCCGAGAGGGCGACGAGGCCTCCGCGGAAGACGAGCGCGAGCGGGACGCCGGCCTCGCTCCAGACCGAGTGGCTCGTCGTGACGTAGAGGCCGAGCGCAGCCGCGAAACCTGCGAAGAGGAGGTAGTCCGCCGCGCTCCTCGCGTGGAAGGCGAAGAGGACGAGGAGCCCCGCCACGACGAAGGCCGCCCCGACGAAGAGGACGAGGCTCTGGTCGCGGACCGACCGCTCGCGCTCGAGGAGGTCGAGCCGGCCGATGACGGGAGGCGCCGTCAGGACGGGTCCGTCCCGGCCCCCGTGCCAGACGCGCAGGACGAGCTCGCGCGGCCCCGCGCCGTCGACGCGGTCCGTCGGGAGGGGATAGAGGCGGGAGACGAAGTGGGCGGTGTCGGAGAGCGGCGGGAACTCGCCGAGCCCGCCGATCCTCACCCCGTCGAACCACGCCTCGTCGACGTCCCGGATCCCTCCCGACGCGAAGGCGAGCGGCTGCCCGACGAACGGCGAGAGGTCGACGAGGACCCGGTACCAGCGGACGCCCCCCCGCGGCGCCTGGTCCTTCGTCGGGTCCGCGGGGCGGAAGTCGAGCCGGTCGATCCCCGCGACGCCGTCCGGCGGGTCGCCGTCCGCGGCGCGCCACCCGGAGTCGAGGACGAGGGGAAGTCCCGCCGCCCCCCGGAGCGGATCGGCGGCTGTGGGCCCCGCGCCCGCGACGGCGAGCGCGAGGACGACGAGGAGGGCCCGTCGCGCGGAGCGTGCCGGGCTCCGAGGCATCAGGAGACCGCGGGCTCGAGGAGCGTCAGGGTCCCCTTCGCGACGTCCAGCTCCGCGAGGACGCCGACGGGGAGCGTGGCGTTGTCGGAGACGTGCCCGAACCTGAGGCCCGCGAGGACCGGGACGCCGAGGCGGCCGAGGCGGTCCGCGACGACCTCCTGCCAGGTCCAGGTCCCCTGGTAGTCCCCCCTGTCGCCGGGTCCGCAGTCCTTGAACTTCCCGAAGACGATTCCCGCACAGCGCGTCAGCTTCCCGGTCAGGAGGAAGTGGGTCAGCCACCGGTCGATCCGGTACGGCTCCTCCCCGACCTCCTCGAGGAAGAGGATCGAGCCCTCGAGCGGCGGCTCCCAGGGAGTCCCGACGAGCGTGGAGAAGACGCTGATGTTCCCGCCGACGAGCCGGCCGCGACCGGTACCGGGGACGATCCGGCGGAGCCGGTCCTCCCGGTCCACGAAGCCCTCGCGGGACGGCGCCGGCGGCGCGTCGCCGACGACGCCCGCGGGCTCGGCCGAGAAGAGGACGCGCTTCAGCGCCGCGAGCGTGTAGTCCGTCAGGTTCGAGGAGCAGTTCGGACCGTGGAAGGTCACGAGGCCCGTCTTCGCGTGGAGCCCGTTCAGGAGCGCCGTGATGTCGCTGAAGCCGAGGAGCGGCTTCGGGTTCTCGCGGATCGCCGTCCAGTCGAGGTGCGGAAGGAGGCGTCCCGAGCCGTAGCCGCCGCGGATGCACCAGATCGCGTCGACCGAAGGGTCGCGGAACGCCGCGTTCAGGTCGGCCGCGCGCTCCTCGTCGCTCCCGGCGAGGTACATCGTCTGGCGGGCCGCGGCGGGCATCCGCTTCGGGACGAGGCCGAGCGTCGCGACGAGCTCGTCGGCGAGGACGGCGGACTCGAGCTCCGAGCCGGGGCTCGCGGGCGAGACGAGCGCGACCTTCGCGCCCGGCTTCAGCGCCTTCGGCCGGACCGGACCGGCGGTCGGCGACGCGGCGCGGGCCGCGCGCGGGAGAGCGAGGAACGCCGAGGCCATGGCGGCCTCGGTCAGGAGGCGGCGGCGCGTCTTCACGCGGCGATTTTAGGCCTCGCGTCTTCCGCCGGCCCCGCACCGGCCGCAGAATCCGGCGACGTCCCATGAGACAGAAGACGCCCGCCCGGCACGCCTTCGCCCCCTCCCGCCCCTCGCCGTCGCACGCCCCGCATGCGCCGCGGAGGCGGCCGTGACTCTGCGCGAGGGTCTCCTCCGCGCGCGCGCCGGCGACGCGGCCCATCCGGCCGCCGTCGCCGTCCTCTCGCGCCTCGCCGAGGAGCACGGAACGCCGCTCTACGTCTACGACGCGGAGACGATCCGCGAGCGCGCCCGCGCGCTGAGATCCGCGTTCGCCCCCCGCTTCCCGAGGCTGAGGCTCCGCTACGCCCTCAAGGCGAACACGAACCTCGCGATCGTCAGGCTCCTCCTCGCCGAGGGGCTCGCCCCGGAGGTCGTCTCCGAGGGGGAGGCCCGCGCAGCCCTCCTCGCCGGCGCGAAGGGGCGCGACATCCTCTTCACCTCTTCCTCGAAGAGCCCGTCCGAGATCGACTTCGCCCTCCGGAACGACGTCCTCCTGAACGTCGACAACCTCGACGAGCTCGGCCAGGTCTCCGCCGCGGCGACGCGCCTCGGGACGAGGGCGCGGATCTCCTTCCGGCTCAACCCGGGCGTCGACCCCGACACTCTCCACCAGATCAACACGGGCATCCCCGAGTCGAAGTTCGGCGTCCACCTCGACGGCGGAAACGCCCGGACGGCCTACGAGACGGCGCTCCGGCTCCCCGGCGTCGCGGTCGCCGGGGTCCATTGCCACATCGGCTCCCAGATCACCGACCCGGCCGGGTACGAGGAGACGGCGCGGAAGATGCTCGCCTTCGCCCGCGAGCTGAAGGACGACCTCGGCCTGACGCTCTCCTTCGTCGACCTCGGCGGCGGCTTCGGCATCCCGTTCCGCGACGGCGAGACCGTGATGACTCCCGACGCGCTCGCGGCGGCGCTGAAGCCGATCTGGGAAGACGGGGTCGCCCGCCTCGGATACGAGCCGGAGCTCTGGGTCGAGCCGGGCCGCTACCTCGTCGCGGAGGCGGGACTCCTCGTCGTCCGTGTGAACTCGGTCAAGACGACGCCGGTGAAGACCTTCGTGAACGTGGACGCCGGCTTCAACACCCTCCTCCGCCCGGCGCTCTACGGCGCGGAGCACCGCGTCCGCGTCGTCGGGAAGGCCGACCCGCCGGAGTCGCTCGACGTCGCCGGCGACGTCTGCGAGACGGGGGACATCCTGGCCGAGGGGCGCCTCCTTCCGAGGCCCGCGGCGGGCGACCTCGTCGTCTTCCTCGACGCCGGAGCCTACGGCTTCGTCATGGCGAGCGAGTACAACGCGCGGCCGCTCCCGGCCGAGCTCCTCGTCGACGGCGACGACGTCCGCGTCGTCCGGCGCCGTGGCACCTGGGAGGACCTCCACCGGAGCGAGCCGGGCGCGGATCCGGCCACATAGGCGCGGCGCCCTCCGGCGGCCCGCGGGGCCGGCCCCGAGCCACGGCGACACCGTGCGTGCCCCGGACCGGCCCGCGGCGTGACCCGGATTACGCGCCGTGGAGCGACGGGTGAGGTATGTTTCCGCGCAGCACAGAGATCCGTCAGGGAGGCACGTCATGACGAGACGGCTTCGGTGGTTCCTCCTCGCGGGCGTCCTCGCCCCGCTCCTCCTCGCGCCGCCCGCGGCGGCCCTTTCGCGCGAGCTCCCGCTCGACGAGGTTTTCGCCAGGGGCGAGGCCGTCTTCGTCGGGACGGTCGTCTCGACCCGCGCCGTCTGGGGCGAGGGGCGGAAGATGATCTGGACGGAGTACGTCTTCGACGTCCGCGAGACGTGGAGGGGAGAGGGGCGGAGCCGGCGGACTCTCCGCGTCGCCGGAGGACGGCTCGACGGGCGGACGGTCGTCCTCTCGCACGTCCCGACGTTCGAGGTCGGAGGGACGTACGTCGTCTCGGCGTACGCGAACGAGCGCCTCTACGCTTCGCCGGTCGTCGGCACGGAGCAGGGGGCGTTCCGCGAGGCGATCGAGGAGACGACCGGGAGCGCGCTCCTCGTCGACGCCGAAGGGCGCCGTCTCGAGCGCGACCCGTCGGGCCGCCTCCGTCGCGGACGGCCCTCCGCGCCCGGGTCGCGGCCGGGCCTCGTGAGGCTCCTCTCCGACGGCGAGCTCGCGCTCCGGGCCGGCGCCGGCGGCCCGCGAAAGATGGGAGAGCCGGTCTATCGCGACGGCTCCGGGAAGGTCGTCGCGAAGGCGTCCGCCCGGATCGCGCGGCCGCAGGGGGCGGTCCGCGTCCCCGTCGACGGGACGGCCGTGACGACGAAGGCGCTGGGCGAGCACGTCGCGCGCCTCGTGAGCGCGGCGGAGAGGTGAGGCGATGAGATCCGCGGCGCGACTCCTCCTCTTCGGTCTCCTCTTCGCCCCCGCTCCCCTCCTCGCCCAGGCGAGCTCGAACGCCGGCTGGGTCGAGCAGGAGGGGTGCTGGTGCGGCTACCAGACCGGCGTCCCGCGCGACTACTGGGTCCGCGGACGCGGCGCCTCCGCCGCCGAGAAGCAGGCGACCGCCGACATGCTCGCGGAGTGGAACCGCCACGTCGGCCTCTTCAACGTCAGGGTCGACTCCTCGAGCGCCCTCGGCTCGAGGAACGGCGTCAACGAGGTGAACACCTACATCACCTCGGCCGAGGCGAACCTCCAGTACGGCTTCACGATGGAGCCGGGGCTCTTCGGCCGCGCCGTGATGTTTCCCGACGACAACTTCGGGAGCTTCAACGAGTGCCGGTACTTCGACCCGTCCGGCTGCGGCTCCTTCACGGAGACGGACGTCGTCATCAACGCCGGCTTCGGCGAGGGGTGGACGGCGGACTGGTTCGCGCCGGGGAACGACCAGCGCGGCGGCCTCGCGATGGTCCAGGCGACGGTCCTCCACGAGGTCGGCCACACGCTCGGCCTCCACCACATCTTCCAGCTCCCGGGATCGGGAGCGAACAGCTTCTCCACGATGAACTACGCGAACGACGACGCGGCCCGCTGGGTCACGAGGATCGACGCGAAGACGGTCCGCACGGAGTACCCCGCGCGTGCCGCCTCCCTCCTCGACCTCGCGATCTACCCGCTCGTCTACGGGAACGACAAGTACGCGCAGGAGTACGCGACGCTCTCGAAGAGCTCCGTCACGCCGGGAGAGAGCTTCGCGCTCGACCGCTGGACGATCCAGAACGCCGGGAGCCAGGCCGCCTCGAACATCGTCGTCACCTTCTACGCCTGGCCCCGGACCGCCGGGAGGCACTACCCGCAGGCGGGCGACCTCGTCCTCGGCTCGGCGACCTGGGAGTCGGCCGACGTCGACGGCGAAGCCCGGGTGACCGGGACGCCGCTCTCGGTCCCCTCCGGCGCCGCCGCTGGCGAGTACTGGGTCGGCGCGATCGTCACCGCGAACGGAGCCGAGGACCAGGCCTGGCAGGCCGGAAAGCCGTCGAACAACAGGTTCGTCGTCGGCCACTCGCCGCGGTCGGTCCTCCGCGTCCTCGCGGGGAGCGGGGGAGGGACGCCGCTCGCGGCGGACTTCTCCTTCACCCCGGTCAGCCCGCTCGCGGGCCAGCCCGTCGGCTTCACCGACACCTCCCGCGGCACTCCGAGCGGCTGGTCGTGGAGCTTCGGCGACCCCTCCTCCGGCGGCGCGAACGGCTCGACCTCCCGCAACCCCGCGCACACCTACGCGAGCCCCGGCACCTACACGGTCACCCTCTCCGTGACGGGCTCCGCCGGCTCGAGCCAGGTCCAGCGGACTCTCGTCGTCGGCGGCAAGCCGACGACGGGCGGGACCGCCACGCAGACACTCTTCGTCCCGATCGTCCTCGACGTCCGCGGGGCCGTCGGGAGCGCGCGCTTCGGCTCGGAGCTGACCCTCGCGAACCGCGGGACGACGACGGCGACGGTCCGGCTCACCTACACCGCCGCAAGCGTCCTCGGCGCCTCGGGGAGCGGGACGGTCACCGAGACTCTCGCGCCGGGGCGCCAGCTCATCGTCCCGGACGCGATCGCGTACCTCCGGTCGAAGGGGCGCCCGATCCCGGCGGACGGCTCGAACCAGGGAGGGACGCTTCGCGTCGCGTTCGAGGGGCTCTCCTCGGAGGACGCGGGCTTCGCGAGCGTGAGGACGACGATCGCCTCGGGGAAGGGGCGCGCCGGCCTCGCCTATCCCGGCCTCTCCCCGTCCCAGCTCCTCGACGGGGACTCCGTCCTCGTCGGCCTCCGTCAGAACGGGGACGACCGGACGAACCTCGCCCTCGCGAACGCCGGGACCTCGGGAACGATCGCGCTGAGGGTCTACATCATCCTCGGGGACGGCACGGCCTTCGCGCAGCCCGACGACGTCGTCCTCGGCCCGGGCCAGTGGCGCCAGATCGACCGCGTCCTGACGCTCCCCGACCCCGACTTCGACGAGGGGTGGGTCTGGGTCGAGCGGGTCTCCGGAACCGAGCCCTACGTCGCCTACGCCGTCTTCAACGACAACGTCACGAACGACGGCTCGTACGTCCCCGCCGTGCCGGTCGACGCCGTCGACGCCTTCGGAACGGTGCCGGTCCTCGTCGAGTCGTCGACCTACCAGAGCGAGCTCGTCGTCGCGAACCTTTCGGAGGAGCCCGGCTACGCCTTCCTCGAGTACCTCGAGTCGTTCCCGCCCGCCGCGGCCGTCTCGACCGGCCTGTTCTACGTCGAGCTCGAGTCGGGGGCGCAGGCGATCTTCTCGGACATCCTCGAGCAGCTGCGCGTCGCGGGCGCCACGATCGGGCCGCGCGGCCCGACCCACGCCGGCGCTCTCTCCGTCGCCTACGCGAGCGACACCTCCCTCCTCGTCGGCCTCTCAGGGGCGCGGACGGGGGCGCCCGCGGCGGGAGGCGGCCAGTACGGGCTCTTCTACACGAGCCTCGGCGGCCAGGATTCCGCCGTCGACGCGTGGCTCTTCGGCCTCCAGGAGAACGCGTCCGTCCGTTCGAACCTCTCCCTCGTGAACGCGGGCGTCTTCAACGAGCCGATCCGGGTCCGCGTCGAGGTCTTCGACGGCGCCTCGGGCCAGAAGGTCTCCGAGTCGACCGTCGACCTGCCCGAGCCGGGCCAGTGGAAGCAGCTCGACCGGATCCTCGGGGCGGTCCCGAGCGGCTACGTCCACCTGACCGTCGTCGAGGGGCTCGACGCTTTCTTCGCCTACGCGACCGTCGTGGACGGCAGGGACGCCGCGAGCGGGACGAACGACGGGAGCTACGTCCCGATGACCGTCGTCGAGTGAGCAGACGGCGGCGGCGCGCCCTATGATTCCGCCGCCGTGACGCACGAACCGGGAACCTCGCAGACGGGCCGCCGGACCTTCGGCGGCCCGTTCCTCCTCGCCCTCGCCGCCCTCCTCTCGTCCTGCACGACGACGCCGTCCGCGAGGCCCGCCGCCCCGGCCGGCCCCGCCCTCACCGGCCGCGCGCCCGCCGCCGCCTCGCTCTCGCTCCGCGAGAAGGCCGGCCAGGTCGTCATGGTCGGCTCGCGCGGGGTCTACCGCGCCGAGGACGACCCCGAGTACGTCGAGCTCGCGCGGCTCGTCTCCGAGGAGGGGATCGGCGGCGTCATCTGGTTCTTCTCGACGCCGCTCGAGACCGTCGACCTGAACCACAGGCTCAACGCGCGGGCGAAGCTCCCGCTCCTCGTCGCGGCGGACCTCGAGGCGGGCCCGGGGATGCGCTTCCCCGACCTCGTCTTCGGCCCCTCCGCGATGGCCGTCGCCGCGGCGGGCGACCTCGACCTCGCCGAGCGCCGCGCCCGCGCCACGGCCGAGGCCGCGCGCGCCCTCGGCGTCCACGTCGTCTTCGCCCCCGTCGCCGACGTGAACAACAACGCCGACAACCCCGTCATCAACGTGAGGAGCTTCGGCGAGGAGCCGGAGACGGTCGGCCGGTTCGTCGCCGCGACGGTGAAGGGCCTTCAGGACGGAGGCGCCCTCGCGACCCTGAAGCACTTCCCCGGGCACGGCGACACCGCCGTCGACTCGCACCGCTCGCTCCCCGTCCTCCCCTTCGACCGTGCGCGGCTCGACGCCCTGGAGCTCGTCCCGTTCCGCGCCGGCCTCGCGGCGGGGGCCCGCAGCGTCATGACGGCCCATCTCGCCGTCCCCGCGCTCGACCCGACCCCCGCCCCCGTCCTCGAGAGAGCCGTCCGGACGCACGACTTCACCGAGGACGTGAAGGAGGTCGAGGCGAAGGGGACGCTCCCGGCGACCCTCTCGCACGCGATGACGACGAAGCTCCTCCGCGAGGAGCTCGGCTTCGACGGGCTCGTCTGCACCGACTCGATGTCGATGGGAGGCGTCGTCGCCCACTTCGAGACCGGCGATGCCGCCGTGCGGGTCCTCGAGGCGGGGGGCGACCTCGTCCTGATGCCGCCCGACGCGAGGGTCGCGATCTCCGCGATCGTCGACGCCGTGAAGGGCGGCCGCCTCCCCGAGGCGCGCCTCGACGAGGCCGTCACGCGCGTCCTCGCCGAGAAGGAGCGTCTCGGCCTCTTCCGCGAGCGGAGCCTCCCGCTCCAGCAGGTGGCTCTCCGGGCCGGAACGCTCGCCCAGAAGGCGACGGAGGAGGAGGTCGCCCGGCGCGGCCTGACGCTCGTCCGCGAGGCGGACGGAGCGCTGCCGCTCCGCGACGGCGCGAAGCTCCTCGCCGTCGCGATCCACGACGAGCGGACGGCCGTCGCGATCGACGCGACCCTCCAGGCCGAGCTGCGGCGCCGCGCGGCGGCCGTCGACTACGTCCGGCTCGACCCGACCTCCTGCGCGGGCGAGGGCGCCGCCCTCGCCGAGAAGGCGAAGGAGGCCGACGCCGTCCTCGTCGCGCTCTTCGTGCGGCCCCGGTCGGGGCGCGGGACGATCGAGATCCCGGCCGAGGGAAAGACGGCGATCGCCGCCCTCCTCGCCTCCGGCCGGCCCGTCGTCGCCGTCTCGTTCGGGAGCCCCTACCTCCTCCGCGACGTCCCGGAGCTCCCGACCTATCTCTGCGGCTACGGCCCGCAGGGGCTCGTCCAGTCCGCGGCCGCCCGCGCCCTCTACGGCGAGGCGGCGATCGAGGGGAAGCTCCCCGTCACGATCCCGGGCGTCGCGCCCCGCGGGACCGGGATCCGGAAGGAGGCCGTGAAGTGAGCGACCGACGCCCTCGCGCCGCGCGCCGCGCCCCGGGCGCGGTCCTCCTCGCCCTCGCGCTCGGGGGCATCTGCTCCGCGGCTCCGCCGCTCGAGACGGTCGCCCCCGAGGCTGCCGGCCTCTCCCCCGCCCGCCTCGCCGTCCTCGACGCCCTTCTCGCGGAAGCGATCGCCCGCAAGGAGGTGCCCGGGGCCGTCGTCCTCGTCGGCCGGCACGGGAAGGTCGCCTTCCGGAAGGCGTGGGGCCACCGCGCCCTCGAGCCCGCGGCCGAGCCGATGACGCTCGACACCGCCTTCGACCTCGCCTCCCTCACGAAGGGGGTCGCGACCGCGGCCTCCGTGATGACGCTCGTCGAGAAGGGCCGCCTCGCGCTCGGCGACCCGGTCGTGAAGCACCTCCCCGCCTTCGGCGCGGGCGGGGGTGAGCGGGAGCGCGTGACGGTCGAGCAGCTCCTGACGCACCGTTCCGGCCTCGTCGCGGACGACCCGATGTCGCTCTACGCGGGAACCCCCGCGGAGATCTTCGCGAGGAAGCACCTCACCCGCCTCGCAATCCCGCCGGGAAGACGCTTCGTCTACTCCGACGCGGGCTACGAGGTCCTCGGCGAGCTCGTCCGCGCCGTCTCCGGCGAGCCGCTCGACGTCTATGCCCGCCAGGCCGTCTTCGAGCCGCTCGGGATGTCGGACACGGAGTTCCGACCCGTGGGGAAAGGAGGCCGCCTCCCGGTCTCCCGGATCGCGCCGACCGAGAAGCGCGACGGCGTCTTCCTCCGCGGTGAGGTCCACGACCCGCGCGCCCGCGCCCTGGGCGGCGTCGCAGGGCATGCCGGCCTCTTCGGCACCGCGGACGACCTCGCCCGTTTCGCGCGCGCCCTCCTCGGCGGCGGCGGCGGCTGGCTCTCGCCCGCCGGCGTCGCGGCGATGACGCGCGTCAGGGACTTCGGCGACGGGGACCTCCGCGCGCTCGGCTGGGACGTCGAGACGCACTACTCGACGAACCGGGGAGACCTCTTCCCGCTCGGCTCCTTCGGGCACACGGGCTGGACCGGCACCTCGATGTGGCTCGACCCGACGACGGACACGTTCCTCGTCCTCCTTTCGGCGCGGAACCACCCCGACGGGGCCGGGAACGCGATCCCGCTCCGGACCCGTGTCGCGAGCGTCGTCGCCGCCGCGATCGTCGACGCCGACGCTGCGGCCCTGAGGCTCGCCTCGGACCGCCTCGCCCCGCTCGCGGCACGCCCCCCCGCGCCGTCGGCCCGCGAGAAGGCGTCTTTTCCAGCCCCCGGCTACGACGTCCGTCCCGGCCTCGACGTCCTCGAAGCCTCCGGCTTCGCCGCGCTGAAGGGGAAGCGCGTCGCCCTCCTGACGAACCCGACCGGCGTCACGCGCGACGGCCGGACGGCCCTCTCGCTCTTCCTTTCGGAGAAGGCGAAGGCCGCCGGGGTGAGGGTCGTCCGCCTCTTCTCGCCCGAGCACGGCGCCGCCGCGGCCCTCGACGAGAAGGTCGGCGACACCGTCGACGCGGCGACGGGGCTCGCCGTCGTCTCCCTCTACGGCGACAAGCGCCGCCCGGACCCGAAGGACCTCGCGGGGCTCGACGCCTTCGTCGTCGACCTGCAGGACGCGGGCGTCCGCTTCTACACCTACCTCACGTCGATGGGCTACGTGATGGAGGAGTGCGCGAAGGCGAAGGTCGCCGTCGTCGTCCTCGACCGGCCGAACCCGATCGGCGGAGAGGCCGTCGAAGGGCCACCGGCAGACCCCGACCGGCTCTCGTTCGTCGCGGTCCACACGATCCCGGTGAGGACCGGCATGACGATCGGCGAGATCGCGAAGATGCTGAACGAGGAGAGAAAGATCGGCGCCGACCTCACCGTCGTCCCGCTCAGGGGGTGGCGGCGGTCGCTCTGGTACGACGAGACGGGCCTTCCCTGGGTCAACCCCTCGCCGAACCTCCGCTCCGTCACTCAGGCGGCGCTCTACCCCGGCGTCGCCCTCCTCGAGACGACGAACGTCTCGGTCGGCCGCGGGACCGACGCCCCCTTCGAGCTCCTCGGCGCCCCCTGGATCGACGCCGAGCGCCTCTCCCGAACGCTCAATCTCCGCGGCCTCGCCGGCGTCCGCTTCGCGCCGGTGGCCTTCACTCCCACCTCGTCGAAGTACGCCGGCGAGGGCTGCCGGGGGATCCGGATGACCGTCACCGACCGGGCGGCCCTTCGCCCCGTCCTCCTCGGCCTCGAGATCGCCACGGCCCTTCGCGACCTCCACGGCTCCGACTGGAAGCGCGAGCGGTTCGGCGAGCTCCTCGGGAGCGCCGCCGCGGTCGTCCGCTTCGAGCGGGGCGAGCCCGCCGCCGCGATCGCCTCCGGCTGGGCCGCCGAGCAGATGGAGTTCGAGCGGAGGCGGGCCCGCTTCCTCCTCTACGAGTAGCCCCGGCGGAGCGCCCCCGCCGCGCCCGGGCGGACGTCGTCCGCCCGGGCGCCTCTCGCGCCGCAGCCGGACGTTCTGGTAAAACGCCGCCGCGGATTCGACGGAATCCCGACGAGGAGGACGACCCCATGGCCGAGACCCGCCCCGCGTCCGGACGCGCTCGCACGAAGGAAGAGGAGTACTTCATCAGGGCCGAGGCCGAGCTCCTCGAGAAGGTCCGCGCCCGCGCGGCGAAGGAGGCCGAGCGTCGCGCGATGGGCGAGCAGCACGGCGTCGAGGACCCGGAGATCCTGAAGGCGTTCGAGGAGGCGGGGTACGACCGCCACACGGTCCGGATCCTCCACCTCGTGCCGATCCTCCAGGTCGCCTGGGTCGACGGAGAGGTCTCGGCCGCCGAGCGCGCGGAGATCCTTCGCCTCGCCGCGACCCGCGGCGTCGAGGAGGGGAGCCCCGCGCACGCGCGGCTCCTCTCCTGGCTCGAGACGCCCCCCTCGCCCGAGTTCTTCGAGCGGACGATGTCGATCCTGGCCCGCCTCATCGAGGTGCTCCCCGACGAGAGGGAGGCGGCCCTCCAGGGCGAGATCATGACCTCGGCGCTGAAGGTCGCCTCCGCGTCGGGCGGGTTCCTCGGTCTCGGGAGCAAGGTCTCCGGCGAGGAGAAGGCGCTCCTCGCGCACTTCGCGGAGAGCTTCGAGAAGGCCCACAAGACCGCCCTCGGCAAGGTCGCGCCGAAGGGCTGAGCCGCGGGCCGGGCAGGGCACCTCTCCGTACGGGAGCGGGCCCGGGGGAGACCCGGCGGTGCGGGTCTCCCCGCTCATCCCGCCCGAGCGGAGCGAGCTTCCCTGCCGCGCGGGAGGGGGCCCGGGGGAGACCCGGCGGTGCGGGTCTCCCCCGAACAGGACGCCCCGTCAGGC
>CAZLQX010000007.1:129140-193150 GCA_964561935.1 uncultured Holophagales bacterium
GGGGGGGGGCGCCCCCCCCCCCCCCCCGCCGGGGGGGGGGGGGGGGCGGGGGGGGGGGGGGGGGGGGGGGGGGGCGGGCGGGGGGGCCCCCCCCCCCCCCCAACAGGACGCCCCGTCAGGCGTCCTTGAACGGGATGTCCGGCCCCTCGTCCCCCTCCGCCTCCGGCGGCGTCGGGTTCCGGAGCACCTTCACGAAGAAGCGGACGGTGAAGTAGAGGATGACCGACCAGGTCACGCCGAGCATCGCCCAGGCGGCTCCCGTCACGATGCCCTCCTTTCCTTCCGGCGCCAGGCCCAGAAGACGAGGGCCGCGCACGTCGCGAAGACGACCGTCAGGAGGATCCGTGTCAGGTCCTTGACCATCCGCGGCGTCACCTCGCCCGAAGGGCCGTACCAGCCTCCCGTGTCGCCGACGTGCGCGAGCTTCCCGAGGACGCTCCCGGCCGAGAGAGACCACCCCTTCCCGTCGAGGAGGCCCCGGAGCGCGGCGCCCCAGTCCCCCCCCTCGGGCTGGACGAGCGCGCCGAGGAAGACGACCGCGAGGAAGACGGGCGTCACGTACGGGATGACGTACCGGAAGACGCGCGGCACCTTCATGTCGGCCCCGCGCGTGATCTCGGCCCAGCCCTTCTCCATCCCGAAGACCCAGGCGAAGACGATCACCTCGAGGAGGGCGAAGACGACGAGGGAGAAGGTCCCGGTCCAGAAGTCGAACTCGTCGAACGAGCCGCCCGGGTAGAGCCAGACGCACCACATCCCGAGGACGAACGTCGAGCCGCCGAAGATGAGGGCCCCCTTCGCGCGCGCGGCGCCGAGCTCGTCGGAGAGAAACGCCATGATCGGCTGCCCCATCGCGAGCGAGGAGGTGATCCCCGCGAAGAAGAGGAGGCCGAACCACATCGCGCCCGCGACCGGCGCGAACCACCCCCAGTTGTTGAAGAGGCTCGGGAGCGTCAGGAAGCCCATCGAGAAGCCGCTCCCGCCCGCCGTGGCGCCCTTCACCGCGGCGAGGCCGAGGTAGGCCGTCGCGATCGGGATGAGGAGCGACCCGCCGACGACGACCTCGACGAACTCGTTCATCCACCCCGCGCTCGCGGCGTTCAGGGCGATGTCGCGGTCCTTCTTCACGTAGGCCGCGTAGCAGTGGATCGAGCCCATGCCGACCGAGAGCGTGAAGAAGATCTGCCCCGCGGCCGCGAGCCAGACGTTGAAGTCCGAGAGGCCCGAGAGGTCGGGGTTCCAGACGAAGTTCAGCCCCGCGAGAGGGCTCTCGACGACGCCCGGGGCGTCCGTCCCGAGCGTGAGCCCGCGCACGACGAGGACGAGCCCGAAGACGATGAGGAGGGGGACGCCGATCTTCGCCGCCATCTCGATCCCCTTCGCGAGGCCGCGGGAGAGGATCCAGACGTTCAGCGCGAGCGTCACCACGAACCAGATCGTGGCCTCGGGAGGAAGCGACGTGATGGAGCCGGCGTGCTGGCCGAGGTAGGCCGGGAAGAACTCCGTCGGCGGCGTGGAACGGAACGTCCCCTTCAGCGAGTGGAAGACGTAGGCGAGCGTCCACGACTCGATGTAGCAGTAGTAGGCCGCGACCGTGAGGTTCGTGAAGAGGCCGAAGACGCCGATGTACTTCAGGAGGCGGCTCTTCCCGAGCCGGTCGAGCATCCCCGGTGCGGAGTGGTGACCGAACTGCCCGCCGTGCCGCCCGATCGCCCACTCGACCCAGAGAAGCGGGATCCCCATCAGGACGAAGGCGACGAGGTACGGGATCAGGAAGACGCCGCCGCCGTTCTGCGCCGCCTGCGCCGGGAAGCGCAGGAAGTTGCCGAGCCCCACGGCGTTCCCCGCCATCGCGAGGACGAGCCCCGCCCGCGAGGCCCACTGTTCCTTCTGTGCCGTCATGGGCACCCCCTCTGCCGGACCGGCAGGGTAGCCGTGCCCGGGAGGGGGCGTCAACGCGGGAAACGGGCCCGCGCGAGAAACAGGCTCATCGCGCCGCCTCCGCGAGAGAATCCGGCCCCATGAAGGTCGCCCTCCTCCAGCTCGACGTCGCGTGGGAGGACGCCCCGGCGAACCACGCCCGCGCCGGCCGTCTTCTCGCCCAGGCCGCTTCCCTCGGGGCCCGCCTCGCGATCCTCCCGGAGATGTTCGCGACCGGCTTCTCGATGGACGGGAGGCGGATCGCCCAGCCCGAGGGCGGGCCGACGGAGCTCTTCCTCCGCGAGCGGGCCGCGGCCCTCGGCCTCCACCTCCTCGCCGGCGTCGCGGAGGCCGCCGAGCCGCTGCCGGCGAACCGCGCCCTCCTCGTCTCGCCGGACGGCACGGTCCGTCGGTACACGAAGATCCACCCCTTCTCCTTCGCGGGGGAGGAGAAGGTCATGGCGAGCGGGTCGGGCGTCTTCACCTGGGACGTCGAGGGGCTGCGGGTCACGCCGCTCGTCTGCTACGACCTCCGCTTCCCCGAGCCGTTCCGCCTCGCGGCCGAGGACACCGACCTCTACGCCGTCCTCGCGAACTGGCCAGAGCGTCGCCGCCATCACTGGAGCCTCCTCCTCCGCGCCCGGGCCGTGGAGAACCTCGCGTTCGTCGCCGGCGTGAACCGGGTCGGCGAGGGGGACGGCCTGCGCTACCTCGGCGACTCGGCCCTCGTCGGCCCCTGGGGCGAGACGGTCGTCTCCGCGGCGGAGCAGGAGACGCTCCTCGTCGCGGAGGTCGACCCGGGGGCGGTCGCCGAGGCGCGGCGGAAGTTCCCCGTCCTCGCCGACCGGCGGCCGGAGAGCTACCGCCGGTAGGGCGCGGGACCCGGCGGTTCGTCCCGCAGGGGCGGCTTCGGTGAGAGGAGGAACGCCCCCGGCACGAGCCGGTGCAGCGGCCGCGCTTCGAAGGAGCGTGCGAGCGCGGCGAGGAGCGGCGCGGCGAGCGGGTGGTCTCCGCCGGTGAGGAGGACGACGCGCCCCGCCCTCGCCTCGTCCACGGCGCGCCGCGCGACCTGCTCGGCGTCGCGCGCGAGCGCGGCGGGGTCCGCCGCCGCCTTCCGCGGCGCCCACCAGCCGAAGTGTGCGTCGACGTCCGACGGGAAGCTGGCGAAGCGGGTATCGGGCCGGTCCCTGAGCGCGTACTTCAGCGGCGTGCCCGTCAGCCCCACCGAGACGATCGTGACCGGGCCGAGGATCTCGCCGCGGATGACGACCGCGAGGACGCGGCCGGGGTCCACCCGGATGCCGGGCTCGGCGCTCCCCATGCTCGCGCCGACGTTCAGGGCGGCGACGAGGGCCAGAACGACCGCTCCGGCCGGCCCCGGCATCCGCCACGTCGCGGCGGCGCCGCAGAGGAGGGCGGCCGCCGGCACGAATGACGCCGCGAAGCGGCCGGGCGTGACGACGGGCCTCCCTACCGCGAAGGAGAAGAACGCGAGCGCCGCCGCCGCACCGAGGAGGAGCGCGCAGGCCCACGCGAGTCCGTCGCCGCGGCGCTCGGACGCCCCGCGCTCCTCACGGGCCGTCCGGGACGCCCCGGCGGCCGCCAGAAGCGCCCCGGCGACGGCGAGGCCCTCGAGCAGCGGGTCGATAGGCGTCCGCCGGGCCCCGGGACCGTGCGCCGCGGGCCAGCGGGCGGACGGAAGGAGGTCGCGCCCGACCGCCACGAGCGCGTCGGCCGCGGTCCGTCCCTCCCAGTGGGCCTTCACGTACTCGTTCGCCTCCGCCGGCAGCCGGGTGGCGACGCGGACGAGCGGCGGCGAGACCGCGAGAAACGCGAGGGCGGCAAGGGCGGCCTGATGGAGCACGAGCCGCCCCTTCCGGCGCACGAGCGCGAGCCCCGGCCCGACGGCGAGAAGGGTCACACCGAAGAAGTTCAGGCCGAGGGCGAGCGCCAGGGCGAACGCCTGGGCGAGGTAGGTGCGGATGGAGGGGCGGTCGACCGCGGCCTGGGAGGCGAGGACGCCGAGGAGGAGCGCGAAGGCGACGAACGCGTAGGGGCGGATCTCGGCCGAGTAGCGGATCGCGAGGGCCGACCCGCCGAGCACGGTGGAGGCGACGATCGCCGCCGGCACGCCCCAGCGCCGAAGCGCGACAGACGTCGCCAGGAGCAGCGTCGCGACGCCGAGCATGAAGGAGAGCCCGCGCGCGACGAGAGGATCGCTGCCGAGGAGCCGAAGGACGAGGTGGAGGACGACCCAGTAGAGCGGCGGATGCGGGTCGGCGGCGACGAGGCCGAGGACGCCGTCGAGGTCGGGAGCCTCCGCCACGAGGAGCGAGTGGTACTCGTCGAGCCAGAGCTCCGTGCCGAACCAGGAGGAGAGGCGCAGGAGGATGCCAAGCGCGATCACGAGGCCGAGGGCCAGGACGAGGGCGCGGCGCGGCCGGGCCGGGCGGGACTCGCCTTCCGCCGCTTCGCGGGCTGGAGCGGGCTGCGGCGCCGTCACGGGACCCCTTCCCCCCCGCCTTCGGGGCGGCGCAGGACGAGGAGGGCGAGGAGGAGCGCGCTCGCCGCCGAGACGGCGAGGCCGATGCGGAACGAGAGCGGGCGGTAGGCGAGCTCGACCCGCGCCCGTCCGGCGGGGAGGGCGACCTCCTGCCTCCGGCCGTCGCCCCCGCGGATCGGGACGCGCCTCCCGTCCACGCACGCCTCCCAGCCCGGGTAGCCCGCATTCGCGACGACGAGGGTGCCGCCCGAGGGCGAGTCCACGTCGAACAGCCACCGGGTCGCCGAGCGCTCGACGACGCGCGCGTCGCCGGCGTGTCGTCCGTCCCTCTCGACGCGCGCCCGCGGCAGCACCCTCCGGTTCTCGAGGAGCCTGCCGTCCGGGCCTGCCGCTACCTCGACGAGGTCGAGCCCGAGCCTCTCGTTCAGCGTCGGCGCCGAGAAGGCGAACTGCGGGTGGAGGAGGAGGTACTTGACGTTCCAGGCGTCGAGCTCCGTCCCCCCGCGCGCAAGGTCCCACGGCGCAACGACGTCCGTGTGCGTCGGCACGCCCCGGAACCGGCCCACCTTCTCCCGCTCCGCCCGGAACGCCGCGATCGCGAGGGCGTCGTAGCCGCGCAGGTCGTCGAGCCCGAGCGAGGTCGCCGTGTTCGCCGGGAGGAACGTGTGGAGCGGCAGGACCCGGTAGACGCCCCGGTCGGTGGCGAGGCGTTCGAGGAGCGGCGTTCGGAGACGGCGCGCGGCGGGCGCCGTCGCGTGGACGGAGGTCGCGGCCGAGAGGAGTTCGACCCCGCAGCCCACCGCAACGGCGGACGCGAGCGCCGAGCCGAGGGCCGGCCGGCGCGCCTGCCGCAGCAGCTCGTCGAGGCCGCGCGCCGCGAGCAGCGCGGCGGGAATCGGAAGGAGGAGGATCGTCCGGCTCCAGCGGATCGGCGTCTCCTCGACGAGGAGGCGGGCGACCGGGTTGTCGTAGGCGGCGAGGAGTAGGAGCGTCACGGCCAGGCCGAGCGCGCGCGTCCACCGCTCCTTTCGCCCTGCGAGGACGCCGATCGGGACGAGCGGGAGGAGGGCGAGAGACAGGTACGCCGCCCCCTCGATCGGGTGCGATCCCTCGGCCCGCGCCAGGAGGAAGCGAACGAGGTCCCGCAGCGGGAGCGGCGCCACGTGCCGGTCGGCGCCTGCCCACGCTGCGCTCCGCGGGAGGTACTCGAGGAACGGGAGGAGGAACCAGGCCGAGAGGCCCGCCCCGAGGAGGGCGCCGACGACCGGCAGGGCCGCGTCGCGCGGAGAACGCGCCTCCGCGGCGAGGACGAGCGCCGCGAGAGAGGCGGCCATCAGCGCGGTCTCGTGGTGCCCGCCCGCGAGGACGAGCGTCGTTGCCGCCGCGACCGCCGCGAGGCGCCGCGCCGTCGCGGCGCGCGAGGCACGACGGACGGCGAGGAGGAGCCACGGAACCGCGGCCGCCGTCAGCGCGTGGGGGTGCTCGAGCCAGGCGACGAGAGGCCCCGAGAGCCCGCAGGCCGCCGCCGCCAAGAGCGCGGCGGCCCTCGACCGGCCGTCGTCGCGCGCGATCGCCCATCCCCCGGCCGCCGAGACGAGGATCCGAAGGAGGAGCGAGAGGTTCCAGCCCGGGAAGAGCGGCAGCGCCAGGGCGGGCCAGAGGAGCGGTGAGGCGAGCGCCGACTGGCCGTTCCCGAGGAGCGGCTGCCCCGCCTCCTGGTGCGGGTTCCAGAGCGGGAGGCGCCCGGCGGAGAGCTCCCGTTTCGCCAGCTCGACCCACGGCACGAACTGCCAGACCGGATCGGTGAGGGCCGACGCCGACGGCGGGAGCGACGGCCGCCCCAGCTCGGGCGCCCAGGGCCAGAAGTGGCCCCGGAGCGCGTCCGAGAGGAGGAGGCCCCGGTGGGCGCCGAGCGCGAGGCCGACGACGACGCCCGCCGCGAGGAGCGCCGCGGCCCACCCCGCGACCCGGACGGCGCGCGCCGGGCCTCCGGTCCTCACCGTCAGCGCTCGCGGCGGCGGATCGCCTCGAGGAGCTTCGCCTCGTCGTCCGCTTCCAGGAGGTCGGCGACGGCCTCCTCCTGGCGGAGGAGACGGGCGACCTGCGCGAGGAACTGGAGGTGCTCGACGGTCGCGGAGGCGGGCGAAGCGAACGCGAGGACGACCCGTATGCCGGCGGGACCCGAGTCGTAGACCCCCGCTCCGTTCACGCCGAGAGAGCCGACGATCCGCCCGAGGCCGGGGACGCGGGCATGCGGCAGGGCGACGGCGCCGAACGAGGTCGACCCGGCCCCTTCCCGGTTCCGGATCCCCTCGAGCGCGCCCGCGGCGGCCTCCGCGGAGAACCCTTCCGCGACGAGGACCGGGCGGAGGAGGTGCTCGACGGCGTCCTCGGGGCTCAGCGCCCGGAAGCCGGTCTCGACCCTCCCGCGCGCGAGGATCGCCGAGAGCCGGGTCTCGACCGTCGCCTCGCGCATCGACACGCCGCGTCCTCCACGCCGGGATGATCGTGCCGCCGCGAACGGGAGGCAAGTGGAAACGCCCGGATCCCGCTAAGATGCCCGACCGCCATGAACCTGTCTCTTCTCGACTGGGGAATCGTCCTCGCCTACTTCGCGCTGTCGATCGGGATCGGCCTCAAGTTCACGAAGAAGGGCGGCGAATCGCTCGAGGAGTACTTCGTCGCCGGCCGAGCGGTTTCGTGGTGGCTCGCGGGCTCCGCGATGATCGCGACGACGTTCGCCGCCGACACGCCGCTCGTCGTGACGGGCCTCGTCGCCAAGCACGGCGTCGCCGGGAACTGGCTCTGGTGGAACATGGTCCTGAGCGGGACGCTGACCGTCTTCCTCTACGCGCGTCTCTGGCGGCGCGCGAAGGTCATGACGGACGTCGAGTTCGCCGAGATCCGCTATTCCGGCGCGCCGGCGACGTTCCTGCGCGGCTTCCGGGCGCTCTACCTCGCCCTCCCGATCAACCTGATCATCATGGGCTGGGTCACGCTCGCCATGGTGAAGATCCTCGGCATCGCGCTCGGGATCTCGCCGATCTGGGCCGTCGGCATCTGCTTCGTCATCACCGTCGCCTACTCCGCCGCCGCCGGGATGTGGGCCGTCCTCTGGACCGACCTGATCCAGCTCGTCATCAAGATGACGGCCGTCATCGTCCTCGCCGTCTACGCCGTCCGCGCGGTCGGCGGCATGGCCGCGCTCAAGGACGGGCTCGCGGGGCACTTCGGCTCCCTCGACGCGGCGCTCTCCGTCGTCCCGCCCGCGGGCTCGCCCTGGATGCCCGCGATCGCCCTCTTCACGTTCCTCGCGGTCCAGTGGTGGGCCGCCTGGTACCCGGGCGCCGAGCCGGGAGGCGGCGGCTACGTCGCCCAGCGGATCTTCTCGGCGAGGAGCGAGAAGGACGGGATCCTCGCGACGCTCTTCTTCAACGTCGGTCACTACGCCTTCCGCCCGTGGCCCTGGATCGTGACCGGCCTCTGCACCGTCCTCCTCTACCCGGGCGGCGTCGAGATCGCCGGGAAGAAGGACGTCGAGGCGGCCTACGTGAAGGCGATGGTCGACCTCCTCCCCTCGGGCTGGAAGGGGTTCCTCCTCGCCGGTTTCGCCGCAGCCTACATGTCGACGATCGGCACGCACCTGAACTGGGGGGCGAGCTACCTCGTCAACGACGTCTACCGCCGCTTCCTGAAGAAGGACGCGACCGAGAAGCACTACGTCCTCGCGGCGCGCCTCACGACCGTCCTCCTCTTCCTCGCCTCGATCGTCGTCACGCTCAACCTCCGGACGATCGAAGGGGCGTGGCGGTTCCTCCTCGCCCTCGGGAGCGGGACGGGCCTCGTCCTGATCCTCCGCTGGTACTGGTGGCGGATCAACGCCTGGAGCGAGATCTCCGCGATGGGCGCCTCGATGGTCGTCTCGCTCGGCGCGATGGCCTGGTTCGCGCGTCCCGGCGCCGTGACGCCCGGCCCCGGCGCCGACTTCGAGGCGCAGGCCAGGACGATGCTCGTCACGGTCGTCCTCTCGACGCTCGTCTGGCTCGCCGTGACGTTCCTGACGAAGCCCGAGCCGGAGGAGAAGCTCCGCTCCTTCTACGAGCGGGTCCGCCCCGGCGGGCCCGGCTGGGCACGCGTCTCCGCGGCGATGGGCTACGGACGCGAGGAGATCCCCGGCGGGGCGCTCTCCTTCGCGAACTGGGGCCTCGCCGTCGTCCTCGTCTACGCGGCCCTCTTCGGGATCGGGAAGGTCGTCCTCGGCGCCACGGCCGGAGGCCTCGGCCTCCTCGCCCTCGCCGCCGTCTGCTTCGCCCTCGTCATGCGGAACCTGAGGAGCTGACGGGGTCCGGGCTCCGACCCGGACCGCCGGTCAGCCCTCGATCCTGCGGTCGGCGAGGTACGCGGCGGCGGTCGGCACGAGGACCGTCGCCGAGAGCGACGCAAGGAGGAGGACCTCCTTCGCCCTGCCCCGAAGGAATGAGCCGACGAGCCGGGCGAGGACGACGAGGAGCGGGAGGTCGCCGAGGAGGAGCTTCCGGTCGACGCGGTAGGAGGTCTCAGGAGCGTCCATGGCTCTTCTTCCTTCGTTCCGTCATGCCGAGGAGGAAACGGAGCGCCTCCTGGAGGACCGCCGTGTCGAGCGAGTAGACGACGTTCCGGCCGCGCCGCGTGTCCTCGACGAGACCCGCCTGCTTGAGGAGCGAGAGGTGGTGCGAGATCGACGGCTTCGTCATGTCGAAGCGCTCCGCGATCTCGCCGGCGTTCAGGTCCCCCTCGCGGAGGTCCTCGAGGATCCGCCGCCGGGTCGGGTCCGAGAGCGCCTTGAAGACGAGGCCCGGGTCGCTCACGGGACGCTTCGCCGAGGGAGCGCCCGCGCCCACGCCGCGATCGCCTCGATGACCTCCGGCGCCACGTGCCCTGGCTTCTCGTACTCGACCGGGCTCGACGGCCCCTCGCCCGCCACGAAGAGGTGGTTCAGGTTCGGGAAGAGCCGGATCGTCGCGCGCGGGACGTCTCCGAGCGCCTTCTTCCAGAGGTCGAGGTCCTTCGTCGTCACCTGGTAGTCGCGCCCCCCCTGGAGAACGAGGATCGGGATGCCGAGCCCTTTCGCCGCCGCGGCCGGGTCGTACCCGCGGAAGGAGAGCCAGTAGGAGGCCGGCACGCCGAGGAGCGTCGCCTTCGCCGCTTCCGGAGAGCCCGGCGAGAGCGCCTTGAGCCTCGCGACGTCGGCCTTCGTCGCCGCGACGAGGTCCTTCGGAGCCGCGCCGACCGATGCGAGGTGGTCCATCTGGTCTTCGACGAGCTCCTCCGGCGCCCGCGCGGCTCCCGCCATCAGGACGATCCCCGCGAGCGCGCGGTCCCGCGCGGCGATCCGGGGCGCGAGCGTCCCGCCGAGGCTGTGCCCGAGGACGGCGACCCGCTTCGGGTCGACGCCCGGCGTCGCCCGGAGGAGCGTCGCGGCGGAGAGGGCGTCGTCGACGACCTCTTCCTCGAGCGTGACGGGCTTCCCCGCCATCTTCGCCCCGTGGACCTTCGTCCGCTTCTCGTACCTCAGGACGGCGATCCCGCGGGCCGCGAGGCCCCCGGCGAGGTCGCGGAAGGGTCTCGACCCGCCGACCGTCTCGTCGCGGTCGTTCGGACCCGAGCCGTGGACGAGGACGAGCGCCGGAAAGGGGCCGCTCCCCTCAGCCGGAAGCGCGAGCGTGCCGGGGAGCGCCCACTCGCCGCTCCCGACGGTCACCTCCCGCTCGCGCGCCTTCGCCGGGTCCGCGTAGGGCGCAGGGGTCCATTCCGCGGGCGGCGGACCGGGCAGGATCCGAAGGCCGATCAGCCGCCCTTCCGCGTCGAAGACCATGTGGAGGGAGACGAGCGCGTTCTCGAACGTCGCCGGGACCCACGCGTTCCCGACGCCTCCGACGACCCGGGCCACCGGCTCCCCGAGCGACTTCAGCGCGCCGAGCTGCGCCGGGAGCGAGGTCCAGACCTCCCGAAACCGCTCCGCCGGGAGCGCGGCCGCCATCTGCGGCGAGAAGCGGGCCGCGACGGCCGCCGTGTCTCCCTTCGAGAGGCGGGAGGCGACGTCCCTCGCCAGGGCCTCCGTCCGGGCCGTCGGAGAGGCGGCCGGCGGCTTCGGCGGCTCGGCGGTCGCCGCGAGCCCTCCGGCGAGAGCGAGCACGGCGGCGGGGAGGAGAGCGGTTCGCGGGATCGGCATGGCGTCTCCGTGTGATTCGATAGTTAGGAAACTATCTAAATATGGGACCGCCGCCCCGGACCGTCAAGGGCTATGATTCCGACGGCTCCAGCTCCCCTTCGAGGAGGCCGATCGTGCTCAAGTGGGTCCAGTGCGTCCGCCGCCGCCCCGAGCTGACCGTCGTGGAGTTCCGCCGCGCCTGGACCCTGTACGGCGAGGAGGTCGTCGCCCTTGCCGCCGAGCTCGGCGCGGTGCGGGTCGAGGTGAGCGCGGCGCTCGCCGTCGAGGCGAACGCCGAATGGCAGAGGCAGCGCGGCTCGGCGGCCCCGTTCGACGGCCTCGCCGAGATCCACTTCTCCGGCAGCGCCCCCGAGTTCTTCTCCGCGCTCGGCCGGCCGGGCCCCGCGGGGCGCCTCCGGACCCTCGTCGCGATCCAGGAGGGGCTCGCCGACATCCCCCACTCCTGCTTCTTCCTGGCGTCGCAGGACGTCGAGGCCTCGTTCTCGCTCGGCGAGAGCTGAGGCGCGACGCTCAGCGGCGGGGCGGGACGAGGAGCCGGACCTTCGGCCCCGCGGGGCCGACCGTCACGGGGGTCTTCCCGGCGGCGTCGCCGTCCACCTGGACCTCGAGCTCGTAGCCCGCGAGCGAGCGGGCCGTGAAGCTCCGCACGGCGAGCCGCTCGACGCCCCGCACCCCGAGCTGGCGCGCGCGGCCGTCGGGGAGGAGGCGGTAGAACTGGAAGAGGTCCCCGCGGTCCTCCGACGTGAAGAGGACGAGGTCGAGGAGGTCGTCGTCCGGGTCGGCGAAGGGCGAGAGGATCGCGTCGCCGGCGTACTTCCGCGTGTTCGCCGAGAGGACGAACGTCGCGCGCCTCGCGAACGGCCTCCCCTCCGCGTCGAGCCCCGTCACCTCGATCGGCGGGAACTCGTACCGGTACCACTCGAGCGTCGAGACGTACGCGTACCCGGCGCGGCCGAAGAGCCGCTTGAGCAGCGGGTTCACGTTCGACATGACGCGCGCGTCGAAACCGACGCCCGTCCCGATGAGGGAGACGCGCCCCGCCGAGGGCCACGTCGTGAGCGTCCGGGTCTCGGTCGACGCGAGGAGCGCCTCGGCGGCCTCGGGCGTCGTGCCGAGGCCGTACTCCCGCGCGACGACGTTCGCCGTCCCCGCGGGGAGGATCGCGAGCGGGACGTCGTGCCCTGCGAGCGCCGCGGACGCCTCGCCGACCGTCCCGTCGCCCCCGGCGAGAGCGAAGAGGTCGGGACGCTCCGCGAGCCGACCCCGCACGATCTCCGTCGCGTGACCCGGCCCCTCCGTCGCGAGGAGCTCGAGCGCGACGCCGCGCCCGCGGGCGCGGTCCGCGATCGCGGCCATCTGCGCCGTCCGGTCGCGCCCGCCCGCGGCCGGGTTGTAGACGAGGAGGCCGCGCCTCACGCCGGCCCGTCGAAGAGCGGCCCCGCGGCCGGCTTCGCGGGCAGGCCGAGGTGGCGGTAGGCGAGCGCCGTCGCGACGCGCCCCTTCGGCGTCCGCGTCAGGAAGCCCGACTGGAGGAGGAACGGCTCGTAGAGGTCCTCGAGCGTCCCCTTGTCCTCGCCGAGCGAGTGGGCGAGGGCCGAGAGGCCCACGGGGCCGCCGCCGAAGCGCTCGACGATCGTCCCGAGGATCCGACGGTCGAGCTCGTCGAGGCCGAAGTGGTCGACCTCGAGCCGGTCGAGCGAGGACCGCGCGCCCGCGGCCGAGATCCGGCTCTCGCCCGCGACCTCGACGAAGTCGCGGACGCGCCGGAGGAGACGGTTCGCGATGCGGGGCGTCCCGCGGCTCCGGCGCGCGATCTCCCCCGCGCCGTCCTCGTCGATCGGGCAGCCGAGGATCTCCGCCGACCGGAGGACGACCGTCTTCAGGGCCTCCGTCTCGTAGTAGTCGAGGCGGTGCGTGATGCCGAAGCGCGCCGTGAGCGGCTGCGAGAGGAGCCCCGCGCGCGTCGTCGCGCCGACGAGCGTGAAGGGCTGGAGGCGCAGCTCCACGGTCCGCGCGGCCGGTCCCGTCCCGATGACGAGGTCGAGCTTCCCGTCCTCGAGCGCCGGGTAGAGGATCTCCTCGACGGCTGGCGGGACGCGGTGGATCTCGTCGATGAAGAGGACGTCCCCCGCCGCGAGGTTCGTCAGGATCGCCGCGAGGTCGCCCGCCTTCTCGAGGACGGGGCCGGCCGTGACGCGGATCTGCGCGCCCATCTCCCTCGCGATGATGTGGGCGAGCGTCGTCTTCCCGAGGCCCGGCGGGCCGAAGAGGAGCACATGGTCGAGCGGTTCGCTCCGCCTCTTCGCGGCGGTCAGGAAGACGCCGAGCGTCTCCTTCAGCTTCGCCTGCCCGATGAACTCGCCGAGGACGCGGGGCCGCAGCGTCGCCTCGCGGTCGCGCTCGTCCGGCGCCGGGGTCCCCACGAGGAGGCGATCGTCCATCGTCCTTCCCCCGGCCTCAGCGCGAGAGGAGCCGCAGCGCCGCCGGCAGGAGCGCCGAGAGGTCGTCTCCGGACGTCTCGGCCGCGGCCTTCACGGCCGCCTCGGCCTGAGGCCTCCGGTAGCCGAGGTTCAGGAGGGCCCCGACGGCGTCCTCGAAGAGGCCGCCTGCCGGCGCCGCGGGGTCTCCCGGGTCGGCGGCGCCGCCCCTCACGATCCCGGCGACCTTCTCCTTCAGCTCGACGCCGAGACGCTCCGCGAGCTTCCTCCCGACGCCCGGGATCGTGGAGAGGCGCCGGACGTCCTGCGCCGCGATCGCCCCGACGAGCTCGGCGAGCGGCAGGCCCGAGAGGATCGCGAGGGCGACCTTCGGACCGACTCCGGAGACGGTGATGAGCCGCTCGAACAGCGTCTTCTCCTCGGGCGTCGCGAAGCCGAAGAGAAGGATCGCGTCCTCCCTCACGTGCGTGTGGACGTGGAGGATCGCGCTCTCCCCGATGCCGGGGAGAGACGCGTACGTCCCGAGCGGGACGTGGAGCTCGTAGCCGACGCCCGAGGCGTCGACGAGGGCCCGGTCGGGCCGCTTCTCCAGGACGATTCCCGAGAGGCGCCCGATCACGTCCCGGTCAGGCCTGCCCGGAATAGCGGGCCATCAGCTCCCGGTTGATCTCGATCCGCGCCTCCGCGCGGAGGCGCTGGACGAGCGACTGGAAAAGCCGCCCGGCCTTCTGCTGGCGAAGCCGGTCGACCGTCTCGGCCTTCTGGGCCGCGAACGCGGCCGGGTCGAACGGCGTCACCTCGAGGACGCGGAGGACCGCGGCGCCCCGTTCGGGGACCCAGACCGGGCCCCTCGTCTCGCCCACGGCCGCCGTGAAGGCCGCGTCGAGGAGCGCCTTCGCCGACCCGAGGCCCGGCACGGGGCCCGACCGCGGGAACGACTCCGGCGTCTCGACCTTGACCCCCGCCGCCTTCGCGACGTCCTCGACGGAGGCGCCCGGCGCCATGGCCGCCTTCGCGGCCGCCATCGCGGTCTCCTGCTGGCGCGCCCTCGCGAGCTCGGCCTTCACGCGCTCCTTCACCTCGGCGAAGGTCGCCGGCCCCGCCGGCTTCAGCTCGACGGGCTTGAGGATCGCTTCCCCGCGCGCCGTGGCGACCGGCTCGGAGACCTCTCCCACGGGGAGCTCGAAGAGGAGCTGCATGAAGCTCGGGTTCTGCCCGATGCCGGCCGGAGCGTCCGCACGGGCCACGAGCTCCGTCTCGTTGAACGTCACGCCGGGGCGGGTGAGCTTCCGGAGTTCCTCGTCGGAGGGGCGCTTCCCGAGCTGCGCGACGCGGTCCGCCAGGTCGCGGGCGATGCGGCGGGACTCGTCGCCGGCCCGCTCCTCCTCGAGTCGCGCCCGGATCGTCGCGGCGACCTCGAAGAGGGGCTGGACGCGCTCGGCGCTTCTCGCCGTCACCTGAAGGACGTGGAATCCGAACGGCGTCTTCACGGGGCCGACGACGTCGTTCAGGGCGGCGCCGAAGGCCGCGTCCTCGAACTCCTTGACCATCCGGCCGCGCGAGACCGGGCCGAGGTCTCCGCCGGAGTCCTTCGAGCCCGGGTCCTCGGACTCGGCCTTCGCGAGCGCGGCGAAGTCCGCGCCCGCCCGGAGACGCTTCAGGGCGCCCTCGGCCTTCGCGCGGGCCGCCGCTTCCGCGGCGGGGGTGCCGTCGGACTTGTAGAGGACGTGGCGGACCGTGACCTCCTCGCCCTTCCGGTACGTGTCGAGGTTCTTCTGGTACTCCGCCGCGACGTCCTTCTCGGTGACCTTCTTCGCGGCCTCCGCGCGGAGCTGCGCCGTCTCGACGAGGAGGTACTTCCCCTTTCGGCGCTCGGGGAGCGGCCAGGCGGACGGGTCCTTCTTGAACCGCGCCTCGGCCTCGGCGTCGGGGATCGCCTCGGGCGCGACGGCCGGGGCGGGGACGAGCGCGTAGGCGACCTTCGCCTTCACCGTCCGCCCCTCGAAGTCGGCGCGCGCCTCCTCCTCACCGACGAACGCGGACTCCGTGACGAAGCGGTTCAGCTTCGACATGAGGACCTGCTCGCGCGTCTCGGCCTCGAAGGCCTCCGGGCTCAGGTTCGCGCCGGCGAGCATCCGCCGGTACGTCGCCTCGCCGACGAAGACGCCGTCCTTGACGAAGAGGAGGTTCCCCTGCGCGTCGCGCATCCGGAGGATCTGGGCCGTCACCTCCTCGTCGCTCACGGAGAGCCCGAGGCGCTCGGCCTCGACCCGGAGGAGGCGGCGGTCGATGAGGGAGCTCAGCACCTGCGTCGGCAGGTTCATCGCGCGGGCAAGCTCCGGGCTGAAGCTCTGCCCGTACATCTGCCGGTAGCGCTCCTCGGTCCGGACGTATTCCTTCTGGAACTCCGCCTCGGTGATCCGCGAGGACCCGATACGGGCCGCGAAGTCGGGACCGTCGCCTCCCCGCGTCGTCCCCATCCCCCAGTCGACGAAGACGAAGACGACGAAGACGGCGATGACCGCCCAGAGGATCCACTTGAGGTGCTTGAAGTTTTCCCTGAACGTCTTGAGCATTCCCTCTCCGACGCGGCGCCGGTCTCCCGGCGCCGCAAGCGCTGGAGGATAGCGCGGGGCGAACGGGCCGACAAGGCGATGCTCCGACCGTGGTATAAATGGAGCTTCGCCGGTAAGCGGCTGAAGACGCGAAGGTTATGGCGAGGAAGAACGACGGGCGCCGGTTCGAGGTCGAGCTCGACTGGTACTACGTCTCCAAGGAAACGCTCTGGCGCTGGATCCTGCTCCTCCTGGGGGCAGCGGTCCTCGTCTCGGCGGGGATCTACTGGTGGCTCCACCGCGGCGCCGACGTCGCGGGGCGCGCCCGGCGCGAGATCTCGGCCGCGGAGGAGTCCCTCGCGAAGGGGCGGGTGTCGCCCGCCGCGGCCCGCGCCCGCGAGGAGCTCGCGGCCGCCGCGGAGAAGCTCGCGGGCGCCCGGGCCTCGTACGCCGCGGCCCGTTATCCCGAGGCGCTGAAGGAGGCGCTCGAGGCGCGCCAGCTCGCGCTCCGCGTCGTCGCGGGCGCGGGGGCGCTCCGGCACGACGCGGCGATCATGGAGCTCGGCGGCCGCGTCGACATCCAGCGCGCGAGCCGTGCGACGTGGGAGCCCGCGCGCGTCGGGATGAAGCTCTACGAAGGCGACTTCCTCAAGACGGGCGCGAACGGCCTCGCCGAGGTCATGGCGGTCGACGGGACGTTCTACCGGATCAAGCCGGAGACGCTTTTCGAGGTCCACCGCGGCAAGACGCTCGCGGACGCCGGAGAGGGGCAGCCGCAGCGCCAGTCCGAGATCAAGTTCATCGTCGGCACCGTCGACGTCGACACGGGCGAGGGAGCCCGCTCGATCGTCCGGACGGACGCGGCGATCGCGGACATCGCGGCGCGGTCGAACGTCGGGGTCGACGTCGACCCCTCGAAGACGACGGGCGTGTCGGCCTACCGCGGCCGCGTCACCCTCTCGACCGGCGCCGGCTCCGTGACCCTCGGCGACCGCGAGCGGGTCGTCGCCCGGATGGGAGGCGCGCTCGGCCCGAAGACGGTCCTGCCCGACCCGCCGCGGCTCCTCGCCCCCGACGACACGGCGGTCTTCGACCTCGCGCGCCGCGAGCCGGTCACGCTCAAGTGGTCCCCCGTGAAGGACGCGGCCCGATACCGCCTCCAGATCGCGCGGAGCCGCCTCTTCGTCCCCGACTCGATCCTCTCCACGGACGACCGCGCGAGGCCCGAGGCCGTCGTGACGGCGACGGAGGAGGGGGCGTTCTACTGGCGCGTCGCGACCCTCGGGAAGGGGAACGTCGTCTCCGAGTGGTCCCCGACGCGGCGCTTCAAGGTCCTCGCCGGCGGGCAGCGCTCGGGCGGACCCGACACCGTCCCTCCCGAGCTCGTCCTCGCCCGTCCCCAGGTCAACGGCACGATCGTGATCCTCTCGGGCCGCTCCGAGCCGGGCTCGGCCGTGAGCGTGAACGGCGAGGCCGCGGACGTCGACGCCACGGGCGTCTTCAAGAAGGTCATCTCCTTCCCGCGCGAGGGAGTCAACGTCGTCACGGTGCGCGCGGTGGACGGAGCCGGTAACGAGACCGTCCGCCGCGAGACGGTCATGATCGAGGTCTACTAGCCGAATCCGCGCGCCCCGCGCGCTCATCCCGGAAAGGAACGTCCCGTGGGTCTGCGCTCGCTGTTCTCCTGGTTCTCCTCCGATCTCGCCGTCGACCTCGGGACGGCGAACACCCTCGTCTTCGCCGAGGGGCGCGGCATCGTCGTCCGCGAGCCCTCCATCGTCGCCGTGAACCGCGTCACGAACAGGGTCGAGGCGGTCGGCGGCGCGGCGAAGGAGATGCTCGGCCGGACCCCCGGCAACATCGTCGCGATCCGCCCGATGAAGGACGGCGTCATCGCGGACTTCGAGATCACCGAGAAGATGCTCGACTACTTCATCAAGAAGGCGAACGGCCGCTCGCCGTTCGTGCGTCCGCGCATCGTCATCTCGGTCCCGTCGGACATCACGCAGGTCGAGAAGCGCGCCGTGAAGGACTCCGCCCTCCAGGCGGGCGCGAGCGAGGTCTTCATCATCGAGCAGGCGATGGCCGCCGCGATCGGGTCCGGCCTCCCGATCACGGAGCCGACGGGGAACATGATCGTCGACATCGGGGGCGGGACGACGGACGTCGCCGTCATCTCCCTCGCGGGCATCGTCTACTCCAAGTCCGTCCGCGTCGCCTCGAACGAGATGGACGAGGCCGTCATCCAGTACATCAAGAGGAAGTACAACCTCCTCGTCGGCGAGCGGACCGCCGAGCAGGTCAAGATCGAGATCGGCTCCGCCTTCCCCCTCGACGAGCCGCTCACGATGGAGATCAAGGGTCGCGACCTCGTCGAGGGGATCCCGAAGACCCTGACGCTCACGGACGCCGAGGTCCGCGAGGCGCTCTCGGAGACGGTCGGAATCATCGTCGACGCCGTCCGCGTCGCGCTCGAGAAGACGCCGCCGGAGCTCTCCGCCGACATCATGGACAAGGGAATCGTCCTGACGGGAGGCGGCTCGCTCCTGAAGAACCTCGACCGCCGGCTCCGCGAGGAGACGGGCCTCCCGATCACGATCGCCGAGCTCCCGCTCGACTCCGTCGCGCTCGGCACCGGGGCGATGCTCGCGGACGTCGACCTCCTCCGGAAGATCTCCGTCGACTGAGGCCGGCGTGGCCGCGCCGCTCTCCCCCGCACGGCCGGCGCTCGTCCTCGCGACGCTCCTCGGCGGCTGCGTCGTCCTCCTCTCGCTCCAGGCGCGGAGGCCGGGAGGCGGGACGCTCGCCGAGGAGTGGGCCCTCGACGCCTCCGCGGTCTTCGTCCGCACCGCGACGGGCCTCCGCTCCGGCGCCGCGTCGGTCGGCGAGCGCTTCGCGACCCTCTCGCGGCTCAAGGCCGAGAACGTCGCGCTGAAGGCCCGGGTCACGAGCCTCGAGATCCGCCTCCACGCCCTCCGCGAGGCGGGGCTCGAGCGCGACCGCCTCGTGAAGCTCCTCGGCGCCCACCCGGCGCCCCCGCAGGGGACCTCTCCCGCGCGGATCGTCGCCATCGAGACGGCAGGACCCTTCCAGTCGGCGCTCCTCGACCGAGGCCGCGCGGACGGGGTCCTTCCCGGCGGGGCCGTCGTCGGGGAGACCGGCCTCCTCGGCCGCGTCGTCGCGTCGGGCAAGCGGACGTCCCGCGTCCAGCTCCTCACGGACCGGACGGCCGCGACGGGCATCGTCCTCCCGCGGACCGGCCGCGCCGCCGTCGCGCGCGGGGACGGCTCCTCCGGGGCGACGCTCGAGTACGTACCGGCGATCGCGGACGTCGCCGTCGAGGAGGAGGTCGTCACCTCAGGCACCGACGGCGTCTACCCGCGCGGCCTCCTCGTCGGGCGGATCGCCGCCGTGAGGCGCCCCGGCGCCTCCCTCTTCCTCGAGCTCCCCGTCGCGCTCGCCGCGGACGCCTCCCGCGAGCCGCTCGTCTTCGTCTTCCCGCCCGTCCGCTCCGACGCGCCCGCGCCCGCGCCGGGGCCCCCTCCGCCGGCGCGCCCCGCCCCGTGAGCACCGTCCTCGGGGTCCTCCTCGCCGCGGGCGCCACGCTCCTCCTCGGCGCCGTCCGGCTCCCGCACCCGCCCGACCTCTTCTTCCTGCCGGTCGGCGCGGTCGCGCGCCGGGGCGCCTCCGTCGCGGCGATGCTGACCGGCCTCCTCGCCGGCCTCGCCCAGGACGCGCTGACCGCGCCGGGACGGCTCTGGGGCCTGAACGCCTTCTCGAAGGTCCTCCTCTCCTACCTGATGGCGGCCGTCGGCGCGCGCGCCCTCGTCGAGAAGCCGGTCATGCTCGGCCTCCTCGTCTGGGGCGCCGTCGCGCTCGACGGCCTCGTCCTCGCGGGCCTCCTCTGGATCCTCCGGGGAGAGCCCCTCCTCCCCGACCCCCTCGCGCTCGCTCTCCGCGCGGGCGGCACCGGACTCCTCGCCGGGCTCCTCCAGGCGCTCCTCCGCTACCCGTGGAAGGAAGCGCGCGCGGCGAGGCGCCGGCGGAAGCTGGCATAGTCGGAGCCGTCGATGCCCGCGAGCGCCCGAGAGGACCGCCGACCCCTCCTCCGCCGGATCGACCGGCTCGCCGTCGTCGCGTTCTCGCTCCTCGCGCTCCTCCTCGGCATCTACTGGGTCCACCAGGTCCTCCGCGGCGACGACTACGCCCGTCAGGCCGAGGACAACCGGCAGCGTTCCGTCCCGATCAGCGCCTCGCGCGGGTTCATCCTCGACCGGAACGGGAAGCTCCTCGCCGAGAACGAGCCCTCCTTCACGCTCCTCCTCTACCGGCGCGAGTCGAAGGACGTCGAGGCCTCCCTCCGCTTCGTCTCGACGCTCCTCGGCCGGCCGCTCGAGGAGCTGCGCCGCCGCGTCGAGCGCGCCCGCACGGGCTACGGCTTCGTCCCCGTCGTCCTCGACGACGACCTGACGGTCGCCGAGGTCGGGGCGGTCGAGGCGCACGCGCTCGAGCACCCCGAGCTCGTCGTCCAGACGACGGAGCGGCGCGTCTACACGCAGGGGACCGTCACCGCGCACCTCCTCGGGCACCTCGGCGAGGCGAGCCCCGAGCAGCTCGCCGCGCGCGCCGGGCGCGTGAGGTCGGGCGAGGCGATCGGACAGAAGGGGGTCGAGGCGGCCTACCAGGACCTCCTCGCCGGGACGACGGGCCTGCGCACCTTCGTCATCGACTCCTTCGGCCGCGAGGTCGCCGAGCTCGACCGCGTCGACCCGCTCCCGGGGAACACCCTCGTCCTGAACGTCGACCTCGACCTCCAGCGGATCGCGGACGACTACATGAAGGACAAGGTCGGCTCGGCCGTCGCGCTCGACCCGCGGACCGGGGAGATCCTCGCGCTCGTCTCGGCCCCCGCCTTCGACCCGAACGTCTTCACGCGCCGCGTCTCCCGCGCGGAGTGGGACGCGATCGTGACGAACGTCGACCGGCCGCTCCAGAACCGGGCGATCCAGAACGTCTACTCGCCCGGCTCCGTCTGGAAGGCCTTCGTCGCCTACGCCGCGCTCACGAACGGCATTCCCGCCTCGGAGACGGTCCACTGTCCCGGCTCGGCGACCTTCTACGGCCGACGCTTCCGCTGCCACGGCGTCCACGGGACGGTCGACCTCCCGACGGCGCTCCAGGTCTCCTGCGACGTCTGGTTCTACACGGCGGGGCGGAGGCTCGGCGTCGACGTGCTCGCCGAGGCGGCCCGCACGTTCGGCTTCGGCCGGAAGACGGGCGTCGACCTCTCGCCCGAGAAGACGGGGAACGTCCCCTCCTCCGCCTGGAGCCTCTCGGCGCGAAAGCACCCGTGGTACCCCGGGGAGACGATCTCCGTCGCGATCGGCCAGGGACCGCTCCTCGTCTCGGCGATCCAGACGGCGCGGGCCTTCGCGGCCCTCGCGAACCCCGACGGCGCGCTCCCGGTCCCCCACCTCTTCCGGATCGGCGAGCACGTGCGGAGCGGCGCGCGCGTCGCCTACCGGCCCCCCGTGACGGAGCGCGTCCCCTGGCCCGCCGGCGCGCGGGAGACGATCGTCGAGGGGCTCTGGCGCGTCGTGAACCGCCCCGGCGGGACGGCCTTCCGCTACCGCGTCGAGGGGCTCGACGTCTGCGGGAAGACGGGGACCGTCCAGGTCGTCGCCCAGAAGCAGGCGCGGATGACGCACCTCCTTCCCGAGAAGCTCCGCGACCACGCCTGGTTCGCCGCGTTCGCTCCCCGCGACGACGCGAAGATCGTCGTCGTCGTCTTCGTCGAGAACGGCATGCACGGCTCCTCGGCGGCCGCGCCGCTCGCGATGCGTCTCGTCGAGGCGTACCTGCGCCCCGGAAGCGTTCCGATCCCGGAGGCGCCGCCCGCGCCGCTCCCCGAGGCGACGCCCCCGGGCGGGACGACGACCGCGCAGGGCGGGGCCGGCGCCCTGCCGGCGAAGCGGGGGACCTGAGGTGTCGCGCCTGTCCGAGGCCCTCCCGCGGCGCGTCGACCTCCCGCTCCTCCTCGCCGCCCTCGCCCTCTCCGCGATCGGGATCGCGATGGTCGTCTCGACGACCTCCGGCACGCCCCGGGGAGGGCTCGGCGCGCGGCAGGCGCTCTTCGTCCTCGCCGGCATGGCCGGCGCCGCGTTCTTCGCCGCGTTCGACTACCGACTCCTCCTCCGCGCCTCGCCCGGCCTCTTCGCCCTTTCGCTGCTCCCGCTCGTCTGGCTCCCGCTCTTCGGCCCGACGATCGCCGGGGCGAAATCGTGGATCCGCCTCTTCGGCGGCTTCCAGCTCCAGCCGTCCGAGCTCGCGCGGATCTCGACCGTCCTCCTCCTCGCCTGGATCCTCGAGAACGACGACCGCCCCCGGATCTCCGCGAAGACCTCCGCGACGCTCGTCGGGGCCGTCCTCCTGCCGACGGGGCTCATCCTCCTCCAGCCCGACCTCGGGGTCGCCCTCACCTACGCCCCGTTCCTCCTCGCCGCCCTCTACCTCGGCGGGCTCCCGGGGAGGTTCTGGGCCGCGCTCGTCCTGGCGGGGGCGCTCGCGGCGGGCGCCTCCTGGTTCGTCCTGAAGGACTACCAGAAGGACCGGATCCGAACGTTCCTCGACCCCGACCTCGCCGCCCGAGGCGCCGGCTACCAGGTCCGCCAGGCGCGGATCGCGATCGGCTCCGGCGGGATCCTCGGGAAGGGGTGGAAGGAGGGGACGCAGAGCCGGCTCGGGTTCCTCCCCGTCCGCCACTCCGACTTCATCTTCGCCGCTCTCGCCGAGGAGCGGGGTTTCGCCGGCGTCGCGGTCGTCGTCGGGCTCTACGGCCTCCTCCTCGCCCGGGGCCTCTCGATCGCGCGGGACGCCCGCGACCGGGGCGGCTCGATGCTCGTCCTCCTCGTCGTCCTCGACGTCGTCGCGCAGGCCGCGGCGAACATCGCCATGAACGTCGGCGTCCTGCCGACGACGGGGATCACACTCCCCTTCGTCTCCTACGGCGGGTCGTCCATCATCGCGACCTGGGCGATGACGGGGCTCGTCCTCTCCGTCGCCCAGCGCCGCTTCGTGAACGTCTGACCGGAAGAGGCCGCCATGCAGAAAGAGCTCCTGATCTCCGCCAACGACCGCGAGACGCGGGTCGCCGTCCTCGAGGACGGGCGCGTCGCCGAGGTGCAGATCGAGCGCCGGAGGCAGCGCGGCGTCGTCGGCAACATCTACAAGGGGCGCGTCACGCGCGTCCTGCCGGGGATGCAGTCGGCGTTCGTCGACATCGGCCTCGAGAAGGACGCCTTCCTCTACGTCGCGGACGTCGGCGAGGAGGTCGAGGACTTCGACCGCTTCGGCGGGATGGAGGAGAACGGCGCCGCCGAGGCCGAGGCGGAGGAGGGCGGCGAGGCGCCGTCCGCGACGGTCGAGGCCGAGCCTCCGGCCCGCGCGCCGCTCCCCTCGATCGACGAGCTCCTCCGCGAGGGCCAGGAGCTCGTCGTCCAGGTGACGAAGGACCAGATCGCCCACAAGGGCGTACGGATCACGACGCACGTCACGCTCCCCGGCCGGACGCTCGTCTACATGCCGACGATCGACCACGTCGGGGTCTCGCGCCGGATCGAGAACGAGGAGGAGCGGGTCCGCCTCCGCGACATACTCACCTCGATCCGGAAGGGTCCGGGCGGGTTCATCGTGAGGACGGCGGGCGAGGGACGGGCCGCGGAGGAGTTCTCGTCCGACAAGCGCTACCTCGCGAGGCTCTGGGAGCAGATCCGCAAGCGCGCCGAGCGCTCGGGCGCCCCGGCGCTCCTCCACCGCGACCTCGACCTGACCCTCCGCGCCGCCCGCGACGTCTTCGGGCAGGACTTCTCCGTCCTCTGGGTCGACGACGACGAGGAGTACCGGCGGATCGTCGAGTTCCTCGACCAGGTGCAGCCGAACCTCGTCGGGAAGGTCAAGCTCTACCGGAAGTCGAGCCCCCTGTTCGAGGAGCTCGGCGTCGACGCGGAGATCGAGAACGCCCTGAAGTCGAAGGTCTGGCTGAAGTCGGGCGGCTACATCGTCATCAACCAGACCGAGGCGCTCGTCGCGATCGACGTGAACACGGGCAAGTACATCGGGAAGAAGCGGCTCGAGGACACGGTCCTCCGGACGAACATGGAGGCCGTCCAGGAGATCGTGAGGCAGATCCGCCTCCGCGACCTCGGGGGCCTCCTCGTCGTCGACTTCATCGACATGGAGGAGGAGGAGCACCGGCAGGAGCTCGTCACGGCGCTCGAGGCGGAGCTGAAGAAGGACCGCTCGAAGAACCGGATGCTCCCCGTCTCCGAGTTCGGCCTCGTCGAGATCACCCGCAAGCGGCAGCGGCAGAGCCTCGAGCGCGCCCTCACGATGCCCTGCCCCTACTGCTCGGGGTCGGGCCGGATCAAGAGCGTCCCGACGATCCTCCTCGAGATCCGGCGCGAGATCCTCAAGCGCGCCGCCTCGGGCGAGGGGCACGCCCTCTTCCTGAGGGTCCACCCGGAGATCTCCCGCGCCCTCTCCTCCGACGAGCGCCACCTCATCGACGAGCTGACGGAGCACATCGGGATGCCGATCCACGTCCAGGTCGACGAGCACCTCCACCACGAGGGATACGACGTCGTCGTCGAGGCGTGAGCCGCGTCACGGGGCGCCGTCCGGGCACACCCCGGGCGGCCTCCGGCAGGGGAAATCGACCCAGAAACCGGCCGAAATGGCCCGGAACCACCTGGCACGGGGCCTGCAATAGGGAGGGTGGCGCACACTCCAGCCTCTCCTCCCAGCCGCCCCGAAGGGCGGCTCTTTTTCTTTCCGGCGCGAGAATGAGCCCGTGGGCCACGCGACCGCGCGCGGCGGCTACCGCGACCTCGTCGACCGACTGAACCGGTTTCCCCAGGGGGCGCCCCCGTCGGACCTCCTCTACCGGATCCTCGCCCTCCTCTTCAGCGAACGCGAGGCGGGGCTCGTCGCCCTTCTCCCGATCCGGCCGGTCACCCTCGAGACGGCCGCCCGGGTCTGGAAGACGTCGCCCGGCGAGGCACGCCGGACGCTCGACACCCTCGCTTCGCGCGCCCTCCTCCTCGACGCCGTCCGGCCCGACGGGACGACGCGCTGGGTCCTCCCGCCCCCGATGGCCGGCTTTTTCGAGTTCTCGATGATGCGCGTGAGAGGCGACGTCGACCAGAAGGCGCTCGCGGAGCTCTTCCACGAGTACCTGAACGTCGGGGAGGAGTTCACGAGGGCGCTCTTCGCCCGCGGCGAGACGCAGCTCGGTCGCGTCTTCGTGAACGAGGAGGTCCTCCCGGAGGAGGAGGCGCTCGAGGTCCTGGACTGGGAGCGGGCGAGCGAGGTCGCGAGAACGGCGTCTCACGCGGCCGTCGGCGTCTGCTACTGCCGCCACAAGATGCAGCACGTCGGCCGCGCCTGCGACGCCCCGCTCGACGTCTGCCTCACGTTCGGGAGCACGGCGGACGCCCTCGCGCGGCACGGCTTCGCCCGGCGGATCGACGCCGCCGAGGCGCTCGACGTCCTCGCGAGGGCGCGCGGCCGCGGCCTCGTCCAGTTCGGCGAGAACGTCCGCGAAAGGGTCGCCTTCGTCTGCAACTGCTGCGGCTGCTGCTGCGAGGCGCTCCTCGCGCAGAAGCGCTTCGGGGCGGACCGCCCCGTCCACACGACCGGCTTCCTCCCCGAGGTCGACGCGGCGATCTGCAGCGGCTGCGGGGCCTGCGCGAAGGCCTGCCCCGTCGAAGCGATGGAGACCGTCCCCGCCGGCGACCCGCGCGTCCCGGGCCGGCGCCGCGCCTCCGTCGCCGTCGAGGCGTGCCTCGGCTGCGGCGTCTGCGTTCCGGCCTGCCCGAAGGGCGCGCTGAAGCTCGTCCGGCGCGAGCGGCGCGTCCTCCCGCCCCGGACGACCGTCTCCCGCGTCGTGCGGATGGCGATCGAGCGCGGCACGCTCGCCGACCTCGTCTTCGACGACCGCTCCCTCGCGAGCCACCGCGTCCTCGGGCGGCTCCTCGGCGCGATCCTCCGCCTCCCGCCCGTCGAGCGGGCCCTCGCCCGCGAGCAGGTGAAGTCGGTCTGGCTCGAGAGGGCCGTCGAGGCGTGGGAGCGGAGGGGCGCGAAGGAGCGCTGACGGGCTCCTCCCGCCCGCCTCCTCGCGGGAACGCCGGCGAACGCTCCGCCGCACCGCATCGTCCCGGCGAGCCGCTCCGGCGCGGCGGCCCGTTCCGGCCTAATCTCCGCGCCGAGAGCCGCGTGCCCGAGCCCTCCCGTCGCCTCCCCGCGGCCTTCGCCGCCGCCGGCTTCGCCGCCGCCGCGGCGCAGGTCCTCCTCCTGCGCGAGCTCCTCGTCTGCGCCGCCGGCGACGAGGCCGCGATCGGCGCCGGCCTCGCCGTCTGGCTCCTCGGCATCGCGTTCGGCGCCGAGGCCCGGCGCCGGGCGCGGCGTCCCCTCCCGCCCGGTGCGCTCCTCGCCCTCCTCGCCGCGGCCGGCGGGATGGGGATCGTCGTCCTCCGCCTCCTCCGCGCCGCCGCCGCCCCGCCGTCCGGCGAGCTTCCCGGCCTCGGCCTCGTCCTCCTCCTCGCCTCCGCCTCGCTCCTCCCCGCCGGCGCGCTCGTCGGCGCCTCCTTCTCGGCGCTCGCGGCGCACGCGGCGACGCTCCTGCCGCCCGGCGAGGCGCTCGCGCGCCTCTACGTCGTCGAGTCGCTCGGCTCCCTTCTCGCCGGCGCCTCCGCGAGCCTCCTCCTCGGGACGCTCCTCTCCCCCTTCCCCGCCGCGCTCCTCGCCGGCCTCGCGGCCGCCCTCCTCGCCGTCTTCGCCGCGGTCCCCGGCCTCGGCGCCGCCCGAACCGCCGTCGCGCTCCTCGCCCTCGTCTCGCTCGCCGCCGGGCCGCTCGACGAGGCGACGGAGCGCCGCCGCTTCGAGGCCCTCTCGCCCTCCGCGCCCCTCGCGGCCGTCCGCGACACGCCGCACGCCCACCTCGCGCTCGCCGCCGGCGAGCCGGCGGCGCTCTTCGAGAGCGGCGCCTTCTCGGCCGTCCTCCCCGACCCGTGGACCGGCGAGACGCTCGCCCACCTCGCCGCCTCGCTCGCCGAGTCGCCGCGACGCGTCCTCCTCCTCGGCGGGGTCGAGCGGGGCCTCCTCCGCTTTCTCCTCCGCCACGGCCCGGAGCGGGTCGACGTCGTCGTCTCGGACCCGCGCGCGCTCGCCTTCCTCCGCGACCGCCTCCCGCGGGAGGAGCGCGCGGCCCTCCGCGACCCGCGCGTCGCGCTCGTCGAGGACGACCCGCGCCGCTTCCTCGCCCGCTCGCGCGCGACCTGGGACCTCGTCCTCCTCCTCGGCCCCGACCCGGTCACGCTCGCCCGGGCTCGGCTGCTGACGAAGGAGAGCTTCCGCGCGGCCGCCGCGCGCCTCTCTCCGCGAGGCGCCCTCGTCGTCTCGCTCCGGACCTCCTCCGCGGCACTCGCGGGCGAGACCGCGGCGCTCGGGGGCTCGGTCCTCGGCGCTCTCCGCTCCGCGCTCCCCGTCGTCCGCGCGACGCCCGGCCCCGACACGCTCCTCGTCGCCGGCTTCGACCGCACGGCCGTGACGCTCGACCCGGCCGTCGCCGCCGCGCGATTCCGAAGCCGCGGAATCGTCGCCGAGGCCTTCGCGCCGGAACTCTTCCCGCTCCTCCTCGCCCCCGCGAACGTCGCGCGGATCGAGGCCGCGCTCGACGACGCCGCCCGGCGCGCCGCTCCCTCGAGCGACGACCGCCCCGTCTCGCTCCTCCACGCCCTCGCCCGCCGGCACGACGAGACGGCGAGCCTCGCAGGCCGCGGCCTCGGCGCCCTCGGGCGGCTGCCGGCGCCGCTCCTCGCCCTCCTCGTCCTCCTCCCCTCGGCGGGCCTCGCGCTCCGCTCCGCCGTCCGGGCCGTCCCCCTCCGCGCCGCCGCTCTCCACGGCGCCGCGGCGACGGGCGCCGCCGGGATGGCGCTCTCGTTCCTCCTCCTCCTCTCCTACCAGGCGCGCGAGGGGGCGCTCTACGGCGCGCTCGGGGCGCTCACGGCCGCGTTCATGCTCGGCCTCGCCGCGGGCGCGGCCGGCGCGAGACGCGCCGTTCGGCGTCGCCCCGGTCGCGAGGCGCGGGTGCTCGTCGCGACGCTCCTCGGAGCAGGCCTCCTCCTCGCGCTCCTCGCCCTCCTCCTCCCAGCGTTCGCGGCTTTCTCCGCGGCCCCGGCCGCCGCTTCGTTCGGCGCGCACGCGGCCCTCCTCCTCCTCGCGGGCGGCGCGACCGGCGCGCTCTTCCCCGTCTCCTCCGCGGCGTTCCTCGCCGCGGGCGACGACGCGGGCACGGCCGCCGGCCGCTTCGCAGCCGCGGACCACCTCGGCGGAGCCGCCGCCGCGCTCCTTGCCGGCGTCGTCCTCGTCCCGGCGCTCGGAATGCGCGCGACCGGCCTCCTCGCCGCGGCCCTCGTCCTCCTCGCCGCGGCCGGCGGGGCGCGGACGCGCTGACGGAAGGCCGCTCCCGGCGGCCCGGGACGACGGGTCCCGTCAGCTCCAGACGCCGGGGATCGCGCGGCCGCAGTCGGGGCAGGCGCCCTTCGCGAGACGGTTCGCGACCGTCGCCATCCCGACGCGGCGGACGAGCGTCGTCCCGCAGCCCGGGCAGTAGGTCGACTCGCCCGGGTGCCCCGGCACGTTCCCGACGTACGCGAACGGGAGCCCCTCCGCGATCGCGACGCCCCGCGCCCGCTCGAGCGTCGCGACGGGAGTCGGCGGGAGGTTCGTGAGGCGGTAGGTCGGGTGGAAGCGGGTGAAGTGGACGGGCGTCTCCCGGCCGACCTCGTCCCTCACGAACCGCGCGAGCGCGCGCACCTCGGCCGCCGAGTCGTTCAGGCCGGGGATCAGGAGGACGACGACCTCCGTCCAGACCTTCGCCTTCGCGAGGCGCCGGAGCGTCGCGAGGACCGGCTCCCGCTCGCCCGAGCAGTGCTCGCGGTACGTCCTCTCCGAGAACGCCTTCAGGTCGACCTTGTAGGCCGCGAGGTGCGCGCAGAGGTCCCGCAGCGGCTCCTCGCGGATCGTCCCGTTGGAGACGACGACGGTCTTCAGGCCCGCGCGCTCCGCGGCGACGGCGACGTCGAGGACGTACTCCGCGAAGACCGTCGGCTCGGAGTAGGTGCAGGCGACGACGGGCGCGCCCTGCCGCGCGGCGAGCCGCGCCACGGCCTCCGGCGCGAGCGTCGAGGCCGGGAGGTCCTCGGGACGCGCCTGCGAGATCTCCCAGTTCTGGCACCAGCGGCAGTGGAGGTTGCACCCCGCGGTCCCGAGCGAGAGGGCCGAGGTCCCGGGGAGGACGTGGAAGAACGGCTTCTTCTCGATCGGGTCGAGGGCGAGGGCGACGGGACGGGAGTGGACGAGGGACAGGAGCCGCCCGCCCCGGTTCTCCCTCACGCCGCAGCGGCCGCGCGCCCCTTCGGCGATCCGGCAGGCCCGGAAGCAGAGCCCGCACGCCACCGCCGACCCGGGAAGCGGCTTCCACCAGAGCGCGGGATGCGGCGCGCCCCGCGCGTCCGGAGCCGGGAGCCCCGCCGAGGGGGCCGGGTCCTCGGCCCGCGCGACGCCGCCGAGACGCCTCGCGGCCGCCGCGCAGGCCGCGCCGAGCGCCGTGGAGAGGAGCTCGCGCCGCGTCCTCACGGGACGCTCCTCAGCAGGCCGCGGCCGTCACCGGCGCCGCTCCTCGTGGAAGACCGGCCCGGTGAAGACCGAGAAGCTCGCGCCGCTCCGCCACTCGTCCGGCGCGAGCCCCGCCTTGCGGGCGAGCTGGTCGAGCGTCTCCTCGAGCGTCCAGCGCTGCTCGACGGCGACCTGCGGGAGGAAGAGGGCACGGCGCCCTCCCTTCTCGAGGACGACCCCGTGCGTCCCGATCCGGATCTCCTTCCACGAGGCGACCGGGACGATCGGCGAGAGGACGGTCACCTCGACGGAGAGGCGCGTCAGCTCGCGCGCCTCCACCTCCGGGAAGCGCGGGTCGTCGAGCGCCGCGTCGAGCGCCGACTTCACGACGGCGAGGTCGAGCGGGTAGGTCGGGGCGACCTGCCCGATGCAGCCGCGAAGGTCGCCGACGCGGGCGATCTCGAGAGGGTCGGTGTTCTTGAGCGTCACGAAGACGGCCGTCAGGCGCGACGCCTCCGGGGCGTCGTCGAGCTCGCGGAGGGCCGCGTCGAGCCGCGCCGTCTCTCCTGCGAGCTCCGCCTCGAGCGCTCCGCGCGCGACCCTCACGAGCGCCTTCCCGACCCGTTCCGTCAGCGGCGGCGCGGAGGCCTCGACGGGTCTCATCACGGGCGGCGTCACGAGCGCCGCTCCCCCCGCCGCGCCTCCCCGCGTGAAGCAGAGGGCCGCGTAGTCGACCGAGGCGTCGTCCCTCACGCCCGGCATCTCGCCGGAGGCCCAGTGCGCGAGGAGCGTCGGCGTCGCCTTCGGCGCGATCCGCGCGAGGAGCTCGAGCATCGTCGCCAGGCCCGTCCGGCCGCAAATCGTCGCGTCGTGCCGCGCGACGAAAGCCCGGAAGGCGTCCGCGTCGAGTCTCGAAAGGAGCGCGAGGGCCTCCCCGTCGAGCGCGCGGATCCGCGCCCGCGCCGCGCCCGTCGGCCCGAACGGCTCGTAGTCGAAGCGCGGCCCGTAGTGGGTGAAGTCGGATGAGAAGACGAAGAGCGTCTTCCCGTCGTCGAGCTTCGCGAGGCGCTCGGCGAAGGCCGCCTGCTCCGCCGCGTCCGCGCGGCCGACGAGGACCGGGACGAGGGAGAAACGCCCGAGCGCGGCCTGGAGAAATGGCACCTCGATCTCGACGGCGTGCTCCGGGCCCGTCACCCCCGGCACGGGCCGCGCGAGGCCCGGCGCCGAGAGCGAGGCGACCGCCGCGCGGTCGACGGGCACCTCGCCGAGCGGCGTCCGCCAGGCCGAGGATTCGTCGAGGGCGTAGCCGGCGAACGCCCCGTGGTGCGACGGGGCGAGGACGACGACCCGCGAGAAGTCCCCGGGGGCGAGGAGCCGGTAGGCCGCCCCGGCGACGACGCCCGAGTACGCCCACCCCGCGTGCGGGACGACGAGGGCGACCGGCTTCCCGGTCGGCCGCGGCGCGGCCGCCGCCTGCCGCATCTGGTTCCGGGCCGTGGCGAGGAGGATCGCGGGCGAGGACGGGTACCACGTCCCCGCGAGGGCCGGCGGGCGGACCCCCTTGTCGGAGGCCGGCGCCCCGAACGCCCCGCCGAGGAAGCCCGTCACGGCGGGGCCTCCGACGAAGAGCGCAAGCGTCGCGAGACGCGCACGGCGGGTCACCCTTCCCTCGTCCGGCCCTCCCGGGGGAGGACCACCGGGCATTCTAGATCCGCGCGCGGCGGCCGATCACGGCGCGAGGAGGCCGACCCCCTCCCTCGCCGCCTTCTCCCGGAACGGGGCGACCTCCTTCGCGAAGAGGGCGTCGAGCTCCGCGAGGTACGTCCCGAGCCGCTCCTCGGCCTGCCTCAGCCTCTCGAGATGCGTCGGGCTCGGCGGCGCCCAGGACGACGCGAGGCTCCCTGCCGCCTGCTGCAGGTCGCTCGCGACCCGGCCCGGTCCGACGATCCCTGCCTCCTCGGGCGGGCTCCAGAGGAGGCTCTCCATCTCCGTGAGCGCCTTCTTCAGCGTGGCGGCCTCCTTCGCGAGCGGCGTCTCGTTCGCCTTCCGCCGCTCCGCGGGGTCGCGGAGGGTCTCGCTCCGGCGCCTCAGCCGCTCCTCGACGGCCGCCACGTCGTCCCGCGTCCGCCGGATCCGGATCGCCGCCTCCGCGGCCTTCTCCTGGAGCGCCCCGGCCCGCTCGATCGCGTCCCACCTCTTCGCCCAGTCGGCGGGCGTGTTCTTCGACCTCGGGTCCGCGACGACCGTCAGCTTCGCGCTCGCCGTCGCGTCCTTGAAGGAGAGCGTCACCGTGTAGTCGCCGGGCGGCACCTCGGGCCCCGAAGCCGCCCACTCCGGGAGCGGGCCGGCGTCGGCGGCGCGCGGGAAGCGCCGGAAGGCGTCGCGCGAGAGGTCCCACGCGACTCTGTTCAACCCGCTCCGGGCGGGTGCGTCGAAGTGACGGACGACCTTCCCGGAGGCGTCGGCGACCTTGACCGAGACGCGCGGGCGCGACGGGTCCGCACCCTCCTCGCCGTCGCGTGCCCCCCGCCCGCGGCGTGCGGCCGGCGGCTCCTCCTCGCCCGCCGCCGGGAGGCCGGGGGCGTTCAGAGAGAAGGTCAGGAGCGCCCCGTACGGCCGCGACGTCCCGGCGAAGTCGGCGGCGCCCGCGCCCCCCGTCCCGTCCTGCGGCGCCTGCCAGTACTGCCGGGCGGGAGGCGGCGTGAAGAGGTGGAGCGGTTTGCCGAGCGCCGCTTCCGTCATCTCGCGGAGCGGCGTCAGGTCGTCGAGGACCCACACGGCGCGGCCGTGCGTCGCGACGACGAGGTCCCCTTCCTTCTCGGCGATCGCGAGGTCCATCACGGACGCCGTCGGGATCGTCTTCGAGAGGGGAAGCCACCCCTTCCCGCCGTCGAGCGAGGCGTAGAGGCCGGTCTCCGTCCCGAGGAAGAGGAGCTCCTTCTTCACCCGGTCCTGGACGATCGCGAGGGCGTACCCCTTCACGTTCGGCGTCGCGAGCCCCCGCCACGTCTTCCCGTAGTCGTCCGTCCGGTAGGCGTACGGGGCGAAGTCGCCCCAGCGGTGAGCGTCGAGGACGGCGAAGGCGGTCGCCGCGTCGTGCCGCGACGGCGCGATGGCGGCGACGTGCGCGTTCTTCGGGGCTCCCGGCGGGAGGGCCTTCTCGACGGACGTCCAGGTCGTCCCGCCGTCGCGCGTCACGTGGATCCGTCCGTCGTCCGAGCCGACCCAGACCGTCCCCTTCGCGGCGGGGCTCGGCGCGATCGTCACGAGCGTCGTGTAGTTCTCGGCCGCCGTCACGTCGAGCGTGATCCCGCCGCTCTTCTCCTGCCTCTGCCACTCGGGGGTGTTCGTCGTCAGGTCGGGGCTCACCGTCTCCCACGTCTCGCCCCGGTCCTTCGAGCGGTGGACGAACTGGCTCCCGAGCCAGATCGTCCCCGGCTCGAACGGGTCGACGGCGAGCGCCGCGTTCCAGTTGAACCGGAGCTTCGTCCCGGCCGGGGCCTGCGGCTTCACGTTCCGCCGCTCGCCCGTGACGACGTCCCAGCGCATCAGGTTCCCGCCCTGCGAGAGCGACCACCCCTTCGTCGGGTCCTCCGGGTCGGGGAGCGTCTCGAAGCCGTCGCCGCCGCCGACCGCCTTCCAGTGGTGCATCCGGATGCCGCCCCGCTGCCAGACCGACGACGGACCTCGCCACGAGTTGTTGTCCTGGAGGCCGCCGTAGACGTTGTAGGGCGTCTCGCCGTCCACCGCCACGTGGTAGTACTGGGCGAGCGGGAGCGTGCCGACGAAGCGGAACGTCTCGCCGCGGTCGCGGCTCTCGTACAGCCCGCCGTCGTTCCCGAGGACCATCCGGCGGGGCTCGGCGGGGTCGATCCAGAGCGCGTGGTGGTCGACGTGGACCGTGCCGCGGCCCGTGCCGCGAAGGTTCTCGAACGTCTTCCCTCCGTCCGTCGAGACGCGGAGCTGCGTCGCGAGCGAGTAGACGCGGTTCGGCTGCTCCGGGTCGACGCGAATGTCGGCGTAGTAGAAGGGCCGCGGGTTGACCGACGGGGAGTCGTTCACCGTCTCGAAGCTCCGGCCGCCGTTCTCCGACCGGAGGAGGGCGCTCTTCTCCGCCTCGACGACGGCGTAGACGACCTCCGGGTGCCCCTCGCAGAAGGCGAGACCGATCCGCCCGAGGCTTCCCTTCGGCATCCCCTCCTTCTCGCCGAGCCTCGTCCAGGTGTCGCCCCCGTCCCACGTCGCGTGGAGGCCCGAGCCGGGGCCTCCCGAGCGGAACCCGTGGGGCGTCCGCCGGAAGTCCCACGTCGCGGCGAGGAGGTGGTCGGGGTTCCCCGGGTCGAGCGCGAGGTCGGCGCAGCCCGTCTTCGCGTCGACGTAGAGCGCCTTCTTCCAGCTCTTCCCGCCGTCCGTCGTCCGGAAGACGCCGCGCTCCTCGCCGTCGCTCCAGGCCGGCCCGATCGCACAGGCCCAGGCGACCTTCGGGTCGCGCGGGTGGAGGAGGATCCGGTGGATCCGCTCGCTCTTCGAAAGGCCGACGTTCGCCCACGTCTTCCCGCCGTCGCGCGTCAGGTAGACGCCGTCGCCGTGGGAGATGCTGTTGCGGAGGTTCCCCTCGCCCGTCCCGACCCAGACGACGTCGGGTGTCCGCGGGTCGATCGCGAGCGCGCCGACGGAGTGGACCGGCTGCGCGTCGAAGACGGGCTCGAACGTCAACCCGCCGTTCGTCGACTTCCAGACGCCCCCCGAGGCCGCGCCGACCCAGACGATCCGCGGGTCGCCGCGGAAGGCGTCGACCGCGGCGATCCGGCCGCTCATTCCCGCGGGGCCGATGCTCCGGGCCTTCAGCCCCCCGAGCTTCGCGGGGTCCACCGCCGCGGAGGCGGCGGAGGCGGTGAGGAGGAGGGCGAGGAGCGACGCGCGGGCGGGACGACCGTTCATGGATCCTCCTGGCCGGGGGCCGGCAGGAGGACGTTACGGGAGCCGCGGAGGGGCGTCCAGCGGCCCGCGGCGACGGCCGGGAGGGCGTTCCGCTCGCGGTTTCGCGACGCCCCGTGACGCGCAGCGCTCGCCCGGCGACGGCCCCGCCCGCCCCGGCGACGGAGCGGGCGGGCTCCGGGGGCCTACTTCGCGTCGGCCTTGGCGCGGGTGATCGACTCGATGACGACGGGCGTCGTCGGGACGTTGCTCATCCCGTTCTTCACGCCCGTCGGGACGACCTTGATCCTCTCGACGACGTCCATCCCCTGGACGACCTTCCCGAAGACGCAGTAGCCGATCCCCTCCGGGGAGCTGTCGCGGTAGTCGAGGAAGCCGTTGTCCTTCACGTTGACGAAGAATTGCGCCGTCGCGCTGTTCGGCTCGCTCGTCCGCGCCATCGCAACCGTGCCGACGGTGTTCTTCAGCCCGTTCGCGGCCTCGTTCGCGACCGGCGCGGCCGTCTTCTTCTTCGTCATCGTCCCGTCGAGGCCTCCCCCCTGGACCATGAAGCCGTCGATGACGCGGTGGAAGATCGTCCCGGCGTAGAAGCCCTCGTCGACGTACATCAGGAAGTTCTTCACCGTGGCCGGCGCCTTGTCGGGGTAGAGCTCGATCGTGAAGCTCCCCATCGACGTCTTGACGACGACTTGGGGGTTCTGGCCCTGGGCCGAGACCGTGAAGGCCGCGAGGAGCGGCAGGAGGAGGAGCGCGAACGTCAGCGTCTTCATGGCGCGGGTTCTAGCACACGGGCCGTTCCCGGCCGCGCGAGAATCCTCCCGCCGATGCCGACGCTCCGACCGTGCCTCGTCTCCCCCGCCGCCCGGCCGCCCTCTTCCCGACCCGCGCTCCGGCGGCGCCCCCTCCTCCCCGCGTTCCTCGCGGCGATCCTCCTCGCGGGCTCCGTCGCGTGCGCCACCGCACGGCCTGAGGCGACGGCGGTCGTCCGCCTCGCGCACTTCTCCGACTACCACTCCCACGCCCTTCCCCGACTCGCCGCCGGGGGAGGCACGGAGGGAGGGATCGCGCGCGCCATCGCGTTCCTCGGCCCGCTCGCGAAGGACGGGACGATCGTCCTCTCGGGCGGCGACATGCTCAGCCGCGGCTCCCCCTCCTGGGCCGAGCGCTGGGGCTGCGCCGACTGGCCCTGGTGGGACGGGATCGTCCACGCGATGGCCTTCGGGAACCACGACGCCGACTACGGCGCCGAGGCCTTCGCCCGCTGCCGCGCTTCTGTCCGCTTCCCGATCCTGAGCGCGAACGTCGTCGACGAGAAGGGCCGGCCGCTCCTCGCGCCGTACGCCGTCTTCGAGCGCTCCGGCGTGAAGGTGGGCGTCTTCGCCGTCGCCGGGCCCGACTTCGAAGGGCTCCTGAAGGAGGCGACGCTCCCGTTCCCCGGCGCCCGGATCGCGGACCGCGTCGCGGCCGCTCGCGAGGCCGTCCGGAAGCTGCGGGAGGAGGAGAAGGTCGCCGCCGTCGTCCTCATCGGCCACGAGGACCATCCCGCCGACGTCGATCTCGTCTCGCGCGTCCCCGGGATCGACCTCGTCTTCGGGACTCACGGCCACCGACTCGCCCCGCTCGAGCGGATACCGGGCACGGGCGCCGCGACGATCTCCGCCGGCGCGTACCTCGCGAGCGTCGGCCTCGTCGAGCTCGTCTTCCGGGGCGGGCGGCTCGTCGCGGTCCGCGGGGAGGTCGTCCCGATGGCGGGCCTGCCGGAGGACGCCGCCGTGGCGCGGCGCGTCGCGCGGATGCAGGCGGAGCTCGAGGCCGACCCCGCGTACCGGCACCTCTTCCTCCCCGTCGCGACGCTCCCCGCGCCGCTCGGGACGGAGGGGGGCTTCTCGGGCGATTCCCCGCTCGGCCGATTCGTCACCGGAGTCATGCGCAGGGCGACGGGAGCCCGGGTCGCCTTCGCGAACGCGAGCAGCCTCCGCGAGCCGCTTCCTGCGGGCACGATCGTCGAGGAGCAGCTGCGCGCCGCGCTCCCGTATCCGAACGGTCTCCTCGTCTACCGCGTGAGCGGGACCCGGCTCCTCGCCCTCCTCGAGGGGAGCGTCGCTCTCGCCGGCTCCGACCTGACGGCCCTCAGCTCCGGCCTGAGCTACCGCGTAGAGGGCGGGCGGCCGGTGGGCGTCGTCCTCGCCGGGCCGGACGGCGCCCCGGATGCCGGCGCGCCGGTCGATCCCGACGCCGCCTACGACGTCGCGATGACCGACTTCATGGCTCGCCACGTCGAGCCGTACCGCTCCGTCCTCCGGGACCTCGTCCCTCGCGACACCGGCCTCGCCGTGCGCGACCTCGTCCGGAGCGCGCTCGCCGAGGCCTCGCCGCGCTGACGCGACGGGGCCGCGGGGCCCGGGCGGCCCCGCGGCCCCCGACCTCACTTCTTCAGGCTCGTCAGCGCCGCCCAGCGGCGGTCGACCTCCGGCTTCGGCGGCTCGGGTCGGGCGGGAGGCCTCCCGCCTCCACCGCCCTTCGGTCCGGGCCGGTCGGGTCCCCGCCCCCCGGCGTCGCCCCGCGGCGCCTCGCCGCGGCCTCCGGGAGCCGCGCCGCGCGGGGCGTCCGCGCCCGACGCCGCCGGCTCGCCGAGCTTCATCGTGAGGGAGATCCTCTTCCTCGGAAGGTCGACGGAGAGGACCTTCACCTGCACCCGGTCGCCCGGGTTGACGACCTCGCGAGGGTCCTTCACGAAGCGGGCCGAGGAGAGCTGCGAGACGTGGACGAGGCCGTCCTGGTGGACGCCGACGTCGACGAAGGCTCCGAAATTCGTGACGTTCGTGACGATGCCCGGGCAGACCATCCCGGCGACGAGGTCCGAGACCTCGTGCACCCCCTCGCGGAACGAGAACGGCACGAAGCTCTCGCGCGGGTCGCGGCCCGGCTTCTCGAGCTCCTTCACGACGTCCTCGAAGGTGAAGGCGCCGAGCGACTCCTTCAGCTCCTTCGAGCGCTTCACGATCTCGACGCCCGGCCCGAGGAGGTCGACGAGCTCCTTCCCCACGCCCTTCGCGAAGGCTCCGAGCGCCTCGTAGCGCTCCGGGTGGACGGCGGTGTTGTCGAGCGGGTTCGCCGAGCCCGGGATCCGGAGGAACCCGGCCGCCTGCTCGAACGTCTTCTTCGAGAAGCGCGGCACCTCGAGCAGCTCCTGGCGCGAGGCGAAGAGCCCCTTCGTCTCGCGCCGCGCGACGATCGCCTTGCCGAGCGCCGGGCCGATCCCCGAGACGTGGGCGAGGAGGTGCGGCGAGGCGGTGTTCAGGTTCACGCCGACCTGGTTCACCGCCGAGTCGACGACCTGGTCGAGTCGCTTCTTCAGCGCGTGGGGCGATACGTCGTGCTGGTACTGCCCGACGCCGATCGACTTCGGGTCGACCTTGACGAGCTCGGCGAGCGGGTCCTGCAGGCGCCGCGCGATCGAGATCGCGCCGCGGATCGTCAGGTCGAGGTCGGGGAACTCATCGCGGGCCGTCTCGCTCGCGCTGTAGACCGACGCCCCCGACTCGTTCACGAGGACGACGGGGACGTCGAGGCCCGCCTCCTTCAGCATCTCGCGGATCGCCGCCTCCGTCTCGCGCCCGGCCGTGCCGTTGCCGACGGCGACGCAGCGGATCGCCTGCGTCTTCACGCACTCCACGATCGCCCGCCGCGCCTGCTCCATCCCCGACTCGCCGCGCAGGTAGATCACCGTCGAGGCGACGTACTTCCCCGAGGCGTCGACGACGGCGAGCTTGCAGCCCGTCCGGAGCCCCGGGTCGACGCCGAGGACGGCCTTCGGCCCGAACGGCGCCGCGAGGAGGACCTTCCGCACGTTCTCGGCGAAGACGTGGATCGCCGCCTCGTCGGCCACGTCCTTCAGCGCCTTGTGGACCTCGGCCTCGATCGAGAGAAGGACGTGCGCCCTGAGGGACATCCGCGCCGCCTTCTTGAGGAACGGCTGCGCCGGCGTCGCCGCGCCCGCCCCCGCGGCCCGCTCGAACTCGGCGAGGAGCCGCTCCTCGAGCCCCGGGTGCTTCGGCGCGTCGCCGAGCGAGAGCGTCAGCTCCTTCTCGAGCCACCCGCGGCGCATCGCGAGGTAGCGGTGCGACGCCTCGGGCTTCATGAGCGACGAGACGGCCTCGCGGAAGTCGAAGTACATCTCGTACTTGCTCGCGGGCTTGACCTCCTCCCCCTTCGTCGAGCCGATCCCGCCCCGCTCGAACGCCTCGCGGCGGACGTGCTGCCGGAGCTCCTCCGTCTCGGAGAGCCGCTCGATGAGGATCTCGACCGCCCCCTGGAGCGCGGCCGGAGCGTCGGCGAAGCCGGCCTCGGCGTTCAGGAACGCGGCGGCCTTCGTCTCGGGCGCCTCCGGCGTCGCGGCGCCGTGACCCACGTCCCAGAGCCAGTCGGCGAGCGGCTGCAAGCCCGCCTCCCGGGCGATGACCGCCTTCGTCTTCCGCTTCTTCTTGTAGGGGAGGTAGAGGTCCTCCAGCGTCGCGAGGTCGAAGGTCGAGAGGAGCCGCTCCTTCAGCTCCGGCGTCAGCTTCCCCTGGGCCTCGATCTCGCCGACGACGAATGTCTGCCGCTTGACGACCTCGTCCCACGCCTCCTTCATGTCGAGGACGGCCTGCACGGCGACCTCGTCGAGGCCGCCCGTCGCCTCCTTCCGGTAGCGCGCGATGAACGGGACCGTCGCTCCCTCCGCCGCGAGGGCGAGGACGGCGGCGGCGGAGCGGGGAGGGATCTCCGGGTGTCTTTCCTTCAGCCAGGTCTCGAAGTTCACGCCGGATGATCGCAGAGGGGCGATGCCGGTTTCTTCCGTTGACCTGAGACAGTGTTGCAAATTACACTCCGCTTCCTGAGACGTTGTCTCAAAACTAGAGACCCGTGGAGTCAGCAATGCCCTCAGCGACGCACCCCGCCGGATCGACCCGGCCTCCCCGTTCGTCCCTCCTTCACGTCCTCCCCGCCCTCCTCGCACTCGCGTTGCCCGCATTCGGCGCCGAGCTGAAGGGGCGGGTCGTCGGCGCGACCGGCCTGCCGATTCCGGGCGCCGTCGTCCGGACGACCTCCGGCGGCACGCTCGTCGAGACCGGCGCCAACGGCTCCTTCCGGCTCGCCGGCCTTCCCGAGGGGCCGGTCGAGATCGCCGTCTCCGCCGACGGCCACGTCGAGCGGACGGAGCGCCTCGACCCGGCCTCCGGCCCCGTCGAGGTCGCCCTCCTCTCCTCCTCCGTCCGCTCCGAGGTGACCGTCGTCGGCCAGCGCCTCGTCTCCTCGGTCGAGGAGGCCGAGCGCGTCGCCGGCTCGTACGACGCCCTCGGCGCCGCCGAGCTCGAGCGGGCACGCGTCTTCACGACGAACGAGGCGCTCCGCAGGGTGCCGGGAATCCACACGCGCGACGAGGAGGGCTTCGCTCTCCGCCCGAACATCGGCATCCGCGGCCTGAACCCGACGCGCTCGACGAAGGTCCTCCTCCTCGAGGACGGCCTCCCGCTCGCCTACGCTCCGTACGGAGACAACGCCTCGTACTACCACCCGCCGATCGACCGCTTCCGCTCGGTCGAGGTCCTGAAGGGCTCCTCGCAGATCGCCTACGGCCCGCAGACCCTCGGCGGCGTCGTGAACTACCTGACGCCCGCGCCGCCGTCCGCCCCCTCGGCTTCCCTCTCGATCACCGGCGGGAGCGAGTCGTACTTCAACGCGCACGCCTCGGCCGGCGGCCGGATCGGCGCCACGGGCCTCCTCGTCGACTACGTGAGGAAGCAGGGCGACGGCGCCCGCGAGAACACCTCCTCGCGTGTCGACGACCTTAGCCTCAAGGCGGTCGCGCCGGTCGGCGGGAGCCAGACGCTCACGTTCAAGGCGGCCTGGTACCACGAGGACTCGAACCTCACCTACTCCGGCCTCAGGCAGGCCGAGTGGGAGGCGAACCCCCGCCAGAACCCGTTCGAGAACGACCGGACCGACTTCCGGAACCTCTCCGCCTCCGTCGTCCACGACCTCGTCCTCTCGCCGAACGCCCGCCTCTCCACTGCCGCCTACGGCTCCCTCTTCTCGCGCGACTGGTGGCGCCAGTCGTCCAACTCGAGCCAGCGGCCGAACGACGCCTTGGATCCCGCCTGCGGCGGGATGGCGAACCTCTCGACGACCTGCGGCAACGAGGGGCGCCTCCGCGACTACACGACCTGGGGCGTCACGCCGCGCCTGACGCTCGACCACGTCGTCCTCGGGTCGAGGAGCCAGCTCCACGCGGGGGTCCGCTGGCACCAGGAGAAGCAGGAGAGGGTGCAGAAGAACGGCCCGCTCCCGACCTCTCGCGACGGCGTCGTCGTCGAAGAGAACCGGCGCGACGCGAAGGCCTTCTCGGCCTTCGTCGACAACCGCTTCGAGTGGGGCCGCTGGTCCGTCACGCCGGGCGTGAGGTTCGAGTCGGTCGACTACGACCGGACGAACTTCCTCGCGAACGGCGGATCCGGCGTCTCCGGGACCGACTCGCTCTCCCAGCTCCTTCCCGGCCTCGGCGTCTCCTTCCGCGCCGCCGCCCGGACCACCGTCTTCGCCGGCCTCCACCGCGGCTTCGCGCCGCCCCGCGTGGAGGACGTCATCTCGAACTCGGGCGGCGTCGTCGAGCTCGACCCAGAGCTCTCCTGGAACGCCGAGCTCGGCGTCCGCACCGAGCCGGCCGCCGGCGTCTCCCTGCAGGCGACGCTCTTCCGGATGGACTACGAGAACCAGATCGTCCCGGCGAGCCTCGCCGGCGGCGTCGGCGCCACGCTCACGAACGGCGGCGAGACGCTCCAGCAGGGTGTCGAGGGGAGCCTCCTCCTCGAGGCCGCGCCCCTCCTCCGCACGGCCCACGACGTCTGGTTCCGGGCCGCCGTCACCTGGCTCCCGACCGCCGAGTTCGAGGGGACGCGGACGAGCGGCGTCTCCGGCTTCGGGAACGTCTCCGTGAGCGGCAACCGGCTCCCATACGCCCCCGAGACGCTCCTCACCGCCTCCGTCGGCTACCGCCACCCCGCCGGCTTCGGGGCCTCCCTCGAGGCGGTACGCACCGGCGAGCAGTACGGCGACGACCTGAACACCGTCGCCCCCACCGCCGACGGCCAGCGCGGCCTGATCCCCGCGTACACGCTCTGGAACGCCACGGTCGACCTCGACGTCCCGAGGTGGAGGACGACCTTCTTCGTCACCGTGAAGAACCTCTTCGACGAGACGGCCATCGTCGACCGCTCCCGCGGCATCCTCCCGACGATTCCGCGCCTCGTGCAGGCCGGCTTCAAGGTGAGCCTGTGAGACGACCGCTCCGCTCGCTCGGCCGCCTGACGGTCGTGCCGGCCGCCGCCGCCGCGGCTCTCGCCCTCCTCGTCGTCGCCGCCTTCCCCGCGGCCGCCGCCGAGCCCGGCAAGCTCATCGTGGCCTTGAAGCCCGACAAGTCCCCCGACGCGATGCGCGAGGAGAAGGCGCGCCTCGCGGAGTGGCTCGGGAAGAAGCTCGGCCGCCCGGTGGAGGTCGTCGTCCCGCTCTCGGCGGCCGTCATCCAGCAGGGGCTCGCCGGCGGCTCGATCGACCTCGCCTGGCTCTCCTCCACCGACATGTGGCTTGCGCGCAAGACGGGCGCCGCCTCGATCCTCCTCGCGGGCGAGATCGCCGGGAAGACCTCATACGAGAGCTGGTGGGTCTGCCTGAAGGAGAAGCCGTACGCCTCCGTCCTGGACCTCGCGGGGAAGCCCGTCGCCTTTGCGAGCCGGACCTCCACCTCGGGCTACCTCCTCCCCGTCTCCGACCTCGTCGACCGCGGCGCGCTCGCGGCCGGCGCCGACCCCGAGGCCTTCTTCGGGAAAGGCAACGTCTTCTGGGGGACCGGCTACGTCTCCGGCGTCGAACGGGTCCTCTCCGGGCAGGCCGAGGCGGCCGCCGTCAGCTACTACGTCCTCGCCGAGGAGAGGCACCTCACCGCCGGGCAGCGCGCGCGCCTGAGGAAGCTCCAGGCGCAGGGCCCCGTTCCGACGCACGTCCTCGCCGTCCGCGCGAATCTCCCCGCCGCCGAGCGGGACGCGCTCCGCGCGGCGATCTTCTCGATGACCTCTCCCGAGGAGGTCGCGCTCCGCGACCGCGTCTTCGGCTCACCGCTCCGCACGGTCGACGAGGCCGCGCACCTCGCCCCCGTCGGCAAGGCCCTCCGGGCCGCCGGGAAGGAGTGACCCGGATGACGGGAGCGAAGGCCGCTTCCACCGTCCCCGCACGGGGCGCCCGCCTGAGGCTCGTCGGCAGGGCGGCGGAGAGCGGTGCCGACCGGCCCGTCGTCCTCGAGGCGACGGGCCTCGCCCTCTCCCGGCGCGGCGCGCCCCTCTTCCGCGCGCTCGCGCTCGCGCTCCGCCGCGGGACGCTGACGGCCGTCGTCGGCCCCTCCGGCGCCGGCAAGTCGTCCCTCCTCGCGCTCCTCGCCGGCCTGCTTCCGCCCGACGCCGGCACGCTCCGGACGGCCGACGGCCGGCGCCCCCGCGTCGCCCTCGTCCCGCAGGACCTCAAGCTCGCCGCCTCAGAGACGCTCCTTTCGAACGTCCTCTGCGGCGCCCTCGGCCGCCACGCCTGGTGGCGCACCGTCTCCCTCCTCCCGGCCGAGGAGAAGGCCGCCGCGCGCGATCTCCTCGAGCGGCTCGGCGTCGGCGCGCTCGCGCACGCGCCCGCCGGGCGCGTCTCGGGCGGCCAGCAGCAGCGCGCGGCCGTCGCGCGCGCCCTCCTCCAGCGCCCCGACCTCCTCCTCGCCGACGAGCCGGTCTCCCAGCTCGACGCGCGGACGGGCGCCGAAGTCCTCGCCGCGCTTCGCGACGCCGCCGACCGCGACGGCTGCGCGGTTGCGTGCGTCCTCCACGACGAGGCCGCCGCCTTCGCGACGGCCGACGCCCTCCTCCGCCTCGACCCGTCGCTCCCCGACGGCTGGCGATTGGAGGCGGTGTCCGCGTGAACGCCGGCGCCCTCGCCCCCGCTCCAGGCGCCGAGCCGAGCGAGCCGCTCCTGCGATGGAACGCCGTCAACGTCTCGCTCCTCGCGCTCCTCGCCGCAGCCGTCCTCTCGCGCGACGTCCTCTCCGGGAGCGGCCGCGACGTCGACGTGACGGCGAGCCTCGCCCGCTTCCTCCGCGGCTTCCTCCCGCCCGACCTCTCCGTCCTCAACGACACGGCGGGCGCCCTCGTCGAGACGCTCCAGATCGCGGTCTGGGCGACTCTCCTCTCGGCCCTCCTCTCGCTCCCCTTCGCCGCGGCCGGCGCGCCGCGCCTCGCGCCGCGCCTCTTCGCCTCCGCCTCGCGGCTCTTCCTCGGCGCGGTGCGGACGATCCCGAGCCTCGTCTGGGCGCTCCTCGCCGTCGCCGTCCTCGGGCCGACGCCGCTCGCCGGCGTCGCCGCGCTCACCTTCTACTCGCTCGGCTACCTCGGGAAGTTCGCGGCCGACGACGCCGGCTCGCTCGACGTCTCCCGGGCGACGCTCCTCCGCGCCACCGGCGCGAGCCGCTTCCAGGCCTTCCTCTACGGCGCCTGGCCCGAGGTCAAGCCGCTCGCCACGAGCCGCGTCCTCTGGATGCTCGAGTACAACGTGAGGTCGGCGGCGATCATCGGCTACGTCGGCGCGGGAGGCATCGGCTCGCGCCTCCACGAGTACCAGGAGTTCGGGCAGTGGAACCGCTTCGCGACGGTCCTCCTCGTCCTTTTCGCCGTCGTGATGCTTCTCGACCTCTGGGGCGGAAAGCTCCGCGGCGCCCTCTCGGGGAACACGCCGCCGGCGGGCGACTGACCCGCGGCGCGACGCGGCCGGAGAGGCGCCGCGCGGCGCCTCTCCCGGCCCCTCCCCGCTCAGGGCTCGATCTTCGTCCCGAGGACCTTGAGGAACGCCGCGAGCCAGGCCGGGTGGGCGGGCCACGCGGGCGCCGTGACGAGGTTCCCGTCCACGTGCGCCGCGTCGACGGGGATCGCCATGTACTTCCCCTCGGCGCGCGTCACGTCGGGACCGCAGGCCGGGTAGGCGCTGCACTCGCGCCCGCCGAGGACTCCCGCCGCCGCGAGGAGCTGCGCCCCGTGGCAGATCGCGGCGATCGGCTTCCGGGCCGCGGCGAAGTGGCGGACGATTTCGACGACCTTCTCGTTCAGCCGGATGTACTCCGGCGCGCGCCCGCCCGGCACGAGGAGCGCGTCGTAGTCGGCGGCCTTCACGTCGTCGAACGTCGCGTTCAGCGTGAAGGCGTGCCCCGGCTTCTCCGAGTAGGTCTGGTCCCCCTCGAAGTCGTGGACGGCCGTCTTCACCTTCTCGCCCGCCTTCTTCCCCGGGCAGACGGCGTGGACGGTGTGGCCGACCATCAGGAGCGCCTGGAACGGGACCATGACCTCGTAGTCCTCCACGAAGTCGCCGACGAGGAAGAGGATCTTCTTCACGCTCATGGGGCCTCCTTCGGGCTCGGGTATCGGGGCGCGCGAGGCGCCGGGACGATCCTATCGCCGGACCGTGCGAGCGGAGCTCACCCCTCGCGCCGCACGATCTCGAGGATCCGCGCCCCGTAGCGCTCCGTCCGCGAGGGGCCGAGGCCGGAGATCGCCGCGAGCTCCGACTCCGTGCGGGGCCGGCGCGCGGCGATGTCGAGGAGGGTGAGGTCGGTGAAGACCCGGAACGCCGGCACGCGGTGCCTCTTCGCCTCCTCGAGGCGGAAGCGGCGGAGCGCGTCGACGAGGGACGGAAGCGCGCCGGGGGCCTCGGGGCCCGCGTCGCGGCCGCTCGTCCGTGCGCCGCGCGCCGCCCGGCCCGCGCCCTTCGCCGGCTTCGGGATCGGCGTCCTGCGCGTCGCGGCCGCCGCCTTCCCGCGTCCCTTCTTCGCGGCGCTCGGCGGCGGCACCGCGACGCGGGCGTCGATCGCCGCGCCGGGGCGGCTCCCCTCGCCCGTCAGGTACGCGCGCCGGAAGCGGATGACGCGCCCCTCCTTCTCGAACTCGTCGTCCTCGAGCCGCGCGAGGCCCGCGCGGACGAGGCCGCCGAGGAGCTCCTCGAACGCGCGCCGTTCGACGGCCGGGAACTGGCGCACGACCTCCCCGTGGAGCTGCCCCGTCGTCTGCCCGTCGCGCTGCCGGAGAAGCTCGAGGGCGCGGCGGAGCGCGGCGTCCTCCATCGGGCTCGTCCGGCGGGTCTGGGTCGCGATGCCGTCCCCCGGGGCGCAGACGTCGCAGAGGCCGCACGGCGCGCCGTCGTCCTCCTCGTCGCCGAAGTGACGGACGAGCTGGAGCATCCGGCAGATCGGCCCCTCGGCGAAGCGGCGCATCAGCTCGAGCTGCGTCCTCCGGTGCGCCCGCTGCTCCTCGTAACCGCGCTGCCACCCGTCCTTCCCCCGCGAGACGTCCCCCTCGGGGGTGACGAGGGCGCCGCCGAAGATCCAGAGCTTCTCGAGCGCCTTCTGGAAGACGTCGGGCTCGAGGGAGACGAGCTGCGCGAGCCCCTCCGTCGGGATCGGCTCCTCCTTCAGCGCGCGGAAGACGTCGCCGAGGACGGGCGTCTCCGGGTAGTCGCGCTCGAGGAAGAACTCGTGCGTCCGGAGGTCGCCGTACGAGTGGAGGAGGATCGCCCGCGACGGCCGCCCGTCGCGCCCCGCGCGCCCGATCTCCTGGTAATACCCCTCGACGCTCCCGGGGAGCCCGGTGTGGATCACCGTGCGGACGTCCGGCTTGTCGATCCCCATGCCGAACGCGATCGTCGCGACGATGACCTCCGCGCGCCCCTCGAGGAAGCGCGCCTGCACGTCGTCGCGATCGCGGGCCGTCATCCCGGCGTGGTAGGCGACGGCGCGGAGCCCCTTCCCGATCGACTGGGCGAGCGCCGTCGCCTCCTTCCGCGTCGGCGTGTAGACGATCGCCGGGCGCCGAGCCGCGTCGGAGAGGACCTCCTTCACGATCTCCGCCCGCCGGCTCGGGAGCGCCTCCGTCACCTCGACGGCGAGGTTCCTCCGCCGGAAGCCGTGGATGAAGCGGCCGGGGCGCGTCAGGCCGAGCTGCGCCGTCACGTCGTCCTGCACGCGCGGCGTCGCCGTGGCCGTCAGGGCGATCACCGGCGCGGGCCGCAGCATCGGCAGGCGCGCGCCGAGGAGCCGGTAGTCGGGCCTGAAATCGTGGCCCCAGTGCGAGATGCAGTGGGCCTCGTCGACCGCGACGAGGGCGGGCGTCCTCTTCGCGAGCATCTCGGGGAAGCCCGGCACCGAGAGCCGCTCGGGCGCGATGAAGAGGAAGTCGAGCTTCCCGGCGAGGTAGTCGAGGCAGACCTGCCTCGAGGCGGCCCGGTCTCGCCCGGAGTGGATCCGCTCCGCGGCGAGGCCGAGCGCCTTCATCTTCGCGACCTGGTCTTCCATCAGCGCGATGAGCGGCGAGACGACGAGCGTCGTCCCGCCCCGCGCCAGGCCGGGCAGCTGGTAGCAGAGAGACTTCCCCGCTCCCGTCGGCATCACGAGGAGCGCGTCCCTCCCCTCGACGACCGCGCGGCAGACCGCCTCCTGGTACGGCCGGAACGCGTCGTGCCCGAAGACTCCCTTCAGGAGCTCGCCGAGGCGCTCTACGGGCACGGGGCCGGCCGGCCTCTTCCCCGCGACCCGTTCCGGCACCCCGGGGTCCGTCTTCGGGGACCCGCTCCCCGCGGGAGACGGCGCGCCCGGCGGTCCCTGAGCGGCGACCGTCGGCGCGCCGGGCGCCGTCCCGGCGGCCCGCGATCCACCCGGCGCCGTCCGCTCGACCGCCGGCGGCTTGGCGCTTCCGCGGAACGCCTCGCCGACGACCTCCCTCACGTAATCCTCGATCTCCTTCATGAAGGAGGCGAGCGCGCCTTCGCCCCTTTGCATCCGGGCGAGCTCGGCCTCCCACTTGCCCGTCAGGGCGGGGCTCTTCACCGAGTCGGGGACGAGCCCGATCAGGCGGATCCCCTTCTCCGTCGCCGAGAAGACCTTGCCGTCGCGCTCGGCGTAGCCGCGCGTGACGAGCGTCTCGAGGATCTCCGCCCGCGTCGCCGGCGTCCCGAGGCCGTTCTCCTTCATCGCCTCGGCGAGCTCTTTCTCGTCGAGCGTCCGGCCCGCCGTCTCCATCGCCGTCAGGAGCGTCGCGTCGGTGAAACGCTTGGGCGGCCGGGTCTTCTTCTCGACGCTCGCCACTTCGACGACCCGCTTCGGCTGTCCCTTCGCGAGCCCCGGCGGCAGGTCCCCGTCCTCGTCGTCCTCGTCCCTCTTCCGGCGCGGCGCGTCGGGCTCGGCCGCCTTCCAGCCTTCCTCGACGACCATCGTCCCGGACGAGCGGAAGCGGTCGACGACGAGGCCGCCCGCGGCTTTCTCTTGCGCCGGCGCTCCTGCCCGCGCCGCCTCGGCCGCAGCGCCTTCACCGCCGGTCACCTCCGTCACGACCGTCGTCGTCGCGGCGACGTGGTCGTCGTGCCAGGCGGCGAGGAGGCGGCGGACGACGATCTCGTAGAGGGCCCTCTCGTCTCCCTCGAGCCCGCGCGGGACGTTCGGCGTCGGGACGATCGCGTGGTGGTCGCTCACCTTTGCGTCGTCGACGAAGCGCGATCCGAGCGGCCGCTCCCCCGTCCCCTTCGCGAAGAGGCGGCCCCACGCCGGCTCGAGCGCCGCGACGAGCCTCGGGAGCGTCGCCGCCACGTCCTTCGAGAGGTGGCGGCTGTCCGTCCGCGGGTAGGTGAGCGCCTTCCTCTCCTCGTAGAGGCGCTGCGCGACCTCGAGCGTCTTCTTCGCGCTCCAGCCGAGGAGGCGGTTCGCGTGGCGCTGCAGCTCCGTCAGGTCGAAGAGGAAAGGCGGCGGAATGCGCCGCGTCTTCGACTCGACCGAGGCGACGGCGGCCTTTCCCGCCTTCACGCGCGCGACGACCGCCGCCGCGGCCGCCCCGTCCTTCGGGAGCCGCCGCCCGCCCTCCTCCTTCACCGCCGGGTCGAACCACGTCCCGCGGTAGCGCCCGCTCTCGCCCTCGAACGTCGCGACGACCTCGAGGTACTCCTCGGGGACGAACGCGCGGATGGCGAGCTCGCGCTCGACGAGCATCGCGAGCGTCGGCGTCTGGACGCGCCCCACCGAGAGCGCCTCGCCGTGCGCGAGCGTGAAGGCGCGAGAGAAGTTCATCCCGACGAGCCAGTCGGCCCGGCTCCGCCCGCGCGCCGCGTCGGCGAGCCGGTCGTACTCCTTCGCCGGTTTCAGCCGCGCGAGCCCGTCGCGGATCGCCTCCGGCGTCAGCGACGAGATCCAGAGCCGCTTCACGGGCTTCCGGCACTTCGCCGCCTCGCAGAGCTGCCGGAAGATCAGCTCCCCCTCGCGCCCCGCGTCCGTCGCGCAGACGACCTCGGTCACCTCCGGGTCGGAGAGGACCCGCTTCACCGCCGCGAACTGCTCCTTCGCCCGATCCACGACGACGAGCGGCCAGCTCTCCGGGAGGATCGGCAGCCGGTCTCGCCGCCACGTCTGCCACTCCGGTTTCATCTGCCCCGGCTCGGCGAGCGCCACGAGGTGCCCAACGGCCCACGTCACGACGTGGCCGTTCCCGACGAGGCAACCGTCGCCGCGCTTCGTCGCGCCGAGGACGGCCGCGACGTCCCGCGCGACGCTCGGCTTCTCGGCGACGACGGCGACGAGGCCGCCCGCCTTCCTCAGGGCACCTCCGGCAGGTGGGTCATCGCCTCCGCCACGGCGTGGTCGGGGTACTCGAAGTCCTCGAGGAGGCCGTGGTGGTAGCTCTGGTAGGCCGTCATGTCGAAGTGTCCGTGGCCCGAGAGGTTGAAGGCGATGACCTTCTTCTCGCCCGTCTCGCGGCACTTCAGCGCCTCGTCGATCGCGGCCCGGATCGCGTGGGCCGACTCGGGCGCCGGGATGATCCCCTCGGCGCGCGAGAACGCGACGGCCGCCTCGAACGTCTCGAGCTGCCGGGCCGTCCGCGCCTCGACGTGGCCGCTCGCGACGAGCGCGCTCACGAGCGGCGACATGCCGTGGTAGCGCAGGCCGCCCGCGTGGATCCCCGGCGGGAGGAACGTGTGCCCGAGCGTGTACATCTTCACGATCGGCGCCATCGCCGCCGCGTCGCCGTAGTCGAACGTGTACTTCCCCTTCGTGAGCGTCGGGCAGGAGGCGGGCTCGACGGCGAGCACGCGCGTCCTCTTCCCTTCCGTGAGGTTCCGGTGGACGAACGGGAAGACGAAGCCCGCGAGGTTCGAGCCGCCCCCCGCGCAGCCGATGACGACGTCGGGGTACTCGCCCGCCATCTCCATCTGCTCGAGCGCCTCCAGGCCGATCACCGTCTGGTGGAGCATCACGTGCCCGAGGACCGAGCCGAGGCTGTACTTCTTCTTCCCGCCGCTCGTCGCGGCGACCTCGACGGCCTCGGAGATCGCGATGCCGAGCGAGCCGGGGCACTCGGGGTCCTCCTCGAGCATCTTCCTGCCGAAGTGGGTCCGCTCCGTCGGGCTCGCGAAGACGTTCGCGCCGTAGTTCTCCATGATGATCCGGCGGTACGGCTTCTGGTGGTACGAGACGCGCACCATGAAGACCTCGAGGTCGAGGCCGAACATGCTGCACGCCAGGGAGAGCGCCGTCCCCCACTGCCCGGCGCCCGTCTCCGTCGTCAGCGCCCTGGTCCCGGCCTCCTTGTTGTAGAAGGCCTGCGCGACGGCGGTGTTCGTCTTGTGCGAGCCGACGGGGCTGACGCTCTCGTTCTTGAAGTAGATGTGCGCCGGCGTGTCGAGCGCCCTCTCGAGGCGGACGGCGCGGATGAGCGGCGTCGGCCGCCAGAGCCGGTAGACGTCCCGCACCGGCTCGGGGATCTCGACCCACCTCTCCGGCGTCACCTCCTGCGCCACGATGTTCGTCGGGAAGAGGACCGACAGGAAGTCGGGCGTCACCGGCTCCATCGTCCCGGGGTGGAGGACGGGCGTCGGCGGCGTCGGCAGGTCCGCGCTCACGTTGTACCAGGCCTTCGGGATGCGGCTCTCGTCGAGCAGGAACCTGCTGCGGTCGGACATGCGCTCCTCCTGAAACCGAATGGGCCGGCTGGAGACGATAGTGCATCGTGGCGGCCGGTCGCCAGGGGCGCTCCCGCACGCGGGCGCTCCCGGACACCAACTGTCTGCCTCCACACCGTACGTTCCGCGCGGAGGGAACGAAATGACGAAAGGGCCCCGCCCCGATGCCTGACGCCCCGTCGGGCCTCTCCCTCGTCGTCCCGCCCGGCCCGCTCTCCCGCCCCGTCCGCGTCCTCGGCATCGACCTCGGCACGACGAACTCCACCATCGTCGAGGCCGTCGCCGGCGGCTCCCGCCCCGGCCTCTCCACTCTCGAGGTCGCGCAGCCGACGCCCGAGGGGGAGTACGTCCACGTCCTCGTCCCCTCCGCCGTCGCCGTCCACCGCGGCGCGACCTGGGTCGGCGAGGGGGCGAAGCGGCTCCGCGGCCGCGCCGCAGAGCTCGGCCTCGAGCCGGGGCGCGACCTCTTCTGGGACTGCAAGAACGACATCGGCGTCCGCCGCACCTACCACCGCGCGCCGCAGGGGCTCCGCAACGCCTCCGAGGTCGCCGCGCGCGTCCTCTCCTTCCTCGCCGACGCCGCCCGCAAGGCCTCCGCGCCCGGCGCACCGCCTCCCGACCGCGTCGTCGTCACCGTCCCCGCTTCCTTTCAGGCGGCGCAGCGGGCCGACACCCTCGCCGCCGCGCGCGCGGCGGGCCTTCCCGTCTCGGAGGGAGACCTCCTCGACGAGCCGCTCGCCGCCTTCCTCGACCACGTCGCCCGCAACGGCCTCGGCGCCCTCGGCGAGCCCGGCGCGACGCGGCACCTCCTCGTCTTCGACTTCGGCGGCGGCACGTGCGACACCGCCGTCTTCCGCGTCGCGCTCCCGGGGCAGGGCGAGCCGCTCCGCGCCGCCACGCTCGCCGTCTCGCGCTACCACCGCCTCGGCGGCGGCGACGTCGACGCCGCGCTCGTCCACGAGCTCCTCGTCCCGAGGCTCCTCGCCGAGAACGGCCTCGGCCGCCACGACCTCGACTTCGACCTGAAGTCGAAGGCCGTCGTCCCCGCCCTCCTCGGCGTCGCCGAGGCGCTCAAGGTCGGCCTCTGCGGCGAGGTGCGCCGCCTCCGCGCGCTCGGCCGCGCCGACGGTCTCGACCCGGAGTCGGTCGTCCGGACGCTGCCGGGCGTCCACCCCTGCCGCCTCCCCGACGGCCGGGAGCTGAGGCTCACCTCGCCCACGCTCTCGCTGCGCGAGCTCGACGCCGTCCTCCGGCCGTTCCTCGACGAGGAGATCCTCTGCCCCCGCACCGACGAGTACCGGACGACCTGCTCGGTCTTCGCCCCGATCGAGGACGCCCTCGAGCGCGCCGGCCTCGCCTCCGACGAGGTCGACGCCGTCCTCCTCGTCGGCGGGAGCAGCCTCGTGCCGCAGGTCGTCGACGCCCTCGCCCGCCGCTTCCCCCGCGCCGACCTCCTCCACGAGAGGACTCCCGAGGCGGTCCAGACCTCCGTCGCGCGCGGCGCGGCCCTCCACGCCCTCGCCCTCGCCGCCGCCGGCCGCGGCGTCCTCGAGCCGGTCACGGGGAGCGCCCTCTCCGTGAGGACGAGCGCCGGCCCGGTCGAGCTCCTCGCGCGCGGCGTGCGGCTCCCGTTCCCCGGCGGCGGCGGCGACGCCGTATGCGACGACCTCGTCGTCCCCGACACGCGCGACGACGACGCGCTCCTCCTCCGCGTCGAGCTCCTCGGCGAGTCCGGCCGCGCGGTCATGAACGCCCTCTGCTTCTTCCCGCCCCCCGTCGAGCGCGGCGAGCGGCTCCGGCTCCGCTGGCGCGTCGACGCGAACCAGGTCCTCCACCTCCGCGTCTCCCTCGCCGGGCGCCCCGGCCGCGGCGAGTACGAGCTGACCCGCGAGAACCCCCTCTCGAACGTCGTGAACCCCTCGCCGCAGCGCGAGCGGCTCCTCGAGATCGAGGAGAGCCTTCGGACGGGGGCCGTCACCGGGGGGAAGGCGATCGAGGCGACCGAGGAGGCGGCCCGCCTCTACACCTCGCTCGGACAGCGGGAGAAGGCTCTCGCCGCGTACCGGAGCCTCCTCCGCGCCCGCGGCGGCCCCGACGCGGGCCTCCTCGTGAGAATGGGGATCCTCGCCGGCGAGCTCGGCGACTGCGAGCGGGAGGAGCGCTTCTACCGCGAGTCCGCCGCGGCCGACCACACGTGGGGCGCCGCCCTCTTCAACCTCGCCCTCTCCCTCCGCCGCCGCGGACACTGGAACGAGGCCTGCGCGACCGTGACCGAGTCGATCGCCCGCGAGCCCGACCCGCCCGCCTTCGTCCTTCGCGCCCTCGTCCACGAGGAGCTCGGCAACCGCCCCGCGCGCGACGCCGACCTCGCCCGCGCGCTCGCGGCGTTCGGCCCTGCCTCCGCCCTGGACGCCTTCCACCTCGGCTGGCTCGTCACCGGGGCCCGGATGGCCGGCGACTCCGCGAGACTCCGGGCCGCCGAGGAGGAGCAGCGCTCGCGACAGAAGCCCGCAGACGGGAAGGCGTTCCTCCCCGGCGGGCTCCTCCCCGACTTCGCGCCCTCCCTCGCGAGGGTGAACTGACGTGGCGGGCTGGCTCGTCCCCCGCGAGGAGCTGACGAACGACCAGGCCCGCGCCGTCGAGTTGCCGGCCGGCCGCCACCGCGTCCTGCGCGGCGGCCCCGGCTCGGGCAAGACGCTCGTCCTCCTCCACCGCGCCCGCCACCTCGCCGACACGCTCGGCGTGCGGCCCGACCGCCTCCTCGTCCTCGTCTACACGAACGCCCTCGTCTCCTTCCTCCGCGCCGCCGCCGCCGAGCTCGGCCTCCCCGGGGAGGCCGTACGCACCTGGGACGACTGGTGCGCCGGGCACTGGGAGCGGTTCGTCCCCTGGCCGAAGCCGCACCGCTCCCGCGGCGTCCCCGACTTCGAGGCCGTCCGCCACGGGGTGCGCCGCGAGGTCCTCGGGAGCCGGCGCCCGCCCCTCTACGACTTCGTCCTCGTCGACGAGGGGCAGGACCTCGACGCCGGGGCCTTCGAGGTCCTCTCCCGCGTCTCCTCCCACGTCACCGTCGCGTTCGACCCGCGTCAGCGGATCTACGACAGCGGCGCGGAGGAGGAGGAGGTCCTCGCCGCGCTCGGCCTCCCGTCCTGCTCCGTCACCCTCCTCGAGACGTGGCGCTCCTCGCCGCACGTCGCCCGGCTCGCCTCCCGGCTCCTCCCCGGCGAGGAGGAGCGCGAGTCCTTCCTCCGCCAGGTCAGGACCTCGCCGGCCGGGCGCGAGACGCCGCTCCTCTACGTCGCGCGCGACGGGGAGGACGAGGCCGACCGCCTCGCCGAGGTCGCGCGCGCCCGGCTCCTCCGCGGCGAGCGGGTCGCCGTCCTCCTCCCGGCGCGCGCCCTCGTCGCCCGCGTCGCCCACGACCTCCGGGCCCGCGGCATCCCGGCCGAGGTCCCGCACCGGCACGGCGAGAACGGCGGGCCCTTCCCGCCGCTCGACTTCTCCTCCGACCTCGTCAAGGTCCTCCCGTTCCACAGCGCCAAGGGGCTCACCTTCGACGCCGTCCTGCTCCCCTGCCTCGCGGCGCCCGGCCATCACGCCCGGAGCCCGCGCGCCTTCCGGCGGCTCCTCTTCGTCGCCCTCACCCGCGCCGCCTCGTGGGCCTACCTCAGCCTGCCCGCGGAGGACGTCGACGCGTGGCCCGGCGGCCTCGGCGAGGGGCCCGACCTCGTCGTCCAGCGCTGGAGCGCGAGGCCCGCCGCCGCACCGCCGCCGCCTCCCGCGGCGCCGCGCGGCGAGGCGGATCCCGGCCTCGCCTCCTGGCTCTGAGCCTCGCTACACCGGGACGTCGATCCAGCCGCCGCGGGCGACGTGCCGCCCCGCCTCCTCGGCCGGCTCGGGGCGCGCGAAGTAGAAGCCCTGACCCAGGTCGCAGCGCATGTCGCGGAGCGCCCGCGCCGTCTCGCGGTCCTCGATTCCCTCCGCCACGACCCCGAGCTCGAGCGCGTGCGCGAGCTGCACCGTCGAGCGGACGACGGCGAGGTTGCGCGACTCGGGCGCGAGGTCGGCGAGGAACGACCGGTCGATCTTCAGGACGTCCACCGGGAGCCGTGCGAGGTACGAGAGCGACGAGTAGCCCGTGCCGAAGTCGTCGATCGCGAGGCGCGCGCCGAGCGACGTGATCCGCCCGAGCGAGGCCTGCGCCGCCGTCGGGTCCGCCATGATGGCCGTCTCCGTCAGCTCGAACTCCACGACGCCCGGGTCGACGCCGACCTCCTTCATCGCCCCCGCGAGCGTCTCCGGGCAGGTCCGGTCGAGGACGTTTCGCATCGAGAGGTTCACGGCCATCGTGAGGCGCGGCATCTGCCGGTTCCATCGGGCGAGCTGCTCGAGCGCGCTCCGCACGACCCAGGCGGTGAGCGGCTGCACGAGGTCCGTCGCCTCCGCGAACGGCACGAACCGCGACGACGGCAGGAGCCCGAGCCTCGGGTGGTTCCACCGCACGAGCGCCTCGAACCCCTCCACGAAGCCGTACTGGAGCGCGACCTTCGGCTGGAAGTGGAGGACGAGCTGCCCCTCGCGGATCGCCCGGCCCAGCTCGGAGAGCATCGCGAGCCGCTCGGGCGTGTGCTCGTCCAGCTCGCGCGCGTAGGCCGCGGCCCCGCCGGGCGTCTGCTTGGCCCGGTGAAGCGCCACGTCCGCGCAGCGGAGCAGCTCGTGACTCGTCCGCGCCTGCTCCGGGAGGAGCGCGAAGCCGGCGCTCGCGCCGACCTCGAGCCCCATCCCCGCGACCTTCACCGGCTCCTCGAGCGCGGCGAGGATCGCCCCGGCCTCCGCGTCGAGCTCCGCGAGCGAGCGAGCGCCCGGCACGAGGACCGCGAACTCGTCCCCCCCGAGCCGGAAGACGTCCTCCCGCTGCCCGTCCCTCCGCGCGACGAGGCGCTCCGCGACCTGCACGAGGAGGTCGTCCCCCACGTTGTGTCCGAGCGCGTCGTTGATCTCGCGGAAGCGGTCGAGGTCGAGGAGGACGAGCCCCGCCGCCTGGTCGCCCGCGAAACCCGAGGGGGGCGGCGCGAGGCGCCGGTGGAGCGCGGGGCGGTTCGGGAGGCCCGTGAGGGCGTCGTGGAAGGCGAGGTGCTCGATCCCCGCGAGGTGGCAGGAGTTCGAGACCGCGAGCGAGACCGCGCGGGCGATGCCGTGGAACGTCCGCTCCTCCACCGGCCGGATCTCGCGCCCGTTCGGGAAGATGACGTTGATCGTGCCGAGCGGCGTCCCGCCGTGCGTCAGGGGTATGCAGAGGCCCGACGTGACCGAACGCGACGCGAGCTCGGAGACGACGGGGTGGACGCCGCGCCCGTTCCGCACGACCTCCTCCATCGGCACGATCCTCTGCTCGCGCACCGCCCGTCCGCTCGCGCTTCCCTCGAGCGGGAGCGTCGCGCCGAGCGCGCGCTCCTTCTCCGTGAAGCCCGCCCCCGCCACGAGGCGGAGCGGCCCCTCCGGGCGCTCGAGGAGGTAGAGCGCGACGAGCGGCGGGTGGCGGTACTGCTGGAGGGCTTCCACCGTCTCCCGCGCGATCGCCTCCACGTCGAGCCGCTGCTGCAGGCGGAAGACGAGGTCGGTGACGACGGAGAGCGACTCGTTCTGGGCGTCGAGGACCGTCTTCGCGAAGCGGAGCTCCTTCAGCAGCTCGCGCTCCTCGGGGCAGGGCCCCTCGGCTCCGTGCGTCCGGGGTCTTTCGGCGGCGGGCTCGTCCATCGTCCCTCCCCCGCGGGCCGTCGCCGTCCGCCCGGGACCGGACACCCACGCGCGGCCCGCTCTCCCCCTGAGCCGTCCGGATCATATGCCCCGGGAAGGGGGCGGGGCGCCTGCCGTCAGCTCTCGTGCGCACCAGAGACCCTCGAGACGCCCGGCGTCGCGAAGGACCCGGGCGACGTCGCGGAGTATCGAGGCGGCGTCATCGCCCCCGTCTCGGCCCGGCGCGTCGTTCCGCACGTCTCCCCCCTCTCCTTCACGCGCCCACGTCATGCGACGTCCGTCGCCTCCTCCGGGTAGCCGCTCGCCAGGGCGCACCGGCGGAGCGCGGCGACGCGCTCCGCACCGCGGGCGTCGAGCGCCGCGCCCGTGCGCTCGAGGTGGCGGGCCAGCTCCATGCACGCGATCGCGTCGCCCCCTTCGGCGGCGCTCTCGAGGAGCGCGACGACCGGAGGGTCGTCCCACCCGGCCCCGGACGAGCTCGCGAGGCGCACGGCGAGGTGCCGCTGCGCGCCCGGGAGCCCCGCGCGCGCCGCCCTCTCCAGCCACTCCCGCTCGCCGTCGAGGTCTCCCGCGAGACGGAGGGCGTGGGAAAGGCACGCGGCCCCGAGGGGGTCCCCCTTCTCCGCCGCGGCCCGGAAGAACCTCGCCGCGAGGGCGTCGTCGCGGAGGAGGCTGACGTCGCCGTTCCAGACGAGGAGCCCCAGGTCGAGGGCCGCCCGCGCCGGGAGCACCTCGATCTCCTCCGCGGCCTCCTCGATCCGCTCCGCCATCCTCTCCGGCCGCGTCCCGGCGGGGCGGAAACGGAGCGCCTCCTCCTCGATCGTCGTGAAGATCGACGGCAAGTGCCCGTCGGCGGCCGAGACGACGAACTGCCTGCGCGCCTCGGCCGGGTCGGGCGCCGTCCCTTCGCCGCGGAAGAGCATCACCGCGAGGAGGTGCCGGCCGTCCGGCCCCTCCGCCGTCGCCTTCCTCAGCCACTCCACCGCGGCGGCCGCGTCGGGCTCGACGCCGCGCCCGTCGAAGAGCGTCGCCGCGAACCCGTGCATCGAGAACGCGTCGCCCAGCTCGGCGCCCCTCCGGTACCAGGCGGCGGCCAGTTCGTCGTCGCGGGGGACGCCGAGCCCGTCGGTGTGGATCTCGCCGAGGATTCGCGCCCCGAGGCCGACGCCCTCGTCCGCCGCGTGCGCGGCGAGGCGGGCAGCCAGCAGCGGGTCGCGCGGGACGCCGAAGCCGTGGAGGAAGAAGCCGGCGAGCTGCGCCGCGGCTTCCGGGCTGCCCTCCTCCGCGGCCCGAGCCAGCCAGGCGGCTCCCGCCTCGTCGCTCCGTTCCACGCCGCGCCCGTGCCCGTAGGCCAGACCCAGCGCCCGCGCGGAGCGGCAGTCTTTGCGGGCGGCGACGAGGTGCCAGTACGCCGCCTCGCGCAGGCGTTCCCGCCCTCCCATCTCCTCGAGCAGCCGCGCCAGGGTCCACGCCGCGTCGGAATCTCCGCGGACGGCGCCGAGCCGGAGGAGCGGGAACGCCAGCTCTTCGACGAGCTCGTCGCATCCGGCCGCCTCCCGCGCGAGGCGCGTGCCGAGGTGCCCGCACGCGTGCGGAAAGCCGAGCGCCGCGGCCCGCTCGATCAGCTCGAGGCCCCGCTGCCGGCCCTCGGGCGTCATCCCTTCGGGCGACTCCCCCTCGAAGAGCTTCACCCCGACGACGAAGCTCGCGTGCGCGTCGCCGAGCCGCGCGGCCTCCTCGTACCACCGCATGGCGGTCTCGGCGCTCTTCGGCACGCCACCGCCGTACCCGTCGTACGTGATGGCGAGGAACCGGGCGGCGTCGGCGTTCCCGGAGCCGGCGGCCGACTCGAGGAGGGCCAGCGCGCCCGGCACGTCCCGCGCGACGTCGTGGCCCCAGTAGAGGTCGACGCCCTTTCGGAACTCCGCCGCCGCGGGCTGCTCCGCCTCGCGCCGGGTCGCCTGCCGGCGATCCAGCTCCGCGACGACCTCGTCGAGCCCCGGAGGGCGAGGGATCTCCGGCGCCGCCTCGCGGCGAAGCGCGAAGAGGACGCGCAGCGAGCCGAGCTCGCCGTGGCGGTGGCGCGCGAGCGCCCGCTCCTCCGCGGCGGCGAGGTCGTCGGGGCCGGCGACGCCGGCCCGGAAGAAGCGCCCCAGCTCGACGATCGCTTCCGCGTTGTCGGCGCGCACGGCCTGCCGCAGGTGGGCCAGCGCCTTGCCGGCGTCCTTCGGGACGCCGAGGCCGCCGTAGCAGAGCCGCGCGAGCTCGTAGTGCGCCGCCGCGTCCCCCGCCTCGGCCGCCGCTCGAAGCGCGTTCATCTCGTCCGCCCCGGTGCCTTCCCCGCTCGCTCCCGTCATCTCGCACCTCCGACGGGGAAAGGTCGTCCCGGAGACGGACGAATGGTGTCCGGCGACGGGATCGAACGAGAGGGTCGCCTCGAACCGGGCGGGCGCGAGAACGACGCCGTTCGCCCCCTCGTCCGCCATCCGCGCCATCCACACCTGCCGCCCGGTCTCGAGCAGGCGCGCCGCCGGACGGGACGTACGCGAGCCGGTCGCCGGCGCACTTCCGGCAGGGCGCCTCCGACTTCCCCGAATGCCGCCTGGCGAGACAGCGCCCGCGCCACGTCTCTTTCACCGATTCGGGCGGCGACGCCCACCCCGCGGCCTCGACCGCCTCCGCGAGCTCCGCGCCCGGGTGCTCCCGTCTTCCGGACCGAAGTCGGACGGTCGGAGGCCCGCGTGCCCGCGCCGGGGCTTCTCTGCTTGACGCCAAGTAGAATGCGCTCATGGACGTGAGCGCGATGGCCCGGGAGATGGGAAGGCGCGGAGGGCGCGCCCGCGCCGACCGGCTGTCCTCCGAGCGGCGTCGCCAGATCGCCTCGCTCGGCGGAAGGGCACGCCAGCTCTCGCTCCTCGCGACGCGGCGCCTCGCCGAGAACCTCCTCTACGCCGCGGCGGCCCTCGAGCTGCGGGGGGAGACGCGGAAGGTCCTCCGCATGAGGGTCTTCACCGGCCGGCTGCCGGGCCTCTACGCGCGCCGCGGCTCGCCGTGAAGGACCCCGCGGCCCACCTCGACGCCGTCGGGAGCGTGGTGGAGGCGCTGGCGGACCTCGGACTCGAGCCCGTTCTCGTCGGCGGAATGGCCCTCGTGGTGCTGGGGTCGCGCCGGGTCACCCGGGACTTCGACCTCCTCGTCGCCCATCCCGGCGAGCGCCTCGGTTCCCTGATCGACGTCCTGTACGGGCGAGGCTTCGAGCTCGCGTCGCGGGTCGACGCGGAGGGCGACGTGACCGCCACGATCGCCAACCGGAAGGTGGCTGCCGCCCGGCTTCGCCTGGACGCGCCGGCGAGCGCCTGGTTCCTGAACCCGGACACCGGGCTGCGCGTGGACCTGCTCTTCGACTTCCCCCTGCCCGCGGCGACGCTCGCCCGGCGGGCGACCAGCGTCAAGGTTCGCTCGAGGGCGTGGCGCGTCGCTTCGGTGGAAGACCTCCTGCGCCTGAAGAGGATCGCGCAGGAGAACCGCTCTGCACCGGGCGACGCCGAGGACGTCGCCTTCCTCGAGGCGCGCCTCACGAAGCGCCGGAGGTGACGGCGCGGGGGCCGCGGGCCGGCGACGGGTCGATCGCCGCCGTCTCGACCCGAGCGAGCCCGCGCTCAGGGCTTCGCTTCCGGCGCGAACAGGGGGGTGGGCTTCGCGGAAAGGGTCTCCGTCAGGGTGACGGCCGCCGCGACCGTCAGCGCCATCGAGACGGCGAGGACGAGCACCTGCGCGAGCGAAGTCTTCTGGATCGGCTGCCGCGCCTTCACGTCGCACACCTCGCCGGGGCACAGCTGCGGGGCCTTGCGGTAGACCGGCGAATAGAGCTTGCAGCCGAGGCAGATCCCGAACGCGGCCTCGAAGAAGAGGAAGACCAGGCAGACGAGGCAGATGACCCCGGAGATCGGGCCGTAGGTGTTCATCAGCACCATGAGGACGAGCATCGTGGCCGACAGGACGACCCCGATGGTCCACGCGAGGCGCTTGGGCTCCGCGGCCACGTACTCCGGCGTCTGGTTCCCGACGATCAGGCGCCCGAGGATCAGCATCGGCGAGTAGCGGGGGCTGAGGCCCACGCGCACGAGGAAGTCCGCGAAGAAGAACGGGATGACGAACTTGATGGGGATGAAGTTCCCGCGGAAGAGGATGTAGAGGAGCGAGAGGAACGTGGCGAGAAAGAGGATTCCCGCCGCCGCGCGGATCTCGCGCTCGTTGAGGACGGGGACCGGGTGCCCCTCGACCTGTTCACCGAATTGGCGAATGCCGCTCACGAAGGCCCCCTGCAAAGACTGACGTCGGGACGAAAGCTCCCGCGCTTCTACGCGGCCGGTCGCCAAAGGTTGCCGGGGCGCGCACGCCCGCCTTCACCAGCCCAGGTCGCTCGAGGACTTGCCGACGGGAGTCTTCATCCCCTTCCGGATCGATTCGGCCATCCCGGGAATGGCGACGAGGTGAAGGGTCTCCGCGACTGCGCGCCAGTCTTCCTCGGACATGAGAACGGCGCTGTGGCGCTTTCCCCGGATCCGGATCGGCTCGTGTGACGCGGCAGCTTCTTCAAGCAGCTCGTAGAGCCGCGCCCGCGCCTCTCTGGCGGTGATCGTCGTCATGGCCGGCCGCAATCCTACCGTGCGTGATTCCGTGCGAATGGGTCCACTCCGCCGCCACCCCGCGCCACGCCGCCCCCCCCACCGCCGCGCGATACAATCATCCTCGCGCCGCTCCCCCGTTTCCGGCGCCGTTCTTTGAACCCCAGGCAGCCCTCCGCTTCGGGCTGCCGGCATGAAGAGATGCGGCGAGAGCACCGGCTCGACGACCCGCACGCCACACCGTAGTCCTACACGGTGGCCCAGCCGGCCCGGCCGAAAGGTCGGGACCCATGCGCGATCGAGGCGGGAACTCTCCTCGTCGAAAGGGCTCCCATGACCGCATCTCCTCCCCGAACGCACTTTCTCCGCACGCTCGGCATCGCCGGGTGGGACGCGCTCGACCCGGTCTTCCTCGCCGCGGTCGCGACCGAGTCCCCCCTCCTCCTCGTCGGCCCGCACGGCTCGGCGAAGACGATGGTGCTCAACCGCCTCGCCGAGACGCTCGGCCTGGCGCACCGCCACTACAACGCCTCGCTCCTCTCCTTCGACGACCTCGTCGGCTTCCCCGTCCCCGAGAACGGCCGCGTCGTCTACCTCCAGACGCCCGCCACCGTCTGGGAGGCCGAGTCGGTCCTCGTCGACGAGGTCTCGCGCTGCCGCCCCGAGGTGCAGAACAAGCTCTTCCCGCTCGTCCACGAGAAGGTCGTCCAGGGGCTCCCGCTCCCGCGCCTCCGCCACCGCTGGGCCGCCATGAACCCGCCCGCTTCGCTCGACGGGGACGACGCGGGCGATACCGTCTACTCCGGCGCCGAGCCGCTCGACGTCGCCCTCGCCGACCGCTTCGCCTTCGTCGTCACCGTCCCCTCCCTCGCCGAGCTCTCGCAGGACGACCAGCGCCGCGTCCTCCGCCCCTCGACCTGGAGCGCCGACGAGGCCCGCCCCACAGTGACGCGCCTCGTCGAAGCGACGCGCGCGGCCCTCGCCACGAACGCCCCGGCCGAAGCCGCCGCCGCCACCGAGTACGCCATGCTCCTCGCCGCACAGCTCGCCCGCGCCGGCCACCCGCTCTCCACGCGCCGGGCCGCGCAGGTCGTGAGGAACGTCCTCGCCGTCCGCGCCGCCGCGCGCGCCCTCGGCGACGCGGACGACCCCGAGGCGGCCTACCTCGTCGCCGCCCGCGCCTCCACGCCCGACGCCGCCTGGGGCCGCCCCGTCGCGTACGAGAAGCTCCTCGCCGCGCACCGCACCGCCTGGGCCGCGGCGGGCCTCGCCGAGGGCTCCACGCGCCGCCGCCTCCTCGGCGAGACCGACCCCTTCGCGCGCATCGCCATCGTCCTCGACGGCGACCTCCCGCCCCACGAGGCCGCCGAGGCGCTCGCCGACGCCTACAGCCTCCTGCCGCTCCCCGCGCGCCTCGTCGCCGCCACCCTCCTCATGCCGCGCCTCACGAAGCGGCGCGACCTCCCCGCCGCCGCCCTCGAGGCCGTCGCGAACGACTGGGCCCGCGTCGGCCCGGCCCGCTCCGCGCCCGTCACCGTCGGCCCCGGCACGCAGTGGATGCGCCCCCTCCTCACCTCCGGGATCCCGAGGTTCGACACCCGGACGGCGAGGGGGCGGGCGCTCACCGCCGTCGCCGCGGCCCTCCTCCACGAGGCGCACCCCTTCCAGATCGAGGACCTCACCGCCGCCTGGGAGCGCGCCTCTCGCGCCCTCGCCCCCGCGAGGAGGAGCGCCGCGTGAGCGGGCCACGCCCGGGCCCGGGCGTCTGGGCCGCCGAGAGGGCGGTGCCCTCGTGAACTCAGCGACGGCGGGCGGAAGAGAAGCCGAGGACCTTGAGCAGCTCCGCTGTTGTGACGACGTGGAAGACCCGCGCCTTCTCGAAGACCTTGCGCGCGGCGTGCCCGAGAGAGGCCGAGAGCAGGACGTTAGCGTCCGCGACGACGCTTCTTAAAGTCTTCGAAACCACGCTGGGCCTCGTCCTCCGTGATCCCGCTGGCCTGCAGCTGCTCCGCGAGCTGGGCCGAGAGCGCCAGGTAGAGCTGCCGCCTCATCTCCAGGGGGAGGTTCTTCGGGTCCTTCAGCGGGACGATCAGGGCCGTGGGCTGGCTGTGGCTGGTGACGAGCGAGCTCTCGGGGCCCTTGAGGATCTCGCTCATCTGGCTCCGGAACTCCCGGACGGTGACGGTCTTCATGGCCTTCTCTCCGCTTCTATCCTGCCCTGGTCGGCCGAAGTGTGTCAACACTTGTGTACACATCTGTGAGCACAGGAAAGGGCGCGGGCGCCAGGGCTCCCATCGTTCCCGGCACGCGCCCCCGACTTCAACGCCCTTTGTCTGTCCCCGGCCCATCCGTGCATGATCCGTGCATGGCCGTCAAGACGATCATGGTGGACCTCGAAGCGTACGAGCTCCTGGCGCGTCGGAAGCGCCCCGGGATGTCGTTCTCGCAGGTCATCAAGCTCCACCTCGGCCCTCACCGGACGGCCCGGGACCTCCTCGCCACGACGAAGGCCGCGCCGCTCGCACCGAAGACGCTCGACGCGGTGGACGTTCTGATCAGCCGGCGGGCTCCGGGCGCTGGGGCTTGATCGGAAGGAGCCGGGCTCGTTCTCTCCGTTCGTCCACCGTGATCAGCGCTCCCGCCAGAAGGTCCTTCTCGAAGCGTCCGAGCGCCTTCAGGAGGCGTTCACCGAGAGAGAGCGGGGAGACGGACTCCGTCCGCATCTGGAGAACGCTCGGCCCCTCGGCCTGCGTCGCGGCCAGGATCGCCCCGAAATCCAGGTCGTTCGTCACCACGATGTAGTCGTGATGACGCGCCCAGGCCATCAGCTCCTGGTCTTCCGCCGTCGCCTTCCCGATCGCCGACCAGTGGACGGCGTCGTGACCCGCCTCACGAAGGGTCTCCGCCCAAAGGGGCGAGAGGTTCATGTCGAGAAGGAGCCTCACGCCGAGGCCAGAGGTATCTCGACCTCGCCCGCCCGCCAGGCCGCGTACTGCAGCGCTTCCCGGATGTCTTCTTCCTCGAGGTACGGGTAGAGCTCCAGGATCTCGGCGTGCGTGTGACCCGCGGCGACGAGCCCGACCACGGTGCTCACGGTGACGCGCATCCCCCGGATGCACGGCTTCCCCCCCATCACCTTGGGGTTGAACGTGATGCGCGGCAGCTCGCCCATGGCCCCCTCATGATAGCGGTTCGGTCGAGGCCCGGGCTCCGACGCACGCGCCGCCCGCCTTCTCTCCCCCGCCCCCCCGTGAGAAAATCTCCTGCGCGCCGCCCCCCCGTTCCCGGCGCCGTTCTTTGAACCCCAGGCAGCCCTCCGCTTCGGGCTGCCGGCATGAA
>CAZLQX010000007.1:193250-201458 GCA_964561935.1 uncultured Holophagales bacterium
CGAAAGGTCGGGACCCATGCGCGATCGAGGCGGGAACTCTCCTCGTCGAAAGGGCGCCCATGACCGCACCTCCTCCCCGAACGCACCTCCTCCGCACGCCCGGCATCGCCGGGCGCGACGCGCCCGCCCCGGTCTTCCTCGCCGCGAGGAGGAGCGCCGCATGCGGGCCCGCCCTCCTCCACAACATGTCGGTCCCGCCCCGCTCCGTGATCCAGGTGGCGAGCCCCGGCCTCCCCGGGCGCACCTTCGCCACCACCGACCCCGCCGAGTGGCGCGGCTTCGACCCGAAGCGCCTCCCGCCGAAGGAGAAGCTCGAGGAGGCCTTCGAGGAGGCCGGCCTCCCCGACCTCGTCGGCGTGTTCACGCCGCCCGTCCCCGGCCGCAAGCCCGAGCGGCGCATCGGCTACCCGCTCGCCCTCGCCCTCCTCGCGCGGCGCTCGGGGCACCTCTACCTCCCGTGGCGGCCCGTCTACCCGCCGCTCCTCCCCGGCTCCCCCCTCCACCTCGTCTTCCCCGGCGACGGGAGCCCCGCGTGAACGCCGCCCTCGCCCTCCGCCTCCTGAACGCGCTCCCGGCCGGGGCCTACGAGATGACGGCCCTCCTCTCCCTCCTTCGCATCGAAGAGAGCCGCGACGTCCCGACGGCCGCCGTCACCTGCGAGCGGCGCCCCGTCCTCAAGCTGAATCCCGACTTCCTCGCCGCCCGCTGCGCGAGCGACGAGCACCTCTTCCTCCTCGTCATGCACGAGCTCCACCACGTCCTCCTCGGCCACACGCGCCTCTTCCCCCGCGTCACCCCCGCCCACAACCTCGCCTTCGACGCCGTCATCAACGCCCTTCTCTGCACCCGCTTCCCCTCCCCCGCGCACGTCTCGTTCTTCCTCGACTACTACGGGAAGGAGACCGGCCCCCTCCGCCTCCTCGCGCCCCCCGCCGGCACGCCGATCGAGGACCCCGGCCTCCGCCAGCTCCACGAGCTCCTCTACTCCGCCTCCTCCGACGTCACCTGCCTCGAGGTCTTCGAGCGCCTCGCCGACGCCCTCGGCCCGCGGGGCCTCGACGCTCTCGACACGAAGGGGCTCCTCGGCTCGCACGGCGAGGAGGGGGACGACGACTGGGGCACCGCCGGCCCGCTCGACGCAGACGTCGTCGCCGCCGTCCGCCGCATCGTCGAGAAGTGGCCGCCCCCGCCCGGCGCGCGCCGCGGCCGGAGCCTCGCCGACCTCCTCGGCGAGAAGCCCGTCGCCTCCGCGACGCCGGGCGAGCGCGTCCTCGCGGCGCTCCGCCGCGCCCTCGACGACTCCGCCACCGCCGGCCCGCGCTCGGCCCTCCGCCGCCCCGGCGCGCTCCCCGCCCTCGTCCCGCTCCCCACCCCGCGCGACCGCCGCGCCGCCGTCGCGCGGCTCGCCGGCCGCCCCCCGCTCCTCTACGCGGGCGAGTCCTCCTCGCCCCGCGCGCGCGCCTCGGGGCGCGCCCGCGTCTACCTCGACGTGAGCGGCAGCATGGACCCCTTCCTCCCCTTCCTCCGCGCCGCCCTCTCGCGGCTCGCCTCCCGCGTCGAGCCGCGCCTCGCCCTCTTCTCCACTCGCGTCGCCGTCGCCCGCCTCGACGACCTCGTCCGCGGCCGGGTCGCCACCACCGGCGGCACCGACGTGGCGTGCCTCCTCGAGCACGTCCTCGCCTCCGGCGCGCGGCGCGTCCTCGTGATCACCGACGGCTACGTCGGCGAGCCGAAGCGCGCCCTCGCCGACCGCGTCCGCGGGGCCCGCGTCGACCTCCGCGTCGTCCTGACGCCCGAGGGCTGGACGCGCGACCTCGCCCCTCTCGCCTCCCGCCTCGTCACCCTCCCGCCCCTCGCCCCGACCGAAGTCCCCGCACGGAGGTCCGCATGACGTTCCTCGTCCGCAACGACCCGCTCCGTTTCGCCGAGGCCGTCTGCGCCGGCCACCCCGACCGCCTCGCCGACGCCGTCGCCGACGGCATCGTCGCCCTCGCCACCGCGCGCGACCCCGAGGCCCTCGTCGGCGTCGAGATCGCCCTCCACCGCGGCGTCGTCTTCGTGGACGGCCGCATCGCCGCCGGGCCCGGCCCCGACTGCGCTGTCTCCGAGGAGGAGGTCGCCGCCGTCGTCCGCGACGCCTTCGCCCGCGCCGGCTACGGCGCCGCCTTCCCGCCCGCGCCCGAGACCCTGGAGGTGAGGTTCGACCTGTGCCTCGGCCCGCTCGAGCCCGACGAGCGCCTCTTCCGCCGCGTGGCCGACGACCAGGTCATTGGCGTCGGCTACGCCTGCCGGGGCCTCCGCGCCGGGATGATCCCCCTCGAGCAGGCCCTCGCGCGCGACTTCGCGAAAGCCCTCGAGGCGCTCCGCTCCGGCGGGCGCGAGGCCGGACTCGGCCCCGACGGCAAGGCCCTCGTCGTCGTCCGCGGCCGCCACCTCGTCGCCGTCTCCCTCTCCCTCCACCACGTCCCCGCCGCCGACTGGTTCGCCCTCTGCGCCCTCGCGAAGGAGGCCTGCCTCGCCGTCGCGGCCGAGTACGTCGCCGCCCTCGAGCTCGAGCCCCCCGGCGACGAGGTCGACTGGCTCTTCAACGGCGCCGGCTCCTTCGACGTGGGCGGCCCGCTCGGCGACAACGGCCTCTCGGGGAAGAAGCTCGTCGCCGAGGCCTTCGGCACCGCGGTGCCGGTCGGCGGCGGCACCGTCCACGGCAAGGACCCCCACAAGCCCGACGTCCGCGCCCAGCGCCTCGCCCGCGAAAGAGCCGTCGACCTCGTCCGCCAGGGCCACCCCGAGGCGACGGTCTGGGTCGTCTTCCGGCCGGGGGACGAGGAGCCGAGGTGGGTGGAGGAGAGGGTGTAGCGGGCGGCGAGTCGCTATCCTTGCGTGGCTGATGGGTAGCCTGACGCGTTACCTGCAGGACGGATTCGCTCGCCACTGCCCGAGAGGCTGGGCGGCCCATCCGGAGGCGAGCCTCCTCGCGCCCGACCTGCAGAAGGTCCTCGGCTTCAGCCCGCGGGCGGACGTGCTGCTCGCGAGGGAGGACGGGGGCAGGCGCATCTGGATCGAGTTCGAGGTCAGTCGCGCGGACCCCGTCGCGAACCACGCCAAGTTCGCTGCGGCTCACCTGTTCGCGCACGACCTCGAAAACGACGTGTTCCTCTCCATGGTGAGCACGCACGTCGTCCGGGGAAGGCGGAATCTCGCGGCCGCGATGACGGGTCTCATGCGTCGGTTCGGCATCCGGGCCTTCCAGACCGTCCTCCTGCCCGAATGCGCCCCCGGCATCGTGAAGACGCTGAACCACATGCCGCCAGAGGCCCTGACGCGGGAAGGCCCTTCCGTGCAGCCCGAGGTGGAGCGGGCCCTGTCGGTCTGCGAATCGGTGGCCGCCGTGCCAGGCACAACGATCTACTTCGCCGGAGACGCTCTCGACGTCCTTCTGAACCTGTCGAACTGGAACGACGACTTGGAGCGGCCCGTCGGTCGCGCCGCGTGGGGTCGCCGCAGGGTGAAGTACTTCGTACACGACCCGTGGACGAGTCGATTCGCACCTTCGAAGTTCTGCGCCTACCTTCCTTTTGCGCTGGGTCCCGACGGGAGCTCCACGCCGATGAGCGCCCCTCGGGGCGGGATGACCGTCGAGGCGTACAGCCGCATCGACGGGCTGACACCCGCGTTCGATGGCACCCGCGCGTGGCATCACCTTGCCCGTCAGCTCGGTTTCGTCGTCAAGGATCTCCAGGCACGCCCGGACCTTCAGCGGGCATTCCACGAATGGCACGCGCCTTTCCGCGACGCCGTGCCCCTTCACCCGGAAGGCCCCGTCCTTCTGAGCCCGCCGGGGTGGTTTCGATGACTGCTTCGTTCATGCCCTCCGTTGTCGCCACGCCAGCTGTCGGCCTCGCCTCCTCTGGCGATCCGATGGGAGGAGAACGATGAAGTCGCGATCCCGAGCCCATCCACAGCCCACTCACCTCGATCTCTTCGCCGCCCCTTCCGCCGAGGAGCAGCTCCGTTTCCTCCAGAACGTGCAGCGGATCCTGACCGAAGGGCAGTTCGTCTCGAGTTACAAGTACGCCCTGCTGCACGCCCTGACCGACCTCGCCGTCCTCCAGGGAGACGACTCCGGTCGCCCGCTCACGCTTTCGATCCGCGAGATCGTCGAACGGATGGCGGAGCTCTACTGGCCGCAGGCGGCGCCGTTCGACGGCACGACCGTCCTTCGCCAGAGCACGGCAGACCCTCCGGCGCTCCTCGAGGATCTCCAGGCAGCGCGAGAGGAACAGCTCGGCTCGCTATCCGATCTGTCGGCCGCTGGAGCCCGGTGGCGAAGGATCCTCTACCGGAGCACCCGGAATGTCGGCCGAGAGCCCATCCCCCGCCTGCAGCGGATCGGGCGCGAAGAGCTACCGTTCCTGTACGACCGTGGCCCGGCCGGCCACATCACCCTTAAACCGGGCGTCGCATTCTGCCTTCGCGTCTTCCGAGGGCTCATCACCGAGCTCGTCCAGAGCGCCTGGGTTCGATTCATCCGTCGCCGGAACCCCGAACTGGAGCCCGGGCCAAAGGACCTCTCGGCATTCCTCTTCGGGACGCCCCGACGGGCCTCCGCTGAGGTCCGCGAGGAGCTTTGGGAACTGCAGAAGGGCCGATGCTTCTATTGCGAGCGTCCAGTGAAGGACGGCGAAGTCGACCACTTCATCCCGTGGTCACTCTACCCGAACGACCTCCCCCCGAACCTCGTCCTTGCCGACCCGACCTGCAACCTGCAGAAGTCCGACATGCTCGCCGCGGAGCGGCATCTCGAACGATGGAACGAGCGGGTCGCGCTGCACCCAGCTCTCGCAGGCGTCACAACCACGGATGAGGGCTCTCGGGATCCGAGTATTCTCTGCCGCCGCGTCGCGCGCTGGGCCTACTCCGCCGCGTCAAGGGGAGGATCGCTGGTGTGGGTCTCGGGAAGCCGCCTTGAGCCTCTTGGCGACAAGTGGCGCGTGCTGCTGCCCGAGTCGAACCCGTAGCTGGAATCGGTCATCCGAGTTCGCTCGCTACTCCGACTTTGGCCTTCGGCGCCGGCGCACGATTTCGCCGAGAAACGCATCGCAGCGGTCGCATTGTTTCTGCGGCAGCTCGTCCACATCGTCGATGGGCCCGAAGGGTAGCCAGTTGGTGGGCATCGTCCCTTCGGCGAGCAGGTCGATCTCGTCAGCGCACTTCGGGCAGTAGACGAGTTGCGTGTCTGTGAAGGCGATGGGCGCTTTCGGTTTGCGCTTGTCCATGGCGCCCAAGGTTAGCCTGGGATGCGCCCAGCCCAGCTGTCGTCGCTCTACGCGTCGATCTCGAAAGAGAGAGCGCGTTCCCTGTGTGCCGCCAGGAATGCCTGTTCCGGAAGAAACTTCTTCGGCGCCCTCATCGGCGCGCCTTCGAAGGAGAGGAGCCACTGGTTACCAGCTTCGGTGCCGAAGCCGGAAGGCAGCCGATGCACGGCGAACCGGACACAGCGGTCGTCGTCGAAGTACATCAGGAGTCGGTCGAAGGCCCGGTCGTGAAGGGCGTTGAGGCAGAGGCCGTTCCGGGGATTCGTCCGATGCACCGGGTCGTCTGCCCATCCGACGATGTGGCTCGCCATGAGCAGGCTGGGGATCGAGATACCTGTGACACAGCAGTGCTCGTCGTACGCCGCCAGAACGGCGGAACGGAAGAAGCTCTGCCCGATCCTCCGCTTCGCCATCCCCAGCGCGTCCCTCCCCGGCGGCGGCGTCGGGTCAACTCTCTCCGGCGGCTCGCTCGAGCGCTCGCTCCCGAGCCCTGCTGCTTCGACAGCGAGGGCCTCCGGGTCGTGCACGAACTCGTTCCAGATCTCCTCCTCCCCTTTGGCGCCGTGGGACATCCCCCCGATGCCGCGGTTCTTGAGGCTCGGATCCAGCCGAGCGAAGTTCCCGAGCTTGAGCGCGACCGAACCGGGAGTCCGCCCGAGCAGGGCGGCGAGCTTCACGACGTCCGGGTTGCTGTGGTGCATGCGGCCGAAGGGCGTTCGGCAGTAGAGGTCGAACGCGAGAAGGTGCTCGTCGCGGGACCAGCGCGCTCCATTCGGCACGGAGGAAGTATAGGGACCGCGTTCCCTCAGAACTCGCTTCGACGGCGCCGATCATCCCGTCCGTCCCGATCACGCTCGGACCGGCGCCCTCCCTCTTCGGCGAGCCCAAGGCCCTCCTTGCCCTCCAGTCCCTCCCCAACGACTACCGCGTCTACCACCGCAAGACCTGGTACTCGTTCGACGGCGGGGTGCGGGAGGGGGAGGCGGACCTCCTGCTGCTGCATCCCGAGCTGGGGATGCTCGTGCTGGAGGTGAAGGGGGGCCGGGTCGCGTTCGACGGGCGGGCGGGGACGTGGACGTCCACGGGGCGCGACGGCACGTTGCACGAGATCAAGGACCCGTTCGCACAGGCGCAGAGGAACGTCAAGGCCCTGGCCGCGAAGGCCGCGGCGCTGACGGTCGAGGGGCAGGCGATGCCGGAGTTCGTGCACGGGCACGGGGTCGTCTTCCCCGACTGCGACCACGCGCCCGGGGTGGACCCGGTGAGCGCGCCGCGGGAGCTCGTGATCGACGCGCGCGACCTCGCGGGGGACGTGACGGCCCGGGTGGAGGCGCTGTTCCGCGCCTGGGGCGCGGGGCGGCCGGCCGCGCCGCTGACGAAGAAGTGGGTCAAGCGGCTCGGGCAGCAGGTGCTCGCGCCGCACTTCTCGCATGCTCGCGCTCGGCTCGGCGCTCGGGTGGGAGGAGAAGGGCGGCGGCGGCGAAGCTCGGCGAGAAGTGGGACGCGCTCGCGGTGGACGAGGCGCAGGAAGGGAGGGAGGACGAACTGCCGGAGCACGACGGCGATCGCGGGGTTCCTGGGCCGGCTGACGGGCGCGCCGGAGGGGGCGCGGCCGCGCGTGTCGCCCTGGGCGGTGCCGGGCGAGGAGCCGAGGGTCGTCCGCTGGAAGGACGCGGCCGAGGAGCGGGCGAAGGCGGGCGAGCTGGTGGCGCAGCTCCTCCTGAAGGAGGGGGTCGGGCTCGAGCGGGTGGCGATCGTCGGGATGCGGAGGCTCGAGAAGTCGTGCCTCGCCGGATGAGCGGAGCTGGGCGGCTTCCCCGTGGCCGCGATCGGCGACGACGGCGCCGCGCCCGTCCCCGGCGCGATCCGCTACGCGACGCCCCACAGGTTCAAGGGGCTCGAGGCCGACGTCGTCCTCCTCCTCGACGTGGACGGGAGCGAGTGGGCGATGAAGCCCCGCAACCTCTACGTCGCCGCGTCCCGCGCGCGGTTGCGCCTGCACGTCTTCGCGAGGAACGGGGTGGAGCTGCCGGGGCGGGGCTACGCGACCTTGTAGATCGCCGGCCGGAACAAGGGCGGGGGAACCGGCCTCCCCTCGGCCCGCGCCGCCTCGAGCCAGAGGGCCTTGGCCTTCAGGACCTCGGCGAGGGCGGCCTCCGCTTCGGGTCCGCCGATGCGCTGCAGCACCTCGAAAAGGCCGATGCGCAGCGTTGCCGGGATCAGGCCTTCGCCGCGGCCGGATAGCGTTACATTCTTCCCTTGCCGCAAGAACTCCCGGATTGCGGGAATGGCAGCCGGTCCGGCTTCCACCAGGTTTTCGAGTTGCTGGATGACAGTGCGAATTCCCGCGGCGCGCTGCGCGTTGTTGGTGAACTGCAGGGAGCCGAGTCGCTCCAGCGCGCGGGCCGGGGAGAACCAGGCAGCCGCTTCCGCGGAAATGGTGGGCCGCGACGAAAGCCTGGCGGGGGCGGGCTGCGTTGCCTCCGGCCCCGCCGCGGCCTGCGCTCCAGGCTCGGCCTCCGCTGCTCCCGCGGGCCCCGGCGCGGAGGCGTGGATGAACCGATAGGCCACCGCGCTCAGCAAACCGAGTGCGACCACTCCCAGCGCGATGCGCTGCAGCCATTGCGAACTCATAAGATTTTGGACCCGGCAGCCTGCTGCCGTCGGCGCGGAGCGCCCATCGCCCCGAGCGCGGTTTGGGCTGCCGGCGCCGCTCAGGTGGTGAAACTCAGCACCTGCGGCCGCACCAGGCGTTCAAAGTCGGCGTAAGCCAGCTTCATCACCTCCGTGTGCGAGCCCGCGTTGAACGCGATTTCATCCTCCGCGGCCAGGCTTTCGGCGACAAATACTTCCATGTCGAAAAGGTTCCCGAACGGGGGCATCGCCCCGGGTT
>CAZLQX010000008.1:0-183141 GCA_964561935.1 uncultured Holophagales bacterium
CGCGCGGCGATTCCGTTCCGGAAGGACGACGGCGGCCGTGAGGCCGCCGTCGTCGTCTGCGGGCGAGGGTGTCGCCCGTTCAGCCGGTGGCCCGGGGCGAACCCGGGTCGTCCCAGGAGGCGGGGTCCTCGATCGGCTCGAGGTGGGTGAGGACGGACGCGCGCGGGAGGATCGAGCGCACCTCGCGCTCGATCTCCTCGCAGAGGTCGTGGCCGCGCTGGACAGTCCAGTCCCCGGGGACGAGGACGTGCATGTCGACGAAGCGGACGGGTCCGGCCTGCCGCGTCCGCACGGCGTGAAGGTCGATCCCCCCGCTCCGGTAGCGGTCGAGGAGCGCGTCGAGGGACGCCTGCTCCCCCTCGGGGATCGTCTTGTCGAGGAGTCCGTGCGCCGTCTCGAGGAGGATCTTCCCGGCCATCCAGACGATGTTCGTCGCGACGGCGAGGGCGACGATGGGGTCGAGAAGGTGCCACCCGGTGACCTGGACGAGGGCGACGCCCCCGAGGACGCCCGCGGACGTCCAGACGTCCGTCATCAGGTGGTGCGCGTCGGAGCGGAGCGTGATCGAGTCGAGCCGCCTCCCCGCGCGGAAGAGGACGAAGGCGACGCCGCCGTTGATCGCCGAAGCGACCGAGGAGACGCCGATGCCGAGCCAGGCGTCCTCGATCGGCTGCGGGTCCGCGATGCGCGCCCAGGCGGTCAGGGCGATCGCGACGGAGGCGCCGAGGATGGCGAGCCCCTCGAACGCGGAGGCGAGGTACTCCGCCTTCGCGTGCCCGAAGCGGTGCTCCGCGTCCGGGGGCTCGGCGGCGAACCGGAGCGCCCAGAGCGCGACGACGGCGGCGAGGAGGTTGACGACCGACTCGACCGCGTCGGAGAGGAGGCCGACCGACTTCGTCAGGTGCCAGGCGACGAGCTTGAGCGTGATCGTGGCGACGGCGGCCCCGACCGAGAGGAGCGCGTAGCTCTGGGCGCCGCCGAGGGGAGAGCCGGCCGTCACGCGCGGAGAGTACGCCTCGCGGGCCTCACGACGATGAGGGCGACCCCGGCCAGGAGGATCGCCGCGCCGGCGAGGAACGGGGCGCGGACGGGCTGCCCCTCGAGGAGGACCGCCCAGAGGTTCGCGAGCGGCGGGTTCAGGAAGATGAACGCGGCGGCCTCGCCCGCCGGGAGCCGCTTGAGCGCCCAGAGGAACGAGACCCAGGCGAGGAGCGTGCACGGGATCGCGAGGTAGAGCGCGGCGCCGAGGGCGCCGGGGCTCTCGACGAGCTTGACGGCGGTGGAGGGGCGCGCGAAGGCGAGGAGCGGCAGGCTCCCGACGAAGAGGAGCGCGTACGACGTGTCGAACGGGTCGGCCCCCTCCGGGAGCTTCCGGCCGAGGACGGCGTAGAACGCCCAGGAGAGGGGGGCGAGGGCGAGGAGGAGCGCGCTCGAGAGGTAGGGCCAGTCGACGGCCTTGTCCGTGCCGAAGCGGATGACGACGAAGACGCCGGCGAGGGCGAGCGCGAGGCCCGCGACGTGCCGCTTCCCGAACGGCTCGCCGAGGACGACGCGTGCGAGGACGGCGGTGAAGACAGGGTTCAGCGCGATCACGAGGGCCGCCGTGCCGCTCGGGACCGTCTTCAGGCCGTGGAAGAAGAAGACGTTGTAGGCCGGAACGGAGAGGAGCCCCATCGCGACGATCGTCGGCCACGCCGCCCGCGGGATCCGGAGCGGGCGGCGTACGAGGAGATACGCACCGGCGCCGAGGAGGACCGGGACGAACCTCGCCGCGAGCGACTCCGCGAGGCCGAGCTCCTGCCGGAGCCGGGCCGCCGCGAGGAACGAGAACGACCAGACGAGGACCGTCAGGGCGAGGACGAGGTGAGCCAAGGGAGGGGGAGTATGGCATCGGCCTCTCGGCGCCGAGCCGGTCGCCGATAATCGCCGGCCGTGCGCGAGATGGCCCTGGCCGCGTTCTTCTTCGCCGTGATGGCGGCCGGGGCGAAGCTCCTCGGGGGGAGGATCCCGACGCAGGAGGTCATCCTCGTCCGGGGGGTGCTGAACGCCCTCTTCATGCTCTGGCTCCTCGGGCGGAAGGGCGTCTCCTGGCGGCCCCGGAGGACGGGCGTCCTCGTCCTCCGCGGCGCCCTCGGGCACTTCGCCCTCTCCTGCTACTTCTGGTCCGTCGCGCGCCAGCCGCTCGCGACGGCCGTCCTCCTCCAGCAGGTCACCCCGGTCTTCACCGCCCTCCTCGCCGCCTGGTTCCTCGGGGAGAGGCCGGGACGACGCTTCGTCCCCGCGTTCCTCCTGGCGGCGGTCGGCGTCGCGCTCCTCGTCCCGTGGGGGGGCGCCTCCGCGGCGAGCGGGCCGCCGCCGGCGCTCGCGCCCGTCGTCGTCGGCCTCCTCGGAGCGTTCCTCTCGGCGGCGGCGTACGTCACGGTCCGCGACGCCTCGCGCACGGAGCACGAGGAGACGATCGTCCTCTGGTTCCCGCTCACGTCGATCCCGCTCGCCGCGGCCGGCACGCTCCTCGAGGGGCCCGCGGTCCCGACGGCCGTCGAGTGGGGCTGGCTCGTCTTCATCGCGGCGGCGGGGCTGCTCGGGCAGCTCTTCCTGACGCGCGGGCTCGCCCGCGTGCCGGCGGGCCGGGCGACGCTCGCGAACCCGCTCACGATCGTCTTCGGCGTGCTCCTCGGCTGGGTCGCGTTCGGCGAGCCGCTCACCCTGCCGATGCTCCTCGGCGGGCTCGCGATCGTGGAGGCGGTCCTCGTCGCGGGGGGCGGCGGCGGGGGGCGGCAGACCCCGGACGCGGGCCGTCCCGGGGCCGACGGCGGGGCGGCGCGGGGCTAGACTCCTCCGATGTCCTTCGTCCGGCGCGCCGCGGGTCTCCTCGCGATCCCCGTGCTCCTCGCCGTCGCGGTCCTCTTCGCGATGGCGGCGCTGAGGGTCGGCTTCGCCGGCACGGAGGCCGAACGGTCCGCGGCCCGCGCGGCCGCCGAAGCGGCCGGCGTCCCGCTCGAGAGCCGGAAGACGCTCGTCGTCGTCGCGTCGGGGAGCGTGGCCGCGCCGGCCGGGAGGGTCTGGGAGGTCCTCTCGCGACTCGAGGAGTGGCCGCTCTGGGCGGCGCCGCTTCGCCGGGGGGCGCGCTGGAAGGGAGAGGCGGGATTCCGCGTGGGCGGCGCCTTCGGCCAGGTCCTCGACCTCGGCGTGCCGCTCGGGACGGTCGTCACGGAGGAGACCGTGACGCGCCTCGCCCCGGGCCGCGAGGTCGCCTGGTGCCGGAGCGACGGGGGGATCGTCGCTTGCGAGCTCTGGCGCCTCGTGCCGGTCACGCCGCGGCGGACCTTCGTCGTGAACGTCGAGGTGCTCCACGGGAGGCCCGTGGCCCTCCTCGCTCCGTTCGTCCAGTCGCGCTGGAACCGTCTCCGGCAGCGGGGCGTCTCCGGCCTCGCGCGGAGGGCCGAGGGGGCGGACGCGCCGTGACGGGCGCCGCGCTCTCGGAGGGGCTCGCCCGGGCGGACCGCGAGAAGCGCTTCGTCGCGGCGACGTCGGTCGTCGCGGCCGTCTTCCTGACCGGGATGAAGGTCGCCGTCGGCCTCTCGACGGGCTCGATCGGCATCCTCGCCGAGGCGGCGCACTCCTCGCTCGACCTCGTCGCGGCGGTCGTGACGCTCTGGGCCGTCCGGGCCGCCGGGCGTCCGGCCGACCCCGAGCACACCTACGGCCACGGGAAGATCGAGAACCTCTCGGCCCTCTTCGAGACGGCGCTCCTCCTCGCGACCTGCCTCTGGATCGTCGCCGAGTCCGTGGAGCGGCTCTTCTTCCGGCCGGCGCACGTGGAGCCGTCGGCGTGGGCCTTCGCGGTGATGGCCGTCTCCATCGTCGTCGACGTCTCGCGCTCGCGTGCCCTCGCCCGGACCGCGCGGAAGTACGGGAGCCAGGCGCTCGAGGCGGACGCGCTCCACTTCTCGACGGACGTCTGGTCCTCGGCCGTCGTCCTCGTCGGGCTCGCCCTCGTCGTCGTCTCGGAGAGGACGGGGATCGCGTGGCTCGCGAAGGCGGACGCCGTCGCGGCGCTCGCGGTCGCGGCGATCGTCGTCGTCCTCTCCCTGAAGCTCGGGAAGAAGTCGATCGACGACCTCGTCGACGCGGTCCCGGGGGGGCTGCGGGAGCGGCTCGCCGCGGCGGCCCGCGTCCCGGGCGTCGTCGACGTCCCGGCGCTCCGCGTGAGGAGGACGGGCCCGACGGCGTTCGTCGACGTGACGCTCACCGTCGGACGCCACCTCGCGTTCGAACGGGCGCACGAGATCGCGGACGCCGCCGAGACGACCCTCAAGGGCCTCCTCCCGGGGGCGGACGTCGTCGCGCACGTCGAGCCGGTCGCGCAGGGAGGCGAGGGGCTCCTCGCGACGACGCGCCTCCTCGCGGCCCGGCACGGCCTCGGGGCGCACGCCGTGAGGACGCACGGGCCGGAGGGGAGCGTCTCGATGGAGCTGCACCTCGAGGTCGACGAACGGCTCTCGGTCCGCGAGGCCCACGACCTCGTCTCGGAGTTCGAGGGGGAGCTCCGCGCCGCCTCGCCCGGCCTCGCGGACGTCGTGAGCCACATCGAGCCGGTCGGCGAGGCGACGGCCGTGAGGAGGACGGAGCCGGCGGACGACGCCCCGGTCCGCGCGGAGCTCGCGCGGCTCGCGGCGGAGCGCGGGCCGTCGTTCCGGCCGGAGGGGCTCGCGGTCCGGCGGGGAGAGGACGGTCTCCTCGTCACGTTCGCGCTCCCGGTCCCGGGGGAGCTTCCGGTCGGCGAGGCGCACGCGCTCTCGGACGAGGTCGAGCGCGAGGTGAAGCGGCGGCTCGGCGGCGGACGGGTCGTCATCCACGTCGAGCCCCGGGAGGGGCGGGAGTCGGGCCCGGAGAAGCCCGCGACCGAGGGCCGGACCGCCGGCCGCCGGAAGGAGGAGGAATGAGGGAGCCGCGCCCCGTCGTCGCGATCACGCTCGGGGACCCGTCCTCGATCGGCCCCGAGGTCGTCGTCAAGGCGCTCGCCTCCGGGGGGCTCCACGACGCCTGCGTCCCCGTCGTCGTCGGCGACGCCCGCGTCGTCATGCGGGCGCTCGGGACGACGGGCGTCGCGCTCGGCGTCGCGCCCGTCGCCCGCCCGGGCGACGCGACGGGGGCGCCGGGGATCGCCGAGGTCGTCGACGTGCCGGCCTACGGGATCGACCGGATCTCGTGGGGGAGCGTCCAGGCCCCGGCCGGCCGCGCCGCGTTCGAGTCGATCCGCGTCGCGATCGACCTCGCGCTCGCGGGCGAGGTCGACGCCGTCGCGACCGGCCCGGTGAACAAGGAGGCGTTCCGCGCGGCGGGCGTCGCCCAGATCGGCCACACGGAGATCTTCGGGGAGCGGACCGGCACGCCCGACCCGCTCACGATGTTCGAGACGAAGGGGCTCCGGGTCTTCTTCCTCACGCGCCACCTCCCGCTCGCCGAGGCGATCCGGAGGATCGACGCCCGGCGGACGCTCGAGGCGCTCCGCGGCGCCGACGCCGCCCTCCGGACGCTCGGCGTCGGGGCGCCGCGGATCGCCGTCGCGGCCCTCAACCCGCACGGGGGCGAGCACGGCCTCTTCGGCGACGAGGAGGAGCGCGAGCTCGCCCCTGCCGTGGAGCGCGCCCGGGAGGCGGGGATCGACGCGTTCGGGCCGCTCCCCGCCGACTCCGTCTTCTGGCACGCGGCGCGCGGGCGCTTCGACGCGGTCCTCTCGCTCTTCCACGACCAGGGGCACGTCGCCGCGAAGATGTACGACTTCGAGCGGACCGTCTCGATCACCTGCGGCCTCCCGTTCCTGAGGACCTCCGTCGACCACGGGACGGCCTTCGACCTCGCGGGGACGGGCCGCGCGAGCGAGGTGAGCATGGTCGAGGCGGTCCGCGCGGCGGCGCGCTACGCCTTCGCCGTGAGGCCGCGCCGCGCCTGATCAGCCGCCCCGCTCGAGCGCCGCGACGCGGGGCGCGAGGGCGGGAGAGGCGTGGAGGAAGAGGCCGAGCGGGACGAGGCCGGCGCGCCGGCAGGCCGCGCGGTACGTGCGCGCGCTCCGCGGCCGGAAGCCGTCGAGGTCGCCGACGAACTCGTCCTCGCGCGTGAACGCCTCGATCCAGAGGAGCCCGCGCGCGAGGCGCGCCATCGAAGCGAGGCCGTGCGCGAGGTCGGCGTCGCCGACGTAGTGGAGGACGTCGGAGCAGACGACGAGGTCGAACGGCCCGCGGAGGGGGAGGCGGTCGAGGTCCGCGAGCCCGCCCCGGACGACGCCGCGCGCGGCCGCCCGGGTGGCCGCCCACGCGCTCGGCTCGACGCCGGCGTACCGGAGGCGGGGCCGGAGCCTCAGGAGCGCGGCGCGCCAGGGCGCCTCGCCGCAGCCGACGTCGAGGACGTTCCGGACGGGCCTCTCGAGGAGGTGCTCCGACGCCGCGAGCGCGAGGGCCGCCTTCCTACGCACGAGGACGCGCTCGGCGACGCGTGTCGCGGGGTCGTGGTACCAGCGGGCGAAGTACGAGGCGTCGTAGAGCTTCGGCGGGCGGTCCGCGGACGGCGGCATGCCGGGATTCTGCCCCGAGGCGCGCGGTCCGCCCTCCCTCCGGCCTCGGGCCGCGTGCTCCGGGTCACCGCGGGCGCGCGACGCCGGGAGTAGACTCGCCGGCCGATTCGTCCCCGGGAACCCATCCACGCGAAAGGAGAACCCCTTGAAGACCTTCCTCAGGTCCGCCCTCGTCGCGACCCTTCTTTTCCCGCTCGCCGCCGCTGCGCAGTGGGAAGGCTCCCTCGACATGAAGATCACCGGGAAGGACGTCACCGGCAGCTCGCAGGCGCTCGTCGGGAAGGCCGGCGCCCGGATGCAGATGGAGATGAGGAACCCGCAGCTCGCGGAGGCGGGGCAGGGCTCCGTGAAGATGACGATCCTCGTCCGGACGGCGGAGCCGGACGTCTCCTACATGATCAACGACGCCCAGAAGACCTACTCCCGGATCGACCTGAAGGAGATGGAGAAGAGCGTGCCGGCGCGGGAGAAGGACGCGAAGTGGACCGTGAAGCGGCTCGGCCCGGACCGCGTCGCGGGATACGCGTGCGAGCGGGCCCTCCTCGCCCAGGAAGGGACCGGGGCGGAGAACGAGGTCTGCGTCTCGAAGGAGATCCTCGGCCCGGCGTCGATCTTCAACACGGGGCGGCGCAACGCCTCGGGCGAGGCCCTGGCGAAGGCCCTCAAGGCGAACGGCCTCGAGGGAATGCCGATCCGGATGATCGTGAGGGAGCAGGCGAAGGCGGCTCCGATGATGACGTGGGAGCTCGTGAAGGCCGAGAAGCGCGCCCTCCCCGCCTCGACGTTCCAGGTGCCGGCGGGATACAAGGAGACGAGCCTCATGGGGTCGATGATGTCGCCGGCCCAGCAGAAGCAGCTCGAGGACGCGATGAAGAACATGACCCCCGAGCAGAGGAAGATGCTCGAGGAGATGATGAAGAAGCAGGGGGGCGGCGGCCGGTAGGCCCCCGCGTACCCCCCGGTCCGACCCCGCCGCCGCCGGCGCCGCCGGCGGCGGTCGCGCGTGAGGGGGGTCAGATCTCCCTGAGGACCGCCTTCGCGACCGCCATGTAGATCGCGAGGCCGGTCGCGTCGACGAGCGTCGCGATGAGCGGCGCCGAGGCGACCGTCGGGTCGAAGCGGAACCTCTCGGCGAGGAGCGGTACGAGGGCGCCGACGGCGTTCGCCCAGACGCAGACGGCGAGGACCGTCACCCCGACGGTGAGCGCGAGGCTCGGGCCGACGCCCCAGAGCGTGACGCGTCCGATCGCGACGGCGCAGAGGATCCCGCCGAGGATCAGCCCGGAGCTCATCTCGCGAAGGGAGACCCTGAGCGCGTCCTTCACGCCGACCTGCTTGAGCGCGAGGGCCCGGATGATCGTCGAGACGGTCTGGCTCCCGGCGTTCCCCCCCGTGCCGATGATGAGCGGGATGAAGAAGGAGAGGGCGACGACCTTCGAGAGCTCGCCCTCGAAGTGCTTCAGGACGGAGCCGGTCAGCGTCCCGCCGAGGAAGAGGAGGAGGAGCCAGCCGAGGCGGCTCCGCACGACCTTCCAGAGCGGCGCGCCGAAGTACTCGAACTCGTGCCGCTCGTCCGGGTCGCTCGGCGCCGAGACGGCGCCCATCGCGAGGGCCGCCTCGGTCTCCTGCGCGACGAGGACGTCGACGACGTCGTCGACCGTCACGACCCCGAGCGCCGCCCCCTCCTCGCTCATGACGGGCATCGCGTTGAAGCCGTACTTCGCGACGAGGCGGGCGACCTCCTCCTGCGGCGTCGTCGGCCTCACGGAGATGACGTCGTGCGACATGAGCTCCCAGACCTTCCGGCCCGGCTCGGCCGGGAGGAGCTTCCGGAGCGACGTGACGCCGACGAGGCGCCCCTTCGCGTCGACCGCGTAGAGGTCCGCGACGGTCGCGACCTCGGGGTCGATCCGGCGCATGTGGGCCATCGTCTCGGCGACGGTCCAGTCGGGGTCGACCTTCACGAAGCGGTCCGTCATGAGACGGCCCGCCGTCCCCGGCTCCCACGCGAGGAGCCCGCGCGCCGCGGCCGCGTCCTTCGCGGACATCCGGGCGAGGACGGGGACGCGCCGCCCCTCGGGAAGGAACGAGAGGAGCCGCGCGGCGTCGTCCGGCTCGAGGGAGTCGAGGGCCGCGGCGATCTTGGCGGGCGGGATCCGCGTCAGGGCCATCCGGAGGACCCCGCCGCCGAGGTAGGAGAGGACGCCGCCGAGCTGCTCCTCGCGCAGCTGCTCGAGGACGCCGAGCCGCTCCTCCCTGGGGATCGCCGAGAGGAGGTCCGCGACGTCGGCCGGGTGGAAATCCCAGAGCCCCTCGCGGAGGGCCGCAGGGTCCTCCCGGATGATCTCGAGGACGTCGGGGCCGAGGAGCTCTCCGATCCGCACGCGGGAGGAGTCTAGTCCCGGGCGCGGCGGTCCGCGTCCTCAGGGTTCCATCGCGGGAAGCCACTCGTATCGGACGATCGCCTGCCAGACGAGCCCCTGGAGGCGGACCCGCTGCTCGTCGACCTGCATCGCCGAGACGAGGTTCACCAGGGGCGTCCGGATCGACCAGAAGCGCTGCGTGGCGAGCGGCGAGGGGTCGTTCATCTGGCCGAGGAGCGCGTTGCCGGCCGGCCCGAGGGCGTTGGCGTCCGGCAGGTAGTTCTCGACGGCCTCCCGGATCTGCCTCCGCACCCAGTCCACGGGCCTCTCGCGGTACCCCTCGCTGCGGATGTCCATGACGTAGTTCGCCCCCGGGCAGGCCGCGTAGTGCCCCTCGACCATCATGAGGCGAACCCGGCATCGCTCCGCGTGCCAGTAGCCGTCGGATCCCAGGACCCTCGCGGGGAACGGAATGGCGTGGCGGTCGGCGGCACCCAGAGCGCGGATGCGGAACGGAGACGTCTCGCATGCGACGAACGGCTCCCGTTCGCCGACGACCCACTGGTAGTCGCGCGGCTGTACGAGCGGCATGGCGACCTCCCTTTCGGTGATGACCAAAGCTGGTGCCGCGCCGCAGCGAAGTCCACGCTCGCGAGGGCGATTCGCCCGGCCCGGTGTCGCGGCTCACGGAATCCCGGCCCGGGCCCCGGGACCGGGACGTCGCGAGCTCGCCGTCGTCCGCGCGGAGGACGAGGCGCGGGGCCCCGGGGCGGAGAGGCACCGGACGCCGGGCGCGCGGCGAGCTCCGCCCGGGCGGCGCGTCGGCGGGTGTCCCGATGACGCGGCCGGTCTGCGTGAGGCGCGTCATCCGGCTCGTCGTCGAGATCCCGAAGTCGGCGACCTTCACGGCGCCCGCCCGCGTCGCCACGGCGTTCCGGGGCTTCACGTCGCCGTGGACGATGCCGAGCTCGCGGGCGCAGGCGAGCCCTCGAGCGTCTCGGCCGCGACGAAGAGAGCCAGCTCGGGCGGAACGCGTCCGAGGTCGTCGAGGACGGTCCGGAGCGTCCCTCCGTCGGTGAGCTCCATCGCGACGAGGAGCTCGTCGCCCTCTTCGAGCTCGAAGAGCCCGGGGACGTTCGGGTGCCTCCGCCGGGAGCGGAGACGGACCTCGTGGAGGAAGCGGCTCCGGAACGACGGGCCTAGAATCGGGACGTCGGACGCGGATCGGACGGGGACGCGACGGACGGCGCCGTCGTCGCGGCCCGCGCGGAGGACGGAATGGTCGAGCGGAGGAGGACGTGACCGCCCACGCGGGGATGGTCCTCGTCGTCGACGACGACCCGGTGAACCGCGCGATCCTCGTCGGCAGCCTCGACGCTCAGGGGTACGCGGCGGGGGTCGCGGCCGACGGACGCGAGGCGCTCCGGGCGCTGAGGGACGGCGGCTACGACGTCGTCCTCCTCGACCTCGTCATGCCCGTCATGGACGGATTCGAGGTCCTTCGGACGATGAAGGAGGACGAGAGGCTCCGCTCGCTCCCCGTCATCGTCGTCTCCGCGCTCGAGGAGATGGAGAGCGTCGTCCGCTGCATCGAGATGGGGGCCGCGGACTACCTCCCGAAGCCCTTCGACCCGGTCCTCCTCCGGGCCCGACTGAAGTCGTCCCTCGCGTCGAAGAGGATCGCGGACCTCGTCGCGGCGCACGTCGCGGAGACCGAGGCCCTCGCCGAGCAGCTCAAGCTGAAAAACCGGTTCATCCAGGAGACGTTCGGGCGCTACCTCTCGGACGCGGTCGTCGCCGGCATCCTCGAGTCTCCGGACGGCCTGCGGCTCGGCGGGGAGAAGCGGACGGTCACGATGCTCATGTCGGACCTCCGCGGCTTCTCGTCGATCGCCGAGCGCCTCGCTCCGGAGCAGGTCGTCCGGCTCATCAACAACTACCTCGGCACGATGGCGGACGTGATCCTCGCCCACGACGGGACGATCGACGAGTTCATCGGGGACTCCGTCCTCGGCTTCTTCGGCGCGCCGGTCGCGCGGGGAGACGACGCCCGGCGCGCGCTCGTCTGCGCCCTCGCGATGCAGAAGGGGATGGAGCTCGTGAACCTCCGCAACCTCGACGTCGGGCTCCCGGCCGTGGAGATGGGGATCGCGGTCCACACGGGCGAGGTCGTCGTCGGGAACATCGGGTCGGAGAAGCGGGCGAAGTACGGCGCCGTCGGGGGCCACGTGAACCTGACGGCGCGCATCGAGTCCTACACCTGCGGCGGACAGGTCCTCATCTCCGAGCGGACGCTCCGGGCGGCGGGGCCCGGGATCGTGACGGGCGGGTCGCTCTCGGTGAGGGCCAAGGGCTTTCCCGAGCCGGTCCGCGTGCACGACCTCCTCGGCGTCGAGGAGTCGCCCGACCTCCACCTCGCCCGGCGGCCCGAGACGCTCTGGCCGGTCGACCCTCCCCTCCGCGCGGTCTTCACGGTCCTCGAGGGGAAGCGCGTCGGGCGCGACGAGGAGCCGGCGGAGATCGTCGCGCTCTCCACGCGGGGGGCGGCGTTCCGATCCGAGGCCGTGTTGGAGCCGCTTTCCGACCTCAAGATCCGGATCGTCGGAAGGGGCGGGCTCCTGCCGGGCGACCTCTACGCGAAGGCGGTCCCGGTACCGGACGGCCCGGCCGGCCTGACCCGCCTCCGGTTCACGTCGGTGCCGGAGGAGCTCGAGCCGCTCCTCTCCCGCCTGGGGTCAGGTCTCGATTTCCTGCCGTAGAATCGCCCCGTGGCGCGGCCGCCGAGGCTCGAGCACCCGGGCGCCCTCTGGTACGTCGCCGTTCGCGGGGCGGGGCGGATCGAGCCGTTCCCGGGCGATGCGGAGCGGCGCGAGCTCCTCGCCCTCCTCGGCCGGACGGCGCGCCTCTGGGGTTGGCGGGTCCATGCCTTCTCCGTCCTTCCGGCCGGCTTCGAGCTCCTCGTCGAGACCCCGGAGCCGACGCTCTCGCGCGGGATGCGGGACCTCAACGGCGTCGCGACGCAGCGCCTCAACCGTCGTCGCGGGAGGCCGGGGCCGCTCTTCGCCGGGCGCTTTCGCGCCGTCCTCGTCGAGCGGGAGACGCACCTCCTCGAGGTCGCCCGCTGGGTCGTCCTCGCGCCCGTCCGCGCCGGCCTCGCGCGCTCGGCGGCCGACTGGCCGTTCTCGAGCTTCGGGGCGACCGCGGGAGAGGTCCCTTCGCCCGACTGGCTCGAGACGGGAGCGACGCTCGCCGCGCTCGCGCGACGGCCGCACGACGCGCGCCGTCTCTGGTGGCGCGTCGTCGAGGATCCGCGTGCGACGGGAGCCGACCCCTGGTCGGGGCTGAAGGGCCAGGTCTTCCTCGGCTCGGAGAGCTTCGCGCGCGACGCGGTGCGCCGGGCGACGCGCCGGAGACCCGCCTCGGGGACGGAGAGGGGAGCGGAGCCCCGCCCCGTGGCGGAGGTCGCCGCCGCCTTCGCGGCGACGCGGGGGGTCTCCCCCGAAGACCTCGGCGAGTCACCGCGTCGGCGGATCGTCGATCGCGCGCTCCTCGCGTGGGCGCTCCGTCGGAGGGCCCGGGCGCCGCTCGGGCGGATCGCCGAGACGCTCGGCGTCGGGATCGCGCAGGCCTCCGTCCTCGCGCGGCGGGGGGAGACCCTCGCCGCGGGCGACGCGCGCCTCGCGGCCCTCGTGGAGGAGCTCTGATGCAAGACGCCGACGGAATCGGCCTCGTCATCGTCCGGGGGGACGTCACATCCGAAGACGTCGACGCGATCGTGAACGCCGCGAACCCCTCGCTTCTCGGCGGAGGGGGCGTCGACGGGGCGATCCACCTCGCCGCCGGACCGGGGCTCGTCGCGGAGTGCGCGACGCTCGGCGGCTGTCCGCCGGGCGAGGCGCGGATGACGAAAGGCTACCGGCTCCCGGCGCGGCACGTCATCCACACCGTCGGCCCGGTCTGGGAAGGAGGGACGGAGGGAGAGGACGACGTCCTCGCGAGCTGCTACCGCGAGTCGCTCCGGCTCGCCGAGGCGGCCGGCCTCGAAAGCGTCGCCTTCCCGTCGATCTCCACCGGCATCTACGGCTTCCCGATCGAGCGCGCCTGCCACATCGCCCTCCGTGAGATCCGCGCCTTCCTCGCGACGGCCCGAAACGTGAGCCTCGTGAAAGTCGTCACGTTCAGCGAGCACGACCTCGCCGTCTACCTCGCCGCGGCGGGCGCCCGGGCATGAACGGTCCAGGGTGTCCGCCGCTCCTCGTCGCCGGCGCGAGCGGCCTCGTCGGGGGCGCGCTCGTCGATCGGGCCCTCGCGGAGGACCCGGGAACGTCCGTCGTCGCCCTCGTGAGGCGCCCGCTCGGGCGAGCGCACCCGCGCCTCTCGGAGGTCAGCGCCGATTTCGCCCGCCTCGACGACGCCCGCGTGCCGCCGGCCTCTACCGCCTTCTGCGCCCTCGGGACGACGCGGGCGAAGGCGGGCTCGGAGGAGGCGTTCCGGGCGGTCGACCTTCACGCCGTCGTCGCGTTCGCCCGCCTCGCGCGCCGCGGGGGCGCCTCGCGATTCCTCCTCGTCAGCTCGCTCGGCGCCGACCCGGCCTCGCGCTCCTTCTACCTGAGGGTGAAGGGAGAGGCGGAGGAGGCCGTGAAGGCCGTCGGGTTCGAGGGCGTCGCGCTCTTTCGGCCCTCGCTCCTCCTCGGGGAGCGGGCCGAAAGCCGGCCGGCCGAGCGCGCCGCCGCCGCCGTCTCGGGCCTCGTCGCGTGGGCGATGTCAGGGCCGCTCGCGCGCTGGCGCCCGGTGCCGGCAGACGACGTCGCGGCGGCGATGCTCGCCGTTGCGGCGGGGTCGCTCGCGGGAGCCCGCGTCGTCGAGAACGAGGAGATCCGCCGCCTCGCGGCGTCCGCCGCAGGGGGGCGTGGAGCGGAAGGCGGGGCGTTGACCTCGGCGCCCCGATAGAATCGGCCGAGCCCCCGAAAGAACAGCACGGAGAAGAGCATGTCGAGCGACACCCCGGGCATTCCTCCGGTCCCGCCCCAGCCGCCCCTCCCGCCCCCGCCTGCGGGCGGGGACTGGCCGCCGCCTCCCGCGGGGGCGACGGGAGGCCTTCCCTGGGAGCGCCGTTCCGAGGTCGGCTTCCTGAACGGCCTCCTCGAGACGATCAAGCTCCTCGTCACGAACCCGACGGAGGCGTGGCGTCTCGCGAAGGAGAAGGGCGACTACGGCGAGCCGCTCGTCTTCGCGATCCTCGTCTCCTGGGTCGGCATCGCGGTCTCGACGCTCTGGAGCGGCCTCTTCGGCCAGGCCTGGACGTCCTTCCTCCCTCCCGACCTGAAGGAGAAGATGGGCGACGCGTTCGCGACGAACACCGGGGCGCTCCTGATCCAGGTCGGGCTCGCGCCGATCCTCGTCCTGGTCGGGCTCTTCATCGGCGCCGCGATCTACCACGTCTCGTTCCTCCTCGTCGGCGCGACGAGGGACTCCGCCTCGGGCTTCGAGGGGACCTTCCGCGTCGTCTCCTACGCCTCGGTCTCGCAGCTCGCGAACGTCGTCCCGTTCGTCGGGTGGCTCGTGGCGCTCGTCTGGAACATCGTCCTGATGGTCCTCGGCGCCGTGCGGATGCACCGGACGACACAGGGGAAGGCGATCGCCGGCGTCCTGATCCCGCTGCTCCTCTGCTGCGTCTGCATCGCCCTGGTCGGGGCGCTCGTCATCGGCGGCCTCGCGGCCGCCTTCGCGAACCGCTGAGGCGGTGACGGGGAGCGAGGGGGGGGCGGCGGCGAGGCCCGGCCGGCCTCCCGCCGTCCAGCTCGGGCTCCTCTGGGGGGCGGCCGCCGTCTCGGCGGTCGCCCTCGCGCTCGCGGCGCCCGGCTTCGTGGCGCGCGCCGCGGTCTCGCTCCCGCCCTGCCCGTTCAAGGCGCTCACGGGGCTCCCGTGCCCGGCGTGCGGGAGCGGACGGGCGACCGCCGCGCTCGCGGGCCTCGACCTCCCGGCCGCGCTCGCCTGGAACCCGCTCTTCACGCTCGCCGCGACGGCGTTCGTCGGGGGCGGCCTCGTCGCTCTCGGTCTCGCGCTCGCGGGGCGCGGGGTCCGCGAGCCGCGTACCCTCCCGCTCGCCGCCCGAGCGGGCCTCGTCCTCGCCGTCGTCGCGGGCTGGGCCTGGCTCGTCGTCGACGGCCGCTGAGGGCTTGATGGCGCGGCCCCCGGCCTCCGACCCCGCCGCGGAGTTCCGTCTCCTCTTCGACGCGCTTCTCGGCTTCGTCGCGCGGCACCCCGTCGCCGGACCGCGACTCGCCGCGCTCGGCATTTCCGGGCGCGGGGTCTTTCCCGACCTGAAGCTCGTCCTGAACGTCGCGGCGGCGGCGCCGAGGCTCCGCGCCCGCGGGACCTACGTCGCCTGGAGCTGGGGCGCGGCGCCGAAGGGGTTCGTGGCGCAGGTCCTCGTCTCCTGCCCGGCGGCGCTCGCGAGCCGGCTCTGCCAGGGGAAGGAAAACCCGGCGCTCGCGCTCGACCGGGGCGACCTGACGCTGACGCCGCTCGACCCGTCAGTGGACGAGCGGCGGCTCCTCGATCTTCTGCCGGTCCTCGTCCCCCTCCGGACCGAGGTCCCCGGCGTCCTCCGCAGGGCCGGGCTCGAGCGGCTCGTCCTGTAGGGCGGCCCTCTCCGCGGCCTCCCACTCCGAGAGCCGCGCGGCCCGGCGCCCCCTCGCGACGCGGACCGCCCAGAGCGAGAGGAGGACGATCGCGAGCCAGACGGCCGCGGTCGACGTGACGATCGGGAGCCACCGCTCGACGCTTCGCCGCGACCTCCAGAAGTCGCCCGACGCGTCGCGGAACGGGACGCCCGTCGCGCTCCGGAACGCCTCCTCGAACGGCTCGCCCTCGGCCATCCGGCGGAGGACGCGGCGCGGGAACGCGGAGCCGTGCCGGGCGAGGAGGTCTCCGAAGAAGGCCGAGGAGAGTGCGTAGGCGCGGTTCGCGTCGCTCCGGCCGCCGCGGAAGAGGAGGTCGACCTCCGCGAACCTGAGCCGGGGCCCGGCGAGGACGGCGAGCGCCTCGCGGAGGTCGTCCTCGACGATCCGCTCCCGGCCCGCCGCCATCGCGAGCCCCTCGTGGAACCAGCGGGGCGGGTCGGCGCCGCCCGCGGCCCGGTACGTCAGGACGTGCGCGACCTCGTGCCGGACGACGTCGGGGAGGCCGTCGTCGGGCCAGGTCGGCGTCCGGGTCGGGATCAGGACGACCGTGCCGGCGGGCGGATCGGCGTACGCGACGGCCCAGGCCGGGGCGCGCCTCGCGAGCGGGCTTCCCTCGGCGGCGACGAGGACGCGGACGTCCCCGGGCGAGAAGAGCCCGGTCAGCTCCATCGCCGGGAGGAAGGCGACCGGGTCGAGGCGCTCGACCTCGCGGGCGTACGCGGCGAGCGCGGGAGGCGCCTCGACGACGAGACGGGGCGGGGCCGAAACGGCGACGGCGGCCCCGAGGAGGGCCGCCGTCCCGAACAGGACCCGTGCGACGGCTCTCGCCGTCAGCGCTTCCACTTCTTCAGGATGTCGACGACGTTGTCGCCGATCCGGAGGAGGTTCTCCTTCGAGGAGCCGCCGACGTGCGGCATCAGGACGACGTTCGGGGCGGTGAGGAGCGGGCAGGACGGGTCCGGAGGGTCGCTGTAGTAGACGTCCGTCGCGTAGGCCCTCACCTTTCCGCTCTTGAGCGCCTCGACGAGGTCCTCCTCGACGACGACCTTGCCGCGCGCCGTGTTCACGATGACGACGCCGTCCTTCATCTTCGCGAATGCGTTCTTGTCGAGCATCCCCTTCGTCTCGGGCGTGAGCGGCAGGTGGATCGAGATGTAGTCGGAGAGGGCGAAGAGCTCGTCGTCGTCCTCCACCATGTCGGCGAGGGCGTGGTTCGAGATGTAGTGGTCGTGCGCGACGACGCGCATCCCGAACGCGATCGCGCGGCGGGCGACCTCCGTCCCGATGAGCCCGGCGCCGAGGAGGCCGAGCGTCTTGCCGTAGAGCTCGGTCCGCTTCAGCTCCTTCTTCAGGAACTTCCCTTCCTTGATGCCGTTGTGCCCCTCGATGATCCGGTTCGGGACCGTCAGCATCAGGGCCATCGCGAGCTCGGCGACGGCGATGGACGAGGCGCGGGGGGTGTTCTTGACCTCGATCCCCTTCTCGCGCGCGGCCTGGACGTCGATGTTGTCGAGGCCGACGCCGCCGCGGATGATCAGCTTCAGGTTCGGCGCGCCCTCGAGGTACTCCTTCGTGACCTTCGTCTTCGAGCGGACGAGCAGGACGTCGGCTTCGGCGGCCTTCGCCGCGTCCGTCGTGACCTCTCCGAACGGCGCGAGGCGGCCGGGGAGGGAGTCGTCGAAGGCGTCGGCGATCAGGATCTTCATCTCTTCCTCCTGGTGGATCTGGGCGCCGGAGCGCCCAGCGGCCATTCTAGGACGGAAGGGTCCCGACGACGGCGAGGGGGGGAGGCGGTCGGGGCCGCGCGGAGGAAATTGGCCGGGCCGGTCGCCGGGTCACTCCTCCGTGGCGGCGGTGTCGATCATCCCCGGCGCGAGGTACTTCCGCGTCTCGGAGGCGAGGACGCCGCTCAGCGCGAGGAGCGAGACGAGGTTCGGGATCGCCATGAGGCCGTTTGCGATGTCGGCGAAGGACCAGACGACGGGGAGCGTCGCGACGGAGCCGACGAGGACGGCGGCGACCCAGAGGAGGCGGTAGGGGAGGATCACTCTCGGGCCGAAGAGGTACTCGGCCGCCTTCTCGCCGTAGTACGACCAGCCGAGGATCGTCGAGAAGACGAACGTCAGGAGGCCGACGGTCAGGACGAGCGGGCCGACGTGCGGGATGTGGCTGAAGGCGGTCTTCGTGAGGGCGCCCCCCGCGAGCCCCTCGTGCCAGTCGCCCGAGTTCACGACGACGAGGCCGGTCATCGCGCAGACGACGACGGTGTCCCAGAACGTGCCGGTGGACGAGACGAGCGCCTGCCGCACGGGGTTCTTCGTCATCGCGGCGGCGGCGACGATCGGGGCGCTCCCGAGGCCCGACTCGTTCGAGAAGAGGCCGCGGGCCACGCCGAAGCGGATCGCCTCCTTCATCCCGGCGCCGAGGAAACCGCCGAGGGCGGCCTGCCCCGTGAACGCGCTCGTCACGATGAGGCGGAACGCCGCCGGGAGCGTCTCGGCGTGGAGCGCGAGGAGGTAGAGGCAGCCGAGGACGTAGAAGCCCGCCATGAACGGGACGAGGAGCTCGCAGACGCGGGCGATCGACTTGATCCCGCCCAGGATGACGACGGCGGTGAGGAGAGTTAGGAGGCCGCCGCTGACCCACGGGGAGACGCCGAACGTCTCCTGCGCGAGGACGGCGATCGAGTTCGCCTGGACCGTGTTCCCGATGCCGAACGCGGCGACGGCGGTGAACGCGGCGAAGAGGACGCCGAGCCACTTCATCTTCAGGCCGCGCTCGAGGACGTACATCGGCCCGCCCGACATCGTCCCGTCGGCGTCGCGCACCCGGTACTTCACGGAGAGGAGCGCCTCGGAGTACTTCGTGGCGATGCCGAAGACGCCGGTCAGCCACATCCAGAGGACGGCGCCCGGCCCGCCGGCGGCGATCGCCGTCGAGACGCCGACGATGTTCCCGGTTCCGATCGTCGCGGCGAGCGCGGTCGTCAGCGCGCCGAACTGGCTGACGTCGCCGGCTCCCTCCTTCTCACGCCGGAGGGAGATCCGGATCGCCGTGAGGAGGTGCCGCTGCGGGAAGCCGAGGCGGAACGTCAGGAAGACGTGCGTCCCGAAGAGGAGGACGATGAGGGGCCAGCCCCAGAGGAAGCCGCTCACGCTGGCCAGGAGCTGCTCGATCGACGCCATGGCGTCCTCCTCAGACCGCTTCCGTCCCGCGCCGCGTCGCGAGCTCGGTGACGGCGGTCAGGGCCGCGTGCCGGTACATGTCGGAGAGAGTCGGGTAGTTGTAGAGCGACTCGGCGATCTCGGGAGCGGTCGCCTGCATCTTCATGTAGGCCTGCCCGATGTGGACGAGCTCGCTCGCGGAGTGCCCGACGATGTGGGTCCCGATGAGCCGCCCGCTCCTCGCGTCGAAGAGGAGCTTCAGGAGCCCGTCCTCGTCGCCGATGATCTGCCCCCGCGGATTCATCCCGTAGTGGCCCCGCCCGACGACGTAGTCGACACCTTTCTCCCGCAGCTTCTCCTCGGTCTCGCCGACGTAGCTCACCTCGGGGATCGAGTAGATCGCGAACGGGAGGTTCTCGGTCGAGGCCGAGGGGCCGGTCAGGCCGAAGGCGTGGCGCATCGCACGGCGTCCCTGCTCCATCGAGGTGGAGGCGAGCGCCGGGTAGCCGATGACGTCGCCGACGGCGTAGACGTGCGGGTGGCTCGTCTGGAGGTCGGCGTTGACGCTCAGGAGGCCGTACTTGTCGGGGACGAGGCCGATCGTCTCGAGGCCGAGGTCCTTCGTGTTCCCGTCGCGGCCGACGCAGTAGAGGAGGACGTCGGACGTGATCCGGCGCCCGTTCCTCGTCTCGACCGTGACGCGGGCCGGCGAGCCGGGGACCGGCTCGACCTTCGCGTAGCGGTCGTCGTGGAGGATTTCGACGTGGAGCTCCCCGAGCTCGCGCTCGAGGATCCCGACGACCTCCCGGTCGAGGTAGGGGAGGAGCTGGTCGCGCGTGTCGACGAGCGTCACGTAGACGCCGAGCGCCGCGAAGATCGAGGCGTACTCGATCCCGATGACGCCGGCGCCGAGGACGGTCATCGTCTTCGGCATCCGCGGGAGCTTCAGGATCGTGTTGCTGTCGAAGACGCTCTCCGCGTCGAAGGGGACGTCGGCCGGGCGGTTCGGGCTGGAGCCGGTCGCGATGACGATCACGTCGCCGCGCACCGTCCCCTTTCGCCGGCCGTCCTTCCCCTCGACCGCGATCGTGTGCGGGTCGAGGAAGCGGCCGTGGCCGCGGAAGACCTCGATCCGGTAGCGGCCGAGCGAGGCGTTGATCATGTCCAGCTCGCGCTGGACGACGAGCCGCTCGCGGTACATGAAGTCGGCGACCGTGACGTCGTCCGTCACCTCGGTCTGGAACCCGTGGAGGCGATGGCGCGTCATCCCGAGGAAGAAGAGCGCGCTCTCCCGGAGGGTCTTGGAGGGGATCGTCCCCCAGTTCACGCGGGCGCCCCCGACGACGGGGGCCCGCTCGACGAGGGCGACGCGCTTGTGCGCCTTGGCGGCCTGTATGGCGGCGCGCTCGCCGCCCGGGCCGCCGCCGAGGACGACGACGTCGAAGTCGGAGGAGGTCGGTGCGGGAGTCACGGGCCGGATCGTAGCAAGGCGGGGCAGCGGGAATCCCGGCCGGGCCCGAGGCCGCTCGTGTCCGGTGTCGTGCGCGTTTCGCGGACGCGCCGGGCCGCCGTCGACGTCGTCGGCAGAAGGAGTATCGTCCCCCGCGCATGTCCGAAGCCGCCGACCCGCGCCCCCTGCCTCCGACCGCCTACCGCTGGGTCGTCCTCCTCTCGTGCAGCGTGGCGATGTTCGGCAACTACTACGTCTTCGACGCCCTCTACCCGGTCACGCCGCTCCTCGAGAAGGCGTTCTCCTTCACGGGCGCGCAGGTCGGCCTCCTCGACACGGCCTACAACGTCGCGGCGCTCCTGACCCTCATCGCGGGGGGGATCCTCATCGACCGAATGGGGGTCGCCGCGTCGGCCGTCCTCTTCGGCGCGATCGGCGCGGCGGGGAGCGTCGCGATCGCCGTACTCCCCGCGCTCCTCCCCGACTCCCCGTGGGTCGGGATGATGCTCGGGCGGTTCCTCCTCGGCGTCGGCTCGGAGTGCTTCATCGTCGCCGCGACGACGGTCGTCGGCCGCTGGTTCAAGGGGAAGGAGATCTCCTTCGCCCTCGCCCTCCAGCTCCTCGTCGGGCGGCTCGGCTCGTGGGCCGCCGACAAGTCGCCCGATTTCGCGAAGTCGCTCTTCGACAGCTGGCAGCCGCCCCTTCTCCTCGCGGCCGTCCTCGGCGTCGTCTGGCTCGTCTTCGCGGTCGTCTACGCCGGCCTCGAGAAGCGGGCGGCCCGCGTCTACGCAGTGAAGAAGGCCGGCGCCACGGACAAGCTCGTCTGGAAGGACCTCGTCCGCTTCGACCTCGGCTACTGGTGGGTCGTCGGCCTCTGCGTCGCGTTCTACTCGACGATCTTCCCGTTCCGGACGTTCGCGAACCTCTACTTCATCGAGGCGAAGGGGCTCTCGCCCGAGGACGCCGGGAACCTCAAGTCGATCCTCCCGCTCCTCTCGATGATCGGGATGCCGCTCTTCGGCCTCCTCGTCGACAAGATCGGGAAGCGGGCGCTCCTGATGGCGGCCGGGTCGGCGCTCCTCGTTCCGCCCTTCTTCCTCCTCGCCTTCTCCTCGGCGCCGCCGACGGTCCTTATGGCGATGCTCGGCCTCGCGTTCGCGCTCGTCCCGGCGGTCCTCTGGCCCGCCGTGACCTACCTCGTCCCCGAGGCTCGGCTCGGCTCGGCCTACGCCCTGATGACGTTCTGCCAGCAGGTCGGCTGGGCGGGGATGAGCTGGGGGCTCGGCCTCCTGAAGGACGCGTCGGGCGCGAGCGCCGCGCACCCCGCCGGCTGGGCGCCGGTGATGGTCGCCCTCGGCGCCCTCGCCTCCGTCGGCTTCGTCTTCTCGTTCCTCCTCTGGAAGAGCGAGCGCGGGCCGAAAGGCCACGGCCTCGAGGCCGTGACGCCGGCGAAGGCGATCGAGCCGGGCTGATCCGTCGTTCGCGGGGCGCCGGGGCCAGGGTGCCCCGTACCGGCACCGGAGCCCTGTCGCCGGCCCGCTCGCGGGCCGGGCCGCGGGACCCGGTCGTCAGCTCCGGGCCGGGAGAGGGTGGCTCTTCTCGAAGGCCGCCGCGGCGTCGGCCCGGCCCCACGCCCGGTAGTTGTCCAGGATCCGCTGCCGGGTCTTCGCGGGAGCCCGGCTCCCCATTCCCGGCCTCGACTGGACGGCGAAGGCCTCGAGCAGGACCTCCTCGGCCTCCGCGTACTTCTTCTGCGCCGTGAGGCAGGCGCCGAGGAGGCTCCTCGCTCCGACCCTCGCCCGGTGGTCCGCGGGCAGCATGTCGAGCGGGAACTCCTCGATCGGGGAGAGCTGCGCGGCGGCCTCCGCCGGCCGGCCCCGGAGGAGGAGGACCTCGGCGATGTGGGTCATGTTGATGGCGACGCCGGGGTGGTGCTCACCGAGGACCTTCCGGTTGATCGCGAGCGCGCTCCGGTAGAGCGGCTCCGCCTCGTCGGGCCGGCCCCTGTCCATCAGGACCGAGGCGAGGTTGTTCCGGTCGATCGCGACGGTCGGGTGAAAGTCGCCGAGCGCCGCGAGGTCGATCGCGAGCGCCTCGCGGTGGAGCGACTCCGCCTCCTCGAGCCGCTCGCCGGCGTGGAGCGCGTTCCCGAGGTTGTTGAGGTCCTGCGCGACGGACGGATGGTCGTTCCCGAGCGCCTCGCGGTGGATGGCGAGGGCCTCGCGGTAGAGCGACTCGGCGTCGGCGAGCCGCCCCTTCAGGTAGAGGACGTTCGCGAGGTCGTTCACGCCCGTCGCCACGTCGGGATGCCCGGGTCCGAGCACCTTCCGGTGGACGGCGACGACCTCCCTCAGGAGCGCCTCCGCCTCGTCCAGGCTCCCCTTCTCGAAGAGGGCGACCGCGAGGTTGTTCAAGTCCGCGGCGAGCCCCGGGTGGTCGGGGCCGAGGGCCTTCCGGTCGATCGCGAGCGCCTCGCGCAGCAGCTTCTCCGCCTCGTCGAGCCGTCCCTTGCGGGTCAGGACGAGCGCGAGGCTCGACATGTCCGCGGCGACGCGGTGGTCGCCGCCCCCGAGCGCCTCGCGGTGGATGGCGAGCGCCTCGCGCACGAGCGCCTCGGCCTCCTCGAGCTTCCCCTTCTGCTCGAGGACGACGGCGAGGTCCTTCAGGCTTTCCGCGACGTCCGGATGTCCCGCGGGGCGGAGCCTCTTCCGGATCGCGAGCGCCTCCCGGAGCGCCGACTCCGCCTCGGCGTACCGCCCCGTGCCGGCGAGGACCGCGCCGAGCCGCTGCAGGCTCTCGACGACGGAGGGGTCGTCGCGGCCGTGGAGCGCAGTCCGGACTCGCAGGGATTCGTCGAGCAGGGGCTGCGCCTCGTCGTAGAGCCCGAGCTTCCCGTAGATGTCGCCGATCGTGCAGAGGAGCTTCGCCCTCACGTCGGGCTGGTCCTTGAGCTCCTCCTGGATCCGCCGGGCGCCGCGGTCGAGGATCTCGCGCGCCGTGACGCGCTCTCCCCTCGCGGTCTCGGGGGCGTTGACGTCGAAGAGGCTCACGAGGAGCTTCGTCACCTGGTCGGCGGTGTCGCGCTCGCGGCGGATCCTCGCGTTCTGGAACGCCGCGGTGACGGCGAAGGCGAGGAGGAGGAGGAAGACGGCGGCGACGGCCGAGACGCCGGCCGCGTGGAGGCGGAGGTACTTGCCGGCCCGGTAGGAGAAGCTCGGCGGGTGCGCGGTGACGGGGTAGCCGTCGAGGTACCTCCCGACGTCGTCCGAGAGTGCCTGGACGGACGCGTAACGGCGCTGCGGCTCCTTGCGCATCGCCATCAGGACGATGTTGTCGAGGTCCCCGCGCAGGAGGCGGTTCAGCTTCTGCGGCGTGCCGGCCGCGCGCGACGCGACGGCCCGCTGCGACTCCTCGTCGCCGCCCGTGACGACGGTGCTCGGCTTGACGGGCTCCTGCTCGCAGACCGCCCGGAAGACCTCCATGTGGCTGCCGGTCTTCAGGTCGTACGGCCGACGTCCGGTCAGGAGCTCGTACAGGACGACGCCGAGGGAGTAGACGTCGCTCGCCGTCGTGAGCGGGTCGCCCCGGACCTGCTCCGGGCTCGCGTACGCGGGAGTCATGACGTGCATCCCGGTCGCCGTGGGGGGCGCCTCGACGTCGAGCGCGTCGGGGTTCAGGAGCTTCGCGATCCCGAAGTCGAGGAGGCGGGGCGTGCCGTCGGTCGTCACGAGGATGTTCGCCGGCTTGAGGTCCCTGTGGATCACGAGGTTCTGGTGGGCGTACTGCACCGCCGAGCAGATCGAGCGGAAGAGGGCGAGGCGCTCCCGGATGCCGAGGCCGTGGCTGTCGCAGTACTCGCCGAGCGGCCGCCCCTGGATGTACTCCATGACGAAGTACGACAGGCCGTCCTCGGTCGTCCCGCCGTCGAACAGCTTCGCGATGTTCGGGTGGTCGAGCGCCGCGAGGATCTGCCGCTCCCGGCGAAAGCGGGCGACGATCTCGGCCGAGTCCATCCCCTTGCGGATGACCTTGATCGCGACGTGCTTGCGGAACTCCTGGTCCGCCCGCGCCGCGAGGTAGACCGTTCCCATCCCTCCCTCGCCGAGCCGGCGCAGCACCTGGTAGGACCCGATCCTCAGTCCCCGGACGCCGTCGTCTTCGGACGGCATCACGGACGTCGAGCGGTTCTCGCGATCCGTCGCACCGGCGGACGGCGGGTCGACCCTCGTGGGATCGTCGTTCGAGCCAGCGCTCATGGCTTGCCCCCCGCGCGCTTTTCCGGCAACAGTAGCACTCCGCAGGCCGTCGGACTCGACCGGCCGCCGGACCGTGGATTCGCGTCCGGACGGGCGAGGTCCGGGCCGGCGTCCGTCCCTCCGTACCATCCGCGGGGGAGAGGGAGCTCTCGCCGCCCGGCCGAAGGGCGGACGCGCGCGCCCCGGAGGCCGCGAGCCCGCTCGCCGGTTCGGGTGGCTACGAGGTCCCGCCGCGGAGCACCCGTCCCCCGCGTTCCCCCCCTTCCGGCCCCAGCTCGACGAGCCGGTCCGCCGCGGCGTGGACGGCGGGGTTGTGCTCGACGACGACGACGAGATGGCCCTCGTCCGCGAGGCGGCCGAGGGCGGAGAGGAGCCGGTCGACGTCGTCGAAGCCGAGGCCGCGCGTCGGTTCGTCGAGGAGGATGGCGACGCGCCCCCGGCGCGGAGCTGCGAGGAGGCGCGCGAGGCGGAGCCGCTGCCGCTCGCCGGAGGAGAGCGCCGCCCCGGCCTGGCCCACGCGGAGGTAGCCGAGACCGATGTCGCGAAGCGAGGCGAGGGGAGCGGCGAGGGCGGGATTCGTCGCGAACCACGAGGCCGCTTCGGTGACGGGGGCGTCGAGGAGGTCCGTGATCGACCGGCCTTCGAGGCGGCAGGCGAGGACGTCGTCCGAATACCGGAGCCCGCCGCACGCCTCGCAGGCGACCACGACGTCGGGAAGGAGGTCCATCGGGACGCGGACGACGCCGCGGCCGGCGCACGCCTCGCACCGTCCGCCGGGGACGTTCGTCGAGAAGGCCGCGGCGCCGAGCTTCCGGCGGCGCGCCTCGGGCGTCGCGGCGAAGAGCCGTCGCAGCTCGTCTCCGACGCCCGCGAGCGTGGCGACGGTGCTGCCGCCGCCGACGGCGAGGCCCTCCTGGTCGGAGGCGAGGACGTCGGCGATCTCCGCGTGCCGCTCGAGCGAGAGGCAGCCGACGGGCCCTTCACCCCGGAGCGCGGCCCGGAGAGACGGGGCGAGGACCTCGAGGACGAGGGTCGACTTGCCGCTCCCGGAGACGCCGCCGACGACGACGAGGCCGCCCGCGGGGAGCTCCACGTCGATCCCCTTCAGGTTGTTCCGGTGTGCGCCGCGGACCGTGACGCCCGGGACCAGGGCGCGGGGTGCGCCGCGCGGCGCCGACGTGTCGGCGCGGGCGAGGAGGCGCGCCGTGTACGAGGAACCCCCCGCCCGGAGCGCGGCGTGCGACCCCTCCGCCACGACGAGGCCGCCTTCGGGGCCGGCCCCGGGCCCGAGCTCGACGACGTGGTCCGCGGCGGCGACGAGCGCCGCGTCGTGCTCGACGACGACGACCGCGTTCCCCGCGTCCGCGAGGGCGCGGAGGACGGAGACGAGCCGCTCCGTGTCGCGCGGGTGGAGCCCCTGCGTCGGCTCGTCGAGGACGTACGTCACGCCGACGAGGCCGCCGCCGAGCGCGGCGGCGAGCCGGACGCGCTGTGCCTCGCCTCCCGAGAGGGACGCCATCTCGCGCGAGGGAAGGAGGTAGCCGAGGCCGGCGTCGCGGAGGGCGCGGAGGCGTGGAACGAGCTCCCCTCGGACCGGCGCCGTCGCGGCGAGGAGAGAGGGCGCGACGCCGGCGCGCCCGTCCGCGATCCCGTCGAGCCACGCGGCGAGGGCGTCGGCCTCGCCGGCCGCGACCTCGGGCGCGCGCCTCCCGGCGAACGAGACGGCGCGGACGTGAGGCGCGAGGCGCTCGCCGCCGCAGGCGGAGCAGGGCCGGTCGACGAGGAGCGCTTCGAGCTCCTCTCCCCGCTCGTCGGCGTGGACCCTCTCGTACTCGGCCTCCACGAGCCGCGCGAAGCCGGCCCACCGCGCCGCGAGGCGATGGACGCCGGACCTCCTCCCGCGCTTCCAGCTCCAGTCGACTTCGAACGTCCGCTCGCCGGCGCCGTCCATCGCGAGGGCGCGCGCTTCGGGGGAGAGGCCTTCCCACGGGCCCGAGACGTCGAGGCCGAGCGCGGCGGCCGCGGCGCGGAGCGTCGCGACGTGCTGGCCGTCGGCCTCGCCGAGGTAGGCGCCGAAGCGGGTCCCGAGGGCGCCGCCATCGAGCGGGAGGTCCGGCCGGCTCACGAGCCGCGCCGGGTCGCAGGCCGGGGCGAAGCCGAGGCCGCGGCAGTCCGGGCAGGCGCCCCGCTCGGAGTGGGGCGAGAAGTCGGAGGCGAGGAGCGGCTCGAGCCGCGCGCCGCAGGCACAGGCCGGTCCAGCGGCCTCGCGCCCGCAGGCGGGGCAGGGGCGGACGCCGCCCCGGGCGAAGAGGAGCCGGAGGAGCTCGTCGATCCCCGTCGTCGTTCCGACGGTCGAGCGCGGGTTGCGCCGGGCCGCGTCGGCAGGGACTGCAACCGCCGCGCGAAGCCCCGAGGCCGACTCCAGCTCGGCCCCTCCCTTCATCGGGAGGAAGCGCCGCGCCCACGGGGAGAGGAGGTCGGCGAAGCGGGCCTGCGATTCGGCGAGGAGCGTGTCGAAGACGAGCGACGACTTCCCCGAGCCGGAGGGCCCGATGACGACCGTGAGGCCGGGGAGAGGGAAGCGCGCCGAGACGCCGCGGAGGTTGTGCGTCGTCACGCCCGAGAGCACGAGCGGCTCGTCGTCTCGCGCGGAAGCGCCCGGGTCCGTCGCGGGAGCGCCGCCGACCTCGCCGAGCTCGCCGCGGAGCGCGGCGCCCGTCGGCGACTCCGGACAGGCGGCGAGGTCTGCGGCCGTCCCTTCGACGACGACGCGTCCGCCCTCCGGGCCGCTCCCGGGGCCGACCTCGGTCACGTGGTCGGCGCCGCGGAGGAGGTCGAGGTCGTGGTCGGCGACGAGGAGCGTGTGGCCGGCGTCGCAGAGGCGGCGGAAGGCCGCGGCGAGGACGGCGACGTCGGCCGGGTGGAGGCCGGTCGTCGGCTCGTCGAGGACGACGAGCGCGGGGCCCGTCGCCCGCGCGAGCTCCGTCGCGAGCTTCACCCGCTGCGCCTCGCCCCCCGAAAGCGTCGTCGCGGGCTGGCCGAGCGGGAGGTGGCCGAGGCCGAGGTCGACGAGGGAGCCGAGGATTCGCGCGAGCTTCTTCTCGCGGCGGAAGCGCTCCGCGGCCTCGGCGGCGGTCAGGTCGAGGACGTCGGCGACCGAGAGGCCGTCGCGCTTCACCGAGAGGACGTCGGCGTGGAAACGCCGCCCGCCGCACGCGCCGCAGACGAGGTCGACCGAGCCGAGCCAGCGCATGCCGACCTCGTGGACGCCCGCCCCCTCGCACGCCTCGCAGCGCCCGCCCGCCGTGTTGAACGTGAAGTGCCCCTTCCCGAAGCCGAGCGCCTTCGCCTCGGGCGTGGCGGCGAAGAGGTCGCGGATGGCGTCGAAGGCGCCCGTGTAGGTCGCGGCGTTCGAGCGGGGCGTCCGGCCGATCGGCTCGGCGTCGACGGCGACGATCCTCGAGAACGGCCCGCCGGCCCGGAGTCGTGACACGGCCGCCTCGAGGAGCGACGACTTCCCCGCGCCCGCGACGCCGGTGACCACGTTGAGGGCGCGGGTGCGGAGGCGGAGCGCCGCCCCGGCGACGTTGTGCCGCGAGAGCCCTTCGAGGACGACGTCGGAACCGTGGCCGCTGCCCTTGCCGCCTCCCTCGCCGCTGCCTTCGCCGTCGCGGGCCGCGGGCGCGGCCGCCGCCCCGGTCTCCCGCCGCAGGGCACGACGGGTCGGCGTGTCGGGGCCGTTCGGACCGAGGAGGTCCGCCGGAGGGCCGGCGAAGAGGAGGCGGCCGCCCTCCCTGGCCGGGCCAGGCCCGAGGTCGACGAGCCAATCGGCGGCCCGGGCGAGGAGCGGCTCGTGGTCGACGACGACGACCGTCTGCCCGCGCGCCGTCAGGCGCTGGAGGACGCCGAGGAGGCGCGCGGTGTCGTGCGGGTGGAGGCCGGCGCTCGGCTCGTCGAGGACGACGACGAGGCCGCGCAGCTCTCCCAGCGCGAGGGAGAGCAGGCGGAGGCGACGCGCCTCGCCGGGGGAGAGCGTCGGTGCGGCGCGGTCGAAGGAGAGGGTGCCGAGGCCGAGGTCCTCCATCAGCGTGCAGCGCGCGACGACCTCGTCGCGGATCGGCCCGAGGACCTCTCCTTCTCCCGCGTCCTCGAAGAGCCGCTTCAGCTCGCGCGGCGTCCGGCCTGACAGCGCCGCGATCGTCCTCCCGCGCCAGGTGACGGAGAGCGCCTCCTTCGAAAGGCGCGTCCCGCCGCACGCGGTGCACGCCGTCGAGCGGACGAAGCGGAGGATCGAGTCGTTCCGCTTGCCGCGGAGGATCTCCTCCATCACCGGCAAGAGCCCCCGGTAGTGCCCCTGCTCGCGCGGCCGCGCGGTGATCCCCTTCCACTTCAGCCGGTTCTCGAGAGGGTGCTTGCCGAACGGAACGAGCACCCGGTCCGAGCCCCGGAGGACGACCTCCCGCGCCTCGTCCGTCAGCTCCCGCCACGGCACGTCGACGGAGCCGCCGTGCGCGCGGAGGACCTCGTCGAGGACGGCGAGCGTCACCTGCGAGTACATGAGGTAGCCGTTCGGGGTCGAGACGCGGAGCGCCCCCTCGCGGATCGTCCTCCCCGCGTCCGCGACGAGGAGCTCCGGGTCGAGACGGTCCTCGAGCCCGAGGCCGCGGCAGGCGGGGCAGGCCCCTGAGCCGTTCCACGAGAAGAGGCCGCGCGTCGGCTTCACCTCCGCCGGCGCTTCGCCGAGCCGCGCGAAGAGGAGGCGGAGGAGGTCGTGGACCTCGGTGAGGGTCCCGACGGTGGAGCGGGGGTTCGAGGAGGAGACGTCTTGCGCGACGGCGACCGCCGGGCCGAGCCCCTCTGCGCCGAGGAGGTCGGGGCGCCGAAAGCCGCCCGCGAACTGCCGCGCGTACGACGGCATCAGCTCCAGGAAGCGCCGCTGCCCCTCGCGCAGGAGCGTGTCGAACGCGAGGGAAGACTTGCCGGATCCCGAGACGCCGGTGACCACGGTCAGCTTCCCGCGCGGGATCTCGAGGTCGAACCCGGCGAGGTTGTGCTCGCGCGCGCCGCGGAGGCGGATGAAGGCGTCGGTCAGGAGTGAGTCCCTCGGGGCGTACCCGGCTCGCGCGGGCCGCGGCGGCAGGATAGCGGAGCGGCGAACGGGGGACGGAAGAGCAGAATGGTGCCGGAGGCTCGCGCATGAGGGACGAGGGCGCCCGAAAGGAAGGGAGAGGCCTCGGCGCGCTCGTCTCCTCGCCCGGACGCGTCTTCGTCCTCGTCTTCCTCCTCCACGTCGGCCTCCAGGGCTTCTTCCTGACGAAGCTCGACGCCCGGCACGTGGCGCCGCACACCCGGTTCGAGGTGACGGCGGTGGCGATGTCGCTGTACGAGAAGGGCGCGTTCGCCGACCCGTACGGACTGCCGACCGGCCCGACCGCGCACATGCCGCCCTTCCACCCGGCGCTCCTCGCGGGGATCTACCACCTTCTCGGTCCGACGCTCGCGGCCGGCTACGCCTCGTGGCTCGTCCTCATCGCGAGCCACGGCGCGATGTGGGGAATGCTCCCCTGGCTCGCGGCGCGGCTCGGCCTCTCACCGGGCGCGGGGCTCCTGGCCGGCGTCACGGGAGCCCTCCTGCCGCGCTGGCCCGGGTACGTCGAGGCGCCGTCGGCGGTCGTCATCGGCCTGATGCTCGGGGCGTTTCTCGCGCGGTGGGAGGGGCCGGGCCCGACGCGGGCCGCGTCGCTCCTCCTCGGCGTGGCGATCGGGGCGGCCCTCCACGTTTCCCCGTCGCTCCTCCCCGTCGCGCTCGGCCTCCTCGCCTGGGAGGCGCTCGGCGCGACCCGCCGGCCCGGCGCCCTCCTCTCCGCGCTCGTCGTCGCCGGCCTGGCGCTCGCGTGCGTGCCGTGGACGCTCCGCAACGAGCGGGCGCTCGGCGGGCTCTTCTTCCTCCGGAGCAACTTCGGCCTGGAGCTGAGGATGGGGAACCACGAGGGCGCCGGCGCGAACCTCGAGCTCTCGGCCCGGGCCGGGACGGAGCGGCACCCCCGGACGGACGAAGAGGAGGCGCGGAAGGTGGCGGAGCTCGGCGAGCTCGCCTACATGCGGGCGGCGGAGCGCGAGGCGCGGGCGTGGATCGGCGCGCACACCGGGGAGTTCGTCCGGCTCACGGCGCTCCGCGTCGCCCAGTTCTGGCTCGGGCCGGTCGACGACCCCGGGGCGAGGATCGGCACCGGCCTCCTCACGTTCCTGTCGGTCGTTGGCGCGTGGAGAGCGTTCCCGTCGCTCTCGGCCGACCGGCGGGCGGCGCTCCTCGCCCCGCTCCTTCTTTTCCCGCTCGTCTACTACGTCGTCGGCTTCGAGGCGCGATACCGGCAGCCGCTCGACGGCCTGGCGTTCCTCCTCGCCACGAGCGCGTTCCTGCCGCCGCGCTCGGCGCCGGGTGCGGCCCCGGCCTGACCGGGGCTGCGGGGTACTCTCCGCGGATGGGCCCGGTCGACGGATGACGACGAGCCAGCCTTCACGGTCCGGCCACCTGCGCGGCCTCGGTCGCCTCGCGGCGGAGGCGACGCTCGGCGTGACGGAGCTCGTCGAGGCGGTGCACGCGACGATCTCGGCGCCGGCGACGCCCCTCGGTCTGCTTCCCGATGGGAAGACGCGCGGAATCAGCAGGGTCGTCTACGGGAGCGTCCGCGGCGTGACGCGGCTCGTCGCGGGCGGTCTGGACACGGCGCTCACGAGGCTCGCCCCCGTTCTCGGCGAGCTGCCGCCGTCGGCCCGGCGCGAGGCTCTCGTCGCGGCGCTGAACGGCGTCCTCGGCGACCATCTCGAGGCGACCGGGAACCCGCTCGCGATCCGTATGCGCCTGCGACGGAGGGGGGAGGACCTCTCCTTCGACGGGACGCCGGCCGTCGAGGGGCCTCCCGCTTCGTCCCGGAGGGTCGTCCTCCTCGTCCACGGCCTCTGCATGAGCGACGCCGGGTGGAGCCGCGAGGGCCACGACCACGGCGTGGCGCTCGAGCGCGACCTCGGCCTGGAGGCGGTCCACGTCGTCTACAACTCGGGCCGGCACGTCTCCGAAAACGGTCGCTCGCTCGCGGAGCTTCTCGAGGCGTTCGTTCGGGAGGCGGGCGTCCCTCCGAGGGAGATCTCGGTCGTGGCGTACAGCATGGGCGGCCTCGTCGTGAGGAGCGCGCTCGTGGCCGGGGCTCGGGCCGAGCACGGGTGGCCGACCCTCGTCCGGGCGGTCGTCTTCCTCGGCACGCCGCACCACGGCGCGCCGGCGGAGCGTCTCGGCAACCTCGCGCAGGCGGCCCTCGGCGTCAGCCCGTGGGCGCGTCCCTTCGCGCGCCTCGGGCGTCTCCGGAGCGCGGGGGTCACGGACCTGCGCCACGGGAGCCTCCTCGACGAGGACCGGGCGGACGACGATCGCTTCTCGCGCCACGGGGATACCCGCGTCCCCGTCCCGCTCCCCTCCGGCATCGCGTTCTTCGCCGTCGCCGGGACGACGGCGAGGGAGACCGGAGGGCCGGACGCGAGGCTCGCCGGGGACGGCCTCGTGCCGGTCGCGAGCGCGCTCGGGCACCACCGCGACCCGGAGAGGACGCTGGCCTTCGCCCCCGGGCGGAGCTGGGTCGCGCCGGAGACGGGCCATCTCGAGCTCCTCGGGAGCCGCGCGGTCTGCGAGCGAGTCCGGGCCTGGCTGGAGGATTTCGGCCCGGACGGCGCCGCCGCCCCGGCGCCGCCTGGAGGTCGCGCGTGACGACCGACCTCGCGGCTCTCTTCGGCGGGATCGACGTCTACCTCTTCGACCAGCTCCTCCGCGGGCGGATCGCGCCGGGGATGCGCGTCCTCGACGCCGGCTGCGGTCGCGGCCGGAACCTCGTCTTCTTCCTTCGCGAGGGGTACGAGGTCTTCGCCCTCGACCCGGACCCGGCGGCCGTCGCCTCGGTTCGCGACCTGGCGCGGCGCCTCGCCCCGTCCCTTCCCGAGGCGATCGTCCGCTGCGAGGGCGTGGACGCCTCGACGTTCCCGGACGCCTGCGCCGACGTCGTGGTCTCGAACGCCGTCCTCCACTTCGCGCCCGACGAGCCGACCTTCCTCGCGATGCTCCGCGGCAGCTGGCGGCTCCTCGCACCGGGCGGGCTCCTCTTCTGCCGGCTCGCCTCGTCGATCGGCGTCGAGGGTCTCGTGAGGCCGCTCGGCGGTAGGCGCTTCTCCCTCCCGGATGGCACGGACCGCTACCTCGTCGACGAGGCGTACCTCGTGGCCCTGACCGCGGAGCTGGGCGGCCGGCTCCTGGACCCGATCAAGACGACGGTCGTCCAGGGACAGCGGGCCATGACGACGTGGGTCGTGCGCAAGGAGGAGTGAGGGGCGCGGCCACGTCCACGGGGCCCTCTCAGCGTCCCCTCGCCGTCGCGAGCTCCTCTTCCCGGCGCGGGTTCGTCCATTCGACGGGCGCCGCGGAGCCGGCGCCCTCCTTCGGTCCGAGCTCGAGAGTCCTCACCACGAGCCGGACGGCGGGGGCGCGATCGACCCGGGAGAGGAACGAAGTCTCGAGCGTACCCGCTGGCGGCACGGGGCTCCGCGGGTTCCCGAGGGCGACGTCTCGCTCCTCGCCGGGAATGGGGGCTCCCGAGGCGTCGAGGTAGACGACGGTGGCGATGACGCGGAGCACGGACCTGTCGGAGAGGTTCCGGACCGTCGCCCGGTATGTTGGGAGCGGTGGAAACCCCTCCACCGCGGAGGCGGAGAGGACGACGGGCGACCGTCCCGAGGCGACGAGCGCCTCGAATGGCTCGGACTCCCGCCCCCCAGGGCCCGGTGCGGGCGCAACGGCCGGAGTCGGCCCGACGCGCGGCTGCGGCGCGCCGGAGGGGATCGGCCTGTGTACGGCGTCTCCGCAGCCGAGCGTGGCCGCGGCGAGGAGGAGGGGCACGATCGCTCTTCTCACCGTAGTGAAGTTACCGCGACCGCCGTGCGTCCGGGCCGGGGAGGCCGAAAAAAGCTGCCGGGAGCGTGCCCTGAAAGCGACGCTCCCGGCGTCCCTGGCCCTGCGGGGAGGGGGGCGGCGGAGAGTGGTTCCTCGCCGGCCAGGGGAAATCAGATCTCTGCCTGAGACAAACTCTCTAGAACTGCCTGACCCTTGGCGACAATGTGGTCCCCGTGCTCCGGAAATGCAAGAGCCGGCTCGCGAAAGAGCCGGCCCTCGCGGATTCGGCTGAGAGAGACGGGCGGGGTCAGAGCCCGCGAACAGCCCGGTAGGCCGGGATCGCCGCCTCGAGGACGCGGCAGGCGGCCTTCAAGTCCTCGGCCTTCAGGACGTAGGCGATCCTCACCTCGTCCTTGCCGAGGCCGGGCGTCGCGTAGAAGCCGTCGGCCGGGGCGACCATGACCGTCGCGCCGTCGAGCTGGAAGTCGGTGAGGAGCCACTGGGCGAAGTCCTCGCTGTCCTTCACCGGGATCCGGGCGACGAAGTAGAAGGCGCCTTCGGGCTTGCGGAAGAAGATCCCGGGAATCTTCGTCAGCTCCTCGTAGAGGATGTCGCGCCGGTGGCCGTACTCCTTGACGACCCCCTCGACGTAGTCGGGGCCGAGCAGGGCCGCGCCGGGCGCGATCGCCTGCGCGAGGCCGGGCGGGGAGAGCCGCCCCTGCGCCATGTGGAGACAGGCCTGGTAGACGTCCTTGTTCCGCGTGGCGAGGCAGCCGAGGCGGATGCCGCAGGCGCTGTAGCGCTTCGAGAGGGAGTCGACGACGACGACGACGTCCTCGAACCCCTCGAGGGAGAGGGCGCTCTCGACCTGCCGGCCGTCGTAGACGAACTCGCGGTAGACCTCGTCGGCGATCAGGAAGAGGCCGTGGTCGCGGCAGAACTCGGCGACGAGGACGAGCTCCTCCTTCGAGTAGACCGTCCCGGTCGGGTTGTTCGGGTTGCAGAGGAGGACGGCCTTCGTCTTCGGCGTGAGGGCCTTCTCCCACTCCTCGCGGGAGGGGAGGTGGAACCCGTCCTCGGCGCGGGTGACGATCGGCTTCAGGTCGATGCCGCCCATCGCCGCGAACGCGCGGTAGTTCGTGTAGAACGGCTCGACGAGGAGGGCCTCGTCGCCCACCTCGCAGCAGGCCATGAACGCGAACTGGATCGCCTCGCTCCCGCCCGTCGTCGTGATGACCTGGCTCTTCGTCAGCTCGACGCCGCGGCCGCGGTAGTAGCCGACGAGGAAGTCGAGGCACTCGGCGGTGCCGTTCGACGGCGTGTAGGCGTAGACCTTGTCCTTGATCTGCGCGAGACGGTCCCGCATCGGGGCGGGGGTCTCGAGGTCGGGCTGGCCGATGTTGAGGTGGTAGACCTTCACGCCGCGCTTCTTGGCCGCGTCGGCGTAGGAGGCGAGCTTTCGGATCGGGGAGGCGGGGACACGCCGGCCCCGCTCGGAGACGCGGGGAACGGCCTTCTCGGCGGAGACGCTCATGGGGCGAAGGTTACACCCCGCTTCCGCGCCTCAGCCGCCCTGCCGGAGCGGCTCGCCCGACCAATCAGAACCCGGCGGCGGCCCCGTCCTTCCGCCTCTCCGTCGCCCCGAGGAGGAACCCGGTCGCCGGGTCGCGGGCGACGGCCTGGTAGCCGCCGTAGGCGCCGACACTCTCCCGCGCGATCCGGTGACCGCGTCTCATCAGCTCCTCGAGGACGGGCTCGGGGAGCCCTTCCTCGAGGAAGAGCGTGCCGCCGTCCTTCATGACCGTCCCGGTCGGCTCGCTCGAGCCGGTGTGGTGGAAGCGGATCGCGTCGCCCGCCTCCTGGAGATTCATGCCGAAGTCGACGAGGTTCACGACGACCTGCACGTGCCCCTGCGGCTGCATGTCGCCCCCCATCAGGCCGAAGGCCATCAGGGGCTGCCCGTCCTTCGTCAGGAAGGCCGGGATGATCGTCTGGAACGGGCGCTTGCCCGGCTCGAGGAAGTTCGGGTGCCCCTTCTTCAGCGAGAAGAGGCCGCCGCGGTTGTGGATGCCGATGCCGAGCGCCGGGACGACGTAGCCGGAGCCGAAGCCGGTGTAGTTGCTCTGGATGAGGGAGACCATGAGCCCCGAGGAGTCGGCCGCACACAGGTAGGTCGTCTCCTTCCGGTTGAGGACGAGCTCCTCGTCGGGAGGGTCCTCCCGGGAGGCGCGCGCGAGGTCGATCTTCTTCGCCCGCTCCTTCGCGTAATCCTTCGAGAGGAGCCGCTCGAGAGGGAGCTTCGCGAAGGCCGGGTCGGCGTAGTAGCGGGCCCTGTCCGCGTACGCCACCTTCTTCGCCTCGACCATCACGTGCCAGAAGTCGGCGCTGTCCCTCCCCATCTTCGCGAGGTCGAACCCTTCGAGGATGTTGAGCATCTGGAGCGCCGCGAGCCCCTGCGTGTTCGGCGGGAGCTCCCAGACGTCGTAGCCGCGGTAGCTCGTCGACATCGGCGCGTCCCACGTCGAGCGGTGGCGGGCGAAGTCCTCCCTTTCGAAGAAGCCGCCGTTTGCCTTCGAGAACGCGACGATGGCGTCGGCGAACTCGCCTTCCCAGCCTGCTCTCTTCTTCGTCGCCAGCAGCCGGAGCGTCTTCGCGAGCGCGGGGTTGCGGAAACGTTCGCCCTCCTTCGGGGCGCGGCCGCCGGGGAGGAAGACCTCCGCGAAGCCGGGCTTGTCCTTGAAACGGTTCACCGACCCGGCCCAGTTCCCCGCGATGACGGGGGAGACCGGGAAGCCCTCCTCGGCGTAGCGGATCGCCGGCGCGAGGACCTCGGCGAGAGGGAGCTTTCCGTACTTCGCGTGGAGCTCGAGCCAGCCGTCGCCGCAGCCGGGGACGCTCCAGGCGTACGGGCTGTAGAGCGGGATCGTCCCGTCGGGGAGCGGCGGGACCTTCTCGGCCGTCAGCGCGAGCGGCGCGCGCCCGGAGGCATTGAGCCCGACGACCTTCTTCTGCGCGGGGTCCCAGAGGATCGCGAAGAGGTCGCCGCCGAGGCCGTTCGCCGTCGGCTCCATCAGGCCGAGGCAGGCGTTCGTGGCGATTGCCGCGTCGACGGCGCTCCCTCCTTTCCGCAGAGTCTCGACGCCGGCCTGCGTGCAGAGCGGCTGGGCGCTCGCGACCATGCCGTGCTCCGCCCAGACGGGCGAGCGCGTCGCCGCGCCGCGCCCCTTCGGCGGCCATTCGGCGAGGAGGGGAAGGGCGACGGCGAGGGCGAGGAGGGCGGCGAGGGACGCTCTCATGAGGGGATCGTACGCGGTCCCGCGCCGGCAGCGGGGGCGCAGCCGGCTTCGAGGGCGTTCTAGACTGGCGCGGATGCTCGGGCTGGCGGATGGGTCGAGGTTCCGGGGGGGGCTCCTCCCGCGGAGGTCGTTCCTCGCGCTCCTCGCGCTCGCGTCGCTCCTCGGGCCGCTTCTGGTGTTTCGTGAGACCGCCCGCGACCCGCTGGAGCGGATTCCGTGCGGGCGGCCCGTCCCGAACGAACGGCTCGGCGATCCCGTCATCGTTCTCTCGGTGATGGGCCGGCAGTGGGCGCGGTGGGACGCGGGCGACTTCTCGCGGCGCGACGACCGCGTCTTCGCGCCGTATCCCGATACCTGGCCTCTTGGAGAACCGTTCCTCCTGCCGTCCGCGATCGGTTACCCCTGGTCCCGGCTGGCGGGCTCGGATGCGCTCGGGTACAACGTGCCGTACTTCCTCGCGGCCGTGGTCGGCTGTTTCGCGGCGGGCCTCCTTTGCGCCGACCTCGCCGGCGCGGGTTGGGCCGCGCTCTTCGGGGCGCTCCTCTGCGCCTGGAGCCCGGGTCGTCTCAACAACTTCGGCGTCCTCGGCACGATCTGGGCGAGCTTCGTCTCGCTCGTCCTCCTCTTCGCGCTCCGGTACCTTCGGACCGGACGCGTCCGCGACGCGGCCGCCTGCTCCGCGGCCCTCCTGGTCGTCGGGCTGGGAAGCCCGTACCCGCTCGTGATGGGAACGGTCGCCGTCGCCGTCGTTTCAGTCGCCTCGGCGAGGAGCCTCAGGCGTCCCGGTCTCCTGGGGATCGGCGGGAGCGTCGCCCTCGCGCTCCTGGCGCTCGCCTACGCCCCCTACCTCCACCTCGCGCGCGACTTCGACGCCCCCGTCGGCCTCCGGTCGATCGAGGTGCATGCGGCCGACCTCCTCGCGCTTCTCCACACGGGCGTCTTCGCGGGCCCTCTCCGCGACGTCCTGGAAACGCTCGTCCCGGGGTTTCCGGAAGGGGCGTCGGCGCTCTTCCCGACGCTCACCGCGCTCGTCGTCCTGCCGTTCGGAGCGTTCGCTCTTCGGCGGCGTACGCCTCGAAAGGGCCGGCGGCGGACCGCGCGCCATGCCGCCCGCTCGCTCGTCCCCTGGCTGCTCCTCGCGGGCGTCGCCTTCGCCTTCGCGCTCGGGCCGACGGTCCGCCTCGCGGGGCGAGCCGTCTCCCCCGGGCCGTATGCCCTGTTCGCGGAGCTCCCCGGCTTCAGCGGAATGCGCGGCATCCATCGCTGGGACCAGTGGTTTGGCCTCGGCGTGATCGTCGCGGCGACCCTCGTCCTCGGACGCCTCCTTCGCGCGCTCCCCGCCCGCAGGGGGCTCCTGCTCCTCGCCGGCGTCGTCCCCCTCCTCGTCCTCGACCTCTGGACGAGGCCCGTCCCGTCGCAACCCGTTCCCCCGCCGTCGCCGTTCGACGCGGAGCTGCGAGCCCTCCCGCGCGACGCGATCGTCGCCGTCTGGCCTTTCCGGCGCGCCACCTCGGAGCGGGCCTGGGCCGAACAGCTTTCCCACGGCCGTCGGGTCCTGAACGGCTTCCAGACGTACCCTCCCCCGATCCACGCCTGGCTTTCCGCGTTCCTTTCGGACAAGCCGTTCGAGGCGGCCTTCGCCGCCTACGCCGAGCTCGGGGTTTCCGCGATCGAGGTCGACCTGGAGACGGCACCGCCGGGGTCGGGAGCGCGTCTCCGGGAGCTCCTCCGCTCCGGCGTCCTCCCGGGGGTTCGCGCCGCGAGAGGAAGTCGCACGCGCGTCCTCCTGCTCCTCGAACCGAAGGCGCCGCTCCTCTTCGAATCGCGGGCGCTCGAAGGCCTTCGCATCGACGGGACCTGCGCCGTCGTGCGACGCGCGGAGGGGCGGCTGCTCTTCCGCCTCGGGGGAGAGTCCCTCCCGGTCGACGTCGAAGCCGGCGCCGGGCTCCGAAGGGACCTCCTCCGGATCCCGGTCGTCGGGGCGGGGGCGCTCGAGGCGTGCCTCTCGCGGCCGCTCCCGCGCGGCGCCGTCGTCCGCGACGCGCGCGACGGGCGGGAGATCGGCCGCGCCGCGGAAGGTCCGCCCGCCGGCCCGGCGAGCGGATAATCCCCTCGCCCGTGAGGAACCTCGAGCGCCGCGAGCAGCGGACCGTCGCCCTCGCCCTCGGGATGGCGCTCGTCGTCTCTCTCTCGTGGATCCTCTGGCTCGCCCACCTCGGCGTCGAGCGGGGGACTCTCCACGCCGCGCGGCTCTGGCTCGCCCTCCTCGTCTTCGCGGTCCACTTCGCGGGCGGCGTCGTCGTCCTGAGGAAGCGTCCCTTCGACCCCGCGAACCGGGCCCTCTTCCCGTTCCTGACGCTCTTCGGCGTCCTGAACGCGGGCCGGATCCTCGGCGTCGTGACGGGCGGGACGACGCTCGAGGACCGGGCCGCCTTCGCAGGCTCCGCCGCGGTCTACTTCGTCGCCGTCGCCTGGATCCTCGTCACGATCGGGGGGTTCTTCCCGGTCACGCGGCTCCAGAACCCGGGTCGCGCCTACGTCGTCGCGACGCTCCTCGCCCTCGGCCCGCTCGCCCTCCACCTCCGGCGCTGGTGGCTCGACGGGGGCGGCGCGGCTCCCGGCGGGGGCTGGAAGACGGGAGTCGCGGTCTTCGCGCTCGCCGTCGACCTGTTCGTCTTCGTCTACTTCCTCTCCCTCGCATGGGTCGCACGGCGCGAGGACGTGCGGAGGAGGGCGCGGGTCGTCCTCGTCGCGGTCCTCGTCTACATCGGGCTCTACATCTTCCTGCGCGACGTCCCCGCGGTCGCGGGCGCAGAGCCGCTCCTCCCCGTCTGGGCGCTCTCGTGCCTCTCGGTGCTGCTGCCGGTCGCCCTCATCGTCGCGGCGACGCGCTTCCGCCTCTTCGAGGTCGACCGGCTCATCCGGAGGAGCGCCTCCTACGCGATCGCCTCCGGCGCGCTCGTCGTCCTCCTCCTCGCGGGGGTGCCGACGCTCACGGCGCTCGTCGCGCTCGTGTCGCCCGCCCTGCGGGGGACGCTCACGACGGCCCTCGTCGCGGTTCTCCTCTTCCTCGTGTTCGACCCCCTCCGCAAGCGCGCCCAGGTCGCCCTCGACCGGAAGTTCCGGCAGGGGGTCTACGACCCGGCGCAGCTCGTGACGGACGTCGTCGGGGACCTGAAGGACGCCGGCGAGGACCTCGCGGGCGTCGTCCTCCACCGGATTTCCGCCGCGCACCGGCCGGACCGCCAGGCCTTCTGGGTCTTCGCCCTGGAGGCGCCGGGCGCGGCCGTGCGGCCGGTGACGACGGGCGCCCTCGCGGACGTCCCCGAGCTCGACCGGACCGCGGTCCTCCCGATGTCCGATCCCCTCGAGGCGCGCAACGCGTTCCACGCCCTCACGGCCGACGGGGGCGACCCGCCCTACGCGGAGGGGGAGCTCGCGAACGAGCTCCGGGCGGCCGGGTTCGTGGGGGCCCTCCCGCTCTTCTCCGGCGACGGGGAGCCGCTCGGGCTCATCGCGCTCGGAGCGAAGAGGACGGGGGAGGCGTACGTCCCCGAGGAGCAGAAGATCCTCGGCACGGTCGCCGGGCACGTCGCGCTCGCCCTCGAGCGGACCGCGCTGACCCGGCAGGTGGACGAGGACCGGCGCGTGAGGGAGAAGGTCCTCGGCCACCTCCAGGAGGGGGGCGGCGGGGCGCTCTACGAGTGCGAGCTCTGTGGGCGCGTCGCCGGCGAGGACGACCTCGTCTGCGCTGCGGACGGGCACGCGGTGAAGATGACGCAGGCCGTCCCCCGGCTCCTCGCGGAGCGCTACCGCCTCGACCGCCGGCTGGGCGAGGGGGGGATGGGAACGGTCTACGCCGCGCGCGACATCCGGGGGAACCGCGACGCCGCGGTGAAGGTCATCCGGGGCGAGCACCTCGCGGACCGGACGGCGGTCGCACGCTTCCGCCGCGAGGCGCGCCTCACGGCGCGCCTCGGCCACCCCAACGCGGTCGCCGTCTACGACTACGGCGAGCTCAGGCCGGGCGGGGCGTTCCTCGTGATGGAGCTCCTGAAGGGGGGCTCGCTCCGCGAGGAGCTGGGCCTCAGGAAGCCGATCCCGTTCCTCGAGACGGCGTGGATCCTCGACCGGGCGCTCGACGTCCTCGCCGCGGCGCACGCCGCGGGCCTCGTCCACCGCGACGTGAAGCCCGACAACCTCTTCCTGACCCGGGGCCCGGGCGGCACGACTCGCCTGAAGCTCCTCGACTTCGGCCTCGCGCGCGAGACGAAGGCGGAGGCGCCCTCCGAGAGCGGCGGGGCGATCTCCTCCGTGAGCGTCCTGATGGGAACGCCCGGCTACATCGCCCCCGAGATCGTCTCCGGCGCGGAGGCGACCCCCGCGTCGGACCAGTGGGCGATCGCGGCGACGGGGATCGAGCTCCTGACGGGAGTCCGGCTCAAGTTCGAACGCCCCGACCTCGAGCTGAAGGCCCTCGTCGAGGAGGTCGTCTCCGTCGTCTCGACGGTCGCTTCGGGGGTCCCCGTCCCGTACGCGCGCTCCCTCGCGAAGGCGATGGCGGTGGACCCGGAGGACCGATGGGTCTCCGTCGTCGCCCTGCGCCGCGCCCTCGACCGGAGCACGGGAGGGAGGATCCCGGGCGACGCGGACGTCCGGTTCGAGGCGCTGCGGGACGGCCGGTAGCGCGGGGCCCGGGCCCGCGCGGGACTCACGTCCCGGACGGAGCTCCGACGAAGACGCGGACCTTCCGCGGGACGACCCGGAGACGCTCTCCGGCCTGCGGCGCGAGCTCCTCGAACCGCTCCCGCGACACCTCGACCTTCAGGGCCGGCCCGTCGTCCGGGACGAGCTCGAGGCGGACGACGGCGCCGCCGGAGGAGACGTGCCGGAGGGTCGCCGCGAAACCGCCGGGGGCGTCGAGCTCGCGCGAGAGGTCGATCTCCCACGACCGGGCGTAGCCGGAGGCGGGACGCGCCTCGGCGTGGGGATGCTCGGGGTAGTCGACGGAGAGCGGGCCGAGGTGCGCACGGCCGTTCTCGACGCGGCCGTGGAAGATGTTCACGGAGCCGAGGAAGTCGAGGACGAAGGGGCCGGCGGGCCTGTCGAAGAGGTCGGACGGGGTCCCGTCCTGGACGACCCGCCCCCGATCGAGGAGGACGACGCGGTCGGCGACCTCGAGCGCTTCCTCCTGGTCGTGCGTCACGAAGAGGCTCGTGAGGCGGATCTCGTCGTGGAGGCGTCGCAGCCAGCGCCGCAGCTCCTGTCTCACCCGCGCGTCGAGCGAGCCGAACGGCTCGTCGAGGAGGAGGACCTTCGGCTCGACGGCGAGCGCGCGCGCGAGCGCGACGCGCTGCCGCTGGCCGCCGGAGAGCTCGGAGGGGAGCCGGTCGCCGAGCCAGTCGAGCTGGACGAGCTTCAGCAGCTCCCCGACGCGGCGGCGGATCTCCGCCTCGGCCGGCCTCTCGTCGCGCGGCTTGACGCGGAGGCCGAACGCGACGTTCTCGAAGACGCTCATCCGCCGGAAGAGCGCGTAGTGCTGGAAGACGAAGCCGACGCGCCGCTCGCGGGCGTCGCGGCGGGTCGCGTCCTCTCCGTGGAAGTGGACGGAGCCGTCGTCGGGCTCCTCGAGGCCGGCGATGATCCGCAGGAGGCTCGTCTTGCCGCCGCCGGAGGGGCCGAGGAGCGCGACGAGCTCTCCGTCGCCGACGCGGAGGGAGACGTCGTCGAGCGCCAGGAAGCTCCCGAACGACTTCGAGACGGACCGGACCTCGATGCTCACGGGGCCTCCTCCCGCGCCCGGCGGGCGAGGAGCGCCTTCGCCGCCATCGTGGCGAGGGCGACGAAGGTGAGGAGCGAGGCGGCCGCGAACGCTCCCTGGAAGGCGTACTCGTTGTAGAGCGCCTCGACGTGGAGGGGGAGCGTGTTCGTCTCGCCGCGGACGTGTCCCGACACGACGGAGACGGCGCCGAACTCCCCGACGGCGCGGGCCGTACAGAGGACGATCCCGTAGAGGAGCGCCCACTTCACGTTCGGGAGCGTCACCCGGAAGAACGTCGTCAGGAAGCCGGCGCCGAGGACGCGCGCGGCCTCTTCCTCGTCGGTCCCCTGCGCCTGCATGAGCGGGACGACCTCGCGCGCGACGAACGGGAAGGTGACGAAGACGGTGGCCAGGACGATCCCGGGGACGGCGAAGACGACCGCGATCCCCCGGTCGGCGAGCCATGGGCCGAGGAATCCCGTCCGCCCGAAGAGGAGGACGAAGACGAGGCCGGCGACGACGGGAGAGACGGCGAACGGGAGGTCGACGAGCGTCAGGACGAGGCTCCGGCCGGGGAAGCGGAACTTCCCGAGCGCCCAGCCCGCCGCGAGGCCGAAGAACGCGTTCACCGGGACGGCGATCGCGGCAACGAGGAGCGTCAGGCCGAGGGCGTGCCGGGCGTCGGGCTCCGCGACGGCGGCGAGCCAGGCGGCGGCTCCGTCGCGGAACGCCTCGACGAAGACCGCCGCGAGCGGGACGAGGAGGAAGAGGGTCATCGCCGCGACGGCGAGGGTCACGAGGAGGAGGCGCACCGCGCGCCTCTCGCGGCTCCGGGGCGCGGTCATCGGGAGGCCCTCGCGGCCCACGCCTCGAACCGGTTCAGGAGGAGGAGGAGGAGGAACGAGGCGACGAGGAGGAGCGTCGCGAGCGCCGTCGCCCCGGTCACGTCGTACTGCTCCAGCTTCGTCATGACGAGGAGCGGGGCGATCTCGGTCCGCATCGGCATGTTCCCGGAGATGAAGACGACCGAGCCGTACTCGCCGAGGCCGCGCGCGAAGGCGAGCGTCGCCCCGGTCAGGAGAGCCGGCGTCAGCTCGGGGAGGAGGATGCGCCGGAGGGTCTCGGCACGGCCTGCGCCGAGGCTCGCCGCGGCCTCCTCGACCTCGGGGTCGAGGCTCGCGAGGACGGGCTGGAGCGTCCGCACCGTGAAGGGGAGGCCGAGGAAGACGAGCGCGACGCCGATGCCGAGCGGCGTGAAGGCGACCGGGACGCCGAGGGCGGCGAGGGGCCGCCCGAGCCAGCCCGTCGGGGCATAGAGCGTCGTCAGGGTGATGCCGGCGACGGCCGTCGGAAGGGCGAACGGAAGGTCGACGAGCGCGTCGAGGAACCGGCGGCCCGGGAACCGGTACCTCACGAGGACCCAGCCCAGGAGGAGGCCGAGGAGGGAGGAGACGGCGGCCGCCGCGAGGGAGACGAGGAACGAGAGCCGAACGGCCGCGACGACGCGCGGCGTCGAGACCGCGGCGAGGAACTCGCGCGGGGTGCCGCGGAGCGTCGTCGCGAGGAGCGCCGCCAGAGGCGCGAGGACGACGAGCGAGAGGCCGAGGAGCGTCACGCCGAGGGCCGGGCCGAAGCCCGGGAGGAGCGACGGGGAGACGCGCCGCCGGCTCACTTCGTCGTGAACAGGGAGTCGAAGACGCCGCCGTCGTCGAAGTGCCTCTTCTGCGCGGCGCGCCAGCCGCCGAAGAGGGCGTCGACGGTGAACGTGGCGACGGCGGGGAACGACCGGCCGGACTTCGCGACGGCCTCGGGAAGGCGGGGACGATAGTGGTGCCGCGCGGCGATCGCCTGAGCCCCGGGGGTGTAGAGGAAGCGGAGGTAGGCCTCCGCGACGACGCGCGTCCCCTTCCTCTCGACGACGGCGTCGACGACGGCGACGGGGGGCTCCGCGAGGATCGAGCGCGTCGGGACGACGATCTCGACCCGCCCGGGTCCGGCCTCGGCGAGCGCGAGGTGCGCCTCGTTCTCCCACGCGACGAGGACGTCGCCGAGCCCGCGCTGGACGAACGTCGTCGTCGAGCCGCGGGCGCCGGTGTCGAGGACGGCGACGTTCCGGAAGAGGCCGCCGACGAGCGTCTTCGCGGCCGCGTCGTTCCCTCCGGTCGCGAGGACGGAGCCCCACGCCGCGAGGTAGCCCCAGCGGGCCGCGCCGGAGGTCTTCGGGTTCGGGCAGACGACCGAGACGCCCGGCCGAGCGAGGTCCTTCCAGTCCCGGATGCCTTTCGGGTTTCCGGGCCTCACGAGGAAGACGATCGTCGACGTGTAGGGGGAGGCGTTGTGGGGGAGGCGGGCCTGCCAGCCGCGCGCGACGAGGCCGCGGTCGGCGAGCGCGTCGACGTCGTACGCGAGGGCGAGCGTGACGACGTCGGCGGGGAGGCCGTCGAGGACGGAGCGGGCCTGCTTCCCCGAGCCGCCGTGGGACATCTTCACGGCGACCGCGCGGCCGGTCCTCGCGAGGTAGTCCTTCGCGAAGGCGGCGTTCAGCTCGCGGTAGAGCTCCCGCGTCGGGTCGTAGGAGACGTTCAGGATCTCGATCGGCTCCGCAGCGCGTGCGGCCGCGCCGGCGAGGGCGTGGGTCGCGAGGAGCGAGGCGGCGGAGACCGCGAACGCGAGGAGGGAGCGGAAGGGGCGTCGGGATTCGGGCATCACGTCTCCGGGACTCCGCCCCTCCTGCGGCGCGCGACGAGGATCTTCCGGTCGCGTTCGAGGAGGTCGGCGAGCGTCGTGTGGTCGAGGATCGCCGCGGCGGCGTTCCTCACGTCGAGGAAGAGGTCGTAGAGCCCGGCGTGCCGCGGCTCGGACGCGACGAGCCGGGCGAGCTCGGCGGCGTCGCCGAACGGCGCGAGCGGCCCGTCGAGGAGGCGGACGACGTCGCCGACGACGACCTCGGCCGGGGGCCGGCGGAGCCGGTAGCCCCCTTCGCGGCCCCGGCGGCTCGCGACGACGCGGGCGTTCTTCAGGACGACGAGGATCGACTCGAGGAACTTCTCCGGGATCTCCTCGCGCTCGGCGATCTCGCGCGTCGCGACGGTCCCTTCCTCCCACCGTCCCGCGAGGTGGAGGAGCGCCTTGAGGGCGTAGAGACCGCGCTGGGAGACTTTCAAAGTATTCCTACAGGATTGCTAGGATATTTACGGGACGGATCAGGGTCAAGGGGGGAAGTGCGCCCGGGACGACGGGAGGCGGGGTCGGATCCCGGGCGCGCGAGGAGAGGACGACCGCAGGAGTGCGAACCTCGGGCGGCGCTGGGCGAGTCGGGCGACGTCGGGCGGGGTGGCCGTCCGGCCAGGACGTGGACCGCCCCGGGCGAGGGGCCCGGGGCGGGAGCGGCGGGGAGGGGGAGCGGGGCCGGCGGGGCTCGGTCTCTCAGCGGTTCGGCTCGGGGCAGAAGCGGTCGAAGCCGCGGGAGAGCTCGCGCCGGGCGAGACGGTCCTCGTCGGAAGGAAGGAGTCCGAGCCGGACGAGCTGCGGACGGAACTCGTAGCGGATCCTCAGGCGCGCCGCGGGCTTCCGCTCGAGCTCGAGATCCACCTGCGTCACGTCGTGACGGTCGCGTTCCCCCATCCCGGTCGCGGCGTATTCGTCCGAGAGCGAGGGGGCCGACGCGACCTTCTCCGACTCGCGGGCCGTATCCCCCTTCGGGCGAGGGGCCTCGGCCGCGCTTCCAGCGCGGTTCGAGGCGTCCCTCGGCTGGCACCCCGTCGGCGCGACCGGGACGGGCCGCCGGATCCTCTCCCTGAAGAAGACGGCTTCGATGACGCCGAGGTCGTCCGTCTTGCCGAGAGCTGCGCCGTAAGAGTCGCGTTCGCCGGTGAAGACGAAACGGCGTGCGTGCGAGCTGCTGACCTGCCACCCCTCGAGGACGATCGTCTGGTACGGCTCGAGGACCCACTTCACCGCGGACGCGGCGTCGCGGTGCGAGGCGTCGATCGTGTTGAGGCCGTCGACGGCGAGGGCGACACCGACGCGGACTCCGAGCGGGTTCGTGAGGCGCAGGGCGTACTCGCGCCCCTTCAGCGCCTCGACGTAGACGGTGCCCCCCTTCCGGAGCTCAGGCCGCTCCTCCCCGTCGACGAGGACGGCGAGGTCGAAGCCGGCGCGGCCCGCGGCGAGGGCAGGAAGGGCAACGGCGAAGGCGAGGGCGAGCGCGGTGGCGGTTCGGGTTCTCATCGACGTCCTCCGCCCCCTGAGACCCCCGACGAGCCGGAAGGTTCCCGAATCTGCGTCGCCGAGTTGGGAACGCGTCGCGACGGACGGCGCAGGAATCGCGACCTCGCGGCTCGTCGGCCGACCTTCCGGGCGTTATGATGCCCCGCTGTCCTCGCGGGCGCCCCGGAAGCGGTTTCCGGCGGGCCCCGGGAGGCGCCACCGGAGTCCGACATCAGAAGCGAAACGACACGCCGGAGGGCCGCTCGGAGGGACGCGGGGAAGACGTTTCCCCGCCGAGGCCCGGGCGGAGCCGGCACGGGAAGAAGGGCATGAACGTACTCGTCCTCAACTGCGGATCGTCCTCCCTCAAGTTCGCGGTCATCGACCCCGACACGTCCGTCGAGCACGTCTCCGGCATCGCGCAGAGGCTCGGCTCGCCCGAGGCCTCGCTCGACGTGAAGCGGAACGGCACGAAGAGCTCGCGGCCGATCCCGGGCGCGCTCCACGACGAGGCGCTCCACGGCGTCGTCGACGTCCTGAAGGAGCTCGGCCTCGCCGACGGCCTCCTCGCCGTCGGGCACCGCGTCGTCCACGGCGGCTCCAAGTTCGCCGGGTCGATGGCGATCACGCCGGAGGTCGTCGCGAAGATGGAGGAGTGCATCCCGCTCGGGCCGCTCCACAACCCGCCGAACCTCGTCGGGATCCGGATCGCGCAGAGCCTCTTCCCGGGCCTCCTCCAGGTCGGCGTCTTCGACACGGCCTTCCACCAGACGATGCCCGAGGTCGCCTACACCTACCCCGTTCCGCACGACTGGCTCGAGAAGCACGGCGTCCGCCGCTACGGCTTCCACGGGACGAGCCACCGCTTCGTCGCGCGCGAGGCGCTGCGGCTCGCCGGGCTCCCGGCGGACGACCACGCGATCGTCACCGCCCACCTCGGGAACGGCTGCTCCGCCGCGGCGATCCGGAACGGGAAGAGCGTCGACACGACGATGGGGCTGACGCCGCTCGAGGGGCTGATGATGGGGACCCGCTGCGGCTCGATCGACCCGGCGATCATCGGGCACGTCGCCGACGCGACGGGGAAGAGCGCGAAGGAGGTCCTCGACGTCCTGAACAAGAAGTCGGGGCTCCTCGGCGTCTCCGGGCTCTCGAACGACATGCGGACGGTCGAGGAGGCGGCCGCGAACGGGAACGACCGCGCGAAGCTCGCGCTCGACCTTTTCTGCTACGTCCTCGCGAAGGCGATCGCCGCGCTCGTCGTCCCGCTCGGCCGCCTCGACGCCCTCGTCTTCACGGGCGGCATCGGCGAGAACTCGACGACGGTCCGTGCGATGACCCTCGCCCGCCTCGGGTTCCTCGGTCTGACGCTCGACGAGGCGGCGAATGCGAAGCACGGCCGCGCGCAGCACGGCCGGATCACGACCGGAACGAAGCCGCAGGCCCTCGTCGTCCCGACGAACGAGGAGCTGATGATCGCCGAGGACGCCGAGCGGATCGCCCGCGGCGCCTGAGACGGAAGGAAGGGAACCGAAGATGCGCACGACCGTCCTCGTCGCCCCCGCCGGCCGCGGAGTCGGCCTGACGACCGCCTGCCTCGGGATCGTCCGCGCCCTCGACCGCGAGGGGATCCGGGTCGCCTTCGCCAAGCCCGTCGCGAACCGCGAGCCCGACCACACGATCCCGCTCCTCTCCCTCGGCGCCCACTTCGCGATCCCGCCCGCCGTGCCGCGCGGGGAAGCGGAGGGGCTCCTCGCCTCGGGCGACGACCAGACGCTCATGGAACGCGTCGTCGCGATCGCCGACCAGGCGGGCGAGGACGTCGATGTCCTCATCGTCCAGGGGATGCACCCCGAGATGGGGATGGTCCACTCGGCCCGCGTGAACGCGCTCATGCTGAAGGCGCTCGACGCCGAGCTCGTCCTCGTCGCGGCCCCGTCCGACCAGACCGCGGCGGAGGTCGCCGAGACGATCGCGATCGCGGCGCGCGGCTACGGCGCCCTCTCCGACGGCCGGGCCGTCGGCGCGATCCTGAACCGCGTCTGCGACCGGAAGGGGGCGCCCGCGGAGGCGGAGGTCGATTCCTTCGGCCCGAGCTCCGGCGGCTGCGGCGCCTGCGCGCCGACGGGCCTCTCGGAGGAGTGCCTGAAGGAGCACCGCGCGGCGCTCGAGGCGGAGGGGATCCGTCCGATCGCGATCGTCCCGTGCAACGCCGACCTGATGTCGCCCCGGGTAAAGGACATCGGCGACGCCCTGAGGGCCCAGTTCCTCTACACCGGGGAGGCGGCGAGCCGCCGCGTGCGGGACGTCGCGATCTGTGCGATGACGGTCCCGAACGCGATGAAGGCGATGAAGCCCGGGACGCTCGTCCTGACCCCCGGCGACCGGAGCGACATCCTCCTCGCGGCCGCGATGACGGTCCAGAGCGGCACGCCGCTCGCGGGCGTCGTCCTCACGGGAGGGCTCGGCCCCGACCGGGGCGTCCTCGACCTCTGCCGGAAGGTCTTCGACGCCGGGCTCCCGCTCCTGCAGGTCAAGGCGTCGAGCTACCGCGCCGCGGCGCAGGTCGCCTCGATGAACCCGACCATCCCGATCGACGACGCGGACCGCGTCGAGCGGACGATGGGCTACGTCGCCGACCACGTCGACCTCGTCTGGGCCCGCGCCTTCGCGAAGCCGGCGCGCGTCCCGCGTCTTTCGCCCCCCGCCTTCCGCCACCGCCTCGTCGAGACCGCGAAGGCCGACGTGAAGAGGATCGTCCTCCCGGAGGGGGCCGAGCCGCGGACCGTCGCGGCGGCCGCGATCGTCGCCGCTCGCGGCATCGCGAAGTGCGTCCTCCTCGGCAACCCCGACGAGGTCCGCGACGTCGCCGGCCGGCAGGGCGTGACGCTTCCCGACTCCGTCGAGGTCGTGAACCCCGCCTCCGTCGCCCACCGGTACATCGCTCCGCTCGTCGAGCGGCGGAAGGCGAAGGGAATGACGCCGGAGCGCGCCGAGCTCGAGCTCCAGGACGCGATCATGGTCGGGACGATGATGATGGCGCTCGACGAGGCCGACGGTCTCGTCTCGGGCGCCGTCCACACGACGGCCCACACGATCCGGCCGGCGCTCCAGATCATCAAGACGGTCCCCGGCTGCAACCTCGTTTCGAGCATCTTCTTCATGTGCCTGCCCGACCAGGTCCTCGTCTTCGGCGACTGCGCCGTGAACCCGAACCCGACGGCGGCCGAGCTCGCCGACATCGCGATCCAGAGCGCCGATTCGGCGATCGCTTTCGGCGTCCCGGCGCGCGTCGCGATGCTCTCGTACTCGACCGGGACGAGCGGCACGGGCGAGGACGTCGAGAAGGTGAAGGAGGCGACGCGGATCGCGAAGGAGCTCCGCCCCGACCTCGCGCTCGACGGTCCGCTCCAGTACGACGCGGCCGTGATGCCCGACGTCGCGCGGCTGAAGGCGCCGAAGTCCGACGTCGCCGGGAAGGCGACGGTCCTCATCTTCCCCGACCTGAATACCGGGAACGTCACCTACAAGGCGGTCCAGCGCTCGGCGAACGTCGTCTCGATCGGCCCGATGCTCCAGGGCCTCGCCAAGCCGGTGAACGACCTCTCCCGCGGCTGCCTCGTCGAGGACATCGTCTTCACGATCAACCTCACGGCGATCCAGGCGCAGCAGGCGGCCCGCGCCCGAACGGCAAAGGGCTGACGTCGCTCCCCGGAGGGCCGTGCGCGCTCGATGCGGGCACGGCCCTCCGTCTTCGCCCCGGACGCCCGTTCCTGCACGCCCTCTTCACGATTCCCGCTCGAGGGGGCAAGATCCGCGCATGAAGCACGCCCTCGCCCGCCGCATCGCCGCCGTCCTCGTCGCGGCCGCCTTCGGGGTGGCCTGCGTTACGAATCCCGTCACCGGCAAGTCGCAGCTCTCGCTCATGGGAGAGGAGGAGGAGAAGGCCCTGGGCGCCCAGGCCTACGGCCCGCTCATCCAGGAGTCGTACGGCACGGCGAACGACCCGGAGCTCCAGAGGTTCCTCGGCGGCGTCGGTCAGAGCCTCGCGAAGGTCTCGCACCGGCCGGCCCTCCCGTACGAGTTCACGGTCGTCAACGCGAACTACGACAACGCGTTCGCGCTCCCGGGAGGGAAGGTCTGCATCACGCGCGGGCTCCTCTCCCGGATGACGAACGAGGACCAGCTCGCGGGCGTCATCGGGCACGAGATCGGGCACGTCACGGCGCGGCACGGCGCGCAGCAGTACACGAAGCAGATGCTCATCGGCGGCCTCCTCGGGATCGGCGGGATGATCCTCGAGGCGGAGGAGGTCCGCGGCGCGCCGCTCATCATGGCGGCCGCCGGGATCGGCGGGCAGCTCGTCCTCCTAAGGTACTCGCGCGACCACGAGCGGCAGAGCGACGAGCTCGGGATGGAGTACATGGCGCGCGCCGGCTACAACCCGAAGGGCTTCGTCGAGTCGATGGAGATCCTGAAGGCGGGGCACGACAAGGAGCCGTCGAAGCTCGAGGCGATGTTCCAGAGCCACCCGCTCACCTCCGAGCGGATCGACACGGCCCGGAGGCGGGCCGCGGAGAAGTACCCCGACCACCTCGGACGGCCGTACCGGACCGACGCCTTCGCGGCGTCGACCCGCGGGATGAAGGCCGAGGCCCCCGCGTTCCGGCTCATGGACGAGGGGGAGAAGCTCCTCGCGAAGAAGGACGCGCGCGGGGCCGCCGCGAAGTTCGACGAGGCGGCCCGCCTCGCCCCGCGGCAGGCGATTCTCCCCGCGCTCAAGGCGATCGCCCTCGTCGAGGCGAACGAGCTCCGCTCCGCCCGGGAGGCGGCGCGCGAGGCGGCCCGGCGCGACCCGGCCCTCTTCCACGGGCGGCTCGCCGGGGGGCTTTCGGCCTACCGGCTCTCCGACTGGCGCGACGCGATCTCCGAGCTCGAGACGGCGGAGAAGTCCGTCGGCGCCCAGCTCGTAACGACCTACTACCTCGGCCGGAGCCTCGAGGCGCTCGGCGACCGCGGCCGGGCGGTCGAGAAGTACAAGCTCATCCTCCAGAGCGGCGCGACCGGGGAGCAGGCCGACTACGCGAAGCGGCGGCTCCTGGAATGGGGCGTCATCTCGCAGACGCCGCAGGGACAGCCGTATCCGCAGCAGCAGCCCCAGCAGCCCTACCCGCGCTGAGGCGCGGCGCCGCGCTTCGAGCGCGGCCGGACTCCGGCGACGCCCGAACGGCCCGCGCCCTCCGCGCGGGCCGTCTCGCCCCTAGCGCTTCCCGAAGAGCGTCAGGATCCCGGTCGATATCGCCGGGACGTAGGTGATGAGGAGGACGCCGGCGCCGAGGATCAGGAGGTAAGGGACGGCGTGGCGGTAGAGCTTCGGCAGCGGGATGCCGAAGCGCGACGAGGAGAGGAAGAGGTTCAGGCCGACGGGCGGGAAGAGGAAGCCGAGCTCGAGGTTCGCGAGGAAGATGACCCCGAGGTGGATCGGGTCGATCCCGAAGGCGGCCCCCATCGGGGCGACGAGCGGCGCGAGGATGACGATCGCCGAGTAGATCTCGAGGACGCTTCCCAGGACGAGAAGGATCCCGTTCAGGACGAGAAGGAAGACGAGCGGCGAGGAGACGTGCGCCTTCACCCATTCGAGGAGCGCCGTCGGGACCATCGCGTCGACGAGCCAGCTCGTCAGCCCCATCGCGATCGAGAGGAGGATCAGGACGGCGCCCATGAGCGCCCCCGCCTTGATCAGGACGCCGGGGAGCTGCCGGATAGGGTGGATGTCGCGCGTGACGAAGCACTCGACGATCGCGGCGTAGGCGCAGGCGGCGGCGGAGGCCTCGACCATCGAGGCGAAGCCGCTCGCGAAGAGGACGACGACGAGGACCGGCAGCGCGAGCTCCCACTTCGCCTCCCAGAACGAGACGCCGAGCTCGCGGAGCGCGAACCTCGGCCTCGACCGGCCCTCCGCTTCGAGCTTCCGCCCCTGCCGGATCCCCCACGCCGCCGTCAGGACGACGAGGAGGAACCCGGGTACGAGCCCGGCGAGGTAGAGCGAGTCGGCCGGGACCGAGGCGACGACGCTGTAGAGGATGACGGGGAGGGACGGCGGGAAGAGGAGACCGAGGCTCCCCGCGGCCGTCACGAGCCCGAGCGAGAAGCCCTCGGGGTAGCCGTCGTCGCGGAGGATCGGGTAGACGAGGCCGCCGAGCGCGATGATGGTGACGCCCGAGCCGCCGGTGAAGGTCGTGAAGAGGGCGCAGACGGCCGCGACCATGACCGCGATGCCGCCGGGCATCCAGCCGAAGAGGGCCCGGAAGAAGCGGACGAGGCGCGCCGACGCGCCCCCTTCTGCCAGGATGTAGCCCGCGGCCGTCAGGAGGGGGATCGCCGGGAGCGTCGGCGAGGCGACGAGGCGGTAGACCTCGGCCGATACGGCGGCGACGGGGACGGCGTCCTTCCAGAAGAGGAGGCAGGCGAGCCCCCCCATCGCGACGAAGACGGGCGCTCCGAGCAGCGCGGCGAGGAGGATGACCGCCGCGAGCGGGAGGACGAGCTTCGGAGCGCTCGCCTCCGGCACGAGGGAGAGGAGCCAGGGCGAGGCGAGCGCCGCGAGGGCGGCGGCGCGCCCGCGCGCACCGTCCGAGGCCTTCCACGCGAAGCGGACGGCCATCAGGAGAAGCGCTGCCGGCATGACGAGCTCGGCGATCCACTCGGGGAGGCCGAACGAGAGGACCTTCGCCTGCTCGCGGTCGGCCTTCACGAGGCCGACGCTCGCCCAGGAGAGGACGGCGCAGACCGCCGCGGCGACGGAGAAGGCGAAGAGGCGGGCGAGCCGCCGCGCGCGCCCGCTCCCGAGGAGCTCGGCGGTCGAGAGCGTCAGGTGGGTCCCCTCGCGCGTCGCGAGGAGACCGCCGACGAAGGCGATCCAGAGCGTGACGAGCTGGAGGATCGAGCCGGCGCCCGGGACGTGGAAGCCGCCGAGCGGGCGGCCGAACGCGTCGATCAGCGGGAGGACCGTCGCGACGGCGAGCGCCGCGACGAGGAGCGACTGCTCCGCCTTCCCGAGGAGGGCGCCGGCCTTCACTTCTTCGGAGCCGCGGCGTTCTTCGCCCGGAAGTCGGCCAGGATCTTCCGCGCCTCGTCGAAGGCCGCCTCGGGGACGATCTTCCCGCGGACCTTCGGGTAGGCCGCCTCGGCGGCGGCCCGCCAGAGGGCCTCGGTATTCGCGTCGACCGCGACGACGTTCAGGCCGCGCTTCTGCATCGCCGCGATGTCACGCTGCTCCGCGGCCCGGCTCTCGGCCCTCAGGCGCGCGCCCGCCTGGACGGCGGCTGCGCGGAGCGCCTTCTGATCCTCGGGCGAGACCTTGTCCCACGTCGCCTTGTTGACGACGGTCGCTCCGAGGAGGAGGGCCCACTTCACGTCGGTCAGGTTCTTCGCGTGCTGGTACCACTGGAGGAGGACGGCCGCCGTCGGCGTCGTCGGCAGGGCCGAGACGAGGCCGGTCTGGAGAGCCGTCGAGATCTCCGTCGAGGGAAGCGGCACGGGGTTGAAGCCGGCCCCCTTCCAGATCTCGAGCGCGTCCGTGTCGTTCCCCCAGGCGAAGAGCTTGAGCGGCTTGAGGTCCGCGGGCGTCCTCACCGGCGTCTTCGTGAAGAAGCGGACCCACCCGGCGTCGGCCCAGTTCAGGACGACGAACCCCTTCGCCGCGAGGCCCGCCTCGAGCTTCGGGCCGTAGACCGAGAGGACGTGGTCGATCTCCTCGTACGAGGCGTAGAGCATCGGCACCTGCAGCGCCATGACGGACGGGTCGACCGCCGAGACGCCGGAGCTCGTGAGGAGGCCGGCGTTCAGGCTCCCGAGACGCATCTTCCTCACGACGTCCGCGTCGTCGCCCGCGACGCTGCCGGGATAGAGGCGGACGGTGACGCGCCCCTGCGTCGCCGTCTTCCACTTGTCGGCCATCTCCTTGAGGATGAGGTGGTAGGTCGAGCCGTCGGGGGCGAGCGTCGCCATCTTCACGACGACCTGCGCCCGGGCCGGGAAGGCGGCTGCGAGGAGGAGGGCGAGCGCGGGGAGGAGGAGCCGCCGACGGGCGGCCTTCGGGCTGCGAGGTGTCATCTTCGATCTACTCCAGGAAGAGCTCGTCGGCGCGTGCGAGGAGCCAGGCGGCCCGGCGCCGCGCGACGGTGTTGGCGAGCCTCAGCTCGGGGACGGCGTCGGGGTCGACGGCGAGCGCCTTCTTCAGGAGCTCCTCGAACTCGGCGCGGCTCTGCGCTCCGACGGAGACGGACTCGGCGAACGAGACGTACGGGGCCGCGCGCTTTCCGTCGGAGAGGGCGATCGCGCGCTCGAGGTGCTTCCGGGCCCGTTCGACGGAGCCTCCGGCCGCGGCGGGGCGGCCCCCCTCGAACGCGATGAAGAAGTCGTGGATCGAGCCCTTGCCGAAGGCCTCGTCGAGCGCGAGCGCGCGGCGTTCGAGCGCCTCGGCGAGCCCCTGGTCGGCCGTCAGCTCGGCGTCCTCCTTCGAGAGGGAGATCGCCGCGCCCCAGGCCGCCCCGGTCCAGTAGAGGAGCGGGACGTCGGCCTTCGTCGCCGCGGCGAGGGTCGCCTCGCGACGGGCCTCGTCCTTCAGGCCCGTCCGGAACCCGGGGTGGCGGGCCTCGAGGCCGCGGAGGCCGTAGCGGAGCGAGCGGGCGTAGAGCTTCCGGGCCCGGGCCCTCAGCGCGGTCGCGCGGGCGAGGTCCTTCTCCTCGACGAGGTCCGCCTCGGCCTGGACGAACGCGAAGGCGTACTGCGTGAAGCCGCTCGAGGCGGCGAGGAGGAGCCCGGCGTGCTCCGGCGTCTCGGCGAGGAGAGCCTCGATCGTCTTGAGGCCGAAGGGGATCGCCGCGGCGACGAGCTCCGGGTCGTCGTCCGTCGCGTAGGTGTCGCCGCCGGCCGCGAGGGCGTTCGCGAGGGCGTTCACGGCGACCTTCCGGACGGAGCAGGCCGGGAGGAGGAGGGCCGGGAGGAGGAGCGCGGATGCGGCGGCGAGCCGCGTCGGTCGGAACATCCCGATCGAGAATAAACCGTGGGACCGGGTCCCCGTACCCCCGCGTGCTGCTAAAGTACCGGCAACGACCGGCCCAGTCGAGCGAGACGCCCGAGGGACCCGATGAGGGTGCCGGAGGCGAAAGGAGCGACGATGTCGCAGAGAGCGGTTTCCCGCGCGTCCTTCCTCTGCATCTTCTGCACCCTCGCGGTCCTCGCCGCCCCTTCGGCCGAGGCACAGATCACCTTCGCGCCCCCGACGGTCGCGTTCGGCGTAGGGGAGATGTCCCCGCCGATCACCGCGACGATCACCTACGCCACGACGCCGCCCACCGGGCAGCAGAGCCTCGCGCTCTCGGGCGACCCGGGGATCACGACGTTCCCGGCGACGGTGACCTTCATGCCGCCGGCCTCGCCCGGGAGCGTGAACGTCCAGTTCCAGCTCGTCGCGTCGGCCGCGGCGACCCCGGGGACCGGGAGCGAGATCCAGATCTCGACGCTCGGCGTCACGCCGGTGCTCTTCATGTACGACCTCCACCCGGTCGGCGTCTGGCCGAAGCCGGTGCCCGTGATGCAGGGGTCCTCCACCGGACCGATCACGGCGTCGATGCACTGGTCCTCGACGCCTCCGGGCGGGTTGCAGGAGCTCGTCGTCGGGGGGCTGCCGCCGGGAGCGACGACCGTGCCGTCCCCGGTCAGCTTCATGTCGCCCACGGGCTTCGAGACGACCGTCTCGTTCCAGATCGCGACGACGGGCGCCACGCCGCTGGGCGTCCACACGCTGACCGCCTCGACGTCCTCCATCCCGGGCGGGGTCGCGACGTTCGACCTGATCGTCCAGCCGCCGCCGACGATCTCGGCCGTCGTGACGAAGCCTTCCGTCACGGCGTGCTCCGGAGGGGCCCTCGCGTCGAACAGCGTCACGGTGACGGCCTCGGGGATCTCGGGAGCCGGACAGGTGACTTTCCCGGGCCTTCCCTCCGGGCTGACGGTCACCCCGACCCCGCCGATCTACACGTCGATCGGACCGACGCCGCAGACGGTTCTCTTCGACGTCGCGGCCGGCTTCGGGATGACGCCGGGACCCTACACGGTGACCGTCGCCGTCTCGGACATCAACACCGTCGTGACCGGCACGGCGACGTTCACAGTGAACGTCTCCGGGCCGGACTTCTTCCCGGCGCTCTCGCCTTCCGGGCTCACGCTCGAGCCGGGAGGCTCGTCCGGCGTCGTCGTCGCCTCCGCGGTCGCGGCGCAGTGCCCGCCGGGCTCTTCGATCTGGGTCGAGCCCGGGGTGAATCTCGGAGGCGACATCCAGCCGGTGGCGCTTCCTCCCGGCGTGACGGTCTCCCCGGTGGAGGGCGTCGTCCTCGAGTACCCCGGCTTCGGGGGGCAGCCGCTCACGATCACCGCATCCCCCGCCGTCGCGCCGGGCACGTACAGGATTCCGTTCACCTTCAGCGCGGACGGCGGGCCGACGAAGGTCGCGGAGCTCGTCCTCGCGGTCCGGTCGCCGGGCACGCTCTCGGCAGCGGTCGAGAAGCCCTCCGTGGACGTCTGCCCGGGCGGGGCCGGCGCCGTGAACTCCGTTCTCCTCACGCCGCTCGACGGATACGAGGGCACCCCGAGCCTCGTCTTCCTGGGAGTCCCCGCCGGCGTCACGATCACCCCTCCGTCGGCCCCCCTGCCCCCACTGCCGCCGGCCCAGACCGTGTCGTTCGGGATCTCGGCGTCGTCGTCGGCCGCCGCGGGCTCGCACGAGGTCGCCGTTCGCGTCGTAGAGGGCGGAAGGACCATCACGGTCGCCACGTTCGTCGTGAACGTCGTCGCGGACGGCTTCTCGGCCTCGGTCTCGCCGGGCACGGTCACGCTCGACGCCGGAGGGCCCGGGGTCCCGGTGACGGCCACGGTCGCGGCGCTCGACTGCGGCGCGTCCCCCACCTCCGTCACGATCGCGCCGACCGGCCTGCCGGCCGGCGTGACGGCGACTCCTCCGTCGATCGTCGTGACCGGGCCGCCGTACGCCCCCGCCGTCTTCACGCTCGCCGCGACCGGCTCGACGCCGGTCGGGAGCATCGCCGTGACGTTCGCCTTCACGCCGGCGTCGGGCGCCCCGAGGGTCGTCTCGCTTCCCGTCGCCGTCGTCCGGACGGGCCGCATCGGCGTCTCGGTCGAAAGGGCCTCGATGGACCTTTGCCCGGGCGGCTCCGCAGGGGCGAACACCCTCCTCCTCACGCCGCTCGACGGCTACACCGGCACGCCGTCGATCAGCTTCCCGTCGCTGCCCGCGGGCCTCGCGGTCTCGCCGGCCGAGCTCGCCGCTCCGGCGATGCCGCCGGCGCAGGTCGTCTCGTTCCAGCTGACGGCCGCGGCGGGGACGCCGCCCGGCCCGGTGACGGTCACCGTCGTCGGGAGCGACCCGCGCGGACCGAGCACGACATCGACGTTCGTCGTCAACGTCCTTCCGCCCGACTTCACGCCGTCCGTGGCGCCCTCGCCGGCGACCGTGAACGCGGGAGGCGCCGGCGCGACGCTGAACGCCTCGCTCGTCCCCGGCTCCTGCGCGCCGACGTCGGGCGTCACGGTCACGCCGTCCGGGCTCCCGCCCGGTGTCACGGTCACGCCGGCCTCGGCCGTCCTCTCCCCGCCGGCCTTCGGCCCCGCGCCCTTCGCGTTCTCGGCGTCGTCCTCGGCCGCGCCGGGAGCGTCGACGATCACGTTCACCTACGCCGTCGCCGGGACGACGAGGACGGCGACCGCTCTCGTCGAGGTCTGCGGGCCGCCGGCAGCCCCCGTCTCGCCGGTCGTCCGGCCGCAGGGGAACCCCGCGGGGCCGGTCACCGCGACGGACTTCCTCGCCCTCGGCTGGGGCGCCCCGGCCGCGGGCGCCCCGCCCGTGCGCTACGAATGGCGCCTCAACGGCGGCGCCTGGACCTCGACCGCGGACGTCTCCGCCGCGGCGCCTCCGCGCGGCGCCGTCGACCCGGTCCAGCTCTTCGTCCGCGGGTACGCCTGCAGCCCCGAGAAGGGGCCCGGGCCGGAGGCCTCGAGCCCCGTCTACCCGCTCGCCCCGCCCGTCGCGAGCTTCTCGGCGCCCGCTTCGATCGTGGCGGGCCGGCCGGTGACGTTCACCGACACCTCCTCGCCGCAGGCGACGAGCTGGCTCTGGTTCCCCGGCGACGGGATGCCGTCCTCGACCTCGCAGTCGCCCACCGTCACGTTCCCGGCCGCCGGGCCGAAGGTCATCGTCCTCGTCGCGACGAACGGCTCCGGCTCCTCCTCGAAGGCGACGACGGTGAACGTCCTGCCGGCCTCGGCCGTCCGCGCCGAGGCCGGGATCGGGCTCCGCGCGTTCGACCGCCAGCCCGACGGCCGCCTCGCGCTCGGGCGCGTGGAGGTCGCCGAGGGGTCGACGCTCCTCCTCCGCCGGCTCGAAGGGGAGGGAGAGGCCGTCGCCTTCCTGCGGCTCGTCGACGCGGACGGCCGGGTCGCCGCGGAGCGGCGCCTCGTCCTCGCGGCGGGCGAGGAGGCGCGGCACGACCTCTCCGCGTTCGCGAAGGGGGCGTTCCGTGTCGAGCTCGTCGGCCCCGAGGGGCTCGAGGCCGTCCTCGAGCAGCGGACCGTCCCGGCGGGCGGCCCCGGCGAGCCGGTCTCGCCGCGGTCGCCGCGCCGTCTCGGCGGGCTCTGAGACGCCCGGGATCGGGTCGTGGGGGGGGGGGGGGGGGGCGCCGCCCCCCGGGCGCGCCACGCCGGGGAGGGGGTCGCCGTCCGCACCGCGGCGGACGACGACCCGGTTCCTCCCGGCGGCTTTCGCCTCGTACATGAGGGCGTCGGCGCGCCGGAGGACCTCGGCGGCCTCCTCCCCCTTCCGGACGATCGTCGCGCCGACGGAGATCGTGACCGTGAGCGGGCCGGCCGGCGTCGGGACCTCCGAGCGCTCGACGAGCCGGCGGGCCCGGTCCGCCACGAGCGGGAGGGTGAAGTCCGTCACGTTCGAGAGGAGGACGACGAACTCCTCGCCGCCCCAGCGCCCGACGAAGTCGAGCGAGCGTGCGGAGCGGGCGAGCGTCGCCGCGACCGTCTTCAGGACGGCGTCGCCGACCTCGTGCCCGTGGCGGTCGTTGACCTCCTTGAAGCGGTCGACGTCGACGAAGAGGACCCCGAAGCGGAAGCCGTAGCGGGAGAGCTCGGCCATCTTCTCCTCGAGGACGACCTCCGCGTAGCGGCGGTTCCCGATCCCCGTCAGCGGGTCGAGGTAGACGATCTCCGTGAGCTCCTCGACCCTGCGGATCGCCTCCATCCGCTCCGTCTGGTCCGTGAAGACCTCGACGACGCCGACGACGGCCCCGGAGGCGTCGCGGACGGGAACCGCCTCGACGCGCACCGGGACGCGGTGGCCGGCCCGATGGTGGAGGAAGACGTCCGCGCGGTGCGGCGCCTCGTCGGCGAGCGCGGCCGTGAGGGGGCATCCCGTCCGGCAGAGCTCGTTTCCGTCCGCGTCGACGTGCCGGAGGACCGCGTCGGGGCAGGCCTGGCCGACGACGTCCAGGGGCGCCCAGCCCGTGATGGCCTGGGCGCCCCGGTTCCAGAACGTGATCTTCCGGGACCGATCGACGACGTAGACGCCGTCGTTCAGGTGGTCCAGCAGCTCCAGGGCGAAGCCTTCGGGAAGCACCCTGCCTCCTCCGGCCTCAGAACGGGGGGTTGAAGACCTTCAGGACCGTCTCCGTCGTGAGCCCCTCGTACCCCTGCATCGCCTTCGTCCTTTGCGCCTCGAGGCGCTCGAGGAGCGACGGCTCGCGCGTTTCGTAGAGGACCCCCGTCGTGAGCGCGTCCGTCTCGCGCATGTAGGCGAGAGCGGCGGCGCGGCTCTTCTTGTCGTACCCCTCGGGGAGCGACCTCAGCTTCGCCTTCATGACCTTGAACTGGTCGTCGCCGCGCCAGGTGACGCAGGGCGACATGACGTTCAGGAACGCGAAGCCCCGGTGCTTCATCCCCTCGACCATCAGGTCGACGAGCCCCTTCATGTCGCCCGAGAAGCCGCGGGCGACGAACGTCGCGCCGAAGGACATCGCGAGCTCGCACGGGTCGACGTTCGGCTCGGGGTTCCCGTAGAAGGTCGACTTCGTCTTGTCGCCGGAGGGCGTCGTCGGGGCGACCTGGCCCTTCGTGAGGCCGTAGATCTCGTTGTCCATCAGGACGTAGAGGACGTCGAGGTTCCGGCGGGAGGCGTGGAGGAAGTGGTTCCCGCCGATCGCGAGGCCGTCGCCGTCGCCGCCGACCGCGACGACGTTCAGCTCGGGGCGGGCGACCTTGATCCCCGTGGCGATCGGGAGCGCGCGGCCGTGGACACTGTTGAAGCCGTAGGCCTCGACGTAGCCCGGGAGGCGCGAGGAGCAGCCGATGCCCGAGACGACGACGGTGTTCCACGGCTCGAGCTGGAGCTCGGCCATCGCCCGGTAGAGGGCGGAGACGACGCCGAAGTCGCCGCAGCCGGCGCACCAGACCGGCTTGAGGTCGCTCTTGTAGTCGCCCGGCTGGAAGCGGGGGAGGGCGGGGGTCTCGACGACGCTGCTCACGCGGTCACCTCCTTCGGGGCGGCCGTACCGTTCAGGACGCTCTCGACCCGGCTCTTCACCTCGGTCACGGAGAGGTTCATGCCGCCGGAGCGCGTGAAGACGCGCGTGCCGGCGGGAAGGTCGACGAGGGTCCGCAGGTAGTGGTAGAGCTGCCCGACGAAGTTCACCTCGATGAACGCGAGCGTCTTCACGCTCTTCGCGTACTCGAGGAACGCCTTCCTCGGGAAGGGCATCAGGATGCGCGGGATGAACGCGGAGACGCTCACGCCCTTCGCGGCGAGCTCGCGCATCGCCTCCTCGACGGGGCCCTTCGACGAGCCCCAGCAGACGATGCCGACGTCCGCCTTCTCGGGACCGAGGCGGAGGAAGAGCGGGTACTTCTCCTCGAGCCACGCGAGCTTCCGGAAGCGCTTCTTCGACATCTTCTCGTGCATGACGTGGGACGACGCGGGGCGGGCCGTCTCGTCGTGCTCGAGGCCGTTCGTCTGGTAGATCCCGTCCTTCATCGACGGGAAGCTCATCGGCGAGACGCCGTTCGGCGTGTCGACGTAGCGGCGGTAGTCGGCGAGCTCCTCGGCAGTCGGCGTCCTCCGCTCGACGACCTCGTGGACGAGGTTCGCGGCCTCGACGGTCTGGCGCCGCTGCCCGATCGCCTGGTCGGAGAGGACGATGACGGGGAGCTGCGCTTCCTCGGAGATGTTGAAGGCGTCGACCGTCGCGTGGAAGCAGTCCTCGACGTCGACCGGGGCGAGGACGACGCGCGGCGTGTCGCCGTGGGAGCCGAAGACGGAGAGGTAGAGGTCCGACTGCTCGGACTTCGTCGGGAGGCCCGTCGAGGGCCCGCCCCGCTGGACGTCGAGGACGACGGCCGGGATCTCGGCCATCGACGCGAGACCGAGCATCTCGGCCATGAGGGAGAGGCCGGGGCCGGACGTCGACGTCAGCGACTTCACGCCCGCGAACGAGCCGCCGATGACCGCCCCGAGGGCCGAGAGCTCGTCCTCGGTCTGGACGATCCGGCCGCCCGCCTTCGGGAGCCACTCGGAGAGGAAGTGGAGGACCTCGGAGGAGGGGGTGATCGGGTAGCCCGCGAAGAAGCGGCAGCCGGCGTGGAGGGCGGCGACCGCCGCGGCCTCGTTCCCCGACATGACGAGCTTCGGGGGCCGGACGTCGTACTGGAGCTTCCGGGCGGAGACGTCGGCGGTGATCGTCCCCGCGAACTCGCGGCCCGCGGAGTAGCCCTTGAGGTTCGCCTCGAGGACCCCGGCCTTCTTCTTCCCGAACTTGAACTCGACGGCCTTCCGCACCGACTCGGGCGGGATTCCGAAGAGCTCGGCGAGGATGCCGAGCGTGACGATGTTCTTCGCCGCCTTCGTGCCGGCCGCCTTCGTCGCGAGCTCGGCGAAGGGGACCGGGATCCACGTGGCGTCCGTCGCCGTCGGGATCTTCACCTCGGAGAGGGGGACCGGGTCCGCCGCCTCGTAGAGGATGACGGCGTCCGCCTTCGGGACGACCTCGCCCTTGAAGCGGCCGAAGTCGGCCCAGTTGAAGACGACGAGGACGTCGACGGCGTCTCCCTGCGCCGAGATCGGCTCGGCCGACATCCGGAGGACGCAGGACGACTCGCCCCCCCGGATCTGCGGCCCGTAGGCCTCCACCTTGATGACGTTCAGGCCGTCGCGCGCGCCGGCCTGGGCCATCATGTCGCCCATCGTCACGACGCCGTCGCCGCCCGAGCCGACCATCGCGAGCGTGAGGTCTCTCGTAGGCATGTCGGAACCCTCCACCGGCCGCCTCGCGGCCGAAAAAGTCGCCGAAGTCTGACTGTCGCAGGGCCGGAGATCCATGATGCCCTTGCATCATCGGACCCCGGGGCCGAGCCGGGTCACTATACTCCGGGGGCTTCGGCGAGCTCCTTCCTCGGACGCGCCGTCCGGGCCGGTCGCCCGATCTCCCTCCCTGTGATCCGCGACGTCTTCGACGGGATCACCTCCGAGAATTACCACCAGGTCGTGATCGAGAACGCGATGGCCGAGAAGACGCGCAAGGCCCTCGCCGCGTCGCTGACGCCCTACGGCATCCTCGTCGACTCGCTCCAGGTCCAGCAGGTCCGGCTCGACCCGGCCTGCCAGGCGGCGATCAACGCCCAGAAGCAGGCGGAGGCCGACCAGCGGAAGCTCGTCGAGCAGCAGAATGCGATGGAGGTCCAGAAGCGTTCCGACCTCGAGGGCGCCGCGCCGCGCGGCCGGCGGGGTCGACGCCTCCGGCCCCCGCGCCGGCGCCCCGGGGACCGCAGGGGCGGGGAGCGGGGGGGCGGCGTCGCGCGATGCCCGGCGGCGGCTTCGGCCGGCGGGCCGGGAGGAAGTACCATCCGCGCCCATGAAGGCGACCTCCCGCACCGCGACCCTCGCCCGGATCGTCGTCCCCGTCCTCTTCGCCGCCGCGTGCGGCAAGCCGCCGGCTCCCGCCGCCGCTCCGGCCGGAGAGGCCGGGGTCGCGCCCGCGGCCGCCCACGGCGAGGCGGCACCGGCCGCCGTGACGACCGTCACCGGCACCGTCCTCGAGACGATGGACTCGGGCGGCTACACCTACCTGAAGCTGAAGACCGCGGAAGGGGAGACCTGGGCAGCGGTGAACGAAGCGAAAGTCGCCGTCGGGGAGACCGTGAGCGTCGTGAACCCGATGACGATGACGGACTTCGAGAGCGCAACGCTCGGCCGGAAGTTCCCCACGATCCTCTTCGGGACGCTCGGCCCCTCGTCCGGGGCCGCGCCCGTCGCGGTCGGGCTCGCCCCGGCGCACGGAGGCGCAGGGGAGTCCCCCGCGGCTTCCGGTCCGACGGGCGTCCCCCCGGCCCCGGTCCCGGCCGAGATGGCCGCCCAGCACGCCCAGGCCGCCGCCGGCCCCGAGGTCACGGAGAAGATCTCCGTGGCGAAGGCCGAGGGCGCGGACGGGAGGACCGTCGCCGAGCTCTGGGCGCAGCGCGCCGCGCTGAAGGGGAAGACCGTCGCCGTCCGCGGGAAGGTCGTCAAGTACAACGGCGGCATCATGGGGAAGAACTGGATCCATCTCCGCGACGGCTCCGGCTCCGCCGAGAAGAAGGACCACGACCTCACCGTGACGACGCAGGAGACGGTCGCGAAGGGGGACGTCGTCCTCGTTCGGGGCGTCGTCGCGATCGACCGTGACTTCGGCTCCGGCTACACCTACGCCGTCCTCGTCGAGGACGCGAAGGTCACGAAGTAGGCGGCTCGTCGCCGTCCGCCTTCCCGAACCAGTGCGGGTCGGGGAGGCGGACGCCGAGCCGCACGGACGCCATCCGGAGGAGGACGATCGTCGCGAAGCCGGCGGCGTCGGCCCACGACTGGGGGATCTCGAGGACGGGTCCCGCGAGGACGACCCAGCAGCCGACGAACGACGACGCGGCGTAGAGCGCGCCCGGGCGGAAGATCGCCGGAATCTCGCGGACGAGGACGTCGCGCAGGACCCCCCCGAACGTCCCCGTCACGACCCCCATGAGAGAGGCGGCGAGCGGCGGGAGCCCCGCTTCGAGCGCGTACCTCACCCCGGTCAGGCTGAAGAGGGCGAGCCCGAGCGCGTCGACGAGGACGGCCCGCCGGTCGAGGACGCGCGCCCAGTCGTAGGCGCGGCGGCTGTAGACGAACGCGAGGCAGAGCAGGAGCGTTGCGAAGACGTACCCCTCGTTCGCGACCCAGAAGAGGGGCCGCCTTTCGAGGAGGAGGTCCCGGAGCGTGCCGCCGCCGAAGGCGGTGACGAGCGCGAGCGTGAAGGTCCCGATGAGGTCCATCCGCGCCCGGGCGGCCGTGACCATCCCCGAGACCGTCATGACGACGACGGCGGACGCCTCGACGGCGAGCGTCAGCTGCGGGAGGGCGGGCTTCACGGCGGGGGGAGTCTATCGGCCGTGGCCCGGCGCGCGGGCGGGCGCAGCCTCCCGAGCGGCACGAGGTAGAGGGCGAAGAGGGCTCCCGTCGCGACGAAAGCGCCGCGGAGGCCGGCCGCCTCGACGAAGGCGCTGCCGACGAGCGGCCCGGCCATCATCCCGACGGCGTAAACGACGTTCACGAGCGCGAAGACGCCGCCGAACGAGCGGCTCCCCATCGCCTCGACGGCGTCGGCGAGGCCGGGGCTGACCGGGCTGAGGACGAACGACGTCGTCACGCCGAGCGCGGCCATCGACAGGGCGACGGCGGCCTTCGTCGCGAGGAACGCGGGGAGCGGGACGAGGAGCGCCGCGAGGACGAACCCGGCGACGAGCACCTTCTTCCGGCCGACGCGGTCAGAGAGGCGCCCCATGAGGGGCGACGTGAGCGTGTGCGCGAGGGCGGAGACCGCGAACAGGACGCCGATCTCCGAGGCGCCCATCCGGAGCGCCGCGTCGAGGTGGAGGGGGAGCGTCGACTCGAGGACGGCCCACAGAGCGGCGCCGAGGGCCATCGCCCCCGCGAGCGTCCGGACGGTCGCGTCCGCGAGGAGGCCGCGGAGGCCGACCGGCTCGCCGGGAGGGACCTCGTCGTCGCGGAGGAGGAGGACTCGGGCCGCGGCGTCGGCGAGGGCGAGGCCCGCGGCGAGGAGGAACGGGCTCCGCGGTCCGAGACGCTCCGTCAGGACGCCGGCGATCGGGGGACCGAGGAGGACGCCGACGTTCGCTGCGGCGAAGACGGTCGCCATCGCCTGGCCGCGCCGCTCCGACGGGAAGCCCTCGGCGAGGAGGGCGAGGCCCGTCGTCCAGGTCGCCGCGGCGGCGAGCCCCTGGAGGGCGCGCGCGAGGAGGAGGAGCGGGAACGACCCGGCGAACGCGAAGAGGAGCGTCGTCGCGCCGAGGCCGACGAGACCCCAGAGGAAGGGCGTCTTCCGGCCGACGCGGTCCGCGAGGCGTCCGATCGGGAAGGTCCCGGCGAGGACCGCGGCCGAGTAGGTGCCGACGAGGAGCCCGACCTCCATCTGGGAGAGGCCGAGCGTCCGGGAGTAGTGGGGAAGCAGGGGGACGAGGAGGTAGTAGAGGATCGAGTCGGTGAAAAAGGCGAGGCCGACGACGACGAGGAGCGCGACGGGGGAGGTCCGGCGGGGCACGGGGGGATGGTAGCCGGGCCGGCGGGCCCGGGCCGACGAGCCTAGAATGCCGTCGAGGGTCGACGTTGACGGAAACCGGACTCGGGGCGTCCTGGCAGGTCTTCCGCTTCACTTTGCGCGACACCGCGGCGGAGTACGCGAAGGCCCACGTGCAGAGGGTCGCGACGCTCCCGCTGGAGCCGACGGACCCGGAACGGATCGCGCCCGTCGTCGATGCGGTTTTCGCCGAGCTCGAGCGGGACGCCGTCGTCGAGGAGGCGAGCCCGGTCCTCCGCGCCGTCCGCCGCGTCTTCCGGCCCAGCGGGGAGGAGAGGGACCGGCGGCGGCTCCGGAAGGCGTGGGAGGCGTACGCCCGGGCCTGGAGGTCGGCGCACGGCGGAAGCTGAGGGGCCGGGCACGCGCGACGCCGGCCACGGACGCGGGTCGCCCGCCCCCCGACATCGGGCGGCCCGGAGATGCGGAGCCGAAGCCGGTCCACGGCGTTCGGCACCGGACGGCCCCCGGGGCCGCGACGCCGGCGCGGGGCGCTCCGTCTCACCGTGCTAGATTTCCCCGATGGCCGAGGGCCGACCGGCGGGCCGAACCGCCTCGCTCGACGAAGGGCTCCTCGAGGACGTCGTCCGGAGCCTCCCGATCGGGATCATCGTCGTGGACGACGAGGGCCGCGTCGTTCTCTGCAACGAGAGGGCGAACGCGATCCGGGGCGTCGGCAAGCGGGTCGGCAAGCCGGTCGCGGAGTGTCACCCCGTCCGGTCCCGTCCGGCGCTCGAGTCGCTTCTCGAGAGGTTCCGGCGGGAGCCTCCGGGCGAAGGGCACCCCCTCGTCGTCGAGAGGGGTGGTCGCTGGGAGATCACCTACGCCCGCGTCCTCTCGCCCGGGGGGAGCTACCGCGGCGCCGTCTGGCTCGCCCATGACATCACGCGCCAGAAGGAGCTGCAGCGGCAGCTCCTCCACCAGCAGCGCGTCTCCGGGCTCGGCCGGATGGCGGCCCGCATCGCGCACGACGTGAACAACCCGCTCAACATCGTGACGGGCGCAGTCCACAACCTCCGCGCGACGGCGCGAGACGACGAGACCCGCGAGATGATCGGGATCGTCGAGGAGCAGGTCGCCCGCCTCCAGGACCTCGTAGGGCGGCTCCGCGACGCCACGCGGCCGCTCCGGCCGAAGATGGTCGACGTCGACGTCCGGTCCCTCGTCCTCGACGCCGCGGGCGCCGTCCGCAGCACCGGAACGGCGCGGGTGGCCGCCGACGTCCCGGACGACCTTCCGCCGGTCCACGCCGACCCCGACCTCCTCCGTCGCCTCCTCGGGAACGCGCTCGACAACGCGGTCCGCGCGGCGGGGCCGCGCGGGCAGGTCCGCCTCGCGGCCGGGCTCGAGAGCCGGGACGAGGGCGAGCGCCTGACTCTGACGGTGGACGACGACGGGCCGGGCTTCCCCGCCGAGGTCCTCGACAACCTCTTCGAGCCGTTCGTGACGACGCGGCCCGACGGCATCGGGCTCGGACTGCCAATCGTGAGGGAGATCTGCGTCCTCCACGGCGGGGACGCGAGAGCCGAGAACCGGCCCTCGGGCGGCGCGCGGGTGACCGCGTGGGTGAGGGCGCGATGAACGGCCCGGGAGGCCGGATCCTCCTCGTCGAGGACGAGCCCGCCGCAGTCCGCGTCGCGACCATCGCGCTCCAGCGCGAGGGGTTCGAGGTGGCGGCGGTCGGCGACGCCTCCTCCGCCCTGGCCCGACTGCCCGACCTGAAACCGGACGTCGTCGTCTGCGACTACCTCCTCCCGGGCCTTTCCGGCCTCGAGCTGCTCCGGCATCTCCAGCGCCGCGCGCCGGACCTCCCGGTCGTCATGATCACCGGGCACGGCGACGAGAGGCTCGCCGTCGAGGCGATGAAGCTCGGCGCCTTCACCTACCTCCCGAAGCCGCTCGATTACGACGAGCTGGCGCAGGTCCTCCGGCGCGCCGTCGAAACGAGCCGGCTCCGTCGCGAGTTCCGGGGGAGCCAGGTCGCGGCCTGCACGGACGCGATGGTCGGCGAGTCGGAGGCGATGCGGGCGCTGAAGGGGCTGATCGCGGACGTGGCCCCGACCGACGTGACGGTCCTCGTCCTCGGCGAGACGGGAACGGGAAAGGAGCTCGTCGCGAAGGCGATCCACGCCGGCTCGCCGCGGGCGAAGCGCCGGCTCGTCGCGGTGAACTGCGCGGCGATCCCGGAGACGCTCCTCGAGGCCGAGCTCTTCGGCTGGGTGAAGGGGGCCTTCACGGGCGCCGAGGGGAGGCGCGAGGGGAAGTTCGCCGTGGCGGACCGCGGGACGCTCTTCCTCGACGAGATCGGCGACCTCCCGCCCGGGCTCCAGGCGAAGCTCCTGCGCGTCCTGGAGGAGCGGGCCGTGACGCCGCTCGGGAGCGACGAGAGCCGCTCCGTCGACGTCCGCCTCGTCGCGGCGACCCACCGCGACCTGAAGTCGGAGGTCGAGGGGGGCCGCTTTCGCGCCGACCTCTTCTACCGCCTGAACGTCGTCCCCCTACGGATCCCGCCCCTGCGGGAGAGGCGCGGCGACATCCCGCTCCTCGTCCGGCACCTGCTGCGAGCCCTCGCGGCGCGGCACGGCAGGGCGATCCGCGACGTCGACCCGGTGCTCCTGGCCTGGCTCGGCGACCAGCCGTGGCCGGGGAACGTCCGGGAGCTGGAGAACGTCCTCGAGCGGATGGTCGTCCTCTGCCGCGACGGCGCTCTCCGCGCGCCGGCGCCGGCGGGGGAGCTGCTCCTTCCCTTCAAGCACGAGAAGCAGAGGCTCATCGACGAGTTCGAGCGGGAGTACCTCACGTGCGCCCTCGCCCGCTTCAGCCACCGGCTGAGCGACATCGCCGAGCGGACCGGGATCTCACCGCGGCAGCTCTACAACCTGCTCCACAAGCACGGCCTGGTGGACGGGCGGGAGGGCGCCCCCGAGGAGCCGGCAATCGATTGCCGATCGGAAGCCGAGGACTGACCGCGTCTTTCGTGGTCTCGTTCCCGACGGCGCTGGGAGGGTCGGCAACGGGTTGCCGAATCCTGCGGTGGCGGTGATCCGTTCGGGAGTGCCAAGTTGCTCTGAGTCGGTGGGTTAGGGGTTTCGGCCGGGTGTGGTCCGGAACGTGCCTTTCTCCAGTCGAGGAGGAGGCATGGACACGCCCGAGCGGTCGCGACGGAGGGAGTTCCTCGCCAATCTCGCCGTCGCGGCGACCGTGATCCCCGGAGCTGCCCTCGCGGGCCGCCACGTCCTCACCTACCTCGTCCCGGAAGAGCGCGACACGCGCCGCGAGGTCCTCCTCGCGGCCGTCGCGGACCTCCCGGTCGGCGGGAGCCGGACCTACAAGGACGTCCTCGGCAACGACCTGATCCTCGTCCGCGTCGGCGAGCAGGAGCTCCGGGCGTTCTCGGTCGTCTGCACGCACCTCGGCTGCCGAGTCCAGTGGGACCAGGTCGACGGGACGTTCCTCTGCCCCTGCCACGTCGGACGCTTCGACACGAGCGGCGCCGTCGTCTCGGGGCCGCCTCCCGCCCCCCTCCCGTCGTATCCCGTCCGGCTCCAGAACGAGAAGGTCTGGGTGACCGTGCCGGCGCGGGAGGCCTGAGCGATGGCCCGGCCGAACGGCTCGATCCCGCGGTGGCTCCGTTTCCTCCGCGAGCGGGTCCCGGTGAACGTCGAGGTCTTCGAGGAGCTCTCCAAGGAGCCGATCCCGCAGCACATGAAGAGCTGGTGGTACTGCCTCGGCGGGACGCCGCTCATGCTCCTCGCGATCCAGGTCGCCACGGGCATCCTCCTGACCTTCTACTACCGGCCGACGGCCGACGGCGCGTGGGAGTCGGTCCGGGCGATCAGCGGGGAGGTCCCGCTCGGCTGGTGGATCCGGTCGGTCCACCGCTGGGCGGCGAACCTGATGATCGTCGCGGTCGTCCTCCACATGATCCGGGTCTTCTTCACGGGCGCCTACCGAAAGCCCCGCGAGCTGAACTGGGTCGTCGGGGTCGGGCTCCTCGGCGTGACCCTCGGCTTCGCCTTCACCGGCTACGCCCTCGTCTACGACCAGCTCTCCTACTGGGCGGCGACGGTCGGGACGAACCTCGCGGCGCAGGTGCCTCTCGTCGGCGCGTGGGCCGCGTCGCTCCTGAGGGGCGGCGAGGAGGTCGGCCCGACGACGCTGACCCGCTTCTTCGTCCTCCACGTCGGCGCGCTGCCGACGCTCGTCGTCGTCCTCCTCGGCCTCCACGTCTTCCTCCTCCGGATCCACGGGGTGATGGAGCTGGACGCCCCGTCCGAGGTCCAGGAGAGGCCGCTCACGGTCGAGGAGGACCGCGAGGGGAAGCGTCGCTTCGACCCGAACCGCTTCTTCGCCTTCTTCCCCGACCACGTGACGACCGAGCTGATCGTGGGGCTCTTCCTCTTGACGTTCGTGACGATGCTCGCGATCGTCTTCCCCGCGCACCTCGGGCCGCCGGCCGACCCGGAGGAGACGCCGCTCCACATCAAGCCGGAGTGGTACTTCTTCCCCGTCTTCCGCTGGCTGAAGCTCGTCCCGCTCTGGGCCGGGCTGGCGGGCTCCTTCGTCGCCGGGCTCGCCCTCGTCTTCTGGCCGTTCCTCGACGGCGCGTGGCGCGCGCGGAAGCCGCGGTCGGAGGCGGCGATGGTCTTCGGCTCCGTCTCGTTCCTCCTCGTGATCGGCCTCCTCGTCTGGGAGGCGCTCTCGTGAGGCGGGCGGTCCCGCGCGCCGGCCCCGGAGGGCGCGCCCGCCCGGCGCTCCCGCCGCGCTCCCCTCTGTCCTCCACCCACCGCCCACCCGCGCTCGGAGGTCCGTGAGATGTCGCTCCAGTTCAAGAAGCTGATCGTCGCCGCGTTCGCGGCCGCCTTCGTCGCCGCCGTCATCATCGTCGGGCTGATCGAGCGCGACCGCGCGAACCCGGCGCGGGCGGCCCGCGCCTACGCCGACGAGACGACCGCGGCGTGCATCGACTGCCACGACCGCAAGCACGCCGCCGTCGGCTGGAGCCGGCAGTGGGAGCAGTCGGTCCACGCGCAGAAGGGGATCGGCTGTATGTCGTGCCACCAGGCGAAGGCGGGGGACGCCGACCTCTGGAAGCACGAGGGGTACGACGTCGCGACCGTTCCCTCGCCGGCCGACTGCAAGGGGTGCCACGAGAAGGAGCACAAGGAGTTCTCCGGGTCGCACCACGCGAAGGCGGCCCAGTTCATCGGCTCGCTCGACAACGTTCTCGGCGAGATCGTCGAGGGGGGGCCGGCCGCAAACCTCGGCTGCAAGCAGTGCCACGGCTCGACGGTGCAGGTCCGCCGGACCGGCGACCCGAAGACCGACGGCCAGCCGGTCGCCGGGACGTGGCCGAACACCGGCATCGGCCGGGTGAACCCCGACGGCTCGATCGGCGCCTGCAGCTCCTGCCACACGCGGCACCTCTTCTCGAAGGCCCAGGCCCGCGAGCCGCGCACCTGCGGGCGCTGCCACATGGGGCCGGACCACCCGCAGATCGAGATCTTCGAGGAGTCCAAGCACGGGATCATGTTCGCGGCGAAGAAGGACGAGATGGCGCTCGAGAAGGACGAGTGGGTCCTCATCCGCGACTACACCGCCGCGCCCACCTGCGTCACCTGCCACATGGGGGCGACGCCCGCCCTGAAGTCGACGCACGACGTCGGGGCGCGGATCTCCTGGACGCTCCGGCCGGTCCTCTCGAAGCGGCTCGAGAACTGGGAGTCGAAGCGCGAGGCGATGGGGAAGGTCTGCCTCGAGTGCCACGGCAAGACCTGGACCGACGACTACTTCACGATGTTCGACGACGCCGTCGGCCTCTACAACGCGAAGTTCGCCGCCCCCGCGAACGAGGTCATGGAGAAGCTGAAGGCGGCCGGGAAGCTGACGCCGACGCCGTTCGACGAGTCGATCGAGTGGACCTTCTACCTCCTCTGGCACCACGAGGGGCGGCGCGCACGGCACGGCGCCTCGATGATGGGGCCCGACTTCACGCAGTGGCACGGCTTCTTCGAGGTCGCGCAGCACTTCTACACGAAGTTCCTCCCGGAGGCCGAGAAGCTGATGCCGGGCGTCACGGCCGGGATCCTCGCGATGCCGGAGCACGGCTGGAAGAAGGGGATGTCCAAGGAGGAGCTGCAGCAGACGATCGACTTCTACCAGAACCGCTACGGCCAGGCCGCGCAGTGAGGCCGAGGGGCCGCGCGGCCCGCCGCCCGACGAATCCGAGCCCGCACCCGAACCGCAGAGGACGCAGACGAAGGAGAGAGGACATTCGACGATGAGAAGGACGAGGCTGACCCTGACGGCGCTGACCCTGGTCCTGGCCGTGGCGGCGCTCCCGGCCGCGGCGCAGGCCCCCGAGAAGAAAGCCGACGACGCTCCGAAGCTCCAGCTCGAGCTCTCGGGCTTCTACGAGTTCAACGGCTACACCCAGAACAACTTCTTCCTCGGCAAGGACGCCCCCGGCGCGGTCTCGGACCAGGACGAGTACATGATCCAGCTCTTCCGGGTCCAGCCCGAGCTCTCCTACGGCCCGAACCTCAAGGGCGTGATGCGGATCGACCTCGCCCAGGGGATCTTCGGCGTCGACAACGAGTACCGCGACAACTTCCGCCCGGGCTTCTCGAACCTCTTCAACAACAAGGACACGAACTTCCTCGTCCACCTGGACTGGGCCTACGTCCAGTTCACGAGCCCGAAGCTCGGGAACACGACGTTCCGCGTCGGCCGGATGAAGAACGCCCTCGGGAACCTCCTCGTCCTCGACCAGGACGGCGACGGGGTCCAGGTCGAGAAGAAGGTCGCCGGCTGGACGGCGACGCTCGACTGGACGAAGCAGTCCGAAGGGACCGACGGCCTCACCGACGAGAACTACGCGGGGAGCCCCGACGGGCGGGACGCGAACCTCGTCTACCTGAACCTCTCGAAGAAGGCGGGGAAGTTCACGCTCAACCCGTTCCTCGCCTGGTACAAGGACGACGGCGTCGCCGACGGCAAGAGCTACCTGCCGAACGACCTTCAGTACTTCAACGCGCGGTTCCGTCCGAACGTGACCCGGGCGACGGCGCTCGGGTTCTCGTTCCAGGGGACGGCCGGAAAGGTCGCCCTGAAGGGCGAGGTCGACTGGCTGACCGGGAGCGACCGGATCGCGAACCCGAACTCCGGGCCGAACCAGCTCCTCGACGTCAACGACGGGGACCTCGAGGGCTACAACCTCTACCTCGACGCGAAGCTGCCGGTCGGCAAGGCGACGCTCGGGGCGGTCTTCGGCCTCGGCTCGGGCGACGACGACCCGATGTCGGGGAAGGGGAACCTCAACAAGATCCGGACGAACGGCTTCTTCTACGTCAACGAGGTCTGGGAAGACTCGATCATGCCGGACGAGGAAGGGATCACGCCCCAGGGCCTCGGGTCGCCGGCCTCCCGCGGCTACCGCGAGCTCGAGAACACGACGCTCCTCCAGCTGAACGCGACCTTCCCGCTCGCGAAGGACCTCAAGCTCTTCCTCTCGGGGACCTGGATGCGTGCCACGGAGGCGCTCTCGCCCTGGCGGGACGTGAACGGCAACGGCGCGATCGACCCGGGCGAGTTCGGAGCGGAGAGGTCGCGCGACCTCGGCGCCGAGATCGACTTCATGCTCGACTGGACGCTGATGAAGAACCTCGTCTGGACGGTCCGCGGCGGCGCCTTCTTCCCCGGTGACGCCTCCGGGTACCTCATCAACGGCGCGAACACCTGGGACGACACGGCGTGGGAGCTCCGGACGACGCTCCGGTTCAACTTCGGCGGTCTGAAGCTGTGAGGCGGGCGGCCTCGCCCGCGCACGAGGGAGACGGGCCGGGACGCGGGAGCGCGCCCCGGCCGGAGAGGAGGACCCGGATGATCGGCAAAGGGATGGCCGGGATCGGCGTCGCGCTCCTCGCGGCCGCCGTGGCGCTCGGAGCGCCCCCGCGCAAGCAGAAGGCGGCGGTCCACCCGCAGGTGGACGCGACCGAGTCGTGCGAGGAATGCCACGCGGGGATCACTCCCGACGTCGTGAAGGAATGGAACCTCGGCAAGCACGGCCTCCACAGCGTGAAGTGCTTCGTCTGCCACGGGTCCACCGGAAAGGACTTCGTGAAGCGGCCGACGAAGGAGCGCTGCGTCGGATGCCACGCGGAGGAGGTCGCGTCGCTCGCGCGGCCGAAGCTGGCGGGGAAGGACTGCTTCTCGTGCCACGAGCCGCATCCCCTGAGCTCCCACCTGCCGGAGCTTCGCGGAGGTGAGAAGTGACCCAGGACCTGACGAGACGGACGTTCCTCGAGGCCTCGGCCGCCGCCTCGGCGCTCGCCGCGCTGAGCAACGTCCCGGGCATCTCGACCGCCCTCGCGGCGACGGCGCCCGGGGGCCAGAAGTGGGTGAAGAGCGTCTGCCGCTACTGCGGCACCGGCTGCGGGCTCTACATCGGGGTCCGCGACGGGAGGATCTTCGCCGTCAAGGGCGACAAGGAGAACCTCAACAAGGGGTTCCTCTGCCTCAAGGGGTTCCTCCTCCCGCAGATCGTCACGGCGCCGACCCGCCTCCTCCATCCTCTCGTCCGGAAGGACGGGAAGCTCGTGAAGGCCTCGTGGGAGGAGGCGATGGGCCTCGTCGCCGCGAAGTTCCAGGAGGCGATCGAGAAGCACGGTCCCGACAGCGTCGGCTTCTACGGCTCGGGCCAGGGGCTCACCGAGGAGACCTACGTCGCCAACAAGCTCTTCAAGGCCGGCATCGGCACGAACAACATCGACGGGAACCCGCGCCTCTGCATGGCTTCGGCCGTCGGCGGGTACGTGACGACGTTCGGCAAGGACGAGCCGATGGGGCTCTACGAGGACATGGACTTCGCCGACGTCTTCCTCCTCGTCGGGACGAACACGGCCGAGGCCCACCCGATCCTCTTCCAGCGGATCGTGAGGCGGAAGGAGTCGAAGCCGGGGACGAAGGTCATCGTCCTCGACCCGCGCCGGACGCCGACGTCGCGCATCGCCGACCTCCACATCACCTTCGTCCCGGGCAACGACCTCGCGATCCTGAACGCGATGGCGAACGTCCTCGTGAAGGACGGGCTCGTGGACGAGGAGTTCGTGAAGACCCACCTCGCCTTCGGCGAGGGAGCCGACGCGAACAAGGGGTGGGAGGACTACAAGACGTTCCTCGCCGCCTACTCGCCGGAGGAGGCCGCGAAGGTGGCCGGCTGCAAAGCGGAAGACATCGTCACGGCCGCCCGCTGGTTCGGCGAGAAGGGGCGCAACGCGATGTCGATGTGGACGATGGGGCTCAACCAGCGCACGAAGGGCGTCTGGGCGAACAACCTCGTCCACAACCTCCACCTCATCACGGGGAAGATCGGGACGCCGGGCAACACGCCCTTCTCGATCACCGGCCAGCCGAACGCCTGCGGCGGCGTGAGGGACGGCGGGGCGCTCTCGCACCTCCTCCCCTACGGCCGCGTCGTCGGCAACGAGAAGCACAGGGCCGAGATGGAGGCCCTTTGGAAGGTCCCGGCCGGCCGCCTCAAGGGGAAGCCGGGCTACCACACGGTGGACATGTTCCGCGCCCTGGAGGCCGGGACGCTCAAGTGCCTCTACGTCATGTGCACGAACCCGGCGCAGTCGCTCCCGAACGTCTCGCGCTACCTGAAGGCGATGGCCCGGCCCGACAACTTCGTCGTCGTCGCCGAGGCCTTCCACCCGACGCGGACGTCGGAGATCGCCGACGTCGTCCTGCCGGCCGCCGGCTGGGGCGAGAAGGAAGGGGTCTACGGCTGCGGCGAGCGGCGCTACCAGCTCATGGAGCAAGCGATCCCGCCGGCCGGCGAGGCCCGCCCCGACTTCGCGATCCTCTGCGACCTGGGCCGGAGGCTCGGCCACGGCGACCTCGTGAAGTTCCAGACCTCGGGCGACGTCTGGGCCGAGATCCTGACGCTCAGCAAGGGGACCGCCTACGACTTCACCGGCATGACGCGCGAGCGGCTCAAGGAGGCGCACGGCCTCCTCTGGCCGCTCCCGTCGTCCGGCCACCCGGGAACGAAGCGGCGCTACGTCAAGGGCGAGGACCCGCTCGTCCCGGCCGACCACTCCCACCGGATGAAGTTCTACGGCCGGCCCGACGCGAAGGCCGTCGTCTGGCTCCGCCCGCAGAAGGCGCCGGCCGAGGTCGTGGACGCCGAGTACCCGTTCTTCCTGACGACGGGGCGCGTCATCGAGCACTGGCACACGGCCACGATGACGGGGACGTGCAAGGAGCTCGTCCACGCGAACCAGAGGTCGTCGCTCGAGCTGCACGCCGACGACGCGAAGAAGCTCGGCGTGAAGACGGGCGATCCGGTCCGCGCCACCTCGCGCCGCGGCACGGAGACGTTCCCCGCCAAGGTGACCGAGAACGCCAGCCCCGGGCTCGTCTTCCTCCACATGCACGACCGCGACCGGATGTGCAACGTCCTCACCATCGACGCCTTCGACGACATCTCGAAGGAGCCGGAGTTCAAGATCTGCGCCGTGAAGCTCGAGAAGGCCTGAGAGACCGGTCCACGGACCGCCCGGGGCGTGCGCTCCGGGTGGTCCGCGGTCCCGGCCCCTCGGGGCCGGCAGGAGGGGATTCGTGATCGTCGCCGGAGTCGTGATCGAGACGTTGCCGGGTCGGGCCGCCGAGGTGGCCGTCCGGATCGCCGCGTCGGAGGGCCTCCGGATCGCCGGGGGCGACGGCGACCGCCACCTCGCCGCCGTCCTGTCGGCGGGGGAGGGGCGGACGCTCGAGTCGTGGGCGGAGGAGCTCCTCCGGTCCGACGAGGACGTCGTGGGGGTCTTCCCGACCTTCGTCGGCGAGGACGCGGGGTGACGGCGGGGGGCGTCCTTCGCCGCCGCCTCCTCGCGCCGTTCCTCGCGGACGCGCCGCTCCGGCCGCCCGGGGCCCGCCCCGAGCCGGAGTTCGCGGCGCTCTGCATACGATGCGGGCGGTGCGTCGAGGTCTGCCCCTACCGGACGCTCGTCCCTGCGGGCTGGCGCCACGGGCCCGACGCCGGGACGCCGGTCGTCGTCGCGCGAGAGGTCCCCTGCTACCTCTGCATGAAGTGCCCCCCGGTCTGCCCGACGGGGGCGCTCGACCCGATTCGCGACAAGCGCGCCGTCCGGATGGGCGTCGCGGTCGTGAACGAAGAGACGTGCTACGCCTTCCAGGGGATCCTCTGCCGAACCTGCGTCGACGAATGTCCCCTCGCCGAGGAGGCGATCGTCCAGGACGGCGAGCTGCGGCCCGTCGTGAAGGAGGGCTGCGTCGGCTGCGGGATCTGCGAAAAGGTCTGCCCGACGCACGAGCCGGCGATCGTCGTCCGGCCGGCGACCGGCGGGGTGCGGTCGTGAGCCGCCCCTCCGCCGCCCACCGGCCGCGATCCGGCGAATACGGCGTCCTGCGGCGCGCCGTCCAGCTCGCCGTGGCGCTCTTCTACCTCGCGCTCCCGCTCGCGAACGCGAAGGGGCTCGAGGCGGTCGCCGGGACGCTCGCGTCGCTCAAGCTCGGCCCGGTCGACCTGACCGAGCCGGCGGCCGGCCTCTCGGCCGCTCTCGCCGCCGGCCGCGTCACTCTCGCCCTCGTGCTCGGCATGGCGCCGGTCGTCCTCCTCGCCATCGTCCTCGGCCCGGTCTTCTGCTCGTGGGTCTGTCCCTGGGGGTTCCTCTCCGAGGGGATCGACGCCGTCCGGCAGCGCCTCCGGTCTCGTCCCTGGCCGGCGCGCTCCTGGCTCGCCGTTCGACGTCTGCGGTGGGGGACGCTGGGGGGGCTTCTCCTCCTCGGCCTCCTCCTCGGCGCGCCGCTCGCCGCCCTCGTCTCGGCGCCGCGCCTCGCGAGCACGCTCGCGCTCGAGGCTTTCTTCCTGAAAGCGGTCTCGCCGGTCACGGGAGGCCTCCTCCTCTCGCTTCTCGCGCTCGAAACGTTCGGGCCGAGGAGGATCTGGTGCCGCGCGCTCTGCCCGGTCGGGGCCCTCGCGAACGCTCTCCGGACCCCGCGCACCCTCCGGGTCGGCTACACAGCGGAAAGCTGCCTCCACCCTCGGGTCCCGCTCTGTCACGCGGGCTGCCGCTGGGGGCTCGACCCGCGCGCCATCGACCGCTGGGACGCCTGCACGAACTGCCTGGCGTGCGTCGATTCCTGCCCGAGCGGGGCGCTCCGACCCGTCTTCACGCCGCGGCGCGCGCCGGCGGCGGCGAGCGGCGCGACGGACCCGGGCCCGGCTGGCTGAGACGGTCGCGATCCCGTCCTCGTGTCTCCGGGGCGCATGACATCGGTCATCGGACCCGGCCGAAAGAAGGCCCGCGCCCTTGACGTCCACCCGCAGGCGGGCGACAGTCCGGGACGTGAAGAAGCGAAGCGGGACCCCGTTCCGACGCGAGGCCGTTCCGTGAGGCGAGGGATCGCGCTCGCCGAGACGGCGGCCGGCCTCCTCCTCGGGACCGCCGTCGGGATCGGCGCCTACACCTTCGTCTACGCTAAGGGCGCGTCGTACCTCTCCAACGACCCGAACGCCTGCGCGAACTGCCACGTCATGACGGAGCAGCTCGACGGTTGGTCGCGCGGGAGCCACCGGGCCGTGGCGACGTGCAACGACTGTCACACCCCGCCGGGGTTCGTCGCGAAGTACGCGACGAAGGCCTCGAACGGCTTCTGGCACTCGTTCGCGTTCACCTCGGGGCGCTTTCCCGACCCGATCCGGATCACCGACCGGAATCACCGGGTGACCGAGAAGGCGTGCCGCAAGTGCCACGAGGACGTCGTCCACGACATCGACCGGGTGACCCGCGGAGGGCGCGAGCTCTCCTGCGTGGAGTGCCACCGGTCCGTCGGCCACGCCCACTGACGAGACGCGAGAAGCGAGGGAGAGAGATGACCGAGCCGAAGTCCAGCACCGCGAAGACGATCCTCGTCGTCGCGGCCATCGCCGCGTTCGCCGCCGTCGGCGTGACGGCGCTCCTCGTGAACATCATGGAGCACAAGCAGGAGGCCCGGAACCCGTTCTTCCGGGTCGTCGAGCTCGACGACGACACCGAGGACCCGGCGACCTGGGGGAAGAACTTCCCGCTCCAGTTCGACACGTACAAGCGGACCGTCGACATGGTCCGGACGAAGTTCGGGGGGAGCGAGGCGCTGCCGAGGACCCCGACGGAGAAGGACCCCCGGACGCAGGTGACGACCTCGAAGATCGAGGAGGACCCGCGCCTTTCGCGGATGTGGGCCGGCTACGCCTTCGCGGTCGACTTCCGCGAGGAGCGGGGCCACGCCTACATGCTCGACGACCAGACGTTCACCGAGCGCCAGCGGGTCGTCAAGCAGCCCGGCACCTGCATGAACTGCCACGCGTCGACCTACGTCGCCATGAAGAAGCTCGGGAACGGAGACATCTTCAAGGGCTTCGAGGCGATCAACCAGATGCCGTACTTCGACGCGCGGCAGCACGTGAAGCACCCCGTCGCCTGCATCGACTGCCACGACTCGAAGACGATGGCCCTCCGCGTGACGCGTCCCGCCTTCATGGAGGGGATCCGGGCCTACAAGGCGTCCCAGGGAGTCGCCGACTACGACGTGAACACGATGGCGACGCGCCAGGAGATGCGCACGTACGTCTGCGGGCAGTGCCACGTGGAGTACTACTTCAAGGGCGCGGAGAAGCGGCTCACGTTCCCGTGGCACAAGGGGCTGAAGGGCGACGAGATCCTCGCCTACTACGACGAGGCGGGCTTCAAGGACTGGACGCACGCCGAGACGGGCTCCCCGAACCTGAAGGCGCAGCACCCCGAGTTCGAGATGTACAGCCAGGGGATCCACGCCCGCTCGGGCGTCGCCTGCGCCGACTGCCACATGCCGTACACGAAGACGGGGGCGATGAAGGTCTCCGACCACCACGTGCGGAGCCCCCTCCTGAACATCAACAAGGCCTGCCAGACCTGCCACCGCTGGTCGGAGGAGGAGCTCAAGGCGCGCGCCGAGACGATCCAGTCGCGGCACACGGAGATGCGGAACCTCGCGATGGACGCCCTGATGTCGCTCATCGACGACCTGAGGGCCGCCAAGGAGGCCGGGAAGACCGACGAGGAGCTCGCGGCCGCGCGGAGCTTCCAGCGCCGCGCGACGTTCCTCCTCGACTTCGCCGAGGCGGAGAACTCGACGGGGTTCCACGCGCCGCAGGAAGGGGCTCGGATCCTCGCCCAGTCGATCGACGCCTCCCGGAAGGGGCAGCTCGCCGTACGCGGCGGGCTGCCGGCGACGCCTCAGCCGCAGCAGACGGCGGCGGCCCCCGCGGCTCCGGCCGCCCCTTCGAAGGTCGCGGCGCTCGCCGTGCGCTGAACAGCCGCGGCCCCGGGGCCGCGACGAGATCACCCGAACCGGCCCCCGGCGCTCCCGGGGGCCGTTCCCGTTCCTGCGAGGCGCGGGAGAATCGCGTCATGGACGCCGCCGCGTACTCCGCCTTTTCGGACGCCCTCCTCCGCCGTCTCGCGCGCGAGCCGCATGTCGTCGGCCTCGTCGCGCTCGGATCGATGTCCGGCGAGGGCCCCGCGCCGGACGCCTTCTCGGATCACGACTTCTTCGTCGTCACGGTCCCCGGGGCGCAGGAGCCGTTTCGGACGGAGCTCTCGTGGCTCCCCGGGGCGGAGCGGGCCGTCCTCCTCCACCGCGAGACGGAGCACGGTCTGAAGGTCGTCCTCGAGGACGGACACCTCCTCGAGCTCGCCGTCTTCGACCTCGAGGAGCTCCGCGTCGCGCGTGCGAACCGGTATCGCGTCCTCCTCGACCGGGGCGGCGTCGCGGAGCGGATGGCCGAGGTCGCCGCGAAGCCGGCCGAGGCGCCTTCGGACCGCTGGCTCTGCGGCCAGCTCCTCGGGAACCTTCTCGTCGGCGGAGGGCGCGCGGCTCGCGGAGAGCTCCTCTCGGCGCGCCTCTTCGTGGCCGGGTACGCGGCCGGTCACCTCCTCCGCCTCCTCGCCCGGCACGTCCCGCCGGAAGAGGCGGTGCCGCTCGACGACCTGGACCCGTTCCGGCGCTTCGAGCGCGCCTTTCCGCGCCTCGGCCGGGAGGTGAACGCGGCGCTCGGCGGGCCCCCGCTCGAGGCGGCCCTCGACCTCCTCGGCCTCGCGGGGCGGGCGCTCGGCGCCCTCCCCCAGTGGCCGGCCCCGGCCGCGGCGGCGGTCCGGCGCAGGCTGCTCGAGGCCCGGGCCGGGGCCCTCGCCGGGTAGAATCCGCGGTTGCCATGCTGTTCAAGACGATCATCGAGCCGTTCCGGATCAAGTCCGTCGAATCCGTCAAGTTCACGACGCGGGAGGAGCGCGAGAAGGCGCTCGTCGAGGCGGGGTACAACGTCTTCCTGATTCCCGCCGAGGACGTCCTCATCGACCTCCTGACGGACTCGGGGACCGGAGCGATGTCGTCCGCGCAGTGGGGCGCCCTCATGCAGGGGGACGAGAGCTACGCGGGGAGCCGCTCGTTCTACCGCTTCCGCGACGCCGTCCAGGACCTGACGGGCTTCAAGCACGTCATCCCGACGCACCAGGGGCGGGCCGCGGAGCGGATCCTCTTCCACACCGTCCTGAAGCCGGGGATGGTCGTCCCGAGCAACACGCACTTCGACACGACCCGGGCGAACATCGAGTTCGAGGAGGCGGAGGCCCGCGACCTCGTCATCGACGAGGGGAAGGTTCCGTCGCTGATCCACCCGTTCAAGGGGAACGTGGACCTCGGCAAGCTCGAGAAGACGCTCGCCGAGGACGGCGCCCGCGTCCCGCTCGTCATGGTGACGATCACGAACAACTCCGGCGGCGGCCAGCCCGTCTCGCTCGAGAACCTCCGCGGCGTCCGCGCCCTCTGCGACAAGTACGGGAAGCCCTTCATCCTCGACGCCTGCCGCTTCGCCGAGAACGCCTGGTTCATCAAGCAGCGCGAGCCGGGGCAGGCGGACCGGACGCCGAAGGCGATCGCCCGCGAGGTCTTCTCGCTCGCCGACGGCTGCACGATGTCGGCGAAGAAGGACGGCCTCGCGAACATCGGCGGCTTCCTCGCCCTGAACGACGACGCCGTCGCCGCCGCCTGCCGGAACTTCCTGATCCTCACCGAGGGCTTCCCGACCTACGGCGGCCTCGCGGGCTACGACCTCGAGGCGATCGCCCGCGGCCTCGAGGAGGTCGTCGAGGAGCCGTACCTGAGGTACCGGATCCGCTCGACGGCCTACCTCGCCGACAAGCTGACGGCGGGAGGCGTCCCGATCATCCAGCCGCCGGGCGGCCACGCCGTCTACCTCGACGCGCGCGCGATGCTCCCGCACGTCCCGCCGCTCCAGTACCCCGGCATCGCGATCGCGAACGCCCTCTACCTCGAGGCGGGGATCCGCGGCGTCGAGATCGGGACGGTCATGTTTGGCCTCCACCCCGACGGCTCGGAGGTCCCGGGGCCGATGGACCTCGTCCGCCTCGCGATCCCGCGGCGCGTCTACACGCAGTCGCACATCGACCTCGTCGCCGAGGGGGTCCTCGAGGTCTTCCGGCGGCGCGAGGAGCTTCGGGGCTACCGGATCACGGAGGCGCCGAAGGTCCTCCGGCACTTCACGGCACGCTTCGCGCCGGTCTGAGGCGGCGCGGGGCCTCGCCCCGCACGACCGGGAAGGACGCTTCCGCGCCGGGGCCGCAGACCCGGCGCGGGGAGCGGCCTACGGCCGGGAGCCCTCCCCGCCGGGGCGCAGTGTCCGCGCCTCCTCGTGGTACTCGTCGTCGACGTTGACGGCCCAGAGGTCGTTCGAGGCGCCGTAGAGGTTCCGGACGGCGTAGAGCCCGGTCACCATCGCGTGGTCCTGGTTGTTGTAGCGGTGCATCCCGTTCCGCCCGACCTGCTGGAGGTTCGGGAGGCGCTCCTCGAGGAAGCGGCGGACGACGTCGACCTTCTCGGAGTACCCCGGGTCGTACATCGGGTAGGTCTTCGGCATCCGCACGACGGCTCCGTCGAGGACCCGCGCCCCCGCGGGGACGAGGCCGGTCTTCGTGATCTCCGCCCGGCCCGTCTCGAGGAGCTCCTCGTCGGGGGCGGTCCAGACCGGGTCGGTGTCGAAGCAGAAGTACTCGAGGCCGAGGCAGGTGACGCCGGGGCGGGGGACCATCGCGGCCGACCAGTTCCCGAAGTTCTGGACGCGGCCGATCCGCACCTCGGGGCTGTGGATGTAGACCCAGTTGTCGGGGAAGAAGCGCTCCCCCTCGAACATCAGCGCGACGAGGATGTAGTCGCGGTAGCGGAGAGCGCGGGCGGCCTCCAGGACCTCCGGCGGCGGCGGCGGGTCGAGCGCGAAGACGGCGTCGGAGAGGGCCATCGAGGAGACGTACGCGTCGCCCGTGAACGTCTCCCGTCCGGCGGAGCCGTCCGTCTCGACGGCCGTGACGCCCCGCCCGTCCTGCCAGGCGATCCGCGCCACGCTCCGCCCGAGGAGGACGCGGGAGCCGCGCTCCTCGAGCCGGGCCGTGAAGCGCTCCCACATCTGCCCGGGGCCCAGGCGCGGGTAGTCGAACTCCTCGATCAGCGTCTTGACGCTCCGGTCGGGCTTCACCGCGTGCCAGACCGCCTTCCAGAGGGAGAGGCCGCGAATCCGCTGGGCCGCCCAGTCGGCGCGGATCTGCGTGCAGGGGACGCCCCAGACCTTCTCGGTGTAGGTCTTGAAGAAGATCGAGAAGAGGCGACGGCCGAAGCGGTTCGAGACCCACGTCTCGAAGTCTTCCTCGGGGCTGCGAGGCGCGAGGCGGGCGGCGAGGAAGCTGAGGCCGCACCGGAGGCTCTCGATCGGGCCGAGGCCGAAGAACGCCTCGAACGGCTTGAGCGGGTAGGAGAAGAGCTTCCTGCGGTAGAGGATGCGCGACTGCCTGGGGACGCGCAGGAAGTCGTCCGCGAGCATCTCGTGCCAGAGCTCCTCGACCTCGCGGACCTTCGTGAAGAAGCGGTGGCCCCCGATGTCGAACCGGTAGCCGCGCCGCTCGACGGTCCGCGCGATCCCGCCGACGAGGTCGTCCCGCTCGAGGACGGTCGCGGTCCCTCCGTGCCGGGCGTTCTCCCAGGCCGCGGTGAGCCCCGCCGGCCCGGCGCCGACGACGACGAGGGAGAGCGGTCGGGGTTCGGAAGCGGTCTCGGACATCGGCGTGCGGCCTCCCGGGGCGCCGTCGCGCCGCCGGCCGGCTGCGATGCCCCCCGGAGAGTGTCGCATGCCGACGCGACCGCGAGCCGTCGTCACGGGCCGGACGCGGGAACGCACGAGCAGCGGCGCGAGGATCGCCCGTCACGTCCGGCGCGGCGAAGCCTCAGATCGAGATCGAGCCCTTCCGGAACGCCGTCTTCCCGAGGCGCGCGTCGACGACGACGGGCCGGCCGGCCCGGGCGTGGCGGAACGCCTCCGCGAGGACGGGGCCGCGGCGCGCCGGGTCGTCGAGGAGGAGCCCCTCGCCGCCGAGGCCGCGGGCCGCGGCGTGGTAGTCCGTCGCGCGGAGGACGGTCCCGACGTCGTCGCCGAGTACCTCGACCTGCTCGCGGGCGATCTGCGTCCACGCGGCGTCGTTCCCGATCACGGCGACGACGCCGAGAGAGTGCCGGACGAACGTGTCGACCTCGACGAGGCCGTAGCCGGCCGAGCCGTCCCCCCAGAGGAGGAGGACCGGCGATTCGGGACGGCAGAGCGCCGCCCCGAGCGCGAACCCCGCGCCGACGCCGAGCGTCCCGAAGACGCCGGGATCGAGCCAGGAGAGCGGCCCTCGCGGCCGAAGGACGTAGGAGGCCGTGGCGACGAAGTCCCCGCCGTCGGCGACGACGACGCCGTCCTCCGGGAGGGCCTCCTCGAGGCTGCGACAGAGCGCGACCGGGTCGAGCGCGCCCCGATCCCCTTCGGGCGCCGCCAGGATCTCCGCCTCGCGCGCCGCGTCGCGCTCCCGCAGGCGCGCGAGCCACTCCGGGCGAGGGAAGCCGCCCGGCACGGCGTCGGCGAGGGCGCGGAGGAAGAGGCCGGGGTCGCCGCCGACGCCGAGCGTCGGCCGGCGGTTGAGCGTCCGGGCGGCGGCGTCGCGATTCGCCGAGACGACGACGGCGTCCGGCCGGATCTGGCGGCCGTAGTCGAGCCGGAAGTCGCACGGGACGCCCGCGAGGAGGACGAGGTCGGCCTCGCGCAGCGCCTCCGACCGGCGATGGCGGCACTGCAGGGGCGAGGCGGTCCCGAGGAGGCCGCGCGCCATGCCGGAGAGGTAGACCGGCAGCCCGAGCGCGCCGACCGCGCGCGCGAGCGCGCCGGCCCCGTCCGGGTCGAGGAGCGCCCCGCTCCCGAGGAGGGCGATGGGACGTTCGCTTCGCCCCAGGAGGAGCGCGGCCGTCCCGACGCTCCCGGCCTCGGGGGGCGGAGGGGGGACGGCTGTCGGACCGTGGGCGTCGACCCCTTCGACCCCGGCGAAGAGCGCGTCGAGGTGCCGCCCGAGGTACCAGCGTGTCGCGCGGGCGACGAGCCCCTTCGGCGCCCCCGCCTTCGAGGCGTACCAGCCGCGGACGACCGCTTCCGGGTAGAGGAGGTCGACGGGGCATTCCACGAAGACGGGGCCGGGGACGCCGTCGCGGGCGACGGCGAAGGCCTCCTCGAGCGCCGGCACGAGTTCGCGGAGCTTCGAGACGCGGAGCGCGCGCTTGACGGCCGGGGCGACGAGCGCGATCTGGTCGACGTCCTGGAGGGCTCCGCGCCCGCGCAGGACGGTTGCCGTGGCGCCGCCGAGAAGCACGAGCGGGGTCTGGGCGAGGCGCGCGTTCTGGAGCGCGGTCAACGCGTTCGTGACGCCGGGGCCCGCGGTGACCGCGGCGACGCCGGGCGTTCCGGTGAGCCGCGCCACGGCGTCGGCGGCGAAGACGGCCGTCGCCTCGTGCCGCGTGTCGACGACCCGGACGCCGCGGGCTTTCGCGGCCGCCAGGATGGGGGAGATGTGCCCGCCGCAGAGCGTGAAGAGGAAGCGGACGCCGTGGCGGACGAGGACCTCGGCCACGAGCTCGCCGCCGGACGGCTTCGGCACCCGCGGGACCGCTCGGTCCGCCCCTCGTCCCGTCATGAACGTCCTCCCGGGCAGAGGTTAGCAGGCGTGTCGGGCCGCCGAGAGGAGCTCCGCGAGCCGCGTGACTCGGCCTCCCGCCGAGGCGCGCTTCGCCGCGACGGCGACGGCCCTCCGGTCGCCGACGAGGACGACGAGGCGCTTCCCGCGCGTGACGGCGGTGTAGAGGAGGTTCCGCTCGAGCATCGCGTAGTGGGTCATCGCGAGCGGGACGACGACCGCGGGGTACTCCGACCCCTGCGACTTGTGGATCGTCGTCGCCCACGCGAGCTGGAGGACGTCGAGCTCGTCGAAGCCGTAGGCGGCCTCCCGCCCGTCGAAGGAGACGCGCAGCTCGGCCTCGTCGGGGTCGACGGAGGTCACGAGCCCGAGGTCGCCGTTGTAGACCTCGCGGTCGTAGTCGTTCTCGACCTGCATGACCCGGTCGCCGGGCGCGAGCTCCTGCCCGAAGCGCGCGACGCGCGGCGCGCCGTCGGGGTTCAGCGCCTTCCCGAGAGCCTCGTTCAGCGCCCGCGCCCCGAGCGGCCCGCGGCGGACCGGGACGAGGACCTGGACGTCCCGTCGCGGGTCGAGGCCGAAACGGCGCGGGATCCGCTCGGAGACGACTTCCACGACGCGGCGCGCGGCCTCCTCCGGCTCCCTCGCGTCGAAGAAGAAGAGGTCGGTCCCGGCCGGGTTCGACAGGTCGGGGAGGTGACCTTCGCGGATCCGGTGCGCCCCGACGACGATCCGGCTCTCGGCGGCCTGCCGGAAGACCTCCGTGAGGCGGACCGACGGCACGGCGCCCGAGGCGAGGAGGTCGCGCAGGACCTGACCCGGTCCGACGCTCGGGAGCTGGTCCGCGTCGCCGACGAGGAGGAGCGCCGCGTGCGGCGGCATCGCGTCGAGGAGAGAGCGGGCGAGGAGGACGTCGACCATCGAGACCTCGTCGACGACGACGAGGTCGGCCTCGAGAGGGTTGTCGCGTCCGCGACGGAAGAGCCCGCTCGACGGGTCGACCTCGAGGAGGCGGTGGAGCGTCTTCGCCTCCGACCGGGTGCTCTCCGAGAGCCGCTTCGCGGCGCGCCCCGTCGGCGCCGCGAGGGCGATCCGGAGGGAGGCGTCGAGGACGATCCGGAGGAGCGCGTCGACGAGCGTCGTCTTCCCGACGCCCGGCCCGCCCGTCAGGACGAGGACCTTCGAGCGGAGGAACACTCCGACCGCCGCACGCTGGCTCGCGGAGAGCGTCATCCCGACCCGCGCCTCGACCCACGGAATCGCGGCCTCCGGGTCGACCTGTCGCCACGGCGGGGCCCCCGAGGCGAGCGCCGCGAGCCGCGCGGCGACGCTCCTCTCCGCGGCGTGGAGGGCCGGGAGGAAGACGCACGCCTTCCCGCCGGCCTCGTCGGCGACGAGGCGACGGTCGGCGAGCTCGAGGGCGAGGGCTTCGACGACCTGTTCCGCGGGGCGGGCGAGGAGCTCGGCCGCGCGCGGGACGAGTGTCTCCCGAGGCAGGCCGCAGTGCCCCTCGTCGAGCGCCTCCGCGAGGACGTGGGAGACGCCGGCTCGCACGCGGATCATGGCGTCCTCTGGGACCCCGAGCCTCCGCGCGAGGGCGTCCGCCGTCACGAACCCGATGCCGCGGACGTCGCGGGCGAGCCGGTAGGGGTCCTCCTTCACGACGGCGATCGCGTCCGCGCCGTAGGTCCGGTAGATCCGCACGGCGCGCGACGTGCCGACGCCGTGGGCGTGGAGGAAGACCATGATCTCCCTCACCCCCTTCTGCTCGGCCCAGCTCGCGACGATCCGCTCCGCGCGGAGCGGCCCGACGCCGGGCACCTCGCGGAGACGCTCCGGCGCCGTCTCGATGACCGCGAAGACCTCCGTCCCGAACCGCTCCACGAGCCTCCGCGCGAAGTGCGGGCCGACGCCGCGGACGAGGCCCGAGGCGAGGAAGCGCTCGATCCCCTCGGGCGACGTCGGCGCGACCGTCGTGAGCGTCTCCGCCCGGAACTGCGGTCCGTGCCTCGGGTCGCTCACCCAGCTCCCCGAGGCGCGCAGCTCCTCCCCGGGCGAGATCGCGGCGGCGTGCCCGACGACGGTGACGGCGTCCCTCCGGCCGCGGACCCGGACCCTCAGGACGGCGAAGCCCGACTCCTCCGAGTGGAACGTCACCCTCTCGACCTGCCCGGCGAGGAGCTCCCGCTCGGACGGCGGCGATTCGGGCTTCATCGGGAGGGGATCGTAGCCGCAGAATGCGTCCGTGAGCCCGCGAGCCTCCGTCCTCGGCGCCCTCCTCGGGATCGCCCTCCTCTTCGCTGCACCCGGCCAGGAGCCGTCCCGGAAGGGGAGCATCACGGCCCGGGCGAGCGTCGAGAAGGTCCTCCTCGACGCCTACGTCGTCGGTCCGCACGGCGGCGCCCTGAGGGGCCTGGAGCCGCCCGACTTCCTCCTTCGCGTCGGCGGGGAGGAGGTCTCCGTCGAGGAGGTCGAGTTCATCCCGGGCGACCGGCCCGAGCTCGCGCCGCGCCCGAAGCCGCAGGCGCCGACGGCCGAGCGCTCGGCCGAGGACGCGGCGATCCCCGAGTTCCCCGACGGCCGCCTCCTCGTCCTCTTCTTCCAGGCCGACTTCGGCCGCCACCGGACGAAGGGGCTGATGCGGGCGGCGAACGAGATGGTGCTCTTCCTCGACCGCCTCCTCCCGACCGACCGGGTCGCGGTCGTCTCCTACGACTCCCACCTGAAGCTCCGCCTCGACTTCACGAACGACCGCGCCTCGATCCACCGCGCCCTCTTCGACACGCTGAAGATCGGCGGCGCGCCCGACCCGCCCCCTCCGAGCCCGTTCCCGTCGCTCGCGGCGCACTTCGACGTCGCCGAGGCGCGAAAGGCCGCGAGCGTCGAGCGCGGCCTCCTCGTCGTCGCGAAGGCCCTGTCGAAGATCCCGGGAGGGAAGGTGATGTTCTTCCTCGGGTGGGGGCTCCACGTGAACCGGACCCCTTCGGACCCGAGGTGGCACGCCCTCGCCCTCGAGGCCCTCCGGGAGGCGCGCGTGAACGTCTTCACGCTCGACGTCTCCGACGCAGACTGGCACACGCTCGAGACGACGCTCATGCGCTTCGCGGAGGAGACGGGCGGGACGTACGCGAAGACTCACGTCTTCACGGCCCAGGCGCTCGACCTCGCCTTCCGGGCGATCGAGGGGCGCTACGTCGTCGTCTTCACGAGGCCCGAACGCCCCCGCGGCCGGCACGCCGTGGAGCTTTCGCTGAGGCAGAAGAAGGGGAAGGTCCTCGTGCGTCCCTACTTCGACGACCCGTAGCTCGGGCCGCGGGGCCGACAGGGCGATCCGGACCCGACGGGTCCGCATTCCCGCGCCGGTGTGCGCGTCTTCTCCTTTGACAAGGCTCCTGCGCCTTCCCAGATTCGAGGGGGAGAACGCGGAACAGCGGGAGGTGGAGCCGTGCCGAAGGACCGGATCAAGGATGCCCTCGACGCCATCAAGCGCGCCTTCTCGGGCCACGACGCCCGCGAAGGCGACAAGGCCAAGGGGGCCGTCTGGAAGTGGCTCGACGTGCACAAGGAGGTCCGCGGGATCTCCGAGCTCCTCTCCCTCGGCGGTTACCGCGGGCCGAAGGTCTTCCACGACGCCGACAAGACGGAGATGCGGCAGTTCCAGCGCGGCCTCCTCCTCATGGAGCGGACGCTCGGCGGGAAGGGCTCCGAGGATGTCTCGATCATGAAGGCGCACTTCGTCTCGACGACGGGGGCGAACGCCCAGCTGGAGACGGAGCGGGTGAAGACCGAGATCCGCTCGATCTGGAGCAAGTGGCGCGACACGCAGGCGCACGAGGAGAAGCCGAAGACCGTCGGCGAGCCGCTCCTCGGGAAGAGCTTCGAGAAGGCCTCGAGCCTCCACCAGAAGAACATCGGCCCGGCCTTCGCGAGGGCCTCGCAGCTCCTGACCCACGCGTGGGTCGGGATCATGCGCGTGAACGCCGACACGAAGGAAAAGGAGCGGTTCGAGCACTGGTTCGGGCCGCTCGAGACGGCGCGCTACAACAAGGTCAAGGAGACGCTGAAGTCCGTCTTCGACGTCGTCTGCGCGAAGAAGGTCCACGTCTACTACCGCGGGACCGGCGCGCCGACGACCGCCCTCGGGAACGACACGCCCATGTTCCTGAGGAACCAGGGGGCCCTCGGCCTCGGCCCGTCGACGGCCTACGGCTACGTCTACCCGAGCGTCCAGAACCCGGGGGAGTGGCACGTCTTTCTCGGGCAGGCGTTCTTCCAGGACGCGACGCGGCACGGGCGCGACTCCCTCTCCGGCGTCCTCATCCACGAGATGACGCACCTGACGAAGAAGACGCAGGACCACAAGTACGGCGCGGGCCCCTGTCACGCCCTCGTCGGAGAGGTCGGTGGCCCGGCCAAGGCCGTGGAGAACGCCGACAGCTACGAGTACTACTGCGAGAGCTTCCAGCCGAGCGTGACGACGACGTTCGGCTGAGGGGACGCGGCCCTACGCCGCCGGCTTCTCCTTCGCCTCCTGCTTCTCGACCCAGCGGTTGAAGGCCCACATCGCGACGGCGGAGAGGAAGCCGATCGCCATGAGGAGGAGCCAGCCGCGCGTCGCGGCGGCGCGGTTCAGCTCGAGGAGGCCGTCGGCGCGCGTCGTCGCCCCCTTCGCCATGACGTCGTTGAAGATCCAGGCGCCGACCGGGCCGCCCGTGAGCGAGCCGATCGCGAGCGGGAGGTTCGCGTAGCCGAGGAAGAGCCCCTCCTGCCCCTTCGGGGCGAGGGCGCCGATGTACTCGTACATCCGCGGCGAGGTGAAGAGCTCGCCGAAGGCGATGAGGCCGACCGTCAGGATGATGAAGATCGAGGCGATCGGGAGGAGATCGGCCATCGGGGCGCGGAGCCCGCCGTCGGACCAGAGCGGCCAGAGGTTGATCCCCATCGAGACGCCGATGACGATGCAGCCGACGATCATCGACTTCACGGGCTTCATCTTCCCGAAGAGGCTCGTCACGAGGAGCTGGAAGACGACGATGACGAACGGGTTCGCGGCGGTGTAGAGGTCCATCGCCGGGCTCGTCTCGACGACCCTCTTCACGTAGAGCGGCATGACGTTGTAGACCTGGTTGTAGAGGAAGAAGAATCCGCTGATGACGACGAGGAAGAGGGTGAAACGCGGGTTCTTCAGGACGAGGACCATGTCGAGGAGGATCCGGCCCGGCGAGCGCTTCGGCTTGACGGGCGCGTCGGCGGGGACGGGCGGCTCCTTGTAGAAGAGGAGGACGACGAAGAAGGCGACGATCGAGGCGGCCGTCGCGACCGCGAAGATGTAGGAGAGGGCGCCGCTCCCCTCGGCGAGCTCGGGGCTCGGTCGGAGCTTCAGCGCCTGTGAGATGCCGAGCCCGGCGCTCGTGATGATCGCGAACGCGCCGAGCGTCGTCTTCGCGATCGTCCCGGGCTTCTCGCGGTGCGTGACGTTCCAGCGGACGAGAAGCGTCAGGAGCGCCGCGGCGATCCCGCAGACGGCGACGACGGCGAGGATCAGGACGACGTCGGGCCGGGTCCGCACGACGTACGCGGTGCCGCGTCCGAAGAGCGACCCGATGTTGATGATCATGTAGAAGATCGCGAAACCGAGCGTCGCGAGCGTGCCCGACGTCTTCTGCACGGTCCCCGAGATGCACGGCTTGATGACCGAGCCGCCGATGCCGATGAGGAGGATCCCGGCGACGAGGACGCCGACGAGAGAGGACGAGGCCGTGAACTCCTTCCCGACGGTCGCCGAGAGCTTCGCCCCTCCGAACCAGACGGGAGAGCCCATGAGCATGTAGCCGATCGCGAGCAGGACGAACGCGACGAGGAGCGACTTCCGGAAGCCCACCTGGTCCGCGATCGTGCCGGAGAGGATCGGGAGGAAGTAGACGAGCGTCCAGAGGACGCTGTTCAGGTTCGACGGCCAGTACTCGCCGAGCCCGAGCTGGCCGAGGTAGATGACGACGAAGCTCGCCATCGAGTAGTAGGCGGCGCGCTCGAAGAGCTCGGTGACGTTGGCGGTCCAGAAGACGGCGGGAAAGCGGTTCTGCTTCTCGTCGGTCATGACGATCGGGGATTGTAGAGGGAGAGCGGTCCCTGGCGCCTCCATTACACTCCGCCGGATGGGCGCTTCGGGGCGGCTCGCCCTATTCCTCGGCATCGTCCTCTCCGTCTGGACGCTGTTCCACGTCTACGCGTTCCAGCGGGCCTTCTCGATCCCCGCGCTCGGACGGGTCATGCCCGTCGCGGGACGCGTCGCGCTCCTCGCCCTCCTCTGGCTCTCGTACCCGCTGGGCCGGGTCCTGGCGCGCCAGGCCCCCGGCGCCGTCGCGTGGGGAGTGGAGCTCGCGGGCGCCGTCTGGATGGGGGCCCTCTTCCTCGCGTGCGCGGCGTTCCTCGCGGCCGACCTCGTCACGGGGTTCGGGAAGCTCTGGCCGAGGGGGGCGGCCCCCGCGCGCGCCGTGGCGCTGGGGGGCGCGGCGCTCCTCGCCGCCGTCGCCCTCGTCCAGTCGGCGCGCGGTCCGCGCGTCGTCCGGCACGAGGTGAAGGTGCCGTCCCTTCCGGGCGGGCGGACGGAGCTGAAGCTCGTCCAGCTCTCCGACCTCCACCTCGGCTCGCTCCTCGGAGAGAGGTGGCTCGCGCGGAGGATCGAGCAGGTCTCCTCGCTCTCGCCCGACCTCGTCGTCGTCACCGGCGACCTCGTCGACGGCGAGGCGCGGGCCGTCGAGCCGCTCGCCCCGGTCCTCAGGACGCTGACGGCGCCGCTCGGCGTCTGGGGCGTGACGGGGAACCACGAGTACTACGCGGGGCTCGAGCGGTGCCTCGAGGTCTACGCCTCCGGCGGGATCCGCGTCCTGAGGGACGGCTGGGCCGAGGCCGCGCCGGGCCTCGTCCTGACGGGCGTCGACGACCTGACGGCGCGGCGGCAGCTCGGCCTCGACGGCCGCGCGCTCGACGGCGCCTTTGCGGGCATGCCGCCCGGCGCCGTCGTCGTCCACCTTTCGCACTCTCCGCTCCTCGTCCGCGAGGCGGCGGCGAAGGGGGCGCGCCTCATGCTCTCCGGGCACACGCACGGCGGTCAGCTCTGGCCGTTCGTCTACCTCTCCGCGATCCCCTACCCGTTCCAGGCGGGGCGGTACGAGGTCGGCGGGATGACGCTCGTCGTGTCGCGCGGGACGGGGACCTGGGGACCCCCGATGAGGCTCTTCTTTCGTTCCGAGGTCGTCGAGGTCATCCTTCGCACGTGAGACGCCGCGCCGTCCCGGCGTTCGGGCTCGCTCTCGCTCTCGCCCTCGCGGCCCCGAGGACGGAGGCGGTTCGCACCGCGGTCCGGGTCTACACCGCGCGCGACGGACTCCCGCAGATGCAGGTGACGGCTCTCTGCCAGGACCGGGAGGGCTTCCTCTGGGTCGGCACGCTCGCGGGCGGGATCGGCCGCTACGACGGTCGTCGATTCGAGACGACGGACGCGGCGACGGGGCTCCCGGGCTCCTCCGTCCAGTCGATCTCGCTGGGCCCGCGGGGCGAGGTCCTCGTCGCGACGACGAACGGCGGCGCGGTCTTCTCGGACGGGGAGTGGCGGACCCTTCCCGTGACGCCCGGGCCGAACCCGGCCGTGAACGTCCTCCTCGCGTTCCCCGACGGAAAGCTCTACGTCGGAGCCGCGGGCGGTCTCTTCGTCGCCCAGGAGATCGGGGCCCCCTTCGAGCCGGTCGCGGCGGTGGGGGAGCTTTCGGACTCCGAGGTCGTCTCGCTCCTCGCCACGGCGGACGGGGTCCTCTGGGCGGGGACGACGCGCGGTCTCGCGCGCGTCCTGCCGGGCGGGGCCCTCTCGCGATTCGGAGCCGACGGTCTGCCCGAGCGTCCGGTCGGCGTCCTCGCCCCGGGCCGCGGAGGCCGGGTTCTCGTCGGGGCGACCGAGGCCGGTCTCTTCGAGCTCGACCCCGCCGCAGGAGTCGCGCGGAGAGTGGGAAGCGACGCCGCCCCGGGGCGGAACGTCTTCCGCGTCGTCCCGGAGTCCGGGGGAGGGGGCTACTGGATCGCGACGACCGACCTGGGGGCGTTCCGCTGGGACGGCGAGACCGCCTTCGAGGCCTTCGGGCCGAGGGAGGGGCTGCCCGACGCGCGCGTCTGGGCGGTCCTCGAGGACCTCGAGGGAATCGTCTGGCTGGGGACCGACTCTGGGCTCGTCAAGAAGGGCCCGGCCGCGTTCCGGACCTACGGGCCGGAGGACGGCCTCCCCGAGGGGGCGCCGATCTACGGGATGGCGGAGTCTCCGGACGGCGCGCTCTGGCTCGGGGCGCACGACCGGGGGATCCTCCGGTGGGCGCCCGGCGGCTCCGTTCGCCGGTTCACCGCGAAGGACGGCCTGCCCCACACCGAGGTCCGCTCGTTCTGCGTCGCGCCTTCGGGCGACGTCGTCCTCTCGACGTCGCGCGGCGCCGCCCGGATCGCAAGAGGTCGCGTCGTCCCCTTCCCGCTCCCGGAAGGGGCGCCGAGGGTCGTCGACGACATCGCCTTCGCGCAGGACGGAGCGCTCCTCATCGGCTCGGCCCGCGAGGGGCTCTTCGTCCACCGCGACGGAAAGCTCTCCCGGGCCGGTCCCCCGGTCGGCGACTCGGTGTCGACGATCCACGTGGGGCACGGCGGAAGGGTCTGGGTCGGCGGGCCCGGCTGGGGCGTCGCCGGCCTCGAGAGCGGCGGCGCTCCGATCGCGGTCGGGAAGGCCGAAGGGCTCCCGTCGACCGCCGTCACCTCGATCCTCGAGGACCGGCGCGGGTCCCTCTGGGTGGCGACGGACAGGGGCCTCTTCAGGAGAACGCCCGACGGGCGGACCCGGGTCCTCGACGCCCGCTCGGGCCTCCCCGATTCGTACGTCTACTGGGTCGGCGAGGACCGCGAGGGGAACGTCTGGGCCGGGACGAACCGCGGCGCCGCGCGGATCGCACCGTCGGGCGAGACCCGCGTCTTCACGACGAACGACGGCCTCGGGTCGAACGAGTGCAACGAGGACGGGTTCCTGGCGGACAGCCGTGGAAGGGTCTGGATCTCGACGGACCGCCTCTCCCTCTTCCTGGGGCTCCCCGCCCCCGTGCGCGCCGTCCCGCCCCTCGTCGCCATCCCGGAGGTCCGCGTCGGCGCGAAGCGCCTCGCCTCCCGGCGAGAGGTCGTGCTCCCGGCCCGGCACGAGCCGCTCACGCTCCGCTTTGCCGCCCTCTCGTTCCTCGACGAGGGTGCGACGACGTTCCGCTACCGGCTCTCGGGCCTCTCGGACGCCTGGACGAAGGCCGAGCCGGGGCAGTCGGAGACGACGTATGGCGCCCTCGGGGCGGGCCGCTACGTCTTCGAGGTCACCGCGACGACGGCGGACGGGCGGTTCCCTGAATCGCCGGCGCGAGTCCGCGTCGTCGTCGAGAGGCCGTGGTGGATGCGCCCCTGGGTCCTCGCCGGGAGCGCCCTTGCGGTCCTCCTCGCGGCGGCCTGGGTCGTGAGGCTGCGCGAGAGCCGCCTCGTCGCGGCCCGCACGCGGCTCGAGGCGACGGTCGCGGAGCGGACCGAGGAGCTCCGCCGCCTCAACGAGCAGCTCTCCGAGCTCGCGATCACCGACGCGCTGACGGGACTTCCGAACCGGCGCTCGATCCTCGGCTCGGCCGAGGAGGCCTTCTCGCTCGCGAGGCGGAAGCGGCTCCCGTTCTCCGTCGCGATGCTCGACTTCGACCACTTCAAGGAGATCAACGACACGCTCGGGCATGCGGAGGGGGACCGCCTCCTCGTCGAGGGGGCAAGGCGGATGGCCGAGTGCCTGAGGACCGAGGACCTCGTCGGACGCTACGGGGGCGAGGAGTTCCTCGCCGTCTTCCCGCTCACGGGACCGGAAGGGGCCGCGGCCGCGGGAGAGCGCCTCCGGCGGGCCGTCGCGGAAGTCCGGGTCTCGACGCCGGAAGGGGCCCGCCCCCCGCGCGAACGAGCGACGACGAGCGTCGGGATCGCGTCGCTCGGGCCGGGCGACGAGGCGCTCGACGACCTCCTCCGGCGCGCGGACGCCGCCCTCTACGAGGCGAAGCAGGCCGGACGCGACCGGGTCGTCTGCCGCTGAGGAACCGGACGGTCGCGCCCCGGCCGCGCGCCCGGCGGTCGGAGTGTGACTTCGTGTCGCACCCGGCCCCGCTGCGGAACCTCCCGCCTTCTGGTCCGTAGCTGCGGACATGACCCTCGATCTGGATCCGTCGGGTGAGACCAATCGCCCCGTCCGGGGGTCGTGGAGGTCGGGAATGGGCAAGCTGTTCAAGGTCCTTCTGGGGCTGGTCGTCCTGGGCGGCGTCGTGACGGGGATCTACGCCCTCGCGAGCTCGGGGAAGAAGGACGACGGCGGTATCAAGATCGTCGTCGCCGAGTCGGGCTCGATCACGGAGAAGGCGCTCGCGGTGGGGCAGATCCAGCCGCGCCAGAAGTTCTCCGTGAAGTCGAAGATCTCCGGGATCGTCAAGAGCTGCCGGGTCGAGGTCGGCGACAGCGTGAAGGCGGGCGACCCGATCCTCGAGATCCAGCCCGACCCGACGCCGCTCGAAGTGACCGAGGTCGACCGCCGGCTCGAGTCGGCGACGGCCTCGTTCGAGCGCGCGAAGGCCGAGTACGACCGGGCGAAGGAGCTGAACCGGCAGGGGATCACGCCCCGCTCCGACGTCGACGTGAAGCGCGAGGCGTTCGAGCTCGCGAAGATCGCCGTCGCGAAGGCCGACCAGGACCGCGAGCTGACCCGGAAGGGGAAGATCACGTCGATCGCCTCCGGCATCGACTCGATCATCCGGGCGCCCGCGGCCGGGACGATCCTGACCCGCGCCGTGAACCCGGGCGACCCGGTCGTCCCGCTCACCTCATACCAGCCGGGCACCGAGCTCGCGACGATCGCCGACATGGGCGACCTCATCTTCAAGGGGACGGTCGACGAGATCGACGTCGGCAAGCTCCACGTCGGCCTCGTCGCCCGGATCAAGGTGGGCGCCCTCCCGACCGACGTCGTCACCGGAAAGGTCGCGCGGATCGCGCCGCAGGCGCAGCAGAAGGACGGCGCGACGCTCTTCGACGTCGAGATCGAGCTCGACCCGGGGCAGAAGACCGTCCTCAGGGCCGGCTACTCCGCGAACGCCGACCTGATCATCCGGGAGAAGAAGGACGTCGTGACGATCCCCGAGCGGCTCGTGACGTTCGAGGACGGCGGGAAGAAGGCGTTCGTCGAGCTCCCCGGCAAGGACCCGAAGGCGGAGCCGAAGAAGGTCGAGATCCAGACCGGCATCTCCGACGGCCTCAACATCGAGGTGACCTCGGGCCTGAAGAAGGGCGACCAGGTCGTCCAGCGGCCGCCGAAGACCATCAGCTGACGGTGATGTTCGGGGGAACCCGAGGCCGGGTTCCCCCCGCGCCCCCTCCGCGCCCCGAGAGCGGGGCCCCACGCCCGAGGAGAGAGACGAGGAAGGAAGGCCGATGCTCCGCGACGCGCTGCTGCAGCTCCACCGGGACCTGAAGAGCCAGAAGCTCCGGACGCTCCTGACGGTCTTCGGGCTCGTCTGGGGGACGGTCGCGGTCACGCTCCTGCTCGCGTTCGGAACCGGGCTGAAGAAGCAGCTCATCAAGACGACGGCCGGCCTCGGCGACCGGATCTGCATCGCGTGGCCCGGCCTGTCGTCGATCCCTTACCAGGGGCTCGGCAAGGGGCGGCGGATCCGGATCACCGACGAGGACCTCCAGGCGGTGCGGCCGCGCGTCGACGGCCTGAAGCGGATGTCGAGCGAGTACAGCGACGGCTGGAAGATGGTCTACAACCTCCGGACCTTCCCCGTCGACGTCGCCGGCGTCTCGCCCGAGTTCGGAGAGATGCGGAACCTGATCCCGGTGCCGGGAGGACGGTTCCTCAACGACCTCGACGTGCGCGACCAGCGCCGCGTCGTCTTCCTCGGCAACAAGGTCGCCGAGGACGTCTTCGGCAAGGGGACGGACCCCGTCGGCAAGACCGTACTCTTCAACGGCTCGCCGTTCCTCGTCGTCGGCGTCCTGACGGCCAAGCAGCAGGACTCGAGCTACAACAGCCGCGACAGCGACCTCTCCTGGATCCCGGGGACGACGTTCCGCGCCCTGACGGGGCGGAAGTACCTCTCGAACTTCGTCTACCAGCCGGCGTCCGCGCTCGAGTCGAAGGCCGTGACCGAGAGCCTCCGGTCGGCGCTCTCGAGGCGCCTGAAGTTCGACCCCGAGGACAAGGAGGCGTTCTCGGTCTGGGACGTCACCGAGCAGTTCCAGTTCTTCGAGGTCTTCATGCTCGCCTTCTCGGCCTTCCTCGGGATCGTCGGCTCGCTCACGCTCGTCGTCGGCGGGATCGGCGTCTCGAACATCATGAACGTCGTCGTCGACGAGCGGACGAAGGAGATCGGCATCAAGATGGCGCTCGGCGCAAAATCGGGAGCGATCCTGAGGCAGTTCCTCGTCGAGACGCTCATCGTGACCGCCATCGGCGGCCTCGCCGGCTTCGCGATCTCGCTCGGCATCTGCGCCGTCTTCCCCGCGAGCCTCGAGGAGTACGTCGGCCGGCCGGAGGTCTCGCCCCTCGTCGCGGGGATCACGGTCGGCATCCTCGGCGTCATCGGCCTCCTCGCCGGCTGGTTCCCGGCGCGCTCGGCCGCGCGGCTCGACCCCGTCGTGGCGATGAAGATGTAGGGAGGCGGGCCGTGAAAGTGATCTTCCACCTCTTCCTCCAGTCCGCCACGCTCGGCCGCAAGCGCGCGTTCCTGACGGTCGCCGCGATCGCCTGGGGGACCGTCGCGATCCTCCTCCTCCTCGCCTTCGGCGAGGGGCTGAAGCGGCAGCTCGGCAGCAACTCGCGCGCGATGGGCGAGAACATCGGCGTGATGTGGATGAGCGAGACGACGAAGGCCTGGAAGGGGATGAACCCCGGCCGGCCGATCCGCGTGAGGATCGACGACCTGCCGGTCCTCAAGGCGAGGCTCCCCGAGCTCGAGGACCTCATCGGCGAGGCGATCTTCTGGCGGACGAACCTGACCGCGGGGAAGAAGACGGTCGCGGGCCGCGTGAAGGGCGTCAGCCACCCCTACGGCGAGGCCCGGAAGCAGTATCCCGTCGCGGGCGGCCGCTTCCTCTCCCCGCTCGACGAGGCCGAGCGCCGCCGCGTCATCTTCCTCGGCAACGAGCTCGCCGAGGACCTCTTCGGCAAGGAGGACCCGGTCGGGAAGACGATGCTCGTCGCGGGAGCCCCCTTCACGGTCGTCGGCGTCATGCAGAAGAAGACTCAGATGGGCGCCTACGCCGGTATGGACAAGGACCACTCCATCATCCCGATCTCGACGTGGAAGGCGCTCTTCGGGCGGCCGACCGTGAACAACCTCGTCGTGAAGGTGAGCGACCCCTCGAAGATGAAGGACGGGATCGCTCGGACCCGCGAGGTCATCGCCGCGAAGTACGGCTTCGACCCGTCCGACGAGCGGGCGCTCCCGACCTGGGACACCGTCGAGTCGCAGAAGACGATGCGGAACATGACCGTCGGGATCCAGATGTTCCTCGGGATCATCGGCGCCCTCACGCTCCTCATCGGCGGAGTCGGCGTCGCGAACATCATGTACGCGGTCGTCAAGGAGAGGACGCGCGAGATCGGCGTGAAGATGGCCCTCGGCGCGAAGGCGGGCTGGATCACCGGCCCGTTCGTCCTCGAAGGGCTCTCCTACACGCTCGTCGGGGGCGCGGCGGGGATGCTCATCGCGACCCTGATGATCCTCGGCATGAGCTTCATCCCGACCGAGGGGAACCAGGTCATGGAGTTCCTCGGGACGCCGAAGCTCTCTCCCGCGATCGGCGCCGCCACCGCCTCGATCCTCGGCGTCATCGGCCTCCTCGCCGGCTACTTCCCGGCGCGGCGCGCCGCCGCGATCGACCCCGCCTCCACGCTGCGTTACGAGTAGGAGCCCGCCATGTCGAGCCGACCCGAGAAGACCCCGCTGCCGAATGGACGCGCCATCATCGAGATGGCCGGCATCCGGAAGGTCTACGACACCGGCAAGGTGAAGGTCGAGGCGCTGAAGGGCGTCGACCTGACGATCGAGAAGGGGGAGTTCGTCGCGATCGTCGGCCCGTCGGGCTCGGGCAAGTCGACGCTCATGAACCTCCTCGGCTGCCTCGACACGCCGACGGGGGGCGACTACTTCATCGGCGGCGAGAAGGTCGCCGGGCTTTCGCGCGACGCCCTCGCCGAGGTGAGGAACCGCCGCGTCGGTTTCGTCTTCCAGGCGTTCAACCTGCTGCCTCAGATCTCGGCCTTCGAGAACGTGGAGATGCCGCTCGTCTTCGGGGGCGTGCCGCCGAAGGTCCGCCGCGCGAAGGTGGCCGAGCTCCTCGGGAAGGTCGGCCTCGGCGACCGGATGGACCACAAGCCGACGGAGCTCTCGGGCGGCCAGATGCAGCGCGTCGCCATCGCCCGCGCCCTCGCGATGGACCCCGACATCGTCCTCGCCGACGAGCCGACCGGCAACCTCGACACGACCTCGGGGACCGACATCATGGGCGTCTTCCTCGACCTCTGGAAGCAGGGCTCGACCCTCGTCGTCATCACGCACGACATGGCCCTCGCGCGGCGCGCGAGCCGGATCGTCGAGATCCGCGACGGACGGATCGTCAGCGACCGGCCGGCGGAAGAAGCGGCGTAGGGGGGAGGGGATCGGCCGTCCGCGGATCGCGGTCGGTCATTTCGGGTGGAGGAGCCTCTCCCCGGCGTCCTCCACGACTCGGCGCTTCCAGGAGTCCGGGTAGCCCGGGTGGTCGGGCGGCTTCGGGAAGCCCCACTCGTTCCGCTCGAAGCGCCCGTCGCGCTCCTTCTTGACGTTGCCGTCGAGGTACTTGACGAGGAGGTAGCGGAAGAGCTCCTCCCAGCGCCCGACCGTCTCCGCGGCGACGGCCGCGGCGCGGTCCGTGAGGAATTCGCGGGCGCGGGCGGGGTCCTTCTCGTGGAGCGCGAGGGCCGCCGCGTCGATCGCGGCGACCTGCCCGAGGAGCTTCGCCTCCAGCTCCTGCTGGACCCGCCGGACGTCGGCGCTCATCCGGTCGTAGCGGAGGTAGGCGAAGTTCGCGACCTTGTTGAACGTCCAGAAGGCCGAGGTGTCGGAGAAGGTCAGGAGGTCGCCGTTGCCGACGGCGAGGCTCGCGGGGACGCGCGTGATCCCGCAGGAGATCGGCATGTAGACGCTCGTCGCGGCGTCGTCGACGCCGAACCAGAGGATGCCGCCGATCGGGGACGGGAGCCACCGCCGCATCTGGGCGATGAAGGAGAAGCCGGTCTGCTGCGTCGCGGTCGCCCGCTCGTTGAGGTAGGTCTTCCCCTCGTGCTCGAACGTGAGCGGCCGCCAGCGATAGGGGAGGCCGAACGGCCCGGCGCCGGCGTCGCGCCGCATGTCGAGGTCGGTGCCGTCGAAGTGATCCCGCTTGGCGGCCATCAGGTCGGCGACGGTGACCTTCCGGTCGGGCTTCACCGAGAGCGGGAGGCGCTTCGCGAGGTCCTTCCCCTTCGCGTGGTCGAGCCAGGCGTCCATCCCGCCGCAGAGCCCGTTGAAGAAGCTCCAGACGCGCGCCTCGCAGAAGCGGGCGGCGCCGAAGTCGATCGGGGCGTAGGCGTCGGCGAAGCGGAACTCGTCGTCCCGCCCGGTGAAGTACCCCTTGCGTCGGGCGAAGTCGACGACGTCGTGGGCGTAGACGACCTCCACCCGCGGGTCGGCGAGCTTCTCGAAGCTCCTCGAGCTGATCGAGGTCGTCCCGTTCTCGAGCGGGAACGTCGTGATCCGGGCGTGGTTCGCGTGCGCCGAGACGTGGCCGTCGGGGATACGGACGGCGACCCAGACGGCGCCCCGGTCGCGGTTCACCTTCGACTTCGTCTTTCGGTCCTCGACGAGGTCGGAGCCCTTCCCGACGATCTCCATGATCCAGACCTCGTCCGGGTCGCCGATGGAGAACGACTCCCCGGTGCTCGCGTAGCCGTGCTCGGCGACGAGCCCGGCGATCGTCCGGATCGCCTCGCGCGCGGTCCGGGAGCGGTCCATCGCGAGGAACATGAGGCTGCCGTAGTCGATGCCGCCGTCCGGGTCCCGGAGCTCCCCGCGGCCTCCGAACGTGCTCTCGCCGATCGCGACCTGGTTCTCGTTCATGAAGCCGACGACGTCGTAGGTCCTCGGCGCCTGCGGGATCTCCCCGAGCGGCCGGTCGTCGTCGCGGTGGCGAAGGGCGACCCGGCTTCCGGCGGGCCAGGTCCCTCCACGGCGGAAGTAGAGCTCGCCGTAGCGGACGTGCGAGTCGGCGGCGTAGGAGATCATCGTGGAGCCATCCACGGAGGCGCCGCGCGTCACGAGGTAGCTCGTGCAGGCCTCGGCCGCGCGCGGCGCCGCGAGGGCGGCGAGTGCGGTCGCGACGGAGGCCGCGAGGCGGCCGTGGCGAAGGCAAGGACGGCGGGGACGGCTCTTCATCGCGGGAGGCTAGCATCCGCCGGCGGCGCGCGGAGGCCGGGCGGGCCGAGGCGAGGTCGCCGTATCCTCCAGAGCGGTGGAGACCGTGGGTGTGCCCTCACGCCCCGGGCGAGCCGGCGCATCCCGGGCGCTTCGGCTCGCGCCGGTCCTCCTCGCAGCCGCGGGGCTGCTTTCCGCCTGCGCCGGCTCCGCGCCCCGCACGCTCTCCTGGCCGGGCGGCAGCGCTCTCGTCGTAGCTCACGGCGAGCGGATTCGCAGCTGGCCCCAGGCCGTCTCCTCCGTCGCCGAGACGATGAGGGGTCCGCTCGGCCTGCCGCAGGTCGAGTTCTCCGTCCGCTTCTTCGGGAGCCGACGGGCCCTCGAGCGCGGGCTCGTCGAGGCGGGATACGCGCCAGAGGTCGCCCGGCGGGCAGCCGAGACCCTCGACGCCGTCGGGCTGCCGGGGCGCGTCTTCCTGATCGAGCGCCCGCTCGCGCGCTCCGGCTGGACGAGCCGCGTCGCGACCCTCGCCCACGAGCTCGGCCACGTCCTCGAGTACGAGCTCGCCGGGGGTCGCCGGGGCGCGTCCGACCAGTGGATCCGCGAGGGATTCTCGGAGTGGGTCGCGATCCGGGTCCTCGACGAGCTCCAGCTGGGGAGCGCCGACGTGAGGCGAGGGCGCGCGCGCCGGATCGTGGCGCTCGTCGGCGCGGACCGCCTTCCCTCTCTCGCCGAGGTCGCGACGTGGGACGACTGGCTCCGCCTCAACGCGGTGCGGCCCGCTCCGCCGCTCTACCCGTACGCGTTCCTCGCGGTCGACCTCCTCGTCGAACGCCACGGTGTCGAGGCCGTCCTCGGCTACTTCCGGAGCTTCGCCGCGTCGGACGACGCCGAGGGGAGCTTTCGCGCAGCCTTCGGCGAGACGAGGCGCGACGTCGAGGCGGCGCTGAGGAGGCGCCTCGCGGGGCGCTGAACCGGCGAACGGAAGCTGCGGCCGACCCGGCGCGCGGCCCGGCCGGGCGGGCCGGACCGGAGCGTGGCGGCGACGTCGTCAGTCGCCGGCGTTCGCGGGGTCGCGTGGCCGGATCACGAGCTCCGAGAGCGGCCTCCTCTCCTTCGGGACCGGGACGTCGGCGGGCCAGCCGAGAGGCGTGAAGGCGACGGGGACGATCCCGTCCGGGAGGGCGAGGACCTCGCGGGCCGCGACCGGGTCGAAGGCGGCGACCCAGCAGGTGCCGAGGCCGCGGTCCGCCGCGGCGAGGAGGAGGTGGTCCATCGCGATCGTCGCGTCCGTCTCGGCGGCGCTCCAGCCGTCGTACCGGCTCCGGGTCCACGCCTCGGCCGGAACGGCGCAGACGGCGAGGACGAGCGGCGCCTGCACGAACCAGGGCTTCGGGTAGATCCTGAGGAGGTCTCCCTCTCGGCCTCTCGTCGGGAGGACGACGACCCGGAACGGCTGCCGATTGCAGGCCGAGGGGGCGAGCCGGACCGTCTCGAGGAGCTCCTCGAGGAGCGCCTCGGGGACGGGGTCGGGGCGGTAGGCGCGGACGCTGAAGCGAGCGGCGGCGAGGGCGCGGAATTCCATCGCGCCGATCGTATCGCCGGCGGCGCGGCGCGCTATCGGCCGCGGGGCGGGGCGAGGAAGGGGCCGGTCCGTCGCAGGGCCGCGGAGACGTCGTCCGCGACGGAGCCCGGCGCCGGCTCCGTACGGAGGAAGAACGTGCCCGTTTCGGGGTAGGCGCAGAAGTGGCGGAGTCGCGCGGGGTCGGGCATCCCGAGGAGGAGCTCCTCGAGCGGGCCGGAGAGGTCGGCGCCGCGCCAGAGGAGGACGAACCTCCGGCCGCCGACCTCGGTCTGACGCCGCTCCATCTCCGCGCTCCCTTCGATCCCGGCGCGTCGCTCGTCGGCGACGCAGACGACGTGGGCCTCTCCCCGGAACGGGCGGGTCGTGAAGACGTTCAGGAAGAGGCGGTCGCGAACGCCGAGGAGGCGGGAGAGCGGGAGGTAGAGGAGGGAGTGTCGCGGGCTGAGGGTGAAGACGCCGCGGGCCTCCGTCCATTCCCCGTCGAGCCGGAACGTGAAGTTGTGGCCGATGCTTCCGCCGACGTTCACGTACTCCGTCGCGACGGGGCGGAGCGCCTCCTCGAGGCCGGCGGCGATCGCGGCGGCGATCGCGCGGTTCTTCCGGACGCCCCGGAAATAGCCGAGGGTCGCGGCGAGGGCGAGGAGGACGAGGGCCGCGACGAGCGGGGGGCTCACGGGGAGGCCTCCGCGCGCGCGAAGAGCCGCGCGGCGAGGGGCGCGAGGTCGAGATGGAGGAGGTCGTCGCGCGAGCGGGGGGGGGCGCTGAGGTAGCCGGTCTCGAAGCGCGGCAGGTGGGCGAGCGGCGGCTCGAGGCCCGCCGCGAGGCCCGCCCCGTCGCGCCGGTTGAGGCAGACGGCGGAAAGCGGGATGCCGAGGCGCGCGAGGGCCTCCGCGATCCGCCCCGCCTCGGCGACGGAGAGGAAATCGACGTTCAGGACGACGGCGAGGAGGCTCCGGCGGGCGAAGAGGTCCTGGAGCCGCTCGAAACGCTCCCTCATCGCTCCGAGCCTCGCGTGGACGGCGTCGTCGGCAGGAGTGACGGCGCCGGCGGCGGCGGCCGACTCCGGGTTCACACGGGCGATCGCCTGCCGGCGGCCGAGGACCTTCTCGCGGAGCCCCCGCAGCTCGGCGACCCAGCGCGTCGAGATGGTCGGCATCGCGAGGAACCGGAGGGAGAGGGCGGTCGGCGGCGTGTCCCAGACGACGACGTCGACCGACGGGGCGAGGACGCGGTCGACGTGCTCGATCGCGAGGAGGACGGCGTGCTCCTCCGTCCCGGGCGAGAAGCGGAGGAGGTCGAAGAGGGAGTCGACGTTCAGCGCGGAGGCGTAGGCGTACGTCGCCTTCAGCTCGTCGCGGCTCGCGGCGAGGTGACGCTCGACCCGGGCGCCGAGGTCGACCTCGAGCGCGAGGAGGCGCTCCTCGACCCGGACCGGCTCCTCCCCGAGCCGGACGCCGAGGAGGTCGCCGAGGTTGTGCGCCGGGTCGAGCGAGACGGCGAGGACGCGCCGGCCGGAGCGCGCCAGCGAGACGGCGAGCGCCGTCGAGAGGGTCGTCTTGCCGGTGCCCCCCTTGCCGAGGAAGAACGCGTTCCTCGCCATGCGTCCCTTGCCCGTCAGCCCGCGTCGAGCGTGCCGGCGAGCGCGGCGAGCGGGTCGTGCGCGAGGTCGGCGCGTGAGGCGGCGACGCGGAGCTCGCGCTCGAGGAGAGGGAGGAGCTCCGCGGCGAGCGGCGCCGGCGGCGAGGGGAGGCCGACGAAGCCGCCGAAGACGAGCAGGGCGAAGACGTTCTCGAGCTCCTTCAGCTCGAGCTCGAGGACCGCCGTCGCCCGCTCCCGCTGGAGCCTGCGGAGCGCGTACAGGGCCCTGCGGATCGTCCCGGCGGCGGAGGGCATCATCCGTCCTGCGAGGCGTCCCTCACGCCCCGGCCGCCTCGGGCGACCCGGCCGGCGCGACCTTCCAGCTCCGGAAGAAGCTCCCGACCATCGAGAAGCTCAGGACGAGCATGACGAAGTTCAGCGCGCCGACGACGACGCCCGTGACGACGCTCGCCGTTTTCGACGGGTCGGCGAAGAAGGTGGGGACGGCGACGATCTCGTACCAGACGAGCGCGCAGGTGACCGTCACCCAGAGGAACGCCGCGGGGACGAGGACGGCGGCCGTGTACCGCCGGTCGAGGCTCCTCTTCACCCATACGGCGACGGTGAGCATGACGATCGAGGCGAGGAGCTGGTTCGCGCCGGAAAAGGCGGGCCAGAGGACGACGTAGCCTCCGGAGCGCGCGAGGAAGATGCCGAGGAAGGCGATGAGGAACGAAGCCGCCCACCGGTTCGAGAGGAGGCGATAGAGCGCGGGCCGCGTCTCCCTCAGCGGCATCGCCATCTCCTGGACGATGTAGCGGCCGAGCCGGTTCGTCGTGTCGAGCGTCGTCAGGGCGAACGTCGAGACCCAGACGGCCGAGAAGAGCGTCATGAAGCTCATCGAGAGGAACGGGAGCTCCGACGTCACCATCGCCGCGAACGACTGGACGAAGCGGTTCAGCGCCGGGGTCGTCATCAGCTTCGCGCCGAGCGCCTCGGCGCCGAAAGCGGCGATCGCGACGACGACGAGCGTCGAGAGGAACCCCTCGACGAGCATCGCGCCGTAGCCGACGAAGAGGGCGTCCCGCTCCTTCGCGAGCTGCTTCGCGCTCGTCCCCGAGGCGACGAGGGCGTGGAAGCCCGAAAGCGCCCCGCACGCGATGATGAGCGGAACCGTGGGCCAGAACGGGGACGGCTGCCCGGCGACGAGCGGGGCGCTGAAGGACGTGTACGCGGGGATCGCGTCGAGGCCCCGGAAGCTCAGGAGGGCCGCGACGCCGCCAATGAGGAGGCCGAAGTAGAGGAAGTAGGAGGAGAGGTAGTCGCGCGGCTGGAGGAGGAGGTTCACCGGGAGCGTCGAGGCGAGGAGGACGTAGACGAAGATGAGGACGAAGTAGAGGTCCTTCGGCCAGGCGGCCGGGAAGAGGTTCCCCGCCTCGAACGCGAGGAGGATGAGCCCGACCCCGACGAGCGAGCTCCAGCCCAGCCCGAGCTTCGTCCGGTACATCAGGAAGCCGGTGATCACGGCCGCGACGCAGAAGAAGACGAACGAGAAGAAGACGCGCCCGTCCTCGGCGAACTGGCCCGCGACGATGTCGCCGAACGCGGCGACGACGAGGACGCAGAGGAAGAGGAGGAACCAGCTGAAGGTGCGGCCCGCCTTCTTCCCGAGGACGTCCTGCGCGACGAACTGGACGGACCTCCCGTCGTAGCGGACCGACGCGGCGAGGGCGAGGTAGTCGTGGATCGCGCCGAGGAGGACGTTCCCGAACCAGATCCAGAGGAGGCCCGGGAGCCAGCCCCAGGCGACGGCCATCGCCGGCCCGGTGATCGGTCCGGCTCCCGCGATCGAGGCGAAGTGGTGCCCGAAGAGGACGTACTTGCTCGTCGGGACGTAGTCGACGCCGTCCGAGAGGCGCTCCGAGGGGGCGGCGGGAGCCTCGTGGCTCTTCAGGAGCCGATCGCGGAGCCTCCGGCCGAACGTGAAGTAGGCGGCGAGGTAGAGCGCCAGGGCGAACAGCGTGATCGTCGTCGTCATCGTTCGCTCCTCCTGAGAGCGACGGGGGCGCCGGTCCGGGTCCCTCCGGCGGCGCGCGGGGCGCGCGCGCCGGGGCCGGGGACGGCCGGCGCGGGGGCGGGTCCCGCGCGGCGCGCGGGACGGGGCCCGGTCATGGGACGACGGCGGCCAGGTCCGCCGTCCAGAAGGGCTCGAGCTTCGGGTTCCGCGCGAGGGCGGTCGTCCGGGAAGCGAGGGCCGCCCCCCGGGCTCTGTCGCGGTCCCCGGCGTCCTTTGCGGCGCGCGCCGCCTGCAGCAGGAGGGCCGCCCGGACGGCGTGCGTCTCGGCTCTCGCGCCGTTCGCGGCGAGGGCGGCGTCGGCGGCGGCGAGGGCCTCGGCGAGGCGCCCCTTCGCGTCGCGTCCGCGGTCGACGAGCGTCCGGACCTCCTCGAGGCCGACGCGGGCCTCCATCAGGAGCGCCTCCGTGTCGTGGGGAGCGTCCTTCCGGACCCGCGCCACGGACGTCCGGGCCGCCGCGACGGCGGCGTCGGGGCTCGCGCCCCGGCGCCGCGCGTCGAGCGCCTCGACGAGGCCGACGCGCGCCGCGTCGAGCCGGGCGCTCGCGAGCCCCGGGTCGCGCGAGAGGGCTCGATCGAGATGTCGCCGCGCCTGGAGGAGGAACGCGGACGGGGAGCGACCGCTCTCGAGCGCGATCTCCGCGGCGAGGACCTCCGTTCGGGCCAGCTCGTCGTGGACGGTCGCGTCGGAGGCGTCGAGGCGCGCCGCCCGGCCGAGGGCCTCGCGGGAGCGGGCGAGGAACGGGGCCGGGTCCTCGCCCCGGAAACGGGCGATCGCGGCGAGGTCGCGCTCCGCCGTGCCGAGGTTGAACCAGGGGAGCGGGTAATCCGGGCTCTCCTCGATGGCCTTGCGGAACTCCGTCGCGGCCTTCTCGAGGAGGGGCCTCGCCCCGTCGTCCCCGCGGGCGGCCTTCGTCCGGCCGAGGGCCTGGCGGGCGCAGGCGAGGTTGTTCGCGCTGACGCGGTCGCCGGGATTCGCGGCGACGGCCCGCTCGCCGGCCGCGATCGCCTCGAGGTACGTCGCCTCGCTCTCGCGGCCGCGGCCCTCCTGGAACGAGGCGAGCCGCATCAGGGCGACGTTGAGGGAGTTCAGGAACGAGGCGCGGCCGGGACCGAGCTTCACCGCGAGGCGGGCCGTGCGGACCGCTTCCTCGAGGGCCGCGGCCGCGTCGTGGCCGTGGTCCAGCTCCCAGAGCGCGATCCGCGACCAGGCGAGGGAGGCGTTCGACACGGGCCCGCCGTCCGAGGGGTCGCCGGCCGCGGCCTTCTCCCAGGCGGCTATGGCCGTCTTCAGGCGCGGCCGGGGGTCCTCGCCGCGTCCCATCGCGTGCGCGCCCCGGAAGAACTCCACGACGCCGAGGTTCAGGTTCGCCGCGGCGTGGTCCGGCTTCCTGGCGAGGGCCTCCTTCAGCGAGCACTCCGCCTCGTCGAGCTCGGCGGCCGGGTCGAGGCCGCGCTCGAAGCGCGCCTCGCCGAGCGACCAGACCTGTCCGGCTCGAAGGACGTGGGCGTCGACGTCGTCCGCGTCGGCCGCGAGCGCCTCGTCGACCGCCGCGATCGCCCTGCGGACCGGAGTCTCGAGGTCTCCCGAGCGGGCCTGCCGGCGAAGCTCGCCGACCGCGTCCCAGGCCTTCGCGATCCGGAGGCGGCAGCGCGGGTCGCTCCTCGCGATGCCGGCGGCGCGCCGATAGGCCCCTGCCGCGGCCTCGAAGTCGCGGAGCGCGGCGGTGGCGTCGCCGCGCTCCCGCGCTGCGACGCCTCGCTCGAGGAAGACGTCCCCCTCGAGGAGGAGCGCCTCGTGGAGCCAGCGGACCCGGGCGAGCGCCGCGCCCGCCAGCCGGAGCGCCTCCTCGTGCCGCCCCTCGTAGAAGGCGACGAGGCCCTTCACGTACTCGGCCGGCGCCGACCCGGAGCCGGAGCAGCTCCGGAGGTAGTCGAGCGCCGGGTCCCTCAGGGTCCGTCGGGACTCCTCGAGGCGCGTGGCGCGGAGCGCCGGGTCCTGGATCCGGCGGCCTTTCGTCAGCTCCTGCTGGTACCGGCGGCCGAGCCCGAGCCCGAGCGAGCAGGCGACGTCGGGGACCCGGTAGCCGGACTCCCACGCCCGGCCCAGGTGCGACACGGCGGCGGCGTCCTCGCCGAGGGCGAGGAGCCCGCGGCCGAGCGCGGCGTGACCCGGGCCCTCCGCGGCCCGGCCGTGGCGCCGCATCTCGGCCTCGATCGTGGCGAGCCGCAGGCGGACCTCGTGTCGCGCTGGCCGGACGTCGTGCAGCTCGAGGGCGCCCTCGCGCCAGAGGAGGCCCTGCGCCTGCTCCATCCGCTGGCCGAAGTCCTGCGCGAGCGCGGCCTGGCGGGCGGAGTCGCGCCGCGCGGCGACGAAGAGGCCGAGGAGACCGAGGGAGACGACGAGCGCCGCCGCGACGACGGCGCTCAGGAGCTTGTTCTTCCGGACCCGGCGCGCGAGGACGTAGCCGAGGCTCGTGGGGCGGGCCGCGATCGGCTCGCCGTCGAGGAAGCGCCCGAGGTCGGCGGCGAGCGCGCGGGCCGAGTCGTACCGGCGCGCGGGCTCCTTCTCGAGGCACTTCATGACGATCGTGTCGAGGTCGGCCGGCGTGCCCGGGACGAGGCGCCGGAGCGGCGCCGGCTCGTCCCGGGCGACCTTCATCAGGACCTCCATCCCGTGCGCCCCTTCGAAGGGAGGCCGGTCGGCGAGGACCGTGTAGAGCGTCGCGCCGAGGGAGTAGACGTCGGTCCGGCGGTCGATCTCCTCCGCGCGGCCCATCGCCTGCTCGGGCGACATGTAGGCCGGCGTCCCGACGGTGTCTCCCGTGACGGTGAGGGCTTCGGCCGAGGCGTCGCGGACGAGGCCGAAGTCGACGACGAACGGGCGGAGGCTGCCGTCCTCCGCGCTCTCGACCATGATGTTCGCCGGCTTCAGGTCCCGGTGGACGAGCCCGAGGCCGTGCGCCGCCGCGACGGCCTCGGCGACCTGGCGGAGGAGGAGGACCTTCTGCTCGAGCGTCAGCTCCGGCGCGAGCTGGGCGAGGCTCGCGCCGTGGATGAGCTGCATCGCGATGTAGGGGCGCGATCCGACCTGGCCGACCTCGAAGACCTTGCAGATGCCCGGATGCTCGATGCGCGCCTGCGCCTGCGCCTCGCGGAGGAAGCGGACGACGGAGTCGGGCCGCTCCGCGTTCAGGAGCTTGATCGCGACGCGCCGGTCGAGCCGGACGTCCCAGGCCTCGAAGACGCGGCCCATCCCTCCGGCCCCGAGGAGCCGGACGCAGCGGTAGCGGTCCCAGGCCTCCGGCCAGCCGAGGGTCGGCTCGGGGAGCGTGCCGTCCGGGAGCGGTGCGGGAGCGGAGCCCTCCGCGAGGGAACTCCCGGACTCGAACGGACGTGTCAGGAGCTGGCTCCCTCCGTTCGTGCCGGGCGCGGCCGGGCTCTTCTCGGGCCCCTCGGGTCTCGTCATCGCGGGTCTTCGTCCGGGCGGCCGGCGCCCGCCCCTTCCGTCGGGACGGTGGAGCCCGTGCCGGAGCGGCGTCCCCCGAGGGGAGGATAGGAGCTTTGGGCCGGCGGGGAAAGGCTCGGCGAGCGGGAGCCGTCCCGTCAGAGGAACGCCCGGAGGCTCTCGTCGATCCCCTTCCGCATCTCGTACCAGAACGAGAGCGCCGCCTCGTGCCGGTCCTTCTCGAACGCCTCGGCCCAACGGGCGAGCTCGGGGTCGGGGTCCTTCTCGACGTCCCGCCGGCGCGCGAGGTAGGCGGCGACGAAATCGAGGTCCCTCTCCGACTCCCAGAAAACCGAGGCGTTCCGGCTGTTGATCCGGCTCGCCGTGACGGCGATCGCCCTGAGGTACTCGTCCTTCAGGCCGTAGACCGAGCCGACGATCTGAGGGAGCATCTCCTCGGCCCAGCCTCGGTGGAAGCGGCAGACGCCGAGGTCGTCGATCGCGAGCTCGGCCATCATCCGCTCGGCGCAGGCGCGCCCGAGCGTTCGCGGCGGGAAGAACTCGGGGCCGTAGAACATGTAGTACTTGCCCATCATCGGCATCGGGGCGAGGGCGCCGGGGGTCCAGTACTGGTTCGGCACCATCCAGCCGCGGCGGCCCGAGGCGAGGTAGACGAAGCGGTCGAGGACGCGCGTCCCCTTCTCGCGGGCGACGCGCCGCCCCCACTTCCTCGGGCCCTCGGAGAGGTCGAGGAGCCCGCGCCTGCCGAGGATCGACCCGATCAGCTCGACCCCGAGCTCGGCGTTGTGCCGCGAGTCGGCGACGGCGTCGAACGAGGCGGCGTCCCAGCGGGGGAGACGCGTGACGCCGAGCTCCTCCCGGGAGACGTCTCCCTCGAGGAGGCACTCCATGAGCCAGGAGAGGACGCCGCCGACGGAGATCGCGTCGAAACCGGCGGCGTCGGCCGCTCCGTTCAGGAGCTCGGCGGCGCGCTGGTCGAAGACGCCGCAGAGCGGCCCCATCGTCTGGTACGGCTCGAAGTCCTTCTTGTACTCGTCGCGCAGCTTCTTGCAGACGGCCGCGCACGGCTCGCCGCAGGTCGACTGCTGCCGCTTCGCGATCGTCTCCTCGTTGAACTGCGCGAGAAAATGCGGGACGACGAGGCGTTCCCAGAGGGCCGTCCGCTCGCTCTCGGGGAGCGCGAGCGAGCGGTAGTTGAACGCCAGGAGGCGCCCCTTCACCGTCGCGAAGTTGACGCCGAACGTCCCTCCCGTCTCGAACTTCGGGTCGAAGCGGTACTTCGTCGTCGCCTCGAAGTCCTTCGTCGCGAGCTTCTTCTCGTAGCGCTCGCGGAACCAGGAGTCGGCGACCGTCCGGTCGCGGAAGTCCTCGTCGACGAACGTGCCGCCGTAGATCACGGCGGCGACGCCATGCTCCTGGAGCATCTTCGAGCCCATCCCGCCCCGGCCCGCCCAGGTGTCGGCGTGGGTCAGCCTCCCCTTCACGACTGGGGCGCTCCCGATCGCGCCGAAGTCGGTGGCCGCGGCGGCGGGGCCGACGGCGAGGACGCGCGGGTCGGTCTCGTAGCGGGATCCGAAGCGCTCGAGGACCTCTTCCATCAGGCCGTAGAAGCCCCCGCGACCGCGGGCGAAGGCCTGCGCGAGGTCGACGGGGACGACCTCGACGTCGATCTCCTCGCCGTGGCGGCGGTTCAGGTAGAGGATCGACGGCGTCGGCGCCTTCCCGACGAGGCTGACCATGTTCAGTCCGAGGTTGTCGAAGACGAGGGCGGCGCCGCCCAGGCTCGAGACGTAGAAGCCGCGCCAGGCCGGGGAGAAGCCCGTGACGACGAGGCGGTTCGAGCCGGGGAGGATCGAGCCGGCGAAGAGGCCCGCGCCGAAATTGAGGCTTCGCCAGCGGTCCGCGAGGTGGATCCCGAGGTCGACCGGCCCGAAGTAGTCGCCGACGCGGTAGCGCCGCATCCGGTAGAAGCCGGTCGACGGGTCGACGAAGAGGACGCGCTGGGCGTGGTCCATCGGGAACCTCGCGGCCATTCTAGGGGCGGGGTCGCGCGGTGCGCGCGGGAGGTCCTCGCGAGGTGCACTGACCTCGGCGGGACGCCCGGCAGGGTCGCGAGACGCGAGGAGCGGACGCGGTGGGATGATCGCGTCGTGGACCCCGCCCGCAAGGGCGACGGGGCGCTTCCCCCCGTCGTCGCCCTCTGTCGCGACCTCGTCCGGATCCCGAGCGTCTCCGGGGGCGAGGGACGCCTCTCGGCGTTCGTCGCGGAGCGGATGGAGGCGATAGGTCTTCGCGTCGAGACGGACCGCTACGGGAGCGTCCTCGGGTGCCGCGACGGCGAGCGGCCCGGCCCGACGCTCCTCCTCGACGCCCACCTGGACACCGTTCCCGTCCCCGATCCTGCCGCCTGGTCGCACGACCCGTTCGGCGGCGAGATCACGGAAGGCCGCCTCCGGGGACGCGGCGCCGCCGACACGAAGGGGTCGCTCGCGGCGATGCTCTGCGCGGCGGAGGCGCTCGAGGGGTTCACGGGGACGCTCCTCGTCTCGGCGAGCGTCGGCGAGGAGGACCTGACGACGGCCGCGCTCTCGCACGTCCTCGACCGCCACCGCGCGGACCTCGTGGTCGTCGGGGAGCCGACGTCGCTCCGGCTCGGCGTCGCGCAGAAGGGGCGGGCCGGCGTCGTCGTCGAGGCGCTCGGGAGGAGCGCCCACAGCTCACGTCCGGAGCTCGGCGTCAACGCGGTCTACCGGATGCTCGAGGCGGTCGCTCGCGTCCGGGCGCTCCCGCTCGCGGAAGACCCGGAGCTCGGGCGCGGCGTCTGCGAGCTGGTCGAGATCCGCTCGGAGCCCGACCCCTCGCCGGGGATGGTCCCGCACCGCTGCGTCGCCCGCTTCGCCCTCCGGCTCCTCCCGGGCGAGGGCGCTGAAAGCGCGCTCGAGCGCATCGCGGCGGCGCTCGGAGACCTCGACGGGGTGACCGCGCGCCTCGCGCGGCTCTCTCGCCGCTCCTTCACCGGCGAGACGCTCGAGGTCGTGGAGGCGATCCCCGGCTGGCGGAGCCGCGACGCAATGCTCGAGGCGCGGCTCCTCGCGGCCCTCGGGACGACGCCGTTCGCGGCCCCCTACACGACGAACGCCTCCGCGGCGGCTGCGCGCGGGATCCCGACGTTCCTCCTCGGCCCCGGGTCGATCGACCAGGCGCACGCCGTCGACGAGTGGATCGACGCGGGCGAGCTCGCGGCGGCGCCCGGCGCCTACCTCGCCGTCGCGCGCTCGGTCCTCGCGGCCTGACGGCCCCGCCGGGGCGGCTTCATGGCCCTCCGGCCCGCGGCGGGAGGGCCAGCTCCCGCTCCACCTCCACGTCGCGCGCGAACTCCTCGTCGTGCGTGACGAGGATCAGCGCGCCCCGGTAGGCCCGGAGCGCGGCGGCGACCGCCTCGAGCCCGGCGAGGTCGAGGTGGTTCGACGGCTCGTCGAGGAGGAGGAGCTCCGGCGCCTGCCCGGCGGCGAGGAGCGCCGCGAGGCCGGCGCGGATCCTCTCGCCGCCGGAGAGCGCCGCGACGGGCTTCTCCGCGGCCTCCTGGACGAAGCCGAAGCGCCCGAGGAGGAGCCTTCGCTCGTGCTCGGGTCGCGCCGGCGCGAGCCGCCGGAGAGTCCGGGCGAGCGTCCCGTCGACTCCGAGGACGGCGGCGTCCTGGTCGAGGAGCCCGACGCGCGCCGCGCCGACCCGGAGCGTCCCGGCGTCGGGCGCGCGGCCGGCGAGGAGGGCGAAGAGCGTCGACTTCCCGGCGCCGTTGGCCCCGCGCAGACGGACCCGCTCCGGGCCGACGATGTGGAACGACAGGGGCGCCGCCCAGAGCCAGCCACCGGGCAGGCGGGCGTTGACCTCCCGGGCGTCGACGAGGCGCTTGCGGGCCGGCACGCGCGTCGCCTCGAGGTCGACGGCGACCGACGGGTCGTCCGGAGCGGCGGCGCGGGCCCTCGCGAGAGCGGCTCGCGCCGCCTCGATCCGCTCCTCGTGGACTCCCTTCAGGCGTCCGGCCGAGACCTGGGCCGAGCGCTTCATCGCACCGGCGACGATCTTCGGGATCCCGCCCCGCGCCGCTTCGCGGCGGCCGCGCGAGCTGCGATGGGCCTGACGCTCCGCCGCCTCCCGCGCCGCGCGGCGGACCGCGTCGAGCTCCTGCTCCGCGGAGCGGACGGCCCGCTCGGCGGCCTCGCGCTCGGCGCGACGCGCCTCGAGGAAACCCGGGAAGCCGCCGCCGAACGTCCGAAGGCGTCCGCCGCGAAGCTCCGCGATCCGGGCGGCGCGCGAGAGGAGCGCGCGGTCGTGCGTCGCGACGAGGACCGCACCCCGGAAGCTCCGGACGAGGTCGTGGACGGCGCGCCGCGCCTCCTCGTCGAGGTGGTTCGTCGGCTCGTCGAGGAGGAGCGTCTCCGGCTCGCAGAGGAGGAGGCGCGCGAGGCGCAGGCGCGTCGTCTCGCCGCCGGAGAGAGTCGTGGCGGGACGCTCGAGGTCGAGGCCGTCGAGGCCGACCTCGGTGAGGACACGGTCGATCCGCCACGGGGTCGCGTCACGCGGCTCGAGGAGGTCGCGGGCGATGCCGCCGCGATCGGGCGCGGTCGACTGCGGAAGGAGCGCGACGGCACCGTCGCCCAGGACGCGGCCGCGGGCCGGCCGAAGCGCTCCCGCGAGAAGCGCGAGGAGCGTGCTCTTGCCGGAGCCGTTCGGCCCGACGAGGCCGGTGACGCCCCGCGGGAGGGAGAGGTCGATCGATTCGAGGAGCGGCGTCCCGTCCGGCAGGATGAAGGAGACGCCTTCGGCGACGAGGGAATACGACATGAAGACCTCGCTCGGGGGCCGGGAGCGGCGGGCCGCTCGACCGGCAGGTGCGTTCGGGGGAGGCGGGTCTTCAGCTTCTCATCGGGCCCGCGGGGCGGGCGGAGAGATGGTACGACGCGCGGCGCGCGGCGGAAAGAGGGCTCGCGCCCGGACCACCTCGATGCGCGCGGGAACAAACGGGCGCGGCGCGGCGTTCTCGCTTCCGCTGCGGGACGGAGCGCGGCGCGACCCTCGGACCGGTCCTGCGGTCCGGCGCGTCGGCGGACGCCCTGCGGGAAGGAGCGCGAATGTCCGAGCCGGTCTGGCATCTCCTCGTCGGTGGCCACCAGGTGGGGCCCGTCTCGATCGACGACGTCCGGTCGAGGGTCCGCGACGGCAGCGTCGACCGGGCGACGCTCGCCTTCGGCCCGGGCCTCTCCGCCTGGACGCCGCTCGGCGCCGTACCCGCCCTCGCCTCGCTCCTCGGGCCGGCCGCCGTACCGCCGATGCCGCCCCCGCCCCCGCGCCGGGCCCACGAGATCGACTTCGAGGTCCACGGCACGGAGATGCAGTTCGTGGAGGTGACGCTCGACCCGGGCGAGGCGGTCGTGGCGGAGGCGGGGTCGCTCATGTACATGACGCCCGCCATCGGGATGGAGACGGTCTTCGGCGACGGATCGGGGGCCGCGCCCGGCGGCGGGTCGAAGCTGATGGGGGCGCTCCTCGGCGCCGGGAAGCGGCTCCTCACCGGCGAGAGCCTCTTCATGACGGTCTTCACGAACCGCGGCGCGGCGCGCGAGCGGGTCGCCTTCGCCGCCCCCTACGCAGGGAAGATCCTCCCGATGGACCTCTCGAAGCTCGGCGGCGAGCTCGTCTGCCAGAAGGACTCGTTCCTCTGCGCCGCGCGCGGCGTCCAGGTGGGGATCGCGTTCCAGAAGCGGATCGGCGTCGGCCTCTTCGGCGGCGAGGGCTTCATCATGCAGCGGCTGACGGGCGACGGCCTCACGTTCGTCCACGCGGGCGGGACGATCCACGCCGTCGACCTCGCCGCGGGAGAGTCGCTCCGCGTCGACACGGGCTGCCTCGTCGCGATGACGCCGTCGGTGCACTACGACATCCAGCTCGTCGGCGGCGTGAAGACGGCCCTCTTCGGAGGCGAAGGGCTCTTCTTCGCGACGCTCGCCGGCCCCGGCCGGGTCTGGCTCCAGTCGCTGCCGCTCTCGCGCCTCGCCGACCGGATCGTCTCCGCCGCCTCGCGCACGGGGCGGTCGGAGGAGGGCTCGGTCCTCGACGCCGCCGGGATCGGCCGAATCTTCACGGGGGGCTGAGCGCGCGTGAGGCCCTCGCTCTCGCGGATCGCACGGCGGGCCGCGCTCGCGCTCCTCGCCGCCGTCGGCCTCCTCTCGGCGGTGTTCGTGTCGGTGGGCTGCGTCCTCTCGGCCCCCGGCTACGAGGGGCCGCGGACCGCGAACTTCGACGGGAAGCGCTTCGCGAACGAGGAGAGGCGGCCGCACGGCTTCGGCGACTTCCTTCGCTGGGTGACGAACCGCGAGCGGGGCGAGTGGCCGAAGGCGCCGCTCGCGGTCGCGCCGGCGCCGCCGCCGCCGGCACAGATCGGGGGCGGCGCGATCCGCGTGACCTTGGTGAACCACTCGACGGTCCTCCTCCAGGTCGACGGCCTGAACGTCCTGACGGACCCGGTCTGGTCCGACCGGGTCGGGCCGACGTCGTGGCTCGGCGTGAAGCGTCTCCGCGCGCCGGGCCTCCGGATGGAGGACCTGCCGCGAATCGACCTCGTCCTCCTCTCGCACAACCACTACGACCACCTCGACCTGCCGACGCTCCGCTCCCTCTCGGAGCGCTTCGGGGCGCCCGTCGTCACGGGCCTCGGGAACGCCGAGTACCTTCGGCGCAAGGGGATCGCGGGCGGCGTCGACCTCGCCTGGTGGGAGCGCCGCGAGGTCGCGCCCGGGATCGCCGTGACGGCGGTGCCGGCCGCGCACTTCTCGGGGCGCGGCCTCTTCGACCGCGACCGGACGCTCTGGTGCGGCTTCGTCCTCGAGGGGCCCTCGGGGAAGCTCTACTTCGCCGGCGACACCGGGTGGGGGCCGCACTTCGCCGCGATCCGCGAGCGCTTCGGCCCGATGCGCCTCGCCCTCCTCCCCGTAGGCGCCTACAAGCCCCGCTGGTTCATGAGCCCGGTCCACACCGACCCGGCCGAGGCGGTTGAAGCGGCGCGGCTCCTCGAGGCGGAGACGAGCGTCGGCATCCATTTCGGGACGTTCCCGCAGGCGGACGACGGAATGGAGGAGCCGCTCGCCGACCTCGAGACGGCGCTCGCGCGCCTGCGCGAGGAGGGCGCCGCGCCTCCGCGGTTCGAAGCCCTGCCGAACGGCGGCTCGCTGGAGCTGCCGGGCGGGCTCAGCGGAGACGAGTGACCGTCGCCTCCAGCTGGAGGCGTCCCCTCCCGGCCGGGTCGTCGAGCGTGCTCAGGACGGCCGGCTTGCCGGGCGCGGGACGCGAGGAGAGGCTCTGCGTGACGGTCCGGACGACGGGGTTCCCCTTCGCCGGGCCGGTCGGGTCCGCGACGGCGTAGCTCGAGAGCTCCAGCTCCGTCTCGAGCGTGAGGTCGCCGTCCCGCTCGAGGACGCGCCCGCCGAGCTTCAGGCCGACGTCCTGGTAGCGAACCGCCTCGTCGCCGACGCCGACCGGGACCCGGCTGCCGGAGCGGAGCTGGCCGTGACTCCCCTCGTTCACGGTCATCGAGAAGGTCCGCTCGTTCGTCCGCTTGCCCGCCTCGACCTCGGAGAGGACGTAGTCGAGCCGGAAGGTCGATCGGGGTCGCTCCGACCGGGACGCGGGCTCGTCGGCGGCCGCGGCGCCGAACGGGGCGAGGCCCGTGAGGGCGACGGCGAGGACCGGGGCGAGGAGGTTCTTCATCGTGTCTCCTTCCGAAGCGCGCGGCGGGAAGCGGAGTACGTCCGGCCCGCGGGCCCGTCCGTCGTGCTTCGAGGAGGGATACGGACGCCGCGCGTCCGGCGTCGCGGGGCGCGCCGCGCCTCCATGAGCTCGCGACGTCCCGGAAGGCGGCCTCAGCCGGCCTTCGCCGCGCCTTTCCGGTCCGGCCGCTTGTCGGCGTCGACGACCCCGACGAGCGGCGCGACGAGCCAGGAGAAGTGCCGCTCGAGGAAGACGAAGACTTTCCCGTGGAACGTGACGACCTGCTCGCGCTTGCGGCGCGAGAGGGCGCCGGCGATCTCCCTCGCGGCCGATTCCGCCGAGGCGACGAGCCAGGCGGGGACCGGGTCCTTCGCGTCGCGGTGGACGACCTCGCGGTTGTCCTTCGCTCGGATCTCGCTCGCGACGAAGCCCGGGGCGATGTGGGTCACCGAGACGCCGTGCGGCTTCAGCTCTGGGCGGATGGAGTCGCAGAAGCCGCGGACGGCGAACTTCGAGGCGCAGTACGCCGAGGTCGCGGGGGTCCCGATGAACCCGTTCACGCTCCCGACGATGCCGATGCGCCCCTTCGTCTTCTTCAGCTCGGGGAGCGCGGCCTTCACCGCGCGGACGGAGCCGAAGAAGTTCGTCTCGAGCTGCCGCCGGTAGTCGTCGATCGAGAGCGACTCGACCCGCCCGGCGACGGCGAAGCCGGCGTTCGCGAGGAGGACGTCGAGGCGCCCCCACTCGGCGACGGCGCGCGCCACGGCCGCCTCGCAGGCGCCGTCCTTCGTGACGTCGCAGGCGACGACGATCGCGGAGCCGCCGGCGGCGCGGAGGGAGGCGGCGACGTTCTCGAGGAGGTCGGTCCTGCGGGCGCAGAGGGCGACCTTCGCGCCCCGGCGGACGAGCTCGCGGGCGGTCGCCTCGCCGATCCCCGACGAGGCGCCCGTGATGAGTACGACGAGGTCCTTCATGTCGCGTGGACTCTACCGGAACCCCTCCGCGCTCACCGCCGCGCCCGGAACGGGAGGAGGACGAGGCTGCCGGCGACGAGCGCCCCGACGAGCATCGGGCCGAACGGCTGGTCGAGGACGATCGCGAGGACGAAGGCGACGACGTAGGCGGTCACGGAGAAGCCCGCGCAGTGGACGAGCGCCCGCTTCCACGAGGCCGCGATCCGGAAGGAGACCCAGGGGGGGAGGAAGACGAGCGCGAAGGTCGCCATTACCCCGATCGACTCCGTGGCGAGGGCGACCGAGAAGGCGACGAGGAGGTCGAACGCGAGGTGGAGCTTCCAGGGGGAGGCCCCGTTCGCAGCCAGGCTCTCCGGGAAGAAGTGTTCGAGGAGGAGCCGCTTCGAGAGCCAGGTCCCTGCCGTCGCGACGACCGTGACGAGGGCGAGGGCCGCGCCGAGGTTCGCCCAGGTCGTGAAGTAGAGCTGCCCCTCGAGGAGGGAATGCGAGAGCTCCTCGCCGCGCGTGCTGTTCGCCGCGCCGAGGAGCGCGGCGCTCCAGCCGAAGAAGAGGAGGACGGCGTAGACGTCGTTCCCCGACCGCTCCGTCCGCCCCTTGAGCGCGGCGGCGACGACGGCCGCGCCGAGCGACCCGGCGAGAGGGTGGACGCCGACGAGGATCGCCATCACCCCGCCCGCCGCGGTCACCTGCGCGAGGCCGAGAGCGGCGAGCCACTCGTTCCGAAGCCTCACGTAGGCGCCGAGGAGAGGCAGGACGAGAGCGAGGAGGAAGCCGTTCGCGAGGGGGACGCGGAAGAGGGGGTCGAAGACCTGCGCGAACGTCACCGGCCCACCTCCAGGACGCGGGCCGGGACCCCGGTGAAGAAGCGGGCGTCGTGCGTGACGACGAGGACCGCGCGGTCTCCGCGGGAGGAAAGGAGGAGCTCGGAGAGCGCGGCGACGGCGGCGGGGTCCATGTTGTTCGTCGGCTCGTCGAGGATGACGAGGCGGGCGTCGCCGCCGAGGCAGGCCCAGACCGTCAGGAGCTGGAACTGCCCGCCCGAGAGCCGGTCGACGCGGGTCTTCAGGAGCGGCCGGAGGGAGGGGGGCGGCTCGGCCGTCGCGGCGGTGAGCCGGAGGAGCTCGTCGGCGCGCAGGGGGACGTCCGTCTCCCGGACGGGGCGTTGGCGCTGGTAGGCGATCGTCGTCCCCGGCTTGCGGACGACCTCGCCCGAGAGGACCTTCGACGTGCCCGTCAGCGCCCCGATGAGGGTCGACTTGCCGCAGCCGTTCGGTCCGACGAGGCCGAGGACGTCGCCGGGGCCGAGGTCGAAGGAGACGGGGCCGACGACGGGTTTCGCGTAGCCCGCGACGACCTCCCGGTAGGAGAGGATCGGTTCGGCGCTCACTTTCCCGAGGCTACTCCTTCCACCCAGCGGTCGACGTGCGCGAGGTACGCCTCCGTGGTGGCGCCCACGGGCGGCTCGAGCGGGAGCCTCACCTTCGGCCAGCCGAGGTTACGGGAGAGGAACTCCGGCCCCTGGCCGGGCTGGAAGTCGGTGTAGAGGATGACCCCCTTCTGCCCCCTGAAGCGACCCGTCAGCTCCCGAAGGTGGGAGGCGGTCGGCGGGATCCCCGGCAGCGGCTCGACGTAGCCGAGGATCGGCACGCCGAGGAGCGCGGCGAGGTAGTTGACGTCCTTGTGAAAGAGGAGGAGCCCCTTCGCTCCGGCCGCCTTCGCCTTCCATCCGGGGAGGCGCGCCTCGACGGCCGCACGGAACACGGCGGCGCCGGCGCGGTAGCGAGCGGCGTTCGGAGCGTCGAGCGAGGCGAGCCGTCCGGCGAGCGCCTCGGCGACCTTCGCCATCCGGACGGGGTCGAGGTAGATGTGGGGGTTCCCCATCGGGTGGACGTCGCCCTGCGAGCGGTCGGCCGCCTCGCCCGTCTCGAGGAGCGGGACCTGCGCGGCCGCCTCGAAGTAGCCGGGAGCGCCGGGGAGGATCTTCGCGTTTCCGGCCCCGTTCAGGGCGGCGGGCAGCCAGCCGACCTCCAGCTCCGCGCCGACGGCGACGAGGAGGTCGGCCCGCCGGAGGGCGACCATCATGCTCGGGCGCGCCTGCAGGACGTGGACGTCGCGGTCGGGCGGGGCGAGGACCGTCACCTTCACGGCGTCGCCGCCGACGGCCGTCGCGAGGACCCCCATGCTCGAGGTCGACGCGACGACGTTCACAGCGGCGAGGGCGGGAGCGGCGGCCGCGAGGAGGGCGAAGGCCAGGATCGACTTCTTCACGTTTCCCTCCTCAGAAGGTGTGCGCGCCGTGGGCGCCGAGAGAGAGCTGAATCTGGAGAAGGAACCGTCCCCACCTCTCCTTCTCCCCGTCGACGCGGATCGAGGCGTGCTCGTACTGCGCGCGGACGCGCGAGAACTCGGTCGGATTGAACGTGAGCGCCGCCGTGAAGCGGCTCGAGGAGTCGAACCCGGTCTTCACGCCGCCCCGGACCCGCTCGTTCGTCAGGCCGGCGACGTCCCAGCGGGCTCCGAGCTGGAGGCGGGGAAGGACACCGTAGACGGCCTGGAGGTAGGCGCCGTCCTGGCGGAAGACGGCGGCGTCCTGCGTGCCGAGGACGTCGAGGTCCCGCTTGCGCGCGAGGTACTCCGCCTGCAGGACGAGGTCGCCGGCGCCCAGGGGGCGCGGCGAGTCGTATTTCCAGACGACGTCGAGGCCCCAGAGCGTCGCCGTGCCGTCGAGGACCTCTTCGGGCAGCCCGTCGGCGTCCTCGTCGTGAACCTCCTGGTGGCTCCGGCTCGACGCGAAGGAGAGGCCGAGCTGGAGCGCGCTCGAGTAGCCGAGGTCGGGCCCGAACTTCACGAACCCCGTGAAGAGGCGCGGGCCGCTCTTCGCGGTGAGGACGCGCGGCGCGTCGTCCCCGACGAGGCCCGGAAGCTCCAGGTCGCCGAGCTGGCTCGCGAGCTTCTCGTTCTCACCCTGGAGGAGCTCCGTCCCGAGCTTCAGGTAGAAGGGGAGCTTCGGGACCCAGGTCAGCTGGACCCCCTTCTCGTTCAGGCCGTGCCCGCCGAGGAGGAGCTCGTAGGCGAGGTTCTGGTCGACGAAGTCCCACTGGTGGGGGTGGTGCGCGTTCGCGTAGCCGATCCCGCTCAGGAACTTCCCCCCCTTGAGCTGGAGGCCCCAGGGGAGGCGGCGGGTCTGGAAGGTGACCTCCTCCGCCTCGATCCCCTCCTCGCTCACGGCGAAGAGCGCCTGGACGTCGAAGTAGGCGTCGACGGAGGCCGAGAACGCGAGCTCGGTCTCGCGGAGGTTGAAGCCCTGGGAGAGCCCGCCGTGCGCGTGGCCGTGCCCTTCCTCCGCGTGCGCGCCGTGGAAGCCGTCGGCCTCCTCGAGGCTCTCGCCGGCCGCCCCCTTCACGTCGTCGCGGGAGAAGACGACGTCGGGGATGACCGAGATCGAGGGATTGAACGAGGTGCCGGAGGAGACCTGACCGGAGGTGCCGAAGAGCGGGAAGCTCTTCGGGACGAGTCCGGTCGGCTCGACGGGGCCGGGCTCCTTCCGCGCCGAGGCGGCGCGGAGCTCGGCGAGGGCGGCCCGCGCCGCGGCCTGCTCCTTTTCGAGCGCGTCGACGCGCGTCTTCAGGTCGTCGTTCGAAGAAGAGGAGGGCGATCCGGCGACGGCCGCCTTCAGCGCTTCGAGCGCCGTCTCGGACTCGGCCAGGCGGGCCTCCAGCGCTCGGACCTTCTCTTCGAGGGTCCGGGGATCCGGGCCGGCCTGGGCGAGGGCCGGAACCGGAAGGGCGAAAGCGAGCGCGATCGCGATCGCGCCCGCGAGCGGGGTCTTCATCGGGTCTCTCCGTGGGGCGCTCGCCGCCGGTGCGGCCCGGGCGCCGTCTCCGCCCTTCGGGGGCGGAGGTCGAGCGGATCAGGACGGCTCGGCAGGAGAGGACGAAGGGGGGCCGCGGGAGGCGGATGCCGGGTCGTGGGCCTCGCGGGGCGCGAGGTCGACGGAGGGAGCCGCGTTCGCGGGCTCCGTTCCCGCGGGCGGCAGGACGGCGACCGCGTCCCGCTCGGGCAGCCCTGTCCCGTCGAGGCGCGAGACCTGGCAAGCGGGACAATGCCGCTCCTCGACGGAGGAGCCGTGACTGTGCGGCGCCGCGACGTTAAGGAGCGCCGTGAGCACCAGGGCGACCGCGGCCATGCGGCCGGCGGCGAGAAGCCCGCGCCCGAGGCGCTGCACGTGAGGACCCCGCAGCATGGCGCGCGAGCGTAGGGACGGGGTCGGGGCATGTCAAGCGCGCCATGACAGCGCGCCTTGATCGGGTCCGCCGGGGGTGGGCGTCGGGCGCCGCGCCGCGCGGCGGATAATCGCCGCATGAAGAACGTCGCCGTCCTCGGAGCGGGCCTCGTCGGCTCGCTCGTCGCCAAGGACCTCGCCGCCGACGGCCGCTGGGCCGTCCTCTCCGTCGACCGGAGCGAGCACGCCCTCGCGCGCCTCGCGGGGGTCCCGAACCTCGCGACGGAGCGCGCGGACCTCGCGGACGGCTCCGAGGTCGCCCGGATCGCGGCGAAGGCCGACGTCGTCGTCGGCGCCGTCCCCGGGTTCCTCGGCGCGCGGACCGTCCGGACCGTCGTCGAGGCCGGCAGGCCCGTGGCGGACATCTCCTTCTCGCCCGAGGACCCGTTCGAGCTGAAGCCCGTCGCCCTCGCGAAGGGAGTCCCCGCGATCGTCGACTGCGGCGTCTCGCCCGGCCTCTCCGGGATGGCCGTCGGGCGCGCGGCGGCGCTCCTCGACTCCCTCGACGACGTGAGGATCTACGTCGGCGGACTGCCTTCCGAGCGGCGCTGGCCGTTCGAGTACCGCTCCGTCTTCTCGCCGACGGACGTCATCGAGGAGTACGTCCGCCCGACCCGCTGCGTCGAGGGGGGCGAGGTCGTCGTCCGCCCGGCGCTCTCCGGAGTCGAGCCTCTCGACGTTCCGGGAGTCGGGACGGTCGAGGCGTTCTACACGGACGGCCTGAGGACGCTCCTTTCCACCGTCAAGGCGCGCAACCTCTCCGAGAAGACGCTCCGGTACCCCGGGCACGCGGACCGGATGCGGATGCTCCGCGAGACCGGGTTCTTCTCGGGCGAGCCGATTTCCGTCGACGGCATTCCCGTCGTGCCGCGCCGCCTGACCGAGGCGCTCCTCTTCCACGCCTGGCGGCGGCCGGAGGGCGAGGAGGAGCTGACGTTCCTCCGCGTCGTCTGCGAAGGGCGCCACGGCGGCCGGCGCGTTCGCCGGACGTTCGAGCTCTTCGACCGGACCGACCCGCGGACGGGGGAGACGTCGATGGCGCGGACGACGGGTTTCCCGTGCGCGACCGCGGCCCGCCTCCTCCTCGAGGGGGCCTTCGGCAAGCCGGGAATCTTCCCGCCGGAGCTCCTCGCGGGCGACGACGCCCTCTACGGCCGCTTCCTGGCGGACCTCTCGGCGCGCGACGTCGCCGTCGACGAGACCGAGGAGGAGCTCCTCCCCGGATGACGGATCCGGGGGAGGGCGCGAAGCCGAAGAAACCGAAGGGCGAGCGCCTCCGGGCCCTCCTTCCCGACCTCCTCGCCCTCGTGCGGCCGCGCGGAGGCCTCCTCGCGGCGGGCTTCGTCCTGATGGCGGTCGGGCGCGCCGCGGGGCTCGTCCTCCCGGCCTCGACGAAGTTCCTGATCGACGACGTCGTCGGGAAGTCGCGGGCGGACCTCCTCGCGCCGATCCTCGCCGCCGTCGGAGCGGCGACGCTCGTCCAGGCCGCGACGTCGTACGCCCTCTCGCAGCTCCTCTCGAAGGGAGCCCAGCGGCTCATCGCCGACCTGCGGCGGACGATGCAGGCCCACGTGACCCGGCTCCCCGTCGCCTACTTCGACGGGCAGAAGACGGGGAACCTCGTCTCGCGCGTCATGAACGACGTCGAGGGGATCCGGAACCTCGTCGGCACCGGCGTCGTCGAGCTCGCGGGCGGGCTCGTCACGGCGGCGCTCGCCCTCGTGGTCATGGCGAGCCTCAGCCCGACGCTCACCGGGCTCACGCTCGTCTTCCTCGTCGCCTCCGCGGCGGGGATGGCGATCGCGTTCGGCGCCCTCCGCCCGGTCTTCCGCGAGCGGTCGAAGATCTACGGCGAGGTCTCGGGCCGCCTCACCGAGACGTTCGCGGGGATCCGGGTCGTGAAGGGCTACCATGGCGAGGAGCGCGAGGAGGCCGTCTTCTCCGAAGGGGTCTCGCGCCTCCTCGCGAACGTCCTCCGGTCGATCACGGGGATGTCGCTTCTCTCGGTCGGCTCGAGGGTCCTCCTCGGGGGAATCGGCGTCGTCGTGATGTGGATCGGGACGCGCCAGATCCTCGCCGGGACACTGACGGTCGGCGGGCTCTTCGCCTACACGGTCCTCCTCGGCTTCCTCGTCGCGCCCGTCTTCCAGGTCGTCGCCGTCGGCTCGCAGCTCACCGAGGCGCTCGCCGGCCTCGAGCGGACGAAGGAGGTCCTCGCCGAGGCGCGCGAGGACGTCGACCCGCGCCGGACGGTAGACCTCCCGCCGCTCCGGGGCGAGGTCGCCTTCGAGGAGGTCCGCTTCTCGTACGCGGAAGGGAAGGAGGTCCTCCACGGGATCTCGTTTCGCGCCGCGCCGGGGAGCGTGACGGCGCTCGTCGGGCCGTCCGGCTCGGGGAAGTCGACGGTCATCGGCCTCGTCGCGGCGTTCCACGCGCCCAACTCCGGGCGCGTCCTCGTGGACGGCGTCGACCTCTCGAAGGTCCGGCTCCCGAGCCACCGCTCGCAGCTCGGCGTCGTCCTCCAGGAGGCGTTCCTCTTCGACGGGACGATCCGCGAGAACGTCGCCTTCTCGCGCCCGTCCGCGACGGAGGCCGAGGTGATCGCCGCGTGCCGCGTCGCGCGTGTCGACGAGTTCGCGGAGGGCTTCGAGAAGGGGTACGAGACGGTCGTCGGGGAGCGCGGCGTGAAGCTCTCGGGCGGGCAGCGCCAGCGCGTCTCGATCGCCCGGGCGCTCCTCGCCGACCCGAGGATCCTGATCCTGGACGAGGCGACCTCGAGCCTCGACACGGAGTCGGAGACGCTGATCCAGGAGGGGCTCGCCGCGCTGCTGAAGGGGCGGACGACGTTCGTCATCGCGCACCGCCTCTCGACGATCCGGAGGGCCGACCAGATCCTCGTCGTCGAGTCCGGGGCGATCGTCGAGCGCGGGAGGCACGCCGAGCTGATGGCGGCCGGGGGGCGCTACGCGGAAATGGTGGAGCGGCAGGCCGGGATCGGCGTTGGGCTCTTCCCGGACGCGGGGGAGGACGAGGCGCCGGACGAGCGGCCGGAGCGAGGCCCGTCGCCGCTCGACCTCGTCCGGGGCGCGGGCGGCCGCTGAGGCCGGCGGCGGGAGCGTCGGCGCCGCCGGAATCCGACGCGACGCTCGGCGTCGGAGCGGCCCGCCTCAGCCGCGGGCCGAGGGCCCCTTCAGGATCCGGCCGGGCCGTTCCGTGGTGAGCGTCCCGCCGTCGAGGACGAGCCTCCCGTTCACGAGGACGAAGCGGATCCCGTCCGAGGCGCGCATCGGGTCCTCCCAGGTCGAGACGGCGCGGACCGAGACGGGGTCGAAGACCGTGACGTCCGCCGCGAGGCCGGGGCGGAGGACGCCGCGGTCGGAGAGCCGGGCCCGCGCGGCCGGGAGCGAGGTCATCTTCCTCACCGCCTCCTCGAGCGGGAGGATCCGCTCCTCGCGGACGTACGTCCCGAGGATCCGCGTCGCGGAGCCCCAGGCGCGGGGATGGGTGCGCTGGCCGGCCCAGACGCCGTCGGCGGCGACCGCGCCGGAGTCCGTGCAGAAGGCGACGAGGCGGTGGGCGAGGGCCAGTCGCACGTCGGCCTCGCTCATCGTGAAGTGGATGCCGTTCGCGTTCGCGCGGTCCGCGAGGACGAGGTCGATGAGCGCGTCGCGGGGGTCTTTCCCCTCGGCGGCGGCGATCTCGGCGATCCGCCTCCCGGCGTAGCGCGAGAGGGCGGGGTCGACGACGGAGGAGACGAGGACGCCGACGCCGGCCGAGGCGCCGAGCCACTGGTTCTCCCAGCCGCCGTCCTCCCGCGCCATGTCGGCCTTCGCCCGCTCGCGCAGGGCCGGGTCGCGGAGGCGCCCGAGGAGCTTCTCGCGTCCCCCCTCGCGGACCCAGGGCGGGAGGCAGGCGTCGAGGCCGTTCGAGGAGGCGCTCCACGGGTACTGGTTCGCGGCGACGTCGAGCCCCGCCGCGCGCGCCGCCTCGAGGCGCGCGAGGACCTCCCTCATCTTCCCGTGGTTCCTCGCGCCGCCCGTCTTCAGGTGCCAGACGTCCGTCGGGATCGACGCCTCCCGCGCGATCCGGAAGACCTCCTCGAGCGACTCGATGACGCGGTCGCTTTCCGACCGCTGGTGGACGAAGAAGACGCCGCCGCGGCGGGCGGCGACCCTCGCGAGGGAGACGAGCTCGTCCGTCGTGAAGTAGAGGTCGGGGACGTACTGGAGGGAGGCGGAGACGCCGAGGGCCCCCTCGTCCATCGCCCTCTCGACCTCGCGCGCCATCGCCTCCGTCTCGGCCGTCGTCGGCCTCCGGTCCCCCTTCCCCATGACGAGGTCGCGGAGGCCCCCGAGGCCGACGAACGTCGCGACGTTGATCGTGGGAGGGGTCTTCGCGAAGCGCGAGAAGTAGCCGGCGAGCGTGGTCCAGTCGGGCCGGACGCCGAAGCGCCGCCAGACGTCCTCCCCGTCCGCGATCATCCGGTCGTTCAGCGGGGCGATCGAGCTCCCCTCGCCGGTCACCTCGGTCGTGATCCCCTGCGTCACCTTGGAGAGGGCCCGGCCGTCGACGAGGACGTTGTACTCGGACTGACCGAGGAGGTCGACGAATCCCGGGGCGACGACGAGGCCGCGGGCGTCGATCCTTCGGCGGGCGAGGGCCTTTCGGGCCTCGGGGAGCGGCCCTACCGCGGAGATCCTCTCGCCGCGGATCGCGACGTCCGCGACGAAGGCGGGCGCGCCGGTCCCGTCGACGACGCGTCCCCCCTCCAGGACGACGTCGTCCGCATCCGGCGCGGACGTCGCGCCCGCGGCGAGGAGCGCGAGGAGCGGGAGCGCGAGGGGGATGAGTCTCATCGAGCGGGCCTCCCGGCCCGCCCCGGATTTCAGCTCCGGGTCCGGGCTTCGTTGACCCAGATCGTACGGCCGTCGAGCTGGGTCCGGTTGAGCCCTGCGATCGCCTTCAGGGCGTCGCCGTCGGACATCTCGACGAACCCGTAGCCCTTCGAACGGCCCGTCGCCCGGTCGACGACGACGGTCGTCGAGAGGGGCGCGCCGAAGATCCCGAAGAGCTCGCGCAGCCGGGAGTCGTCGACCGCGTACGGCAGGTTTCCGACGTAGAGCTTCATCCGGTTCGATTCTCCTACAACCCCTCGGAGGGCGGGAGGGTAGCACGCGCCTCCCCCCTGCTAAGCTCTTCGCCGTATGGCGCAGATCCGCCCGTTCCGCTCTTCCCGCCCCTCGCCGGCGCGCGCCCGGGAGGTGGCTTCCGTCCCCTACGACGTCATCGACACGAAGGAGGCCCGCGCTCTCGCCGAGGGCAATCCCGTCTCCTTCCTCCACGTCTGCCGTCCCGAGATCGACCTTCCGGAGGGGACCTCCCTCTACTCCGAGGAGGTCTACGCGAAGGGGCGCGAGAACCTCGACCGCTTCGAGTCGGACGGGACGCTCGTTCCCGACCCGACCCCGCGCCTTCTCGTCTACCGCCAGACGTGGAGGGGCCGGAGGCAGGACGGGCTCGTCGCCGCCTGCTCCGTCGACGACTACGACGCGGACGTCATCAAGAAGCACGAGAAGACGAGGAAGGACAAGGAGGACGACCGGACGAAGCACCTCGTCGTCCAGTCCGCGCACGCCGAGCCGGTCTTCCTGACCTACCGGGCGACGGAGGCGGTCGACGCGCGCGTCGCGAAGATCACGTCCGCGCCGCCCGAGATCGACTTCGAGGCGGTCGACGGCGTCGGACACGCGCTCTGGACCGTCCCGGACGGCGACGTCGGGTTCTTCGTCGAGGCGTTCGCGGCGATCCCGGTCCTCTACGTCGCGGACGGCCATCACCGCTCGAAGTCCGCCTCCCGCGCCTGCGCGGCCCTCGCGGAGAAGGGGCCGCTCGCGCCCGACCACCCGGTCCGCTGGTTCCCGGCCGCGATCTTCCCGGACCGCGAGCTCCGGATCCTCCCGTACAACCGTCTCGTGAAGGACCTGCTCGGCCGGACGCCCGAGGCGTTCCTCGCCGAGGTCGGGAAGGCCTTCGCTCTCTCCGCTCCGGCGACGGCGGAGCCGGCCGGCAAGGGCGAGGTAAGGATGTACCTCGGCGGGCGCTGGTACGGCCTCGCGCCGAAGGAGCCGGTCCCGGCGGACGACCCGATCCGCTCGCTCGACGTCTCGATCCTCCAGGAGCGGCTCCTCGACCCGCTCCTCGGCATCCGCGACCCGCGGACGGACAAGAGGATCGACTTCGTCGGGGGGATCCGCGGGACGGCGGAGCTCGAGAGGCGGGTCGACTCCGGGGAGTGCGCCGTGGCGTTCTCGATGTTCCCGACGACCGTGGCGGAGCTGATGGCGATCGCCGACGCCGGCGAGACGATGCCGCCGAAGTCGACCTGGTTCGAGCCGAAGCTGAGGTCCGGGCTCTTCGTCCACAGGTTCTGAGACGGCGGGGCCGCGGGCCCCGCCACGACGGCCCACCGGGGAGGCGAGGGAGGTCTCCGATGCGCGTACTCGTCGCCGACACGTTCGAGGACTCCGGGCTCGACGGGCTTCGCGCCCTCGGCTGCGAGGTCTACTACGAGCCGAAGCTCGAGGGCGAGTCGCTCGGCTGGCGCCTGAGGGACACCGGCGCGGACGTCCTCGTCGTGAGGTCGACGAGGGTGACCGCGGCCGAGATGGAGCAGGGGCGGAGCCTCTCGCTCGTCGTCCGGGCGGGGGCGGGGGTGAACACGATCGACCTCGAGGCCGCCTCGGCCCGCGCCGTGGCCGTCTCGAACTGCCCCGGGAAGAACGCCGTCGCGGTCGCCGAGCTCGCCTGGGGGCTCGTCCTCGCGCTCGACCGCCGGATCCCCGAGCAGACGGCCGACCTGAAGGCGGGCCTCTGGAACAAGGCCGGCTACGCGAAGGCCCGCGGCCTCGCCGGGCGGACGCTCGGCGTCGCGGGCTTCGGCGCGATCGGGCAGGAGGTCGCCCGGCGCGGCCTCGCGTTCGGGATGCGGGTCGTCGCCTTCGGCCCGTCGCTCTCGGCGGAGCGGGCCTCGGAGTCCGGCGTCGCGAGGGCGTCGTCGCTCCTCGACCTCGCCTCCCGCTCGGACGTCGTCTCGGTCCACCTCGCGCTCACGAAGGAGACGCGCGGCGTCCTCGGCGGGGCGTTCTTCGACGCGATGCGGCCGGGCTCGCTCTTCGTGAACACGAGCCGCGGCGAGGTCGTGAACGCCGCGGCGCTGAAGGCCGCGATCGCCTCGAAGGGAATTCGCGCGGGGCTCGACGTCTTCGAGCAGGAGCCGTCCGGAGGGACGGGGGCCTTCGCGGACGAGGTCGGGCGTCTCCCGGGGGTCGTCGGGACCCACCACGTCGGCGCCTCGACGGAGCAGGCCCAGAACGCGATCGCGGCGGAGGTCGTGAGGATCGTCGCGGCCTTCAAGGCGACGGGCGACGTCCCGAACGCGGTGAACCTCTGCGGGCGTTCTCCGGCCCGCTGGCTCCTCACGGTGCGGCACCGGGACCGCGTCGGCGTCCTCGCGCACGTCTTCGGCGTCCTCCGGGAGGCGGGGATCAACGTCCAGAGGACGGAGAACGTCGTCTTCGAGGGGGCGGAGGCCGCGAGCGCGCGGATCCAGCTCGACGCGGAGCCGACGCGAGGCCTCCTCGCGAGGCTCGCCGAGGGGTGCCGCGACGTCCTCTCGGTGACGCTCCAGCCCCTCTGAGACGGCCCGGGTCCGCCGGGAGGAGGCCGGCGCGTTTACGCGCATTCGCGATTGCGCGCCGCGCCTGTCGATAATCCGCGCGCGGAGGCAATACGATGGCAAACGCCCTTCCGGCGCGGACGCTCCTCGACTACTTCCGGCACGCCGCCGAGAGCGGCAAGCCGGACCTGCTCGTCTCGAAGGTGAACGGCGCCTGGACGCCGGTCCCGGCGCAGGAGTTCGGGCGGCGGACCCGCGCCTTCGGGATCGGCCTGACGACGCTCGGCGTGGACCACGACGACCGGGTCGCGATCCTCTCCGAGAACCGGCCCGAGTGGGCGATGGCGGACTTCGGGACGCTCGGGATCGGCGCGATCACGGTGCCGATCTACACGACCTACCTCGCCCCACAGGTCGAGTACATCCTGCGCGACTGCACGGCGAAGGTCCTCGTCGTCTCGAACGAGAAGGAGCTCGCCAAGGCGATGGAGGCGCGCGGCCGGTGCCCCTCGCTGACGCACGTCGTCGTCGTCGAGGGGCCCGTTCCGAACGCGGACGGCGTCCTCTCGTTCGAGACGGTCGTCCGCCGCGGCGAGGAGGAGCTGAAGCGGAGCCCCCGGGCCTGGGACGAGCGCGTCGCGAACGTGACGCCGGAGTCGCACGCGACGGTCATCTACACCTCGGGGACGACGGGAGCGCCGAAGGGGGGCGTCCTCTCTCACGGGAACTTCGTCTCGAACGTCTCCACGTGCTCGACCTTCTTCGACCTCGACGCCGCGACGGTCGGGCTCTCCTTCCTGCCGCTCGCGCACGTCTTCGAGCGGATGATCGACTACGTCTACTTCTCGCGCGCCGCGACGATCGCGTACGCGGAGTCGATCGAGAAGCTCGCGGACAACTTCGGAGAGGTCCGGCCGCACTGCTTCGGCTCGGTGCCGCGCGTCTACGACAAGATCCACGCGCGGATCCACCAGAACCTCGAGAGCCAGTCCGCGACGAAGCAGCGGATCTTCGCGTGGGCCGTCGGGGCCGGCAAGGAGCGCCTCGCGTTCCTCGCGAAGGGGAAGCCGGTGCCGGCCGGCCTCGCGCTGAGGTACCGGATCGCCGACCGTCTCGTCTTCTCGAAGATCCGCGCGCGCCTCGGCGGGCGGTTCCGGTTCTGCCTCTCGGGCGGGGCGCCGCTCTCGAAGGAGGTCGCCGAGTTCTTCTGGGGGGCCGGGGTCGAGGTCTACGAAGGCTACGGCCTTACGGAGACGAGCCCCGTCCTCACCTGCAACCGGCCGGGCTCCTGGAAGCTCGGATCGGTCGGGAAGGCGATCCCGGGAGTGACGCTCCGGATCGGCGAGGACGGGGAGGTCCTCGCGAAGGGGCCGAACGTCATGCGGGGCTACTGGAACAAGCCGGAGGAGACGAAGGCGGTGTTCGACGCGGAGGGGTGGTTCCGGACCGGGGACGTCGGCGTCGTGGACCGCGAGGGGTTCCTGACGCTCACGGACCGGAAGAAGGAGCTCATCATCAACGCCTACGGGAAGAACATCGCGCCCGCGCCGATCGAGGAGGCGCTCAAGCAGATCCGCTTCGTCTCGAGCGCGGTCCTCATCGGCGACCGGCAGAAGTTCCTCTCGGCGCTCCTCGTGCCGAACTTCGAGCGGCTCGACGCCTGGGCCTCGGCGAACGGCGTGGAGTTCCGGAGCCACGTCGAGCTGATCCGGAGCCCGAAGGTCCGGGCGCTCTTCCAGCAGGCGATCGACATCGTGAACGGGGACGAGCCCTCGGAGAAGCGGATCAAGGACTTCGCGCTCCTCACGACGGACTTCTCGATCGAGGGGGGCGAGCTGACGCCGACGCTCAAGGTGAAGCGGCGGGTCGTCGCGGAGAAGTACAAGGACGTCATCGACGGCCTCTACGCGAAGGCGGAGATGCTCGACGCGGCCGTCGACCGGCCCGGTGACCGGATGATGTAGCGCCGCGCCTCAGAACGGGACGCCGAGGAGCCGGGCGGCCTTCGCGAGGGCGCGGAAGGCGCCCGGCTCTCCCATCCTCCGGGCGGCCTCGCCGAGGGAAAGCCACTCGAGCCCGAGTGACTCGGCCCCGTCGGCCCGCGCCGCGGAGGCGGAGCGTGTGAGGCCCGCGTAGCGGACGTCGAAGTGGGCGTGGGGCGGCTCCCCCTTCCCGGCCGGGATCGGATGGACGTCGAGGTCGAGGATTTTCGGGGAGAGGAGCTCGAGGTCCGTCAGGCCGGACTCTTCCCTCCCTTCGCGGAGGGCGGTCGCGGCGGGGTCGGACTCTCCCTCGTCGTGCCCTCCCATCTGGAGCCAGCGGCCGAGTCGCCTGTGGTGGTGGAGGAGGACGCGGCCGTCGTCCGCGGAGAGGACGAAGAGGCTCCCGGTGAAGTGGCCCGGGGCGTACGTCGTCCGCGCGAAGCAGGCGGGCTCGGACGCGACGAGGGCGAGCATCTCCCCGCGGTCGCGCGCCTCGGCCTCGTCGGCGGGGTCGTGCGCGAGGAGCGCCGCGAGGAGCGCCGCGCGGGAGGGGTCGAGCGGTCCGGGGAGCGCGGGCGCGGTCACGCGGGGCGGACCCTCACGCGGCAGTCGAGGTAGGCGGCCCCCTCTCCGGCGTCGGTGAGCCGGGCGCGGACGAGGGCGTTCGCGCTGGTGCCGGAGTCGAGGTGCCCCCCTTTCGGCACGATCAGGACGTCGCGGCGCTGGGTCGCGTCCAGCCGCAGGCGGGCGCGGAGGCGGCCGATCGCGCTCTCGACGAAGACCTCGGCGCCGTCGGCGAGGCCGGGGGCGGCGTCGGGGTGGCACGTCGCCTCGAGGACCTCCGGGGGCGTCCCCGACCACTGCGAGCACTGCGACCGCTCCGTCGAGCTCGAGAAGAGCCAGAGCGGGAATCCCGGCTCCTCCTCGAGCGGCGCCGGCAGCTCCGTCAGGAGCCTCATCTTCCCGCTCGGCGTCGGGAACCGGCTCCCCTCGAAGAGGACCGTCGGGGCGAGCGGGTTCCTCACCGACTCCCGCTCGAGGCGCTCGACCGTCACGCCGAGGGGCTCGACCCGCCGGAGGATCCGGCGCTTCCACTCGCGCGCGCTGCCGGCGAGCTTCGGCGCGAGGCTTTCCGCACCGGCGCCGGTCCTCCGGTCGACCTCCGCCGCGAGGAGCTGGACGATCTCGAGGTCGCTCCTCACGCCGGCCGGCCGGGCGACGGCGGGGACCGAGGCGCCGAGCCAGTGGTTGCCGTAGGCGCCCATCAGGTCGTCGTCCTCGACGAGGGTCGTCGTCGGCAGGACGAGGTGCGCCCGCCGCGCCGTGTCGGTCAGGAAGGAGTCGACGACGACGACGAGGTCGCGCGTCTCGAGGGCGCGGGCGACGGCGGTCGCGTCGGGGAGCATCGCGACGGGGTTTCCGGCCGTGACCCAGACGGCGCGGACGGGGGGCTCCTTCGCCTCGAGGATCTCGCGGCCGAGGAGCGGCTCGGAGAGCGTCCGCGGCGGCGACTTCCGGAGGAAGGTGGTGTCGAAGGCGCCGCGCCGCTTGAAGTAGAAGCTGGCTCCGCCGCCGGGGACCCCGAGGTTCCCCGTGAGAGCCGCGAGCGCGTCGATCGCCCGGACGATCGCGGACCCGTTCGTCCTCCGGCCCATCCCCCAGCCGATCTGGACGTTGCAGGGGCGGTCGGAGAGGACGGAGGCGAGGAGCTCGACGGCGTCCCCGGCGACGTCCGCCTCGCGCGCCCAGCCGCCGGACCCCTTCGAGAGAGCGAGGGCCCGGAACGCCTCGAACCCCTCGCAGGACGACGCGGCGCCGGGGGCGACGCGGCCGGTCTCGAAGAGGAGCGCGGCGACGGCGAGGGCGAGGGCGAGGTCCCCGCCGGGGCGCGGCGCGAGGAACGCGTCCGCCAGGGAAGCGGTCTTGTGCCGCACGGGGTCGACGAGGACGATCCGCGCGCCGCGGGCCTTCGCCTCCTTCAGGAACGGGAGGAGGTGGACGTTCGAGACGAAGGGGTTCTTCCCCCACAGGACGATCCCCCTCGAGCTCGCGAGGTCGAAGAGGTCGTGCGACTCCTCGTCGCCGAAGTCGGCTTCCTGGGCGGCGTCGCCGGCGCCGGAGCAGACGTCGCCCCGCTTCACGGTGACCGGCCCGAGGAGCTCGAAGAAGAGGTCGACGACGCTCTTGACCATCCCGAGCGAGCCGCCGGAGCGGTAGTGGAGGATCGCCGCGGGCCCCGACTCGGCGCGGACCGCGAGGAGGCGCTCTGCCGCGAAGGAGACCGCCTCCTCCCAGGAGACGGGACGGAAGCTGCCGCCCTCCCTGAGGAGCGGCGCCGTGAGCCGATCGGGGGAGGAGTGGCGAACGGGGAACTGCGACGTCCTCGAGCAGAGGAAGCCCCGCGTGACCGGGTGGGCGGGGTCGCCGGCGAGCCGGACGAGGCGGCCGTCCTCGACGGTGGCGAGGAGGCCGCAGGCGTCGGGGCAGTCCCGGTTGCAGACGGTTCTGACGGTCTCGGATGGCACGGTCTGGATGGTAAGGGGAGAGGAACCGCCGACGGAACCCGGCCGTGCGTCGGGCGGCCCGGCTCGCGCCGAGCGTCCAGGGGCGGGTAAGTCGGGCACCGGGGCGTTCCCGAGCGGCCGCGCCGCGCGTAAGCTCGAGCAAACGGGGAAGGAGCGGGAGGACGACGATGGCTCAGCCGGTCGCGGTACTCGAGGCTCACGGCAAGCACGCGCAGCGCGCGCTATTCACCCCCGACGGAGAGACGCTCGTCACCTGCGGCCAGGACGGCGCGATCCGCCTCTGGAAGGTCCCCTCCTTCGAGCCGGACGGGGCCTTCGAGGGACACGCAGCATGCGTGAACACCCTCTCCTTCTCGCCGGACGGCCGGACCCTCGCGAGCGGCTCGTCCGACGGGACGGCCCGGATCTGGTCCTTCCCGGGCGGGCGCGAGCTCGACCTCCTCGAAGGGCAGGTCGCGGCCGCGGTCTCGCCGGCAGGAGGCTTCGCGACGATCTCGGCGAAGGCGCGCGCGGTCCTCTGGGACGCGAACTACGACGAGGTCGCGACGCTGCCGCTCCTCGACCGGCGGCTCTTCTCGCTCGCCTTCACGTCGGACGGGGCGGTGCTCCTCGTCGCGGGGACGGAGCGGGTGCACCGGGTCGACGTGAAGGGGAAGGCGAAGACGGGGGAGTACGGTGGGCACCGGACGGCCGTCGCGTCGATGTCGCTCTCGGCGGACGGGACGCTCCTCGCGACGACGGGCGCGGAGGGGACGCTGCGCCTCCGCAGGCTGGACGGCGGGGCGGAGCTCTTCGCGGTGCCCGTCGGGCGTCCCGGCGTCCTGCAGACGGCTCTCTCGCCGGACGGCGCCCGTCTCGCGGTCGCGGTCGACTTCGGGGTCCAGCTCCGATCGGCGTCGGACGGGGCCCTCCTCGAGACGCTCGAGGTCCCGATCAAGGGGGTCTACGGCCTCGGCTTCTCGCCCGACGGCCGCCTCCTCGCGAACGCCGGGGCGGACGGGCGCGTCCGGGTCTGGGAGGTCTGAGCGTGAGCGCCCGGTCCGGGGGCGCCGGGCGACGTCGCGTCCGCTCTCTGAGCGAGGCGCGCCGGCTCGTCGGAGTCGCGGCGCGGGAGATCGCCGCCCGGCCGACGGCCTGGATGGAGGTCGCCGACCGGACGCGGGCCGACCTCGGTCTCCCGCCGCTTCCCCCGGACGCCGTCCGCGCGAAGGGCTTCTCGCTCCTCTCGGCGGAGGAGGAAGGGCGTCCGGCGCTCCTCCCGCTCGAACGGCTCGAGCCGCTCGGAAAGGGGGGAATGAACGCGGTCTCCCGCTCCGCGGACCTCCTCGCGGGGCGCGAGCTCGTCGTGCGGCGTCTCATCCCCGCCGAGTCGGCGGTCGAGGAGGAGATGCGCCGGCGCCGGAACGAGCTCGTCCGCGAGCGCCTCTCGACGCTCCACCGGCATCCGGTCCTCCAGCGGTTCTGGGGGAGCGGTCTCGTCGACGGCGAGAAGTGCGAGCTCTTCGACTTCGCCCCGGGGACGACGCTCGCTCGCTACGTCAAGGAGAGGGGCCTCACCTGGGGCGCCCTCCTCGACCTCGCGTGGCACGGGGCGCGCGGCCTCCTCCACCTCGCGCGGAACGGGCTCGTCCACGGCGACGTGAAGCCGGAGAACTTCTGCGTCGAGGAGCGGCGGGCGGGATCGGACGCCCGCCTCCGGGTGAGCCTGATCGACTTCGACATCGTCTCGACGGTCGACGAGCAGCTCTACCAGTACCGTCTCTCGAACACGCTCGACGGCACGCTCCCGTACATGCCGCCGGAGAACTTCGTCCAGACCGTCCCCGAGGACCCGGAGACGTGCCGCCGGATGGTCCTCTCGAAGGACGTCTACGCGCTCGGGATGACGCTCCTGCGCGTCGTGAACGGGCGCTTCCCGGACGCCTTCTACACGAGCATGACGTCGCTCGTGCAGAAGAAGGAGCGGCTCGAGGAAGCTCCGGCGACGCTCCCGGCGACGCTCCCGGAGACGTTTCGCAGCCTCGTCCTCTCGATGTGCCGGACCGACTGGCGCGAGCGCCCGCCGCTCGCCGTCGTCGTCCGGACGCTCGAGGGGCTTCGCCGCGGCGCGACGGAGGCGGAGCGGGTCCGCCTCGTCGCGGCGCCGCGCGTCGAGACGGTCGTCGAGGTCGCCCCTCCGAAGGCGGAGTACGTCGGCCCCTACCGGCTCGTCGAGCCGGCGTTCGCGGCGCGGACTCCGGGCGACGGGCAGACCCGGCCCCTCGCGGAGCTCCACGACCCGTTCGGCCGGCGCCTCGTCGGCGTCCCGTACGAGTTCCGCTCCGCGCAGGCCGAAGAGGCCTTCTACGAAGAGCGCCGCGCGCTCCTCCGCGACCTGAACGGCGTGCGCGTCCGGCACCCGGAGCTCTTCCCGGGGAGCTTCCGCGACCTCGTCCGGCAGGGGGTCGGCGACGACCTCTTCCTCGTCTGGGTCGTCCGCCCCCTCCTCGAGGGGGCGATCGACCTCGACGCCTACCTCGGGCGCGAGCGGCCCGAGGCCACTCTCGGCGAGCGCGTCGCGATCCTTCGCCGCGTCGCGGAGGCCCTCGCGGCGCTCGAGGAGGCGGGGTACACGCTCGCAGCGCTCACGCCGCAGCTCGTCTTCTTCATCCCGCCGCCGCAGGAGGCGGGGGGCGAGGGGAGCCCGACGGCGGCGGGCCTGACGCGGCCCGTCGCGGCGCTCTTCGACATCGCCGCCCCGGCGACGGGGCGGCGGTTCCGGCAGGAGCTCATGGGGACGGCGTCGGCGGTCCGCGCGACGCCCGAGGCGACGGGGCGCGTCGTCGCGGGCTTCTTCGACGTCGCGGCCCGGATGCGCGTCCTCGCGACGCTCGGCGGCGCCGAGAGGGACGCCTTTCTCCAGCTCGGCGACGCGCAGAGCTGGGCCGAACGGGTGGACCTCCTTCGCTGGGTCGAGACGCGGCTGAGGTGAGAGCGCCGCGCCGGCGGCCGGCCCGCCGGGGCGGCCCGTGCGGCATCGGAGGCGGCCTCGAAGACGGAAACGGCGGGGTCGAGACCCCGCCGTCGAGAACGATGCCCCGGCTTCCCGGACCTATCGCAGGAGAGAGGTGGATGGGAAGTGATCGGTGTGGACCTGGATGGTGGGCGGAACAGTGCGGAAAAGTGGAAGGTGGGACGGGATGGGACTCCTCCGCCAGGTCCGGGAGCCGGGGCAACGATCGAAGGTCGTGTTCACGCGCGCCCCCCGGCGGCCCGGCGGCCCGGAACGGGGCCGCGGAGGCTCGCCTTCTGGAGGCGCGGGTCGAGGGCGTCGGCGAGTCGGTCGAAGGCGAGGGGGTCGAGGGTGACGAGAGCGGCGAGCTCCGCGCGCGTCAGCGCGAGTCCGTGCTCGACGAGGTCCCGGACGACGCCGGCCGGGTCCTCGTGAAAGCTCCGACGGAAGTCCTCGTCCGTCGCGAGCCTCCCGACGATCCGCTCCACGTTGTCCTGCGACATGCCCCCTGCCTTTCGGCCTTCCCTTACTCAAAGGGCGTGCCACTCGCGTCCGGAGCCGCCCGGGAGGGCTCGGACCGCTCCGGCAGGGCACCGGGAGGACGGGCGTCGCGAGGACCGGAGCCGGACCGGTGCGGGATTCGCCTCACTCTGTAGAATTCGCCGCAGCGCGAAACGGAGGGCGGCCGCACCCGAGGGCGGGGCGGAACGGGCCCCCTTCGCCGAGGAGGAACCGTGACCATGAAGGCGACCCGAACCCTCGTCGTCGTGGGGGCCTGCGCCCTCGTCCTCTCCGCCGGCTGCCGGAAGAAGGAGGAGCCCGAAGCGGAGGGGAAGGAGCTGTCGAAGAACCCGATCGCGGCGATGGGCCAGCTCCAGGATGCGATCGAGAAGGCCGGCCAGGCGGCGAAGGACGCCGAGAACATGAAGCCGGTCGAGCCGATCCACTTCTCGAAGCTCGTGGAGCTCCTCCCGCCGGCCCCTTCCGGCTGGGAGGCGGACGGCGAGCCGCGCGGCGAGACGACGAACGCGATGGGGTTCGCCATCTCCATGGCCGAGCGGAGCTTCTCCCGCGAGGGGCAGAGCCTGCGCGTGAAGATCATGGACGGTGCGTTCAACGCCCCCCTCTACGCCGCCGTGACGATGGCCGCGCAGTTCGCGCGGGAGTCGACGGAAGGGTACGAGAAGGGGGTCACGCTGGACGGGAACCCCGGGATCGAGAAGTGGCAGAAGGAGGGCGGCGACGCCGAGCTGAACGTCGTCGTCGGCAAGCGCTACTTCGTGGAGATCGAGGGTTCGGGAATCACGCCGGAGCTCGTCCGCCAGGTCTGGGGCTCGGTCGACCGGGCGAAGCTCGCCGGCCTGAAGTGAGGCGCGCGTGACGAACATCGGGATCCCGAAGGAGTGCCGGCCGGGCGAGTACCGCGTCGGCCTCTCGCCCGTCGGCGTGCGACTCCTCTGCGGCGCCGGCCACGCGTGCTTCGTCGAGACGAGGGCCGGCGACGGCTCGGGCTTCCCCGACGAGCAGTACCGTCAGGCGGGAGCGACGATCGTCCACTCGGCGGAGGAGGCGTGGCGCCGCGCGGACCTCGTCCTGAAGGTGAGCCGCCCCACGATGCAGGAGCTCGACTGGCTCCAGCCCGGGAAGGCGCTCATGTCCTACCTCTACCTCGCGGCCGCCCACCCGGGAAAGGTCGAGCGGCTCCTCGAGAGGAAGGTGACCGCGATCGCCTACGAGCAGATCCAGCTCGCGGACGGGACGCTCCCGGTCCTCAAGCCGCTCAGCCAGATCGGCGGCCGGATGGCGGCGCAGATCGCCGCCCGGCTCCTCCAGAACGAGGCGGGCGGCCACGGGAAGCTCATCGGAGGCGTCGCCGGCGTCCCCCCGAGCGAGGTCGTCGTCGTCGGCGCGGGCGTCGCCGGCGAGGCGGCCGCGCGGGCCTTCCTCGGGATGGGAGCGCACGTGACGGTCCTCGACAAGGACCTCGGCCGCCTCCAGTGGATCGACGAGTTCCTCTCGGGGAAGCTCGTGACCGTCGTCGCCCACCCGTTCCACGTCGCGAGGGCGGCGGAATACGCGGACGTCCTCGTCGGCGCCGTCATGGTCCCCGGCGAGAGGGCCCCCGTCGTCTTCACGCGCGCGATGTTCCGGAAGATGAAGCCCGGGGCGCTCTTCCTCGACCTCTCGATCGACCAGGGGGGGTGCGCGGAGACCTCCCGGCCGACGACTCACGAGTCTCCGACCTACGTGGAGGACGGGGTCGTCCACTGCTGCATCCCGAACCTCGGCGGCGTCGTGGCCCGCACCTCGACGCACGCCTTCCTCAACGCCGCGGCCCCCTGGATCGAGCGCGTCGTCGTCCAGGGCGTCGAGGCCGCCGTCGCGGCCGACCCGGCCCTCGCCTCCGGCGTCGTGACGCACGCGGGCGAGCTCCGGAACTTCAAGCGGGTCTCCTACGCCCGCCCCGTCCTCTGAGACAGGAAGCGAACGAAGCACGATGAGCTGGCTCCACACTTACCACGACCGGATCGTCAGCGCCGAGGAGGCCGTCCGGACGGTCAAGTCGGGCGACCGCGTCTACCTGACCGGAAACTGCTCCGTCCCGCAGGTCCTCATGAAGGCCCTGATCGGGCTGGCCCCCGAGCTGACGGACGTCGAGATCACCCACATCCTCACGCTCGGGAAGACCCCGTACGCCGACCCCGAGTTCGCCGGACACATCCGGGTGAACACGATGTTCATCGGCGAGGGGGTCCGCGGCGCCGTCAACGAGGGGCGAGCGGACTTCACACCGGTCCGCCTCTCCGAGGTGCCGAAGCTCTTCTCCGAGGGGATCGTCCCGCTCGACGTCGCGTTCATCCACGTGACGCCTCCCGACGAGCACGGCTTCTGCTCCTACGGCGTGGAGGTTTCGACGAACCGGGCGGCCGCGCAGGCCGCGAAGCTCGTCGTCGCCGAGATCAACCCGCAGATGCCGCGGACGCTCGGAGACGCCTTCATCCACATCAGCAGGATCCACAAGATCGTCCCGGTCGACTATCCGATCATCGAGACGAAGATGGGGACCCCGTCGGAGCTCTCGATGCGGATCGGCAAGTTCGTCGCCGACCTGATCGAGGACGGCTCGACGATGCAGATGGGGATCGGGGCGATCCCCGACGGCGTCCTCTACTACCTGAAGGACAAGAAGGACCTCGGGATCCACACGGAGATGTTCTCGGACGGCGTCGTCGAGCTCTACGAGAAGGGCGTCGTCACGGGAGAGAAGAAGAGCATCGACCGCGGGAAGATCGTCGCGGGCTTTCTCATCGGGACGAAGCGGCTCTTCGACTTCGCCGACAACAACCCCGTCGTCGAGATGCGCCCGACGGAGTACGTCAACGACCCGTACGTCATCCGCCAGAACGACAAGATGGTCGCGATCAACTCCGCGATCGAGGTCGACCTCTCGGGCCAGGTCTGCGCCGACTCGATCGGCACGAGGCTCTACTCGGGCGTCGGCGGGCAGCTCGACTTCATCCGCGGGGCGGCGCGCTCCCGGGGCGGCAAGCCGATCATCGGGCTTCCCTCGAGCGGGGCGGGGAAGGACGGGAAGGCGTTCACCCGGATCGTCCCGACGCTCAAGCACGGCGCCGGCGTCGTCACGGGCCGCTACGACGTCCACTACGTCGCGACGGAGTGGGGCGTCGCGAACCTCTACGGGAAGACGATCCGGCAGCGGGCCAAGGCCCTCATCGACGTCGCCCATCCCGACTTCCGCCCGGAGCTCGAGCGGAAGGCGATCGAGCTGAAGTACATCTGACCCGCGGTCCGCCGCGTTCTCCGGAGGCCGCCGCGTCCGAGCGCGGCGGCCTCCGGCTTTCACGCCCGCCTCGTCCTCTCGTCGGAGAGGATCCGGCCGTCGACCATCGTCAGGACGCGGTCGCAGCGCGCCGCGATCCGCTCGTCGTGGGTCACGACGAGGAAGGCCGTCCGGTGGCGCTCGGAGACGCGACGGAGGAGCTCGAAGACCTGCGCCCCCGACTCCGTGTCGAGGTTCCCGGTCGGCTCGTCGGCGAGGACGAGCGGCGGCTCCAGGACGAGGGCGCGCGCGACGGCGACGCGCTGCTGCTGCCCGCCCGAGAGCTTCCCGGCCCCGTAGGAGGCGCGGTCGGCGAGGCCGATCTCCTCGAGGAGCGCCGAGGCCCGCTCCCGCATCCCCCTCTCCTCGCGGCCGCGCGCCGCGAGCATCGGCATCATCACGTTCTCGAGGGCGGTGAAGGCGGGGAGGAGGTGGTGGAACTGGAAGACGAAGCCGAGGGAGCGCCCCCGGAGCGCGCAGCGCTCGCGCTCCGTCAGGCCGGTCGTGTCGCGACCCTGGAGGGAGATCCGCCCGGAGGTCGGCCGGTCGAGGAGGCCGAGGAGGTTGAGGAGCGTGCTCTTGCCGGAGCCGGACGGCCCGACGAGCGCCGTGAACTCGGCGGGGTGGAGCTCGAGGTCGATCCCGTGAAGGACCTGGGTGACGACCTCGCGGCCGTAGGACTTCGTCACCCGCTGGAGGGCGACGAGCGGCTCAGCCACGGCGGATCGCCTCGGCCGGGTCGAGCGACGCCGCGCGCTCCGCCGGAGCCACGGCGGCCACGAGGCCCGTGAGCGTCGCGACGGCCGCGGCGCGGAGGAAGAGCTCCGCGGTGAGGGCGACGGGGAAGGTGGGGGAGCCGTCGGGGTTCGTCGCGAGCGAGGCGAAGAAGTAGGAAAGCGCCGTCCCGAGGGCCGAGCCGAGGAGGGAGCCCGCGAGCCCGAGGATCGCGCCCTGGACGAGGAAGACCCGTACGACCTGGGCGGTCCGCGTCCCCATCGCCTTCAGGATCCCGATCTCGCGCGACTTCTGGACGACGGAGACGACGAGGACGCTCGCGATCCCGAGCGCGACGGCGACGACGACGAAGAGCTGGATCATCCCGCTCGAGGCGCTCTGGGACCTCAGGCCGACGAGGAGCTGCCGGTTCAGCGTCATCCAGCTGTCCGCCTGGAGGCCCGTCCGCGCGGCGACCCGTGCCGCGACGCGCTCGGCGCCGAAGATCTCCCCGACCTTCAGCTCGATCGTCGAGATCCCTCCGGGGAGGTCGAGGAGGGTCTGCGCCGCGCGGAGCGAGACGAAGACCCAGCGCTCGTTCAGCTCCTTGCTCCCGACGTCGAAGACGCCGGAGACGAGGAGGACCTCGGAGCGGCCCGCAGGGGACTCGACGCGGATCTTGTCTCCGACCCCGACGCCGAGGTCGGAGGCGAGCTCGACGCCGACGACGGCGGCCGGTCCGTCGACGCGGAACTCGCCCGCCGTCATCCGGGGACCCATGTCGATGATCCTGCGGAAGCTCGCCGGCTCGACGCCGCGAAGGGCGATCGAGCGGCTCGCGAGGCCACGGAGGGCGAAGGCGGCCCCGGCGACGGTCGGAGAGGCGGCGCGCACCTCGGGGAGGCCGCGGAGGAGCTCGAGCGTCTGCGGCCAGGCGACGATCGACCGGAGCCGCTGCGCCGGCCGCTCGAGGCGCGGCGCGACGGCGAGGGAGGGGGACGGCGTCGAGAGGGGCCTCACGACGTCCTCGGGCGCCCGGACGACGACGTGGGCCTGGGTGCCGAGGGTCCTTTCGATGAGCGAGTCCTGGAGGCCGGTGATGAGGGCCGAGAGGAAGACGATGACGCCGACGCCGACGCCGATCCCCGAGAGGATCAGGAGCGTCTGGACGCGGCCCTCCCGGAGGAAGCGAAGGGCGACGAGGAGCTCGAAGGGCATCTCAGCCGTTCCCGGCGGAGAGCGGGCGGACGCGGTCGCCCGACTTCGCGGCGCCCGCGTCGAGGACGAGGAGCTCTCCCTCCGCGACCCCCTCCTTCAGCTCGACGACCGATCCGCCCCGCGCGCCGAGCGTCACGGGGACGCGAAGGGCCCGCCCCTTCCGGACGACGAGGACCCAGGGCTCCGTCGCCGCGTCGCGCACGGACGCGAGCGGAGCCACGAGGATTCCCTCCCTCCGCGCGACCTCGAGCTCGACGGAGAGCGTCATGTCGGTCCTCAGCTCGGGCGGCGGGGCGGGGACCCGGAGCTTCACGTCGACGGTGCCGCGCGCGAGATCGACGCCGGGGGCGATCGAGATCACCACCGCCTCGAAGGAGCGGTCCGGGAAGGCGTCGGCGGAAGCGCGCGCCCGCTGCCCGACCCGGAGGGCGGGGAGGTTCCGCTCGTCCGGCTGGGCGAGAAGCTGCGTCTCGCGGTCGAGGGCGAGCGTCAGGAGGACCTTCCCGGGCGAGACGACGTCGCCCGGCTCGACGGAGCGGACGAGGACGACGCCAGGCTCCGGCGCGACGACCCGGAGCTGCGCGAGGCGCGCCTCGGCCGCGGCGACGGCGGCCTTCGCGGCGCGCTCGTCGGCCCCGTCCGCGTCCGCCGCCGTCTCGCGCGCCTCGGCCGCGGCGAGCGCGCTCGCCGCCAGGTCGCGGGCCTTCCTCGCGTCGTCCTCCTCCCGCTCGCTCACGTACCCCTCGGCGCGGAGCGAGGCGACGCGAGAGAGCTCGCGCTCCTCGAGCGCGAGCCGGAGCGCGGCCTGCCGGCGCTCCTCCCGGGCGCCGCGCCGGTCGGCGATGCGGGTCTTCTCGAGCCGGGCGCGGGCCTCCGCGAGGGTGGCCGCGGCCTCGCGTTCGTCGAGCCTCACGAGCGGCTGTCCCGCCCGGACGCGGTCCCCCTCCTCGACGAGGACGGCCTCGACCCTTCCCGTGAGCGGGGAGCCGAGGGAGGCCTTCGAGCGCGCGAGGACCCGTCCGCTGACGACGAGAGTCTCGAGGAGGCCGGAGCGGGAGACGCCCACCGTCTCGACCTCCCGACCGCGAAGGCCGCGGACCGCGAACGTCGAGGCCGCGAGGATCGCGACGAGGGCCGCGGCTCGGGCGGTCCGTGATCGGGGGAGCGGAAGGCTCATCTCGTGGAGTCTGGCACGTCGCGCGGGGCGCCGGCGGTCCGTCGGTTCCTCCGACGACCGGAGCGCGGCGGATGCCCGCGGAGCGTCCAAAGGACGAAGGGAGCGGCCCGTGGGCCGCTCCCTTCCGAAGCCGGGTGGAGGGACGGGCTACTTGCCGGAGCGGTACGCGTCCCACTGGGCGCGCATCCGGGTGATCTGCCCGGCGGAGAAGGTGTTCATGCAGCTGTCGTAGGTGTAGTCCATGAAGTTCTTGATCGGGTCGAGGCCCGCGAGAGAAGGGCACGTGTCCCGGCCCGTCGGGCAGCCGGAGGCGGCGCTCGCCTCGGCCGGCGTGTCGGAGACGTAGTCGCCGTACGTCTGGGAGCAGCCGCCCTGGAACGTGTGGTAGAGGCCCATCCAGTGGCCGACCTCATGGGTCCCGGTGTCGCCGAGGTTGTAGGGCGAGGCGGTGCCGCCGGGGAGCGAGGAATAGAGGAGGACGACGCCGTCCTTGCTCTTTGCGCCCTGGTAGCTCGACGGGAAGGTCGCCCAGCCGAGGAGCCCGCCGCCCGGGTTCGCGGTGTAGATGTTCAGGTCGTCGGCCGTTCCCTTGCGGAGCGCCGCCTTCGCCTGCGCTTCGGCGGTGGAGCCGGGCGACATGGTGTACCAGGTCGCGTTCGTCGTCCGGTCGACCGAGATGAGCTGGAACTTCACGCCGACGCTCGCGTAGGCGTTGTTCAGCACGGTCATCTGGTTGTTGATCATCGTGGTCGTCACGTCGCCGTTCGAGACGCCCGTCCCCTTCCGGATGACGTGGAAGTAGACGTTCACGTAGGTCGGGCTCGTGAAGAGCGCCTCGAAGTCGGACTGGGGCCGCTGGCTGAGCTCGAAGAGGAAGTCCTCCTCGAGCTGCTTCGCCGTCTCCTCGTCGGGGTGGAAGGTCTGGCAGCGGCGCCCGGCCTGGATGAAGTCGCGGTGGCTGACCCATTCCTCCCCTTCGAACTCGAACGGCTCCTCGGCCGCCGGGCCGTCGGGCCGGACGTAGTCGGGTTCTTCGGAAGGGGGGGCTGCCGTTACGGTCAGGGCGAGCGGCAGGATCAGGGCGGCCAGAAGGGGCTTGGCGTTCAACGTCGTTTCCTCCTCGAGTTCTGGTCGTCGGGTCTGCGCGCTCAGAGCCAGATCCGTGCCAGTGCCCTGGAGCGGGAATCCGGCCGGAGGAGGGTCGGGAACTGCGCCGGGAGGCGGCGGGGCGCGCGGCGTCAGTGACCCGTGGGGCGATTCGAGACCCGCTTCGCCGGGTCGCGCCTTCGAGGAGGGCACAAGCGCTGCCCTTCGCGGCCGGCCTTCCACGAGGAGGTGAAAGCGCGGCAGAACCGCGCGGGACCGGCGCGAAGGCGGAGCACGGGGAGGCGGACCCGAAAAGAAGAGGGGAGCGGCCCCGAGGCCGCTCCCCTCACGCGGATCCTATTTCGTCAGGACTGCGGCCTACTTGCCGTAACGGTAGGTCGAGAACATCGCGTCCATGCGGGCGTCCTGCCCGGCGGAGAACGTGTTCATGCAGGAGTCGTCGGTGTAGTCCATGAAGTTCAGGATCGGGTCGAGGCCGGGGAGGCGCGGGCAGGTGTCGCGGCCCGTCGGGCAGCCGTAGGCGGCGCTCTTCTCGCCCGGCGTGTCGGCGACGTAGTCGCCGCCCTTCGTCCCGTCCTTGCAGCCGCCCTGGAACGTGTGGTAGAGGCCCATCCAGTGGCCGACCTCGTGGGTCGCGGTGTCGCCGAGGTTGTAGGGGGCCGCGGAGCCGCCGGGCAGGGACGCGTTGAGGAGGACGACGCCGTCCATCTTCGGGTTGCTCGCGTAGCTGCTGGGGAAGGTCGCCCAGCCGAGGAGGCCGCCGCCGATGTTCGCGGCGTAGAGGTTCAGGTCGTCGGCCGTGCCCTGGCGATAGGACGTCTTGCAGTTCCGCTCGGCCGTCGAGCCGTACGCCATCGTGTAGCACGTGTCGCTGACGTGCGTCAGCACGTTGAGGAGGCGGAAGCTCCAGCCGGTCGAGGCGTACGCGTTGTTCAGGACCGTCATCTGGTCGTTGATCCTCTGCGTCGAGATGTCCCCGGCGCCCGAGGAGCTCTTGATGACGTGGAAGTAGACGTCGATGACGCCGCCCGAGACGGACGCCGCGAGCGCCCCGAAGCGCGGGTGCGTACCGGCCAGCTCGAGCTGGGCCTCGATCGCCTCCATCTCGTCCTCTTCCGGCATGACCGTCTGACAGCGCCGGCCGGACTCGATGAACGCCTTCTGGTTCACGTACTCGACACCTTCGAACTGGAAGGGCTCGTCCGCGTGGCGGTGGAGGTCGAGCGGCTGGGCGGCGTTGACTGTGAGGGCGAAGGGAAGCGCGAGGGCGGCCAGAAGGGGCTTGGCGTTCAACTTTCTCTCCTCCTGCATCGGGCCTTTGGGCCGGTCGGCCCACTTGTGCGAGATCGGTGCCAGCCTGTGCGGCGGGTAGAGGACCGTTTTCGGGTCAGTTTCTGCCCGCACCTCCGCCGACGAAGGGGGCAGACTCTGACCCGGGTCGAAGAGAGACCCGAGCCTAGTGCTTCATGGGCGGGCCCCTGAGGGTTGCGACTCGGGGGCACCCGGGAGGTGCTCCACGAACGCGAGGAGCCTCCTCGCGATGGATTCGGCGTCGAATGCCGCGCGAACGCGCCGCTGCCCGGCGCGGCCGATCGCGAGCGCCTTCTCCGGCGCCGTGAGGAGTTCGATGCACGCCTCGGTGAGGCCCTCAGGGGTCTCCGCGAGGAGGATCTCCACTCCGTTTCGGGCGCCGATTCCGTCGGCGCCGAGTCTCGTGGAGACGACCGGCACGCCGAGGGCCATCGCCTCGAGGATCTTCACGCGCATCCCGGCCCCCGAGAGGAGGGGAACGACCATCGCGGCGCCGGAGGCGAGGAAATCGCGGGCGTCAGGGACACGCCCGAGGAAGCGGACGCCCTCTCCCGCCACCGACCGGAGGAGCTCCGGGGGCGGGTTGCTCCCGGCGACGAGGAATCGGGCGTCGGGGACGGCGCGTCGCACGAGCGGCCAGGCCGTCCCCAGGAACCATCGGACGGCCTCGACGTTCGGTCGCCAGTCGAGTGCGCCGAGGAAGAGGAGCGCCCGCGGATCGCCGGGACCGGTCCGGTCCGCGAAGGCGGCCTTCGGGACGCCGACCGGCGTCGTGAGGAGGGGGACGGGCGCGCCGAGCGCGCGATAGGCCGCCTCGTCCTCCGCCGTGATCGGGAGGATCGCGTCGACGTCGCCGAGCGTCGCGAGCTCGAAGGTGCGGAGCCGCCGGGCGAGGTGCCCGAGGTAGAGGCGGCGCGCCACGCCGTCCGCGGAGCGCGCGAGCGCCTCCCAGATCCTGTGCTCGACGTTGTGGGAGCGGAGGACGAGGCGGGCCGACGTGGCCCGGCGGAGAGCCGGGGCGTAGGTGACGAGGAACGGGCTCTCGAGGAGGACGACGTCCGGCGGGGTCCGTCGGACGGCTTCGACGACACGCCGCTCGAAGTCCGCCGAGCGGAACCGCGCCACGTGGTAGGAGCCGCCGAAGAGGAGACTCCGGAGAGCGCCGGCGGCGGTGACGCGGGTCTCGACGTCGACCGCCTCGAGACCGAGGGCGCGGGCCTCCTCCGGGAAGGAGGAGGGGTCGGCACGGAGCTTGGCCGGGTTCAGCGCGAGGACCTTCACCTCCGCTCCCGCAGAGGCGAGAGAGAGGGCGAGGGTCCGCATCGCGACACGGCCCCCGTCCTCCGGGGGCCAGGGGACCTTCGGGCAGAGCTGGAGGATCCTCATTCGCTCCCCGCCGGGGTCTGCGCCGCGGGGGCGGCGGCCCCGGCCGCTCGCGCGGCCGGGCCGGGGCGCCCCCGCCTCAGCCGTGGATGTTGTGCCCGGCGACGGCCTCGGCGGCCTCGTGGAGCGCCTCGGTGAGCGTCGGGTGGGCGTGAATCGTCCGGACCATCTCCTCGGTCGTCGCCTCGCAGCGGAGGAACGCAGCGGCCTGTCCGATGAGCTCGGTCGCGTGCGGCCCGACGATGTGGACGCCGAGGACCTCGTCGTACGTCTTCTCGGAGACGATCTTCACGAAGCCCTCGTTCGTGTGCTCCATCGCCGACTTGGCGAGGACCTGGAAGCCGAACCTCCCGACCTTCACGTCGAAGCCGCGCTGCTTCGCCTTCGCCTCGGTGAGGCCGATCGAGGCGACCTCGGGGTCGCAGTAGGTGCAGCCCGGAACCTGGTCGCGGTTGATCGGCTCGGTCCGGTGCCCGGCGATCGCCTCCGCGGCGACGATCCCTTCCGCGGACGCGACGTGCGCGAGCCAGATCGTCGGGGTGCAGTCGCCGATGGCCCAGACGCCCGGGACGTTCGTCCGCTGGAAGGCGTCGACCTTCACGTAGCCGCGCTCGGTGGCGACGCCGGCCGCCTCGAGGCCGAGACCTTCCGTGACCGGGCGCCGGCCGACGGCGAGGATGACCCACTCGACGTCCCAGCTCTTGGAGACGCCGTCGGAGGTCTTCGCGGCCACCTTGAGCGTGCCGTCCGGGTTCTCGGCGACGGCTTCGACGGCCGTCCCGGTCCAGCACTCGATTCCCTTCTTCTTGAAGGACTTCTCGACTTCCTTCGAGACTTCCTCGTCCTCCACGGGGAGGAGGCGGGGGAGGACCTCGACGAGGACCGTCTTGGCGCCGTACCGGGAGTAGCACGACGCGAACTCGGAGCCGACGGCACCCGAGCCGATGACGAGGACAGACTTCGGGACGTGGGTCGACTTCAGGACGTGGTCCGAGTTCAGGATCTTCACGCCGTCGGCCTTGAGGAAGGGGAGATCGCGCGGCGCCGATCCGGTCGCGAGGATGACGTTCCTCGCCTCCAGGACCTTCTCGCCGTCGGGCCCCGCGACCGCGACACGGCCGACCCCGTCGAGCCGGCCGAGGCCCGGCACGACGTCGACCTTGTTCTTCTTCATCAGGTACTCGACGCCGCGGGCGCCCTTGATCACGACCTTGTCCCGGAACTTCCGGACGGACTCGAAGTCGAGCTCCACGCCGGCCGTCTTCACGCCGAACTCGGAGGCGTGCTTCACCTCGTCGAAGAGAGTCGCCGACTTGAGCATCGCCTTCGTCGGGATGCAGCCGCGGTGGAGGCAGGTCCCGCCGAGGCCGATCCCCGGGGCTTTCGCGTCCTTCTCGACGACGGCCGTCTTCAGGCCGAGCTGCGCGGCGCGAATGGCGGCGACGTAGCCGCCCGGGCCGGAACCGATGACGACGACGTCGTACGACGCGGTGGGGGTGCTGGTCATGTCGCGTGTCTCCTGGGCGCCTCGGCGGCCCGGGTCCGTCCCTGGGCGCTTTCGTGGGCGGCGATTATAGGGGCGGCTCCCGGAGGCTTCGGCGGCGCCGGGACGGGACGCCGCGAACGCAGAGCGGGCGGCGCGGCGCTTTCGCCGCGCGAGGTCAGTCCGGGCGCGGACGGGGAGCCCGCCGGCCGAAGGGCTGCCCGTCCATCGGAGGCCGTCCGCGCCGCATCTGGCGGTGGGCCGCGAGCCACCCGTCGAGCTTCGCCTTCTGCTCGGGCGTCAGGATCGCCTCCAGCCGCTCCCGGGAGGCCTTCCGCTCCGACCTTGCGGCTTCGCGGTCGGCCCGGAGCCTGAGGAACGCCCTGCCGACGGCCGAGGGGTCGGGGTTCCGGGCGCTCGCGGCCGTCCGGAGGGCCTCGCGCGCCGCGACGCGCTCCGCGCGGGTCGCCTCCCGCTTCGCCCGCTCCGTCTCGAAGTGCTGCTTCAGCTGTTCCTTCTGGGCGTCCGTCAGGCCGAGCGTCTCGAGGGCGGCCCTCAGGCCGGGTCCCTGCCGCCCCTCGCGTCCCTCCCGAAAGCTCCGCGCGTCGGCCGTGCTGCCGCCGAGGAGGAGGCCGAGGGCCAGCGCCCCGGTGACGATCCTTCCCGTCGTCGTCCCGTTCATCGTCGTGTCTCCTTTCCCCGTCCGGGTCCCGGGTCCCTCTTCCCGGACACGGGGACAGACGCGGGCCGGCGCCGTTCCGTTTACGCGACGCGACGCGCGGAGGACGCTGGCCCGGTTCCTGCTATCGCGTCGCAGGAGGCTCCTCACCGCGGCGGAACTGCCCTTCGCGGAGGACGCCCCGAGGAGGTTCCGATGTCTCGCGCATACAGGCCGATCGCATTCGTCGCCCTGCTCGCTCTCGGCGGCGAGGTCCTCGCGGCGCCGGCCGGCTCCCCGGTCCGGCGGCTCGGGAAGACCGTCGTCAGGCACCACGACTCCGCGGTGACCGCCGTGCTCTCCTGGAAGTACGCGAACCAGACGTTCGGGAAGGAGCCCTGGCTCCTCCTCGAGCTCGCCTTCGCGGCCGAGGGAAGGCCCCTGGAGCTCGACCGCGAGGACGTGTCGCTCCGGACCCCCGACGGAGAGAGCATCCCCCTCCCCGGCCAGAAGCGGCTCGCAGAGAGCTTCAAGGACGTCCGCTGGTTCGTCCAGAAGTCGTCCGTCGCGCGCGACCCCCTGACGGGCTACTTCCCGAGCGTGACGCTCGAGCAGCGGCTCCCGTTCTTCACGGTGCCGGGCGGGGCGATCGTCCAGGACCGGATCGGCGGCGGCCCGACCATGCTGACGCGCGGCGACCTCTTTTTCGAGGCCCCGTCCGGGGTCTGGAAGCCGGGGCGATACGCTCTCGTCCTGAAGAACAAGGGAATGGACGTGGAGCTGCCGTTCCACCTGCCGGCGGACGACGTGAAGGCGGAGAAGAAGGGCCGGGAGCCGGGGGCCGTGACCTGGTAGGCGCGGCGTGGCCGCCCGGGGCGGCCGGCGTCGGCGCCGCGGCCGCGGAAGGCGGAGCGGCCGCTCGGCGCGCGCCGGCCGCACGCGCCGGACGCGGCCCGCGGGTCACTGCCAGCGAAACGTCCGGACCGCGACGAGGAAAGAGACCGCCCCGGCGACGAAGAGGACGCCCAGCTCGAGGCCGAGCGAGGAGAGCGGGCGCCCCTCGGTCATGACCGCGCGGAGGGCGTCGTTGAGGGCCGTCAGCGGCAGGGCCCGGATGAACGGGTGGGCCGCCTCGGGGAACCTCTCCCAGGAGAAGAAGCTCCCCGAGAGGAGCCACATCGGGAGCATCACGAGGTTCATCAGGCCGCTCACCCCCTCGATCGTCCGCGCGCGTGCCGACACGAGGAGCCCGATCCCGGCGAAGGAGGCCGCGCCGAGGAGCGAGACGAGGGCGAGCGCCGCGACCGAACCGCGCACCTCGACGCCGAACGCGAGCGCGGCGAACCCGACGAGGATCGCCACCTCGAGGACGAGGAAAACGAGCCGCGCGAGCATCTGCGCCAGGAGGAACTCGCTCCGGCGCATCGGCGTCGCGGCGAGGCGCTTCAAGAGCTTCCGCGTCCGGGCGTTCACGATGGAGAAGCCGAGGCCCCACATCGACGTCCCCATCAGGTTCAGGCCGAGGAGGCCGGGGATCAGGAAGTCGACGTAGCGCGAGCCGGGCTCCGTGACGCGGCTCTCGCGCGGGCGGAGCGGGTCGACGCGCCCCGCCGCGCGCTGGAGGGCGTCGTCGACCTCGAGCCGCGCGGCCCTCGCGTCGGGACGCGTCGGGTCGAACCGGTAGACCGTCCCTCCTTCGTCCTCGACGAGGAGCGAGACCTTCCCGGTGCGGAGTGCCTCGCGGGCCTGGGCGGGAGGGAGGACCCGCGCCTTCAGCGCCGGCGAACGCCCGAGCGCCTCGGCCGTCGCCTCCGCCCGCGGTCCCGCGACGACCCCGACCGGGATCCTCTCGGGCGCCTCGCCCCGGAAGGCGAGGCCGAGCGCGAGCGCGAGGAGGACCGGGAAGGCGAAGACCCAGAAGAGCGCCTCGGGCTCCCTGAGGAACTCGCGGAGTCGCGCGAGCGTCAGCTCGGCGAGGGGCGAGCGGGGCCTATCCCTCACGGAGCTTCCTCCCGGTCTTCGCGACGAACAGGTCCTCGAGCGTCGCGCGGTGCGTGGCGAGGGTGAGGAGGCGCGCCCCGGCCCCCTCGACCGCGGCGAGGAGGGAGGGGACCGTGGCGGCGAGGTCGCGGACCCCGAGCGACCAGCCGTCGCCGTCGGTGTGGACCTCCGCGACGCCCGGAAGCGCCGCGAACGCCGATTCCGTCAGGCGCGGCTCCGTCGAGAGCTCGACGACGCTCGTCGCGTGGAGCTGCGCGATCAGGTCGTCCGGCGTCCCGAGCGCGATGACCTTCCCGTGGTCGACGATCGCCACGCGGTCGCAGAGCCGCTCCGCCTCGTCCATGTAGTGCGTCGTCAGGAGGACCGTCCCGCCCTGCGCGCGGAAGCGCTCGACCTGCTCCCAGAGGTCGCGCCGGCTCTGCGGGTCGAGGCCCGTCGTCGGCTCGTCGAGGAAGAGGAGCTCCGGCTCGCCCGCGAGGGCGCAGGCGACGGCGAGGCGCTGGCGCTGCCCGCCGGAGAGTTTCCCGACGCGCGCGGCGCGCTTCTCGACGAGCGAGAGGGTCGCGAGGAGCTCCTCCGGGTCGCGCCCCCTCCGGTAGAAGGAACGGAAGAGGCGGACCGTCTCCTCGACGGTCAGCTTGTCGGCGAGCTGGGTCTCCTGGAGGGAGATCCCGAGCCGCTCGCGGAGCGCGTGCCCGTCCCGGCTCCACCGGGCGCCGAGCACCTCGACCTCCCCGGTGTCGGCCTCCGTGAGCCCCTCGAGGATCTCGATCGTCGTCGTCTTCCCGGCGCCGTTCGGGCCGAGGAGACCGAAGCACTCTCCACGGAAGACCTCGAGGTCGAGGCCGTCGACGGCGGTGACGTCCTCGTAGCGCTTGACGAGGCCGCGACAGCGGATGGCTGCGGGAGGCACCGCGGGATCGTACGGCAGCCGGGGCCGGCGAGCGCCCGCCGCGATCCGCGGCGGCGGGGAGCCTCACGCTCTCAGCGCGCGGCGAGGGCGGAGAAGGGGAGGAGCTCTACGGCCCGCCCGGCGAGGAGCGCCGCGAGCGCGCCGCTCTCGAGCGCGTCCCCCTCCTCCTCCCAGGAGTAGCCCCACGGGTAGCGTGCGCGGGCGGCCGGGTCGGAGGCGCCGGGGTGGAGGACGGCTTCGTACGTGCCGTCCGGAGGGAGCCGGTCGAGGAGGACCCGCCAGCGGCCGAGCGTCATCCGCCCTGCCTCGGCGAGGCCGAGGACGCGGGGCGGCTCGGGCATGCCGGCGGCGGCGATCGTCCTCCGCGCGGACGCCCCGAAGAGGGAGAGGATGCGTGCCCGGACGCGCGCGGCGGCCCCGACCGGCGATCCGAGCGCGGCGGGGTCGTCCGCTCGCGGGGCCCTCACGAACGGCACGCCGTGGCGCCGCGCGAGGTCGACGACGAGGGGCAGGAGCGCGGGAAGGAGGTGGAGGTGCTGGTGGGAGTCGAGGTGCGTGACCGTCAGCCCCGCCTCCCGGACGGCGACGATCTGCGCCTCCCACTCCCGCTCGACCTCCGCGCGGCGGAGGCGCCCCGCGGCCACGCCCGCTGCGACGGCCGGCCAGTTCCGGAGAAAGCGCCCGTCCGGCGCGAGCGTCGGCACCGTCCCGGGGGGCGAGAGCGGCGCCTCGCCCCCGACCACGCAGAGGTGGACGCCCGCCTCGGAGACGCCGGAGCCGCGGAGCGCGGAGACCGCCTCGCCGAAGGAGGCCCCGCAGGCGACGAGGCTCGTCGCGGTCAGGCGGCCGGAGCCGAGGAGCGCGGCGATCCGCCGCGAGAGGGGGCCCGCGAGCCCCGCGTCGTCGGCGCAGAGGACGAGGCGCGTCACGGGGCGAGGCGCCGCCGCTCGGAGACGAGGTCGGGAGCGAGGCGCGCGAGGTCCCGGAGGATCCGGAGGATCGTGCGGGGCGACGAGAGCGTGGAGACGCCGCGCGTCCGCGGGAAGTAGTCGAGGCCGACCTGCTGGATGAGGGCCCCGCGGTTCCGGAGCCTCACGAGGAGCTCGGCGTCGATGAAGGAGCCTTCGCTCTCGAGCGGAAGCCCCTCGAGGAGGCGGCGTCGGACGAGCTTGCAGGAGAAGTTCACGTCGCGGATCGGGAAGGCGAACGCGGCGTGGACGAGGCCGTTGTAGAGGAACGAGTAGAGCGTCCGAAGCGTCCCCTCACCCGTCCGGTCGTGCCGGTATCCCGAGACGACGTCGGCCCCGGTCAGCTCGGCCGCGCGGAAGAGCCGCCCCGTCTCGTCGAGGTCCCACGGGAGGTCGCAGTCGCTGTAGAGGACCCACTCCTTCGCGGCCGCGGCGAACCCCGACTTCAGGGCGCCTCCGAGACCGCGGTTCGTCGCGTGTCGGACGAGCCGGATGCGCGGCTCGACGGAGGCCCTGGACTCCGCGGCGGCGGTCGTGCCGTCCGTGGAGGCGTCGTCGACGAGGACGATCTCCCAGTCGGCGACGTGCCGGGGAAGGGCCTCGAGGGCGACGTCGAGGAGATGGGGAAGCGCGCGCTCCTCGTCCTTCATCGGCACGACGAGCGAGGCCGAGCGGGCGGGGGGCGCCGTCACGCCGCGGCGCTCCGGACGCGGGACGCCGTCGCACGGTCGGACGGACGCCGCCGCCACGCCCGCGTCTCCGGCTCCCTCGGCGCGTCCGGTCCGCTCGTCCCTCCCGCCATCGCGGCGGCGAGATTACCCTAGGCGACGTGAACGCCCCGTCGCCGGCGCGCCTGCCGGGTCCGGTGCAGCTCTTCTTCGCGTCGCGCGCGCTCGGCCCCGGAGAGCGCGCGCACCTCGCCGTGCGGCGCTGGACGGCTCCGTGGGACCGGGTCGTCGACGCCGTCGCGGACGCGGAGCGGTCGGTCCTCGACGTCGGCTGCGGCCCGGGGCTCCTCGCCTGGCTCCTCGCGGCCCGCGGTTTCGCCGGTCGCTACGTCGGGGTCGACCCGGACGGCCGGAAGATCTCGCGGGCCCGGGCGTGGCTCGGCGAGACGCCGGCGCGCTCGTTCGTCGAAGGGCGCGTCGGCGCCCTCGGGGAGGACGGCGTCGACCGCGCCGCGCTCGTGGACGTCCTCTACCTCGTGCCGAGGGAAGCGCGGCCTGCGCTCGTCGCCCAGGTCGCGGCGCGCCTCGCGCCGGGAGGCCGCCTCGTCGTCCTCACGAGCGGTGGCGGGCCGCGGTGGAAGAGGACCGTGGACCGGCTCCAGGAGAGGGCCGCGGTCCTTCTCGGGGTCACGCGCGGCGAGGTCGTCGCACCGTGCGACGGGGCCGAGGTCGCGGCGCTGCTCGAGGAGGCCGGTCTCGTCAGCGTCCGCGTCGAGGACGTGGGCGCCGGCTTCGTTCACGGGTTCGAGCTCGTCAGGGGATGCCGGGGATCGGCGAGGTCCTGAGGACGCTGCCCGGGAGGAAGCTCGCGTCGTTCGTCCCGTTGTCGATGCGGATCGCGTGCGCGAGGACCGATCCGCCGGAGAGGACCTCCACGATCGCGGAGGCGATCTCGCGGGGAGGGGCCCCGGTCTCGGCGAAGACGTCGTTCCACTGGACCGCCTGGAGCCGTCCGAGGCGGAGCGAGCGCGCCGCGAGGCGCCCCCCCTCTGCGTCGAGGATCGTCACCCGGAGGTCCGTCTCGACGTCTCCCGTCTCCAGAAGGCCGAGGTTCGTCCTCGTCCCGGCGCTCGAGGAGAGGAACGTGAGGGCGATCCGCTCCCCCGGCGAGGCCTCGGCGTCGGCCGGCGGCTCGATGGCGAGGCCGAAGCTCCTCTCCCCCTCCTCCGTGTAGCTTCGGCTCGAGGCGACGATGCCCGGCCCGCCGCCGAGGACGGAGAGCCGCAGCGCGCCCGCGCCCTCGTCCCCGACCCCGAAGAGGCTTGCGAGGGCGTCCTCGACGAGGCGTGTCTCCCAGGCCCCGAGCGTGAGGACGACCTCGCGGATCCCCCCGCCACGCGAGGGGAAGTAGGAGACGCGCACGTTCGCGGGCGCCGACCGCGGGTTCGCGAGCTTCAGGTCGGTCCGGTAGAACGAGCCGAAGCGCCCCGGCGCGTGGGCCGCCGCCGGCAGGGCGGCGTCCCGCCGGGGTCTCGCCCCCGTGACGAGGAGCCCGTCGTTCGAGCCGTTGTCGACGGCGGAGGCCCAGGAAGCGACCCTCCCGGGTCCCGAGACGACGCGGACCTCGAACAGGTCGTTCGCCGAGGGCTCGACGGAGACGGCGGCGTGAAGGTCGTTCACCTGGCGGCTCGCGAACGCCCCGAGCTCGAACTCGAGGCTTCCCCGTACGGCGCCGACCCCGTCGCGGACGAGGAGCTCGAGACGGACGGGCGCGCCGGCGACTTCGACGAGGCCGACGTTCACCCGGGACCGGCCGGGCCGGAAGACGGGAGCGAGCCAGCACGAACGCTCGGCCGTCCCGATCGCGTCGCGTGTGGAGACGCTCCGGGCGAGGAGGCCGTAGGCGCCTCCGCCCGGGGCGCTCGAGTCCGTCCGGCTCGCGACGACGACGTCGTCGCGGGCCGCGACGTGCACCGGGCCCGCCCCCGTCGTCCGGAACGCGTTCGCCAGGACGTCCCCGAGGACTCTCGTCGTCCGCGGGGGGATCGCCAGGTCCGCCGAGACGACCGAAGCGGCGTCGCCGCCCGCGGGAAGGAAGGTGAGCGTCACTTCGGCGGCGCTCTCCTCCGAGGGATTGAAGAGCACGACGTCCGTGGAGAAGTAAGACCCGTGAAGGCCCGCGCTCCGGGCGATCGTCGGGAGGAGCCGTGCGGGCGGCGCCACGGGCGTCCCGATGCGGGGCGTCTCCGGCTCGACGAAGAGGGCCCAGCCCGGCACCCGCGTCCCTTCGAGGAGGGCGTCGTCCTCGATCCGGAGAATCCAGACGCCCGCGGCCGGCAGGCCGGCGAAGTACGAGAGCGGTTCGTCGGTCGGGACCGTCCGGCCGAGGACCTCCCGGAAGACGGTGCCGCCTTTCCGGGTGCCGTCGAGGAGGCGGATCGTCGTCCCGTCCGGTCCCGTCAGGAAGGCCCGAAGCCGCGAGACCTGCGGGTGCTCGACGGTGAGCGCGACGGCGAGCGACGACACGCGGCCGACGAGCGAGGAGAGGTCCGCGCGGCAGACGATCGCCTCGGGGGCCGCCCCGAACGAAGGCGCCCGCTCGCACGGCCCGCTGAAGGAAGAAGGGGCGTAGTAGGCCGCGCCGAGGTCGACCCGGGGCGTCGTCCGGCCGGAGCGGGCGTCGGTCACGGGGACGCCGGTGAGCCTGAGCGCGTCGGCGGAAAGGAGCGGATCGGCCTCGCGACCCGCCTGGCGGGCGAGAAGGAGGGACGCGGCGACCGCGGGGGCCGCCGCCGACGTCCCGGAGAAGCTCGTCTGCCGGCCGCCTCCCGCCGCCGGGACGACCCAGCGGACGCCGGGCGCGAGGAGCGAGAGCGCGTCGCCCCCGTTGCTCGCGCAGGGAACGAGGTCGGGCCCGGTCACGGCATCCGTGCAGGACGCCCCGCCGCTCCAGGTGGTCGGCCCCTGCCCGGACGAATAGACCATCCCGACGCCGACGACGTCGGCATGGCAGGCGGGCCAGGCGAGGGCGTCGGGGTTCCCGCCGTTCCCGGCGGCGGCGACGACGGCGACCCCTTCGGCCCGGGCGCGGGCGAAGACGGACGCCGAGACGGGATCCTCGGCGTCGCAGAACCCGGTCCGGACCCTCTCGTCCGCGAGGCTCAGGTTCAAGACCTCGAGGCCGAGCTCCCGGCGCCGGTCGAGGGCCCACTCGACGGCCGCGAGCACGTCGGAGGCGAAGGCCGTCGAGCAGCCGTCGCGGGCCCCGAAGACCTTCAGCGCGACGACGGAGGCGCCCGGCGCGACGCCCTGCGCACCCGCGGCGACCCCGGCGACAGCGGTGCCGTGACCGTCGCAGTCGACGATGTCGGGGCCGTCGTCGGCGAAGTTCCACCCGCCGAGGACGCGACCGGTCCCGGACGCGGACGCGCCGAGGTCGGGATGGAACGGGTCGACGCCGGTGTCGACGATCCCGACGGCGCGGCCGACCCCCGCGAGCCCCGCGGCGAGGAGTCTGTCGGCGCCGATCTGCGCGGTGCCGACCTGGCCCGCGGGGCGGACGATCCGGTCGAGGACGACGGCTCGCGTGAAGGGGTCGGACGCGAGCCGCGTCAGGCCGGCCGGTGTGGTCCAGCCGGCCAGGACCCGTCCGCCAGAGAGGGTGCGGACGGCGGCGAGGCCCGGGGCGTCGGCTCCCTCCTCGCGCGCGACGAGGATCCGGACGCGTCCCTCCGCGACGGCGCGTTCGCGGACGCCGGCGCCGACGAACGCGCCCGTCCCTCCGGCCTTCGCCGGGAACGACGCCGGGGCCAGGGCCGCGGCCAGCAGGAGGGCGCCACAGGCGCCGGACGGTCTCATCGGTACTCGCGAAACCTATCACCCGGCCGCGGCGGTCCGTGTGAGCGTCGTCATGGGCCGGGCCGGGTATGAGTGACCGCGGTCGATAGAATCCCACCGTGTTCCCGTTTCCGGAGCCGCGCCGGGTCGCGGAGGGAGGCGTGGCGGTCTTCGCGGACGCCCACCTCGGGCAGTCGAGGGGGGACGGCGAGGACTTCGTCGCCGCCCTCGAGGAGGTCGCGTCCCGCGGGTTCCGGACGGTCGTGCTCCTCGGCGACATATTCCACTACTTCATCGGGAGCGCGAAGCTCGAGACGCCGCTCGTCCGGAGCGTCCTCGGGGCGTGGGACGACCTCGCGGAGCGGGGCGTCGAGCTCCGGTACGTCGAGGGAAACCGGGACTTCTTCCTGCGCGGGACGCGCTGGGTCCGCGCGTTCCGGGCCTACGGAGACGCGGACGGCGTCCTCGTGGGGGGGCGGCGGTACGCCTTCGTCCACGGGGACCGCGTGAACACGCGCGACCTCCCGTACCGGTTCTGGCGAAGGCTGTCGAAGAACCCCGTCTCGAGGGCGAGCCTCGCCGTGATCCCCGGCCCCCTCGCCCGCGCGATCGTCGCCCGGACGGAGGCCCGCCTCTACCGCACGAACTTCCGGCACAAGAGGACCCTGCCGCAGGAGGAGCTCCGGCGGGAAGGCGCCCGGGCGCGGGCGGCCGGCTACGACGAGCTCCTCGTCGGCCACTTCCACGTCGAGAGGCACCTCGAGGAGCAGAGCGGCGTCGTCCGCGTCCTCCCGGCGTGGCTGGAGGAGCGGCGCCACGCGGAGATCGGACCCGACGGAGCCTTCCGGCTCGTCACGGAGCCGACGGCGCACCGGGCCGTGAGGCGCCCGGACCTCGCGTGAAGCTCCCCCGCGGGCGCCTCGACGGGGCGCTGCGACTCCCGGGCTCGAAGAGCTTGACGAATCGGGCGCTCCTCGCGGCGGCGCTCGCGCCGGGACGGAGCGAGCTCGTCGCGCCCCTCGACTGCGACGACACCCGGGTCCTCGCCGCCGCGCTCGCGACGCTCGGAGCCCGCGTCGAGAGACGGCGCGGAGCCTGGGATGTCACCGGTCCCGTGACCGGCGCTCACGGCGCCGAGATTGTCGTCGACGTCGGTCCGGCGGGGACTCCGGCCCGGTTCCTCCTCGCCCTCCTCGCCGCCCTCCCGGGCCGCGCCGTCCTCGACGGGAGCGCGCGGATGCGGGAGCGGCCGATGGGTCCCCTCGTCGAGGCGCTTCGGGCGCGGGGCGCGCGGATCGAGGCGCTCGGAAGGGAGGGCTTCCTCCCCCTCCGGGTCGAGGGCGGACGCCTCGAGGGAGGGGAGATCACGGTCCGCGCCGACGTCTCTTCGCAGTTCGTCTCGGCCCTGCTCCTCGTCGCCCCTCTCGTCCCGGGGGGGCTCGTCGTCCGGACCGAAGGCCGCGCCGTCTCCGGCGCCTACGTCGAGCTGACGCGTCGCGTCCTCGACGCATTCGCCCCCGGCGGAGCCTATCGAGCGACCCGCTGGGTCGTCCCGGGCGACGACTCGGCCGCGTGCTTCCCGATCGCGGGGGCGCTCGTCTCCGGCGGGCGGGTCGTGCTCGAGGGGCTCGAACCCGACTCGCCGCAGCCCGACGCGGTCTTCCGGAGCTGGGCGGCCGATGCCGGCGGGCGCCTCCGCTGGCTCGGCGAAGGCGAAGGGAGGCGCCTCGTCGTCGAGGCCGGGCCGCTCGGCGCCCTCGACGCCGACGTCGACGACGCCCCCGACGCGGCTCTCCCCCTCGCGGCGCTCCTCGCCTTCGGCGGCGGGACCTCGCGCCTCTCCGGGGTCGGTCGGCTCCGCGAAAAGGAGTCGGACCGCCTCTCGGCGATGCTCGACATCCTCGAGAAGGCGGGCGCGGCGGCGCGGCTCGAGGGCGGGTCCGATCCGGTCCTCGTCGTGGACGGCCCGGCGGGGCGTCCGCGGAGGGCGGACTTCGCCGCGGCCGCCGACCATCGGGTCGCGATGGCGGCCGCCGTCCTCGCGCTCGCGCTGCCGGAGGGGGCGACGCTCGACGACCCGGCGGTCGTCTCGAAGTCGTGGCCCGCGTTCTGGGACGGCTGGCGCCCGCTCGTGAAGGAACGCTGAGAAGCGAGGCGCGGACGCGGGCCGTGCGAAGATCGCACGTTCCGCGGAGCGAGATTGGGCGAGACGAAGAAGCCGGGGCGGCCGGCTGGAGGGTCGCCGGAATGGACGGTCCCGGGGGCCGACGTCGGCGCGGGTGCCGCGGAGGTCGTCCGGCTCTCCCACGCGTGTCTCCCCTCGTTTCGGTGGGGCCGGCGCGCCGGCGGCGCTTACGTGGCCGGACCGGCGCCCCTGCCGAGGAGGCTCCCGGAGGACCTCTCCGACGGGGAGCACGCGGCCTTCCTCGTGCGGCTCGCCGGGCTCCTCTCGTTCCTCGGATCGCACGGCCTCGGCCTCGGCGCCGGCGACGTCGCCGCGCTCGGCGCCCGGCCGGGGAGCCGGGACGTCCCGTGGCTCGCCGCCGCGCCCGTTCCGGCGTGGCGGGCGATCGCGGCCCCGCTCGTCGTCGCGAGCGTCGCCCTGCGTCTCGCCGGGAAGGGGGCGCCGCCGCGCCGCCAGGGCGAAGCCAGGCGGTACCTCGAGGCGGCTCTCGACGAGGGGCTTCCGTCCCGCTGCGCCGACGCGGTCACCGCGGCGCTCCGCGCGGACGCCGGGACCCGGCCCGTCGACGCGCTCCTCCTCGACCTGTCGCGGGGGGCGATCCTGCCGGATCGCGTCGCGGGCGACCTCCTCGGCCTCGGCGCGCCGCGCTGTCGCGAGGCCGCGCCGGGGGAGCTCCTCGTCGCCGTCGGCCCCGCCTCCGACTGGATCGCGACCGGAGCGTCGCGGCGTCTCCCCGGCGAGGCGGCGTTCGCGGAGTCGGGGCCGCCCGGCTCCCTCGAGGACGGCGCGCTGCTTCTCGAGCTCGCCGAAGGGCTCGGGCCGGATCCTCGCGCGGAGGCGCTTCGCGCGCTCGCCCGCGAGGAGACGCCCGACCTGGAGCCGGGGCCGCCGCTCGTGCTCCTCGCGCGCGACGTCGAGGGCTGGGACGCGCGCTCGCGGGCGGCCTGGGAGGAGCTCCCGCGCTTCCTCGGCTCGACGGTCCGCGTGGAGACGAGGGAGGAGGCCCCCGCGCCGTGGCGGAGCGCGGCCCTCGTCGGGCCGCGGCTCGGCCGGGAGGAGATCGCGGGGCTCGTCCACCTGCCGCTCTCGTCGCCGGCCGCTCTCGCGCGGCTCTGGGAGGAGCTGGCGGAGGAGGCGGGCGGGGACGCCGCACGTCTCCTCCGCTCCGCCCGGTCGAGGGCCCGTGCGTTCTTCGGAACGACGGCCCGCGCCGCGTCCGGCCGCAGGCCGGGCGGAGGCGACGTCGTTCTCCGCGCCGCCGCGCTCCTCGGCGACGGATTCGCCCCGTCCGAGGCGGCCGTGGCCGCCGGGGCGAGCGTGGAGCGCGCCGCGGCGGCGATCGGAGAGGCGTTCGGGGAGGGGATCCTCCGGCGCGCCGGGCGGGACGGCCTCCGGTTCTCCGACGACGGTGAACGCCGGCGACGGGCCGGGGAGCTCTCCCGGGCGGAGCGCCTCTCCGCTCTCGCGCGCCTGTCCTCCGCGGGGCTCTCGCCGCTCCGCCTGCTCCTCGCGCGGCTCTCCGCGGGGGAGCCGGCCGCGCCAGTCGTCGCGGAGGCGCGCGAGGCGTTCGTCCACGCCGCGGGGAACGGAAGGGGCGCCGAGGCTCTCGCGCTCCTCGACCGGGCGCCCGCCTCGAGCCCGCACCTCGGGGAGCCTCTTCTCGCGGCGGAGCTCCTCGCGGCGGCCGGCCGGATGGTCGACGCGCGGACGGCCGCCGCGGCCGTCGTCGTCCCGGGCGCCACCGCGGAAGATCCCGCGCGCTGCGAGTCGGCTGCGCGCCTCCTCGCGAGGCTCGGAGAGGCGGAAAAGGCCCTCGCGCTCCTTCCGGAGGACGCCGGCGCGGAAGGGCGTCTCGCCCGCGCGGACCTCCTCCTGCGCCTGCGCCGGGAGGAGGAGGCGGCGCGCCTCCTCGACGCGACGGCGGGAGACGGGCGTCTCGACGCCCGCCGTCGCCTCCTCCGCGCCGAGCTCCTCGAGAGGAGACAGGAGCTCGCCGCGGCCGAGTCGGAGCTCCGGGCCGCAACCGCTGCGATCGGCAGCGTGGCGGACGCGCCGGGCCTCGACGACCTGAGGTTCAGCGCCGGATACGTCGCCCTCGGCCTCGGCCGGCCGGGCGAGGCGAGGGAGCTCTTCCGGGCGGCCCGAGACGCCGCGCGCGAACCCTCGAGAAAGGCCGACGCCCTTTACGACCTCTCGGTCGCGGCGGCGGCCGACGGCGACCTCGCCGGAGCGGAGGCGTCGCTCGAGGAGGCGCTCCGGCTCTACTCGGCAGCGGGCGAGCGGGAGCGATACGTGACGGCGCTCGGGCAGCGCGCGGCCCTCGCGCTCCTCCGGAGCGACGCCCGCGCGGCGCACGCCGACCTCCGCGTCGTCCTCTCGCACGACCGGGCGCCCGGACGCTCGTTCCAGCTCCTCTTCTCGGTTCCGCTTCGGCAGCGGCTCGCCCTCGCGGACGGAGACGGCGCCGAGGCGGCGGAGGCCTTCGCCGAGGCCGCGCCGCTCCTCGCGGCGCACCCGGCCCACCCGGCGACGCGCGAGGTCCTCGTCCTCGAAGGGGCGCGGCTCCTCGCCGCGGGCCTTGCGGCCGAGGCCCTCTCCCGGCTCGGCGAGGCCGAGCCGTATCCGGACGCGCGGAGCGGCGTCGAGCCGCTCCGAACGAGGCTCGCGGCGTCCGCGCGCGGCGACCTCGGGAGGCCGGGTGCGCTCCCCGCCTCGCTCGACGCGGCCGAGCGCGAGCTCCTTCTCGCGGAGCAGCGTCTCGCCCGGGGCGCTCCGCCCGGGGCTGCGGCTCTTCGAACCCTCGCGGCGCGGCTCGAACGGCCCGAGGGGCCGGTCGAGGTCGTCGCCCGGCTCCTGGAGTGGCGGGGTCGCTTTTCGGCGTTCTTCGCGGCGCCCGAGGCCGAGCCGTTCCGCGAGGTCGCGCTCCGTGCCGCCCGACGCGCGGGGCTCGACGGCGCGGTGGGGGGCTTCCCGTCGGTGCGAAGGGCGGCGACGGGGGCGGGAGCACCCGAGGCGGTCGAGTGGGGGGCCGTCGCCCAGGACGAGGCGACGCGCGAGCTGCTCCGGACGGCGCGACGGGTCGCGCCGCGCCGGATCCCCGTCCTCCTCCTCGGCGAGAGCGGGACGGGGAAGGAGGTCTTCGCGCGCGAGATCCACGAGGCCTCGGGGCGTGGCGGGCCCTTCGTCGCCGTGGACGTCGCGGCCCTGCCCGAGTCGCTCGCGGAGGCGGAGCTGTTCGGTGCCGCGCGCGGTGCCTTCACGGGGGCCGACCGCGACCGGGCGGGGGTCCTCGAGGCCGCTTCCGGCGGGACGCTCTTCCTCGACGAGATCGGAGACCTCGCGCTCCCGGTTCAGGCGAAGCTGCTCCGCGCGCTCCAGGAGAGGGAGGTGCGGCGTCTCGGCGAGACGCGGACCCGGCCCGTCGACCTCCGCCTCGTCTCGGCGACGCACCGCGATCCGGCGCGGCTCGTCGCGGAGGGGCGCTTCCGGGCGGACCTCCTCTACCGCGTCGGCGGGATCACCCTGACACTGCCGCCCCTGAGGGAGCGGCCGCGGGACCTCCGCGCCCTGCTCGAGCGGGCGCTCGCGGGGGCGCCCGTCTCGCCAACCGCGCGCGCCGCCCTCCTCGCGTGGAGCTGGCCCGGAAACGTCCGCGAGCTCCTCTCCGCCGTCGAGGCGGCGCGGGCGCTCGCGGGAGACGGAGGGACGATCGGGAAGGAGCACCTCCCTCCGGCGCTCCGCGGGCGCCCGGATCCACCGGCAGGCGCGACGGGCCGCTACCGGCGCGCGGTCGACGAGGCGAAGCGGCGGGTCGTCCTCGAGACGCTCGCGGAGGCCGGCGGGAACCGGACGCGCGCGGCGGCGCTCCTCGGCCTGTCGCGGCAGTCCCTCCTTTACGAGATGAAGCGCCTCGGAATCACCGAATAGACTCCCGTCCCCGATGCGCTCCGTCGCGGCTTTCCTCTCCCGCTCCGTCGGCAGCCGCCGGGAGGCGGCTCGCGGGACGAGCGTTCCGGAGCGCCGTCCCGGCGCGGGTGCCGCGTTCCTCCTCGTCCTCCTCGCGGTCCTCCCGTACCTCAACGGCCTCGCCGCCGGCTTCACCTTCGACGACGCCGTCATCGTCCGCGACAACCCGCGCCTCGCCTCGCCGGAGAAGGTCGGCGAGCTCTTCACGACGCACTACTTCGGCGGCCCCCTCGCGACGGCGAAGAACTACCGCCCCGTCGTCCTCCTGACGTACGCGGTCCAGAGGTGGACGACCGGGACCGACCCGTTCCCCTTCCACGCCGTCAACGTCGCCCTCCACGCGGCGACGACGCTCCTCCTCGCCGCCTGGCTCCTCGCGCTCGGGATGCCCCGCGGCCCGTCGCTCGCGGCGGCCGCCCTCTTCGCCGTCGTCCCGATCCACGTCGAGGCCGTGACGGGCGTCGTCGGCCGGGCGGAGCTCCTCGTCGCGCTCTTCGTCCTCGCGTCGGCGCTCCTCTTCCTTCGCGCCACGGACGGCCTCCGCCTCCGGACCCTCCCGTACGCGGGAGCGCTCGCGGCGTTCCTCGCGGCGCTCTTCACGAAGGAGCACGCCGTCGTCCTCCCGGGCGTCGTCGCCCTCGGCGAGCTCCTCCGCCGGGACGTCGGCGATCCGCTCGCCCCGAGGCTCCGGAGCAAGGCGCCGGCCTTCGGGGGCCTCCTCGTCCCCCTCGCCGCGTTCGCCCTCGTGCGGGCGCTCTTCGTCGGGAGCGGGCTCCTCGCGCGGGGGAGCGCCTTCTTCGACCTCGACAACCCGCTCGCGGCGCTCCCCGCGCCCCTGCGGGCGGCGAACGCGCTCGTGCTCCTCCTGCGCTACGCGGGAAAGACGCTCGTCCCGCTCGGCCTCTCGGCCGACCACTCGGCTCCCGCGCTCGATCTCGTCGGCTCCTTCTTCGAGCCGCGTTCCCTCGCGGCCGTGGCGGGGGTCGCCGCGCTCGTGGCCGTCGGCTTCGCCGCGATTCGCCGGCTCCCGCTCGTCGCGCTGGGCGTCGCGCTCTTCCTCGGGGCGTTCCTGCCGACGTCGAACCTCTTCTTCCCGATCGGGACGGTCTACGCGGAAAGGCTCGCCTACCTCCCCTCGGCCGGGCTCCTCGCGGCTGCCGCGGGCCTCGCGGCGGCCCTGCCGCGCGCCTCGGCCGGGTTCCGACAGGCGCTCCTCTCCGTCGCCCTCGTCGCCTACTCCGCGACGACCGTCGCGAGGAACGAGGTCTTCCGCGACGACGACCGGCTCTTCGCCGACCTCCTCGTGAAGGTCCCGCGCTCCGCGCGGGCCCGGTACAACGCCGCCGTCCTCGCCTGGGGTCGCGGCGAGACGACGGTCGCGAGGGCGAACGCGGAGGAGGCCGTCCGGCTCTTTCCGCGCCACTACGACGCGCGGGCGCTCCTCGGCCTCGTCGCGGCGAAGGAGGGGAGGACGGAGGAGGCCCTCGCGGCGCTCCGGGAGTCCCTCCGCGTCAAGCCCGACTCCGAGATCGGTTGGCGGGCCCTGGCGAGGGTCGAGGAGGAGGCGGGGCGGCTCGACGACGCCGAGAGGACGATCTCGGAGGGCCTCCGCCGGCTTCCGGGCTCGGTCCCCCTCCTCCGGCGCCGCGCCGCGCTCCTCCACGCGCGCGGCCGCCTCGCCGATGCGCTCGGGGTGTGGCGCTCCCTCCTCGCCGGGCCGGACGCGCCGCCGGAGGACCGCCTCGGCCTCGCCCGGACGCTCGCGGCGCTCGGAGATGAGGGGGCAGCGGTTCTCGAGGCGCGGCGCGCCCTCGCGGCGGCGCCGGCCCTCCTCGACGCGCGTCTCTTTCTCGCGGAGCGCCACGAGGCGCGGGGGAACGCCGTCGCCGCGGCGGCGGAGCTCGCGCGCGCCGCGCGCGCGGCGCCCCGCGACCCGCGGCCGGCGCGACTCCTCTTCGAGCTCGCGCTCCGCCGGCCGGAGGCGCGCGGCATCGCCGCGACGGCGCGGGCGGGCGTCGAGGCCGCCCTCGGGCGGCCGGCGCGGAACCTCGCGCTGCGGGAGGTCCTCGCGGCGTTCGACGTGGCGGAAGGCGCTGCCCCGTAGCCGGGTGAGGCGACGTCGGGACGGTCAGTCCGCGAAGTCGGGCGGGATCTGCGCGGCGCGGGCACGGCGGCGCCTCAGGACGCGGACGAGGACGAGGTAGGTCGCCGCGCCGAAGAGGATCGAGAAGGCGAACATCCCGACGGCCCAGTGGATCCCGATCGTCCGCATCGCCGGCCCGGCGCTCGCCCACGCCTCGGGTCTGAGGACGTCCCCCCAGGGCATGTAGTCGACGGCCTCGCGCCGGGCCCTGAGGAGGAAGCGCCCGACGGGGAGGGCCGCGGCGCTGACCGGACCGAGCGTGAGCGGGTTGACGACGAGCGTTCCGAGGACGACGTCGAGCTTGTTCAGCCTCAGGAAGAGGGCGAGGACGATCGCCATGAGGAAGTGGAAGCCGATGAGGGGCGTGAACGCGATCGCGACGCCGATCGCGAACGAAGCGGCGACCTTCTCGGGCGCGTCGTGGCGGCCGAGCATCTCGAGGAACCCGTCGCGGAGGCGGGGCCACGACCCTTCCTCCCGGATCGGCGAGATCGGCGGGCGCGTCTCCCACGGGGCGCGCGGCGGAGCCTCGCGACGCTCCGGGCCGGGACCCGCGAAGGTCATCCGTCGGCCTTCGCGAAGTGGTCGAAGCCGCGGTCGGGGAGCGGCGAGAAGGCGCCCCCTTCCGCGAGGACGACCCGGCCCGTCGCGTCGAACCGGCCGATCCGGCGGACCGCGAAGCGGGCCGCCACCTTCCTCATCGCCGGAAGCCGCTCGGGCGGCACGGCGAAGAGGAGGCCGTAGTCCTCGCCGCCGGAGAGCGCGAGCTCGAGCGGGTCGGAGGGGAGCCCCGGGAGGGTCGCGAGGCCGGAATCGACGGGGAGGGCCTCCCGTTCGATCGTGGCGCCGGTACCGGAGGAGCGGCAGAGCCGGTGGAGGTCGCGCGCGAGGCCGTCGGAGAGGTCGATCGCCGCCGACGCGATCCCTCCCTCGGCGAGCGCGCGGCCGAGGTCGACCATCGGCCGTGGATCGAGGTGGTGGCGGAGGAGGCGGGCGATCTCGTCGCGCCGCCTCGGGGACACCCGCCGGCCGCGCGGCGCGGTCACTTTCCCGTCGCGGTCCCTCAGGTACCCCCGGAGGACGAGGGCGAGGCCGGCGGCCGCCGCGCCGAGCGTCCCGGAGACCCAGAGCTCGTCCCCCGGCCGTCCGCCGTCGCGCCGGAGCGGGCCCTCCTCCGGGACCCGGCCGAGGACCGTCACGGACGCGAAGCGCTCGAGCGAGGCCGAGAGGTCGCCGCCGACGACGGCGACGGCCTGCTCGCGGGCCGCGGCGCGGAAGCCGTCGAGGAAGCCGTCGAGCCAGGAGACGGGGGTCCCGCGCGGCAAGCCGAGCGTCAGGAGCGCGTGGAGCGGCGTCGCCCCCATCGCGGCGAGGTCGGAGAGGTTCACGTTCATCGCCTTGCGGCCGACGAGGTACGGGTCGGCGCGGGGGGTGAAGTCCTCTCCCTCGACGAGGGCGTCGGTGCAGACGGCGAGCGCGCCGGGCGAGGCGACGACGGCCGCGTCGTCGCCGACGCCGACCTTCACGTCCCGCCGGCGCGTCGCGAAGAGGCGCTCGAATCGGCGGAGGAGCTCGTTCTCGGGGGGGAGCGGCTTCACGACCTTCTCCTGCGTCCCTTCGCCGGGCGCGTCGGGCCGGCCGCTCGTCGCGTGCGCGGCGCGACGAGCGCGCTCCCGAGAACCTCCTCGGCGCGCGAGACGAAGCCGAACTCCAGGTCGCGACGAAGGTCCGCGGGGATCTCCGCGAGGTCGCGCTCGTTCTGCGCGGGGAGGAGGACGGTCCGGATCCCGGCGCGCCGAGCGGCGAGCGTCTTCTCCTTCACGCCGCCGATCGGGAGGACCTCGCCGCGGAGCGTGATCTCGCCCGTCATCGCGACGTCCCGCCTCACGGGCGTCCCCGTGAACGCCGAGACCATCGCCGTGAGCATCGTGACGCCGGCGGACGGGCCGTCCTTGGGGATCGCTCCCTCGGGGACGTGGACGTGGACGTCGTGCGCCTCGAAGAAGCCCGGCGCGAGACCGAGCTCCTTCGCGCGGGAGCGGACGAGCGTGAGCGCCGCCTGGGCCGACTCCTTCATGACGTCGCCGAGCTGTCCCGTCAGCTGGAGGCGCCCCTTGCCCTCGAGGGCCCGCGCCTCGACGACGAGGACGTCGCCGCCGACGGCGGTCCAGGCGAGGCCGGTCGCCGCGCCGACCTCGTCGCGCGAGAGCGCCTCGTCGCGCCGGAACCTCGGGACGCCGAGGAGCTCGCGGACGAGCTCCGGGGTCATCTTCACCGGCTTCGTCCTGCCGGACGCGATCCGCACGGCGATCTTCCGGCAGCAGCTCCCGATCTCGCGCTCGAGGTTGCGGAGGCCCGCCTCTCGCGTGTACTCCTCGATGACCGTCTTGAGGGCGTCGTCGGGGAACGCGAGCCTCCCGTCCGAGAGCCCGTTCTCTTTCCGCTGCTTCGGGACGAGGTGGCGGCGCGCGATCGCGAGCTTCTCCTCGAGCGTGTAGCCCGAGAGGCGGATGACCTCCATCCGGTCGAGGAACGCGGGCTGGATCGTGTCGAGGACGTTCGCGGTCGTGATGAAGAGGACCTTCGAGAGGTCGTACGGCACGCCGAGGTAGTGGTCGCGGAACGTCCGGTTCTGCTCCGGGTCGAGGACCTCGAGCAGGGCCGACGACGGGTCGCCGCGGAAGTCGGCCCCGATCTTGTCGACCTCGTCGAGGATGAAGACCGGGTTCGACGTCGCCGCCTGGTTGATCCCCTGGACGATGCGGCCGGGGAGCGCGCCGACGTAGGTGCGCCGGTGGCCGCGGATCTCGGCCTCGTCGCGGACACCGCCGAGCGACATCTGGACGAACTTCCGGTCGAGCGCGCGGGCGATCGACTTCCCGAGGGAGGTCTTCCCGACGCCCGGCGGGCCGACGAAGCAGAGGATCGGCCCCTTGCTCTCGGGGGCGAGCTTTCGCACCGCGAGGAACTCGAGGATCCGCTCCTTGACCTTCTCGAGGCCGAAGTGGTCCTCGTCGAGGATTGCGCGGGCGCGGGGGAGGTCGAGGTTGTCCGCCGAGACCGCGCTCCACGGCAGGCCGGTGATCCAGTCGAGGAACGTCCGGATCGTCGCCGTCTCGGCCGAGTCGGGGTTGCTCCTCTCGAGCCGCTTGAGCTGCTTCTCGATCTCCTCGGTCGCCTCGTGCGGGAGGACCCGTCCCTCGAGCTTCCTCCGGTACTGCTCGACCTCCTCGGCGACGTCGTCCGTCACGCCGAGCTCCTGCTGGATCGCCTTGAGCTGCTGCCTCAGGAAGTACTCACGCTGGCTCTTGTCGATCTCCCCGCGCGCCATCCCCGAGATCTCCTGCTGGACGGTCAGGACGCGGATCTCGCGGCGGAGGATCTCGAGGACCGCCTTGAGCCGGTCGAGGCCGGGGAGCGTCTCGAGGATCCTCTGCGCCTCGTCGAGCTTCAGGTCGAGGTTCGAAGCGGCGAGGTCGGCGAGGCGGGCCGGGTCGTCGAGCCCCGCGGCGACGAGCATGACCTCGGGGGAGATCGTCTTCCCGAGCCCGACCGCCTTCTCGAGGCCCTCCTTGACGGCGCGCAGGAGCGCCTCCGCCTCCTCGCTCGCCGGCTTCGCGGGCTCGGGCTCGGCGATCCGGACCGCCTTCGCGCGGAGCGACGGGCTCTCCTGGACGAAGCCGTCGACCTTCACACGCGAGATCCCCTGGACGAGGAGGCGGATCCGCCCGTCCGGGAGCTTCAGCATCCGCATGACGGCGGCGGCCGTCCCGGTCTCGTAGAGGTCGGCGGGGGTCGGCTCCTCGACGGACGGGTCCTTCTGCGCGAGGAGGAGGAGGATCCGCTGCTCGGCGAGGGCGGCGTCGACGGCCGCGATCGACTTCTCGCGCGAGACGGAGAGCGGGACGATGACGTAGGGGAAGAGGACGACGTCCTTGAGCGGGAGGACCGGCAGCAGGTCCGGGATCTGGACCGACTCGGCGCTCGCGCCCTCGTCCGGCGACCCGCTCACTTCTTCTCCCCGCCCCGGCCGGGCCGGATCGGGATCGTCCGGTGCCGGGTCGTCGGCCGCCGCGGGATCTCGAGGGTCAGGAGCCCGTCGGCGTAGGCCGCGGAGCCGCCGTCGGGGTCCGGGTCGTCGGGGAGCTCGACGACCCTCTCGAACGGTCCGGAGGCCCGCTCGACGCAGAGGAACGTCCCGTGAAGCCTCTCCGTCGGCCTCCGCTCGCCCCGGAGGACGACGACGCGCCCCGCGACGTCGACGCGGACGGTCTCGGGGTCCGTCCCGGGGATCTCGAAGACGAGGCGCCATCCATGGGCGTCCTCGACGACGTCGACGGGGGGGAGGTGGGGCGGGGGACCGGCCGTGTCGCCGGGGCCCCAGGCCCAACGCGCGGGAGGGCGTCCCTTCGTCATCGGCTCCTCCGTGCGGGGTCGCGGGCGTCGGAGAGGAGCGTCTCGACCTCCTCGACGAAGTCGCCCGCGTCCTCGAACCGCCTGTAGACGGACGCGAACCTCACGAAGGCGACCTGGTCGACCTCCTTGAGGCGCTCCATGAGGTGGGCGCCGATCTCGCGGGTCCTCAGCTCGCGCGGCTCGCGCGAGGGGAAGAGCCCCTCGACCTCGTCGCAGAGGGCCTCGAGCCGCGCCGCCTCGACGGGGCGCTTCTCGCAGGCCCTGCGGAGCCCGCGAAGGAGCTTGGCGCGGTCGAACTCCTCGCGCCGCCCGTCGCTCTTCACGACGACGAGAGGAGACTCCTCGACCCGCTCGTACGACGTGAATCGGCGCTGGCAGACGAGGCACTCGCGGCGCCTCCGGATGACCTCGCCCTCGCGGCTCTCGCGCGAGTCGACGACGCGGTCGGCGACGCCTCCGCAGGAGGGGCACTTCACGGCGTGAGACTACTCCCCGCCCGGTCCTCCCCGGAGGGGCGCTCGGCCGCGAGGCGGCGGAGCGTCAGGCCGCTTCCCGCGAGGAGGACCGCCCCGGCGATCGTGATCGGGACGAAGGCGATGGCGTGCGTGGCGAGCGCCATCGCCGCCGCGGGCGCGGCCGCGACGCCGTAGAAGCCGGTGAGCGCGTAGGCGACCGCGGCGTGGTAGCCGCCGACGCCGCCGGGAGTCGGGATCGCGAGGCCGAGGACGGCCCAGGTGAGGACGAAGAAGGAGACCGGGAACGGGAGGTCGATCTCGAACGCCCGCGCGACCGCATAGAACTGAAGCGCGTTCAGGAGCCACAGGACCGCCGACGAGGCCGCGAGGACGGCGACGTCGCCCGGCGTCCGGACCGAGGCGAGACCGCCGAGGAACGACCGGAGGAACGCGACGACCCGGGGGCCGATGCCCCGAGGCAGCCGCCGGTCGAGAGGCGCGAGGACCCTCTCGGCGAGTGCGGGGCGGGCCGCGAGGAGACCGAGCCCCGCGAAGACGAGGAGCGTCGCGGCGCCGACGAGGAGCGCGGCGCTCCGGAGGAGCTCCAGGCGCTCCCGGGCCTCTGCCGGCAGGTCCGACGGCGCCCAACCGCCCGCGGCGTAGACGACGAAGAGGAGGACGACCGTGCCGAGGTCGACGAGCCGTTCCACGGCGATCGACGCGAGAGCGGGGGCGAACGGCAGGCCGGTGCGGCGCGAGAGAACCGCCGGCCGGACGATCTCTCCCGCCCGGGCGGGGAGGAGGACCGAGGCGGCGAAGCCGATCGTCGTGGCGAAGAACGACTCCCGCTGCGTGACGTGCCGGACGTGGTGGAGGAGGCGCGTCCAGCGCCAGGACCGGTGCGGGAAGTTGACGATGGTGATCGCGAGAGCGAGGGCGAGCCAGCCGGGCCGGGCCTGGGAGAGGGTCCCGAGGAGCTCCTGGAGGTCGAGGTTCCGGAAGAAGAGCGCGAGGAGGAGGGCCGCGAGACCGAGGGAGACGGCGACCTTCAAGGCGTTCCGGGCGACCTTCGGCACCGGCGCATGGTAATGCAGGCCGGGCCGCTGGCCTCCGCGCCGGAGGGAGCTCGGCGGGGAGGGGGGGCCGCATCCCGTCTCTTCCCGACGGGAGCGGGGAATCCGTCGAACCCTCGAATTGACAGCGCTTTGGGTCGCCCGTAGAATCCTCGTAAACGTACGCACGCTCTCAACGTTCCGGGACTGATCCGCGAGGCGGCCGGAAACCGTGAACCTGAGACCTCGTGGGCCTGGGGAGGAAGACTGATGAAGCTCAACGCTCTGGTCCTTCCGGTGACGGCGGCGGTCCTCCTGGCTGTCGGTGCGCCCGCAAACGCGCAGTGCCCGGCGGAAGGCTGTCCCGCGCAGACCTACGGGACGATCGAGACCCCGGCGGAGAACGCCCTGGTCTCGGGCTTCGTCCGCGTCGGCGGCTTCGCGCTGAACGGGAACCTGGTCTCGAACGTCGACCTCTACGTCGACGGGACGGACGAGGTGAACCGCGTCACGCCGGCCGGCGGGGCGAACATCAACCTCGCGAGGCCCGACGTCACGCAGGCTCTCCCGCAGTACGCCGGGACGCCCGGGTCGAAGCCCGGCTTCGAGATGTCGTTCCGGGCGTCGAACTACGCGAACGGGACGCACAAGCTCTACGTGAGGGTCACGGACGTCACCGGCTGCTGCTACTTCCTCGCGCCGCGGACGTTCCGGATCGACAACGCGAAGAACCAGGCACCTTTCGGCGTCCTCGACGTGCCTCTGCCGGACGCCTCCGTCCACCAGAACGGCGTCCTCCAGGTCGCGGGCTGGGCGCTCGACGACCGCAGGGTCGAGCACGTCGACGTCTTCATCAACGACAAGCTCGAGCGCGAGGCCGTTGTCGGCGTCAACCGCCCCGACGTCGCGGCGTTCTACCCGAACGTCGCGAACGCGACCGCCTCCGGCTTCGTGGCGTTCATCGACTCGACGCGCCTGACGAACGGCGTCTACACCCTGACCGTGAAGGCGACGGACGACCAGGGCCTCCAGGGCCTCATCGCGACGCGCCGCTTCCAGGTGTTCAACAACGCGCCGAACCTCCAGCCGTTCGGCGAGGTCGAGCACCCGCTCGCGCAGGCGACCTGGTTCGGCAACTGCGCGAACCTCCCGCCGAGCGCCCCCTCGGGCGGCGAGATCCGCGACACGCGCTACCTCATGTTCGTCTCCGGGTGGGCGCTCGACACCTCCGTCTACGAGGACCGCGGCGGCGTCTCGCACGTCTTCCTCGAGATGGACGGGGTCGTCATCAAGGACTCCCGGGGCGCCTTCGGCACGCTCGGCTGCCGGCGCGAGTTCCTCCTGAACAACTCGCTCATCGACTGCTACGGCTACTACCGCCCCGACGTGAACGTCTTCTACCCGGGCTTCCCGCAGTCGGCGAACTCCGGCTTCTTCTTCGCGATCGACGTCGGGCACCTGCTGACGACGGGCGGGATGAAGCAGGGGAACCACATCCTCCAGGTCAAGGCCGTCGACAAGGAAGACAACGTCAAGACGATCAAGGACGTGCCCGTCTACCTCGAGTGCGCGACGGCGAACCTCGACCCGGTGCCGCTCGGCTACGTCGACGACCCGACGAACTACGAGTACGTGGGCGGCATCTTCCCGGTCTTCGGCTGGGCGCTCGACCTCGACGGCGTCGTTCGCGTCCGCATCCTGGTCGACGGCGTGGCGCAGGTCGACGCGGTCACGGGGCGTGACTACGCCGAGTACGGGCTCCCGAGCGCCGACGTCGCGGCGGTCTACCCGAGCTACCCGGGGAACTCGAACGCCCGCTGGCGGTTCTACCTCGACACGACGAAGCTCGGGAACACCGAGCACGACCTCCTCGTCGAGGTCATCGACGGGCGCGGCAACAAGCGCTCCGCCGGGACGCGCCGCTTCATCGTCAACAACAACACGCTCGTCCGCTGACCGGGGCTCACCTCCCGGAGACGACGGCCCCGCTCACGCGGGGCCGTTTCGGTCCCGGCGGGCGAGGGGGAGGCCGCAGGCGCGGACTCGTCCCGCGCCGCAGCGCGGCCTCGCGGGGCCCGCCTAGGCGGAGGGGCCGGGTCCGCGGCGGCGCGGCCTCGGCGAGGCGACCCGACGCGCTCGACCGGTCCGCGCCGCCTCGCGGGCGGTCGGCGCGGGATCCGCCGGCGCCGGGGAGAGAATCGGCAGCGCCTTCGCGAAGAAGGTCCGCACGGCCTCCCCGGGCTCGGCGCAGGCGAGCTCGTCGGGGCTCTCGTCGAACCAGTGCCGGGGGAGGAAGTCCCGGTACGGCCTCATCAGGAAGCGGCGGCAGACGAGAGCGATGACGCCGACGTCGCTCTCCGAACGGATGACGCGCCCCGCGCTCTGCACGACGCGCGTCATCCCCGGGACGACGTAGGCGTACTCGAAGCCGCGCCCCCAGCGCTCCTCGAAGTAGAGCCGCATCCGCTCCTGCTCGAAACGGACCTGCGGGAGGGCGGGCGAGACGACGACGACGCCGTGGAGCATCTCGCCGGGGTAGTCGACTCCTTCGGCGAACGGTCCGCCGGAGACCGCGAGGAGGAGGATCCTCGAGCCCTCCGCGCGGAGCGCGTCGAGGACGCCGTTCCGCTCGGGCTCCGTCGACCGATCCGACGGACGGAGGACGCGGTGGCCCGGCAGCGGCGGCAGGAGCGCCCGGACATCGTCGACGAAGCGGTACGACGGGAAGAGGGCGAGGACGTTCCCGGGGCAGGCCTCCGCGACCTCCGCGACGACCCGGGCGATCCGCGGCATCGCCGCGGTGCGACCCTTCCACGTCGTGTCGACTCCCGGCGCGACGACGACGGCGCGGTTCTCCGCGGGGAACGGGGACGGGAGCGAGAGGAACGAGGTCCGGTCGGGGTCGAGGCCGAGGAGGTCGCGGTAGAACTCCGGCGGGCTGAGGGTCGCGGACATCCCGACCGTCGCCCGGGCGGCGTCGAACGTCTCGCCGAGGAGCCGCGACGGGTCCTTGCAGAGGAACGAGAGACGCGCGCCCTCGGCCCCCCGGGAGGCGAGCAGGTCGAACGCCTCCGCGAGGCGGCCGCCGGGCGCCGCCTTCCGCGCGACGTCGTGGAACGCGGCGAAGAGGAAGTAGAGGCCGAGGACCGGGTCGTCGGGGACGCGCTCGCCGCCGTTTCGGAGGTCCGCGAGGTGGCGGACGAGGAGCGACTCCATGGAGAGCCGGACGTCCTCGAGCCGCGGGAGGTCGAGGGGCACGAGGTCCGTGGGGGGGGAAAAGGGGTCGCCGCCCGACGGGAGCTGGGAGGCGGAGTCGCGAAGGAGCTCGAGGACCTCGGCGGCGGCCTCCTGCGCGGCGGCCGCCGTCCTCGGGCTCGTCGTCCCGATCGCCTCCGACAGCCGCCGGACCTCGGCCTCGGCGATCGCGGGGGACCAGATCGCCCGGCCGCGCTCGACGAGGTTGTGGACCTCGTCGACGAGGAGGAGCGCTCCGTCGAGGGACGACGGGTCGCGGAGCCCCGTCAGGGCGACCACGGGGTCGAACGCGTAGTTGTAGTCGCCGAGGACGACGTCGGCCCTCTCCGCGAGCTCGAGGGAGACCTCGAACGGGCAGACCTCCTCGACGCGCGCCTCCTCGAAGACGAAGTCCGGCTCGAGGTGCGGCACGGCGGCGAGGAGCCGGTCGACGAGGCCCGAGGCCTCGAGCTTGGCGGCGTAGTCCTTCGCGTAGGGGCAATGGTCCTCGTGGCAGAGGACGACTCCGTTCGCGCACATCCGTTCCTTCGCCCGGAGCCGGACGGAGCGGGCGGAGGCCGCGCCGATCGCCTCGAGTGTCCTGCGGAAGATCTCCTGCTGCGTCGTCTTCGAGGTCAGGACGTAGAGCCTGCGGCCCCCCCTCAGCGCCTCGACGAGCATCGGGTAGAGCGCGGCCGCGGTCTTCCCGATCCCCGTCGGCGCCTCGACGAGGAGCTGGCCGCCCTCCCGAGCCGCGCGCGCGACGGCGGCGGCCATCTCGCGCTGGCCGGGCCGGAAGCGGCCAAACGGAAAGGCGAGCTCGTCCGCCTCCGCGGCCTTCGCCTCGGAGAGGGCGAGGTCGCCGAAGAACTCCGCGAGCGCGCCGCGGACCCTCGCGACGAGGTCCGCCTCGACCTCGTCCGCGTCCCACGGCACGGGGACGAGGCGGGTGTCGCCCGTCTCGATGTCGGCGAGGACGAGCCTCCCCCGGACGGCTCGGCCCTCGGTGCGCGCCACGGCGAGGAGGTACCACTGCAGCTGCCGCGCGAAGCGGTCCATCCGGGGCGATCCGGGGAGGCGCGGAAGCTCCTCGGCGAAGTGGACCGACTTCACCTCGTCCACGACGACCGTGCCGTCGCCGTCCTCGAAGCGGCCGTCGAGGCGGCCCTCGAGGATCGCCGTGAAGGCGTCCACGGGAAACGCCAGCCGGACGCCCCTCTCGACGGCGTAGCCCGGGATCGTCGCGAGCGCCTCCGAGAGGACGCGCCGGTGGACGGCTTGCCCGATCCACCGGCGCTCCATCGAGTCCCCCCGTCCGTCGCCGATGCGGCGGCCCGCGGGCGCGAGGAGCGCTCCGGGGGAGAGGGTGACGGTTCTGGCGGCGAGGTCGACCCGGATCGGCACGCCGCATTCTACGGACGGCCTCCCTTACAATCGGTACGGTGACGGGTTTCCTTCAGCGACGGCTCCGCGGGTTCCTCGCGACCGTCCTTGCCTTGGGCGTAGCCGGGTCGGCCGCCGCCGAGGCGGCGACGGCGAAGCGGCGCCCCGCGCCGCGGAAGAAGGCCGCCGCCGGCCCGCCGGCCAGCGCGACGCTTCCGGAGCGCCTTGCCTGGGTCGTCCGCCGGACGCCCGTCAGGGACCGCTCCCAGGTCGCCGTCGCGATCGCGCCCGTCGGCGGGCCGCCGCTCGTCGCGTTCAACGCGGACGCCGACCTCGTCCTCGCCTCGACGACGAAGCTCTTCACGTCGGCTGCGGCGCTCGACCGCCTCGGTCCGGGCTACCGCTTCCGGACGACGCTCCTCCAGGAGGGAGACGTCGGACCGGACGGGACCCTCGCCGGCCGGCTCGTCGTACGGGGCGGCGGAGACCCCGCCATCTCGGGACGGCTGTACGACGACGACCCCTGGGCGGTCTTCCGTCCGTGGTCCGCGGCGCTCGTGATACGCGGCATCCGCGCGATCCGGGACGGGCTCGCGCTCGACACTTCCTTCTTCGACGACGAGAGGACCCATCCCGACTGGCCTTCCGAGCAGGAGCAGCACTGGTGGCAGGCTCCCGTCTCGGCCCTCTCCTACAACGACAACGTCGTCCTCGTCCGCGTCACCGGGGCCCTGCGGCCGGGCGGACGGGCGAGCCTCGGCTTCTACCCCGCGCAGCCCTTCCTGATGTCGCTCGTCGGCCGCGTCGCGACCCACAGGGGAAGGGGAGCGAGGGTCGGCGTCTCCCGTCGCTCCGGAAGCGCCCAGGTCGTCGCCCACGGCGCCGTCGGCCGGAGGAGGACCTGGTCGGGCGACGTGACCGTCGTCGACCCGCCGCTCTACCTCGCTTCCGCCCTCACGAAGGTCCTCGAGGAGGACGGGATCACCGTCGGCGGGAGCCCGGAGGTGAGGACCGAGCCCGGGGCGACGCGCCCGCGGCTCGCCCCCCTCCACGTCCACGAGACCCCGGTCCTCCCGGTCCTCTCCGTCTGCAACAAGAGGTCCCAGTCGTTCTTCGCGGAGCAGGTGCTCAAGACGCTCGGAGCGGAGCGCCGCGGGAGGGGGACCTGGGAGAGCGGCCTCGCCGAGGTCTCCGAGTTCCTCCGCTCCCTCGGGCTCGACCCGGCGCGGTACCGCATCGCGGACGGCTCGGGGCGCTCGCGGCGAAACGTCGCGAGCGCTTCCGCGTACCTCGACTTCCTCCAGGCCCTCGCGACGCGCTGGCGCCACTACGCGGCGTTCGAGCCGACGCTCGCCGTGACGGGCGACATGGCGGGCTCCCTCCGCTACAGGATGCTCGGTCCCGACACGCGCGGGAAGGTCTTCGCGAAGACGGGGAACATCGCGGGCGTCGTCACTCTCGCCGGCTACGTCGAGGCGCGGAGCGGGACGCGCTACGCGTTCGTGATCCTCGCGAACGGCGGCTGCCGCGAGGGCGCCGGGCACCGCTACCAGGACCGGATCCTCGGCGAGCTCGCCCGCTGGGGCTGAGCCTCCGCGAGGACGCCGCGTCGTATACTCCGCGGCCCCCATGGACTACCGAGCGCTCCTGAAGAACGTCGAGAAGACCCTGTCCGCGATCGAGGAGAGCGAGGACGTCGTCTCTACGGTCGCCTCGGTCGGCGAGGCCGTCGTCGGGAACTTCCGCAACGAGCTCGGCATCATCGGGGGCCGCCTGTACCAGCTCGAGGACGGGGAATACGTCCTGCGGCGCGGGTTCGGCCGCTCCAAGAAGGTCTCGGAGGGGCTGACGGTCCCGGCGTCGTACGAGCCGATCCGGCGGGCGATCGAGGAGGGGGTCGTCCTCGCGGACCTGAGGGACCCCTGGGTCGACCGGGAGTTCGAGAAGCGCCTGGGCGTCACCCGCTTCGCGGCGGTCTCCTTCGGGGACGCGGTCTTCATCCTCTCCTTCGACGTCCACCCGAAGGTCGCCGCCGACGACCTCCTCGTCTCGCTCGGAATCATCCGCACCGTGCTCGACTCGAAGGTGAAGAGCGAGCAGCTCGAAGGGCTGCTCGAGGAGGCGCGCCGGATCCAGCAGTCGATCCTCCCCCGGAAGGTGCCGGAGATCGGCGACTACGAGGTCTGGGCGGCGACGGAGCCGGCGGAGGCCGTCGGCGGAGACTTCTACGACTTCATCACCCTCGGGCCGGATTCGTTCGGCACGGCGATCGCCGACGCCTCGGGGCACGGACTCCTCGCGGCGCTCCTCGTCCGCGACGTCTACGTCGGCCTGAGGATGGGGATCAAGGGGGACCTCAAGATCGCGAGGGCGATCGAGAGGCTGAACCGGATCCTGAACAAGAGCCGGCTCGCAACGAAGTTCGTCTCGCTCTTCTACGGCGAGTTCGAGGCGAACGGCGAGATCATCTACGTGAACGCGGGGCACCCGGGACCGCTGCACCTCCACGCCCGGACGCGGAGCTTCACGGAGATGGAGCCGACGGGGATGGTCCTCGGCCCCTCGCCGAACGCCGTCTACGGACGGCGCGCGGCGAAGATGGAGCCCGGCGACCTCCTCCTCCTCTACACGGACGGCATCGTCGAGGCGCACGACCAGCGGGGGCGCGAGTTCGGTCTCGACCGCGTCCGGCGGATCCTGCTCGACTACCGGAAGAGGACGGCCCGGGAGACCGCCGAGAAGATCCTCGGAGCCGTGCGCGATTTCAGTGCCGGGCGGGCTGCGGAGGACGACCGGACCGTCGTCGTCGTGAGGCGGACGGGACGGCCGCGCGGCCAGCGCGCGGGCGAGATCCCGGTTCCGTCACTGGCGCCCGCGGCGAGCTGACGCGCGCCGGATGCGGCGGGGAGGCTCCTCGAGCCTCCCCGATCCACGGTCCCGGAGCTCCCGGGGAAGGGAGGCGCCGAAGGCGCCGCGGGGAGGCTCGTGGCGAGCGTCCCCGATCCACGGTCCCGGAGCTCCCGGGGAGGGGAGGCGCCGAAGGCGCCGCGGGGAGGCTCGTGGCGAGCCTCCCCGATCCACT
>CAZLQX010000009.1:0-164695 GCA_964561935.1 uncultured Holophagales bacterium
GGGGGGGCGGGGGGGGGGCCCCGCCCGCGGGCGGATGATAGATGCGAGGGGCCCGGGCCCGCGCGCGAGGAGCCGGCCGGCGGCGGGTCAGGCCGCCGGCGCCCGCTCCGAAAGACCCATCGCCGCGAGGACCTCCCGCGCGGCCCGCTCCCCCGACTCGCAGGCCCCTTCCATGAAGCCCTGGAAGTCGGAGGAGGTGTGCTCGCCCGCGAAGAAAACGCCCCCTTCCCGTTCGGCCTCGGCCCCGCCGAACGCCGTGATCTGGCCGACGCGGTAGCAGGCGTAGCTGCCGCGCGTCCACGGGTGCGTCGGCCAGTGGAAGCGGACCGCCTCGGAGGCGCGGTGGTGCGCCGAGAGGCCGGGGAAGACGCGGTCGAGGCGGCCAGCGAGCTCGACGGCCCGCTCCTGGGCCGTCCCCCGTCCGACGGCGAGCCCCTCCGCGCCGCCGGTGAAGTTCGTCAGGACGCCCGCCGAGCCCTTCTGCGCCCGGCTCGTCTCCCAGGCGACCTGGAAGCCGGCGTCGGTCATCACCGTCCCCGTGGAGCCGTGCGCGAGTCGCCACTCGCGCCGCGTCCAGCCGGTCATCAGCTTCGCGTTCGTCCCGTAGCCGAGCTCGGCGATCGCCCTCTTCTTCGCCGGCGAGAGCGGCACGTCGAGCCTCACGTCGCGCAGGAGCGTGAACGGGAGGGCGAGGACGACGTGCGAGGCGCGCTCCTCGCGGCTGATCCCCTCGCGACGCACCGTCGCGACGTACCGGCCGTCGCTCCCCGTCCGGAGCGCCTCGAGCCGCGTCCCGCGGAGGACGGTCTCGCCGAGCTTCTCCGCGAGGCGTCGCGGCACCTGGTCGTTCCCGCCGCGAACGTGGAAGCGCTCGTCGCTCTCGCCGTAGAGCTTCGGGTGCTCCGGGTCGAAGCTCGCGAAGAGGAGGAAGTTGAGGCAGCTCTGGTCTCCGGGCGGAAGTCCGCACTCCGACTCGAAGGCCACCTCGACGAGCGTCCTCGCCCAGCCGGAGATCCCGTGCTTCTCGAGCCACGCGGGGATCGACAGGGCGTCGAGGGCCCGCGCCGCCTCCGGTCCCTGATGCGAGGCGTCCGGCTCCTCGCCGAGGAGCGCGAGGTCGCTCCGCGCCGCCGCGACGACGGGACGCATCGCCTCGACCATCTCCGCCTCGCTCCGGCGGGCCCCGGCGAAGAAGAGCGTCTCCGTCACCCCCGGCGGCTCGACGAGGAGGTCGTCGAGCTCGAGTCCGAGCTCGGCCGCGAGGCCGCGGAGGCTCTCGTGAGAGGTGTCGATCAGCTCGGCGCCGAGCTCGGCGACGAGCCCCTCCGGGAAGTGCCCCGTCAGGCTCCGCATCCTCCCGCCGATCCGCTCCTGGGCCTCAAGGACGCGGACCGCGACTCCCGCCTGCTTCAGGCGATAGGCCGCCGTCAGGCCGGCGAGGCCGCCGCCGACGACGAGGACTTCGTCGGGCCCCGACGGCGCCGCCCCCGGGACGACGGAGGCGCAGCGCGCCGCGGCGAGCCCGGCGAGCGCGACACCCCCCGCGCGGAGCGCGTCCCGGCGCGAAGGCCGGGAGAGACGGGACGCGTTTGCGCGCCCGACCGGAGCCGGGTCGGCTCCCTCGGGGAGCGATGCGAGGCGCAGGGCGCGGGCGAGGCGTCGGCAGAGCGGGCTGCGGGCCATCGGGACCTCCGAATTGTGGGGTGGCGGGATTCTAGCCGGGCGAGAATGCGGTCCCGGAATGACGCCGCACGAGCCCCGCCGGCACCGCCGCCCTCTCCTTCCGCGGATCGCCGCGCTCGCTCTCGCCGCGGCGGGCGTGCCGGCCCTCGCGCGTCCGCCCGCGCCGACGCCGCGCGCGGAGTCGCCCGCCGAGAAGGCGCGGCGCGAGCTCGCCCTGCGCGACGTCCCGTTCGAGGCGCACGACTTCCTCGCGGCCGCGGCCGACGGCGACGCCGGGCTCGTCGAGCTCTTCCTCGACGCCGGGATGCCCGCGTCGACGCGCGACCGATACGGCACGAGCGCGCTCCTCGAGGCCGCGCGCGCGAACCGGCCTGCCGTCCTCGCCCTTCTCCTCGCGCGCGGGGCGAAGCCGGGCGAGGCGCAGGGGGGCGAGCCGCCCCTCGCCGGGGCGGCGGAGGCGGGAAGCCTCGACGCGGTGAGGGTCCTCCTCGAGGCGGGCGCCGACCCGGACCAGGCGGCGGACCCGGCGAAAGGCCCGGGCGGCACGCCGCTCCAGCGCGCCTGCGCGGCCGAGTCGTGGGCGGCCGCACGCCTCCTCCTCGAGGCGGGTTCGAGCCCCTCGCTCGCCGCCCCGTCCCTCGCCCCGCCCCTCGTCCTCGCCTCCGAGAGCGGCCATTCCCCGACCGTGGCGCTCCTCCTCGCGAAGGGGGCCGACCCGAACGGGCGCGGCCCGGGAGGCGCGAGGCCCCTCGCCGCCGCAGCCTGGAACGGCCACGTCGAGGTCGTCCGGCTCCTCCTCCTCGCCGGAGCCGACGCGAAAAGCGAGCGCGCGGCGCTCCTGAAGGGACGCCCCGGCCATCCCGTCTCGCCCGAGATCCGGAAGCTCCTGCGGAACCCCCCGAAGGCCGCGCCAGCCCGGCGCCTCGCGCCGAAGCCGACGCAACCACGCTGACGCGCCGCGCCTCCTGCTGCATGCGGGGGCGGCCGGTGTAAGGTCCGCGCACCATTCGACCGAGGAGCCCGTAAGCGATGCAAGGTGTCGATCCCGTCGCTCCCCTCCCCTTCTCCGCCCCGCTGCGGCGTCTGACGACCGCGCTCGACCTCGTCCTCGCCGCCGCGAGCGCCGCGGTGATCCTCGCCTGGATCGCCGGGAGGCCGCTCCTCGACGCTCCCGCGGCGCCCGTCATGTCCGCCTTCACGGCGCTCTCGATCCTCCTCATGGTCCTCGTGAGGCAGGCGCGGCTCCGCCTCGGGACGTGGCCGATGGCGCTCAGCCTCGCGATGAGCGGCCTCGTCCTCGGCGGAAACGTCTCGTCCATCGTCATGCTCGCCTTCCTGCCGCCCGAGCTCTGGGCGAGCTTCTCGGGAGTCGTCCTGACGTCGACGATGACCTCGATCGGTCTCTCGCTCTTCTGCCTCTACGACGTCGCCGTCGCGCTCCGGGCGACGCCCCGCTCCCCGTTCCCGCTCGACGACCTCCTCGTCGCCCTCGCGCTCGTCCCCGGCGGCGTCAGCCTCCTCGGCTACCTCCTCGGGAACCCGACCTACCTGAGCGTCCACGCCGACCCGCGCGTCGGGATCTCGCCGCTCGAGATGGGCTTCATGGCGCTCTACGCGGCGGGCGCGGTCCTCTCGAACCCCGGCCTCTTCCTCTGGCGGTTCCTCGCCGGCGGCGTCACGAACCGGCTCGTCTTCGCGATCCTCTTCGCGAACCAGTTCGTCGCGCCCGTCGTCGTCGCGCTCCTGCTCCGCGAGCCGGGAGAGAAGGGACCGGGCGTCGAGCTCTTCGTGATGCTCGCCGGCGTCGTCGCGACGCTCGCGTTCCTCGTCCTCCAGGCCCGCGTGGCGGATCGCCCGGCGACGAGGGGCGCTCCGCCCCCCGCCCGGCCGGGCTGAACGCCGGCCTCAGGAGAGCTCGGCGAAGACCGGGGCGTGGTCGGAAGGGAGCTTCCCCTTCCGCTCGTCGCGGTCGATGTGAGCGCCGGTGCAGCGAGGGACGAGGGCCTGAGCGATCAGGACGTGGTCGATCCTCAGGCCGTCGTTCTTCGGAAAGGCGAGCATCCTGTAGTCCCACCAGGAGAAGAGCCCCCCCTCCTCGTGGTGGAGCCGGAAGGAGTCGACGAGCCCGGCCGAGAGGAGCGAGGCCCACCTCGCGCGGACGTCGGGATGGCAGAGGACCGAGTCGGCCCAGGCCGCGGGGCTCGCGACGTCCCGCTCCTCGGGAGCGACGTTGAAGTCGCCGCAGAGGACGAGCGGCGGTCCGTCCGCCTGCCGAAGGGTCCAGGCGGCGAGCCGGTCGAGCCACTCGAGCTTGTAGGGCCACTTCTCCGACCCGACCTCCTTGCCGTTCGGGACGTAGGCCGAGGCGACCCGCAGGCCCCCGACCGTCGCCGCGACGAGGCGCGCCTGGCTCTCGTCGCCGCCGTCCCCGAAGCCCGTCGCGACGTCGACGGGCTCCTCGCGCGAGAGGACGGCGACGCCGTTGTAGGTCTTCTGCCCGAGGACCGCGGCGTGCCAGCCCGCCGCGCGGAGCTCCTCGAACGGGAAGCCCTCCTCCTCCGTCTTCAGCTCCTGCAGGCAGACGACGTCCGGGCGGTGCCTCGCGAGGAACGCGAGGAGCCGCTCCTTCCGCGCCCTGACGGAGTTGACGTTCCAGGTCGCGATCCGCATCTCTCCTCCGCGCCGGAGCGCGCGGAGATTCTAGGGGACCGCCCCGTCCCCCGGCGTCCGCTCGAGCTCCCGGGAGATGTAGCCCGCGAGGGCCGCCTGCGCCTCCCCGGTGACCTCCACGAACTCCATGCCGAGCTGCGTCGCGACCTCGCCCTTCGCCGCGTCCTCGCGCTGCACCCAGGCGACGCGTCCCGCGAGGGGGACGACGCCCTCCCCGAGCGCGAGCTCGAGGCCGAAGCGGGAGCCGAGCGACGTCTCGAGGGCCGTACGCGCGAGCATCCCGGAGAGGCTCAGCTTGAGGACCTCGAAGTCGTAGCGCGCCTCGAGGTCGGCCGCGACGAGGTCGTCCGCCCGGAACCGCCCCGTGAGCCTCTCGTGCGGCGAGAGGACGACGTGGTGCCCGAGGAAGCCGAGGAGCCCCTTTCCCTTCTCGGTGAAGACGTCGTCGAACGCGAGCCCGGCCTCGTAGACGGCGCGCGGCTCGCCCCCCTCCTTCGGGCGCGTGCTCGCGAGGTGGCACCAGCGGATCTTCCCGGAGACGTCGACGGCGTCCTCGGCCCCGGCGAGGCGGATGGCGTACGTCCTCCCGAGCTGGAGCCGCTCCGGCGTCTCGAGCGCGAGGCCGGAGACGCTCAGGTTGCGGACGCGGACCTTCGTCCGGAAAAGGAGCGAGCCGTGGACGTCGTGGACCTCGTAGCGCCTGTGGCGGCGCTGCCCGGTGTTCGCCATGGGCGCCTCCGCGAGCTCGTATCTGTCCTCGCGATTATCCTCCCGCGCCCGTCCGTCGGGCCGGCCTACACTCGCCGCGGTGACGACCTCCCCTCCCGACCCCGCGGCCGTGGCGGCCGCGGCCCTCATCCTCGAGGCGGCCGAGTCGATCCTCTTCGTCACCGGAGCGGGGATCTCCGCCGACTCGGGGCTCCCGACCTACCGCGGCGTCGGCGGCCTCTACGAGGGGGACCTCACCGAGGAAGGGCTGCCGATCGAGGTCCTCCTCTCGGGCGAGACGCTCGCCCGCCGCCCGGAGCGGACCTGGAAGTACCTCGGCGCGATCGAGCGCGCCTGCCGGGGCGCGCTCCCGAACCGGGCGCACCTCGCGATCGCCGAGCTCGAGCGGGAGAAGGCGCGCGTCGTCGTCCTGACGCAGAACGTCGACGGCCTCCACCGCGCCGCGGGCTCGCGGGACGTCATCGAGATCCACGGCGACGTCCACGACCTCGCCTGCACGCGCTGCGCCTACGGGACGCGCGTCCCGGACTACGAGGGGCTCGAGGTCCCGCCCCGCTGCCCCGAGTGCGCGGCGCCCGTCCGTCCCGCGGTCGTCCTCTTCGGCGAGATGCTCCCGCGCGTCGCCGTGGCGCGGCTCGAGGAGGAGCTCCGGAGGGGATTCGACGCCGTCTTCTCGATCGGGACGACGAGCGTCTTCCCCTACGTCGCGGCGCCGGTCCTGATGGCCCGGTCGCGGGGCGGGCGAACCGTCGAGGTGAACCCGGGCGACACGGAGGTCTCCGACGCCGTCGACGTCCGCCTCCGCTGCGGCGCGGCGGAGGCGATGGAGGCCGTCCTCGCCGCGGTGCGGCGAGGACTCGTCGGCTAGACTCGCGACACTTGGAAGAGGAACGGGAGGTACGGATGGCGCTCCGGCTGCGTGTCGTGTCCGCCGACGGCAGGCGTTTCGACCACGAGGTGGCGGAGGGCTCGTTCGTCGTCGGGCGCTCCTCCCGCGCCGACCTCTCCCTCGCCGACCGCGCGATGTCGCGCGAGCACGCGCGGTTCCGCAGGGAGGAGGAGGGCTGGTACGTCGAGGACCTCGGCTCCCACAACGGGACGCGCCTGAACGAGGTCCCCGTCGAGGGCCGGCGCCGCGTCCGCGACGGCGACACGGTCGCCCTCGGCGGCAGCGTCCTCGTCGTGGAGATCCCGGGCGGCGAGGACGCGTCCTCGGGCGACTCGGTCGTCTACCGTTCCGCACGCGAGCTCCTCGAGTCGACGTCGGGCGTCACGGACGGCTCCGGCGCCCTCGGCCCGGGCCGGCGGGCCGCGGAGCGCCTCCACATGCTCCACGAGGTGAACCAGGCGCTCTCGAGCTCCATCTCGCTCGAGGAGCTTCTCGAGCTGATCCTCGACCGGGCGTTCGAGGTCCTCAAGCCGCAGGAGGCCGCGATCTGGCTCCGCGACGCCTCCGGCGCCGACGTCTGCGCGGCGCGACGCGCCGCCCCGGGACGCGAGGCGCGGCCGATGCACTCGAAGAGCCTCCTCCACGAGGTCATCGACAAGGGGATGGTCGCCCACGTCGTCGACTCCGCCGCCGACGCGCGCTTCTCCGAGAGCCGGAGCCTGATCGCCTCCGGCCTCCGGAGCTTCGTCGCGGCGCCGCTCCTCGACGCCCAGGGAGCGCTCGGGATGATCGCCGTCGGCGCGGCGCTCGGCGTGAGGAGCTTCCGCGACGAGGACCTCGAGCTCCTCGTCTCCCTCGCCTCGGTCGCCGCGCTGAGGATCCGGAACGTGAGGCTCGTCGCCGAGGCGATGGAGCGGCAGCGGCTCGAGCAGGAGGTCCGCCTCGCGCGGCAGATCCAGGTCGCCCTCCTCCCGTCGGCGCTGCCGAAGGTCGACGGCTGGGAGATCTGGGGAGGGACGCTCCCCTCGCGCGGCGTCTCGGGCGACTTCTACAAGGTCCTCCTCCGGGGGGACGGCGTCTCGTGCGCGCTCTTCGTCGCCGACGTCTCGGGGAAGGGGGTCGCGGCCTCGCTCCTCACCGCCTCCCTCGAGGCGCTTTCCGCGCTCCCGCTCGAGGGCTCCGCCCCGCCGGCCCGGATCTGCGACCAGGTCGGGAAGCTCCTCCACCAGAGGACCCCGCCCGAGAAGTACGCGACGGCCTTCCTCGGGATCCTCGACCCGCCGACCGGCCGGCTCCTCTTCACGAGCGCCGGCCACAACCCCGCCCTCCTCCTCCGCGCGACGGGCGAGCCGGAGTGGCTCCGCGCGAACGGAGTGCCGCTCGGCCTCCTCCCCGGAGCGACCTACCGCGAGGGAGAGCTCACGATGGAGAAGGGGGACGTGCTCCTCGTCTACACCGACGGGATTACGGAGGCGCTGAACCCCGACGACGAGGAGTTCGGCGAGGCGCGGCTCCTCGAGGCGGCGGCGCGGCACCGCGGGCTCCCGCTCCGCGACCTGGCGAGCGGCCTCGAGCGCGACCTCGACGCCTTCGCGCGCGGCGTGCCGTACCACGACGACCGGACGCTCGTCCTCTTCCGGCGAAGCGCGTGAAGGCCGACCCGATGTACCTCCGTCTCGTCCGTCTCCGCCTGAAGGACGGGAGCCTCTGGGCCTTCCGTCGCCACTGGGAGGAGCGGATCCTCCCCGCCCTCGAGGGCACGAAGGGGTGCCTCTACGCCGCGCTCCTCCAGGCTTCGCGAGGAGCGGACACGGACTCCTGCGACTCCCTGACCCTCTGGGAGAGCGCGGCGCACGCGGACGCCTACGTCGACGGCGGCCTCTACGACGCGCTCCTCGACGGCGCCGACCCCTTCCTCGCGGCGGCCACCGAGTGGCGGGCGGACCTCGCGCCGAGCCGGCCGGACGACCGTCCGCCGCTCCCCGACCCCGAGGTCGAGACGTACCCCGTGGCGCTCGCCCGGCAGGCGCCCGGGGGGATCGAGGAAGGCGCCGATTTCCTCCGGATCGTCGACGTGCGGATCGATCCGCTCCGCTTCGCCGAGGCGAAGAGGGCCTTCGAGGAGGACGTCGTCCCGGACCTCCTCGCGACGCCCGGCTGCCGCGCGGCCTTCGTCCTGGAGGGGCTCCGAGGCCGCTCCCACGCCCTCTCGATCACCTTCTGGACCGACGAGGCGAGCGCCGTCCGCTACGAGTCGGGGGGCCGGTTCGACGCCCTCGTCGCGCGGATGCGGCCCTTCCTCTCCGGCCTCTACGAGTGGCGGCTCTCGCTCGCGCCGGACGGCGGGGAGAGAGGCGTGAGGGGGTCCGACCTCGGCGTCACGGGCTACCGCGTCCTCACGGGACGAAGGATCCGGCCGGCGTCCGGGTGAGCGCGTCCGGCGCCTCGGCCGCCTCGAGGAGCTCGTCCACGATCTTCAGCGTCAGGCCCCAGAGGACCCGCCCCTCGAAGCGATAGCAGGACATCGGGAGCGGCAGCCCCTTCCTCACCCAGGTGAACCAGCTCCGGTTCGCGCGGTCGAGGAGGAACGGCAGCGGGAGCCAGAGCGCCTCCTGCACCTCCTCGTTCGGCACGAGCGCCGGGCTCCCCTCGACCGCGAAGGCGAACGGGACGACGCTGTGCGGGACGGAGCCGATCGGGAGGTGCGTCCGGACCTCCGAGAGACGGCCCAAAGGACGGCCGAGAGCCTCGAGGTCGAGACCGAGCTCCTCGCGGGTCTCGCGGAGCGCGGCGGCGAGCGGCGAGAGATCGCCGGGGTCGACGCGACCTCCCGGCAGCCCCATATCCCCCGACCAGGGGTCGCCCGGGTGCACCGCGCGCCGGATCAGGAGGAGCTCGACCGCGCCCCGCGCTTCGCGAAGGACGACGGCGACGGCGGCCTTGCGCGCGGCCGGCACGTCGGCGTCCTCGCCCGGCGTCCGGCGAGCGAGCTCCTCCGCGAGCGCCGCGAGGTTTCGTCCGGCCTCCATCCCCGGGTCCCGGCTCCGCCGCGGCTCAGCGGGCCGGCAGGAGCTCGAGCGCCCCCGCGACGAGCGCCGCGACGCCCGCGCGGATCGCGGGGGCGACGTCGGGCGCGAACTCGGCCGAATGGAGGGGCGGGAGCGCCCTCCCGTCCGTCCTCGCCCTCTCGAGCGCGGCCGGCTCCGCGACGCCGAGCCAGAAGAGCGACGCGGGGACCCCCTCGCGGCCGAAGTAGGAGAAGTCCTCGCTCACGCTCGCGGGCGGGAACGAAACGACGTCCGCTGCGCCGAGCGCGGCGGCGAAAGCCGCACGGAGGCGCTCCGTGAGGGCGACGTCGTTCACGACGCCCGGCGTCGACTCGACGATGGCGAGGTCCGGCTCCTTCGGGGCGCCCCCCGCGATCGACTCTCCCGCCGCGACGCGCCGGATCCCGTCGAGGAGACGCTTCCTCGTCTCCTCGCGATAAGCGCGCACGGTGAGCTTCAGGCGCGCCTCGGGCGGAATGACGTTGTGCTTGGAGCCGGCCTGGAACGAGCCGACGGAGACGACGGCGGGCTCGAACGGGTCCTTCTCCCGGGAGACGAGCGCCTGGAGCGCGACGACGGTCCGCGCCGCGATGAGGACCGGGTCGACGGTCCGGTGCGGCATCGCGCCGTGCCCCCCCTTGCCGTGGATCGTCAGGTCGACCGAGTCGACCGACGCGAAGGCCGGCCCGGGCGTCACGCCGACGGAGCCCGAGGGGAGCTCCGGCGTGACGTGGAGCGCGACGGCGTAGCCGGGTCGCGGGAAGCGCGTGAAGAGGCCGTCCTTCAGCATCCGGGCGGCCCCGGCCCCCTTCTCCTCCGCGGGCTGCCCGACCATCACGAGCGTCCCGCGCCAGAGGCCCTTCGCGCGCGCGAGGAGCGTCGCCGCGCCCGTCCAGGCCGTCATGTGCAGGTCGTGTCCGCAGGCGTGCATGACCGGGATCGGCGCGCCGTCCTCCCCTTTCCCCGTCGCGCGGCTCGCGAACGGGAGCCCCGTCCGCTCCTCGACCGGGAGGGCGTCGAGGTCGGTCCGCAGCATCACGACGGGCCCCTCGCCGTTCCGGAGGACGCCGACGACGCCCGTCCCGCCGACCCCTTCCGTCACCTCGAAGCCGAGGGCGCGGAGGCGCCCCGCCAGCCTCGCCGCGGTCGCCGTCTCCTGCATCGAGAGCTCGGGCGCGGCGTGGAGCGCCCGGTAGAGCTCGCCGAGCCCGGCCTCCTCGGAAGGGAGCGGCACGAGCGCGGACACGACGCGCGGCGCGGGCGCCGGGGGGGCGGCGAGCGCAGGAACGGCGAGAGAGGCGGCGAGGGCGGCGGCGGCGGGGCGCATCGGGTCCTCCATCACGGACGTCTCCGACGCCGACTATAGTGGAGGGGTGAGCGCCGAGACGCCCGGCTGGGTCCGCGACGCCGTCTTCTACCAGGTCTTCCCCGACCGCTTCGCTGCGAGCGCGCGCCTGACGAAGCCGTCGAACCTCGAGCCGTGGGACGCGCCCCCGACGCCGCACGGATTCAAGGGAGGCGACCTCCTCGGCCTCGCCGAGCGGCTCGGCGACCTCGCGGACCTCGGCGTCACCGCGCTCTACCTCACCCCCGTCTTCGCCTCCGCCGCGAACCACCGCTACCACACCTGGGACTACCACCAGGTCGACCCGCTCCTCGGCGGGAACGCGGCGCTCCGCGAGCTCCTCGACGCGGCGCACGCGCGCGGGATGCGCGTCGTCCTCGATGGCGTCTTCAACCACGTCGGGCGCGGTTTCTTCGCCTTTCACAGCATCCTGGAGAACGGCGCCGACTCCCCCTACCTCGACTGGTTCCACCTCGACCTCGAGCGCCTCCGCGCCGGAAAGCCGCTCGGCGCCTACGCGGAGCCGAGGCTCCTCCGGCGCTCGAAGAAGCCGAAGCCCGCGTTCGAGGAGCTCGGCTACTCCGCCTGGTGGGACGTCCCCGCCCTCCCGAAGCTCGACACGCGGACGCCCGCCGTCCGCGAGTACCTCTGGGACGTCGCCGAGCGCTGGATCCGCTTCGGCGCCGACGGCTGGCGGCTCGACGTCCCTTCCGAGATCGACGACGACGAGTTCTGGCGGGAGCTGAGGCGGCGCGTCAAGCGCGCGAACCCCGACGCCTACCTCGTCGGCGAGATCTGGCACGACGCGCGGCGCTGGCTCGCGGGCGACCAGTTCGACGCGACGATGAACTACCCGCTCGCGAAGGCGGCCCTCGGCTTCTTCGCGAGGGACCTCGACCCCGACACGATCGTTTCCGTCGGCGGCTACCGCGACGTCGTCGAGCTCGACGCCCCGGCGTTCGCGGCGGAGGTCGAGCGCGTCCTCGGCCTCTACGACCCCGCGATCCGCGACGTCCAGCTGAACCTGATCGGGAGCCACGACACGCCCCGCTTCCTGACGCTCGCGGGGGGCGAGCTCGCCGCGCTCGAGATGGCGTTCCTCTTCCTCTTCGCGCTCCCGGGCGCGCCGTGCGTCTACTACGGCGACGAGGTCGGCCTCGAGGGCGGGCCCGACCCCGACTGCCGCCGCGCCTTCCCGTGGGACGAGTCCTCCTGGGACCACGTCCTGCGCGACCACGTGAAGAGGCTCGCCGCGCTCCGCCGCGCCCACCCCGCGCTCCGCCGCGGCTCCTTCCGGACGCTCCTCGCCGAGGACGCCGTCGTCGCCTTCGCGCGCGAGGAGGCCGGAGGCGACACCGTCGTCGTCGCCTTCAACGTCTCGCGCGAGGAGAGGCGGGTCGACGTCCCCGCGAGCGGCCTCCCGGCGCTCCTCCTCGACGCGGCGACGGGCGACGAGGTCGTCGTGACGGACGGGGAGCTTCGGGGGCTCGACCTCCCCTCGCGCTCCGGGCGCGCGTTCGTGACGCCGGCCGCCGGCGGCTGAGGCCGCCCGGCTCGGCCGCGCCTCACGGGAGGAGCCCGGCCTCATCGCACCGGATCGTGCCGTTTTCCTCGCACATGTGATGCAAACGCATCACTCGTACGAAGACGAGACAACCTGCAACTCGGGCGCAGGAAGGACGAAAGTCCTTCCCTCCCTTTTCGGTCGCTCCCGGGGAGCGCGCTCGCGGGACGGAACGCCGCCGCAAATTCAGGCCATTTGCCGGCCTGAATTGAGTCATTCGAAGGATGGTGCTGCGGTGCAACGGGAAGGAACATGCCGCCCGGAACAGGCCGCAGGGATCGCGCCGCGAGGGAGCCGTTTGCCGGGAGTGAAACAGGGAGCCTCGGACGGACGAGGGGCGTCTCGGCGCCTTCGCCGTGCGACGTCCGGGCGCCCCGGCTCGCGTCCCGACCGCTCCCCCGCCCGGAACGCCTCCCCCGGCGAGGGCCCGCCCCGGCGAACGCACCGAAACAGGATGGGAGATCGATGAGCAACACCGTCCGATACGACGATCGCACCCCGCGGCTCTTCTTCCTGGCCGCCGTGGTCTGGGCCGTTGTCGGGATGCTCGTGGGCGTCCTGATCGCCGCCATGCTCTTCATGCCGGGGCTGAACCTCGCGCCCTACCTGACGTTCGGGCGGCTCCGGCCGCTCCACACGAACGCGGTCATCTTCGCGTTCATCGGGAACATCATCTTCGGGGGCGTCTACCACTCGATGCAGAGGCTCCTGAAGACGCGCCTCTACAGCGACGTCCTCTCGAAGGTCCACTTCTGGGGGTGGCAGCTCATCATCGTCGGCGCCGCCCTCGCCCTCGTCACGGGCCACACGCAGGCCAAGGAGTACGCCGAGCTCCCCTGGCTCCTCGACGTCGCGATCGCGGCGATCTGGGTGACGTTCGCCGTCAACTTCTTCGCGACGATCGCGGTCCGGCGCGAGAAGCACCTCTACGTCGCGATCTGGTTCTACATCGCGACGATCGTCGCCGTCGCGATCCTCCACATCGGCAACAGCATGGCGATCCCCTACTCCTGGCTCGGGAGCTACTCGGCCTACTCCGGGGTCAAGGACGCCCTCATGCAGTGGTGGTACGGGCACAACGCCGTCGCCTTCTTCCTGACGACGCCGTTCCTCGGCCTCATGTACTACTACCTGCCGAAGGCGTCGGAGCGGCCGGTCTTCAGCTACAAGCTGTCGATCATGCACTTCTGGTCCCTCGTCTTCGTCTACATCTGGGCGGGGCCGCACCACCTCCACTACTCGGCCGTCCCGGAGTGGGCCTCGACGCTCGGGATGCTCTTCTCGCTCATCCTCTGGATGCCGTCGTGGGGCGGCATGGTGAACGGCTTCCTGACGCTCCGCGGCGCGTGGCAGAAGCTCCGCGAGGACCCGATCCTGAAGTTCATGGTCGTCGCGGTCACCTACTACGGCATGTCGACCTTCGAGGGGCCGATGATGTCGATCAAGTCGGTGAACGCGGTCTCGCACTTCACCGACTGGACGATCGGCCACGTCCACGCGGGCGCCCTCGGCTGGAACGCCTTCCTCTCCTTCGGCATCCTCTACTGGATCGTCCCGCGTCTCTGGAAGACGGAGCTCTTCTCGCGGAAGGCCGCGACGGCGCACTTCTGGATCGCGACGATCGGGCTGATCCTCTACCAGGTCTCGATGTGGGTCGCCGGCATCACCCAGTGGGCGATGTGGCGGGCCTTCGAGCCGGACGGCCGCCTCGTCTACCCCGACTTCATCGAGACCGTCATCCGGATCGTCCCGATGTACTGGGTCCGCCTCGTCGCGGCGCTCCTCTTCTTCGGCGGTCTCCTCGTCGGCGTCTGGAACCTCTGGAAGACGATCCGCTCCGCGCCGGCCGGCTTCGACGAGGAGCCCGAGGTCGTGGCGCCGCCGCTCGTGAAGGACCTTTCCGCCCCCGGCGCCGTCACCCCCGCGAACACGTACGACCACGCCCTCTACCGCCTCCAGCACGAGCTGAGGCACGGGTTTCACCGCGTCCTCGAGGGGCGCGTCGTCACGTTCACGGTCCTGACGACCCTCGCGCTCGCCGTCGGGTCGCTCGTCGAGGCGATCCCGATGTTCCTCGACAAGTCGAACGTCAAGGAGATCGCGAGCGTGAAGCCCTACACGCCGCTCGAGGTCCTGGGGCGCGACGTCTACATCCGCGAGGGCTGCTACAACTGCCACTCGCAGCTCGTCCGCCCCTTCCGCTACGAGACGGAGCGCTACGGCGAGTACTCCAAGGCGGGCGAGTACGTCTACGACCACCCGTTCCAGTGGGGGTCGAAGCGGACCGGGCCGGACCTCCACCGCGTCGGCGGGAAGTACCCCTCGCTCTGGCACGTCCGCCACATGAAGGAGCCGAGCCTGACGACGCCCGGCTCCGTCATGCCGCGCTACCCGCACCTCCTGAAGGACGACTACGACGTCGCGAGCGTCGGGGCGAAGATGCGCGCCCTGCGCGCCGTCGGGACCCCCTACACGGACGGCGAGATCGAGGACGCCCCGGCCTCCATCGAGGCCCAGGCGAAGGCGATCGTCGCGGAGGTCGAGGCGCAGCAGGGGCCGAAGGGGCTCGCCGGCAAGGAGATCACGGCGCTGACGGCCTACCTCCAGCGGCTCGGGACCGACATCCGGTGGAAGCGCGTGCCGCCCCAGGCGCCGCTCTCCGCCTCCGCCCCGGCGACGGTCCCGGCGCCGGACGCGCCCGCCGCCCCCGCCCCCTCCGCTCCGTCGGCGTCCGCCCCGGCGGCCGCCGCCGTCGCCGCGAGGTAGCCGTGCTCCAGGAGCTCGCAGCCCGCACCGGGGCGTCGGCCTGGGTGGTCGCCTCGATGCTCTTCTTCATCGGCGTCTGGACCTTCGTCGCCGTGCGCGTCCTGCGCGCGCGGCGCGACGAGATGGACGCCCGCGCCCGCCTCCCGTTCGAGGACGGCGGCGCTCCGGTCGAATTCCCTGAGGGGCCGGGCCGAAAGGCCTGACGAGAGGGGACCATGGCACAGTACGAGGACAAGGTTCTCCACGAGCTCGACGGCATCAAGGAGTACGACAACCCGATGCCCGGGTGGCTCATGGCGATCTGGTGGGGGTCGCTCGTCTTCTCGGCGGCGTACCTCATCTTCTACGCCCTGAGCTTCGGCGAGGGCTCCATGGACTCGGAGTACCGGGCCGAGACGCAGCAGTCGCTCGCGGCGGTGCAGGCGCACTTCGACGCGAACCCGCTCGTCCCGCCGTCCGCCGCCGAGCTCCTCGCGGGGGCGAAGAACGCGGCCGTCCTCGACCTCGGAGCCGCGCGGTTCGAGAAGTCGTGCGCCCCCTGCCACGGCGCCCAGGCGCAGGGCCTCATCGGACCAAACCTCACCGACGACCGCTGGATCCACGGCGGCTCCGTCGAGCAGGTCTTCCAGTCGATCGCGAAGGGGTGGCCCGCGAAGGGGATGCCGCCGTGGGGCCGGGCCGTCAAGCCCGATGAGCTCTCGGCGCTCGTCTCGTACGTGAGGAGCCTCCAGGGCTCGAACCCGCCCGGGGCAAAGCCCGCCGAAGGCGACCCGTTCGCGCCCGAGCCGATCCCCGGGAGCTGAGGTGGCGGAGACCGTCGCCGAGCCGCAGAGCGGAGCCTCCCCCGAGGTACCGAGGCCGACGCTCCCGTCGGTCCCGCCCGAGCGGGAGCGCATCTTCGACGTCGCGCCCGAGGAGGAGCTCCTCTACAGCCTGACGGCCGACGGGAAGCGGAAGTTCTTCCACCCTCTCGTCCACAGGGGGCGTTACTGGAAGGTCCGCCGGGCGATCGCGTACGGCCTCTTCGTCCTCTTCTTCGCGCTCCCGCTCGTCCCGGTCGGCGGCTTCCCCGCCGTCTTCCTCGACCTCGCCTCCCGGCAGTTCCACGTCTTCGGGGGGACGTTCCACCCGACCGACAACGTCCTCCTCGCGGCGTTCGGCCTCGGGGTCATCGTGACCGTCTTCTTCGTCGGCTCCACGTTCGGCCGGATGTGGTGCGGCTACGCCTGCCCGCAGACGGTCTACCTCGAGTTCTTCTTCCGGCCCGTCGAGGCGTGGCTCGAAGGCGGGCCGCTGAAGCAGCGGAAGCTCGACGCCGCCCCCTGGAGCGGGAGGAAGCTCGCGATCAAGGCGGCGAAGTGGGCCCTCTGGGCGCTCCTCGCCGTCGCGATGGCCTCCACCTTCGTCGCCTACTTCGCCTCCTGGAAGGGTCTCCTCGCAGGGCTCGCGGCCGACCCGCTCGCGATGAAGGGAGAGCTCTTCACGATCTCCCTCGTCACGGGCGCGATCCTCTTCGACTTCGGCTGGTTCCGCGACCAGATGTGCACGATCGCCTGCCCCTACGGGCGGCTCCAGAACGTCATGGCCGACCAGGACACGATCCTCGTCGCCTACGACGAGAAGCGCGGCGACCCGAAGGTGAGGGTGAAGGACCGCGTCGTCGGCGTCCCCGCGGGCGACTGCATCGCCTGCCGGAGCTGCGTGAACGCCTGCCCGACGGGGACGGACATCCGGAGGGGCCTGCAGCCCGAGTGCATCGGGACGGCGCAGTGCATCGACGCCTGCGACGAGGTGATGCGCACGCAGAAGAGGCCGATCGGGCTCATCCGGTACACCTCCGAGCGCGAGCAGAAGGGGGGCGTGAGGCGGATCTGGAGGCCGAGGAACCTCGCCTACCTCGCGCTCCTGACGGCCGCCTGGGGGACGCTCGCCGTCCTCGTCGCCACGCGCGGCGACGCCCTCGTCGAGGTCGTCCGCGGCGGCCGCGAGCCCTATCGGCTCCTGCCGACCGGCGAGGTCGCGAACCAGCAGCGGATCCGCTTCACGAACCAGCGCGCCGACGCGCAGAGCTTCACGGTCGAGGTCCTCAGCCCGAAAGGCGCCGCCCTCGTCCTGGCCGAGTCGCCCGTCGCCGTCGAGCCCGCGAAGCTCGAGACGGTGAACGCCGTGACGACCGTCCCGACGGGCGTCTTCGTCGACGGCCAGGCCCCCGTCCGCTACCTCGTCACCTCGGACAAGGGGTTCCGCAAGGAGGTCGAGTTCCTCCTCCTCGGCCCCTTCACCGACAACGCGCCGGGGGCCCAATGAAGCTCCTCCGCCTCGTCTCCGAGTACCGCTGGCCGATCTACGTCGGCGGCCTCCTCACGATGTCGATCGTCGCCTGCGGGATCCTCGTCTGGGTCGCGACCCGCCCCGACGTCCCGCGCCCGATCCGCGGCTACTACGAGGCCGCGAAGGCGTGGGACGCCGACGAGGCGGTCGAGGAGGCGAGCCGCCAGCTCGGCTGGACGGTCCGCTACGAGCTCCCGGAGGGAGTCCCCCACTTCGCCGGAATGCCGCGCCCCGTCGACGTCCGCGTCGCCGACCGCCAGGGGGCTCCGGTCGCGGGGCTCGCCGGCCGGCTCTTCGCGATCCGCCCGTCCGACGGCCGGCTCAACCAGACGGGCGAGCTCGTCGCGCTCCCGCAGGAGCCGGGCCGCTACCGGGGCCTCGTCGTCATGGACCGGCCCGGGACCTGGGAGCTCCGCGTCGACGCGAAGCGCGAGGCGCTCCGCTTCGTCCACGCCGCCCGGATCGACGTCGCGCCGGACGCGCCGCCCTCGGAGGGCCCGGCGAGGTGACGCCCCCCCGCGACGGCCGCCGGCTGAGCGCCGCCCCCGTGGCGTGCGCGCACTGCGGCCTCGCGGTCCCGGCCGGTCTCCTCCGCGAGGGGGAGACGGAGCAGTTCTGCTGCAACGGCTGCCGCCAGGTCCACGCGCTCGTGAAGGAATGGGGCTTCGACCAGTACTACCGCCTCGTCGACCAGCAGCAGGGCGTCCTCGAGCCGGCGAAGGTGACGGGCCGGAGCTTCGAGGACTTCGACGACGCGGCGCTCCAGGCCGAAGCGACGGAGACGGTCGGCGACGACCGCTGCCGGACCCGCCTCTACCTCGAAGGGGTCCACTGCGCCGCCTGCGTCTGGCTCGTCGAGAAGCTCCCCGCCGCCCTCCCCGGCGTCGAGGAGGTCCGTCTCAACCTCGGGAGCGCCGTCGCCGAGGTGACGTGGAAGCCGGGCGCGACGCGCCTCTCGGCGATCGGGCGCGCCCTCGACCGGCTCGGCTACACGCCGCACGTCCACCGCGCGGGACGCGTGCAGGAAGCGAGGCGCGCCGAGGACCGGATGGCCCTCGCCCGCCTCGGCGTCGCCGCGGCCTGCGCGATGAACCTCATGTTCCTCCACGGGGCTCTCTACGCCGGGGAGTACCAGGGCATGGCCTCGCCGTACGAGACCTTCTTCCGCTGGCTCTCGCTCGCGGTCTGTGTCCCCGTCCTCGGCTTCTCGGCGCGCCCCTTCTACCAGACGGCCCTCGCCGGGCTGAGGGCGCGGATGGTCCACATCGACCTCCCCGTCGCCCTCGCCCTCACCGTCGCGTTCGCCGCGAGCGCCGCGAACGTCCTCAGAGGGAGCGGCCCCCTCTGGTTCGACTCGCTCGCGATGCTCGTCGCGGCCCTCCTCGGCGCCCGGCAGGTGCAGCGGAGCGCGCAGCGCGCGGCGCTCGAGCGGGCCGACTCCCTCCGGGGCGTCGCGTTCCTCGAGTTCGCGCGGCGCCTCGAGGGGGACGGCCCGAACGCCCTCGCCGTCGAGGTGCCGATCGCCGCCCTTTCCCCCGGCGAGAGGGTCGAGGTCCGCTCCGGCGAGCTCGTCCCGGTCGACGGCGTCGTCCTCGCCGGGCGCTCCTCGCTCGACAACGCCGTCCTGACGGGCGAGGCGGTCCCCCAGCCCGTGAAGGAGGGGGACGCCGTGAACGCCGGCGCGACGAACCTCGGCGCGCGGCTCGTCGTCCGCGTCGACGCCGCCGGCGAGAAGACCCGCGTCGGGGCCCTCCTCGCGATCGTGCAGGAGGCGCTCTCGCGGAAGCCGGCGCTCCTCGCCACGACGGACCTCCTCGCACGCCGCTTCGTCCAGGCCGTCCTCGGGCTCGCCGTCGTGACCGGCCTCGCCTGGCTCGGACGCGGGCCGGAGGCCGCGCTCGAGCGGGTCGTCGCGCTCCTCGTCGTCGCCTGCCCCTGCGCGCTCGGGCTCTCCGTCCCGCTCGCCGTCTCCGTCACCCTGATGCGCGCCGCCCGCGCCGGGGTCTTCGTGAAGAACCCCGACGCCCTCGAGCGGCTCCGCGACGTCGGCACCGTCCTCCTCGACAAGACGGGGACGCTCACCCAGGGGCGGGCCACCGTCGCGCGATGGGTCGGCGAGGACGCCGCCCTCCAGCTCGCCCGCTCCCTCGAGGCCGAGTCTTCCCACGCCGTCGCGCGCGCCTTCCGCGACTCCTCCGGCCGACCCGTCCGTGTCGTGCGAACGGTGGAGGAGGTGCGCGAGGCGCCCGGACAGGGGATCTCGGGCCGCCTCGACGGCCGACTCGTCCGCGTCGGGAACCGCGCGCACGTCGAGGCCGACGGCGCCTCGGCGCCGGCCCCTCTCGCGCAAGCCGCCGACGCCCTCCTCGCCGAGGGGCTCAGCCCCGTCTTCGTCTCGGTCGACGGCGCCGTCGCGGGGGTCGCCGGCATCGGCGACCCGCTCCGGCCCGACGCGCGGACGACGATTGACGCCCTTCGCGCCCGCGGCGTCCGCGTCAGGATCCTCTCCGGCGACCACCCGGCCGTCGTCGCGCGCGTCGCCGCGCAGCTCGGCCTGTCGGCGGAGGACGCGCTCGGCGGCCTGACGCCCGAGGCCAAGCGCGACCACGTCGCCCGCCTCGTCGCGGCCCGCGGCCGCGAAGGCGCCGTCGTCATGGTCGGCGACGGGGTGAACGACGCCGCGGCCCTGGCGCTCGCCGACGTCGGGATCGCCGTCCACGGCGGGACGGGGGCGACGATCGCCGCCGCCGACGTCGTCCTGACACGCGAGGGGGTGACGCCGCTCCTCGACGTCCTCGACGGGGCGCGGCGCCTCAGGGGCGTCGTCCGGAGGAACCTCGGCTTCTCCCTCGTCTACAACGTCGCCGCCGGGACGGCCGCCTTCCTGGGGTTCGTCGGCCCGCTCCTCGCGGCCGTCCTGATGCCGGTCTCGTCGCTGACCGTCGTCCTCTCCTCGGCGCTCGCGCGCCCCTTCGAACGCGCCCGCGGCGCGCGCGCCGCCCGGCGCCTCGCGGCGGAGGCCTGACGTGGAGACGGTCTTCGTCCTCCTTCCGCTCGCGCTCCTCATCGCCGCCATCGCGGTCGGCCTCTTCATCTGGGCCGCGAAGACGGGCCAGTTCGACGACCTCGAGACCCCGGCCGTGAGGATCCTCTTCGACGACGAGGAGCCCCGGCGCGCGGCCGAGAACGGAGCCCCGGCTCCGCCGGGCGCGCCGAACACGCCTCCCCCCGCCGAGACACCTTCGACGAAAGCCGATTCGACAAGGAGGGCCCCCGAATGAACGGTAGGAGAACGCCCGTCCGCATCCTCGCGCTGCTCCTCGCGGCGGCCGTGGCGGGCTCCCTGGCCTACGGGCTGAGCAACGCCCGCCAGGGCTACGAGCCGCGCCAGCCCATCCTCTTCCGGCACACGCGAATGGCCGGCCCTCCCGTCTGGCAGACGATCCAGAAGGCCGGGAAGGCCGAGCAGGTGAACGTCGGGGGCTACGACATCCCCTGCGTCTACTGCCACACGATGCCCTACAAGGGCCGCCACTCGACGGTCCCCTCGACGGCGGTCTGCATGAACTGCCACTCGAGCGTCGGCCTCGGCAAGGAGTGGGTCCTGAAGATGAAGGACGCCTTCGACCGCGGCGAGCCGATCCCGTGGGTGAAGGTCCACGACCTGCCGGACTTCGTCTACTACGACCACTCCGCGCACCTCCTCGCGAAGAACGAGAAGGGCGAGTGGAAGATCCCGCGGGCCGACGCGAAGGGCAATCCGATCCAGCCCTGCCAGGAGTGCCACGGGAAGGTCCAGGAGATGGAGATCGTCTCCGTCCAGAACCCCTTCAACATGCAGTGGTGCCTCGACTGCCACCGGAAGCCCGAGATGAAGGCCTCCACAGACTGCGTCGCGTGCCACCGGTGAGGGAGCGAACGATGAGATCGAACGAGACCCGCGCGCCCCGGGAGCTCTCCGCCGTCGACCGGCGCGAGTTCCTCCGGCTGAGCGGCACGCTCGCGGCGGCCGGGGCCCTCGCGAGCACGGGCTGCCAGCCTCCGCAGGAGGCGACGATCCCGTTCCACGACATGCCGGAGAGCCTCGTCGACGGCATGGGGCGGGCCCGCTTCTTCCACACCGTGATCGACGGCTCCCCCGTCCTCGTCAGGACGCGCGAGGGCCGGCCGATCCTCGTCGCGCCGAGCCCGACCGACGCGAGCGGCCGCGGCCTCTCCGTCCGCCACCACGCGGCCCTCATGGACCTCTACGACCCCGACCGCGCCCGCGGCCCGCTCTCGGTGCGGCGCGGGAAGGGGGCGACGGTCGCGTCGAGCTGGAGCGCCGTCGGCGCCGAGGCCGTCGCGAAGCTGAAGGCCGCGGGGCCGAAGGCGGTCCTCCTGACCGGGCCCGTCGCGAGCCCGGCCGTCGCCGCCGCGATCGCGGCAATCGCTTCCCAGACCGGCCTTCGCCACGTCGCCTGGAGCCCGCTCGAGGCCGACGCCGCGGCGTTGGCATTCACGAAGGCCTTCGGCGACCCGCGCGTCCCGCGGCCGAGCCTGGGCAAGGCCGACCTCGTCGTCGGCCTCGGGGCCGAGTTCCTCGACCGCCCCGACGACGGCCTCGAGCGCGACTTCGCCCTCCGCCGCGCCCCCGAGGCGGGCGACGGGAAGAGGATGTCCCGCTTCGTCCAGCTCGAGGGGCGCCTCACGCTGACCGGCGCGAACGCCGACAAACGCATCCGGGTGCGGGACACGCACCTGCCGCGCGTCGCCGCGGCCCTCGCCCACGAGCTCGTCGTCGCCCGCAAGCTGGGCCCGCTCGCCTCCGACGCCGCCGTCGCCGCGGCGCTCGCGCCGTTCGCAATCGACGCCGTCGCGAAGGAGACGGGCCTCCCCGCCGACGCGCTGAAGGCGCTCGCGGGCGAGATGGCCGCCGCCGCGGGGAAGGCCGTCGTCGTCGCGGGCGGCTCCGCGAGCGCCTCGCCCGGCGGAGAGGCGCTCGAGCTCCTCGCGATCCTCCTCAACCTGACGCTCGGCGCCTTCGCCGGCGGCCTCCTCGACGAGGGAGCGGCCGTCGCCGCCCCGGCCGGGAGCGCCGCCGCCCTCGCGGTCCTCGTCGAGGAGATGAGGGCCGGAAAGGTCGACCTCCTCCTCGTCGCCGGCGCGAACCCGGTCTACGACGCTCCCGCCGCGCTGAAGGTCGCCGAGGCGCTCGCGAAGGTCTCCTCCGTCGTCTCGCTCAACGACCGCCTCGACGAGACGAGCCTCCTCGCCGACTTCCTCGCGCCCACCTCGCACCCGTTCGAGTGCTGGGCCGACGCGGCGCTCCCGAAGGGGCTCCTCGCCGTCCAGCAGCCCGTCATCCAGCCGCTCTTCGACACGCGCGGCCTCCTCGACGTCCTCGTCGACTGGGGCGCCGCGGCGGGCGTCGCCGGCCCGGTCGCCGCCGCGGTCGCTGCGAGCGTGGCCGCCGCGAAGGTCGTCCCGAACGTCGCCTCCGCCGCGCCCGCCCCGAGTCCCAGCCTCGCGTACCACTTCCTCCGCGGGACGTGGGCCGTCCGGCTCGGCCTCGACGCCGCCTCCCCCGCCTTCGAGGCCGCCTGGACCGAGCTCCTCCGGGCGGGCTCGTGGCAGGGCCCGTCCCCGGCGCCGGCCCCGCGGACGCTCGCCCCGGCCGCCCTCGACCTCCTCGCGGGCCTCCCGGCCGCGCCGAGCGGCCTCGAGCTCCAGCTCTACCCGCACCTCGCGCTCGCGGACGGCCGCTCGGGGAACAACGGCTGGCTCCAGGAGTTCCCCGACCCGATCACCCGGATCAGCTGGGGGAACGCCCTCTCGATCGCCCCCCGCCGGTTCGACGAGATGAAGCTCGCGAGCGGCGACCTCGTCGAGGTCGACGCGGGCCACGGCAAGCTCGTCGTCCCGGCCTACCGCCACGCGGGGATGCACCACGACGAGGTCGCCCTCCCGCTCGGCCTCGGCCGCACCGCCTGCGGGATGATCGGAGCCGGCGTCGGGAAGAACGCCTTCCCGCTGCGGACGCTCGCGGACGGCCGGCTCCTCGCCTCGGGCCTCCCGGTGACGATCCGGAAGGCGAAGGGGAACGAGCCGATCGCCTTCGCCCAGGGGTCCGACGTCATCGACCGCGACCGCCGGCCGCTCGTCCCGACGACGACCCTCTCGGCGTACGAGGCGAACCCGAAGGCCGGCACCGAGCAGCAGGCGGGCGGCCCCTCGGCCTGGCCGGAGCACCCCTACCCGAACGCCCGCTGGGCGATGGCGATCGACCTTTCGAAGTGCAACGGCTGCGGCAAGTGCACGATCGCCTGCCAGGCCGAGAACAACGTCCCCGTCGTCGGGCGTCACGGGATCCTCGACGGCCGCGAGATGTCGTGGATGCGGATCGACCGCTACTACGACGCCCCGAAGAAGGACGGCCGGTGGGACGCCGAGGTCTGGGACGGGCCCCTCGAGGTCGTCGAGGAGCCGCAGACGCTCTTCGAGCCGATGCTCTGCCAGCACTGCGAGAACGCGCCGTGCGAGACGGTCTGCCCGTTCGTGGCGACGATGCACAGCGAGGACGGCCTGAACCAGCAGATCTACAACCGCTGCGTCGGGACCCGGTACTGCGCGAACAACTGTCCGTTCAAGGTGAGGCGCTTCAACTTCTGGGAGTATTCGAAGGCCCAGGAGAGCGCCCTCTTCCGGGCGCTCGAGCCGCGCATTCGGCGGAACGCGGAGCTGAACGCCCGCGTTCCGATGCAGATGAAGAACAACCCCGAGGTCACGGTGAGGAGCCGCGGCGTCATGGAGAAGTGCTCCTTCTGCATCCAGCGGATCCGCGCGGCGACCGCGGAGGCGACGCGGGACGGGAAGGACCGGAAGCACTACCCGGACGGCGCCGTCGTCCCGGCCTGCATGGAGGCCTGCCCGACCGGCGCCATCACCTTCGGCGACGTGAACGCCCCCGGCTCGAAGGTCGCGGCGCTCGTCGAGCACCCGCGGGCCATGAGGCTCCTCGACGCCCTCGGCGTCAAGCCGGCCATCTCCTACCTGACGAAGGTGCGCAATGACAAGGCATGAGGCGAGTCCGTACGCCACCGTGATGGACGACGGCCAGCTCACCGGCCGCCCGATCGTCCTCCCGGGGGCCGGCCCCTACGGGGGCGACCTCGAGGTCCCCGAGCCGCTCGTGACAGGCGCCAAGAAGTGGAGCGACGTCGACCAGGACATCTGCATGCACGCCGAGCGCTTCCCGACGAGAAGGTGGTGGATCGCCTTCGGCGTCGCGCTCGTCTTCCTCGGGATGCTCGTCTTCGCGCTGACGACGCTCGTCTACGCGGGGATGGGGATCGCGGGCGTGAACCAGCCGGTCGGCTGGGGCTCCTTCATCATCAACTTCGTCTTCTGGATCGGCATCGGCCACGCCGGGACGCTCATCTCGGCGGTCCTCTTCCTCTTCCGGCAGCAGTGGCGGACGGGGATCAACCGGGCCGCCGAGGCGATGACGCTCTTCGCCGTCGCCTGCGCCGGCATCTTCCCGATCATCCACCTCGGCCGGCCGTGGTTCGCCTACTGGCTGGTCCCCTACCCGAACGCCCGCGGCCCGCTCTGGGTCAACTTCAACTCGCCGCTCGCCTGGGACATCTTCGCGATCTCGACGTACGGCCTCGTCTCGGCGGTCTTCTGGTACGTCGGGCTCCTGCCGGACCTCGCGACCGTCCGCGACCGCGCGACCCACCCGTGGCGGAAGAAGATCTACAACGCCCTGAGCTTCGGCTGGACCGGCTCGCACCGGATGTGGCGGCACTACGAGTCGGCCTACATGATCCTCGCCGCGCTCGCGACGCCCCTCGTCTTCTCGGTCCACACGATCGTCTCGTTCGACTTCGCGACGTCCGTGATGCCGGGGTGGCACACGACGATCTTCCCGCCCTACTTCGTCATCGGAGCGATCTTCTCCGGCTTCGCGATGGTCATCACCCTGATGACGTTCATGCGCGGCTACTTCGGGATGAAGAGCTACATCACCCTGAACCACATGGAGTCGATGGCGAAGATCCTGATGCTGACCGGGATGCTCGTCGGCTTCGCCTACTCCACCGAGTTCTTCATGGCCTGGTACTCGGGGAGCGAGTGGGAGGGGTTCGTCTTCAAGAACCGCGCCTTCGGCCCGTACGGCTGGGCCTACTTCATCATGTTCACCTGCAACGCGATCGTGCCGCAGGTCTTCTGGTGGAAGAAGATGCGGCGGCACACCTGGGTCCTCTTCGTCGTCTCGATCCTCGTGAACGTGGGGATGTGGTTCGAGCGGTACGTCATCGTCGTGACGTCGCTCCATCGCGACTTCCTCCCGTCGTCGTGGGGGATGTACGCCCTGACGCGCTGGGACTACATGATCCTTCTCGGCTCCTTCGGCCTCTTCTTCACCCTCTTCCTCCTCTTCGTGAGGTTCCTCCCCGTCGTCGCGATCTCGGAGGTGAAGGGCGTGATGGACCCGAAGGTGGCCCGGAGCGCCCCGACCGACGCCGACCTCGCCGCCGCGCGGGCGGCCCAGGAGGCCTGAGCCATGATGCCGACCTCGACGAAAGGCGTCCTCGGCCACTTCTGCGAGCCTTCCGAGGCCCTCGCGGCCGCCGCGAAGGTGCGCGACGCCGGCTGGAAGCACTTCGACTTCCTGACCCCCTTCCCGATCCACGGCATGGAGGAGGCGATGGGGCAGAAGCGGTCGTGGATCCCCTGGGTCACGGCCGTCCTCGCCCTCTGCGGCATCCTCTTCGCGCAGGGCCTCCAGAACTACGTCATGGTGTGGGACTGGCCGATGAACTTCGGCGGCAAGCCGCACGCCGCCTGGCCCGCCTTCATCCCGATCACGTTCGAGGCGATGGTCTTCTGGGCCGCCCTCGGGAGCGCCTTCGTCGCGATCGTCGCGGGGAAGAGGGACACGGTCCCGCAGCCGCCTCCGATGGTCATCGAGACGGGCGCGACCGTCGACCGCTTCGTCCTCTGGATCTCCGCCACCGACCCGAAGTGGGACCCGAAGAAGGCCGAGGAGTTCGTGAGGTCGCTCGGCGCCCACGGGGTGAAGCTCGTCGACGTGAAGGGAGGCGCCGATGCGTGACGCCCGCCGCCCCCTCGCCCTCGCGGCCCTCGCCTCTTCCCTGCTCCTCGCCGGCTGCGACCTCGGCCTCCCCGCCGGGCGGACGCCCCACCGCGAGGGGAACCGCCTCGACATGGGCGACCAGCCGAAGCTCAAGCCTCAGCGGAAGGACCTCTTCCTCGGCCGCCCGACCGGTCTCATGGAGCCGCAGCCCGGCACCGTCGCCGCGGGCGACGCGCCCTACCCCTACGCCCAGAACGAGGCCGACAAGGCCGGCGCCGAGCTCGTGAACCCGCTCCAGCCGACTCCCGAGGTCCTCGCGCAGGGGAAGTGGGTCTACGAGAACGTCTGCATCACCTGCCACGGCGAGAAGGGGGCGGGCGACGGCAAGGTGACCGCCCTCTTCCCGAAGCCGCCGAGCCTCATGACGCAGAAGGTGCGCGACTGGCCCGACGGTCAGCTCTTCCACCGGCCCGCGCGCGGCCAGAACTCGATGCCGAGCCACGCCCGGCAGGTCGACCAGAAGGAGGCCTGGGCCGTCGTCCTCTGGATCCGCGAGATGCAGAAGGTCGAGCCCGTCGCCCCGCCGCCCGCCGCGCCCGCGACGACGGCCGCCACGACGGCGTCGGCCCCCGCGGCTCCGGTCGCCGCTCCCGCCGCCCCCGCCCCACAGGCCGCCCCCGCGGCCGGAGGGAAGTCATGAGCCACGATCACGCCCACGCCCTCCCCGAGCCTCCCGGCCGCGTCTCGCTCCCGGGCGCCGTCCAGGGGGCGGCGATCGCCCTCGTCCTCCTCGGCGGCGCCACGCTCGGATGGGCCTTCACGAAGGACGCGACGCTCGCCTGGAGCGCGTACCTCATCGGAGCCTTCTTCGCGCTCGGCCTCGGCGTCTTCGGCGCCGCGTGGCTCGCGATCCTCTATCTCGCCCGCGGGACGTGGTCCGTCACGATGCGGCGAATCCCCGAGGCGATGACGGCGTGGCTCCTCCCGGGCGGCGTCCTCGCCCTCGCGGTCGGCCTCGGCGCCCACTCGCTCTACCACTGGTCGCACGCCGACGTCGTCGCGAACGACCCGATCCTCCTCGCGAAGTCGCCCTTCCTGAACATGACGATGTTCTGGGCGCTCACGGGCGGGAGCCTCCTCCTCTGGGTCGTCTTCGCGGCGGCCTTCGTCCGCGTTTCGCGCCGCCAGGACGCCGAGGGGGGCATCGGCCCGACGCGGTCGGCCCGCACCCTCTCGGCCGTCTTCCTCGTCGTCTTCGCCCTGACGCTCTCGATCGTCTCCTTCCACCTCCTCATGTCGCTCGACGCCCACTGGTTCTCGACGATGTTCGCCGTCCTCGTCTTCACGGACGTCGTCCAGACGGGGACCGCTTTCGTCGCGATCGTCGCCGCCTGGCTCGTCCTGACGGGGCGCCTCCGGGGCTTCCTGAACGAGAACCACCTCCACTCGCTCGGGAAGATGGTCTTCGCCTCGACCGGCTTCTGGGCCTACATCTACTTCTGCCAGCACATGCTCATCTGGTACGCGAACATCCCCGAGGAGACGGTCTACTTCCTCAAGCGCTCCGCGAACGGCTGGCTCCCGTACCTCCTGATCCTGCCGGTCCTGAAGTTCGTCGTGCCGTTCCTCTTCATGCTCCCCCGCGACGCGAAGCGGAACCCGCGGAAGCTCATCCCGGCCGCCGCCGTGATCCTCTTCGCGCAGTTCCAGGAGCTCTACGTCATGGTCGGGCCGGCGATGGGGCACGGCGAGCACGCCGCGCACGGGCACCTCCCGCTCGTCGAGCTCGGCGCGACGCTCGGCTTCCTCGGCCTCTTCGTCCTCGTCTTCGGCTGGGCCCTCGCCCGGACCGAGCCCGTCCCGCTGAAGGACCCGGCGCTCGCCGAGTGCCTCGACTATCACTCGTGACGCTCCGATGAAGCTCCGCGAGACGCTCCTCGGCCTCCTCGTCCTCGCCGTCCTCGCGGGCGGCGTCTGGTGGGCCCGCTCCCGCGGCGACGCGAAGCGGGCTCCGGCCGCCGCCGCCCCGGACGCCCCGACTGTCGCGCCCGTCGACCCGGCCTCCCTCCCGGACGTCACCCTCGCCGACGCCTCCGTCGACCTCGGTGACGTCCGGCTCGTCCTCTCTCCGGATCGACCCGTCGTCGCCTTCTCGAAGGTCCGCTTCCGCGTCCGCGCCGAGAAGGACGGAGCGGCCGTCCCGATCGGGGACGGCCGCCTCTCCTTCGAGATGTCGATGCCGATGGGGGACCACCGCTACACGCTCCTCGGCGGCGAGGACGGCTGGCACGTGGCCGAGGTCGTCCTCCCCCTCTGCAAGAGCGGAAAGCGGACCTGGTTCGCGACGCTCGAGGGGAACGTGGCCGGGCAGCCGCGGACGGCCCGCTGGCGGCTCGACCTGACGCCCCCGGCGGAGGCCCCGGCGCCGTCTCCCGCGGCGAAGTGATCGAGCAGCTCAGCCTCTTCGGCTTCCTGACGCTCGGCCTCCTCGGCGGCTTCGGCCACTGCGTCGGGATGTGCTCCCCGTTCGTCCTCTTCGTCTCCCGCCGCTACGCCGCGCCCGACGCCGGCCGCGCAGCCGCGTTCCGCGCGCAGCTCTGGTACACGCTCGGGCGCGTCGTCACCTACGTCCTCCTCGGCGCGCTCGCCGGGGCCCTCGGCGGCGTCGTCGAGATGGCCGGCTCGCTCCTCGGCCTCCAGCGCGCCGCCTCGGTCGTCGCCGGGGCCGCGCTCGTCCTCTGGGCGCTCGTCGCCCTCTCCGACCTCGTCCCCGGCCTCGACTCCGGCGGGAAGCTCTTCGGCCGCGTCGCCGGCGCGCTCAAGGGGCGCGTCCCCGGCCACCCCTTCGCGACGGGCCTCTTCCTCGGGCTCCTCCCCTGCGGCCTCCTCTACTCCGCCGTCCTCGCCGCCGTCGCCCGCGGCGGAGCGCTCGACGGCGCCCTCGCCCTCGCCCTCTTCGGGCTCGGCACCGCCCCCGCCCTCCTCGGCCTCTCCCTCGCCGACGAGCTCCTCGCGCGCCGCCGCGCCTTCGTGAACCGCCTCTCGCAGCTGTTCCTGCTCGCGATGGGGGGATGGTTCCTGTGGACGGGGCTCAGGGGGAGCTGAACCGGGGCGCCGGCACCGCGCCTCCGACGGACGGACCGGGCCGCCGTCCGTACAATTCGCGGCAAGAGGAGGATCCGATGAAGTCGAAGACGTTCGCTCTCCCGGTCCTCGTGACCGCCGTCGTCGTCCTCTCCGCGGCCTGCGGGAAGCCCGCGGAGACGCCGCAGCCCGCGGCGGAGGCGCCGCCTCCCGCCGAGGCCCCCGCCGCACCGGTTGAGGCGGCCCCGGCGGCCGACGCGCTCCCCGAGACCCTCCCGGCCGACCTGACGACCGCCCCGGCGCTGAACGGGTTCGCGGTCGACCTGATGCTGAAGAACGTCCCGCCGAACGTCTTCACGGCCCCCAGCTTCACGGAGGAGGAGAAGGCGAAGGCGCGCAAGGCGCTGAAGCTCGCGGTGGAGGCGTACGACAAGGCGATCGGCCTCTACGACAAGAACGAGAGCTTCTACTACGGCCGCGCGCAGGCCCTCCACACGCAGTTCGTCGACACGAAGGACGCCGCGCTGAAGGAGAGGGCCCTCGCCGACCTCGACAGGGCGCTCGCGATCAACGCGAACCACAGCCCGTCGAAGGCGCTGAAGGAGCTGGTCTCGAAGTGACCGCCGGGCGGGGCGGGCCCGCCCGGGCTCACCCCGCCGCCGCGGCGATCTCCTCGTGTGTGAAGCCGAGCTCGCGGAGGACCCGCGACGTGTCGGCCCCGAGGCCGGGCGCCGCGGGGAGCGGGCGGCGCAGGCCGGGGAGGCCGAGGAAGGCCGCGGGGGTCGGCATCGTGCCGCCGCCGGGGAGAGCGGTCTCCTCGAGGTGCTCCGGGAGCGCCTCCCGCGCCGCCGCGACGTCGTTGACCGGCGTGAGCGGGATTCCGAGCGCGTCGGCGAGGGCGAGCCACTCCGGGCGCGGCTTGCTCCCGAAGACGACCGCGAGCCGCGCCGCCGCGATCGCGCCCGGCTCGCCCGTGTCGAGGCCGTCGCCCGCGTGCTCGGGGATCCCGGCCATCTCGCAGAGGACGGCCCAGAACTTCGGCTCGATCGCGCCGAGGGCGACGAGGGCGCCGTCGCCGCAGCGGTAGGTCCGGTAGCAGGGGCTCTTCCCCGCGAGGATCCCGTCGAGGACCCCTTCGCCCCCCGCCGCGAGCGCCGCGAAAGACCAGGCGAGGAACGGGAGCGGCCCGCCGACGAGCGGCTGGACGACGCGCTGCCCGCGGCCCGTCCGGTGCCGCGCGAGGAGCGCGGCGAGCGTCGAGGCCGCGGCGAGGAGCCCGGAGGCGACGTCGGCGACCTGGACCCTCGGGAGGTCGCCGGCCGGGAGCTCGGAGAGGAAGCCGGTGACGGCGGTGAAGTTGAGGTCGTGCCCGATCCGGCCCGCCTCCTCGCCCGACGTCCCGAAGCCCGGGAGCGAGACGACGACGAGCGCGGGGTTCAGCGCCTCGAGGCGCTCGTACCCGAGGTCCCACCGCTCGAGCGTCCCGGGACGGAAGCTCTCGACGAGGACGTCCGCGTGGCGCGCCATCTTCCGGAGCGCCGCCGAGCCGCCGGGCGACTTCAGGTCGAGCGCGACGGACTCGACGCCGCGGAAGAACGCCGCGAAGCCCGCGCCGACCTCCCCCGCGAGCGGGGGCGTGTGGCGCATCGGGTCTCCCGCGTGCGGGTCCTCGACCTTCACGACGCGGGCGCCGAGGTCGACGAGCGTCCTCACGAGGACGGCCCCCGGGAGCATCCGGGAGGCGTCGAGGACGAGCGTCCCCGCGAGCGGGAGAGGGGCGTTCACGTCGCGATCTTCCGGAAGAGCTTTCCGAACCTCGTCATCGCGGCGACGTTCGAGACCTTGACCTTGCCGAGGAGGAATGCCGTCTCGGCCGACTGCTGGCCGCTCTCGACGGCGAGGTAGGTCTTCTCGGTCGTCGTCACGACGCAGTCCGGCGTCCCGTCGTGCCCTTCGAGCGTCCGGCACTCGCCGTCCTCGACGACGACGGTCCAGTCGGGGCGCGCGGCGTCCCTGAACCGGAAGTGGAAGCGCGCGTTCCACCCCGCGGCCCGCTCCGGCCGGAAGCGGATCGGGAGCGTCTGGAAGAGCTCCACGACGTTCGTCGGGACCGGGATCCTCATCGCGATCGACGGCATGACGCCCGGGAGCGTCGTCGGCTCGGGCGTCGGCGGCGCCGGCGGGGGCGGGACGAAGGAGGGGGTCGTCTCCTCGGAAAGGGGCGCGGGCGCGGGCGGCGCCGGCGGGACGTACGACGGCTCCGTCGCCTCGAAGGAGGCGGGCGGGGCGGGGGCAGGCGGCACGTACGCCGGCTCGGTCCGCTCCTCCTGCGCGAGCGGCTCGCCGGGAGCTTCCGGCGTGAGCGGCTCGCCCGGCGTCTCAGGAGCGGCCTGGGGGGCGGCCTCCGGGCCCTCCGGCGGCTCCGGGACGGACTCGGGAGCCGGCGCGGCCTCAGGCGCGGCCACGGCCTCGGCCGCGACCTCGACGGCCGCCTCGCCCGGCGGGCCCCCCGGGGCGAAACCGGCCGGTACGAATTCCGTCGTCGGCGCGCCGCCGTCGGGCGGGAGGGCCGAGGCGACCTCGGAGAAGACGGCGTCGAGGGTATCCGCCACGTCCGCCTCGAAGAGGTCGGGGACGAGGTCGCCCGCGGCGAACGGGTCGGCGTGGGCCTCCGCGACGCGCTCCGGTCCGCCGAAGGCCGGCTCCGGCGGCGGCGCGGGCGACGACGACGCGCTCGCGGCGGCGCTTTCCCCCGCGGCCTCGCGCGTTGGGAACGTCACGCCGTCGACCACCGCCTTCGCGATGACCTCCCGCATGATCTCGCTCGTCCCGGCGACGATCGTCCCGAAGCGGGCGTCCCGGAAGAGGCGCTCGATCGGGTACTCCTCGACGGTTCCGTAGCCGCCGAAGAGCTGGAGGCACTCGTCGGCGGTCCGCTTCGAGAGCTCCGTCGCGAGGAGCTTCGCCATGCAGGCCTCGGCGACGGGGTTCTCGCCCCTCTCGTGGAGCCAGGCCGCGTGGTAGACGAGCTGGGCCGTCGCCTCGAGCTCGGCGTGGAGGCCGGCGAGGCGGTGGCGGATCGCCTGGAACTTCCCGATCGGCCGGCCGAAGGCCTCTCGCGCGAGGACGTACTTCCGCGTCTCCTCGAGCGCGAGCCGCGTGCCCCCGACGGCCGTCGCCGCCGTGACGAGCCGCTCGAGGACGAACGTCTCCATGACGAGGTAGAAGCCCTCGTTCTCGCCGCCGACGAGGTTCCCGAGCGGGACGCGGACGCCCTGGAACGTCAGCTCCGCCGTGTCGGAGGAGTGCCACCCCATCTTCCGGAGCTTCGAGCGCGTCAGGCCGGGCGTCTCGGCGTCGACGACGACGAGGCTGATGCCGCCGGCGCCGGCGTCGCGGTCGGTCTTGCAGGCGACGACGACGAAGTCCCCCTCGACGCCGTTCGTGATCCAAGTCTTCGCCCCGTCGACGACCCACGAGTCCCCGTCCCGCCGCGCCGTCGTCCGGATCGCGGCGACGTCGGAGCCGGCGTCGGGCTCGGAGATCGCGATCGCGCCGACCTTCGTCCCGGCGATCGACGGGACGAGCCAGCGCCGCTTCTGCTCCTCGGTGCCGTGGAGGGCGATCGCGCCCGTCGCGATGAACTGCTGGACGGAGACGGCGGCGACGAAGCCCCCCATGAGGGAGCGCGGGAGCTCCTCGAGGAAGGCGAGGGCGTGGAAGACCGACCCGCCCGTCCCGCCGAGGTCCTCGGGGGCGAGGATGCCGAGGAGGCCGAGCTCCCCCATCCGGCGGAAGGCCTCGCGCGGGATCCTCCGCGCCTCCTCCCACTCGCGCGCCCGGGGCGCGATCTCGCTCTCCAGGAACTGGCGAACCGTCCGGCGGAACCTCTCGTGCTCCTCGCCGAAGTAGATGGACGTCATGCACACCCTCGGGATGGAATAATCGGGTCGGCCCCGAATCCGAGAGATTACGCCAGTGCCCGACGCCCTGCCCGCCAACGAGACGCCCCGTGACGGCGGGTCCGGCTTCGGGACCCTCGAGACGGTCTTCGGCGCCCTCGGGCGGATCCTCGTCGTCCTCGACCGCGACTTCCGGGTCATCCGCGCGAGCCGCTCCCTCGACGAGCTCGCCCGCCCCGGCGCCGTCGCCGAGGCGCTCGGCCGGCCGATCGAGGAGCTCGTCGGCGCCCGCCTCTTCGGCCCCTCCGACACGCTCCGAGAGGCGCTCGAGCAGGGGCGGCGGGAGGAGGGGCGACGGGCGATCCTCCGCTGCGGCGAGGGGGCGGCCCGGCTCGTCTCGCTCACCGCCGCGGTCCTCCCGAACGACGTCACGAGCCACTGCGACCCCCGCGCCCGCTACATCGTCGTCCTCCGGCCCGCCGAGACGGACGACGGCCTGTTCCAGTCGATGATCTCCTCGCACGGGCTCGTCGCCCGCTCCCCCGCGATGCTCCGGATCGTCCACCTCGTCGAGTCGCTCCACCGGAGCGAGGCGACGGTGCTCGTCACCGGGGAGAGCGGCACCGGGAAGGAGCTCATCGCGCGGGCGCTCCACGCGAACTCGCCCCGATGCACGGGCCCCTTCGTCGCCGTGAACTGCGGCGCCCTCCCGGGCGAGCTCCTCGAGAGCGAGCTCTTCGGGCACGTCCGCGGCGCCTTCACGGGAGCGGTCCGCGACCGGGTCGGGCGCTTCGAGATGGCGAAGGGGGGGACGCTCTTCCTCGACGAGGTCGGCGACATGCCGCTCCACCTGCAGGTCAAGCTCCTCCGCGTCCTGCAGGAGCGGCACTTCGAGCGCGTCGGCGAGAGCGCGGCGCGCCCGATGGACGCCCGCGTCATCGCCGCCACGAACGTCGACCTGATCGAGGCGAACCGCGCCGGGCGGTTCCGGGAGGACCTCTACTACCGCCTCCGCGTCGTCCCGATCCACGTCCCGCCGCTCAGGGAGCGGATCGAGGACATCCCGCTCATCGCCAAGCACCTCCTCGCCCACATCGGCGGGCGCGAGGGGCGCTCGCTCCTCCTCTCCCCCGACACGCTCTCCGCGATGGCGGCCTGGAGCTGGCCCGGGAACGTCCGCGAGCTCGCGAACGCCCTCGAGTACGCGGTGGCGACCTGCACCGGCCAGACGATCCAGCTCGAGAACCTCCCTCCCGAGCTGAGGAACGGCACGGCGGGAGTGCCGCCCGCGGCGCCGCCGGCGATCGCGCCCTTCGCCGACGCCCTCGTCGAGGACCCGGCGGAGCGGCTCCGCGTCGTCCAGGCGCTCGAGTCGACGCACTGGAACCGGGGCCGGGCCGCGGAGCTCCTCGGCATGAGCCGGAGCACCCTCTGGAGGCGGATGAAGGAGCTCGGGATCGCGTGAGCTCGCGTCGGGACTTCCTCGGCGCCTCCTGGGCCGCCGCGGGCGCGGCCGCCGCCGTCGCGGGCGCCGCGGCCCTCGGCCGGGCCCTCTCGGCCTCGCGCGAGCCGGGGCGGAGCGTCGCGCTCCCCGCCGACCTCCTCGCGCGCGCCGAGCGGGACGGCGGCCTCGTCCACGACGGGCTCTTCGTCCGCGGCCCGGCCGCCGCCCCCGTCGTCCTCGACCTCACCTGCACCCACCTCCGCTGCCGCGTCGCGCCCGTCGAGGGGGGCGGCTTCACCTGCCCGTGCCACGGCAGCCGCTACGACGACGAAGGGCGCCCCGTCACCGGCCCCGCGAAGGAGCCGCTCGCCCGGCCGCGGCTCGCCCCCTCGGGCGGCGGCTTCACGGCGCGCCTCGCGTGATCCTCGGCCGCCTCACGTACGGGCTCCTCGCCGTCGCCGTCCTTTCGGGCATCGCGCTCGCGCCGTTCTGGTCCGCGGGACGGGCGCTCGAGAGCGTCGAGGCGCTGAACGGCGGGACGCCCTGGGGCTTCTTCCTCCGCGGCGTCCACGCCCTCTCCGCCTGGGGCTTCCTCGCGGGGACGCTCGCCCACCTCGTCGAGGTGCTCTTCAAGAGGACGGAAACGCGCCTCGCCCCCGCCGTCTGGTGGCGTTCCGTCGCCCTCCTCCCCGTCGCCGTCCTCGCCCTCCTCGGCGGCTTCCTGATGCGCGGCGACGCCGAGGCGCAGGCGGCGCTCGCCGTCTGGCGCGAGGTCTCGGCGACGTTCCCTCTCGCGGGCCGCGCCCTCGCCTCCCTCCTCCTCGGCGTCCCGGGCTCCGACCTCGCCCCCGTCGCCCTCCACCACGCGGGGACGTTCACGCTCCTCGCGTGGCTCCTCACGGCCGAGCACGCGAAGGCGCTCGCACCCGACCTCCGCTCGACGACGCTCGCCGCGCTCGGGAGCTTCGCGGCCGCGGGGCTCCTCCCGGTCTCCCTCGGCCCCGCGACGGCGCCGGAGGGCGCGCTCCTCCTCGGCCCCTGGTACCTCCTCGGGCTCCAGGAGGCGCTCGTCCACCTCCCGGCCGCCTCCGGCTGGCTCCTGCCGCTCCTCCTCCTCGCCGCGCTCGGCCTCGTCCGTCACGCCTCGGGCCACGCGCGGGCCGCGCTCCTCGCCTTCTCGGCCGCGTGGGCCGCCGCGTACGCGGCCCTCGCCGTCCGGCTCCTCCTCGCGGCGGGCTGATGTTCCGGACGCGGGCGCTCGTCGTCGGCCTCCTCCTCGCGCTCGCCGGCCTCCTCGCCGCGCTCGGCCGCGAGTCGGGTCGCTCGGCGAGCGTCGGCCGCGGAGGGGAGCGCGCGGGCGGAAAGGTCGAGCGCTGCGTCGCGTGCCACGTGCGGCCCGAGGAGGACCCCGGAGGCGCGCACTCCCGCGCCGCCGTCGGCTGCTCCTCCTGCCACCTCGGCAACCCGCTCGCGTACGAGAAGGCGCGCGCGCACGCCGGCATGGAGCCCGAGCCGGGAGCGCTCCGGACGGTGGCGCTCACCTGCGGCCGCGCCGGGTGCCACGTCCGCGAGGCGCGGCGTGTCGCGACGTCGCTCATGGCGCGCGCGAGCGGGATCGTCTCCGTGAACCGCTTCGCCTTCGGCGAGCTCCCCGAGCCACGCGGAACGGTCTCGATGACGGAGACGCTCGCGAAGACCGACCCCTCGCCGGCCGAGCGGCACCTCGCGAAGCTCTGCGCCGGCTGCCACCTCCACGCGCTCCGCGAGAGCCGCGACGACGCGATCCACGGGAACGGGAGCGGCTGCTCGGCCTGCCACGTCGCGCGGAAGCTCCCGGGCGCCGTCCCGCGCTCCCACCTCGGAGTCGACGCCCGCGTCACCGACGACCGCTGCCTCGGCTGCCACAGCCGAAGCGGCCGGATCGCGCTGACGTACGAGGGGCTCTACGAGGTGGAGCCGTCGCAGGCCGGGGCGTGCGGCGCCGACGGCGCCGCGACGCTCCACGACGGGCGCCCCGCGTGCCGCGCCGAGGCGGACGTCCACCGCGTCGCGGGCCTCTCCTGCGTCGACTGCCACCTCCACACCGACCTGATGGGCGACGGGACGGAGCACGAGCACGAGGAGAGCCAGGTCGAGGTCACCTGCGAGGCGTGCCACGGCCCCCTCCGAGAGGAAGGCGAGAAGAGCTGGAGCGAGGTCGACGACCCGATCAGCCGCGACCTCCTCCGGCAGCGGGGCGAGACGCGCGCCCCCTCCGAACGCGTCCGGCTCGGCCGGCGCGGCACGCCGCTCTGGAACGTCCGGCCCTCGGGAGACGGATGGGTGACGCTCCGAAAGGGGCAGGGGGTCGCCCTCCCGACGCCGCAGACGCCGCGCGACGCGAACCACCTCCTCCGCGGCCACGAGCGGCTGACGTGCAGCGCCTGCCACGCCGCGTGGGCCCCGACCTGCTCGACGTGCCACACCCGCTTCGAGGCGGCCGGCGCGCAGTGGGACTTCGCGAAGGCGGCCGTGACGCCGGGGCGCTGGGTCGAGGGCTCGCACGGCTACGACGCCCGTCCGCCCGCGCTCGCCGTCCGCCCCGACGGGCGGATCGCCCCGGCGATCCCCGGCATGGTCATGGAGCTCGACGCCACGGCGGCCGGCGGAGCACGCGCCTCCCGCCGCCTCTACGCCTCCCTCGACCCGCACTCCACCGGGAAGAAGGCGCGCGACTGCGCGAGCTGCCACGTCTCGTCGTGGGCGCTCGGGCTCGGCAGCGGCTCGCTCTCGTTCGAGCGGGGCGAGGCTTCGTTCGTACCCGACGCGCCCGCGACGGAGGACGCCCGCATGGCCGCCGACGCCTGGACCCGCCTCGACGCTCCCTCGCCCGGCGTCGGCACCCGCGTCGGCCTCCGCTCGCTCGACGCGTCGGAGCTCCGCCGCGCCCTCTCCGTCGGCGCCTGCCTCCCCTGCCACGCGAAGGCAGCCGACCCGGTGTGGAAGGACCTCGCCGCGTCGAGGGCGCGCCTCGCGCGCGGCGGGACGCGGTGCCCGGGGGAACGCCTCACCCGATCCGCGCGTCCTCGCTGAGGCGCTCCGACGTCCGACCGCGCTATCGTGGACCGCCCCCGCGGGGAACCGGGCGCGCGGAACCAGGGAGCCGCGGGAACGGAAGGGAGACTGCCGTGGGCCTCGGCTTCCTGTACGACTCGCCGTTCTTCCGGGAGCCGTTCCCCTTCTCGCTCCCGACGTTCCTCGCCCTCGAGCTCCTCGTCGTCACGGGCCTCACGGCCTTCCGCCTCGCCGCCCTCGATTATTCCCTCGCGGAGGCGGCGTCGCTGGCGCTCCTCGACGCCGCCGTCGCGGCGGTCCTCCTCCTCGCGACGCTCGGGAACCCCCTGAAGGCGCCCCTCGTCTACGGCGTCGCCTACCTCCTCTTCGTCGCCGCGTTCCTGAGGCAGGAGCCTCCGTCCGGCTTCTGGGGCTGGTTCGGGACGCTCGTCGTCCTCGGATTCCTCTGGGGCGTCTTCGCCCTCCTCTGGCGGATCTCGCCCCTCGTGACCGGCGCGCTCCTCCTTTCGTACGTCCTCGTCCGCGTCCTCCTCCCGCTCCACTACCGGGACGAGGCGCGGGAGGTCCTCGCGAAGGGGAAGCCGTTCCCGGTCGGTCAACGCTTCGTCGCGACGCTCGCCGACCACGGGAGCTTCTCGCTCGCGCGCGAGAAGTTCCGCTGGTACCTCGCGGAGGGCGCGCGGTCGGGCGAGGCGATGCGGGGCGCACGCGCCGCTCACGGGCAGGTCCGCGCGAGGATGAAGGAGCTCGGCGTCTACCACGTCGAGTGGGACCGGCTCCACGCGCGGACGGAGCGGCTGGACGAGGGCCGGGAGCTCTTCCTCTACGAGGGCCGCACGGTCGGCCTCCTCCGGAAGAAGGAGGACCTCCCCGCGGGAGGCCGGCTCGAGAACCCCGCCGCCGCGGGAGAGACGGAGCTCCCGGCCCTTCTCCTCGAGGTCGGTCCGGTCGTGGTCCGGCTCGTCGCCTCGCCCGACGGCGGTTACCGGGTGGACGGGCCGCCTCCCGAGGTCCCGATCCGGCTCGCCCCCTGAGGCGGAGGGCCGGCGCGGCGACGCCCCTCAGCCCGGCAGGTGGCGGACGATCTCCTCCTCGAGGCTCTCGGGGGTCTCCGTCGGGGCGTAGCGGGCGAGGACCTTCCCGTCCGGGCCGACGAGGAACTTCGTGAAGTTCCACTTCACGGCCTCGGTGCCGAGGACGCCGGGCGCCTCCCGCTTCAGGAGACGGTAGAGCGGGTGCGCCTTCTCGCCGTTCACGTCGACCTTGGCGAACATCGGGAAGGTGACGTCGTACTTCCGCGAGCAGAAGGAGCGGATCTCCTCCTCGCTCCCCGGCTCCTGGTGCCCGAACTGGTCGCACGGGAAGCCGAGGACGACGAGGCCCTTCTCGCGGAGCTTCCGCCAGAGCGCCTCGAGCCCGCCGTACTGCGGCGTGAAGCCGCACTCGCTCGCGACGTTCACGACGAGGAGCGTCTTCCCCGCGTACTCGGAGAGCTTGCGGGGCGTCCCGTCGATCGTCGTCACCTCGATGTCGTGGAGCGTGCTCATCTCGTCTCTCCGTGCGTTCCGATTCCGATCGGCCCGGGGACTGGGATTCCGGCGCGGCGATCGCGGCCGGACCTGCTGCGGCTACGGGAGCTTCGCGTGCGTCCCGTCGCAGTAGGGAGACCGGCCCGACTGCTTGCACAGGCAGAGCCAGGCCTCCTTCGACTCCCCGGCCGTGAAGACGAGCGGCCCGAGCCCCGTCCCCCGGTGCGCGCCGTCGCAGAAGGGCTGCGCCTTCGAGAGGCCGCAGCGGCACCACGCGTACGTCTTCCCGGCTTCGAGCGTCACGGCGACGGGCTGGCGGGCGGCGATCTTCGGATCGGGCATCGGCGTCTCCTCCTCGGGCGTTCCGTTCGTACGCGGAGGATAGCCCGTCGTCCACGAAACGAAGAGTGCCCTCCGGAAATCCCGGGCGACGGCCGCCCTCCCCTCAGCCGAACCGCGCCGACGGGTACCAGGGGTTCATGAGGCCGCCGAAGATGCCGTCCGTGTGGTTCGCGGCGTCGGCGTCCGGGTAGGCCGCCGAGTGCGCGCGGACGGCGTCGACGAGCGCGCGGACGTCCGCGGCCGAGGAGCTGAGCGCCTGTCCCGTCCGGACGAGCATCTGGCGCCCCGTCACGACGCCGAGCGCCGCCGAGAGGATCGCCTCGACCCTCGGCTCCCCGGGACTGCTCCGGCGGAGCATCCGGGAGGTCGCGTAGAGCGTCTCGGCGATGTAGGCGACCGCCTCTTCGACGGCGTTCGTCGTCCGGTACCCGTGGAAGTCGAAGAGGGCGTGCGTGACCTCGTGGACGAGACCCGCCTGCTCGCCGACGGCCCGGGGCGTGAAGTCGGTGAGGACGAGGCCGGCCGGAAGGCGGACGCTCAGCGTGTCCGTTCCCGCGGTGTAGGCCGCCGCGATCGGCGTTCCGGGCCGGGAGCGGGGCTCGCGGACCGTGATGGCCCGCTGCCGGATCTGCCGCCCGATCTCGGCATAGCCTTCGGGGTCGACCCCGAGCCCGTCGACCGAGAAGCGGAGGCGCGAGAGACCGTACTGGATGCCGGTATCGGACGACAGCAGGAACCCGGATACGTCGTCGCTGAGGGACATGTCCAGAAGTCTATCAACCCGTCGGGGCCCGGTGCCCCGAGTTTGCGATGAGGGCGATCGACGGGTAGATGCCCGCGCGGAGGAATCCGCCGGGCCTCGGCGGTCGGAAAGCTCGCATGAGCGATCGTGTCGCCGGGAGAGGAGCCGAACGGCGTCCGGCCGCCGGACGTATCGGCTTCGCCCTTCTCATCCCCTTCCTCCTCGGCCCGATCGCTTGCGGCCCGTCGGCGTCGCTCGCCGGTGCGGCCGGAGGGAGGAAGGCCGACCCGGCCGCCGCGACGGAGGTCCCCGTGAAGCACGTCCTCTCGAAGACCGGGCACGACGTCACCCCGCTCTCGAAGGAGCAGGTCGCCGTCCTCGCGAAGAAGCTCTCTCCCGAGTCGTACCGGGTGACGCAGAAGGCGGGGACGGAGCCTCCCTTCTGCGGGAACCTCCTCGACAACAAGAAGGAGGGGACGTACGCCTGCGTCGTCTGCGGCCTCCCACTCTTCTCGAGCGAGCACAAGTTCGACTCGGGAACGGGCTGGCCGAGCTTCTTCCGCGAGGTCGACCCCGACCACGTGAAACGGGAGGTCGACCGCTCCCTCGGCATGGAGCGGGTCGAGATCGAGTGCGCCCGCTGCGGCGCCCACCTCGGGCACGTCTTTCCGGACGGCCCTCGACCCACCGGCGAGCGGCACTGCCTGAACTCCTCCTCGCTGACGTTCCTCGAGAAGGGCGCGCCCGTCCCTCCCGAGAGCCGGCCCGTGAAGGCCGAGACGGCCTACTTCGCGGCGGGCTGCTTCTGGGGCGTCCAGCACTGGTTCTCGCGCGGGCCCGGCGTCCTCGAGGCGACGAGCGGATACATGCAGGGGCGAACGGAGAAGCCGACGTACCGCGAGGTCTGCGACGGCGACACGGGCCACGCCGAGACGGTGAAGGTCGTCTACGACGCAAACCGCGTCACCTACCGCCGCCTCGTCGAGGCGTTCTTCGCGATGCACGACCCGACGCAGAAGGACCGCCAGGGCCCGGACGTCGGAGAGCAGTACCGCTCGGGCATCTGGACCGTCGGAGCGGAGCAGGAGAAGGCCGCCCGTGAGGTCCTCGCGGACCTCGCCGCGCGGAAGGCGTACGGCGTCAGGGAGATCGTCACGATCGTCGAGCCGGCGAAGACGTTCTGGCCGGCCGAGGAGTACCACCAGGAGTACCTCGCGAAGAACGGCGCCGCCTGCCACGTGACGAACCCCTGGTAGCGGGGCCGGGCCCAGGACGCCCGCCGGCCCTCGACCCTCCTCCCGCGCCGCGCCCCGCGCGCAGCGGGCGTCAGCCCGGAACGGGGTGCGCCGCGACGAACGTCGCGATCTCCTCCACCTCGCCCGGCGAGAGCCGGAAGGACGCCGCCCCCGCGACCCCCGCGACCTGAGCGGGGCTCCGAAGGCCGACGATCGCGCCGGTCACGGCCGGGTTGCGGAGGCACCAGGCGATCGCGACCTCGCCCGCCGTCCGGCCGTGGCGCGCGCCGATCGCGCCGAGGAGGTCGGCGAGCGCGAGGTTCCGCGAGAGGCGCGGCTCGCGGAAGTCGGCGTGGCGCGACCGGAGGTCGTCGGCCGGGAACGCGGCGATCCTCTCGCGCGTCATCCGTCCCGAGAGGAGCCCGAGCTTCATCGGGCTGTAGGTGATCGCGCCGACGCCGTGCGCGGAGCAGTACGGGAGGAGCTCGCGCTCCGACTCGGGTGAGACGACCGAGTACGGGGGCTGGAGCGAGGTGACCGGGCCGAGGCGGGCCATCCGCTCGAGCTGCGGCACCGTGGCGTTCGAGACGCCGACCCAGCGGGCCTTCCCCTCTCGCTGCAGCCGGAGCATCTCCTCCCACCCCTCCTCGAGGTCCTCGTCCGGCTCGGCCCGGTGGATCTGGTAGAGGTCGAGGACGTCGGCCCGAAGCCGCCTCAGGCTCGCTTCGCACTCCTCGCGGATCGACTCCCGCTTCAGGCTCCCGCGGATCTCGCCGTCGGCGCCGGCGCGGCGCGAGCACTTCGTGAAGACGTACGGCCGCGGAGAGACCCCCTCGAGAGCCTTCCCGACGATCTCCTCGGAGTGGCCGAGCCCGTAGACGGCCGCCGTGTCGATCCAGTTCCAGCCGGCGTCGAGCGCGGCGCGGATCGCGGCGACGGACTCCGCGTCGTCCTGCGGGCCCCAGGCGAACTGCCATCCGCCGCCGCCGATCGCCCAGGCGCCGACGCCGAGCGGCGTGATCCGAAGGTCGCTCCCTCCGAGCTGCCTCGTCTCCATGCGTCCTCCCCGACGGCCGCGCGCGGGCGCCCGGCCGGCCGGGCCGAGGTTACGACGGCCGCGCTCCGGCGCGCGAAGGCACGACCCGACCCGAGTAAGCTCGGACTTCCGGGACGTCCCGAGGAGGCGGAATGAGCTACCTGGACCGGCTGCTGATCCCCGACGAGAAGATCGTCCACCGCGCGCGGCGGAGCGTCTTCCCCACCTTCGCCGGGCCGGTCCTCGCGTCCGTCGCGGCCGTCGCCGCCGCGGCGCTCCTCGCCCTCCTCGTGCCGGGCGCCGCGCTCGTCGCCTGGGTCCTGCCTCTCCTCCCGCTCGGCTGGCTCGCGGTCCGCTGGGTCTGGTGGACGAACAAGGCGTACCTCGTGACGACCCACCGCGTCCTGAAGCTCGAGGGGGTCTTCGCGAAGAGCCACGCGGACGCCTCGCTCGACAAGATCAACGACATGAGCCTCGTCCAGGGGCTCCTCGGGCGTCTCCTCGGCTACGGCGACCTCGCGATCTCGACGGCGAACGAGGAGGCGGGCGTGACCTACCACCTCCTCGCGGGGCCGGTGGAGTTCAAGAGGCAGGCGCTCGTCTGCCGGGAGCAGGCTCGCGCACGGGAGGAGGGCGGCGGCGCGGCCGACCCGGTCGGTCAGCTCGAGCGGCTCGCCGCGCTCCGCGAGAAGGGGGTCGTCACCGAGGAGGAGTTCCGCGCGGCGAAGGTGCGCCTCCTCGACGACCTCGGGTAGTCTTTCCGCGGCGGGCCGTCCGGCCCGCGAGAGGGACGACGTGGCCGACGAGATCTTCCGGAAGCTGACGAGCCTGAGCTCCTGCGCGGGGTGAGCGTCGAAGCTGCCCCCCGGGCAGACCGCGCAGGTCCTGCGCGTCCTCGGCGACCTCTTCCCCGCAGCCTCCCGCCCCGACGTCCTCGTCGGGCTCGCCGAGCCCGACGACGCCGCCGTCCTCGACCTCGGCGGCGGCCGGGCCCTGATCGTCACGACGGACTTCTTCACGCCCGTCGTCGACGAGCCGTACGACTTCGGCGCGATCGCGGCGGCGAACGCGATGAGCGACGTCTGGGCGATGGGGGGCGAGCCGGTCCTCGCGCTGAACCTCGTCGCCTTCCCGCCGCAGCTCTCCGCCGCGACGCTCGCCGAGCTGCTGCGGGGCGGGGCCGAGACGGTGCGGACCGCCGGCGCCGTGATCGCGGGCGGGCACTCGATCCAGGACAAGGAGCCGAAGTACGGCCTCTGCGTCGTCGGCTTCGGCGAGACGGGACGCCTCCTGACGAAGGGGGGAGCGCGGCCGGGCGACGCCCTCTGGCTCTCGAAGCCGCTCGGCGCCGGGGCGGTCACGACGGGGCTGAAGCGCGGCCTCGCGACGGAGGAGGAGGTCGCCGCGGCCGTCGCGTCGATGAAGGGCCTGAACCGCGCCGCGTCGCGCGCGGCGCTCGAGGCCGGGGCCCGCGCCGCCACGGACGTGACCGGCTTCGGCCTCCTCGGGCACGCCCTCGAGATGGCGGAGGCGTCGGGCGTCCGGCTCCGGCTCGAGTGGGATGCGCTCCCCTGGCTGCCGGGAGCGCGCCGCCTCGCGCAGGAGATGGTCTTCCCCGGCGGCGCCTTCAGCAACCTCGAGCACTTCGGGCCCCGGCTCGTGCGGACGCGCCCGCTCGCGGACGACGAGGCGATGCTCCTCGCTGACCCGCAGACCTCGGGCGGGCTCCTCGCCGCGATCCCCGGCGGGCGCGAAGCGGAGCTCCTCGCCGCGCTCGGACGGCTCGGCGGGTCGGCCGTGCGGGTCGGCCGCGTCGTCGCGGGCGAGGGGGTCGAGATCGCCTGAGGGATCCCGAGCGACGGGGAGGTCCTCCTCCCGGAGGCCGCGCGGTTTGTTGCAACGCTCCGCTCGCGATCGGGCGAAACGTCCCAACGGTCCGGCGCGGCGCATTTGGCGATCCGGGCTCAGCGCTTTGTCCGCCAACGACTTGACGCCCTCCCTCGGCCCGTCCCCGGGGCCCCCGCGCCACGCCCCTCCGGCTGGCGTCGATCTTGATTAGGGCGGGAACGCCGCCCCCCCGGGCGAGCGGGGACCCCGGCCACCGGGCGTCCCGGACGGAGCGGAATGAAGAAGATCCTCCTCGCCCTCGTCGGGCTCGCTGTCGCCGCGAGCCTCGTGGTGGCCCAGGTCCGGAAAAAGGACGCGGGGCCGAAGCCGGTCGAGGCGCTTCGCGAGACCTACCGGACGAAGACGAAGCCGTCCGTCGACCACGCCCTCTTCGCCCAGCTGAAGGGGCCGTTCCGCAGGCCCCAGGACGTGACGGCGGCCTGCATCTCCTGCCACAACGGACGGCACACGGAGGTGATGGCCTCCTCGCACTGGAGCTGGGAGCGGGTGGAGTACGTCGCCGGCAAGGGGATCCGCGCGGTCGGGAAGAAGAACGTCCTGAACAACTTCTGCATCGGCGTCGCGGGGAGCCAGCAGAGCTGCGACAAGTGCCACGCCGGCTACGGCTGGGCCGACGCCTCGTTCGACTTCTCCGACCCGATGAACGTCGACTGCCTCGCCTGCCACGACAACGGCGGAACGTACGCGAAGAAGACCGGGGGCGCGGGCCTCCCCGAGCCGGGCCTCGACCTCGCCGCCGTCGCCCGGAAGGTGGGGCGCCCGCAGCGCGAGAACTGCGGCGTGTGCCACTTCTTCGGCGGCGGGGGGAACAACGTCAAGCACGGCGACCTCGACGTGGCGCTTCTCGACACGACCCGCGAGGTCGACGTCCACATGGGGACCGACGGCGCGGACATGGCCTGCGTCGACTGCCACCGGGCCGAGAAGCACCAGATGCTCGGGAAGGCCTACTCGCTCTCCTCGATGAACCGGAACCGCGTGGCGTGCGAGAGCTGCCACGGCGCCGTCCCGCACGAGGACGACCTCCTGAACAAGCACGGCTACAAGGTCGCCTGCCAGACCTGCCACATCCCCGAATACGCGAAGGTGAACGCGACGAAGCTCCGGTGGGACTGGTCGACGGCCGGGAAGCTGAGGGACGGGAAGCCCTACGAGGAGGAGGACGGGGACGGGAACCACGCCTACCTCTCGATCAAGGGGACCTTCACCTGGGGAAAGGACGTCGTCCCCGAGTACGCCTGGTTCGACGGGACGGCCTCGCATTACCTCCTCGGAGAGTCGTTCGACCCCTCGCGCCCCCTCGTCCTGAACCCGCTCGGCGGCGAGTACGACGTGCCGGAGGCGAAGGTCGCCCCCGTCAAGGTCCACCGCGCCCGGCAGATCTACGACACGAAGCGGCGCGTCCTCGTCCAGCCGAAGCTCTTCTCCGCCGCTCCGGGCGACGGCGGCTACTGGGGCGACTTCGACTGGAACGCGGCGGCCGCCGCCGGGATGCGGGAGGTCGGCCTCCCCGTCAGCGGCTCGTACGGCTTCGCCGAGACGGAGATGAACTGGCCCGTGAACCACATGGTCGCCCCGAAGGAGAAGGCGGTCTCCTGCGAGGAGTGCCACGCGCGGGAGGGGGGCCGCCTCGCGAAGGTCGGCGGCTTCTACCTGCCGGGGCGGGACCGGAGCCGGTTCCTCGACGGGCTCGGGACGACGCTCCTCCTCGCGACGCTCGGCGCCGTCGTCGTCCACGGCGGGGCGCGGATCTGGTTCCGGCGGCGGCGGCACGCGGAAGGGAAGTGAGATGAAGCGCGAGTACGTCTACCCGGCCTTCGGCCGCTTCTGGCACTGGACGCAGGCCTTCCTGATCCTCTTCCTCGCCGTCACCGGCTTCGAGATCCACGGCTCGCTCCGCTTCTTCGGCTACGAGCAGGCCGTGCGGTTCCACAACGGCGCCGCCTTCTCGTTCCTCGTCCTGATCGCCTTCGCCGTCTTCTGGCACTTCACGACCGACGAGTGGCGGCAGTACGTCCCGACGTGGAAGAACGTCCGCGCGCAGGCCGAGTACTACCTCTTCGGCATCTTCCAGGACGCCCCCCACCCGACGAGGAAGACGAAGCTGAAGAAGCTGAACCCGCTCCAGAAGATCGTTTACGCCTCCCTGAAGCTCTTCGTCCTGCCGCTCGTCTGGGTCTCGGGCCTCCTCTACATGTTCTACCGCTACCCGCAGAAGCACGAGGTCCTCGCCCTCGACGTCACGACGCTCGAGCCGATCGCCCTCGCCCACACCGCCGGGGCCTTCGCCCTCCTCGTCTTCCTCGTCGCCCACCTCTACCTGACGACGACGGGGCACACCGTCACGTCGAACCTGAAGGCCATGGTGACCGGGTGGGAGGACGTCGAGGAGGAGCCCGCACCCGGCGCCGGGCCGTCCCACGCCGGCGCGACGCCGGACGCCCCCTGAGGAGATCGCCGTGAACGACCGACCGATGAACCCCTACCTCGCCGGAGTCCTCCTCGGGCTCGTCCTCCTCCTGACGGTCTTCGTCACGGGGCGCGGCCTCGGCGCGAGCGGCGCGACGAAGAGCGTCGTCGTGGCTGCCGTCGGCGCCGCCGCGCCGGAGCACGCGGCCGCGAACCCCTTCTACGCGAAGATCGTCGGCCCCGGCCACGAGAACCCCCTCAAGGCGTGGCTCGTCTTCGAGGTCGCGGGCGTCCTCCTCGGGGCGTTCGTCTCGGGCCTCGGCGCGGGCCGGCTGAAGGTCGGGACGGAGCGTGGACCGCGCGTCTCGGTGAGGGGGCGCCTCCTCTTCGCCGCCGCGGGGGGCGCGCTCTTCGGCGCGGGCGCGCAGCTCGCGCGGGGTTGCACGAGCGGCGCGGCGCTGAGCGGCATGGCGGTCCTCTCCGTCGCCGGATTCGTGACGATGCTCGCGATCTTCGGGACCGGCTTCGCCTTCGCGTGGTTCACGCGCGGGCTCTGGCTGCCGGGGAAGGCGGGGAGGTAGGCGATGGGCCCGTTCGTCCCCGACCTGATCACCGACCAGCTCAACCTCGTCGTCGCGCTCGTCGTCGGCTTCCTCTTCGGCTTCGTCCTCGAGCAGGCGGGCTTCTCCTCCTCGCGCCGGCTCGTCGGCGTCTTCTACGGCTACGACCTGACGGTCCTGCGCGTCTTCTTCACGGCGGCGGTGACGGCGGCCGTCGGCATCCTGCTGCTCGCCGCGGGCGGCCTCCTCGACCTGAAGGCGATCTTCGTCAACCCCACCTGGCTCTGGCCCGCGATCGTCGGAGGGGCGATCATGGGGCTCGGCTTCCTCCTCGGCGGCTTCTGCCCGGGGACGAGCGTCTGCGCCGCGGCGATCGGGAAGGTCGACGCGATGGCCTTCCTCGGCGGCAGCGTCCTCGGCGTCTTCGCCTACGCGGAGCTCTTCCCCCGCTTCGCGGGCTTCGCCGACTCGAGCGCCCTCGGCCCGGCCCTCGTCCCCGACGCGCTCGGAGTCTCCGCCGGCCTCTTCGTCCTCCTCCTCGCCGCCGCGGCGATCGCGGCCTTCGCGGTCGGCGGGATCGTCGAGCGGAAAGTCGCCGGGGCTGCGGCGCCCTCGAGCGCCTTCCCGCGCCGCCTCCACGTGGCCTCCGCCGCACTCCTCCTCGCCGTCGCGGGGCTCGCGGCCGCCCTCCCCGACCGGAAGGCGCGCCTCGTCGCGAAGGTGAGCGCTCCGGGCTACGTCCCGCACCACCTCGTCCGCCCGATGAGCCCCGACGAGCTCGCGTTCCGGATCGTCGACGGCGACCATCGGCTCCGCGTCGTCGACCTGCGCGGCGAGGCGGCCCGGGCGGCGAGGCCGCTCCCCGGGGCCGTCTCCGTCCCGGCGGACGACGTCCTCGGCCGGGAGTGGCGGGACGTCTTCGCGAGGAGGATGGTCCAGAAGGTCGTCGTCGCCCCGACCGAGGAGGAGGCGCGGACCGCGGCCTTCCTCCTCGTGGAGACCGGCTTCGAGAACCTCGCCTACCTCGCCGGCGGCTTCCCGGCCTTCGAGAGGACGATCCTGACGCCCGGCGCGCCGGCCGGCGAGCCGCGCTTCGCCCCGGTCGTCGAGCGCTTCCGGACGGAAGCGCGGGCGGCGCTCGCCGAGCGCGTGAGGCTCGAGAAGGAGGCCGGGACGCCCGCGCCGAAGAAGGCGAAGAAGGTCCAGGGGGGCTGCTGAAGAGGCCCCCGAGGCCTTCCGCGCGGCCGGAGCCGCGCATACTCGGAGAATCCGGCGTGGCCCGAAGCGACCGCGCCGTTCCGCGGAGGTGACCGATGGACGCCGTGACGCTTTCGAGGATCCAGTTCGCCGTCAGCATCGGCTTCCACTACATCTTCCCGCCGCTGACGATCGGGCTCGGCGTCGTCCTCGTCTGGCTCGAGGCCTGGTACCTGAAGACGCGGGACCCGATCTACGAGACCGCGGCCCGATTCTGGACGAAGGTCTTCGCCCTCAATTTCGCGATCGGCGTCGCCACGGGGATCGTCATGGAGTTCCAGTTCGGGACGAACTGGGCGACCTACTCGCGCTTCGTCGGCGACGTCTTCGGCTCGGCGCTCGCGGCCGAGGGGATCTTCGCCTTCTTCCTCGAGTCCGGCTTCCTCGCCGTCCTCGTCTTCGGGTGGGACCGCGTCGGGCCGAAGATGCACTTCTTCGCGACGCTCATGGTCTCCCTCGGCTCGATCTTCTCCTCGATCTGGATCGTCGTCGCGAACAGCTGGCAGCAGACGCCCGCGGGGCACCACGTCGTCCCGGTCCTGCGCGACGGCGTCCCGCTCCTCCGCGACGGCCAGCCCGTGATGCGAGCCGAGATCACAGACTTCTGGGCGATGGTCTTCAACCCCTCGACCGTCCACCGCCTCGTGCACGTCTGGATCGGGGCGTTCCTCGTGGGCGCGTTCTTCGTCATGTCGATCGCGGCCTGGTACCTCCTGAAGGGGAAGCACGGCGAGTTCGCGCGCCGCTCCTTCGACGGCGGCCTCGTCCTCGCCACCGTCTCGGCGCTCGCGATGCTCGTCTCCGGGCACGGGCAGGCCGGAAGCGTCTACCGCCACCAGCCCGCGAAGCTCGCCGCGTTCGAGGGGCACTACGTCACCGGGCCGGCCGACCTGAACCTCTTCGGGTTCCCGGACGACGCGACGCAGTCGGTGAAGCTCGGCGTCGCCGTTCCCGGCGGGCTCGGCCTCCTCCTGCACGGCGATCCGGCGATGACGGTGGTCGGCCTGGACCGATTCCGCCCCGAGGACCGCCCCCCCGTCGGCCTCAGCTTCCAGAGCTACCACCTGATGGTCGCGCTCGGGATGGCTTTCATCGGCCTGACGCTCCTCGCCTCGTTCCTCAGGTGGCGCGGGACGCTGTACGAGACGCGCTGGCTCCTCTGGCTCTTCGTCCCCGCCGTCGTCCTGCCGATCGCTGCCAACGAGCTCGGCTGGGTGGCGGCGGAGGTGGGACGCCAGCCGTGGATCGTCCACCCGCCGGTGACGTGGACCGCCGACGGGACGGACCTCGTCGTCGGGCCCGAGGGGCGCGTCGTCTACGACGAGCGCCTGGGCCTGCGGACGCTCGAGGCGGCGAGCCCGAACGTGTCGGCGGGCCAGGTGCTCGGCTCGCTCCTCGGCTTCGGCTTCATCTACCTCGCGCTCGGGGCCGTCTGGGTCTTCGTCCTCGACCGGAAGATCAAGCACGGGCCGGACGGGGCCTCTCCTCCGCCCGGCGGGAGCCGCGAAGGGGCCCTCGAAGCCGCCGCGCTCCGGGCCGTTCACGAGGGACGGATGACGGACGGCGGCGAGGCGCGGGGCTGAGGGGGCGGCGATGTCTTTCGAAGCGCTCGCCCTCACCTGGTTCGTCCTGGAGGGGGTCCTCCTGACCGGCTACGCGATCCTCGACGGCTTCGACCTCGGCGTCGGAATCCTCCACCCGTTCGTCCCGCGGACCGACCTCGAGCGACGGATCTCGATGAACTCCATCGGACCGCTCTGGGACGGAAACGAGGTCTGGCTCGTCACGTTCGGCGGCGCCCTCTTCGCCGCCTTCCCGGAGGCCTACGCGACGGTCTTCTCGGGCTTCTACACGGCCTTCATGCTCCTCCTCGTCGCGCTCATCTCGCGGGCGGTCTCGATGGAGTTCCGCTCGAAGATGTCCTCCCCCGCCTGGCGGCGGTTCTGGGACTGGGCCTTCTTCGGCGGCTCCTTCGCCGCGACGCTCCTCTTCGGCGTCGCGGTCGGCAACGCGATGATCGGCGTTCCGATCGACGCGAACGGGAACGTCACCGGCTCCGTGCTCGGCCAGCTCGGCCCCTACCCGCTCCTCGTCGGGGCGATGACCGTCGCCCTCTTCGCGATGCACGGGGGGCTCTTCCTCTACCTGAAGACCGAAGGCGACTTCCAGCAGCGCCTGCGCGAGTGGATGTGGCGCTCCTGGGGGCTCTTCATGGTCCTCTTCATGCTGACGACCGTCGCGACGGTCGCCTTCATCCCGCGGGCGACGGAGAACTTCCGGAGCTTCCCGTGGGCCCTCGTCGTCGTCGTCGGGACGATCCTCGGCGTCGCGAACATCCCGCGCTGCCTCTACCGCGACCGGCCCGGCCTCGCCTTCCTCTCCTCGGCGGGGGTCATCGCGGGGCTCGTCGCGCTCTTCGGCCTCGCGCTCTACCCGAACCTCGTGACGGCGGCGGGGGACCCGTCGCGCTCCGTCACGATCTTCAACGCGGCGTCGAGCCCGAAGACGCTCGGCATCATGCTCGTCATCGCCGCGGTCGGGATGCCGTTCGTCCTGACCTACTCCGGTGTCATCTACTGGACCTTCCGCGGGAAGGTGAAGCTCGGCGAGCACAGCTACTGAGGAGGAGCCGATGGAGAGCACGCCAGGCCGCCTGAAGGACACGCTCGTCGTCTTCAGCCGCGCGGGGATGGGGACGGCCGACCCGGCGCTCCAGGAGAAGCTCGCGGGGACGTGGCTGCGGCTCGTCCTCGACGGCGGGGACCTCCCCGGCGCGATCTGCTTCTACGCCGACGGGGTGAAGCTCGCGGTCGAGGGCTCCCCCGTCCTCGAGACGCTCGCGAAGCTGGAGTCGCGGGGGGTCCACCTCGTCCTCTGCAAGACGTGCCTCGACTTCTTCGGCCTCTCGGAGAAGGTCCGGGTCGGCGTCGTCGGAGGCATGGGAGACATCCTCGCGGCGCAGACGCTCGCCGCGAAGGTCGTCGCCCTGTGACGTCCGGGAGGGCCGTCGCGGTTTCGTTGATCGCCGAAACGAGCATATGATCTCTTCGGCCCCCTCGGGGCCCGAAAGGAGAAGCGATGAGCGAACCCGTGGGATGCGGTCGCGTGTCGGGCGCCGTCTCCGGCGAAGGACCCCCGCCCGCACCCGGCCCGGACACCGAACGGAAGAAGGAGGTGCTCGTGACAGCACGCGTGGGCCAGAAGGCCCCGGAATTCGCCGCCCCGTCGTACTACCGCGGCGGCTTCACCCCCGTGAAGCTCGCCGACTTCGCCGGCAAATGGGTCCTCCTCTGCTTCTACCCGGGGGACTTCACCTTCGTCTGAGCGACGGAAGTGTCGGCGGTCGCCGACAATTACGCACGGCTCCAGGCGCTGGGGGTCGAGGTCATCTCGGTCAGCGTCGACAGTCACTTCGTACACAAGATGTGGAACGACCACGAGCTCGTGAAGATGGTGGAAGGGGGCGTCCCGTTCCACATGGCCTCCGACCAGGCGGGCAACATCGGCCGCGCCTACGGCGTCTGGGACGAGGGGCAGGGGATCGAGCTCAGGGGCCGCTTCCTGATCGACCCGGACGGCGTCGTTCAGGCGATGGAGGTGATGACGCCACCCGTCGGCCGCAAGCTCGCCGAGACGATCCGGCAGGTGCAGGCGTTCCAGGTCGTGCGCGCCTCGAAGGGGACGGAGGCGACGCCCGCGGGCTGGATGCCCGGAGACCCGGCGCTCAGGCCCGGACCCGACCTCGTCGGAAACGTCTGGAAGGTCTGGAAGCCCTCGATGGAGAAATGACCCGGGCTCGCTCGGGGCGGTGGGAGCGTGGATGACGAAACGCGCTGGATCGGCCTCTCCTGCCTCCCCCGCCCCGAGCGAGACGATCCTCGAAAGCATCTCGGACGGCGTCTTCACCGTCGATTCCGAGTGGCGGATCACGTCGTTCAACCGCGCCGCGGAGCGGATCACCGGCGTCCCGCGCCGGGAGGCGATCGGGAGGCGCTGCGCGGAGGTCTTCCGGTCGAGCACCTGCGGCCCCTCCTGCGCGCTCCAAAGGACGCTCCGGACGGGGAAGCCCGTCATCGGGAAGTCGACCTACATCGTCGTCGCCGACGGAACGCGCGTCCCGGTCAGCCTCTCGACCGCCGTACTCCGAGACGCGAAGGGGGTCGTGGCGGGCGGGGCCGAGATCTTCCGCGACCTTTCCGAGGTCGAGGCGCTCCGGGGAGAGCTCGAGGGGCGCGCGCGGGTCGGCGACCTCGCGACCCGCAGCCCCGCCATGCAGCGGGTCCTCGAGGCGCTCCCCGCCGTCGCCGCGAGCCCGAGCACCGTCCTCCTCCTCGGCGAGACGGGCACCGGGAAGGAGCTCGTGGCGCGGACGATCCACGCGCTCGGCCCGCGGGCGAAGGGGCCGTTCGTCGCCGTGAACTGCGGGGCGCTCCCGGACACCCTCCTCGAGTCGGAGCTCTTCGGCCACACGGCGGGCGCCTTCACGGGCGCCGTGAAGGAGAGGGCCGGCCGCTTCGCGCTCGCCCAGGGGGGGACGCTCTTCCTCGACGAGATCGGGGAGGTGAGCCCGGCGCTCCAGGTGCGCCTCCTCCGCGTCCTCCAGGAGCGGACGTACGAGCCGCTCGGCTCGAGCCGCTCCGCGAGGACCGACGCCCGGGTCATCGTCGCGACGAACCGCGACCTCGCCGCGCGCGTCCGCGAGGGGCGCTTCCGCGAGGACCTCTGGTACCGCGTGAACGTCGTGAGGATCGAGCTGCCACCCCTCCGGAGCCGCAAGGAGGACGTCCCGCTCCTCGTCGACGAGCTCGTCGCGCGCTTCAACCGCCTCCAGGGGCGCGCCGTGAAGGGGATCGCCGCCGAGGCGCTCTCGCTCCTGATGGCTCACGACTGGCCCGGCAACGTCCGCGAGCTCGCGAACGTGATCGAGCGGGCCTTCGTCGTCTGCGGCGAGAGGAGGATCGACGTCGGCGACCTCCCCGACGAGCTGACGGGCCGTCGCCGGCCGGAAGGCGCCGTTCCCGACGTCCGCTCCGCCCACGCCCTGCTCGACGCCGAGGCGATCCGAGCGTCGCTCGAGAGGAACGCCGGGAGCCGACTCGCCGCGGCCCGGGAGCTCGGCATCCACAAGACGACCCTCTTCCGCCGGATGAAGAAGCTCGGCCTCGAGCCGCCGGAGCGCGACGGCCGCTCGTCGGGGCGGCGCGGACGGTAGCGACGGCGCACCGCCGTGTCGGGACAGCGTTGCGTCGGCGCGACCCCGTGTGATCGCCGGCGCGTCGCGCCCTTCGCGCAACGCTCTCCCTCGCCCCGGCTTGCGTCGATCCGGGCCTCCCCGGCCCGCCTGGCGCGGCCCTTGCGCTTCTCCGGGCATGGACCGCGCACCCCTCCCCAGACGGACCCGGGTCGCCTTCCCGGTCTGGGAAGGACGGATCGCGCCGCTCTTCGACACCGCGCGGGAGATCCGCGTCGTCGAAGCCGACGGCGCGCGGCTCGTCGGGACCCACGACGACGTCCTCCCGGCAGGCCCTTCTGAGCGCCGCGCCGCGCGGCTCGCCGCGCTCGGCGTCGGGACGCTCGTCTGCGGCGCGATCTCGCGCGAGACCCGGGAGGCGGTCGAGGCGGCCGGCGTCCGCGTCGTCCCGTTCGTCTCGGGAGAGCGCGACGCGGTCGTCCGCGCCTTCCTCGAGGGAGAGCTCGCGCGCGAGGATTTCCGGATGCCCGGATGCGGCGGCGGCCTCCGCCGCCGGTTCCGGGGTGGACAGGGCCGCGGCAGCGGCGGGAGCTGCCTCTGCCCGGCCTGCGGGCACGCCCAGTCGCACGTACGGGGAGTCCCCTGCGTGTCGACGGTGTGCCCTCGCTGCGGCGCCGCCATGACGCGGGGCCGGTGAAAGGAGAACGGAACATGCCCAGGACAGATGGAACCGGACCGACGGGCGCAGGGCCGATGACGGGCCGGGGCGCCGGCCCCTGCGGCGGTGGGGCCGCCGGAGGGGGACTCGGACGCGGCTTCGGAAGGGGCCGCGGGGGCGGCTTCGGCCGCGGATTCGGCACGGGCCCCGGAGGCGGAGCCCGGCTGAGGCTGCGCCGCGGCCTCGGCGCCTCGAACGCGCCCGTGGACGTCGCCCCCGGTGCCGCTCCGACCGACGAAGCGGCCCTCCGAGAGCGGCTCGAGGCCCTGAAGCAGGAGGTCTCCTGCCTCGAGCAGGGGATCGCGGCGCTCGGACGCGAGGGGACGAAGAGCTGAGGCGGCGGCGAGGGCGCTCCCACCGGGGGCGCCCCCGCCCGGCGCACGAAGGAGGAGCGATGGCGAAGATCGGGATCATCATCTGCGCCCGGTACAAGGACTGCGGCGGCGGCAAGTGCTTCCGCGCGATGCGGGAGCGGGTCGGCGCGTTCGCGTCGTACCCGGCGGACGAGCCGCTCGAGGTCGTCGGCTACTCGACCTGCGGCGGCTGCCCCGGCGGGAACGTGGAGTACGTCCCGGCCGAGATGAAGAAGAACGGCGCCGAGGCGATCCACCTCGCGACGGGGCTCGTCGTCGGCTACCCGCCATGCCCGTACATCCGGGAGTTCAAGGACTACGTCGAAACGGCGCACGGCCTCCCCGTCGTCGTCGGGACGCACCCCGTCCCGCGGAAGTACCGGACGGTCCACGAAAGGCTCCCCTTCTGGGAGCAGCACCGGATGGCCGACCTGGCCGGGCCGCTCCTCGACGAGGATCCGGCGATCCAGGCGGCCTACGACTGAAAGGAGCATCGGAATGAAGATCGCTTTCTCGACCTCGGGCGAGAGCCTCGAGGCCCCGCTCGACGGCCGCTTCGGCCGAGCGTCGAGGTTCCTCGTCTTCGACCTCGACGCCGAACGCGCGGAGCTCGTGGAGAACGGCCTCTCGGCCGGGTCCTCCCAGGGCGCCGGAATCCAGGCGGCCGACACAATCGCCCGCTCCGGAGCGGGAGCCGTCGTCACCGGCCACTGCGGGCCGAACGCCTTCCGCGTCCTCTCGCACGCCGGAATCCGCGTCTACACCTGCCGGGCGCGGACGGTGGCCGAGGCGCTCGAGGAGTTCCGGGCCGGGAAGCTCGTGGAGCAGTCCGGCCCCGACGTGGCGGGACACCACGCATGAGGGTCGCCGTCGCCTCGGGAAAGGGGGGGACCGGGAAGACGACGGTCGCCGTGAACCTCGCGCGCTCGTGGGGATCGCCCGTCTCCCTCCTCGACTGCGACGTCGAGGAGCCGAACGACCACCTCTTCCTCGAGGGACGGCTCTCGGCCTCCTGGCCCGTGACGATGCGCGTGCCGGTCGTCGACGCCGCGCGCTGCGACGGCTGCGGCGAGTGCAGCCGCTTCTGCGCCTTCCACGCCCTCGCGACGGCGGGAGGGACCGCCCTCGTCTTCCCCGGGATGTGCCACGGCTGCGGCGGCTGCGCCCTCGTCTGCCCCCGCGGCGCGATCCGCGAGGCGGACGCGCGGATCGGCGTCGTCGAGAGGCGGGAGTCCGGCGACGTCGAGCTCGTCCTCGGGCGGCTCGACGTCGGCTCGAGCCTCACGCCCCCCGTCGTGAACGCGGTGAAGGCGAAGGCGCGGGAGGGCGCTCCGGCGATCCTCGACGCCCCCGCCGGGACCTCCTGCCCCGTCGTCGCGACGCTCCGCGGCTCGGACTACGTCCTCCTCGTGACGGAGCCGACGCCGTTCGGCCTCCACGACCTGACGCTCGCCGTCGAGCTCGTGAGGGAGCTGAGGCTGCCGTTCGGCGTCGTCGTGAACCGGGCGGGCTCCGGCGACGGGCGTGTGCGCGACTACTGCGCCGCCGAGCGGATCGAGGTCCTCCTCGAGGTTCCCGACGACCGGCGGATCGCCGAGGCCTACGCGCGCGGGCGGCTCGTCGTGGACGCGCTCCCCGAGTACGGCGGGCTCTTCCGCGAGCTGGCCGGGAAGCTCCGCGAGCGCGCGGGAGGCGCCGCGTGAGCGCCTCCGCCGCCCGCCACGTCTACGGGCCGGTCCCCTCACGCCGGCTCGGGCGCTCGCTCGGGGTCGACCTCGTCCCCTTCAAGGTCTGCTCCTACGACTGCGTCTACTGCCAGCTCGGGCGGACGACGAGAAAGACGACGGAGCGGAGGGAGTGGGTGCCGCTCGACGAGGTCCTCGCCGAGCTGCGCGAGAGGCTCTCCGCCGGCCCGCCGTGCGACTTCGTCGGCCTCGCGGGCTCCGGCGAGCCGACGCTCCACTCGCGGATCGGCGAGGCGATCCGGGCCATCCAGGCGATGACGGAGGTTCCGGTCGCCGTCCTGACGAACGGCTCGCTCCTCTTCCGGGAGGAGGTGCGCCGCGACCTGCTGGAGGCCGACGTCGTGATGCCCTCGCTCGACGCCGGGGACGAGCGTCTCTTCGGCTGGGTGAACCGGCCCGCGGACGAGATCGGTTTCGCGGAGATGGTCGAAGGGCTCGTCACCTTCACGCGCGAGTTCCCCGGGGAGGTCTGGCTCGAGATCCTCCTCCTCCAGGGGGTGACCGAGGCGCCCTCGCAGGTCGCCAGGCTCGTCGAGCTCGTGAAGCGGATCGCGCCCGCGCGGGTCCAGCTGAACGCCGTGGCCCGCCCTCCAGCCGAGCTCTTCGCAAAGGCCGTTCCCGAGGCGCGACTGCACGCCATCGCGAGCCTCTTCCCGGGCCGCGTGGAGGTGATCGTCGACCGGGACGAGCCGAAGCCGGCGACAGGCCGCGACCGCGACCCGGACGGGGTGCTCGTCCTCCTGCGGAGGCGCCCCTGCACGGCGGAGGGGATCGCCGAGGGGCTCGGGATCCACCGGACGGAGGCGCTCAAGCGGCTCGACGGGCTGCTCGGAACCGGACGCGTCCGGCGCGTCGTCTCGAACGACCAGGCGTTCTACATGGCGTCCGTGCCGGACGCCGCGGACGAGGGATGGAGAGGATGAAGGAGATCGTGGTCCTGAGCGGCAAGGGGGGGACGGGGAAGACGAGCCTGACGGCCTCGTTCGCGCTCCTGGCGGATCGGCCGGTCGTCGCGGACGGAGACGTCGACGCCGCGGACCTCCACCTCGTCCTCGCGCCGACCGTCCTCGCGCGGCACGAATTCCGGAGCGGGAACGTCGCCGTCGTGAGGGAACAGGCCTGCAGCGGCTGCGGCGCCTGCGCCGACCTCTGCCGCTTCGACGCCGTGAGGGCCGACGCGGCGCACGGGACCTTCCGGGTCGACCCGACCGCCTGCGAGGGATGCGGCGTCTGCGTCCGCTTCTGCCCCGAGCAGGCGATCGCCTTCCCCGAGCGGCGCTCCGGCGAGTGGATGGTCTCGGCGACGCGCTGCGGCCCGATGGTCCACGCCCGCCTCGCGACCGCCGAGGGAAGCTCGGGCAAGCTCGTGACCGAGGTCCGCCGCGAGGCGCGGCGGATCGCCGTGGCGGAGGGGCGCCCGCTCGTCCTCCTCGACGGCCCGCCGGGCGTCGCCTGCCCCGCGATCGCATCGGTCACGGGCGCCGACCTCGTCGTCGCCGTGACCGAGCCGACCGTCTCCGGCGAGCACGACCTCGAGCGCCTCCTCCAGCTCACCCGCCACTTCGACGTCCCGGCTGCCGTGTGCGTCAACAAGTGGGACCTCGACCCCGAGGCGACGGAGCGGATCGAGGCGCTCGCCCTCCGCTCCGGGGCACGGCTCGCCGGCCGCGTCCGCTACGACCGCGGCGTCACGGCCGCGCAGGTCGCGCGGAAGGCCGTCGTCGAGACGGAGGCGCCGAGCGCCGGGGACGTGCGCAGCGTGTGGCGGAGGATCGAAGGCTGACGGGACCTGAGGAGATCGTTCGCGCGGCTCGACCCCGCGGCTCGCCCGAGCACGCCCCCGCGTCCGACGGAATCCCGTCCGGGAGCCGTCGACCTCAGGCGCGCCGGGGGGCCGACGCTCAGCGAACGCCGATCCGCAGCTCCCTCATCCGGCGCCAGAGCTTCGTCCGGCTCATCCCGAGCTCGGCCGCCGCCTTCGAGCGGTTCCAGAGGTTCCGCTCGAGGGCCGCGCGGATCGGCGCCTCTTCGGGATCGGGCGGCTCGGACGACGCCGGCGGGACGCGACGCGTGGACTCGGCGCGCTCCGCCCGGGCCCCGGCGGCGCCCCGGTCGCGGAAGTCCGGCGAGCGGATCTCCGGCGGCAGGTCCTCGACCTGGACGGTCTGGCCCCTCCCGAGCGCCACGGCGTACTCGAGCGCGTTCTCCAGCTCGCGGACGTTCCCGGGCCACGCGTAGCGCTCGAGGGCGGCGAGGGTGTCGGGCGAGAGCTGGACGGCGCGGCCAGCGCGGCCGCCGATCCGCGCGAGGAGGTACCGGGCGACGAGCTCGACGTCCTCCGGGCGCTCCCTCAGCGGAGGGATGTGGATCGGGACGACGCGCAGCCGGTAGTAGAGATCCTCGCGAAGCTGCCCCGTCCGTACCGCTTCCTTCGGGTCGCGGTTCGTCGCCGCCACGATCCGCGCGTCGAGCGTCCTCGGCGTGCTCTCGCCGACCCTCTCGAAGACCCGCTCCTGCAGGACGCGCAGGAGCTTCACCTGGACCGGGAGCGGGATCTCTCCCGCCTCGTCGAGGAAGAGGGTCCCGCCCTTCGCGAGGTCGAGTCTTCCGACGCGATCGCGAACGGCGCCGGTGAAGGCCCCCCGGACGTGTCCGAAGAGCTCCGACTCGAGAAGGTCGGCCGGGAGCGCCGCGCAGCTCACCGCGACGAACGGCCCCGCGCTCCGTGGAGAGTGGGCGTGGAGCGCCCTCGCGAGGACCTCCTTCCCGGTGCCGCTCTCCCCCGTGATGAAAACGTTCGCCTCGCTCGAGTGGAGGGACTCGACGAGGTGGACGATCCGGAGCATCTGCGGGGAGCGGGCGACGAGCCCGTGCGACACGAACGCGCTCTGGAGGATCGTGTCGTCGTCCTCGGCGGGACGGATCACGACGAGGTACCTCGCCCGCGGATCGCACGCGTCGACGACCCCCGCGGCGAGCGGCGTCGTCGTCACCGAGACGAGGCGCGCGGAGTCGCGCCCGCACCGGAGGACCCCGCGCCGTCCCTCCTCGCGCCGGCCGAGCCGGAGCGACTCCCGGAGCGTCTCCTCGGGACCGAAGAGGCGCGGGCCGAAGAGCGATTCGACGGGCTGGCCGATCATGCCGGCGGCAACGCCCTCCCCCGCCATCCGCTCGAGCGAGCGGCTCGCCCGGATGATGACGAAGCGCTCGTCGAGGACGACGAGGGCGCGCCCGAGCGACTCGAAGACCGCCTCGAGGTTGGACCAGTCCGGGGCGCGCGGCGTCTGATGCTCCATCTGGCGTGGCGGGCGGGGCCCGTTCGGCCCGATTCTGCCGGAGGTCAGCCGCGGCTCGGGAGCCCCGCGCCGTGCCCGTGGTCGTGCCCGTGCCCGGCGCACGCCCCGGCCGGGTCGATCTCCTCGACCTCGTTCCGGAGGAGCGCGTCGAGGCAGCCTGCCGCCGTCGGAGCCGTGGCGCGGAAGACGCGGATCCCCGCCGCCTGGAGCTTCATGATCGCTCCCGCGCCGATCCCGCCGACGAGGAAGGCGTCGATCCGCTCCCCGGCGAGCGCGTCGAGGGGCCGGCAGGCGCCGTGCTCGTGAACGCTGCGGGCGTTCGAGAGGGCGCGCGTCGCGCGCGTCTCCGAGTCGACGAGGAGGTAGAGCGGGGCGGAGCCGAAGTGGCCCGAGACCGGGCTGTCGAGGCCGCGGTCGGCGGTGACGGGGATGCAGACGTTCATGGGGACTCCTTCCGGCGGCCGTCGGTCCGCGACCCTGCGCGAGGCCCGCCGTCCGGCTCGGAAGTTTCGGTCATATACTCAAAAAGTTCAAGATCCGGGAAGGGGCGAACGCCCTCACTTCCCGCCGTCGCCCGCCCGCGCCCGCGCCTCGAGGCCGTCGAGGACCCTCGCGAGGTCGGCCTCCGTCGTCCGCGGGTTCATGACCGTGACGCGCAGGACGCGCCGGCCGCCGAGGACGGTCGTCGTGATCCACCCCTCGCCGGAGCGGTTCAGCGCCTCGCGGGCGTACAGGTTCCGGGCGTCGAGCCGCGCCGGGTCGAGGGAGCCGTCGCCGACCCAGCGGAAGCAGAGGATGTTCGACTCCGGCTCGTGGAGCGCCTCGAAGTCGCGCCGGGCCGCGAGCGCCGCGTGGAGCGCCCTCGCCGTCGCGCAGAGGCCGTCGTAGAGCGCGCCGAAGCCGTCTGCGCCGTAGCGCTGGAGGGCGACCCACACCTTCAGCGCGTCGAGCCGCCGCGAGCACTGGAAGCTCCGCTTCCCCTGGTCGGGGCTCCGCTCCCCCTCCGCACCGTGGAACAGGTACGGGGCGCGCTGGGCGAACGCGGCGTCGAGGTCGCGCTCGTCGCGGACGAGGACGGCGCCCGCCGAGAGCGGCATGAGCATCATCTTGTGCGGGTCCCACGCGAGCGAGCGGGCCCGCTCCACGCCCCGCAGCCGGCCGCGATGAACCGTCGACAGGAGAGCGGAGGCGCCGTGGGCGCCGTCCACGTGGAGCCAGACGTCGCGCTCCTCGCAGAGGAGACCGATCGCGTCCAGGTCGTCGAACGAGCCGGTCGCGGTCGTACCCGCCGTCGCGACGACGGCCATCACCGGGCGTCCCCGCGCGGCCTGCCGGTCGAGCTCGGCCTCGAGCGCCGCGACGTCCATGCGGTAGCCCTCCGACGGGACCGGGACCGCGGCGTCGGTCCCGAGGCCGAGGGCGCCGACGGCGCGCGAGACGGCGTAGTGGGCGTGCTCGCCGTGCAGGACGACCGGCGGCTCCGCGCCGACCCCCTTCGACCAGGCGTCGGGAAGCGCCGCGGCGCGGGCGGCGAGAAGGGCGGTGAACGTCGCCTCGGTCCCGCCCGAGGTGAAGGTCCCGCCGGCCGCGGGTCCGAAGCCCGCGAGGTCGCACATCCACCGGACGACGCGGTTCTCGATCGCCGTTCCGGCGGGCGACATCTCGAAGACCGCGAGCGACTGGTTCAGCGCCGCAACGAGGGGCTCGGCCCAGACCGCCGCCGGAAGCGGCGCCGAGACCTGGTGCCCCATCGCCCGCGGGTGGAAGAGGCGGTTCGAGGCGGGGACGACCTCGCGTCGCAGGCGTCCGGCGACCTCGGAAAGGGGCCTTCCCCGCCGGGGCAGGGGCTCGTCGAAGAGTTGCGCGAGCTCGTCCGCGGACAGGGGCGTCGAGACCGGCCCCTCGCCCCCGCGCGTCTCCGCGAGGTAGTCGACGGCGATGGCGAGGACCTCCTCCGCCGCGGGGGCGAGGGCGTCGGACTCGAGCTCGGCGAGGAGGTCGGGGAGCGCGACGGGAGCCGCGTCGGACATCCTGCGAAGGTAGCACGCGACGGAGCGGCGAATCGCCCCGTGGCGATTCGCCGCGACGCGTTGCCATCACGCGGACGCGGCCGGAGAATCGACCGTCGCTCCCGCGAGGAGGTCCGCATGCCGCGTCGCTCCGCCTCACTTGGGCTCGCCGGTCTCGCCGTTCTCGCCGCCGCCGCGGCGCTCGCCCTCGCCGCGCCCGCGCACGAGGTCCGCGTGAGGAGGCCGCTGAGGGTCCCGGACATCCCGGGCTTCGTCACGCTCCGCTGCGACTTCCACACGCACACGGTCTTCTCCGACGGCTCCGTCTGGCCCGACATCCGCTCCGAGGAGGCGTGGCGCGAGGGATACGACGCGATCGCGATCACCGACCACATCGAGTACCAGCCGCACAAGGCGGACCTCCCGACGAACCACGACCGCCCCTTCGAGATCGCCGCGCCGCTCGGAGAGAAGCTCGGCCTCCTCGTCCTCCGGGGCTCCGAGGTGACGCGGAGGATGCCGCCCGGCCACTTCAACGCGATCTTCCTGGAAACGTCGAAGCCGCTCGAGACCCCCGAGTGGAGGGACGCCCTCAGGGCGGCCCGGGCGCAGGGGGCCTTCCTCTTCTGGAACCACCCCGGCTGGCGGGGGCAGCAGAAGGACGGCGTCGCGCGCTGGTACCCCGAGCACGACGAGATCCTCGCGGCGGGCCTGATGGACGGCATCGAGGTGGCGAACGACCGCGAGTACTACCCGGAGGCGCACCGCTGGGCGCTCGAGAAGAACCTCGCGATCCTCGCGAGCTCCGACATCCACGACCCGTCGAACCTCGCCTGGCGCGTCCACGAGGGGGACCGCCGCCCCGTCACGCTCGTCTTCGCGAGAGAGCGAAGCGCGGAGGGTATCCGCGAGGCGCTCCTCGCGCGCCGTTCGGCCGCGTGGGCGGACGGGAAGCTCGCCGGACGGGAGGCCGAGCTGAAGCCGCTCGTCGCCGCCGCAGTGACGATCGAGAACCCGAAGCTCGCCGTCCGCGTCGGCGACGAGGGGTACGTCCGCCTCCGGAACGACTCCGACCTCCGCCTCGTCCTCGAAGGCGAAGGGGCTTCGGGCGAGGTCGTCGTCCCGGGGAAGCTCGTCGTCGCCGCGAACGGGACGAGCCTCCTGCCGGTGAGAGTCCCGAAGAAGGCGGCCCCGGGGCCGAGGCGCCTCGAGATCGTCTTCGCCGTCACGAACGTGCGGGCGACGCCGGACGCGGGCCTCCCCTTCCCCGTCGCGATCGAGGTCGAGGTCCTCCCGCCCGCTCCGCAGTAGTCCCGGCTCTCAGCCCGGGAACGTCCGCGCCTCGTCGAAGGCGGTCATGACCTCCGCCGGCGGCGCGGGCGTCAGGCGGCTGACGACGGCGATCGCGAGCGCGGAGAGGAGGAACGCGGGGAGGAGCTCGTAGACGGCGAACGCTCCTCCGAGCGGGGCGACGAGGTTCTTCCAGGCGACGACGACGATCCCTCCCGTGAGCATCCCCGCGACGGCCCCCGCGAGCGTCGTCCGCCTCCAGAAGAGCGAGAAGAGGACGAGGGGTCCGAACGCGGCGCCGAGGCCGGCCCAGGCGTAGGAGACGACGCGGAAGATCGAGTCGTTCCCCGAGAGGGCGACGAGGATCCCGAAGGCGGTGACGGCGACCTGCGTGCCGCGCGCGAGCCAGAGGACCGACCGGTCCGGCAGCGGCTCGGCCCGGAAGTTCTGCACGAGGTCGCTCGCGAGCGAGGAGGAGGCGATGAGCATGTAGGAGTCGGCCGAGCTGATCGAGGCGGCGACGATGCCGGAGAGGACCAGCCCCGCGAGGAGCGGCGGGAAGAAGTCGACCGCGAGGTGGATGAAGATCGTCTCCGCCGCGCTCGCCGTCAGGAGCCGGGCGGGCATCAGGGCGCGGCCGATCAGGCCGATGCCGACCGCGGCGAAGAGCGAGACGACGCACCAGGCGACCGCGATCGCGCGGGCGCGGGCGACCATGGCGGGCTTCTCGATCGCCATGAAGCGGAGGAGGACCTGCGGCATCCCGAAGTAGCCGAGGCCCCAGGCGAGGCAGGAGAGGATCGCGAGGAAGCCGTAGCCGACGCCGGGACCGAACGCGGGGCTCCCGTCGACGAGCGCCTGGGCGTTCCCGGCGGCGGCCGTCACGGCGGCCCCGGCGGCGTCGAGCGGCGTCGCGACGCCGAAGAGGTCGGTGAAGCGCGGGATCGCCCCGAGCTCGGCGAGGAGCGCCCCGACGCCGCCGGCCTTCGCCGTCCCGACCGCGAGGACGAGGACGAGGGCGCAGAACATGAGCGTCCCCTGGATGAAGTCGGACATCGTCTCGGCGAGGAAGCCGCCGACGAAGGTGTAGGCGAGGACGAAGAGCGCGCCGAAGACGACCATCCGCGCGTAGAAGCCCTCCATCCCGAGGACGTAGCCGAAGAGCTTGCCGAACGTGACGAACTGGGCCCCGACGTAGATAGAGAAGAAGAAGAGGAGCATCGCCGCGGCGATCGTCGAGAGGAGGCGTCGTCCGTCGCGGAAGCGGGCGCTGAAGAAGGCCGGGAGCGTGAACGCGTTCCCCGCGACGATCGAGTGGGCCCTGAGGCGACGCGCGACGAGGCTCCAGCAGGCGAGCGTGCCGAGCGCGAGGCCGATCGCGGTCCAGGCCGCCTCGCCCGCCCCCGCGAAGTAGGCGACGCCCGGGAGCCCCATGAGGAGCCAGCCGCTCATGTCCGAGGCCTCCGCGCTCATCGCGGCGACCCACGGCCCGAGGCCGCGCTCCCCGAGGAAGTAGGCCTCGGCGCTCCGGGCGCTGCGCCTCGAGTACCAGAGGCCGACGCCGATCGTGAGCGCCAGGTAGGCGCCCATCGCGGAGAGGAGGAGGACCTTGTCCGAGGGCATTCCCGATTATCGGGTCTGCCCGCGGCGGGGCGGCCGCCGCGGGCCGCAGACGCGGAACGGGGGGAGAAGGTTCCCTTCTCCCCCCGTCCGTCCGGGCGCCGCGCAGCAGGCGGCGCGACGGGGTAGCGACCTGATGCTCCCGCCGGGTGCTACCGGTTCGGGCAGCCGGCGCCCGTGCCGTCGCCGGGGCCGAAGCCCGCGCCCGGACCGGTGCCGGAGCCCGGCCCCGTCCCGTCGCACGTCCCGGTGCCGTTCCCGGCGCCCATGCCGCGTCCACGGCCACGCCCCATGCGGCCCGGGCCCGTCCCGGCCCCCGGGAGGAGCTTCCCCGTCTCGTCGACGGCGCCCCGCTCGCGCGGAGCGGCAAGGATCCTCGCGACCTCCTCGGCCGGAAGGTACTGCGCCGTGTAGGAGGCGCCGAGGGCGGTGAGCCGGCGCGAGAACGCGCGGAGGTGGTTGCGCGAGCCCTTCGCGAGGTTCTGCATCACGGCGTCGACGTCGCGGTTGTCGGAGGCGGCGAGGGCCTTGCCGACGTCGGCCAGGTCGAGGTCCTCGATCGTCGCGCCGACCTTCAGGGCCTCGACGAGCGAGGCCTTTCCGCGGGCGACGAGGTCCGTGTAGAGGGCGGCGAGGCGCGAGTCCTTGAACTCGCCGGGGGCCGTCGCGGCCGCGGGATCGGCGAGCTCGTAGCGGTCGAGGAGGAGCTTCACGAGGTCCATGTGCCGCTGCTCGGCGCCCGCGATGTTCGCGAAGACGCGGTCGCCGTGTGCGGCGAAGAGCGCCCGGTAGACGTCGCGGGCGAGCTTCTCCTCCTCGCGGAGGAAGACGACCTCGGCGGCCTCGGCAGCGGAGAGCGTCTCCTTCGGGAGCGAGGCGAAATACGTCGCGAAGGGGTTCGTCGCGGGGGCGGCGGGCGCGGTCGTCCCGGCGCCGGGCCCGTTCCCCTGGCCCCCGCGCGGTCCGGGCTGCGCGATGAGCGGGGTCGCGAGGAGGAGGAGGAGGGCGAGGAGGGCGGTCTTCTTCATGTCAGGCTCCTTGTCGTTCTCGGCGGCGACCGTTCCCGGCCGCGGCGACTCCTCCGTTCCACGTCGCGTGCCACACCGCCGGCCGCCTTCGGCATGGGCAGAACCTCCTGTACGAGATGGACTTGGCTCCGGGTTCGGGCCGCGCCGGGCACCCGCCGGACTGCAGGAGCTGCAGGCGCGCTGCACGGCACGTGCACGCCGCCCCCGCGCGCTTCAGCCGATGCCCCACTCCTTCAGGCGGTAGTAGAGCGTCCTCACCGAGATGCCGAGGAGCTTCGCCGCCTCCTCGCGCTTCCCGCCGGTCCGCCGGAGCGCCGCGAGGAGCGCCTCGCGCTCTCGATGGGCGCGGTCGAGCGGCGGTGAGGAAGCGACGAGGCCGAGGTCCACGACGCGGATCGGCTCGCCCCCGCGGACGACGACGGCCCTCTCGAGGACGTTCCTCAGCTCGCGGACGTTCCCGGGCCAGGAGTGGGCCGCGAGCGCCGAGAGGGCCTCGTCGTCGAGAGCCGGGACCGGGACGGAGTGCCGGGCCGCGAGGCGCCCGGCGAAGTGGCGCGCGAGGAGCGGGACGTCCCCCGGGCGCTCGCGCAGCGGCGGGACGTTCAAGACGACGACGGCGAGGCGGAAGAAGAGGTCCTGCCGGAACCCGCCCGATTCCGACTCGCGGGAGAGGTCGCGGTTCGTGGCGGCGACGAGACGGACGTCGACCGGGAGGTCGCGCGAGCCTCCGAGCCGCCTGACGACGCGCTCCTCCAGGACGCGGAGGAGCTTCGACTGGAGCGCCGCCGGAAGCTCGCCGACCTCGTCGAGGAAGAGCGTCCCGCCCGAGGCCTCCTCGAAGCGTCCGGCCCGCGCCTGGTCGGCCCCGGTGAAAGCCCCCTTCTCGGCCCCGAAGAGCTCGCTCTCGGCGAGCGTCTCCGGGAGCGCCGCGGCGTTCACGGCGACGAACGGTCCTCTCGCCCTCGGCGAGCGGGCGTGGAGGCGCCGCGCGACGAGCTCCTTCCCCGTCCCCGACTCGCCGGTGACGAGGACCGCGACATCGCGCGGGGCGACGCGGTCGACGAGCGCGAGGAGCTCCTTCATCGCCGGGTCCGCGGTGACGAGCTCGTCCCCCTCCTCGCGCGGAAGGAGGCTCGCGACGAGGTCGACGAGCGCCTCCGGGGAGGGGAGCGGCTTCGTGATGTAGTCGGCGGCGCCGAGGCGGACCGCCTCGACGGCCTCGGGGATCGAACCGTGCGCCGTGAGGACGACGACGGGAGGAGCCGAAGGGCGCGCCTTCACCCGCCGGACGAGCTCCAGTCCGTCCACCTTCGGCATGAGCCGGTCCGTCAGGACGAGGTCGAACGCGCCCCGCTCGAGGAAGGCGAGCGCTTCCGCGCCGTCCCGCGCCTCCGTGACGCCGTGCCCGGCCCCCTCCAGGATGTCGCGCAGGAGCGCCCGGAACGACGGCTCGTCGTCGACGACGAGGAAGTGCGCCACGTCAGGCCCCCTCTCCCGGCAGGACGAGCGTCGCGACGCAGCCGCCGCCCGGACGCGCGCCGAGCGCCGCGGAGCCGCCGTTCGCCGCGGCAAGGGAGCGAACGATGGCGAGGCCGAGGCCGGTCCCGTCGGGGCGCGACGTCACGTACGGCTCGAACGCCCCTTGCGGGTCGACTCCGGGCCCCGGTCCCCGGTCGGCGACCTCGACGACGGCGCGCCCGCTCTCCCGCCGCACCGTCACCTCGATCTCGCCGTCCGGGTCGAACGCCCGCGCGTTCGCGAGAAGCTCCTCGAGGATCGTCTCGACGTGCTCGCGATCCGCCCGGGCCGGGACCGGCCCTTCCGCCCTCACCGGGGCCCGCCCGCCGACTCCTCCGGCGAACCGCGCGGCGACGTCGCGGGCGAGGCCCGCGAGGTCGAACGCGGCCGGCTGAGGCTCGGGCGGCCTCGCGAAGTCGAGGAGTCGCGAGAGGATCGTCTCCATCCTTCCGCTCGCGGCGACGATCCGCGCGACCCGCTCCCGCTCGCCCCCGGGGACGCGCTCCTCGAGGAGCTGGGCCGTCCCCTTGACGACCGCGAGCGGGTTGCGAAGCCGGTGGGCGAGTCCGGCGCCCGCGCGCGCGATCGTCGCGAGCCGGCGTCCCTCCGCCTCGGCCGCCTCGCGCCCCTCGCGCTCGGCGAGCCCGCGCGCTGCGACGACCGCGAGCCCGACGAGCGCGAGCGCCGAGACCGCGCCGCCCGCGAGGACGACCCTCGCGAGCGCCGGCTCGCGCCCGAGAGCCGGCGCCGGCCGGAGCCGGAGGCGGATCGGCGGACTCCCCCGCCCCGCGCCCGGACCGCGACCGCCCATGAAGCCCGTACCCGGTCCGCCACCTCCGCCCGGTCCGCTCCCCGCCTCGGCTCCCAGGGCGGCCGGCCTCCACTCGCGGCCGAGCGCCGCCGTCAGCTCGAGGCCGCCGGCCGCGTCCTCGCCCGCGCTCGCGACGACGCCGGCGGGTCCGACGACCGCGACACCCGCAATGGTTCCGGACCGTTCCGCGAGGAACGTCGCGAGGAGGTCGGGTGCTTCCGCCGGAGTCGCGGCTCGCAGGAGCGACTCGAGGGCGTGCCCCTCGCGCGCGAGGATCCCATCCCTCACCGCCGCGTCCCGCTGCCTGAGGGAACGCGACGCGAGCGCCGCCGTCCCGAGAAGCGCCGCGCCGAAGAGAACGGCGAGCGCGACGACGCCCCGCGCCCTGTTGCGGATCGAGCTCACCCGGCCATCCTACGGGACGCCGTCCGCGGCTGCGACGGGCGATGTCGCGTGACGCTCCCAGGGCTCGGCCCCGCAGCGAGGTCACCCGACTCCCGGGTGCGCCGGGTTCGACACACGTCCCGGACGGGCCGCCTCGCAACAGAACGTTTCAGAGACCCCGATCCCCCGTCCGAGACGATTCGTTTCACACGAAACAGTTCGTCGCAGCGAACCTTTCGCAGAATCGCAAGTCGCCGCGACGCAGCGCGGTGTATCCCCTCTCGGCCATTCATGGCGCGGGTCTTGAAATGGGCCGCCCGGTCCCTCGTTCCCGAACCCGGAGGTGAAGATGACGGCGACCCGGAGACAGTTCATCCAGATCGGCGGCGCGGGCCTCGGGGCCGCGGCCCTCGGCTCGGGGCTGACGACGAAGTGGTGGGGGCTCGACCCCGACGTCGTCCACGACCCGGGCACGGACGGCGACCAGGTCGTCCCGACGTTCTGCGAGCTCTGCTTCTGGAAGTGCGGCGTCCTCGCCCACGTGAAGGACGGGAAGGTCACGAAGCTCGTCGGGAACCCGGAGCACCCGCTCTCGCGCGGACGCCTCTGCCCGCGCGGCACCGGCGGCACGGGCCTCCTCTACGACCCGGACCGGCTGAAGAAGCCGCTCCTCCGAAGGACCGGCGCCCGCGGGACGCAGGACTTCGAGGAGGTCTCCTGGGAGAAGGCGCTCGACTTCACCGCCGAGAAGCTCCTGAAGATCAAGGCCGAGTGCGGCCCCGACAAGGTCGCCCTCTTCTCGCACGGCTTCGGCGGCTCGTTCTTCAAGCACCTCCTCTTCGCCTACGGTTCCGGGAACGTCACGGCCCCGTCCTACGGGCAGTGCCGCGGCCCGCGCGAGGTCGGATTCAACCTGACCTACGGCGCCTCCCTCGGCTCCCCCGAGGTCCTCGACATCGCGAATTCGCGGGTGCTCACGCTCATCGGCTCGCACCTCGGCGAGAACATGCACAACACCCAGGTGCAGGACTTCGCGCAGATGATCGCGAACGGGGGCCAGCTCGTCGTCGTCGACCCGCGCTTCTCGACGGCCGCGGGGAAGGCCCGCTACTGGCTCCCGATCAAGCCCGGGACCGACATGGCGCTCCTCCTCGCCTGGATCCACGTCATCCTCGACGAGGGGCTCTGGGACCGCGACTACGTCGCCCAGAACGCGATCGGCCTCGACGAGCTGAGGAAGCACGTCGCCGACAGGACCCCCGAGTGGGCCTTCACCGAGACGACGATCCCGGCTTCGACGATCGCCGAGACGGCGCGCTTCATCGCGGGGGCGCGTCCCGCCTCGCTGGTCCACCCCGGCCGGCACGTCACCTGGTACGGCGACGACGTCCAGCGCTCGCGCGCGATCGCGATCCTCAACGCGCTCCTCGGGTCGTGGGGCCGCCGCGGCGGGATCTTCGTCCCGACGCAGATGCCGGTCCCGAAGCTCCCGGTCCCGGAGTACGCGCAGCAGCCGAAGACGGCGCAGGACGCGCCGAACGGCGTCGTCTACCCGTTCGCGGAAGAGGTCCTCTCGCACGGCGTCTGCGACGCGACGGTGCCGGGACGCCTCGGCGGGCCGGGCTGCCCGATCAAGGGGTGGATCGTCTACGGGTCGAACCTCCTCCAGGCGCTCCCCCAGCGGAAGAACGTGGAAGAGGCGATCCAGAAGCTCGACCTCCTCGTCGCGGTCGACGTCCTCCCCGCCGAGATCGTCGGCTTCGCCGACGTCGTCCTCCCCGAGGCGACCTACCTCGAGCGGTGGGACGACATCGCCCCCGTCCCCTGGTCCGAGCCGTTCCTCGCCGTCCGGCAGCAGGTCGTCCCGCCGATGTACGAATCGAAGCCCGGCTGGTGGATCGCGAAGGAGCTCGGGAAGCGCCTCGGCCTCGCGGAGTACTTCCCGTGGGAGAGCGGCGAGCAGCTCGTCACCGAGCGGCTGAAGAAGGGGGGCTACGACGTCGAGGCGATCCGGAAGAAGGGGGTCGTCAAGGGGACGCCGGTCCCCGTGCGGACCGAGGAGGGGCTACAGCTCGCCTTCGGGACCCCCTCGAAGAAGATCGAGCTCTACTCGAAGCAGATGGCCGACGCAGGCCTGCCTCCCCTGCCGCCGTACACGCGGCACGAGCAGCCCGCCGACGGCCAGTTCCGGCTCCTCTTCGGGAGGTCGCCCGTCCACACCTTCGGCCGGACGACGAACAACCGCTTCCTCTCCGAGGTCTACGACGAGAACGAGGTCTGGCTGAACGCGAAGGCCGCGAAGGAGCAGGGGCTCGCGCACGGCGACGTCGTCACGCTCGTGAACCAGGACGGCGTCCGTTCGCAGCCCGTGAAGCTGAAGGTGACGCAACGGATCCGCCCCGACTGCGTCTTCGTCGTCCACGGCTACGGCCACACGAACCCGGGGCTGAGGTTCGCCGCGAACCGCGGGATGGACGACCAGGCGCTCGTGACCCGCATCGCCGTCGACCCGGTCGCCGGGACGACGGGGATGAGCGTCAATTTCGTGACGATCGAAAGGTCCGCCGGCACGGGCGCCGCGGCGGCGGAGGCCTGAGATGAGCGCCACGAAGTCCTCCGCAAAGCGCTACGCCATGACCGTCGACACCCGGCTGTGCGTCGGGTGCAAGGCGTGCGTCCTCGCCTGCAAGGCCGAGAACGACGTTCCCGACGGCTTCTGCCGCGACTGGATCGTCGAGGAGGTCCGCGGGGAGTTCCCGAAGCTCTCTGCCGAGATCCGCTCCGAGCGCTGCAACCACTGCACGGACGCGCCGTGCGTCAAGAACTGCCCGACGGGCGCCTCCCACGTGAACGAGGGAGGCGTCGTCCTCGTGACGCACGGGAAGTGCTCGGGCTGCAAGGCGTGCATCGCCGCCTGCCCGTACGACGCCCGCTTCGTCCACCCCTCAGGGTACGTCGACAAGTGCACGTTCTGCCTCCACCGCGTGCAGAAGGGGCTCGCGCCCGCCTGCGTCGGCGTCTGCCCCACCGGCACGCTCACCTTCGGCGACGCGGCCGACCCGGAGTCGGCGGTCTCGACGCTCCTCAACGAGCGGCGCTCGAAGGTGAACCACCCCGAGTCGGGCGCCGGCCCGAACGTCCACTTCCTCGTCTGAGGCGCGTGACATGCACGAGCTGATCGAAGCCACCACGACCCGGACGAACCCCGGCATCGACCCGACGCTCCACATCTGGGGCTGGGAGATCGTCGTCTACCTCTTCCTCGGCGGCCTCGTCGCCGGGATCTTCGTCCTCTCCGCCGCGCTCGAGCTCCGCTCGGGCGAGAAGCCGAAGGGCGACGCGCTGCGCCTCATGCCGTTCGCCGCCCTCGGCCTCCTCTCCCTCGGCATGGTCGCCCTCTGGCTCGACCTCGCCCACAAGCTCTGGGCCTGGCGCTTCTACATGTTCTTCCACGTCACCTCGCCGATGTCGTGGGGCGCCTGGATCCTCGTCCTGATCTACCCCGTCGGCCTTCTCCTCGGCCTCGGGTCGATGACCGAGGCGCAGCGGGCCTGGCTCCGTGGGAAGACACCGAAGGCGCTCGCGCCCCTTCTCGAGAAGAGCTTCGCGTGGGCGGACGCCGGCCGCCGCGGGATCCTCCTGACGAGCGTCGGCATGGGGGTCGCGCTCGGCATCTACACCGGCCTCCTCCTCGGGACGATGCCGTCGCGCATCGCCTGGAACAGCGCCGTTCTCGGCCCGCTCTTCCTCGCCTCGGGGATCTCGACCGGCGCGGCGCTCCTCCTCCTCCTCCCGCTCGAGGAGGGCGAGAGGAAGACGCTCGTGAGGTGGGACGCCGCCGCCATCGTCGCCGAGCTCGTCCTCATCGCCCTGATGCTCCTCGGCTGGGCGACCTCGGGCGACGCCGGGCAATGGGCCGCCGCGCAGTTCCTCGGCGGGCCGTACACGGCGGTCTTCTTCTCCTGCGTCGTCGTCCTCGGCCTCCTCGTCCCGCTCCTGATGGAGGCGGTCGAGGCGAAGCGGCACCTGACGTTCACCGTGATGCTTCCCGTCCTGATCCTCTCCGGCGGCCTCGCCCTCCGCTGGATCCTCCTGACGGCGGGGCAGCACTCCGCCTTCCGCTTCCTCTCCTGACGAGGTGACCGCGATGCAGCCCCCCGCCGAACGCCCCTATTGGAACCCGTACGTGGCCGGCTTCGTCCTCGGCCTCGTCCTCCTCGGCTCGTTCCTCGTCATGGGCTTCGGGCTCGGCTCTTCGAGCGTCCCGACGCGCCTCGCCATCGGCGTCGCCCACGCGATCGCCCCCGCCGCGACGGAGGCGAACGCCTACTTCGCCCAGTACGTCGGCCCCGGAAAGAGGCTCCTCGAAGACTGGCTCGTCTTCGAGGTCCTCGGCATCTTCCTCGGCGGCCTCGTCGGCGCCTACTCGGCCGGGCGGCTGAAGAGCGAGGTCATCCGCGGCGAGGGCGTTCCCAAGGGGCGGCGGATCGCGATGGCGATCGTCGGCGGCGTCCTGATGGGCTTCGCAGCCCGCCTCGCGCGCGGCTGCACGTCCGGCCAGGCGCTCACGGGAGGCGCGGTCCTCTCGCTCGGCTCCTGGATCTTCATGATGTGCGTCTTCGCCGGCGGCTACCTCCTCGCCCCGTTTCTCCGAAAGGAGTGGCGATGAACGTCCTTCCGCTCTACCCGAACGACGCCTTCGGCTTCCCGACCGGGCTCCTCCTCGGCACGCTCATCGGCTTCGCGTTCGGCTTCGTCCTCGAGCGCGCCGGCTTCGGAAACGCGAAGAACCTCGCCGCGCAGTTCTACCTGACGGACACGCGCGTCCTGAAGGTGATGTTCAGCGCGATCGCCACCGCCTGCGCCGGCCTCGCGCTCCTCTCGGGAATCGGCGTCCTCGACCTCTCGCTCGTCACCGTCCCCGAGACGTTCCTCGGACCGCACGTCGTCGGCGGCCTCCTCCTCGGCGCCGGGTTCATGATCTCGGCCTACTGCCCAGGCACCGGCGTCGTCGCCATGGCCTCGGGCAAGTGGGACGGCCTCTTCTCGATCGTCGGCGTCATGGCCGGCTCGCTCCTCTTCGGGTTCCTCTACGGTCCGCTCGAGGGGTTCTACAAGAGCGGCGCGATGGGGTCGGTGACGATCTCGCAGGCGACGGGGATCCCCTTCCCCGTCCTCGCCGCGGGGGTCGTCGCGATGGCGATCGGCGCCTTCCTCGGCGCCGAGAAGCTGGAGGCGATCTTCGCGCCGAAGCTGGGCAAGCCTCTGCCCCCCGCGAACGACTCCTTCCGCAACCGCCAGTTCGCCGCGCTCGGGGCCCTCGCCGCGGCCGGGCTCGTCGCCTGGGTCGCCGTCCCGACGGCCCAGCCCGTCGCCGCGGCGAGACCCTTCGGGAGGATCGACGCTCTCGCGCTCGCGAAGAAGGTCGTCTCGGACCCCCAGCAGCTCTGGATCGTCGACCTCCGCGACCCGAAGGCGACGACGCCCGCGGAGCGGATCCCCGGCACCGCGACGCTCCCCGAGGCGACGACGCCGGCCTCCTTCGCCGCCACGCTCCCTCCGACGCGGACGCTCGTCGTCTACGCGCAGGGCGACGTCTCGACGCTCCCGGCAGGCTTCGAGTCCTTCGCGGGCGAGGTCGTCGCGCTCGCGGGCGGGTTCGACGCCTGGAAGGCGTCGGTCCTTGCCGCCCCCGAGCCTCCCGCCGACCCGACCCCGGCGCTCGTCGCCGAGTTCCGGACGCGGTCCGCCCTGAATGGCTACTTCACGGGCGCGGCGGCGGCACCGCCGCCGAAGCTCGTCGTGAAGGCCGCCGCCCCGTCCGCCGCGCCGAAGAAGGGCGGCGGCTGCTGAAGATATGACCCCGGCCGGAAGAGGCCGGTCCCGGATGCCGACCACAGCCCGAGTTCCGGCACGCCTCGAAACGGCGTGCCCCATGGAGAGTGTGCGATGAAACGAACCCAGACCCGGACGATCGCGGTCCTCGCCCTCGTCCTCCTGGCCGCCCCCGCCCTCGCGACGGACGGCTACTTCTCGCTCGGCTACGGCACCCCGTACAAGGGGATGGCCGGCGCCGGGCAGGCGCTCCACCTGAACACGCTCGCGAGCGCCACGAACCCCGCGACGATCGCGTTCGTCAAGGGGTACGACATCAGCCTCGCGCTCTTCAACCCGAACCGCGAGTACACCGTGACGGGGAACCCCTCGGGGTATCCCGGCACGTTCGGCCTCGCGCCCGGCAACTTCGAGAGCGACAGCACCGCCTTCCTCATGCCGGCCATGGCGGGCGCGTGGCACGTCACGGACGACCTGCACCTCGGCCTCGCGATCTACGGCAACGGCGGGATGAACACCGACTGGTCGAACCCGGTCTTCGGCCAGGCCCCCGCCGGCGTCAACCTGATGCAGGCCTTCATCGCCCCGTCCTTCACCTGGGAGTTCGCGGAGCACCAGGCGGTCGGCGTCTCCCCGATCCTCGGCTGGCAGAGCTTCGAGGCGAAGGGCCTCGGCGCCTTCGCGATGTTCTCGTCGAACCCCGCGAAGCTGACGAACAACGGCGCCGACACCGCGACCGGCTTCGGCGCCCGGATCGGCTACCACGGCAAGTTCGGCGAGTACCTCGGCGTCGGCGCCTCCTACCAGACGAAGATCGCCATGGGCGAGCTCGACGACTACGCCGGGCTCTTCGCCGGCCAGGGGGACTTCGACGTCCCGGCGAACTGGACCGTCGGCATCTCCGTCTTCCCGGCCAAGGGGTTGTCGATCGCCGCCGACGTCCAGCAGATCTACTACAGCGACGTCCCGTCGGTCGGGAACCCGATGCTCCCGAACCTGATGCAGGCGCCCCTCGGCGCCGACGGAGGCGCGGGCTTCGGCTGGGACGACGTGACCGTCTACAAGCTCGGGGTCCAGTGGGAGGCGAGCCCCTCCTGGACGCTCCGGGCCGGCTACGCGCACTGCACGCAGCCCGTCCAGGAGAGCGAGGTCCTCTTCAACATCCTCGCCCCCGGCGTCGTGCAGGACCACGCGACCCTCGGCGTCTCGAAGCTCCTCTCGCCGAAGAGCGCCGTCCACTTCGCGCTCACGCGCGCCTTCTCGTCGAAGGTCGAGGGCGCGAATCCGCTCGAGGCGCCCGGCCAGCAGAGGATCGAGCTGAAGATGGACCAGTGGGAGCTCGAGCTCGGCTACGGCTTCGGCTTCTGACGCAGACGCGCGGAGCGGTCCGCGACGAGAGGGCGGCCCGCCGGGCCGCCCTCTTCGTCTTCGATCCGACCTCCTCGCGTGCCCGTCCGGGGCGGGGCCCTCACGCCTCCGGCAGGCGGAGCCGTCCGACCGCTCGCTCCGCCTCGAAGCCGAGCGTCGCGACGGCCCGGTCGTGGAGCTCGCGCGCCTCCTCGTGGGAGTCGCCGACGGCCGTCAGGCCGAACGTCCCGAGCTCCGTGAGGCCGCTCAGCCTCTGGAGGACGACGCCCGTCTGCGTCGCGTGGTCGAAGTGGAGCCCGTGCCGGACGACGAAGTCGAAGATCTCGTCCGGCGAGATCGCCCGGAACGACGGAGAGGAGACCTCGCCGGTCGAGACGGAGCACTTCGACTGCCCCCCCCGGGCCTTGAAGCGCCCCTCGTCGACGTCGTAGCGGCCGTCCGTGAGGAACGTGAGCGTCAGGAACGGGACGCTCGTCTCGTTCTTCCCGAGCTCCACCTGGAGCGCCTCGTGGGTCCACGCGCCGCCCGGGTCGCGCGCCACGTCGAAGACGACCGAGAACGAGCCGAGGACCCCCGCACGGCGGAGCGCCTCGCCGACCTTCAGGGAGTCGGCGACGACGGCGCGCGCGTACGCCGGGTCCGCGGGGAACCTCCAGCTCGCCTCGCCCCGGAGAGGCCGGTCGTGCGCGGCCTGGAGCTCGACGTTCCCGACGGGGCTGACGCGCAGCTCGACGCTGACGCTCCGCCGCTCCTCGAGGAGGGCCGGGGCCTCGACGACGGCGCCCTCCTCGGCGACCCTCTGCCAGAAGCGCTCGGCGGCCGCCGGCTCCGCGGGGAACGCCCTCAGGCGCGCCGCGACGACGCGGTCGGCCTCGGCCCTCGCGAGTCCTTCGAGGTCCGTGAGCGCGACACGCACGCCGGGCTTCCTCGGGTCGCCGCGCTCGAGCTCGATCCGCGCCTGGAGGAGGCCGGGGACGCGCGAGCGGAGCTCGCGGATCGCCTCGAGGGCGTCCTCCGCGCTCTTCACCCCCTCGACCCCCGGCGGCGTGGCGACGCCGACCTCCCCGAAGAGCTTCCGCGACCCGCTCCGCGTCGCGAGGCCGTCGAGGCGCGGGTCCGCGCCAAAGGCCGGGATGCCGAGCGCGACGGAGAGTCCCCGCTCGAGGTCCGTCATCGCGAACGGGACGAGGTGCGTCGTCTCCGGGTCCGGGATGAGCGCCCGGAGCCGCTCCAGGAGCCGGGGCCGCTCGAGGATCTTCCGCGCCAGGGGACGCGGCGACGCGTCGTGGACCGGGAAGAGGTGGAGACGGGCCCGGGCGTGGGCCGGGATGACGCCGGGGAGGAGACCGAGGTAGTAGTCGACGACCTCGGGCCCGATCGCCTGCGACGTGCAGTAGATCATCCGCGAGCGCGGCTTCCGGAGAAGGAGGAGAAGGCAGAGGAGCCTCTCTTCGAGCGCGAGGAGCGGCGTCCCCGACGCCTCGTCGCCCGCGGCGTCCGCCGACGGCACGACGACCATCGCCTGCTCGCGCTGGTTCATCGACTGGATCAGCTTCCACTGGTTCGCGAGGCGCGCCTGGAGCGCCTCGAACCGGCGCTCGACCTCCGCGGACGGGATCCCGAGGAGCGCGCTCGAAGGTGACGGGTGGGGCATCGTCCCTCCTCCGCGCGGGACTCCCGCGCAGGCCGGTGGAAGAGCCATCGTACCGCGCGGGCGGCGCCCGCCGGAGCGCCTAGAATCGGCGAGCGCCGGCCCGGCCGGCGCTCGCCGAAAGGAGCCGCAGCATGGCCGTCTACAAGAAGGTCGAGATCGTCGGAACGTCCCCGGTCAGCTTTGCCGAGGCGGTGAAGGGCGCCGTCGAGGAAGCCGGTAAGACGATCCGCCACATGGACTGGTTCGAGGTCGTCGAGCAACGCGGGCGGGTCAAGGACGGCAAGGTCGCCGAGTTCCAGGTCACGATCCGCGTCGGCTTCAAGCTCGAGCGCTGAGCAGCGGAGGGGGGCGGACCGCGCGGCCCGCCCCGACTCCCGAGAGGCCAGCGAGCGGTCGGCAGGCCGATCCGGCGGTCGCGGAGGTCAGGCATTGTCCAGAGTCGAGTTCGGCGACAGGCGCTTCGCCCGTGATCCATCGGTCGTCTCGAGGCGGATCGTCGACGAGGTCCTCCTCGTGCCGATCCGGAGGCGGGCAGCGGACGTCGACCACATCTTCACCCTGAACGCCGTCGGCGCGCGCGTCTGGGAGCTGCTGGACGGGGTGCGGAGAGTCTCCGAGGTCGGCGCGGCGATCGCCTCGGAGTACGAGGTCGGCGAGGACGAGGCCGTGCGGGACGTCGCCGACCTCCTCCGTCAGCTCGAGGCCCTCGGGGCCGTCCGGGAGAGCTGACCTGGACTGTCCGCACGTCCCCGAGCTCGGCTACGGCGACTTCAGCCGGCGCCTGCGCGAGAAGCTCGTCGGGAGACGGGTCCCCCTTTCGGGGAGCATCGAGCTGACTTCGCGCTGCAACCTCGCGTGCGCCCACTGCTACATCAACCTCCCGGCGAGTGACGCTTCTGCCCGGACGCGAGAGCTCGGGACGCGCGAGATGACGGGGGTCCTGGATCAGATTGCGGAAGAGGGCGGGCTGTGGCTCCTCCTGACGGGGGGAGAGCCGCTCCTCCGCTCCGACTTCCCGGCCGTGTGGGAGCACGCGAAGCGGGCGGGCTTCCTCCTCACGCTCTTTACGAACGCCACGCTCCTGACGCCCCGCCTTGCCGAACTGCTCGCCGAGTGGACGCCGTTCTGCGTCGAGGTGACCCTCTACGGAGCGACGGAGCGGACGTACGAGCGCGTGACCGGCGTGCCCGGCTCCTACGCCCGGTGCCGGCAGGGGATCGACCTGCTCCTCGGGCGGGCCCTTCCTCTCAGGCTCAAGACGGTCGCGATGACGCTCAACGGGCGTGAGGTCGGCGCGATGAGAGAGCTGGCCGCGAGCCTCGGGGTGGAGTTCCGCTTCGACCCGGCGCTCAACCCTCGCCTCGACGGCGGCCGCGAGCCGATGGTCCTTCGACTGCCTCCGGAGGAGGTCCTCGCGCTCGACCTCTCCGACGACGCGCGGTGGGCCGCCCTGCGCGAGGCGTCGGAGAGGCTGACGGGCCCCTCGCCGTCTCCCGAGAGCCTGTACGGATGCGGTGCCGGGCTGAGCTCGTTCCACGTCGACGCCTGCGGCGGCCTGAGCCTCTGCATCATGGCGAGGGAGCCGGTCTACGACCTGCGGAGCGGCACCTTTCGCGAGGGCTGGCTCGGGCCGCTGAAGGAGGCGCGCGAGGCGAGACGCACCCGTGTGACGAGATGCACGGCATGCGACCTCGGTGCCCTGTGCGGTCAGTGCCCCGGCTGGGCGCGCATCGAGACGGGAGACGCCGAAGAGCCCGTTCCCTACCTCTGCGAGATCGCGCACCTCCGTTCGGAGCGGCTGCGACGCTGAGCGCCCGCACCGGCGACGGACCTGGCGCCTCCTGGCGCGCCGGTGCGCACCGAGGCGGCGTTCGCTGTGTCCGTCGGGCCGCGGGTTCCTCGAGCGGACGCCCTCGTCCATAATCGGACGCAGGTGGGCTCCGGGAGCGCCACGTGCCCGCACGGCGAGATTTCCCCGACGAGCCGACCGTGTCGAGGAGCCATGGAGAGCAAGGGAACGGACAAGAGCCCCCGCAGCCGCAAGCCGTACGAGAAGCCCCGCGTGGAGGCGGTGGAGCTCAAAGCCGGAGAGGCCGTGCTCAGCAACTGCAAGGCGGTGGACGGGTTCTTCAACGCGCTGTTCGGCAACGCCTGCAACGCTGTGTTCCAGTGCAACAACGTCGGCTCCTGAGAATGCGGCCCGGGCATTCCCCGACGCGCTCATGTCCTTCACCCTCGCGATCGCGGACATAGTCTTTTCGGTTCGAGGATGGGGTCCGGACGAAGGCCCGGGCCTTCGCCCGTCGGTTGCCGCGTTTCTCGCAGACGGGCCCGCCGACCTCTCGATCGACGTACGGTTCGGCCCTCTTCCCTCGCCTCTCCCGAGGCCTGAGGAGTGCGTCTTCTCGACCGGCTCGCCGTGGTCGCTCTACCGGCGAGGCGGCGAGCACGTCTTCCTCCTCGAGTCTCCGAGGGCGGGGCCGGAGCCCTTCGCGGTCGCCACGTTCGACGACGACTTCCGCCGCGGGGAGGTCGTCGGCCGTTTCGACGAGACCGCGAGCGCGCCGGGCGGCCTGCTCCCCGGCTCCCTCGAGTTCCCTCTCAGCGAGGTCCTGATGGTCTGCCTCCTCGCGAAGGGGCGGGGCCTCATGGTCCACGCGTCGGGCGTCGACGACGCCGGGCGCGGACTCCTCTTCTGCGGCAACTCCACCCACGGCAAGACGACGATGGCCCGCCTCTGGGCGGACAGCGCCCGAGTCCTCAACGACGACCGGGTCGTCCTCCGCCGTCGCGGGGACCGCGTCTTCATGTTCGGGACTCCCTGGCACGGGGACCTCTCGGCCGTCTCGCCCTGCGGCGTGCCACTCGACCGTCTCCATTTCCTGAAGCAGGCGCCGGCGAACGACCTCCGGCCCGTCTCGGGCATCGAGGCCGCTTCGATGCTCCTCGCCCGCTCCTTCCCGCCCTTCTGGGACCCCGCGGGAATGGAGTACACGCTCGATCTCGCGGTGGGGATCACCCGCGACGTCCCCTGCGCCGAGCTGGGGTTCGTCCCCGACCCCTCCGCTGTGGAGTTCGTCCGGTGCGCTCGGTCGTCCTGACGGCGGCCGAGCTGGAGCAGCTCTCGGAAGTGGTCCTCGGCGAGGGAAGGGCCGTCTCGTTCCGGGCTCGCGGGCGGAGCATGGAGCCGTTCCTCCGCGAGGGCGACCTCCTCACCGTCCGGCGCGTGGCGCCAGAGGAGCTCCGCGTGGGAGACGTCGCCTTCTTCCGGGCTCCCGGGCCGAGGCTCGTCGCGCACAGGATCGTGGGGCGGAGGCTTCAGAGCGGCAGGCTCGTGCTCACCGCACGCGGCGACGCGGGCGACGGAGCCGCGGAGACCGTCGAGGGGCGGGACGTCCTCGGCCGCGTCGCGAGCATGACCCGGGGCGAGTCCGTCCGCCCGCTCGACCGCGGGTTCTGGAGGTGGGCCGGCTGGTGCTGGATCGCCGTGTCGCGCGCGGGCCTCGTCGGCGCGGCGCGGCTCCCCCGCCGTGCTGTCGCCGCCCTGCTCCGACGGCTGCAGGCGACCGCGCCCTATCGCAGGGCCGCGAGGCGTCTCGTCGGTACCCGGACCGCGTTCGGCCTCGCCGAAGCCGGGGACGCCCCCGATCTCGCGCGACTCTACGGGTCCGGGGCCGGGTGGACGGACGCTCCGTCGTCCGGCCGCCCGCCGGCCGCCGACGGTACGGAGCGGGCCCTCACCGAGACCCTCGTCGCCCGGATCGGGACGCGCGTTGCGGGAGCAGCGCTCCTCACGTGGTACCCGGAGGAGTCGCCGGGCGGATCCGGGTGGTGGCTCTTCGGAATGGTCGTCCGGCAGAGGTACCGCGGCGCCGGCCTGGGAGAGGGGCTGGTGAGGCTCGCGCTGGAGCGCGCGACGGTCCATGGCGCCGCCTGCCTTCGACTGCTCGTCCTCGAGGACGCCGGACCGACGCGCGAGCTCTACGAGAAGGCCGGATTCACCCCGGCGACCGTTCCCGGGCTCTCCGAGGGGCTCGAGGAGGAGGCCCGGATCCAGGGTCGACGACGCGTCCTCCTGTGCCGGCCTCTCTCGCCGGCTCATCCCGTCACCTGTGGAAGCGTCTCCCCGAGCGGGCCATCTCCACGAGGAGCGGCGCCGGCCGGAACCTCTTCCCGTGGGCCTCGGCGAGCCCCTCCATCCTCTCGACGACGGCCGCGGCGCCGGCCGCGTCGACGTGCCGGAAGGGGCCGCCGCGGAACGGCGGGAAGCCGAGGCCGAGGACCGCGCCGGCGTCGCCGTCGCGCGGCGAGGCGACGACCCCCTCCGCGAGGCACCAGACGGCCTCGTTCACCATCAGGAGGGCGAGCCGGTCGACGAGCTCCTCGCGCGGGACCCGCTTTCGCCCCGGGCCGCCGAAGAAGGCGTAGACGTCGGGGTTCACCTCCTTCGTCCCGCCCGACGGCCTCTGCTTCGGGTAGCGGTAGAAGCCCTTCGCGTTCTTCCGGCCGCGGAAGCCCGCGTCGAAGAGCTTCGTGAAGGTCGCGGACGGAGCCGCGCCCCGCGAGGCGAAGGCCTTGCCGAGGTCCCTCGAGACATGGGCGGCGACGTCGATCCCGACCTCGTCGAGGAGGGCCACCGGCCCGACCGGGAATCCGAACTCGAGGAGCGCCGCGTCGAGGTCGGGGATCGCCGCCCCCTCGTCGAGGAGGACGACGGCCTCGTTGATGAACGGCGCGAGGATCCGCGTCGTGTAGAAGCCCGGCCCGTCCATCACGACGATGACCGTCTTCCCCTGCGCGACGCCGAACGCCCGCGCCGTCGCCACGGCCCGGGGCGACGTCCTCTTCGCGACGACGACCTCGAGAAGCGGCATCTTCGGGACGGGCGAGAAGTAGTGCATCCCGACGACCCGCTCCGGGACCTTCGCCCCCTTCGCGATCTCGGCGATCGGTAGCGCGGACGTGTTGCTCGCGAAGACCGCCTCCGGGCCGACGACCGCCTCCGACTCGGCGAGGACCTTCCGCTTCAGCGCGAGGTCCTCGAAGACCGCCTCGATCACGAGGTCGCACCCGGCGAGGTCTTCCGGGCGCGTCGTCGGAGCGAGGCCGAACCACTGCCGGTCTCGCTCGAGGCGCGTGAGGGCGCCGGAGCGGACCCGCCGGTCGAGCCCCTTCCGGAGGCTCCGCGCGGCCCGGCCGAGCCCCTCGTCCGAGACGTCCTTCAGGACGACGGGCGCGAGCGGGAGCGAGACGGCGGCGATCCCCTCCCCCATCAGCCCCGCGCCGAGGACACCGACCCGCCGGACCGGGGCCGGCTCCACCTCGCCCTTCGGCGCCTTCTTCAGCTCCGTCATCGCGTCGAAGAGGCGGATCAGGTTCTTCGCCTTCTCGCTCCCGACGAGCGCTCCGAAGCGGACCGCCTCCTCCTCGAGCCCCGCCTTCATCCCGTCGGCGAGCCCTTTCTCGACGCACGCGAGGATCTCGAGCGGCGCCGGGTAGAGGCCGCGGGTCTTCCGCATCACCTCCTCGCGCGCCTTCCCGAGGACCCAGGCGCGGAGCGGCGGGAGGGCGAGCGGCTTTTCGGTGAGAGGCTGCCTGTCCCGGCTCGGCGGGAGCGTCCCCTTCGCGAGAGCGAGCGCCGCCTTCGCGGCCGTCTCGACGAGGCCGCCCGGGGACGTGAGCGCGTCGACGAGGCCGTGCCGGACCGCCTGCGCGGCCCGGACGCGCTTGCCCGTCAGGAGCATCGGCAGCGCGCGCTGCAGGCCGATGAGGCGCGGGAGGCGCTGCGTCCCGCCCGCGGCGGGGAGGACGCCGAGCATCACCTCCGGCAGGGCGAGGACCGTCTTCGGGTGGTCGCTCGCGATCCGGTAGGCGCAGGCGAGAGCGACCTCGAGGCCGCCGCCGAGCGCCGCGCCGTGGATCGCCGCGACGAACGGCTTGCGGCTCGCCTCGACGCGGGAGAGCCAGGCGTGGGCGCCGCGAGAGACCGCCTCGGCCTCGGCCGCCGTCATCTTCACGACGACGTCGAGGTCGGCCCCGGCGATGAAGGAGTCGGGCTTGCCGCTCGCGAGGACGACGGCGAGGACCCCGTCGTCCCCCTCGATCTCCTCCATGAGCGGCGCGGCCTCCTCGAGCATCGCCCCGGAGAGGACGTTGACGGGGCGCTTCGGCGTGTCGAACAGGAGGACGGCGACGCCGTCGCCGCGCTTCTTCAGCGAGAGGCTCTTCATCGCGCCAGCACCATCGCGTGCCCGAGGGCGCCCGCGGCGCACGTCGTCACGACGCCGAGCGAGGCCCCCTCGCGCTCCATCCGCTCGGCGCACGTCGTCACGAGGCGCGCGCCGGTGGCTCCGAACGGGTGTCCGAGGGCGAGCGAGCCGCCCCAGGCGTTCACCTTCTTCGGGTCGATCTTCCCGACGGCGTCCTTGCGCTCGAGCCGCTCGCGGCAATAGGCCTTGTCGGCGAGGAGCTTCAGGAAGGCGAGGACGGGGGCCGCGAAGGCCTCGTGGACCTCCCAGACGCCGACCTCGCCGACCGGCACCTCCGCCGCGTCGAGCGCCTCCGGCACCGACGCGACCGGGCCGAGGAGGAGCTCCTCGAGCGGGTCCATCGCGACGAGCGACGTCGAGACGACGCGAGCGAGCGGCACGATCCCGAGCTCCTCCGCCTTCCCGGCGCTCATCAGGAGGCAGGCCGCGGCGCCGTCGGTCAGGAAGGAGCTGTTCCCGGCCGTCACCGTGCCGAAGGCCCTGTCGAACGCCGGAGGAAGCGAGGCGAGCTTCTCGAGCGTCGTGTCGCCCCGGACGCCGTTGTCGGCCTCGATCGTCGCGAAGGCGGGAGGGACGCGCGCCGGGACGACCTGCCCGCGGTAGAGCCCCGCCTCCGTCGCCGTCGCCGCCTTCTGGTGGGACTTCAGCGCCCACCGGTCCTGCTCCTCGCGCGTCAGCCCGAGGCGCTTGGCGAGCCGCTCCGCGCTCTGCCCCATCGTCAGCCCCGTCGAGAACTCCGCGATCGCGGGCGTGTCGGGGGCGAGGTCCTTCAGCGAGAGCCCCTGCAGGAGCTTCACGTAGTCGAGGACTCCCTTCGCCTTCTGCGACTGGATGAGCCGCCGGCGGACCTCCCGCCCGAACCGGATCGGGACGTCGGACATCGTCTCCGCCCCTCCGGCGATCACGACGTCCGCCGCGCCGACGGCGATCGCCTCGACGCCGCTCTGGATCGCGACGTTCGACGAGGCGCAGGCCGCCGTCACCGTGAACGCGGGGCACGACGGCGGGAGCCCGGCGGCGAGCGCGGTCTCCCGCGCGAGGTTCGAGGTCCGCGGCTCGGCGATCACCGTCCCGAAGATCACCCGGTCGACCGCGGCGGGGTCGACGCGGTACCGGCGCATCAGCCCCGAGACGGCCATCGCGCCGAGCTCGTACGCCATCAGGTCCGCGTACCCCGTTCCCGAGCGGAGGAAGGGCGTCCGGCACCCGCCGACGACGACGACCGTACGCCCCTGGAGCTTCCTGGCGGCCATGTGTCCTCCCCGTGCGGGGGGAATGCTACCGCCGGTCGCCGCGACGGAGCGGCCGACAGATCAGTCGGGAGGGTAGTGGACCGTCCCCTCCACGAAGCTCCCGTCGCCCGTCCGCTCGCCGGGGCCCGCCCCGTCGTTCAGGACGCCATAGGCCGAGAAGACGCCGCCCGCGGAGCTCCGCCGCACCCTCACGAAACCCTCGGTGACGCCGGACGGGAGGAGGACCCGGTCGATCTGGGTCCAGCCGCGCGCAGGGAGCTCGATCGGAGACGAGGTGAACGCGACGGCACCGGTCGCGCCGTCGTGGACCTCGTACGTGACCGCGACCGGGTCCGTCGGCGACGGGTTGAAGAGCGCGAGGTTCGAGCGCGTCGTGGCGGTCTGCTGGAGGCCGTCGACGAACGCCTCGACGACGGCGCCGGAGCCCTCGGGGATCGCCGCGTAGAAGAGGCCGAAGCCTCCCTTCCCCTCGCACGGCCCCGTCCCCGCGGCGGCCGTCTTCGCCCCCGCGAGGCCGGGCACCGCCGTCCCGGAGGCGTCGCGGAGATGGACAGCGAGCGTCCCCGCGTAGGTCGCGCCGCGCGGTCCGACGGGGACGCCGAGCGCCCGGAGCCGGTCGAGGACGCTCGGCAGGATCCGCTGCTCGCCGGGCGCGAGGTCGAGGGTCGCCGTCCCGACCGGCCCCTTCGGCGACGCGAACGACTCGACATACGTCAGCGAGACGCGCGCCGGCGAGGCCGAAGGGTTGAAGACGACGACCTCGCTCTCGAACGCCCCCGTCTCGACGACGACGGGGAGGACGAGGCCTCCCGCGCCGGAACCGTCGGGGACGGCCGGGACGAACGAGCCGTCGTTGGAGAGGTTGTCGTTGAAGACGGCGTACGCGCCGAAGGGGGCCGTCCCGGCGACGCGCGACACGAGCGCCGTCGCCTCCGGGAAGCCCGCGGCCCTGAGGAGGTCGGCGTCGTTCACCTGACGCCATTCTCCCGGGGCGAGAGGCGGCACGAGCGTCTCCGGGACCGTCCACTCCCGCGTGCCGTCGCCGGAGCGGAGGACGACCTTCAGCGTGACGTTCCCCGTCGTCCCCATGTTCACGAGGGCGAGGTTCGTCCTCTCCGCCGCGCCGCTCCGAAGGCCGAAGAGGCGGAGCCGCTCCGGCGACGTCGCGGGAACGCTCCAGGCGGGGTACGAGAGGCCCGCGACGCCGCCGCAGGCCGCGCCCGTCGTCCGGACGCGCGCCGAGGCCATCCCGGGCTGCGAGAGCCCCGTCAGCACGAGTCGGAGCGTGCCGGCCTGCCCGGGCCCGGTCGGGATCGCGAGCCCTTTCGCGCCGCGGAGCCACGCGATCGCGTCGGGGATCATGCGCTGCTCCCCCGGCGCGAGGGCGTCCGTGACCGTCCCCCCGCCGCCGGTCGCGGGGAACATCCCCGTCGCCGGCACCCAGGTCGCCTCGAGCCGGGCCGGCGTCGTGCCGCGGTTCGTGAGGGTCAGCTCCGAGGTGAAGCGGACGACGCCCCCGACGCCCGTGACGTCGAGGACGACCGGGACGAGGAGCTCCGCGCTCGCCGTCCCCTGGGGCGCGGAGCGGAGCGCCGCGAGGGCCGCCGGGGCGTCGAGGCGGTTCCGCGCGACGCCGTTCCGCGGGTCGGCGACGGGCGTCCCGGTCGAGCGCATCGCGGCCTTCACTTCTGGGGGGCGCCTCGCCGGGTCGGCGCCGAAGAGGAGCGCCGCGACGCCGGAGGCGTACGGCGCGGCCCCGGAGGTGCCCCCGAAGCAGGCGTAGCTCCCGCCCCCCTTCCGCGGCGCCTCGGCGCAGTGCGAGGGCGCGAGGACGTCGAGCCGGTCGCCCGAGTCGGAATAGCAGGCGATCGCGTCCGCGGACGGCGCCGCGTCGCTGCACCCGGCCGGGAGGCACTGCCCGCGGCCGAACGCCTGGGGGCTCACGGCCGCGTCGTAGACGGCGCCGACGACGAGCGTCCCGCTCACGCAGGCGGGAAAGACGACGCCCGTCGTGCAGCCGCCGTTCCCGCTCGCCGCGACGACGAGGACGCCCGCCTGGGCGAGGAGGTCGATGGCGGCCTTGAAGTCGGGGGCCGCCGTGTCGCAGCTCCCGGGCGCCGGGGGCTTCGTCTCGTCGAGGTAGCCGCCGAGGGAGAAGTTCACGACGCGAATGCCGTGCGGGTTCCCCGCGGCGACGCTCGCGAGGACGGCGTCGAGCCCCTCGAGGACCTGCGCGTCCGTCCCGTTGCCCCGGGCGTCGAGGACCCTCACGGCCGCGACCTTCGCCCCGCGCGCGACGCCGGTCGTGAGCCCCGCGACGATCCCGGCGACCGGCGTCCCGTGGCCGTACCCGTCCATCGCGTCGCCGTCGTGGTCGACGGCGTCGTGGAGGTTCACGACCTTCGTCCCGAGCGGAAGCTCGGGGTGGGTGTAGTCGACTCCCGAGTCGACGACGGCGACGGTCACCCCGGTCCCGTCGAGCCCCGCGGAGCGGAGCTCGGAGACCTTCATGAGCGCGTCGCCCTCGGCGTCGAGCGCCCGCACCGTCACGACCGGCCGGACCCGCTCGACCCGCGGGTCCCCCGCGAGGGCGAAGACGGCGCTCCGCGGGAGCCTTGCCTCGAAGGCGGGGACCTCGCCGAACCTCCGGACGACCCGGAGCCCGAACGGGCCGTACTCCCCCTCGAGGTCGTCGCCGAGCCTGCGGAGGAGGGCGCGGCGCGCCCCGTTCCGCGGCGAGACGACGCCGATCCGCCGCGCCTCCTCCGGCAGGCGGAGCGCGACGAGGACGTCGACCTCCTCCGAGGCGCCGCGTCCGCCCGCGAGGAGCCGCGGGTCCGATTTCTCGAGAGGTCCGCGGGCGTCCGCGGCGGGCCTGAGCCACTCCGCAGGGAGCTCGGGCGCGGCGACGAGCGGCGCAGCGAGAGCGAGAAGCGCGGCGGAAGCGAGCATCCTCATCGGCACCCGAATCGTAAGTGACGCGCTCCGCCGGCGCCTCACCGGGCGGCGCCCGGTGCGCCCGGCGTCCGGCGGAGGACGACGGCGGACGCGGCCCCCGCCTCGAAGCGCGCCTCCACGGCGTAGTCGCGGGCGAGGCGCGCGGCGATCTCCCGCCCGTAGTCGAGCCCGAACGCCGCGCTGCCGAACTCCGTCGTCGGTCGCGAGACGAGGACGACGCGGGCGGGCCTCGCGCGTTCGAGCCCCTCGGCGAGGTCGCGGTCGACGCGCGCGTCGACGCAGCCCGGGAGGACGTGCTCGAAGCGGAGCGGGCTCCTCACGCCGAGGAGGAAGCCGAGCGCCCCCGCCTCCGGCATCACGACGAGCTCCCGGTCCTCGACGCCCGCCCTCGAGAGGTGGGCCGCGAGCCGCGAGAAGAGGATCCCCTCCTCTCCCGGCGGGAGCCATCGGCCACGCGGCCCGGCGACCTCCGTGCGCGGCGCGCGGTAGAACTCGACGAGGCGCGGCAGGAAGAGGAGCGGCGCGAGGAGGAGCGGGACGACGGCGAGGAGGGCCGCGCGGGCGCGGACGGCGCCTTCCGGGACGGCCCGCTGAAGACGGACGCCGAGGAGCCACGCGACGGCCGGGAGCGACGAGACCGCGGCGAGCGGCGCGTACGGGAAGACGGGCACCGTCCAGAGCGCCGTCCGCCACACGAACGCGAGACCGACGAGCGCCGCCGCGAGCGGGAGGCGCGCCGCGGCGTCCCCCCGGCGCAGGTCGACGAGCGCGACGACGCCGGCGAGGGCGAGGAGGAGCGGCAGTCCGCGGACGCCCGTCGTGACGACGGGCTCGCCGAGCGCGAGGGTCCCGGCGAGGAGGCCCGCGAGCGCGAGGAGACCGCCGGCGAGCACGGTGCGCTCCCTGCGCGCCAGGAGTCCCGTCGCGAGGAGGGCCCAGCCGCCCAGGAGCGCCGCTCCCGCGAGGAGGCCTCCGACCCCGCGCGGGAGGAGCGCCGGGTGGAGGCCCGAGACGCGCAGGTAGAGCTCGCGAAACTCGGGCGGCATGGCGAGGTGGCGCAGCGGCCCGTACGAGACGAGGTCGGCGAGCGGGATGCCGGCGGCCGCGACGACGTAGCCCGCGCCGGCCACGACTCCCGCGACGGCGAGGAGGCGAACGGCCGCCCGCCACGTCCCCGAGACGAGGGCCGCCCCGAGGAGCGCGGGCGCCGCCTCGGGCTTCGCGAGGAGCGCGAGGGCGCCCAGGAGGCCCGCGAGCGCGGCGCGCCCGGACGCCGCCGCGAGGAGCGCGCCCCACGCGAGCCCGACCGCGAGGAGCGCGGCCATGGCATAGGGGGCGACGAGGGCGCCGTTCTCCGGCGCGAAGGCGAGGACGCCGACGGCGACCGCCGCGACCCCCGCCGAGGCGGAGACCGGCAGGAACCGCCGGCCGGCGACGAGGAGCGAGCCGAGCGTCGCCGCGGCCGCGAGGAGGCCGAAGCCGACGTACGTCCCGACGGTCGTCCCGAAGGCACGGAAGGCCGCGGCGACGGCGTGAGGCGCGAGAGGGCCGTAGTAGTACCCGACGTCCCTGAAGAGCCGCTCGCCCGAGGCGAGGCGCATCGGGACGGTCCACTCGCGGTTCAGGTCGCCCTGGAACGAGGCCCATCGGAGCCACGAGAGCGCCGCGAGGCCGAAGAAGAGAACGGCCGCGAGGACGAGGTCGCCCCGGCGGGCGAGGAAGCGCGGGAGCACGCGCCATTCTCTCCCGCCCGACCTGATGCAAACACATCAGACGAGAACCCGTCCCAGGCACATTCGGTGCGGATGCGCGATTCCCACGGGACCCCGCGCGAGAGATGATCCGCAGGCTGTGGCGGGCTCGACGCCTGCCCGCGATCCCACAGGAGGATGTCTTCATGACGACGAGACCGATGGTCACCCTGGACGGGAACGAGGCGGTCGCCTCGGTCGCCCACCGGGTCAGCGAGGTGATCGCGATCTACCCGATCACCCCGTCATCCACGATGGGCGAGTTCTCCGACGAGTGGTCCGCCCAGGGGAAGAGGAACGTGTGGGGCACCGTCCCCCTCGTCTCCGAGCTGCAGTCCGAGGGGGGCGCGTCGGGCGCCGTTCACGGGGCCCTCCAGGCGGGAGCGCTGACGACGACCTTCACGGCGTCGCAGGGCCTCCTCCTCATGATCCCGAACATGTACAAGATCGCGGGCGAGCTGACGCCGTTCGTCATGCACGTCTCGGCGCGCTGCGTCGCGACGCACGCCCTCTCGATCTTCGGCGACCACTCGGACGTCATGGCGTGCCGGCAGACCGGCTTCGCGCTCCTCGCCTCGAGCAACCCGCAGGAGGCGCACGACCTCGCCGCCGTGGCCCACCGGGCGACGCTCATGGCGAAGATCCCGTTCCTCCACTTCTTCGACGGGTTCCGGACGTCGAGCGAGGTCGCCAAGATCGAGCTCCTCGGCAACGAAGACCTCCTCGCGATGGTGAGCGAGGACCTCGTCTCGGCCCAGAGGAAGCGGGCGCTCACGCCCGACGCCCCGGTCCTCCGCGGCTCGGCCCAGAACCCCGACTGCTTCTTCCAGGCCCGCGAGGCGTGCAATCCGTACTACGACGCCTGCGCCGGGAAGGTGCAGGAGGCGATGGACGCGTTCGCGAAGCTGACGGGCCGCTCCTACCGGCTCTTCGACTACGTCGGACACCCGCAGGCCGAGCGCGTGATCGTCATCATGGGCTCCGGCGCCGACGTGGCCCACGAGACCGTGGAGTACCTCCTCGGCAAGGGCGAGAAGGTCGGCGTCCTGAAGGTCCGCCTCTACCGTCCCTTCGACGCCTCGGCCTTCCTCGGGGCCCTCCCGAAGACGGTGAAGGCGATCGCCGTCCTCGACCGGACGAAGGAGCCGGGCTCCGTCGGCGAGCCGCTCTTCCAGGACGTCGTCACCGTCCTCCGCAACGCCCGCGAGGACGGCGTCTCGCCGTTCGCCGTGGAGCCGAAGGTCGTCGGGGGGCGCTACGGCCTCGCCTCCAAGGACTTCACCCCCGCGATGGTCAAGGGGGTCTTCGACGAGCTCGCGAAGGCGAAGCCCGCGCGCGTCTTCACGGTCGGGATCGTCGACGACGTGACCCACCTCTCCCTGAAGTGGGACCCGGAGCTCGACACCGAGCCCGCCGAGGTGAAGCGCGGCGTCTTCTTCGGCCTCGGGGCCGACGGCACCGTCGGCGCGAACAAGAACTCGATCAAGATCATCGGCGAGGAGACGGACAACTACGCGCAGGGCTACTTCGTCTACGACTCGAAGAAGTCGGGCGGGATCACGATCTCGCACCTCCGCTTCGGGCCGAAGCCGATCCGCTCCTCCTACCTCGTGAAGACCGCGGGCTTCGTCGCCTGCCACCAGTTCGGCTTCCTCGAGAAGTACGACGTCCTCGAGTACGCCGCGCCGGGCGCCGTCTTCCTCCTGAACTCCCCGTACGGCCCCGACGAGGTCTGGGACAAGCTCCCCGTCGAGGTCCAGGGCGAGATCCTCGAGAAGAAGCTCCGCTTCTACGTCATCGACGGCTACGAGGTCGGCGCGAAGACGGGCATGGGCCGCCGGATCAACACGATCATGCAGACCTGCTTCTTCGCGATCTCGGGCGTCCTCCCCCGCGAGGAGGCGATTGCCCAGATCAAGAAGTCGATCGAGAAGACCTACGGCAAGAAGGGCTCCGAGCTCGTCCGGATGAACTTCGAGGCGGTCGACCAGACGCTCGCGAACCTCTTCGAGGTGAAGGTCCCGGCGACGGCGACCTCGAAGCTGAAGCGGCCCCCGATCGTCCCGCAGGAGGCGCCGGACTTCGTCCAGAAGATCACGGCCGTCATGCTCGCGAACAAGGGCGACCTCCTCCCCGTCTCGGCCTTCCCGGTCGACGGGACCTTCGCCACGGCGACGGCGCGCTGGGAGAAGCGGAACATCGCCCTCGAGATCCCGGTCTGGGACGAGAAGCTCTGCATCCAGTGCAACAAGTGCGCGATGGTCTGCCCGCACGCGGCGATCCGCGTGAAGGTCTACGAGCCCGCGGAGCTCGCGAAGGCCCCGGCGACCTACAAGTCCGTCGACTACAGGGCCCCGGAGTTCAAGGGGGCGAAGTACACGGTCCAGGTCGCCCCGGAGGACTGCACGGGCTGCACCCTCTGCGCGGTCGTCTGCCCCGCGAAGGACAAGGCGAACCCGCGGCACAAGGCGCTCGACATGGCGCCGCAGCTCCCGCTCCGCGAGGCCGAGCGCGAGAACTTCAAGTTCTTCCTCTCGCTCCCCGAGCCCGACCGGACGAAGCTGAAGACGGACGTGAAGGGCTCGCAGTTCATGCAGCCTCTCTTCGAGTTCTCGGGCGCCTGCGCGGGCTGCGGCGAGACGCCGTACATCAAGCTCATGACGCAGCTCTACGGCGACCGGCTCCTCGTCGCGAACGCGACGGGCTGCTCCTCGATCTACGGCGGCAACCTCCCGACGACGCCCTACACGGTGAACGCCGACGGACGCGGACCCGCCTGGGCGAACTCGCTCTTCGAGGACAACGCCGAGTTCGGCTTCGGCATGCGCCTCGCGCTCGACAAGCACGCCGAGCACGCCGCCGAGCTCCTGAAGGGGCTCGCCGGAAAGGTCGGCGACGAGCTCGTCTCGGGCCTCCTGACGGCGGACCAGACGACGGAGCAGGGGATCGCCCACCAGCGCGAGCGCGTCGCGGCCCTGAAGGCGAAGCTCGCCGGCGCCCCGGACCTGCCGTCGCGTCGGCTCGCAGACCTCGCGGACTACCTCGTGAAGAAGAGCCTCTGGATCGTCGGCGGCGACGGCTGGGCCTACGACATCGGCTACGGCGGCCTCGACCACGTCCTCGCCATGGGGCGGAACGTGAACGTCCTCGTCCTCGACACCGAGGTCTACTCGAACACGGGCGGCCAGGCCTCGAAGGCGACCCCGATCGGCGCCGCCGCGAAGTTCGCCATGGCGGGCAAGGCGGCCGGCAAGAAGGACCTCGCCCTCATGGCGATCGCCTACGGCAACGTCTACGTCGCCCGGGTCGCCTTCGGCGCGAAGGACGCCCAGACCGTCAAGGCCTTCCAGGAGGCCGAGAGCTACGACGGGCCGTCCCTCATCATCGCCTACAGCCACTGCATCGCCCACGGCTACGACCTCTCGCTCGGCCTCGAGCAGCAGAAGATCGCGGTCGACTCGGCCTACTGGCCGATCTTCCGGTGGGACCCGCGCCGCGTCGCCGAGGGCCAGCCGGGCCTCGTCCTCGACTGCTCCGCCCCGAAGGTCGACGTCGGCAAGTTCATGGCCAACGAGACGCGGTTCCGGATGCTCGACAAGACGAACCCCGAGCGGGCCAAGATGCTCCTCGAGCTCGCCCGCGAGCAGGCCGCCTCCCGCTGGGCCGTCTACGAGAACCTCGCCCGCGGGGTCGACCCGGCCGCCGCGGTCGCCGCGGCCCAGCCCGCGCCGAAGGCCTGACGAAAGGACGAGGAGCAGCGCATGGACCTCTCGACCACCTACCTCGGCCTCAAGCTCCCCCACCCGATCATGCCGGGCGCCTCGCCGATGGTCGACAAGATCGACCTCGTGAAGCGGATGGAGGACGCCGGGGCCTCCGCGATCGTGATGCACTCCCTCTTCGAGGAGCAGCTCATGAGGGAGGAGCTCGCGACCTACCACCACATCGACGTCCACGCCGACTCGTTCGCGGAGGCGATGACGTACCTGCCGCGCCCGGAGGAGTTCAACCTCGGGCCGGACCAGTACCTCGAGCAGCTCGTGCGGATCAAGCAGTCCGTCGACCTGCCCGTCATCGCCTCGCTGAACGGATTCACCTCGGGCGGCTGGATCCGCTACGCGAAGCTGATGCAGGACGCCGGCGCGAACGCCCTCGAGCTGAACGTCTACTACCTCGCCACGAACGCCGCCGAGACGGGCGACGAGGTCGAGCAGCGGACGATCGACATCCTGAAGGCGGTCAAGCAGGCCGTCTCGATCCCCGTCTCGATCAAGCTCTCCCCCTTCTTCTCCTCGATGGCGAACATGGCGAAGCGGCTCGACGAGGCGGGAGCCGACGGCCTCGTCCTCTTCAACCGCTTCTACCAGCCCGACATCGACGTCGAGAGCCTCGAGGTCGAGCCGACCCTGAAGCTCTCCGACTCCTCCGAGCTGAACCTCCGCCTGCGGTGGCTCGCCGTCGTCTCCGGGCACGTCCGCGCGTCGCTCGCCGTCTCGGGCGGCGTCCACAACCACCTCGACGCCGTGAAGGCGGTCATGACGGGCGCCCACGCGGTGCAGGTCGTCTCGGGGATCCTCCAGCAGGGGCCCGACGTCATCCGCCGGATCCGCGAGGGGCTGACGCAGTGGCTCGAGGAGCACGAGTACGACTCGCTCGAGCAGATGCGCGGCTCGATGAACCTCCTCCGCTGCCCCGACGCCTCGATGTTCGAGCGCTCGAACTACATCCGGATCCTGCAGGGCTACAAGGTCTGAGCCCTTCCTCCCGAACGCGGTCCTCGTGCGGGGCGGCCGGTCGGCCGCCCCGTTTCTTTCGGGGGCCCGCGCCGCGGACGGGCCGCGGGACGGCCGACCCCGGCTAGAATCCCCCTCGTTGGACCTCCCGCGACCGTCCGGGCGGCCTTTCGTCCTCGCGCTCGGCGCGCTGGGCGTCGCCTCCGTCGCGGCGCTCGACCTCGCGGCCGTCCCCCGCCTCGACGTCGGACCTCTCTACCTCCTGCCCGTCGGCCTCGCCGCGTACGGCCTCGCGCGGAGGGACGGCCTCCTCCTCGCGGCGCTCGCCGCTCTCGCGCGCCTCGCCTCCGCGCTCCTGACGGGCCCGGGCGACGCGCCGCCGCCCCTCTTCGCCGGAAGCCTCGCCGCACAGGCGGCCGTCCCGTTCGCCGTCGCCCTCGGCGCGGCGGAGCTCGCGAAGCGGGGCGCCGCGGTCGCGGCGCTCTCGCGGACGGACGAGCTCACGGGCCTTCCGAACCTCCCGGCCTTCCGGGACCGCGCCGTCCTGGAGCTCGACAGGGCGCGCCGCTGGAGCCGGCCGCTGACGCTCGCCTACGTCGACCTCGACGGCCTCGAGTCGATCCGGCGCGACTACGGGCGCGAGGGCGGCGACGACGTCCTCCGGACCGTCGCCGTCACGCTCCGCTCGGCGTTCCGCTCGACCGACTTCACGGCCCGGGTCGGGGACGGCGCGTTCGTCCTCCTCCTGCCCGAGACGGACGAACGCGGGGCCCGGGTCGTCCTCGAGAAGGCGGACGACCGCCTCCGGGAAGACCTCGGGCGGGGCGGCTGGCCCGCCACCCCGAGCCTTTCCGCCGTGACCGCGACGGAGCCGGCCGACGCCGAGTCGCTCCTGGCGAAGGCCGCCCGGCTCGCGCGCGAGGCCCGCCGCGACGGCACCGGCCCGCGTCGCTCGGAACCGGCGCCCGCCGGCCCGCCCACGCCGACGGCGCCCCCGCCGGGCGGGCCGGGCGCCTGACCGCGCGTCCCGTCAGCCCTGCGGCGTCGCCGGCCGTGCCGCCTTCCTCTCCGCGTCCGCGAGGAGGTCCCGCGCGTGGTCCGCGAAGGGCGAGGCCGGGGCGCGCTCGAGGAGGTAACGGTAGACGCGGACCGCCTCGATCGGCTGCTTCCCCTTCTCGAGGTGGTGCTCCGCGACGCGGAGAAGACCCTTGAACGCCTTCGGGTCGGCGGCGTCGGCGTCGAGCGCCTGAGAGAAGGTCCAGGCCGCCGCCGCGACGTCGCCGTCGCGAAGGAGCTGGTCGGCGAGGAGGTCGAGCGCCGTCTTCTCGAGACCCAGGTCCGGCAGCCGGTCGAGGTGGCGGCGATAGGCCTCCGCCGCCGCCTTCGTCTCCCCCTTCGCGAGGCCGGCCGGGATCAGCTCGCGCGCCGCTGCGACCGCGCCTTCCACGTCCGCTGCCGCAAGCCGCGTCCTCCACGTCGCGTGGAGCGTCGCCGGGTCTCCGAGCGGCGGTGCGGCCGGCGCGGTCTCGGTCGGGGCGAGAGCCGACGGGGCGACGGCGACTTCTTCGGGCAGATCCGCCTCCTCCGCGAGGCTCCCGGCCGCGTACGCCCCGCAGAGCTTCCCCTGCAGCGAGAGGACCATGCCGGCGACGTAGAGGAGGACGGGAACGAACGCCGTGAGGGCGAGCTTCGGGTTGCTCGGCACGAACCCGGCGAGAAGCGGCATCGCGACGAAGAAGACCGCGACCGGCGGCCCGAAGGTCCCCGCGATCGCGACGAAGAGCTCGCCGATCCTCCCCCCGAAGAGGGCTCTCCAGAGCGCCGGAGAGAAGAGGGCGCCGAAACCGGGCGCGGCCGCCGCGACCGCGACGAACGCGAAGGAGAGGACGACCCCGAGCCCCGACCAGAGCGTCAGGAGGAACGGGGCCCGCGGGAACGGGACCGGCGCGAAACCGGCGCCTGCGAAGCCGGCCGCCGCCGTGTCGTCGCGGAGCAGGACCCACGCGACGACCGGAAGGAGCCAGACGACCCACAGGACGAGGAGCCGCCCCGCGGCGAGGAACGTCCCGCTCCAGGCGCCGGCGGCCGAGGAGAAGAGCCCCCCTTCCGTTTCGCCGACGATCCCGAGCTGCGCGAACCGGCTGACGAAGACGAGGACCGTCAGGCCCCAGACGACGGTCACGAGCGCGCCGAAGCCCGCCGACCGGGGACCCGTGGAGTCGACGAGGTAGAAGAGGCCTGCTGGCAGCGCGGCGAGAAGGCCGGTGAAGAGGGAGACGATCGAGAACCCGTCGAGGACGATGCCACCGGAGACCCGCGGGAACGTCGTGCGGCCGTCCATGAGACCTCCTGCCCCTCCGAGGGGGCCCGACCTGCTGCGGGACGATGCGCTGATTCTAGGCGGGGTCGGCCCCGGGGCCATCTGGTATAACGCCCGCCTCCGTAAGGCACGGTGGAACCCGATGAAGGAGAGACCGCGATGAAGCTCCGTTCGACCCTCCTCCTCGCCGCGGCGGCCCTGGCCGCCCCGGCCTTCGCGCAGCTCGAAACGCCCCAGCCGAGCCCGAAGGCGACCCTGACCCAGCGGGTCGGCCTGACCGACGTGACGATCTCGTACAGCCGCCCGAGCGTGAAGGGACGCGCCATCTGGGGCGACCTCGTCCCGTACGACAAGCCGTGGCGGACCGGCGCGAACGCCGCGACGACCCTCACCTTCTCCGACGACGTCACGGTCGAGGGGCAGAAGCTCGCCGCGGGCACCTACGCCCTCGTGACGATTCCCGGGAAGGACGAGTGGACCGTCGTCTTCAACTCCGACACGAAGCTCTGGTGGGAGACGCAGTACGACGCGACCAAGGACGTCCTCAGGGTGAAGGTGAAGCCCGAGGCCGCCCCGATGCTCGAGACGTTCCACATCGGCTTCCCGTCCATCTCGGCGACGGGCGCCGTCCTCGCGATCGAGTGGGAGAAGCTCCGCGTCCCGGTGAAGCTCGGCGTCGAGGTCGACGCGAAGCTGAAGAAGGCCCTCGGCGCCGCCGAGGCGGGCGCGTGGCAGTCGCCCCTGATGGCGGCCCGGTACTACTGGGAGCAGCGCCAGGACCGCGCGGAGGGCTGGAAGCTCCTCGAGAAGTCGATCGCCGCGAGCCGCACCTGGGCGAACGTCTCCCGCAAGGCGCGCTTCCTCGCCGACGAGGGGAAGACGGCCGAGGCCGTGAAGGCGGGCGAGGAGGCCCTCGCCCTCATGAAGGCCGACCCCGCGAAGCCGAACACGGCCCCCTTCGAGAAGACGCTCGGGGAGTGGAAGGCGAAGGCGAAGTAGGCGCGCGCTCCGTTCGGGAGACCTGCGACGCGGGCCGCGAGGCCCGCGTTCGCGTTCCGGGCGGACTCGCCCGGTCCGGGGCGTCCCACGTCCGTCCCCGTCGCCCCGTCGTAGAGGGGGCGGAGGAAGACGTGACCGCGACGATCCGCTCCCCGCACCCGGCGACGAAGGCCCACCGTCTCGAGCGGGAGCAGCTCCTCCCCGGGACGCCGGAGGAGGTCTTCCCGTTCTTCGCCGACGCCCGGAACCTCCAGGCGATCACCCCCGCCTTCCTCGGCTTCCGGATCCTGACGCCCCTGCCGATCGAGATGAGGGAGGGGGCCCTCATCGACTACTCGCTCTCTTTCTTCGGCCTGCCCGTCCGCTGGCGGACCCGGATCTCGGTCTGGGAGCCGGGCGTCCGTTTCGTCGACGAGCAGCTCTCCGGTCCGTATGCCCTCTGGCGCCACACGCATTCCTTCGAGCGCCGCGGCGCCGGGACCCTCATGCGCGACGTCGTCGAGTACCGCGAGCCGCTCGGCCCGCTCGGGACGATCGCCCACCACCTCTTCGTCGCGAGGACGCTCGAGCGGATCTTCGACTTCCGGCGCGAGGCGGTCGACCGGCACCTCCGGAGGGCCGCGTGACGGGGCCGGCCCGGGCGATCGAGCTCTTCTACGACGGCGACTGCCCGCTCTGCGCGCGCGAGGCGCGCGCTCTGGGTCGCCTCGACCGGCGCGGGCGGCTCCGCCTGACGGACCTCGCCGCCCCCGGCTTCGACGCCGCGGCCACGGGCATCCCGATGGAGAGGCTCATGGAGAGGATCCACGGCCGCCTCCCGGACGGGACGATCGTCGAGGGTGTCGAGGTCTTCCGCCGCGCCTACGCCGCGGTCGGCTTCGGTCCGCTCGTCGCGCTCACGCGCCTCCCCGGCCTCTCCCACCTCCTCGACCTCGCCTACGGCTGGTTCGCCCGGAACCGCCTCCGGCTGACGGGGCGCTGCGCGGCCGGAGCCTGCGGCCGGGAAGGGTCTACGGCGTCGGCTTCGCCGGACCGAAGTCGACGGACGGCGTCCGCCACGTGACCGGGTCGACGACGATCTTCCCCTCGTAGTCGAGGACGTCGATCGTCTCCGGGACGACCTTGACGAGGACGAGGTTCTTCAGCCCGGGGAACGACTGGTCCCAGTAGGCGCGCTTCCTCTTCAGGATCTCCTTCACGTCGTCGACGAGGACGGCGCGCCCGCTCAGCGCGACGTAGCCGGTCGCCTTCGCGTGGTCGGCGTAGTAGAGCGTGACCCGCGGGTTCGCACGGATCTCCGCGACCTTCCGGCTCCGGTCGTTCGTCGCGAACCAGACGGTCATGTCCTCCTCGGGAGGGAACGGGTTCATCGTCCTCACCGAGGGCCGTCCCGACGCGTCGAGCGTGATGAGGGCGCAGTACGTCTGGGCGGTCATCCGCTTCCGCGCGGCGGCGACGAGGTCGTCGCGGGTCGCCTTCGCCGCGGGCTTCTCCGCCTCCGCGGCACCGGACACGAGGAGGGCGAAGAGGGCGAGGAGCGTGAGGCGGAGCGTGCGCCGGACCTTCGAGGTCATCACGGTTCTCCAATCGGGGCGGCGCGCAGGGCCGCGCCGTCGCGGCGAGGGCGGCCCGGCCGTGCACGGCCGGGACCGCGGGGTTCAGGCGGGAGAGGTCGCCGGGGGCGTTCCGCCGCGCGCCACCCGGATCGCGGAGACGGCGAGCGCGACCGCGACGACGACGGCGCAGCCGAGCGCGTTCAGCCAGAGGAAGGAGACGTCGGTGAAGGCCCAGACGCCGACGACGGCGGCCTCGCCCGCGAGGGCGCCCCAGAACGCGGCGCCCCCCTTCACCTTCGGCAGGTAGAAGGCCGTCAGGAAGACGCCGAGGATCGTGCCGTAGAAGAAGGAGCCGAGGATGTTGACCGCCTCGACGAGCGTCCCGAGGCGGCTCGCGTACTGGGCGAAGACGATCGCGAAGGCGCCCCAGACGACCGTCAGCCCCTTCGAGATCGCGACGAGCCTCTCCTCGGCGACCTCCTTGCCGAAGTAGCGCCGGTAGACGTCGACGACCGAGGTCGTCGAGAGGGCGTTCAGCTCGGCGGAGGTGGAGGACATCGACGCGGCGAAGATCGCGGCGAGGACGAGGCCGACGACGCCCGTCGGAAGGACCTCGAGGACGAAGCGGAGGAAGACGTAGTTCGTGTCCTTCCCCTCGCTCTTCGGCACCGACTCCTTCACGAGCGCGGCCGCCTTCGACTTCACGGCCTCGGACTTCGCGTGGGCCGCGCGGAGCGACTCCTTCGCCGCGGCGAGGGCGGTCTCGTCGCCGGACTTCCCCGCCTCGACGAGCCGGAGCGCCTCGGCGCGCCGCTCGGCGAACGCGCCGGCGTGGGCCGCCTCGAGCGCGGCCATCTCCGCGCCGCGCACGTCCGCCGCCTTGCGCGCCTCGACCGGGTTGAACCAGAGCGGCGGCGCGACGAACTGGTAGAAGGCGAAGACCATCGCGCCGACGAAGAGGATCGCGAACTGCATCGGTACCTTGACGAGGCCGTTCACGAGGAGGCCGAGCCGGCTCTGCGCCACGGAGCGCCCCGTCAGGTAGCGCTGGACCTGCGACTGGTCCGTCCCGAAGTAGGCGAGGGCGAGGAAGGCGCCGCCGATGAGGCCCGACCAGAGGTTGTAGCGGTCGCCGAGGTCGAACGTCGTCTCGACGGCGTTCATCCTCCCGAGCGCCCCCGAGACGAGGACGGCGTCGCCGAAGCCGACCCCTTCGGGGAGGACCCTCACGAGGGCGACGAGGGCGAAGCCCATCGCGAGGAGGATCACGGCCATCTGCCACGTCTGCGTCTCGTTGACCGCCTTCGCGCCGCCCGTCGCCGTGTAGACGACGACGAGGCTCCCGATGACGAGCGTCGTCACCTGGATGCTCCAGCCGAGGAGGACCGAGAGGACGAGCGCCGGCGCGTAGATCGTGAGGCCGCAGGCGAGCCCGCGCTGGAGGAGGAAGAGGGTCGCCGTGAGCGTCCGGGTCTTCGCGTCGAAGCGCCCCTCGAGGTACTCGTAGGCCGTGTAGACCTTCAGCCGGTGGAAGAGCGGCACGACCGTCACGCAGAGGATCACCATGGCGACGGGGAGGCCGAAGTAGAACTGGACGAAGCGCATCCCGTCGGCGAACGCCTGGCCGGGGGTCGAGAGGAACGTGATCGCGCTCGCCTGCGTCGCCATGATCGAGAGGGCGACGGTCCACCAGGCCTGGCTCCGCCCCGCGAGGAGGTACCCCTCGAGCCCCTTCTGCTTCCGGCTCCGCCACGTCCCGTAGCCGACGATGAGGAGGAGCGAGGCGCCGAGGACGGCCCAGTCGAGTCCTTTCACCGGAACGACTCCGCGAAGAGCCAGAAGAGGAGGACCTCGAGCGCGAGGGCGCCGAGGACGACGGCGTAGAGAGCGCCCCAGCGCTTCCCGACGGGAGGCGGCTCCTCGCCGACGGGCCGCCCGTCAGCCACGCGGCTTCCCGCCCGAGACGAGGTTCGCGAAGAGGCGGATCGCCCCGGGGACGCCGGCCGGGAGCTGCCGGAAGAAGGAGAGCCCGGTGTAGACGTAGGTCCCCCTGCCGTGCTGCGCCACGAGGAGCGACCCCTTCGTCTCCTTCTCGCCCGGGTCGGCCATCCCGAGGAGCGGCACGTACCGCTCGTCCCAGGTCGCCGGGAAGTAGAGGCCGCGCTCCTGGACCCATCCCTCGAAGTCGGCGGCGCCGATCCGGTTCGGCGTCGCCAGGAGCGGGTGCTCCGGCGCGAGGAGCGTCACAGGCGCCTCCTCGACCGTCACCCGGTCGCGGCCGAGCTTCAGCGGGAAGGGGCCGAGCGCCTCGGTGACGAGCTCGAAGCTCGTGTTGTACTGGAGGACGAGCGTCCCGCCCGACTCCACCCAGGCGAGGAGGCGCGGCAGCGCGTCCCTCAGCTCCGGGCGCGTGTTCGCCGAGCGGATGCCGAGGACGACGGCGTCGAACCGGGCGAGGTCGCCGCGGAGGAGGTCGTCGGCGGAGAGGGACGTGACGACGAAGCCCATCTGGCGAAGGACGCCGGGCACCTCGTCGCCGGGGCCGCTCACGTAGCCGACCCTCCGACCCGTCCGGGCGAGGTCGACGTGGACGATCCGCGCCCCGGCCTCAAGGAACCAGGCGAGCGGCGGGAGATGGGGATACGTGATCTCGCGTCGCGCGAGCGACCAGGTACGCCCGCCCGCCGTGGCCTCGGCGGCGAGCGTCGCCACGCCGGGCTCCTCCGGCGGCCGGACCGTGAAATCGAACTCCGCGCTCGTCCCGGGAGCGAGGGCGAAGGGGCGGGAGGCCGGTTCGACGCGCCAGGCCGCGGGCGCCGCGAGGCGGACCGCGCCGTCCACCTTCGCGGGAGGCTCCGAGCCGGCCTTCGCGTCCGTTCCTCCGGCCGAGGCGACGATCGACGGCGTGAGCGGCGGCGGCCCGGAGCGGTCCTTCGGGAGCTCGGCGGCCCGGACCGTCACCTTCACGACTCGGGGCGAGTGGTCCGGAAAGACGAGGACCTCCTCCTCGAGCGCGACCGTCACGGGCGGCTCGACGAGGAACGGGCGGATCTCCTCCCCCTTCACCGGGTCGGTCCTTCGGAAGAGGACCGGCACGTCGTACGTGAGCGTCTCTCCGCCCATCGAGACGTCGAAGGCGACGCGGAGGGCGGCGCCGTCGGCGCGGATCGCGTCCTTCGGCGCGGGGACGACGTAGAGGCCGCGCGTCGGGCGCGCCTCGAGCCAGTGCGGCTGCGTCACCGCGGCGTCCGCCGGGACCGGGACGAAGGTCGAGCCCGCGACGGGCTCGTTCAGCTTCAGCTCGGCGCCCGCCGGGAGTCCCTCGCCCGTCCCCCACGGGACGACGACGCGGGCGAGCGTCGCCGGGCCGCCGGCCCTCACGAGCGCGGTGACGTTCAGCCGGAACGCGCTCCCCGGCGTCGCCGAGGGGCTCGCCGCCATCGCCTCGAGCCAGAGGCCCGAGGCGGAGCGGATCGCGGCGAGGAGCTCGCGCCGCTTCACCTCGACCCACGGGTCGGGGCCCAGCCCGCGGAGCGCGGCGTGCGCCTCGAGGAGCTTCGGCAGGACGCGCGCCGGCTCGCGCGCGTCGAAGAGCCGCTCGGCCTCGTCCAGCAGGCGGCCGACGCGCGCGCCGCCCGGCACCCGCGCCCAGGTCGTGTCGATCCCCTCGAACGGGTCGGCCTTCACGGGGTCCCCTTCGAGGAGGACGAGGGCGTTCGTCAGCCGGCCCCGCCGCTCGGACGAGCCGAAGCCCTGGCTCTTGTGCTGGCTCCGGCTCTCGGCCGCGGTCTCGGTGTGCGAGCGCCCGAGCGCCGCGCTCCAGTCGCCGATCTCGAACGGGATCGACCCCTCGACCGGCTTGCCGTCGCGCCGCCAGGCGTTCCAGAAGAGACGCCGCGGCGTCCAGGGGGCGAGCCCCTCCGCGACCTGCTCCGGGAAGCGCGCCGGGTCGCCGGCGGCCTTCCACGCCTCGCGCGCGAGGACCGCCGAGGCCGTGTGGTGTCCGTGCCCCCCGTCGCCGTTCTCGGGGAAGCGGGCGACGACGACGTCGGGGCGGAACGTCCGGATCGCGCGGACGACGTCGGCGAGGACTTCCTCGCGCCCCCAGACGCGGAACGTCTCCTCGGCCGTCTTCGAGTAGCCGAAGTCGATCGCCCGCGTGAACATCTGCTCCCCGCCGTCGATCCGCCGGGCCGAGAGGAGCTCGTGCGTCCTCACGAGGCCGAGCGCCGGCCCGAGCTCGGGTCCGATCAGGTTCTGGCCTCCGTCGCCGCGGGTCACCGAGAGGTAGGCCGTCCTGACGAGGCGCCCCTCGGCGAGGGTCGCGATCATCGCCGTGTTCTCGTCGTCGGGGTGCGCCGCCACGTAGAGGACGCTCCCGAGGACGTTCAGCTTCCTGAGCTTCAGGAGGAGCTCGCCCGCGGGGGCGGGCCGCTCCGGCCCGAACGGCGCGGCGGCCGCGGCCGGTGCCGCGAGGGCGGCGAGGGCGAGGGATGCGGCGGCGACGAGCGCGCGGAGGCGCGCGGGGCGTGTCTTCATGCGGTTCTCCGGCGCGCGATTAGACCCGTGGCTCACCCCGCTGTCTACGCCGCGGACGCCCCGCGGGTTTCCGCGGCCGTCAGCCCCTCAGGCCCTTCAGGATCGCGACGGAGCGCGGCCCCACCTCGAAACGGGCCGGGTCGACGACGAGCGGCTCGGTCCCCTCCTCGAAGGCGTCCGCGGGCGGCTCGCGGTACGTGTCCGCGACGACGTGCCAGCGGCGCCCCTCGGAGGCGGGAGGGAGCTCGACGCGGTGCGCCTCGTGGTGCGCGTTCGCGACGACGTAGAGGTCGTCGCCCTTCGCGGGGTCCTTCAGGTGCATCCCGAGGCAGGTCGCCCCGGGCGACCAGTCGGGCCGGAAGGGGGCGTGCCCGTGCCACGTGACGGGCGCGGAGCCCGGCCCCTCGGGGACGAAGCTCCGGCGGCGGAGGAGCGGGTTCCCCTTCCGGAGCCGGATGAGCGTCCTGACGAACCGGAAGAGGTCGGCGTTCTCCTCGACGAGCCGCCAGTCGAGCCACGAGATCTCGTTGTCCTGGCAGTACGCGTTGTTGTTCCCCTGCTGGGTCCGCCCCGCCTCGTCCCCCGCGAGGATCATCGGGACCCCCTGCGAGACGAGGAGGAGGGCGAAGGCGTTCCGCGCCATCCGCTTCCGGAGCCGCTCCACCTCCGGCGGACCGCCGGGCCCCTCGTGGCCGCAGTTCCAGGAGTTGTTGTCGTCGCCCCCGTCGCGGTTCCCCTCGCCGTTCGCCTCGTTCTGCTTCCGCGAGTAGCGGAAGAGGTCGGCAAGCGGGAAGCCGTCGTGGCTCGTCACGAAGTTGATCGAGTGGTGCGGCTCGCGCCCGCCCCCCTGGTAGAGGTCCGCGCTCCCGGAGAGGCGCGTCGCCAGGAGCGGCACCATCCCGCCGTCCCCCTTCAGGAAGCGGCGGAGGTCGTCGCGGTAGCGCCCGTTCCACTCCGCCCAGCGGCCCCAGTTCGGGAAGTGGCCGACCTGGTAGAGGCCGGCGGCGTCCCACGCCTCGGCGATGAGCTTCGTGTTCGCGAGGACCGGGTCCGCCGCGATCCGCTCGAGGAGCGGCGGGTTCGTCAGGACCGAGCCGTCGCGCCCCCGCCCGAGGATCGAGGCGAGGTCGAAGCGGAACCCGTCGACGTGCATCTCCGTCACCCACCAGGCGAGGGCGTCGAGGACCAGGTCGCGCACGACCGGGTGGTTGCAGTTGAACGTGTTCCCGCAGCCGGAGAAGTTCGCGTAGCGCCCCTCGCCGTCGAGGATGTAGTAGGTCGAGTTGTCGAGGCCGCGGAAGGAGTGCGTCGGGCCCCGCTCGTCCCCTTCGCCCGTGTGGTTGAAGACCATGTCGAGGATGACCTCGATCCCCGCCGAGTGAAACGCCTTCACCATCTCCTTGAACTCGTCGACGACGGCCCCCGGCTCCCGGCTCGCGCCGTAGGCGGAGCGGGGCGCGAAGAAGGAGATCGGGTGGTAGCCCCAGAGGTTCTTCAGCCGTTCGCCCGTGAAGGGGTTCCTCCGGTCGTTGTCGTTCTCCTCGAACTCCGTCACGGGCATCAGCTCGACGGCCGTCACCCCGAGGTCGACGAGGTACGGGATCTTCTCCGCGAGGCCCCGGAACGTCCCCGGGTGCGCGACGCCCGAGGAGGCGTGCCGCGTGAAGCTCCTCACGTGGACCTCGTAGATGATCGTGTCCGCGAGGTGCCGGTCGATCGGCTGGTCGAATCCCCAGTCGAACTCCCGAGAGAAGACGACGCCGCGCCGGGCGCGGACCCCCTCCCACGGCGTCGCCTCGCCCGGCGTCGGCGGGGCGCCCCACTCGGCGGCTCCGGCGACCGCGCGGGCGTACGGGTCGAGGAGGAGCGCCGAGCCGTAGCGGTGGCGCGGCGCGCCCGGCTCGACGGTCCGCTCCGCGCGCCACGCCCACCCGACGTTCGGGTCGAGCCCGCGGAGGAACGCGTGCCAGACGTCGCCCGTCCTGTTGTAGCGCGGGTCGAGCGGGAGCTCGGCGGCCGGCGTCTCCTCGCCCGGCGCGAAGACGACGAGCGAGACCGCCGTCGCGTGGCGCGCGTAGACCGAGAAGTTGACGCCCCTCCAGGAGGGCGTCGCGCCGAAGGGGATCGGGTGCCCCCTGAGGACCGCGAAGTCGGGCGAGATGAGGTCGAGGAAGGAACGGGTGGAGACGCTCGATGGCATGGGGTTTCGCCGCCAGGCGGCACTCCCAGCATACCTATCTCCCGGGCTGCCGTAGACTCCGGATACCCACGGGGACGCGGCCCGGTCCCCCCGGTGTATCCGCCCCCGCAGGAGGAATCATGCGACAGAAGCTCCCCCACCTCGCCCTCGCCCTCGCGGCGCTCGTCTCGCTGCCGCTCGCGGCGGCGGAGGCGACGGAGAAGGCGACGCCGAAGCCCGACGCCCCCGCCGCCGGCTCGGCCATGAAGATCCACGTCGATCCGGCGACCGGCCAGATCGTCCCGAAGCCGGTCGTGCCGGAGGCGAAAGCGCTCGCGGCCGCGCCGCCCGAGAGCCTCCCGGTGCTGAAGGTCGAGGCGGGCCGGACGAAGGCCGGCGGGAAGCGGGTCCGCCTCGACGGCCGCTTCATGATGGAGATGGTCGCGACCGTCCAGCCGGACGGGAGCGTCACGCACTCGTGCGATGCGAAGCACGAGAAGGCCCCGGCCGCCGCGGAGGTCCGCCGTGAGCGCTAGGCCCCTTCTCGCCGGCGCGGCCCTCGCCGCCGCGTTCGCCCTCCCCCTCTCCGGCGCGACGATCACGATCGTGAACATGGACAACCCCGGCGTCGGCTTCAACGACGCGACCCCGCGCTCGCCCGTCGGCGGCAACCCCGGGACGACGCTCGGCGAGCAGCGCCTGAACGTCGTGAAGTACGCCGCGGCCTTCTGGGGCGAGAAGGTCCAGTCCCCCGTCGAGATCCGCGTCGAGGCGCAGTGGAAGGCGATGAACTGCAGCGCCTCGGGCGCCACGCTCGCCTCGGCGGGCCCGATGTACGTCTACTCCGACTTCGAGGGGGCCCCGAGGGCGAACACCTGGTACCCGATCGGCCTCGCGAGCAAGCTCGCGGGCGAGGACCTCGAGCCGGGCGAGAACGACATCGAGGCCAACTTCAACATCGCCATCGAGGACGGGAGCTGCGCGTTCTCGAGGAAGTTCTACTACGGCCTCGACGCCCAGCCGACGGCGGGGACGTCGGACTTCGCGACGGTCGTCATCCACGAGCTCGGCCACGGCCTCGGCTTCACGACCTTCGTGAGCCGCTCGACGGGGGCCCGCTTCGCCGGCTCGGACGGCGTCGCCCGCGACGACCACTACATGGTCCACCTCTACGACGCGACGACCGGCAAGACGTGGGACCAGATGACGGACGGCGAGCGGCTGACGTCGACGACGAACACCGCGAACCTCCTCTGGAACGGCCCGGCCGTCGTCGCCGCCTCGGGCGTCCTCCAGGCGGGCGTCGGGACCGGCGGCCGCCCGCAGATGTACGCCCCGAACCCCTCCGAGTCGGGCTCCTCCGTCTCCCACTGGAGCAAAGAGCTCTACCCGAACGAGATCATGGAGCCCTCCTACACGATCGCGCAGCACCAGCTCCTCGTCACGGACGAGCTGATGTCGGACATCGGCTGGGGCCTCGCCTCGGGCGGCTCGGGCTACAGCTGGCTCCTCCCCTCCTCGGCCCGCTCCTCGGGCGTCCCCCCGACCTACTGGAAGACGAACCTCTCCATCGGGAACCGCGGCGCCGCGGAGGCGCGGTTCCGGATCAAGTTCCTCGGCCACGACGTCGACGGCACGAACGGCCCGGAGAGCCAGGAGCTCGTCCTCGGGTCGAACCAGTCCGTCACCTACGAGAACGTCCTCGAGACGGTCCTCTCCCAGCCCGACAAGTCGTACGGCGCGCTCCGCGTCACCGCGAACGTCCCGACGCTGAACGTCCTCGGCCAGACCTGGACCCCCGACGCGACGCGGCCGTCCGGCTCCTTCGGCCAGTCCGTCCCCGCCTTCGCGGCCTCGGACCTCATCACGCCGGGGACGATCCGGTCGATCGTCGGCGTGAACCAGGTCGCCGGGAAGTGGCGGTCGAACCTCGTCCTCGCGAACGGCGGCACGACGCCCGTGACGGTCGACGTCCTCCTCTTCTCGACGACGGGCGCGAGCCTCGGCACGCCCCGCAGCTGGACGCTTCCGCCGCTCGGGATGACCCAGGTCGGCAATATCGTCACCGAGATGGGCTACGCCGGCAACGTCACCGACGCGCAGCTCATCCTGACGACCTCGACGAGCGGCGGCGCCTTCGCCGCCTACGTCGCCCTCATCGACAACGTCACCGGCGACCCGCGGACGCTCCTGCCGAAGTAGGCCGCCCGAGCCCTCCCGCGCCCCTCCGGGCGCCCGTCGAGCCCCGTCCCGCGCGAGCGGGGCGGGGCTCTTCGTTTCGGGCCGCCACCGCGGCCCGCCCCTCACCTCGCCGCCGGCACCTCGTAGAGCTCGATCGAGTCGCCCGCCCGGGCGACGACGGCGGCCCCGCGCGCCTTCAGCTCCGCGAGGACGCGGGCCGCGCGCTCGCGTCCGTCGCGGAAGAGGGCCGTCTCCGGCCCGACGAGAAGGTACTGCCGCGAGACGGCGACCCACCGGGGGAGCGGCGCGTCCGCCGCGAGGAGGTCGACGCAGCCGGGAATCCGGTACGACGGGAGGTCGCCGCCGAAGTAGGCGACGCCGAGGGAGGCGGGGGGGAGGCCCCTCTCCGCGACGAGCGAGGCGAGGCGCGGGAGGTCCTGCCCCCAGTCGAGGTTCGAGTCGGCGAGCGGCGGATCGGCGAAGAGCCGCGCGGCGAGGCCGTGCCGGCCGAGCGAGCGCCCGAACGCGAGCGGCGAGAGGGCGAGGAGGAGCGCGAGGGCGTACGCGGCCGGAGAGCGCCGGAGGAGCGAGGGGCCGATCGCGGCGGCCGCCCCCGCGGAGAAGAGGACGACGACCGGGACGAGGTGCCTCACGCCGATCCGCGGGCCGCCGAGCGAGGCGGCGAGGAAGGCGGCCCCCGCGAAGACGAGGAGGCGCGCGCGGAGCGGCGCGCGGAACGCGGCGGCGACGAGCCCCGCGGCGACGAGGAGGAGCCACGGGAGCGGCGACTTCACGAGGAGCGCGACGAGGTGGTAGGCGGGCGAGGGGTCCGTCGAGACCTCCCCGAGGAAGTAGGAGAGCCGCCCCGCGGCCGTCTGGCGGAGGACGAAGAGGGTCGAGAGGGCGTAGCGGCCGAGCCCCGGGTCGAGGTCCGCGACGCGCGTCACGAGCTCCGCGTCGCCGCCGGAAAGGCCGTAGATCGAGAGGAGCGTCGGGAGGAGGCCGGCCTCGCCCGCGGTGACCGGGCGGAGGAGGAGCGCGAGGAGGGCGACCGTCACGATCGGGAGACCGGCGAGGAGGAGGACGAGGCGGCGCGTCTCCTTCGGGTCGCGCGAGGCGCGGAGCGCGGGGAGGAGGAGGAGAGGCAGGAGCGGGAGGAGGACGAGGGCGGTCTGCTTCGTCGCGATCGCCGCGGCCGAGGCGAGGGCCGCGGCGAGGAGGCGGAGCGCCGCCGGCTTCTCCTGGAGCGAGAGCGTCGCCCAGACGGCCGCGGCGACGAGCGCCGCGGCCGGCACGTCGGACGTGACGAGGTGCCCGTGCGGGACGAGCGCCGTCTGCCCCGCGAGGAGCGCCGCGGCGAGGAGCCCCGCCTCGCCCCCGCCCGCGGCCCGCGCCGCGAAGGCGAGGAGCGCGACGAGGAACGCGACGGTGACGAGGCGCGCCGCGAGGAGGACGCGGAGCGGGTCCGCGGACGCGAAGAGCCGGGCGCGGGCCGAGAGGAAGAGGGAGCGGAACGAGAGCGGCGGGTCGTCGACCGCCCCGGCGCGGAGCGCCGCCCGCCCCCAGAGCTCCTTGGCGAGCGGCGGGAGCTCGACGTTCACGGACCAGCTCCCGTGCTTCGCCTGGACGACGGCGGCCGCGAGGTGGATCGGCTCGTCCGCCGTGACCCCGTCGCGCCGCGCGTCGCCGACCGCGAGGACGGCGGAGAGGGCGAGGACGAGGAGGAGCCCGACGCGGACGAGGCGGGGAGCGCGGGACACGGCCCTATCGTCCGTCCGCCGGCCCGACGAGCCAGCGGGCCGTGGCCCTCGCGACGACCTCCCCCGCCGCGTCGCGGATCTCGGCCGCGACCTCCACCTCGCGCCGCTCGCTCGTCCGCGGGGGCTCGATCGCGCATTCGGAGACGAGCGTCCCGCGGGCCTTCCTCGCGTAGTCGATCGAGAGGCGGACGAGGATCGCCCGCGCGTCGTCGGGGAGCCCGGCGTTCAGCGCGAGGCCGGTGGAGAGCTCGGCGAGGTTCATGAGGGCGACGGCGTGGATCGAGTCGAGGTGGTTCCGCACCTTCCGCCGGTCCGCGAGCTCGACCCGCGCCCGCCCCGGCGCGAGCTCGCGCACGACCGCCCCGATCGAGCCGGAGTAGGGGACCATCCGCCCGAGCGCCCAGCTGAAGAGCCTCTCGCCCGCGGGGAGCCTCCGGCAGCGCTCCCACGCCTCCCGGATCGCCTTCCCCGGCGAGGCCGCCCTCTTCGCCATCCCGCCTCCTCGGCGCGCCCGCGCGCGGCCTCATTCTGCCCGAACGCGCGTAGACTCCGCGCCCGCCGTGCTCCTCCCCCCGACGCCCGCCGCGATCCGCCGCGCCGCCGCCGCTCTCCGGCGGGGCGAGCCGGTCGCCTTCCCGACCGAGACCGTCTACGGCCTCGGTGCGAACGCGCTCGACCCCGACGCGGTGCGCCGCGTCTTCGAGGCGAAGGGGCGGCCCGACGACAACCCGCTCATCGTCCACGTGACGGGGCTCCCGATGCTCCGGGGGCTCGTCCGCGCGCTCCCCCCGGCGGCGAGGGCGCTCGCGAAGCGCTTCTGGCCCGGGCCGCTGACGCTCGTCCTTCCGAAGACGAAGGCCGTCCCCGGCGCGGTCACGGCCGGCCTCGCGACGGTCGCCGTCCGCGTCCCCGACCACCCCGTCGCGCTCGCGCTCATCGAGGCCGCAAGCGTGCCCGTAGCGGCGCCGAGCGCGAACCGCTCGGGCCGGCCGAGCCCGACGCGCGCCGCGCACGTCGCCGGCGACTTCCCCGACCTCCTCGTCCTCGACGGCGGGCCGGCCCGCCACGGCCTCGAGTCGACCGTCGTCTCCCTCGGCGACCCGCCGCGCGTCCTCCGCCTCGGGGCGATCCCCGTCGAGGCGCTCCGCGCCGTCCTCCCCGGCCTCGTCGTCGCGACGCGGGCCCGCGCGCGCGCCGAGAGCCCCGGAATGCGCCACCGCCACTACGCCCCGGCCCGGCCCCTCGTCCTCTTCCGGCGCTCCCGCGCCGGCGCCCTCCGCGAGGCGCTCGCGGCCGACCCGTCGGCGCTCCTCCTCTGCGCCGACGCCGACGCGCAGCTCTTCCCGGGCACGCGCCCCGTCCGGCTCGGCGGCACGCCCGAGGAGGTCGCGCACCGCCTCTTCGACGCCCTCCGGACGACGCGCCGCGGGAGCCTCCTCCTCGCCTACGCCCTCCCCCGCCGCGGCCTCCTCCGCGCCGTCATGGACCGCCTCGAGCGGGCCGCGGCGCGGGTCGTCTGATCAGGCGGGGAGGCGGCGGAGGACGGCGATGGAGACGTCGTCGCCGATCGGCTTGCGCCCGAGGAAGGAGAGGACCTCGTTCGCGAGGGCCGCGACGACGGAGCCGGCCCCCTGGCCGGCCGTCCGGAGGAGGACGGAGAGGATGCGCGCGTCGCCGAACTCGACCCCGCGCGCGTCGCGCGCCTCGTGGAGGCCGTCGGAGTGGAGGACGAGCGACTCGCCAGGAGGCAGCTGCCCCTCCTCGACGGCGTACGCCTGCCCCTCCTTGACGCCGAGCGGGTAGGCGCCCCGGCCGAAGCGGCCGACGACGGTGCCGTGCGCGTCGACCCGGAGCATCGGCGGGTGGCCGGCGACGGCGGCCGTGAAGCTCCCGTCCGGCGCGAGGAGGAGCGCGACGCCGGCGAAGAACTGCCGCGGGCCCGAGGTCCGGCAGCTCCCCGTCCGGCAGAGGACGCGGTTCAGCGTCTCGAGGACCGCGGCGGGCGCCGGGTCCTTCTCCACCTGGAGGCGCCAGGCCGTGTGGGCGACCGCCATGACGAGACCGGCGGCCATCCCGTGCCCCGAGGCGTCGCCGAAGAGGACTGCGAGACGGCCGTCGGGGAGCGGCAGGAACTCGTATATGTCCCCGCCGACCGTGTTCGCGACGCGGTTGAAGGCGCCGAGCTCGTAGCCGGGGACGGCCGGGAGGGCCTGGGGGACGAGCTCGGCCTGGAGCTGGCGGGCCATGACGAGCTCGTCGCGGAAGCGGAGCTTGTCGACGAGCTCGAGGCCGAGGAGGACGAGGAGGAGGAAGAGGCAGAGGAGGAGCGAGAAGACGGTCCCGTCGGCGTCCGCGGGCCAGTCGCGGCCGATGAGCTTGACGGTCGAGAGGAGGAACCCGAGGAGAACGAAGAGGACGACGAGGCGCCGGGGCGGGGAGAGCCGCCGGACGAGACCGTGGAGGAGCGCGCTCGCCTTCAGGAGGCCGCGTCGGAAGCCGGAGCGCTCCTGCTCGATCGCCGCCCGGTGCTCGGAGAGGAGGACGTCGCGCGCCTCGGCCCACTCGACGGTGTAGAGGTCCGCGACGTCGCGCGAGTCGAAGGAGTCGACCGTTTCCTTGGCGAGGTCCATCCAGGCGCGGCGCGTCCCCATCTCCCCCTTCTACGTCCCGCCCGGGGGGAAGTTCAACCCCGGAGGGACCGGCCCGCCGGCCCCGAAACGAAAAAGAGGCCCGCGACGCGTGCCGCGGGCCGTCCGGGAACGGGGACGAAGGGTTCGGGCTAGCGGAGGATCTTCCGGATCTCCTCCTCGAGGAGGCCGGGGACGAGCGGCTCGAGCTCGTAGCGGACGCGGGCCGCCGGCTTGCCGATCTTCAGGACGCGGGTCAGGTCGATCGGCGTCCCGGAGAGGACGAGGTCGCACGGCGTCTTCTCGATCGTCGCCTCGAGCTCCTCGATCTGGAGCGGGCTGTAGCCCATCGCCGGCAGGATGCCGCGGGCGTTCGGGTACTTCTCGTAGGTCGCCTTGATGGAGCCGACGGCGAACGGGGTCGGGTCGACGATCTCGCCGGCGCCGAGGCGCTTCGCGGCGACGACGCCGGCGCCGTAGGTCATGCCGCCGTGGGTGAGCGTCGGGCCGTCCTCGATGACGAGGACGCGCTTGCCCTTCACCATCTCGGGCTTGTCGCAGCTCGCCGGGGAGTTCGCGCGGAGGACGCGCGCCTTCGGGTTCACCTTCGCCGCGACGGCCTCGATCGCCTCGATCGCCTTCGCCTCGGCCGAGTCGCACTTGTTGATGACGACGACGTCGGCGCGCCGGAAGTTCGCCTCGCCCGGGTGGAAGAGCATCTCGTGGCCCGGGCGGAGCGGGTCGGCGATGCAGATGTGGAGGTCGGGGCGGTAGAACGGCAGGTCGTTGTTGCCGCCGTCCCAGAGGATGACCTCGGCCTCCGACTCGGCCGCCTTCAGGATCTGACCGTAGTCGACGCCCGAGTAGATGATGAAGCCGTTGTCGATGTGCGGCTCGTACTCCTCGCGCTCCTCGATCGTGCACTTGTGGTGGTCGAGGTCCGCGTAGCTCGCGAAGCGCTGGCAGGCCTGCGCGGCGAGGTCGCCGTACGGCATCGGGTGGCGGATCGCGACGACCTTCTTGCCGAGCTTCTTGAGGATCGACGAGACGTAGCGGGTCGTCTGGCTCTTCCCGGCGCCCGTCCTCACCGCCGTGATCGCGACGACGGGGACCATCGACGGGATCATCGTCCGGTCGTTCGAGAGGAGCTCGAAGTCCGCCCCCGCGACGATGCAGCGCGAGGCGAGGTGCATGACCGTCTCGTGGGAGACGTCCGAGTAGGAGAAGACGCAGGCGTCGATCCGCTCGTCGCGGATGAGGCGCTCGAGGTCGTCCTCCGGGACGATCCGGATTCCCTGCGGGTAGCGGGGGCCCGCGAGCTCGACGGGATAGCGGCGTCCGGCGATGCCGGGAATCTGGGTGGCGGTGAACGCGACGACCTCGGTGGCGGGGTCGTCGCGGTAGGTCGTGTTGAAGTTGTGGAAATCCCGGCCCGCAGCGCCGATGATCGCGAGCCGACGTACGCCTTTCGCCATAGAGGGAGTCTCCTTGAGCCGCATTCTAGGCCGCTCCGGAGGCCCCCGGAACCCCCTTGGGGTCGGAGCTACATTTTACACGAAATCCTGAGAACGCCTCTCCGGGACGGCCGAATCCGGACCGCCGAGGACCGGTAGGTCGACCGTGAAGGTCGAGCCCTCCCCCGGCCGGCTCCCGACGACGACGTCGCCGCCCATCATCCGGGCGAGGCGGCGGGTGATGACGAGGCCGAGCCCCGTGCCGCCGTAGCGCCGGGCGACCTGGGGGTCGGCCTGCTCGAAGTCCCGGAAGAGGCGCGAGACCTGCTCCTCGGTCATCCCGATCCCGGTGTCCGTCACGGTGAAGACGACGCGCGGGCCGGCCGACCCCTCCGCGCGGCGGATCTTGAAGGCGACCTCCCCGTCGTGCGTGAACTTCGCGGCGTTCGCGAGGAGGTTCAGGAGGATCTGGCGGACCCGGGTCGGGTCGGCCCAGAGGCGCCCCGCCCCGTCCGCCCCGTCCACGACGAGACGGTTCCGGTTCCGCTCGACGAGCGGGCGCATCGTCTCGGCGACCTCGGCGAGGAGAGGCGCGAGGTCGAACTCCTCCGGGGCGAGCTCGAGCTTCCCCGCCTCGAGGCGCGAGAGGTCGAGGATGTCGTTGATGAGGCCGAGGAGGTGCCGCCCGGCCGCGTGGATCCTCTCGACGTCGGGAGCGAGCCCCTCGATCCGGCGTTCCGCGATCTCCTCCGAGAGGATCTCGCTGTAGCCGAGGATCGCGTTCAACGGGGTCCTCAGCTCGTGGCTCGTCGCCGCGAGGAAGTGGCTCTTCGTCCGGTTCGCCTCCTCGGCGGCGCGCGAGGCCGCTTCCGCCCGCTCCCGCTCGCGCTCCGCGTCCCGCAGGGCGCGTTCGGTCCGCTCCTTCTCGTCGCGGAGGCTCCGGGTCCGCTCCTCGACGACCTCGACGAGCTCCCTCTCGCGCGCCTCGAGGCTCGCGACGCGGAAGCGGTAGCCGGTGTAGGCGAACGCGAGGCCGAGCGACCCGACGAGGAGCCAGAAGAACGGGCGCTGGTCGAGGCGCGGGCGAAGGCGGAAGGAGAAGGTCGCCTCCCCCTCGTTCCAGACGCCGCTCTCGTTCGACGCGACGACCCGGAACGTGTAGGAGCCGGGCGAGAGGTTCGTGTACCAGGCGGTCCGGCGCGTCCCGACGTCGACCCAATCGTGGTCGGCCCCCTCGAGCCTCACGCGGAACTTCACGCGCGTCGGGACGCGGAGCGAGAGGGCCGTGTAGTGGAACTCGAATCGCTCCGCCCCGGGGGCGAGCTCGAGGAAGGCGCCCGCCTCCCTCGCGATCTCGTCGACCGCGACTTCTTCGACCTTGACGAGCGGGGGGACCGCGTTTCGGTGGAGGGCCGCGGGGTCGACCGCGACGACCCCCTCGATCGTCGGGAAGTGGAGGAGGCCGTCGGGGCCGCGGGCGCCGGCCGGCTGGTTCGCGCCGTTGCACTCGCGGTTCCGCATGCCGTCCTCGACGCCGAACGGCCGGCAGGAGACCCGGCGGGCGTCGCCGCGGGCGAGGGCGTCGAGCTCGCGGAGCGAGACGGCGTAGACGCCGCGGTTGCAGGAGATCCAGAGGTTCCCCCTCCCGTCCGGGAGGATCGAGAAGACGGCGTCGTCGAAGAGCCCCTCGCGCGTCGTCACCGCCGTGAAGAGGCCATCGCGGAAGCGGTTCAGCCCCCCGCCGTAGGTGCCGACCCAGAGCGTCCCGTCCCCCTCCTCGTGGATCGTATTCACGATTCCGATCGAGAGGCCCTGCTCCCTCGAGAACCGCGCAAAGCGCCCGCCGTCGAAGCGGAAGAGCCCCGCGCCGTTCGTCCCGATCCAGAGCGCCCCGGCTCGGTCCTCGTGGAGGGCGTGGACCGTCCCGTTCAGGAGGCCGTCCTCCGGGCCGTACCGCCGGAAGGCCCCGTCGGGGCCGATCCGCGTCAGGCCGCCTCCGCGCGAGCCGAGGAAGACGCTCCCGTCGCGCGTCCCCGTGATCGCGCAGATCGAGTCGCTCGCGAGGCCGTCCGCCCTCCGGAGCGTCCTCACGACGCGCCCGCCCCGGACGACGGCGACGCCTCCCCCGCGGGTGCCGAGCCAGACGGAGCCGTCGGGGTGCTGCCAGATCGCCTGGACGCCCGGCGCGGCGAGCCCCTCGGCCGTCCCGATCACGGTGACGCTCTCGCCGCGACGGACGTTCACGCCGGCGCTGTCGGTGCCGGACCAGACGGCTCCGTCGCGGTCGACGAAGACGGCCCACGCGACGTCCGCCGAGAGCCCCTCCCTCGCGCCCCACGGCGTGAAGGAGGAGTCGGAGAGCTTGTTCAGGCCGCCGTCCTGGGTCCCCACCCAGAGCGTCCCCTCTCGGTCCTCGAGGAGCGCGAGGACGTTGCCGTTCGAGAGCCCCTGGGCCGGAGTGAAGGTCGAGACGCGGCCTGAGGCCCAGCGGGCGAGCCCGCCCGAGGTGCCGATCCAGACGGTGCCGCGCCGGTCCTTGAGGAGGCAGTTCACCGACTCCCCGGGGAGCCCGTCCGCGAGACCGAGCGCCCTCGTCCGGCCGTCGTGGAGGAGGAGGAGGCCGTGCGTCGTCCCGACGAGGAGGGTGCCGTCCGCCGACGCGTGGAGGGCGAGGACGGCCTCCGGCGGCCCCGCCGGGACGAATCGACGGGCCTCTCGCCGGAAGACGCCCCGCTCCGTCCCGACCCAGAGCGTCCCCGCCGCGTCCACGGCGAGCGCCCGGACGCCTCCGGCCGGCAGGCCGTCGCGCTCGCCACGGCTCGAGAAAGCTCCCTCCTCGCGACACCGGAGGCCGGCCTCGGTGCCGATCCAGAGCGTCCCGTCCGCGTCCTCGGCGAGGGCCTTGACGATCTCGCCGTCGAGACCTTCGGCGCGGCCGTAGGTCCGGAACCGCCCCTCCTGCAGGACGCTCAGGCCTCCCCCCTCCGTGCCGACCCAGAGCCGCCCGCCGCGGTCCTCCAGGAGCGCCAGGACGCGGTTGTGCCTGAGCTCCGGCGTCGAGGCCCTGTCGAAGACGACGAAGCGCGCCCCGTCGAACCGGGCGAGGCCCTCCTGCGTTCCGATCCAGAGGTAGCCGTCCCGCGACTGGACGAGCGCCTCGGCGGAGCTCTGCGGCAGACCGTCACGCGCGCGCCAGACCTCGTGCCGGTACTGCGTGATCGCCTTCGCCGGGTCGAGCGCTCTCGCCGGGAAGGAGGCGAGGAGGGCCGCGAGGAGGCCCGTGGCGATCGCGACCGGGCGGGACATGGCGCGGAACATACCCGAAGCGCGCCCCGATGCCGCCCTCCCGTCGCTCCGGTGTGACGTTTCGCCTCGGGTCTCCCCCTCCTCCGAACCTTCCCGCCCACCCGCCGTATCGCCTTTTCGACCTTCGACGGAATCTCCCGCCCGAAGGGACACGAACCCGTTCAAGGGATCGACGATCTCGGAGTGCGCGCCATGCAGAAGAAGTGGATCCTCGTCTCGGCCCTCGGAATCACGCTCGTCGGCGCCGGCGTCGTCTTCGCCTCGCGCAACGGCAAGGAGAAGCCCGGCGCCGCGGCCGAGAGCCTGCCGTTCCGGCTCGGGACCGTCACCGCGGAGGACCTGCAGGTGAGCGTGAGGGAGGTCGGGGTCGTCGACCCGGTCACGAAGGTCGACGTGAAGTCGGTCGTCTCCGGGCGCGTCGTGAAGCTGAACGTCCGCGAGGGAGCGGTCGTCAAGGCGGGCGACGTCCTCGCCGAGGTGGAGCCCGACGTCACTCAGGCCCAGTCCCTCTCGGAGGTCTCGGCCGCGGTGACGCAGGCCGAGCTGGGGCTGAAGGACGCGGAGCGGCAGCTGCGCGCCCAGCAGGCGCTGTGGGACGCCGGCCTCGTCGGGCACGAGACGCTGAAGGACTACGTCGCCCGGCGCGACGTCGCCGCCGAGTCGCTCAAGGCGGCGCGGACCCGTTACCGGATCGTCGAGGACCACGGCATCCCGATCTCCTCCGCCGCCTCCTCGCAGGTCGCCCGGGTCGCGAGCCCGATGACGGGCGTCGTCATCAAGCGGGGCGTCGAGCTCGGCGAGACGGTCACCTCGGGGGTCTCCTCCTTCAACGCCGGGACGGTCCTCTTCACCGTCGCCGACCTGAAGTCGCTCATCGTGAAGGTGAACCTGAACGAGGTCGACATCGCGAAGGTCGGCGTCGGCCAGCCCGTGAGGATCACGCTCGACGCCTACCCGCAGAAGGTCTTCGGCGGGAAGGTCCGCTTCGTCGCCCCGGCCGCGACGCTCGTCGAGAAGGTGAAGGTCTTCGAGATCGAGGTCGCCCTCGACGAGCTCGGCGACGCCTTCCGGACCGGGATGAGCGCGAACGTCGAGATCCTCGGCGAGAAGAGGGCGAAGGCGCTCTCGCTCCCGCTCGAGGCGCTCCAGAAGCGCGAGGGGGAGACGGTCGCCTTCGTCCTGAAGAAGGACCTCGACCCGAAGGCCGTCGCGAAGGCGAAGGAGGGCCTCTCGGGCCGCGCGAAGTTCGTCTGGCTCTCGGAGAACTGGAAGGACTACTTCAACCCCGTCCCGGTGAAGGCCGGCATCGCGACGCTCGAGCGCGTCGAGGTCCTCGCGGGCCTCACCCCCGGAGACAAGGTCTGCCTCGAGGACCCGACCCGCAAGAAGGTCGAGAAGGACGAGGACAACTGAGAATGGACGCCGTCATCGCGACCCGCGGCCTCACGAAGGTCTTCGGCCTGAACGGGAACGCCGTGCACGCCCTCCGCGGCATCGACCTCGAGGTCCGCCGCGGGGAGTTCGTCGCGCTCGTCGGCCCCTCCGGCTCGGGCAAGTCGACCCTGATGGCGATCCTCGGCTGCCTCGACTCGCCGACGGACGGCACCTACGCGCTCGACGGTCAGGCCGTCGAGGGGCTCTCCGGCGGCGCGCTCGCGCGCATCCGCAACGAGAAGGTCGGCTTCGTCTTCCAGACCTACAACCTCCTGCCGAAGGCGACCGTCGCGCGCAACGTGGAGCTCCCGATGCTCTACGCCGGCGTCGGCGGCCGCGAGCGGCGCGCCCGGGCCCTCGAGCTCCTCGAGAAGGTCGGGATCCCGGAGAAGGCGGGGCGCCTCCCCGCCGAGCTTTCGGGCGGCCAGCGGCAGCGCGTCGCGATCGCCCGCGCGCTCGCGAACCGCCCGGCCCTCCTCCTCGCGGACGAGCCGACGGGCGCCCTCGACTCGAAGACCGGCGCCGAGGTCCTCGCCCTCTTCCGCGACCTCCACGCCCAGGGGCACACCGTCGTCCTCGTGACGCACGACCCCTCGATCGCCGCCCTCGCCGAGCGGCGCGTCGAGCTCCACGACGGCCTGATCCGCCTCCCCGAGGCGGAGGCGGCCTGACGTGCGTCTCTCCGGCGCCTTCCGCCAGCGAGTCGCCGAGGCCTGGATCGAGATCCGGGAGAACCTCGGCCGATCGGCCCTCCAGGGGCTCGGCATCATGGTCGGCGTCGCCTCGGTCCTCGGCGGGTTCGCGATCTCCGACTCGAGCCAGAGGCGCTCCGACGAGCGCTGGCGCAAGCTCGGCGGCATCGAGCGGCTGAACGTCCAGCCCGCGGCCGCCCTGAGCGACGGGAACCCGACGGCCCTGCAGCGCGCGAACCTCGGCCTCCGGAACGCCGACGCCGTCGACGGCGAGGGGATGAATCGGAAGGCCGTCCACGCCACGAGCGTCCAGCGCTTCGCCCGCGCCCGCGTCCGGTCGCCGTACGCCGACCAGGAGCGTCCGGTGAGCGGGATCGGCGGCGACTTCCTCCCCCTGAACGGCTACGACGTCGAAGAGGGGCGCGCCTTCTCCTCGACGGAGCTCGCCGCGGGCGCCCCCGTCTGCCTCCTCGGCGCGGAGGCGGCCGCCGCGTTCTTCCCGTCCGGCGCCGCCGTCGGACAGTCGGTCCGTGTCGGCGACGTGCCGGTCGTCGTCGTGGGCGTCCTGCGCGAGCTCGTCTTCCGGTGGAGGGACGGCGAGCCGAACGCGATGGCCTGGCGGAACCGGATCGTCGCCGTGCCGGCCGCCCTCGTCGCCGCGCGGATGAACGGCGACCGCTACGAGAGGGTCGACCGCGTGACGTTCAAGATCCCCGAGCTGAGCCTCATGGAGGGCTTCTCCCGCGACCTCGCCTCGCTCCTGAAGGCGAACCACCGCCAGCAGGACGACGTGCGGATCGACGACATCGCGGCCCGGATCCGCAAGCGCGAGAGCCAGGGGCAGGTCTACAACATGATCTTCATGCTCGCCGGGATCCTCTCCCTCATCGGGGGCGGGATGGTGAACGTGAACATCCAGCTCGCGAGCCTCGGGGAGCGGGTCCGCGAGGTCGGCGTGCGGATGGCGATCGGCGCCTCGGGCCGCGAGGTCTTCAAGAGCTTCATGACGGAGGCGCTCCTCCTGACCGGCCTCGGCAGCCTCGTCGGCCTCGTCCTCGGCGTCGCGTTCTCGAAGGGGATCTGCGTCTTCCTCGACATCCCCCTCTTCCTCGCGCCCGGGAGCTTCGCCGCGGCCTTCTTCGTCGCGAGCGCCTTCGGCTTCCTCTTCGCCCTATACCCGGCCTGGAAGGCCTCCCGTCTCTCGCCCATGGAAGCTCTGAGATATGAGTGAACGCAATGGAATCCGTCGGGGGTCCGGGGGGCGCGCGAAGCCGAGCCCCCCGGCGAGCGAAGCTCTGAGATATGAGTAGCCGGCCCGAGACCCTCGCCCTGCCGCTCGCGGCCGGCGCCCCCCGGAAGGACCGGCGCGACTCTCTCGCCGCCCGCCTCGACCTCGGCCTCGAGGTCGTCCGCGGCGGCTTCCTCGAGCTCTGGTCCCACAAGCTCCGCTCGGTCCTGACGCTGACGCTCCTGATGCTCGGCGTCTTCACGCTCGTCGTCCTGACGTCGGTCATCGACGGGGTCCTCGACAAGGTCTCGACCGGCTTCGCCGGGATGGCGTGGGACGGGACCGCCGTCCTCCAGGCGCGCGAGCCGAAGACGACGGAGGACCAGAAGCGGTTCGCGATGTCTCCGGGGCTCCGCTTCGACGACCTCTCCCGCATCACGGTTCCCCACCCGAAGGTCGCCGCGTTCCTCCCGCGGGCGACGAAGCGGACGACGGTCCGCGTCGCCGGCGGGACGGAACGGGTCTTCGTCACCGGCCTCACGCCCGACTACGCCGTCTTCATGAACCGCCCCGTCTCGCTCGGCCGCGGCCTCACGGCCGACGACGCGCGGAGGCGGAGCACCGTCGCCGTCGTCGGCGCGACGCTCGCATCGAAGCTCTTCGGCGGGGCGGACCCCGTCGGCAGGGACGTCGTCGTCGAAGGGGTCCCCTGGCGGATCGTCGGCGTCCTCGCCCCGCTGATGGTCTTCACCGAGGAGCTCTACTACGACGCGAACGGGCTCATGGTCCCGCTCGAGACCTACGTCGTCCGCCTCGACCCGGACCGGAGGCTGACGCAGGTCGCGGTGAAGCTCCGCGACAAGAGCGACCTCGAGGAGGTCTCGTCCCTCGTCCTCTCCCGGGCGCGCCAGGCGCACCACGGCATCGAGGACACCGAGATCAAGGACCTCGACGCCGAGGCCGCGAAGGCCTACGCGCAGTTCCTGGAGGAGATGCGGTCCTGGCGGGTCATCGTCTCCGCCCTCGCGGGGACCGTCCTCCTCGTCGGCGGCGTCGGCGTCCTCTCGGTCATGCTCATCTCCTACGCCTCGCGGCGGTACGAGATCGGGCTGCGCAAGGCGATGGGAGCCTCCGACACGGAGATCCTCGTCCAGTTCCTCCTCGAGGCCCTCGTCCTCGCCTCGCTCGGCGCGCTCCTCGGGACGCTCGGCGGGGCCTTCCTCTGCCAGAAGCTCTCCCACTTCTTCCCTTGGGGCCTCGTCGTGAACCCGGTCGGCCTCCTCGTCGCCTGGGGCGTCGCGCTCGGCCTCGCGCTCGTCTTCGGCCTCTACCCCGCGATGCGGGCGGCCCGCCTCTCGCCGATGGAGGCGATGAGGTAGAGGAGCCGGGGTCCGGCGCCGCGCCGGCCCGGTCCCCGCCGCGGCGCCCACGGGTCCGGGCCGACGCCGTCGCGATCGGCCCGTCAGAGAAGAAGCGCCCCCGCCTTTCGGCGGGGGCGCGAAGGGCCCCGGGAAGAAGCGGCGACTACGGGTGAATCCTCAGATAGAGGCCGAACCGGTTCGCCCGGAAGTCGGCCCCGGAGCCGTAGGAACGCTCCTTCTCGGTGTAGTCGTCGAGGTCCCACTCCGCCGCGATGCCCACGAGCTTGGAGAACTCGAGGTCGGCGCGGACGCGTGCCCGGTCGAGCTCGTAGGGGAAGCTGCCCTCGTTCTCGAACCGGCGGAGGAGAGCCTCGATCCGGAACGGCTTGACGTCGAGGGTGACGCCGCCCTCGAGCGTGTCCCCGCGTTCGCGGTACGCCGAGGTCGCGTCGCCCCAGGTCTGGGGGATCCGATAGCCGATGGTGCTGTCGCCGTCGAAGCGCCCGGCCCCGAAGCGGACGCGGAGCCACTTCCACGGGCCGACCTCGAGGTCGCCCGCCCAGGTGCTCAGCTCGCCGTCGTAGCCGTAGCCGGCGTCGTCGTTCGAGGTGTCGACCTTCTCGGCCGTCGCACCGATGCGGAACCACTCGGCCGGCGCCCAGGCGCCGCGCACGCGGACGCGGTCGCGGTCGAGGAAGTCCGTCCGGACGACGGCCTCGTCGGCCTCCTGCCGCGTGAAGTCGGCGCCGAGGGTGAGGCCCTCGTGCTTGAAGAGGAGGCCGCCGTCGTACGTGCGGACCCGCCGCTCGTACCGGCCCCCCTGGTTGCCGGGGACGACGATCTCGGAGGCGTCGTTGACGACCGAGATGTCGGCGCGGTTCTCGGCGATGCCGAGGCGCACCGAGAACGGCCCGAGGACCTTCAGGCTCGCGCGGAGGTCGAAGATGTCCTCCTCGCGCTCCATGCGGGTCTCGGACTCCAGGATCGTCGTGACGTCGCGCGGGTCGAACCCGCTGAACGTCGTCGTGGTGCCGTAGAGGTCGTTCACGAGGCCGAAGCCGTCGAGCTCGCGGCTGCGCCGCGTGAAGCCCGCCGAGACGTCGAACCCCTTGGCGACGTGGACGTCGGCGCGGAGGCTCCCGCGCCAGGAGAGCGCCTCCGTCGACGCGGTCGAGAGCTCCGCGAGGCTCTTGAAGTAGCGGAGGACCTCGTAGGAGACGAGGCTCCCGGCGAGCTGCTCGGCCTCGGAGTCGTCGCCGTCGGCCTTGGCCCGCACGTAGGTCCCGGTGAGACGGACCGCCTTGCCGAGCTTGCCCGTGACGACGGCCGAGGTGACCGGCGTGTCGACGTCGGTCTTCGCGCTCCGGCTGAGCGAGGAGAGGGTGACGGGAACGCCGAGGATCGTCGTGGAGTTGTTGCCGGCGCCCGCGCCCGTCGCGAGCGTCAGCCGCTCCTCGCCGCGGAACTGCCGCCAGCCCTGGACGACCTGGCCCGAGAAGGCGCCCGCGTCGAACGCGACGCCGACGCGGTACTCGGTGTCCTTCTCCTTCACGTCCTGCGCGAGGAGGAAGTCGTCCTCGCCGACGTGGACCGTCGTGAGGCCGGGCCCCGAGAGGCGTCCGTAGCTGAAGCCGAGGAGCGGCCGGACCTTCTTGCCCGGGAGGAGCTCGAGGTCGACGTCGACGGAGTTCCTCGTCCGGTCGTAGGCGTGCTGGCTCTCGAGGCTCCCCTTCTCGAGGAAGGGGTTCGCGACCGTCGGGAGGTTCGAGTAGCGCTCGGTCCGCCGGTACGAGGCGTTCAGCTTCCAGAAGCCGGTCCGCCCCGCCTCGAGGCGGAGGAGGCCGTTCGGCCCGATGCCGAGGTCGGCCGCGTCGATGCGGAAGTGGTCGATGAGGTTCGTGTCGCGGATGTCGCCGAGCCCGTACGAGAGGGCGCGAAGCTGCAGCCCTTCGCGCTCGTCGATCTGGCTCTTGAACATCTCGTCGTTGCCGGTGACGTCGGTCCAGCGGTAGCCGAGCTCGACGTCGAGCGGGACGTCCTGTGCGGCGGCCGCGCCGCAGAAGAGGAGCGCCGGAAGGAGGCCGGCGAGGAGGAGTCGATTCGTGCGCATCTCCGGTCCCTCCTACTTCAGCAGCTTCGGCGACCGGTTGGAGCCGTGGACCGCCACGTGGCAGGTCGTGCAGTTCCGCCAGCGCGGGAGGGACAGGTTGTGGGTCGCCGGGGGCTGCGAGCCCAGGGCGTCCGCCGCGAGCGTCGAGTGGCACTCGAGGCAGAGGAGGTCGATCCGGGAGCGGGTCAGGAGCTTCGGGTTGTTCGAGCCGTGCGGCTCGTGGCAGGTGAGGCAGCCGCCCGTCATGCCGCCCGTCGTCGGGCCCGCGTGCTCGTAGACGAAGGGGCCCTTCTTGTCGGTGTGGCAGGAGAGGCACGGGAGCCCGCCCTGCCGCGTGAGCTTCAGCGCGCCCTCGCCCGCCCGCCCGTGCGGGTCGTGGCAGGAGGCGCAGGTGAAGCCGCCGCGGTCGAGGTGGTGGACGTACGCCTTGCTCCGCATCGAGGTCGTCTGGCCCGGATGGCAGGAGGCGCAGAGCTCCGTCTGGCGCTTCGCGAGGAGGTTCGGCTCCTTCGCGTGGGGCGTGTGGACGGAGTGGCAGGTGAGGCAGGTCGCGGCCCCGGAGGAGCCGTGGACGCCGTCACGGAAGGAGGTGTGCTCGGTGGTGACGTCGTGGCACGTGAGGCAGGTCTCGGCGCCTTCGGCGCCGCGGAGGCCCTTGATGAGCGACTTGTCGCCGCCCGCCTCCATGTGGGCCTTCCCGTCGCCGTGGCAGCTCGCGCAGGCCGCGTCGCCGGGAAGCTCGCAGGCCGCCCGCCCGTGCGGGTTCGCGCCGAAAGACTTCGACTGCTCGTGGCAGTCGCCGCAGCTCGGCGCGTCCGCGGCGAGGGCCGGTCCACCAATCCACGTCACCCCGAGGACCAGGAGAACGAGGCCGGTGAGGCCGAGGATTCGTTTCACCATCTCAGTCCTCTCTCCGCCGGGCGCGGCACGCGCGCCCGGCGGGAGGCCCGCCCCCCGGTTCGCCGGGAGGCGGGCGTCCTCAAGCGTTTAGCGGGCGTGGACCTTCGTGACGGACCACTCGGAGTTCGCGCCGTGGCAGGCGCCGCAGGCCTCGCCGAACACCGCGGTGTTCAGGTAGGCGTGGGCGGCGGCGTCGCGCGTGTCGTGGCAGCCGAGGCAGGCGGCCGTCCCCGGCCCCTGCGGCGTGAAGTAGTCCCTCTGCGTGACGACGTTGAGGGCCCCCGTCGGAGCCGGCAGGTTCGCCGTCGCGGCGGAGGCGTGGCACGCCGTGCAGTTGCGGCGGTCGCCCGGGTAGAGGACCTCCGTGAAGTCGTACGGGGTGCCGCCGTAGCCGTAGATCGTGTAGGGCTGCGTGAGCTCCTCGCCCGTGTGGATCCGGTGGATCATGCGGGCCATCTGGATCGACTCGGGGACCTTGTCGGCGGCGCTCGTCCGGCGCGAGCTGTCGTCGCTCGGCGGGTTGTGGCAGAGGAGGCACTCGGCGACCGCGAGGCGCTGCCCGCCGTGGAGCGGCAGCCAGTCGTGGCAGGCGAGGCACTTGGCCTGGGTGACGACCGCCCGGCGCGGGACGACGGAGCCCGTCGCGGCGGCGTTGAAGATCGGGTTGAACGCGCCCTCGTTGAACGTGACGCCGTTGACCGTGACCGAGCGGCGGACGTCCATCGAGTAGGTGATCGTCCCCTTGAAGTCGGCCGGGACCTTCCACTTCATCGTGTAGACGGCCTTCGTGCCGTCGAACGTCGCCGTGGAGACGCTCTCACGGATGTTCGGCCAGGTCGCGTAGTCCGTCGTCGGGCCGGCGAGGAGGACGTTCGCGTTCGAGCCGAAGGGCTTCGGGTCGAGGACGCCCGTCGAGTCGGAGAGCTTGAACGTGACGACCGGGTTCTGGCCGGGGGCCGTGTTCGCGACGCCGAGGATCTCGGCCTTGAGGCCCTTGAGCTGCTTCGACTCGAGGAGGAGGGTGTGCGCGCCCTTGATCGAGGCGTCGAACTCGACGCCGCTGTCGGGCTGGTGGCAGTTCGCGCAGGCGCTGTCGTCCGTCTGCTTCGGGTGGCCGACGCCGTTCGCGAAGTCGATCCCCGCATGGCAGCCGCCGCAGGCGTTCGCCCCGGGCTTCGTCAGGTAGACGGTGCCCTGGGCCTGCTTCGGGTCGTGGCAGGCCTCGCAGTTGTTCAGGTAGTAGTTCGGGTAGGTGATCTCGCCGACGTCCTCGAGGTTCGAGGAGTGGATCCGGTGCCAGATCCCCATGTCGAACTCGTGGAGGTCGCCGGCCATGTCGACCTTGTTGTGGCAGAGGGCGCAGGTCTTCGCCTCGCGGTAGTTCGAGCCGTGGCCCACGATCGGGTCGTGGCAGGAGTTGCACTTCGCCGTCGTCGTGACGGCCCAGGTCGTCGCCGCGGCGCCCGTCGCCGGGACGAAGTCCTTGAACGCGTTCACGTAGTACGACTTCCCGAGGTAGTCGACCATGTTCCGGTTGCCGGTCACCGCGAGCGTCATCGGCTTGGTGACGTCGAAGTTCGGCAGGGCCGCGTTGAACGTGTACTTGTACTTGCCGTTCCCGAGGTCTTCCCACTTGCCCGTGTTGTCACGGGACGGCATGCCGTTCGACGTGATGAGGTTGTCGTAGTAGCCGGTCGCCGGGTCCCAGGCCGCCGGGATGAAGCGGAGGGAGACGACGCCCGGGGTCTTCCCGCCGAGACGGTCGAGCGGCTGGTCGAGCTGGTCGAGGAGCGTGACCTCGACACTCGGCTTCTTGCCGGGCGCCATGTCGGTGACCGCACCGATGACGACCTTGAAGCCGGGGCGGATGAAGTCGACCTGGCTCTCGGTCAGGTAGAACTCCTTGTCCGCGGGCGTGTAGAGGCTGACGGCCTGGGGCTCCGCCGGGGGGGCCACCGCTCGTCCGCCGGCCCGGCTCTGGGTCGGGACGGACGACGGGATGGCGAGCGTCCCAGCCGCAAGGACCAGCATCAGTCCGCGCTGCAGAAGTGACATGGGATCTCCTCCTTCAATCCGTGTCGCGGGAATATGTGGGCATGACGCACATGGGGATCCAACAAATCCACCGCGCATCCTAGGTTCGAATTCGTCCCCGGAGGAGCCCAAAGAACTCGGCGAAAACAAAATGATGCAGGCGCATCAGCCCTCGTGATGGCCGGATTCCACGGTCCTGAAGCGCGTTCTCAGGATGCCGGCGTCGAGGTGCGGTCGAGGCCGTTCCAGCCCGGGAAATCGACCTCGAATCGCCTCGTCCCGACGGCCCGGTAGCGGTCGTCGAAGAGCCTCTCGAGGAACGTCGCGCGCCCCGATCGCGAGACGAGGAGGAGCGTCGAGCCGCGCGTCCCGTAGCGCGGCGTCGCGACGAAGGGAGGAGAGAGAGCGCGCTCGGCCTCGAGGCCGACGCCCGTGTCGGGAAGCTCCGCGTCGGGCGCCTCCCCGCGGTCGGCGAGGAGTCCGAAGAGCTCTTCCGGGTCGACCTCCGCTCCCCTCTCGAGGACCCGCGCGAGGCGCGACGCGGCGCGGACCGTCTTCGGCCAGGGCGTGTCGAGGAGCGCGTTCGAGACGGCGTGGACGCCGTCGTCGAGCTCCCTCGGCGGGCCGTAGGCGTTCGAGAGCCAGGCGAGGCGGCCTCCGGCTCCCGCGACGAGGTTGAAGCCGTTCCTCCGCACGCCGTCGGACGCGAGCCGGAGGAGGTGAGCGAGCGGCGCGCCTCGCGCCGACAGGAAGTCGACGACGAGGGCGCCTCGCGACGGCGCCTCCGGGTCGAACGTCCTCGGGTCCCTCACGTTCGTGACGGCCGCGAAGCGCCCTTCGCGCGTCACGCCCATCCACGCCCCGCCCGAGACGAGGTCCCTCCCCGCGAGGAGACCGTCCCGGAAGTCCGCCGGAGCGGACGGCCTGTCGAGGCGCTCGTCGCGGTTCGCCGCGACGACGAGAGGGAAGAGAGGGTGGGCCCTCAGGCCGAGGACGAGGAGGCACACGGCCGGACGATTCTCGCCGCTCCGGGCGGTCCGCCCCGCTGCCCGGCTACGCGGGCGCGAGGTAGGGGACGGCCCAGGCGAACTCGGCGGCGAAGTCCCGCTCGGCCTCGGAGAGGAGCGCGGCCTCGAAGCGCTCGACCTCGCGCTCGTCCTCCGGCGCCCCGGCGCGGATGCAGCGCCGGAACGCGATCTCGAGGAGCATCTGGTCCGTCCGCGACAGGGGCCGCTGGAGGGCGTCGACGAGCGTGTGCATGGCGGCGGCGACGCTCCGCGGCACGGAGCGGCGCGCGGCGACGAGGAGGAGGATGTACGGCTGGCGCAGGTCCTCGGTCTGCTCGAGGTGCGGCGCTCCCCTCAGGAGCGCGGCCTCCTCCTCCTCGAGCCGGGTCCACTCCTCCCACGCGCGCCGGCTGTCGGATCTCCAGGCTTCGCGCCCCTGCGCGACCTCGGCCGCCTCGATCGCGAGGAGCTCGTCGGCCCCGGGCCTCGGCGCACCCGCGGACGAGTCGCGCTCCTCGGCGATGCGCTGCTCCCGGGCGGCGAGGTGCCGGTCCTCGGCCCGGAGCTTCATGAGACGGCGGGCGATCCCGGTCCACCGCTCCTGGAGGGCCTTCTTCCGCAGGAGGTGCTCCCGGCCCCGCCGCATGTGGACGCGCAGGGCGACGGTCGCCATCACGAGCTGCTCGAGGGTGAAGAGCGAGGCGAGCTGCCGCGCCGCGTGGTCGACGGCGAAGTAGGAGTCGTCGACGAAGACGCCGCCGCGCTCGACGATCCGGGGGGAGAGCTCGATCCGGGCGCGCTCGGTGCGGAGGCCGTCGATCGCGATCGGACGGCTGATGAGGTGGCGGCCGGAGGCCGTCGGGTCCCAGTAGCCCGCCCGGCGCTCCGGCGCGGACGCTCCCGCCGCGGGGCGCCCCCCCGCTCCCGGAGCCTCCGCCGTCCCCGGATCGCGCGGCATCGGCCGATCATCGGGAGGGCAGCCCGGACTTGTAAAGCGGAAACGGCGCGGTCAGCCGTGAGGCGGGACGGCGGCCGGACCGGGCGCCCAGTCCGGCAGGGGGAAGCCCCGGTGCCGAAGGAGCTGGCCGAGCCGCTCGCGGAGGCGCGCCGGCTCGATCGGCTTGACGAGGACCTCGTTCGCCCCCGACTGGATTCCGAAGGCGTAGTGGCTCCGCTCGAGCCGGTCGGCCGCGAGGACGACCGGAAGGGCCGAGAGGTTCGGCTGCGACTTGACGACGCGCGTCACGTCGAAGCCGTCCATCCCCGGGAGAGCGACGTCCATCAGGACGAGGTCGGCCGGCTCCCGCACGAGGCACTCGAGAGCCTCCGGGCCGCTCCGCGCCTCGACGACGCGGCAGGCGCAGCCGCCGATCGCCTCTCTCCACGCCGCGCGGTCCGCGGCCTGCGCGGAGACGAGGAGGAGCGTCGGCGGACGGGAGGGGGCCGGAGGCGGAGCCGGGGTCGGCGGCGGCGCCGCGGCGGGGACGGGCGCCGGCTCTCGGGGCGCGGCCTGGGCGGGGCCGGGCGCGTCGGCCGCTGGCGGCGGCTCGGCCGGAGGCGACGGGAGGACGACGAGGCCGAGCGCCGACTCGAGCTGCGCCATCAGGGCGTCGCCTTCCGGGGCGCTCCGCGGCGTCCCCTCGCCCGGCGTCGGCACCGGCTCGACCGCCGCGAGCTCGGCTTCGAGGTCGACCGCCGTGGCGTACCGCTTCGCGGGGTCCTTCCGGAGCGCCTTCATGACGATCGCCCGGAGGGCGGCCGGGACGTCGGCGTGCCTCGCGAGGAGGTCCGGGACGGCGTCGTTGATCTGCTTCATCGCGACGGCGATCGGGCTGTCGCCGTCGAACGGCAGCTGTCCCGTCAGCGCCTCGAACGCGATGATCCCGATCGAGTAGATGTCCGCCCGGGCGTCGACGGGCTTTCCCGAGGCCTGCTCGGGCGACATGTACTGCGGGGTGCCGAGGATGATCGAGTCGAGCGTGAAGCCGCCGCCGAGGTTCCACCGCGCGAGCCCGAAGTCGACGATCGCGACGGCGCCGTTCTCGTCGACGATGACGTTCTGGCTCTTCAGGTCGCGGTGGACGATCCCGAGCTCGTGGATCGCCGAGCAGCCCCGGGCGATCTGCCGGAGGATCGGCACCGCCCGCGCCGGCCGCATCCGCCCCTCGTCCCGGATCATCGTCCAGAGGTCCTTCCCCGGGACGAACTCCATCGTGATGTAGGGGTACGGGCCGCTCAGCCCGAAGTCGTACATCCTCGCGACGTTCGGGTGCTTGATCTTCCGGTTCAGGTTGATCTCGCGCTTGAAGCGCGCGAGGACGGCCTCGTCCTCCTTGGCGATGTCGGGAGAGAGGACCTTGATCGCGACGACCTCGTCGAGCTCGCGGTCGCGCGCCTTGAAGACGATCCCGACGCCCCCCTGCCCGAGCGTCTCGACCCACTCGTATCGGGGGACGCCCTCGAAGAACGTCTTGCGCAGGACCTCGGCCTTCATCGGGCGCGTCTCGTCCCCGGAGGATAGTGGGAATCGGGGCCGGGATCGACGGGGACCCGGCCGGCCGGGCCGCCGCGGCGGGGCGTCAGACGGCCCTCATCACCAGGCAGGCGTTCGTCCCGCCGAACCCGAAGGAGTTCGACAGGCCGGCGCGGATCGCGACCTCGCGGGCCGCGTTCGGGACGTAATCGAGGTCGCACTCGGGGTCCGGGGTCGTGTAGTTGACCGTCGGCGGCAGGACGCCGTGCCGGAGAGCGAGGGCGAGGACCCCGGCTTCGTACCCGCCAGCGGCGCCGAGGAGGTGCCCCGTCATCGACTTCGTCGAGGAGACGGGAACGGTCCGCGCCGCCTCGCCGAGGAGACGCTTCAGCGCGATCGTCTCGATCCGGTCGCCGTGAGGCGTCGAGGTGCCGTGGGCGTTCACGTAGCCGACCTCGGACGGGTCCATCCCCGCGTCCTTCAGGGCGTTCCGCATCACGCGGAACGGGCCGTCGCCGTCGTCCGAGGGGGCCGAGATGTGGTGCGCGTCGCCCGACATCCCGTAGCCGGCGAGCTCGGCGTAGATCGGCGCCCCGCGCCGGATCGCCTGCCCGAGCTCCTCGAGGACGAGGATCCCGGCCCCCTCGCCGAGGACGAAGCCGTCCCGGTCGCGGTCCCAGGGGCGCGAGGCGGCTGCGGGGTCGTCGTTGCGCGTCGAGAGCGCCCGCATGGCGGCGAAGCCGCCGATCGCGAGCGGGGAGACGACCGACTCCGTCCCTCCCGCGATCATCGCGTCCGCGTCGCCGCGGCGGATGATGTTCACCGCGTCGCCGATCGCGTGGGCCGACGTCGCGCAGGCCGTGACCGTCGCGGTGTTCGGTCCGCGGGCCCCGGTCAGGATCGAGATGAGCCCGGAGGACATGTTCGCGATGAGCCCCGGGATGAAGAAGGGGCTGATCCGCCTCGGCCCCTTCTCGAGGAGCGTCTTGTGCGTCTCCTCGATGAGGGGGAGGCCCCCGATCCCCGAGCCGACGCAGACGCCGACGGCCTCCGCGTTCTCCTCGGTGACGGCGAGCCCCGACTCCGCGAGCGCCTCCTTCGCGGCGGCGACCGCGTAGTGGATGAAGGTGTCGAACTTCTTGATCTCCTTCCGGTCGAGGAAGAGGGCCGGGTCGAAGCCCTTCACCTCCCCCGCGATCCGGCAGGCGTAGTCCGACGCGTCGAAGCGGGTGATGGGGCCGATGCCCGAGCGGCCGGCGAGGAGAGCGTCCCAGTTCTCCTTCGCCGTGAGACCGACGGGCGAGACGAGTCCGATCCCCGTGACGACGACCCGGCGACGGCCCCGGGCGTCGAGGTGCTCCATCCGGGCCGTCACGGGAGATCAGGCGGGCTTGGCGTGGGACTCGATGTAGGAGACGGCGTCCTTGACCTTCTGGATCTTCTCGGCGTCCTCGTCCGGGATCTCGATGCCGAAGGCTTCCTCGAAGGCCATGACGAGCTCCACGGTGTCGAGCGAGTCGGCGCCGAGGTCGTCGACGAAGCTCGCCTCGGGCTTGACCTCCTCGGCCTGCACCCCGAGCTGCTCGACGATGATGCTCTTGACCTTGTCCTCAATCGAGTTCGACATTCAACTCCTCCATCTTGTGGCGGAAACGGCTGGATTCTTACCGGCTTTCCCGCCGAATTCAAGCGCGGCCAAGCTCCTCTCCCGTCAGGGGATGAGGAGCCCTCCGCTCACGTTCAGGACCGTGCCGGTGACGTAGGAGGCGAGGTCGGAGGCGAGGAAGAGGACGGCGCCCGCCACGTCCTCCCCCGTCCCGAGCCGGCCGAGGACGATCTTCTCCGAGAGCGCCTTCCGCTGATCGTCGGAGAGCGCGCCCGTCATGGACGTCTCGATGTAGCCGGGCGCCACGGCATTCACGGTGATCCCGCGCGACCCGATCTCCCGCGCGAGCGACGTCGTGAAGCCGACGACGCCCGCCTTCGCGGCCGCGTAGTTCGCCTGGCCCGCGTTCCCCATGAGGCCGACGACGGAGCCGACGGTGACGATCCGCCCCGCGACCCGCTTCTTCATCATCAGCTTCACGGCTTCCTGCGTCACGAGGAAGACCCCGGTCAGGTCCGTCGCGATGACCCGGTCCCAGCTCTCCTTCGACATCCGCAGGAGGAGACCGTCGTCGGTGATCCCGGCATTGTTCACGAGGACGTCGAGCTTCCCGTGCCGCTCGGCGATCCCCTTGAAGACGGCCGAGACCGAAGCCGGGTCGGCCACGTCGAGCCGAACAGCCTCGGCGGCGCCGCCCGCCTCGACGATCGAGGCGGCGACGGCGGCGGCCTTCTCCTCGCTCCGGGCGGCGGCGAGGACCGTCGCGCCCGCGGCGGCGAGCCGGCGGGCGACGGACTCGCCGATCCCCTGCGAGCCCCCGGTGACGAGCGCGACCTTCCCCTCGAGCGAAATGGCGTGCGGCATCGGTACCCTCCGTTCGTCAGGGGGAGTGCGCAGCGGTCCGCGCCCTCCCCTCGTGGTGCCCGGGGCGAATCACTCCTCGACGAGGTCGGCGGCGGTCGCGCCGGAGGAGGCGAGGAACGCCTCGCCCGACATCTCGAGCTGGACGCCCCGCTGGCCCGCCGAGACGTAGAGGCGCCCGAGCCCGGCGGCCGCCTCGTGGACGTAGAGGGGCATCGCCTTCCGCATCCCGAACGGCGAGCAGCCCCCCTTCACGTACCCCGTCAGCTTCTCCATCTCCTCCGGGGAGACCATCGCGACGGTCCGGTTCCCGGAGACGCGTGCGAGCTTCTTCAGCGAGAGGCGCGTCCCGGTCGGGATCACCGCGGCGAGCGGGCCCGTCCGGTCCCCCTTCGCCACGAGCGTCTTCCAGACCTCGGCCTCGGGGACGCCGAGCTTCTCCGCCGCCTCCTCCGCGGTGAAGTCCGCCGCGGCGAAGGAGCGGAGCGCGTAGGCGGCCTTCCGCGCGTCGAGGACGCGCGTGGCGTTCGTCGAGGCCTTCCCGGTCATCCGGCGAGGAGCCTGCCGATCCCCTCGGCGTCCGACGTCGTCCGGACAGGCCAGTCCTTCGCGATCCGCTTCGCGAGGCCGGCGAGGACGGTCCCGGGACCGACCTCGATCGCGCCCTCGGCCGCGTCGCGCGAGAGGCGCTGGACCGTCTCGACCCAGCGGACCGGCGAGCAGACCTGCCGGCGGAGCGCCTCGCGCGCCTCTGCGCCCGAGAGGTTCGCGAGGACGTCGACGTTCGTGACGACCGGCACGGCGAGGTCGGCGAAGGGGGCCGCGTCGAGGAAGGGCGAGAGCCTCTCCTCGGCCGGCTTCATGAGAGCGCAGTGGAAGGGCGCGGAGACGGGGAGCGGGAGGACCCTCTTCGCCCCCTTCTGCTTCAGGAGCTCGCCCGCCTTCGCGACGGCGTTCGCCGTCCCGGCGATGACGGTCTGCTCCGGGGAGTTGAAGTTCGCGGCGGAGACGACCTCTCCCGTCGCGGCCTCGGTCTCGACGCACGCCTCGGCGACGACGGGGCCGTCGAGCCCGATGACGGCGCCCATCGCGCCCTGCCCCGCCGGCACGGCCTCCTGCATGAACGTGCCGCGGCGGTGGACGAGGACGACCGCCTCCTCGAGCGTCAGGGCGCCCGCCGCCACGAGGGCCGACCACTCGCCGAGCGAGTGCCCGGCGAGGATCACGGGCGCCAGGCCCCGGGCCTTCAGCACCTCGAAGACGGCGACGGAGTGGACGAGGATCGCCGGCTGCGTCACCGCCGTCCGCTTCAGCTCCTCCTCGGTCCCCTCGAACGAGACGCGGGAGATCGAGAGGCCGAACGGGCCGAGCGCCGCGTCGGCCCGCTCGTAGACGGCGCGCGCCTCCGGGAAGGCCGCGGCGAGGTCGCGCCCCATGCCGGCGTACTGGGAGCCCTGCCCGGGGAAGAGGAAGGCGAGGGAGGCCATGGCTACCACCTCACGAGCGCCGCGCCCCACGTGAGGCCGGCGCCGAACGCGGTGAAGAGGATGAGGTCGCCCCGCTTGACGCGGCCGTCCCTCACGGCCTCGTCGAGGGCGATCGGGATGGACGCGGCGCTCGTGTTCCCGTAGCGCTCGATGTTCACGATGCAGCGCTCCCGGGGGATCCCGAGCCGCTCGCCGACGGCCTGGATGATCCGGTCGTTCGCCTGGTGCGGGACGAGCCAGGAGACCTCCCCCGGCTCGAAGCCGCTCTCGTTGAGGACGTCGCGGCAGACGTCGACCATCGAGCGCACCGCGAGCTTGAACGTCTCCCCCCCCATCATCTTGATGAAGGGGAGCCTCTGCTCGAGCGTCTCGGCGCGCGTCGGCGGGAACGACGACCCGCCGCCCGGCATCTGGATGAACGGGGCCCCTTCCCCGTCGCTCCGGATCGTCGACGCGAGGACGCCGCGGTCGGACTTCGTGGCGCGGAGGATCGTCGCCCCGGCGCCGTCGCCGAACAGGACGCACGTCCCGCGGTCGGTGTAGTCGGTGTAGCGGGTCAGGAGCTCCGCGCCCAGGAGCAGGACGTTCTTCGCCTTCCCCGCCTGGACGAGGCCGTCGGCGATGTGGAGACCGTAGAGCCAGCCGGAGCAGCCGGCGTTCTGGTCCCACGCCGCGGCCTTCTTCGCCCCGAGCTTCTGCTGGACGAGGCAGGCCATCGCCGGGATCGGCTGGTCGGGCGTCACCGTCGCGATGAGGACGGCGTCGAGGTCCCTCGCCTGGAGCCCCGACCCCTCGAGGGCCTGCTTCGCGGCGTCCACGCAGAAGTCCGAGAGCGCTTCTCCGTCGGCGGCCTGGTGGCGCTCCCGGATGCCGGTCCGGGTCGTGATCCACTCGTCCGACGTCTCGACGAGCGTCTCGAGGTCGGCGTTCGTCAGGAGCTTCGCGGGTACGGCCCGGCCCGTGCCGGCGATCGCGGCGTGGAACATCTCCCGTCTCCTCTCTTCAGCGTGCGGTCAGGGGCGCCAGCTCGCGGGCCTTCGCGCGGATCTTCTCGGGAATTCTGCGCCGGGCGAACTCGTGGAGGGACTTGACTCCGTTCCGCACGGCCCGCGCGTTCGAGCTCCCGTGCCCGATCAGGACGGCCCCCTTCACGCCGAGGAGCGGCGCCCCGCCGTACTCGGTGTAGTCGAGACGCTTCTTGAAGGACCGGAACGCGTCGCGCGAGAGGAGGAAGCCCATCGAGGCCTGCAGGCTCCGCGTGACCTCCTGCTTGAGCGCCTCCTCGACGAGCCGGGCGAGGCTCTCGGACGCCTTCAGGACGACGTTCCCGGTGAAGCCGTCGGTCACGACGACGTCGACGTCGACGTTGCCGCCGTAGACGTCGCGCCCCTCGCAGTTCCCGACGAAGTTCAGGCCCGACTTCCGCAGCAGGCCGAAGACCTCCCGGGTCGTCCCGGTCCCTTTCTCCTCCTCCTCCCCGACGGAGAGGAGACCGATCTTCGGCCGCGCGATCCCGAGGACCTCCTGGGCGTAGAAGTGCCCCATGAGCGCGAACTCGCGGTAGTTCTCGACGCGGCAGGAGACGTTCGCCCCGACGTCGAGGAGGAGCCTCCGCCGCCCGAGCCCCGGCAGGACCGCCGCGAGGGCGGGGCGGTCGATCCCGTCGACGACGCCGAGCGCCGCCCGGGCCGTCACCATCGCCGCCCCCGTGTGGCCCGCGGTGAAGAAGCCTTCGGCAGCGCCGTCGCGGACGAGCTCCGCAGCGACGCGGACGGAGGCGCGCGGTTTCCGCCGGAGCGCCGTCGTCGACGGCTCGTCGAAGCCGACGGTCTCGTCGGCGTCGACGATCCCGATCCGGCTCCCGCGGTAGCTCGTGGCGCGGAGCAGCGGCTCGATCTCGCCGCGGCGCCCGACCAGGAGGAGGTCGAGGCCGAAGTCGACGGCGGCCGCGACGGCTCCTTCCACGGCGGCACGGGGGGCGGCGTCTCCCCCCATCGCGTCGACGGCGAGGGTCATTCCGGAACGCGACGCGAGGTCGCGCTCAGCTCTTCTGGCTGCCGGAAGCGACTTCGCGGCCGCGGTAGTGGCCGCACTCGGGGCAGACGCGGTGCGGGGTCTTCGTCGCGCCGCAGCTCGGGCACTTCGAGAGGCCCGGCTCCTGGAGGAAGTCGTGGGCCCGCCTCATGTCGCGGCGCGTCTTGCTGTGGCGATGCTTCGGATTCGGCATGGCAGTTCACCTCTCGGGATCGTTCGTGTCGGGGTTGCGCCTCGGGACGCCGGCGGCCGTCGCCGCCTCAGGTGAGGAGCGACTTGAGCTTTGCGAGCCTCTCGTCGCCCTCTTCCCGGCAGTCGCACGGGGCGGTGTTCCGGTCGGTGCCGCAGGCCGGGCAGAGCCCCCGGCAGTCGGGCCGGCAGAGCGGCTTCATCGGGAGCTCGAGCTGGAGCTGCTCCTCGACGAGCGGGTCGAACGGGACGACGAAGTCCTCGTACCAGACGACGTCCAGGTCGCCCTCCGTCAGCTCGGTCTCCTCCTCCGTCGGCCGCCGGTGGGCCGGGGCGAAGCTCCAGGAGACCTCTCCCTTCCGGGAGAACGCGACGGGGGCGAGGCATCGGGAGCAGGCGATCTCTCCCGAGACGGAGAGCTCGCCGGTCAGGACGAAGCCCGGGTCGGCCTTCTGGAGGATGCCCGTGAACGCCACCGGCGCGAGCGAAAGGAGCTCGGGCCTCTCGAGCCGTCCCGCCGGGACCTCGAGGCGGTGTGAAAGAGCCACGGGCGCCTCCAGCGCCTCTTCCAGGTTCAGTTCCATCTCGACCCCTCCTCGCGGAGGGTCGGCGAGTGTAGCACGCGCCCCCGACCCGCCCCTTCCGCCGGTCCGGGGCCCGCCCCGCGGGCCGGGGAGGGCCCGGGCCCGCGTTAGGATGGCCCAGATGCGCCTCGCCGTCGACGCCCGCTCGCTCTCCGGCGAGAGGACCGGCGTCGGGCGGACGATCGAGGGGCTCTACGACGCCCTCCTGCGCCTCTTCCCGGGCGACTCCGCCGTCTTCCTCTCCCCCCGGCCGATCGTCCTCCCGGAGGTCCTGGCCGGACGGGTCGAAGTCGTCCCGCCCGCGAGGCCCCGCCTCCCCGGGACGCTCTGGCTCCAGACCGTCGCCCCCGTCGAGGCCCTCCGGGCCGGGGCGGACCTCTTCCACGGGCCGCTCGGCGTCCTCCCGCTCGCCTCCCGGCTCCCGGGGGTGGCGACGATCCACGACCTGACGCCCCTCCTCTTCCCCCACTGGCACGACCGGAGGAACGTCGCGGGCTTCGCCCCGCTCCTCCCGGCGACCGCACGGCGCGCGCGCCGCCTTCTCTGCGTCTCGCGCGCGACGCTCGAGGACCTCCTCCGCGCCTGCCCCGAGGCGGAGGAAAAGGCGCGGGTCGTCCCGAACGGCCTCGTCCCGCCCGCGGCGCCCGAGGAGGGCGGCCCGCCCTGGCCGCGGCCGTACGTCCTCTCGCTCGGAACGCTCGAGCCGCGGAAGAACCACGAACGCCTCGTCGCGGCGATGGAGTCGATCTGGGACCGTCGCCCGGACTTCCCGGACCTCGTCCTCGCCGGGGGCGAGGGGTGGGGAATGCCCGGTTTCGCGGCGCGCCTCGCCCGCTCCCGGCACGCGGCGCGGGTCGCGCGCCTCGGGTGGGTCCCGGCCGCCCGCGCGACCGCGCTCCTCCGTTCCGCGCGACTCCTCGCCTACCCGAGCCTCTACGAGGGGTTCGGCCTTCCCGCGCTCGAGGCGATGGCCGAGGGGGTCCCCGTCGTCGCCTCCTCCTCGTCGTCGCTCCCGGAGGTCGTCGGAGACGCCGGCCTCCTCCCCGACCCGCGCGACGCCGGCTCGATCGCCGCGGCGATCGAGCGGGCGAACGACGACGAGGCCTTCCGGGCCGAGGCCCGCCGGCGCGGACCCGCCCGCGCCGCGGGCTTCACCTGGGAGCGGGCCGCGCGGGAGACCCGCGCCCTCTTCGAGGAGGCGCTCTCCTGAGGCCCCTGCGGGTCGCCCTCGACGCGCGCAAGCTCCGCGACTTCGGCATCGGGACCTACGTCCGGGGCCTCCTCGGCGCCGCCTCGTCGCGCGGCGGGCACGAGCTCGTCGCGATCGTGACGCCGGGCGACGAGCCGCTCCTCCCCGCCGGCGTCTCCGCCGTCCCCTGCGACGCGAAGGGGTACGGCCTCGCGGAGCTCGTCGCCGTCCGGCGCGCGCTCTCGCGGGCTCGTGCCGACGTCTTCCACGCGCCGCACTACGTCGTCCCCCTTTTCCCCCCGCGTGCGACGGTCGTGACGGTCCACGACCTGATCCACCTGAAGCGCCCCGAGCACGCGACGCTCCCGAAGCGGCTCTACGCGACGACGATGCTCCGGCGCGCCCTCCGCTGCGCGCGGGTCGTCCTGACGGTCTCGGACGCGGTCCGTCGGGACCTCGCGGCGTTCGCGCCCTCTCACGGCGGGAAGGTCCGCGTCGTCCCGAACGGCGTCGACGCCCGCTTCCTCGTCCCGCCGTCGCCGGAGGAGGCCGCGCGGCTCCGTCGGGCGCGCGGCCTCGACGCCCCCTACGTCCTCTTCCTCGGGAACGACAAGCCGCACAAGAACCTCGGCGGGCTCCTCGCCGCGTTCGCGCGCCTCGGCGCCGCGGGGCTCCCGCACCGGCTCGTCCTCGCCGGCGGAGCACCGGAGCGGCGGGAGTCCCGCGCGGCGGCCGCCGCGGCCGCCGGCGTCGCCGGCCGCCTCGTCGACCTCGGAGTCCTCCCGGAGGAGGACGTCGTCCCGCTCCTGGCGGGAGCCTCGGCGCTCGCGATGCCCTCCTTCCTCGAGGGGTTCGGCCTCCCCGTCCTCGAGGCGCAGGCCGTCGGGACGCCCGTCGCCTGCTCCGACCGCGGCGGCCTCCCCGAGGCGGGGGGCGACGCGGCGCTCTACGCGAGCCCCGACGACCCCGCGGCCTTCGCGGAGGCCCTCCGCCGCCTTCTGACGGACGCGGAGCTCGCCGCCCGGCTCTCGGCGCTCGGGAAGAAGAGGGCCCGCGCCCTCACCTGGGACGCCGCGGCCGAGCGCGTCGCCGCCGCCTGGCGCGACGCGGCGGAGCGCGCGTGAAGGTCGCCCTCGTCCACGACTGGCTGACGGGGACCCGCGGCGGAGAGAAGGTCCTCCGCGAGCTCGCGCGCCTCTTCCCCGCCGCCCCCCTCTACACGCTCTTCCGTTTTCCGGGCTCCGTCCCCACGGAGGTCGAGGACCGGCCCGTCTTCACGACGTGGCTCCAGCGCGTCGTCTCCCCCGGGCGCGACTACCGCTCCCTCCTCCCGCTCTACTTCCTCGCCGCCGAGAGCTGGCGCCTCGAGGAGTACGACCTCGTCCTCTCGACCTCGCACTGCGTCGCGAAGGCCGCCCGGCGCGGGCCGGGGGGCTTCCACCTCTGCTACTGCCACACCCCCGTCCGGTACCTCCACGACCAGTTCGGCGACTACCTCCGGGGACGCGGGGCGCTCGTCCGCCTCGTCGCACGCCTCGTCCGCGCGCCGCTCCGCGCGCGCGACGTCGCGACCGTGCCGCGCGTCGACGCCTTCCTCGCGAACTCGGAGAACGTGCGGGAGCGGATCGCGCGGCTCTACCGGCGGGAGGCCCGCGTCGTCCCGGCCCCGGTCGACTCCGCCTTCTACACGCCCGCGCCGTCGCCCGTCCGCCGGGAGGGGCTCCTCGTCGTCTCGGCCCTCGCACCGTACAAGCGGGTCGACGACGCCCTCGAGGCCTCCGCACGCCTCGGCCTCCCGCTCACCGTCGCCGGTTTCGGCCCCGAGGAGCGCCGCCTCCGCGCGCTCGCCGGGGCGAACGTCCGGTTCGCCGGCTCTCCCTCCGACGAGGAGCTCCGCGCGCTCTACCGCTCCGCCGAGGCCGTTCTCATGCCGGGCGAGGAGGACTTCGGGATCGTCCCGCTCGAGGCGCAGGCCTGCGGGACGCCCGTCGTCGCGCTCGGGAAAGGAGGCGCGCTCGAGACCGTCGTCGACGGCGTGACGGGCGTCCTCTATCCCGAGCCCGGCGCCGGGCCGCTCTCGGAGGCGGTCGCGCGGGCGCGGGCGGCCCGCTTCGACGCGTCCGCGCTCGCCGCGAACGCCGCGCGCTTCTCCGAGGCGGCCTTCCGCGGCCGATTCCTCGCCGCCGCCCGCGAAGCGCTCTCCGAGGGGGGCCGCGGCGACCTCGCGGCGGCTCTCCCCGCCTCCGGCCCTTAGAATCCCCCGGGAGACCGCGTGATCCAGAAGCAGGCCCGGCGCCTCCAGGCCGTATTCCTCGCCTCCGACGTCGCGGCCACCGGCGCCGCGCTCCTCGCCGCCTACGTCGTCCGGTTCGAGACCGTCTGGCCGATCCCGCTCGGCCCGCAGCCGCTCGCGAACTACACCGGCCTCCTCCCGGTCATCGCCGTCCTCTGGCCCGTCGTCTTCTACTTCCACCGCCTCTACCAGCTCCGGCGCGACCGCTCCTCGGTCGACGAGGCCCTCGCCGTCGTCATGGCGTCGTCGCTCGCGACGCTTCTCCTCGTCGGCCTCCTCTCCTTCTGGCGGGCCTGGTCCTTCAACCGTGCGCTCCTGATCCTCTTCCTCCTCCTCGACGTCCTCTTCGTCGCGCTCGGCCGCTTCGCGATCCGGCGCTACCTCGAGAAGGTCTGGGCCGCGGGGGTCGGCGTCCGCCGGGCGCTCGTCGTCGGCGCGGGCAACGCGGGCCGCGCGATCGCGGACAAGCTCCTCGACAACCCCGCGGCGGGGCTCAAGCCGGTCGGCTTCGCGGACGACGACGCCGCGAAGCGGGACGAGACCTGGCGGGGCCTCCCCGTCCTCGGGACGACGGCCGAGATCCGGGAGCTCCTCGAGCGGCACGAGGCGGACACGCTCTTCCTCGCCCTCCCGGTCGACGCCTACCGGACGATGCTCCGGATCCTGAAGGACGTCGGGAACGAGATGGTCGACATCCGCTTCGTCCCCGACCTCTTCCAGTTCGTGACGTTCCGGGCCGGCGTGGAGGACTTCGACGGCCTCCCCGTCATCAACCTGACGCAGCGCCCCCTCGAGGGGTGGAACTCCCTCGTGAAGCGGACGATGGACGTCGTCCTCTCCGCGGGCGGCCTCGTCGTCCTCGCGCTCCTCCTCCCGTTCATCGCCCTCGCGATCTGGCTCGAGGACCGGGGCCCGGTCTTCTACACGCAGGAGCGGATGGGGCTCGACGGGCGCCTCTTCCGGATCCTGAAGTTCCGCTCGATGCGCGTCGGGGCGGAGGACGCGACCGGCGCCGTCTGGGCGAAGGAGGGGGACGAGCGCCGGACGCGCGTCGGGGCGTTCCTGAGGAGCACCTCGCTCGACGAGGTCCCCCAGCTCGTGAACATCCTCACGGGCGACATGTCGCTCGTCGGCCCCCGTCCCGAGCGCCCGGAGTTCGTCCGCGAGTTCAAGGAGAAGTTCCCCCAGTACATGCTCCGCCACCGCGTGAAGGCGGGCCTCACCGGGTGGGCGCAGGTCCACGGCTGGCGCGGGAACACGAGCCTTTCGAAGCGGATCGAGTACGACCTCTACTACATCGAGAACTGGAGCCTCGCGCTCGACCTCCAGATCCTCTGGCTCACGGCGACCCGCTTCTTCCGCGACGAGAACGCCTACTGAAGCCGGCCGCCGCGCGGCGGCGACCCGGGCGGCCTCGCGGCGCGGAGGGAGCGTTCCCGCGGCCGCTATCTCTCCCTCACGCGGACCGTTCCCTTATACGTCTCCACCCGGAGGTCCGGACCGGAGCGGGTCCCGCTCAGGGACGCCTCGAAGAGGCCGCGCCGTCCGACCTTCTCCGTGAGCGCGACCTGCGTCCCCTTCGGGACGACGAGGTCGATCTCCCCCTTGTAGGTCTCGAGGCGGAGGTCCCCCGCGACCCGCTCGAGCTCGACGCGGGCGTCTCCCTTGTAGGTCTCGAGGTCGAGGCGCCCCGAGAGCCCCTTCAGCCGCATCACGCCCTTGTAGCTTTCGAGCTCGAGGTCCCCGAGGAGCCCCTCGACGGCGATGCGCGACTTGTAGTCCGCGACCTTCAGAGCGGCCGTTCGCGGCAGGCGCAGCTCGTACTCGACGAACGGGCGGTTCCCGCAGCCGTCCCGGAAACGGAACGTCGCCTTCGGGAGGGCGTCGTAGTCGGAGACGACCCGGACCTCCCTCCCGCCCCCCTCGATCCGCACGCGCGTCCGCTCGACGAGCTCCGCCGCGTCGTCGCACTCGCCGTCGGGCTTCACGACGGCGCGGACCGAGACCTCGGCGCGGTCCCAGGTCGCGACCGTGACGCGTCCCTTGTAGGTGTCGACGGCGAGGCGGCCATCCGGCGCGAGCGGCAGCGTCTTCTCGACGACCTTCGACGGCGGCTCCGCGGCGGCGAGGCCGGCCGAGAGGGCGAGGACGAGGGCGAATCGGGTCATGGCGCCTCCTTCGGGTGCTCCCCCGTGGATACGGAGGTCCGGGGGCCGCGGTTCCGCGCCCCCCAATCCTCCGCAATCGCTCCGGCGGCGCCGCGGGGAGGTCCGCGGGAGGCCGCCCGATCGCCTTCAGCGCGGCCGGGGCGTCGACCGGAGCTCGCGGAGGAGCCCGGCGAGGCGCGCCTCCTCCGCGGGCGGCGTCGGCCGCCCGCCGAACGACTCCGCGACGTAGGCCCGGACGATCTCCCTCGAGACGCGGCCGGCCCCGACCCGGTCGGCCGAGGCGAGCGTCTCTGCCGGCGCCGAGGCAGGAGTCAGCTCCGCGCCCCGGCGCCGGAGCGCCTTCTGGAGCCGTCTGTAGGCCGCGGAGGCGGGAGGGAGGCCTCGGGTCGCGAATCCGCGCGCCGCCCCGGCGAGACGCCGCGCGACGAGAGCCGCCGCGACGACGGCGCCGAGGAGGAGGAGGGCGAGCGCGGCGCGCCCGGCGACGCCGCCCGGCGCCGCCTCCCGAAGCGCGCGGAACAGGTCCCGTGCGGACTCGGCCGCCGCCTCGACGCCGTCGCGGATCGCCCGGGCGAGCGACGACTGGTCGGCCTGGGCGAAGCCGAGCACCCAGCGGCCGTAGAGGAACTCGAGGTTCTCGAAGGCCTGCCCGACGCTCCGGAGGACGTCGAGACGCGTGACGCCGGGCCGCCCCGCGGGAGGCGTCGGGTCGAAGGCGACCCAGCCGTAGCCCGGGCCGCACCACGCCTCCACCCAGGCGTGCGCGTCCGTCCCGCGGACGAGGAAGTAGGAGCCGAACGGCCCGCGCTCTCCCCCGGCGAACCCGGTCACGAGGCGGGAGGGGATCCCGTGCTCGCGGAGGACGAGCGCCATCGCGGTGGCGAACGTCTCGCAGTGGCCCGTCTTCCGCTGCGTCAGGAACTCCTCGACGGCGTCCGGCCCCCAGCGCGCGGAGTCGAGCGAGTAGAAGAAGCGCTCCGCGAGGTGCGCCTCGATGCGGGACGCGAAGAGGTAGGGGCTCGCGGCCGGGTCGACGCCGCCGGCCGCGTCCCGGCCGAACGCGAGGAGGATCGGCGAGCCCTTCGCCTCCCGGGACGGGTCGTGCCCGGCCGGGGGCTCCGAGTCGACCGCGGGCTCCGCGGCGGAGAGCACCTCGTACCGGAAGAGCGGCGGCGCCTCGACGGTGAGCTGGTAGTTCCCGTCGCGGTCCCGCACGAACGGGACGACGCCGTAGCGCCGGATCAGCTCGGGGGAGGCCTCGCCGGAGATCGCGGTGACCGGGTACGGGAGGAACCGGACCCCGAGCGGCGCGACCTCGAGCGTGAGCCGGTTCACCGCCTCGGCGCGCGGGGATCCCCACGGACGGAGCGGAAGGCGCGACCCCTCGCGCATCGCCACGACGCGCCCGCGCCCCTCGTTCCGTCTCCAGACCCCGCCCTCGAACCGCGTGTGGGCGAGAAGGCGGATCCGAAGGTAGGGCGGGTCGTCGCCGACCGGCCCGTCCTCGACGACGACGCGGAGGAAGACCCTGCTGCTCTGCCGGAGACGTCCGTAGAGGTTCGTGTCGACCGTGTCGGAGAAGCCCGACTCGGCCGCGTCCGCGCCAGGCAGCCCCTGGAGGTACGAGGTCTTCATCCGCGGCAGGAGGACGAAGAGCGGGACGCCGAGGGCGAAGGCGGCCGCGAGCGACGCCGCGACGGCCCGCCGCCTCGGCAGCTCCCGGGCCGCCTCGTCGCGCCGCCACTCGTCGGGCGCGGCCGCGAGGTCCCTGAAAAGCGCCCAGCGCGAGAGGATCGGCCAGGCGACGAACGCGTAGACCGCGAGGAAGAGGAGGATCGTCGAGTGGGTCGACGTCGCCATCGAGGCGACGAGGAGGAACGTCGCGAGGACGAGGGAGACGGAGAGGTCGCGCTCCCGCTTGATCGACGCGAGCTTCAGGACGGTCGTGAAAAGGAGGATGTGGAGCGCCGTCCGGAGGAGGGAGCGGCCGCCGAAGCGGACGCCGAACCAGAAGAGGGCGAAGTAGGCGAGCCCCGCGAGGTTCAGCCACCGGTCGGCGAGGCACGGCACCCGCCCCGCGCGGACGAGCGCGAGGAGGACCCCGAGCGCCGCGAGGTAGACGAGGAGCGCGACGGGCGGGAGCGAGTCGCCGAACGCGAGCGGGATCGGGCCGATCGCGGCGAGCGTCCCCGCGGCGAGAATCCGCTCGCGCCGGAACGGGAGGAGGGCGGGGTCGGGGCGCGCCTTCGCCATCGTCAGGCCGCCCGCACCCGGTAGAGCGCGACGCCGGGAGGGAGGGCGAGGGGAGGCGTCTCCTCCGCCCCGGCCTCGGCGAGCGCGAGCGCCGTGAGGACCGTCGTCCGGTGGAGAGGACCCATCGCCGGAGGGACGAAGAGGGAGCCGCAGAGGAGCCCGACCCGCTCCCCGCGCGAGAGGAACCTCAGGACGAGGCCGGTCGCCTCCCGGACGGCCTCCTCGAACGCCGCATCCCACGACGGCCCCGCGCCCGCGGGCCGCGCCGTCTCGAGGACGACGACGATCTCGCGGCCGAGCTCCGAGGCGCGCTCCTTCACGATCGGCCTCCCCTGCCGCGCCGTCTGGGGCCAGTGGATGTCGCGCGGGTCGTCCCCGGGGACGGCGTCGCGGAGCTTGAGCACCTCGGCGCCGCGTCCCTTCCGGCGCGGGTCGATCCCGTCGTCGACGGCCTCGCGCGGCTCGGGGGGCGGGAAGGAGGCCGCCTTCGGGCTCGGGAAGACGACGCGCTCCTCGTTCACGGCGTGGAGACGTCCCTTGCGGAAGAGGCCGATCGGGTAGCCGCTGAAGACGAGGACCGACTCGACGCGGTGCCGGCCCCGGCGCGGGAAGACGAGGTCGACGCCTCTCTCCGGCTCGCCCCCGGCGACGACCCGCGGGAAGAGGAGCGGCGCCGCCTTCCCGGAGACCTTCACGAGGAGCGCGCTCTTCTCCCGCCCCGCGAGGTTCCGGAGGCGGACCCGGAAGCGCGCGGGCTCCCCGGCGAAGACCTCGGGCGGCCCGTCGAGCGAGACGCCGAGCCCCTCCACGTTCCGCCGCGAGACGACGCCGGAGACGACGAGGACGCCGAGGAGGAGCGAGAGGAGGACGTAGAGGCCGTTGTTGCCGGTGTTCGTCGCGCCGATCGCGACGACGAGCGTCGTCAGGACGAAGCCGAGGCCGAGGTTCGTGACGCGGACGAGGATCGTCGCGTCCCACGGGATCTTCAGCCGGAGCCTCAGGACCGACAGCTTCACGGATCTCCGCGCGCCCGCGCTCAGAGCGGGACGGCGACCTCGTCGAGGATCTTCTGGAGCGCCTCGCGCTCGCGGCGCCCGGCGCCGGTCCCCTCGTAGCGCCCCGTCGCGCTCGCGAGGATCCGGTGCGCGAGGACCGCGGGCGCGACCTTCTTCACGTCGTCCGGCGTCGCGAACGGCCTCCCGGCGACGAGGGCGTGCGCCTGAACCGCGCGGAAGAAGCCCTGCGCGCCGCGGGGCGAGACGCCGAGGACGAGCTCGCGGCTCGCCCGCGTCCGCTGGACGAGCGCCATGACGTAGTCGAGGAGCTTCTCCGCCACGGAGACCTCCTCGACCGCGGCCTGGGCCCGCTTCAGCTCGGTGAGCGTCAGGACGGGACGGACCGAGGCGAGGGCCCGGTCGGCCCCTCCGGAGAGGAGGAGACGGCGCTCCTCGTCGGCCGCCGGGTAGCCGAGCGCGATCCGCATCAGGAACCGGTCGAGCTGCGACTCGGGGAGCGGGTACGTGCCGAGGTACTCGATCGGGTTCTGCGTCGCGAGGACGAGGAACGGCTCCGGGAGGCGGCGCGTCTCGCCGTCCACGGTGACGCCGCGCTCGTTCATCGCCTCGAGAAGCGCGGCCTGCGTCTTCGGCGTCGCCCGGTTGATCTCGTCCGCCACGAGGATCGGCGTGAAGATCGGGCCGGGGTGGAACTCGAAGGCCTGCGACTGCTGGTTGAAGACGGTCAGGCCGAGGATGTCGGACGGCAGCGTGTCCGGCGTGAACTGGAGCCTGTGGACCCCGAGGCCGAGCGCCTTGCCGAGAGCCATCGCGAGCGTCGTCTTCCCGACGCCCGGCACGTCCTCGATGAGGAGGTGCCCGCGCGAGAGGAGGCAGACGACGGCGTGCTCGACGGCGATGGCGGGTCCCCGGTAGACCGTCCGCACCGTCGAGACGAGGCGCGAGACCGCGCCGAGGACCGCCTCCGGGACCGCCGCGGCCGCCGTCGCGCTCACCGTCGCGCCTCCGCGAGGCTCTTCTCGACGCTCGCCCGGAGGAGGTCCGAGGCGCCCCTCCTCATGACGAGGAGCCCGTCCGGGGAGTCGACGACGACGACGTCCGAGAGGCCGAGGAGGCGGACCGGCCGGTCGGAGGCGAGGACGAGGTTGCCGGCGCCCCCCTCCTCGATCGCCGGACCGGAGAGGACGGAGCGGCCGTCCGCGCCTCCCCGGAACTCGAGGACCGCCTCCCACGAGCCGAGGTCGCTCCAGCCGCACGCCGACGGGACGGTCCTCACGGCCTTCGCCTTCTCCATGACCGCGTAGTCGATCGAGACCCCCCGACACGACCGGAAGGCGGCGGCGAACGCGTCGTCGTCTCCCGCCCGCCGCGCCTCGTGCGCTGCCCGCATCGCCGAGAGGACGTCGGGGCAGAGCCTTTCCATCTCGGAGAAGAGGAGCCGGACGGAGAAGGCGAAGATCCCGGCGTTCCAGTAGTGGCTCCCCGACGCCGCGTAGCGCTCCGCGTCGGCGAGGGGAGGCTTCTCGACGAACCGGACGACCTCGCGGACGCCGGGCGCCGTCTCCGCTCCCGCCTCGAGGTAGCCGAAGCCGGTCTCGGGGCGCGTCGGCGGGATGCCGAGCGTCAGGAAGGCGTCGCCGGGAGCGGCGCTCCGGGCCGCGAGCGAGAGCGCGCGGTGAATCTCGTCCGCGTCGCGGACCGCCTGGTCGGACGGGAGGACGACGAGGACGCCGTCGGGGTCCTCGTCGGCGACGGCGAGGGCGGCGAGCGCGATCGCCGGAGCCGTGTTCCGCCGCTCCGGCTCGAGGACGAGCCGCGAAGGGGAAAGGCCCGGGAGCTCCTTCGCGAGGTGAGGAGCGTGGGAATCCCGCGCGGAGAAGAGGACGTTCGCCTCGCCGCACAGGCGCGCGGCACGGTCGAACGTCTCGCGGAGGAGGGACCGGGGCCCCGCAAGCGGGAGAAACGGCTTCGGGCGTTCGTCGGTCGAGAGGGGCCAGAGGCGGGTCCCGGACCCGCCGGCGAGGATCAGCGCGCGGACCGTCATCGTCCGGATTCTACGGAGCGCGGACCGTTCCGGTTGGCGACCGCGGGGCCGAGGTCCTCCACCTCCGGCACGAGCTCGACGCCGAAGCGCCCGCGGACCGTCTCGCGCATCTCGTCCATGAGCGCGCGCACGTCGGCGGCGGTCGCGCCGCCGGCGTTCACGACGACGTTCGCGTGCCGCTCGGAGACGACCGCGCCCCCGACGCGGCGCCCCTTCAGGCCGCACGCCTCGAGGAGCCGGCCCGCGTGGTCGCCCGGCGGGTTCCTGAAGACGGAGCCGGCGTTCGGCTCGGTCGGGAGCGCCCTCTTCCGCCTCTCGCGCACCCCGGCGAGGCGGGCGTCGATCTCCTCCCGCGGCGCCGGGCGGAGACGGAGCGTGGCGGCCGCGACGACGTCGTCGCCGTCGCAGAGCGCCGTCCAGCGATAGCCGTGGGCGAGCGACGCGGCGGGCGCGACGCGGACCTCGCCGGCGCGCGAGACGAGCGTCGTCTCCACGAGGAGGTCGAACACCTCGGTCCCGTACGCCCCGGCGTTGATCCGGACGGCGCCCCCGACGGAGGACGGGATCCCGGACAGCCCCTCGGCGCCCGAGAGGTTCGAGTTTCGCGCGGTCACCGCGAGCGACATCAGCGAAGCCCCGCCGCCGGCCCGGACGAGCGACGACTCGACCGAGACCGAAGCGAGGTCGCCTCCGAGGACGAAGACGACGGCGTCGAGCCCCTCGTCGGGGACCAGGACGTTGGACCCCTTCCCGAGCGGGACCGCCGGAAGGCCCTCCTCACGGGCCCAGCGCAGGAGCGCCGCGAGGGCCGCGACGTCCTCCACCTCGGCGAAGAGCCGGGCCGGGCCGCCGATCCTCCAGGTCGTCCGGGGCGCGAGCGGCTCGTCGGGACGGAGCCGGAGGCGCAGCCCGGCGAGCGGGGTCGTGTCGATCACGGGAGGAGAAACGCCGCGGCCGCGGCGACGATTCCCGCCAGGAGGCCCGCGAGGAGGTCGTCCGCCATCACGCCCCACCCTCGGGGGAGGGACTGGAGGCGGTCGATCCAGCCGGGCTTGGCGACGTCGAGGAGGCGGAAGAGCGCGAACGCGAGCGCGACGAGGCCCCAGCGGAGCGGGGCTCCGGCGGTGGCCGGGAGGGCGGCGTGGAGGAGGGCGAGGGCGAGCGACTGCCCCGCCACCTCGTCGACGACGACCTCCGCCGGGTCCTTCGCGCCGCGGAGCCCGGCGACCCGCCCGGCGAGCGGAACGCCGACGACAGTCGACGCCGCGGCGAGGGACGCGACGCCGGGGAGGCCGGCGAGGGCGACGAGCCCCTCCGAGAGCCCGACCGCGAGGAGGCTCCCCCACGTCCCGGGCGCCTTCGGGAGGAGGCCGGCCCCGAGGCCCGTCGCGAGGAGCGCGGAGAGGGGCGCCTTCCGAAAGACCTCCGCCCACGGGACTTGCGCCGCGGGCGGCACCGCGATAGCGTCTTCCACGTCTCTCCTTCGAGAACGGGCGGCCGCGGCGCTCGAAAGGACATCAACTGTCCGCGCGCCCGCTGCCCGGTTCCTATAATCCGCCGTCTTCACGCAGAAAGCGAGGACCCGCATGCCCCCGATCGAGAAGGAAAAGCTCAAGGCTCTGGAGCAGGCGCTCCAGCAGATCGACCGCCAGTTCGGCAAGGGCGCCTGCGTCCGCCTCGGCGACAAGCCGCAGGAGGCGATCCAGGCGATCTCCACCGGCTCCCTGAACCTCGACGCCGCCCTCGGCATCGGCGGCGTGCCGCGCGGCCGCGTCATCGAGATCTACGGCCCCGAGTCGTCCGGCAAGACGACCCTCACGCTCCACATCGTCGCCGAGGCGCAGCGGCGCGGCGGCCTCGCCGCCTTCATCGACGCCGAGCACGCCCTCGACGCGGAGTACGCGCGCAAGCTCGGCGTCGACGTCGACAACCTCATGGTCTCGCAGCCCGACTCCGGCGAGCAGGCGCTCGAGATCGCCGAAGCGCTCGTCCGCTCCGCCGCCGTCGACGTCGTCGTCATCGACTCCGTCGCCGCGCTCGTCCCGAAGGCCGAGCTCGAGGGGGAGATGGGCGACGCGATGGTCGGCCTGCAGGCCCGCCTCATGTCTCAGGCGCTCCGCAAGCTGACGGCCGTCGTCTCCAAGTCGGGCACCTGCCTCATCTTCATCAACCAGATCCGGGAGAAGATCGGCGTCATGTTCGGCAACCCCGAGACGACGACGGGAGGCCGGGCGCTCAAGTTCTACTCCTCCGTCCGCCTCGACATCCGCCGGATCAACTCCATCAAGGACGGCGACGAGGTCGTCGGGAGCCGGACGAAGGTCAAGGTCGTCAAGAACAAGGTCGCCCCGCCGTTCAAGGCCGCCGAGTTCGACATCGGCTACGGCGAGGGGATCTCCAAGACCGGCGAGCTGATCGACCTCGGCGTCGAGCACAAGGTCGTCGAGAAGAGCGGCGCCTGGTTCAGCTACGGCGACCTCAGGATCGGCCAGGGGCGCGAGAACGCCAAGGCCTTCCTCCGCGACAACGCCGACGTCGCCCTCGAGATCGAGAACCGCCTCCGCGAGAAGCTCGGGATCGGCCCCGTCGAGGTCGCGGCGCCCGCGGCGCCGGCGGCTCCCGAGAAGAAGAAGTAGCCCCGTCTCCCGGAATCCTCTTCGCGGGGCGTCCCTTCCGGGCCGCCCCGCTTCCTTTTTGTGACGGCCGCGACCGACGGGCGGCCCGCCGATTGCGTATAACGGCGCGCCATGATCTCGCTCGCTTCGCTGGCGCTCGCGTCCGTCCTCGCCGCCCCGCCCGAGAGGCCGCACCTCTCGCCGTGGGTCGTCGTCCGGCCGGGCGAGTCCGCCCCTCCCGCCGCCGTCTCCGCGCCCACGCCCCTCTCCGCGAACGCGCCGGGCGTCCTCGTCGAGGTCCGCGCCGGCTCCGTCGCGGATACGGAGACGCCCGGACGCGTCCGCGCCCTCTTCGCCGGGTCGCGCGCCGCGGGCCGGCGGCCCGGCCTCCTCGTCGAGCTGCCGCCCGTGAAGGTCCCCGAGAACGCGCGCGAGGCCGAGGCCGTCACGGCCGACTCGCTCGTCCCCGGCCTCGGAGCCCTCCTCGCCGCCTCGCGGGACGCCGACCTCTTCGTCCTCTCCCTTCCCGACCTCTCGGGCGACGTCCGGTCGCGCCGCTGGCTCCTGATGAAGGCGGCCGCCATCGCGCGCTCCGTCGCCCCGGCGGCCCGGATCGCCGTCCTCTTCCACCAGCCCGAAGGCGGCGGCCTCTTCCCGCCCGGGGCGAAGGAGATCCTCTCGGAGGAGGCGGCGGCGTTCGTCGACCTCCTCGGCCTCGACCTCGACGCGGCGTCGACGACGCCCGATGCGGTCCGCGAGGCGGCGGACGGCCTCGCCTTCGCGCGGCCCCTCCTCGTCACGGCGCCGCAGCTCGTCGACGCCGGAGCGCTCGTCGACCTCGCGGCCCGATTCTCGACGGTCGACGCCCCGGTCGTCGCGGCCCCGCTCGCCGAGGCGGCGGGAGCGCCGCTCCTCGACCGGCTCGGTGCGCTCCTCTCGGGCGACGTGAGCCGCGACGGCCGGACCGTCGCCGCACGCGCCGCGGACGGGACGCCGCTCTCCGCTCTCCGCCTCGCGAAGGGAACCGACCTCGGCGGCGTCGTCCTCGTGACCGGCGCGGACGAGACGGGCGCCCCGGCCCGCGGCCCCTTCGTCCTCGAGCTGGACTCCCCGTCGTACGCGACGGCGGAGGTCATCGAGCTCGCGACGGGGCGCACGCGCCGCTTCGACCTCCCGAAAGGGGGCGCCGCCCCGCGCCTCTCGCTCACGACGGCGAACGGCCCGCTCGCCCTCGTCCTGACGGCGCGCGAAAAGGCGCCGGCGGAGGCGACGCGCGCCGCGACGGACGTCACGGCCGTCCGCGGCCTCACGGTCGAGGAGATCCTCGCGCGGCACCAGGTCTGGCGCGCCGGCCGCGACGCGCGCTGGACGCGCTTCACCGCCGTGAACCGGACGTCGTACCGTTTCCGCCTCGAGGGCTTCCCGACCTCCTTCGAGCTGACGTTCGAGGGGCCGTTCTTCTACGAGCGCGGGAAGGGCTTCGACTGGGCGTGGCAGACGGCGTACGTGAACGGCGTGCGGTGGAAGGGGAAGAAGATCCCGGAGCTGCCGCTCCTGCAGCCCGAGAAGGTCTCCGAGCTGCCGCTCGAGCTGACCTTCAACGAGGCGTACCGCTACGCTCTCGACGGAGAGGACACCGTCGGCGGCGTCCCCTGCTGGGTCGTCGCCTTCGAGCCGAGCGAGGGGTTCAAGGCGAAGGCGATCTACTCGGGGAGGGTCTTCGTCGGGAAGGCCGACTTCTCCCTCCGCCGCGTCGTCGCGAAGCAGCAGAACCTGACGGGCGAGGTCCAGTCCGTCGACGAGACGACGGACTTCGCCGAGGTCCCGGCGCCCGACGGCGGCCCGGCTCTCCTCCAGCCGGTCCTGACGCGCGGGCAGTCGATCCTGAGGACCTTCTCGCGGACGACGACGCTCGAGCGGACGACGGAGCTCCTCGAGGTCCGCCTCGACCCCGCGGACTACGCGGAGAGGAAGACCGCCGTCCTCGCGGGCGACCAGGTCATGGTCCGCGACACGGACCAGGGCGTGCGGTACCTCGAGAAGAAGAAGGACGGCGAGCGGGTCGTCGTCGACGACGCGAAGACCTCGCGCCTCTTCGCCCTCGGCGGCGTCTTCTACGACGACTCCTTCGACTTCCCGCTCCCGCTCCTCGGCCTCTACTACATCGACCTCGACGTCGCGAAGAAGCGGAAGCAGCTCCAGGGCTTCTGGGGCGGCCCGCTCTTCGCGGGCTCCTACAACGACCCGAACCTGTTCGGGACGAACCTCGACCTCGGCGTCGACGCCTTCGCGAACCTGATGCGGGGGGACGACGCCCTCTGGGAGGAGGGAGAGAAGGTCGACGCGACGACGGTGAAGAGCCGCTCGTTCGCGGCGAACGTGAACGTCGGCTACCCCGTCTCGCGCCACCTGAAGGCCAGCGCGACGGTCGGGGGCGTCTGGCGCGACTACGCGGGCGGCGAGGACGCGGACCCGGCGTTCCGCGTCCCGTCCGACCACCTCGTCACCCGCCTCGAAGGACGCCTCGGCTGGGACCTCTCCGGCTGGACCGCCGTCGCGAAGTACTCCTGGAACCTCCGCTCGGAGTGGGAGCCGTGGGGCTTCGAGGGGAACCCGGAGTGGGACGAGGGGAAGGACCAGTTCCGCCTCTTCTCCGTCGCGGTGACGAAGACGTTCGAGCTGCCGAAGTTCCAGCGGATCGACTCGGGCCTCACGTACGCGCGCGCCTCGAACGCGGACCGCTTCTCGAAGTACCAGTTCGGCTTCTTCGGCGGGACCTCCCTCCGCGGCTTCCGTTCGGGGAGCCTCCGCGCCGAGGAGACGGTGAACGCGAAGATCGCCTACGGCATCGTCGCGGGAAAGCTCGTTCGGCTCCAGCTCGCCTACGACCACGCCCTCGTGAAGGACGAGGCGGCCGGGCTCGACTGGGTCCACTTCGGCGGCGCCGGCCTGTCGGGGCAGTTCCCCGGTCCGTGGTCGACGCTCGTCCAGCTCGAGGCAGGGCTTCCCGTCGTCGGGCGGAGCCGCGGCCAGACCGGCTTCGTCGTCTACCTCGCGTTCCTGAAGAGCTTCTGACCCGTCCGGGACCGATGGGACGGCCGGCGGGAGCCGGCCGTCCCGCTCCGGGCCGGGACCGTAGAATCCGCCCGCCGATGAGACTGACGCGGATCGCCCTCCTCGTCCCCCTGCTCCTCGCCCACGCGGCGCCCGCCGCGGAGGTCGCCCGCTGGCCCCGGACGGCCGTCGGCCTCATGGCGGCCGACGCGGCGTCGAACGCCCCGCCCGACTTCAAGCGGCAGCTCGTGAAGCACCGGACGCGCCTCATGGAAGGGGTCAAGGCGGGCCTCGCCGCCTCTCCCGCGCGGGACGCCGACGCCCGCCGGGCCGCGCTCGCCTCCGGCGCACGGAGGATCGCGCAGGCGATCCGCGACCACCGACGCTTCGAGGACGTCTCCTTCGAGGTCGGCGGCCTCGTCGCGGAGGCGGCGCTGCTCTGCGGCCCTCCCGGGCCCGAGAGGTTCGAGAGCGACCTCCTCTATTTCGCGTCCGAGCGCTCGGCGTTCCGCGGCTTCGCCGCTCGCCCGTTCGACGCCCCGGAGACGCTCGTCGCCGCGCCGCTCCGGGTCGACAACCCGCGCGAAGCGTTCGACTCCGGCGTCACCCTCGCCACGCGCCTCCTCGCCTGGATCTGGAACGCCGCCGGCGGCGACGCCTCGGCCGCCCTCGCCCGCCCCGAGTCGAAAGGACCGTACCCAGTCCGATGAGCACGAAGCGCGCCCTCCTCTCCGTCTCCGACCGCAGCGGCCTCCTCGACCTCGCGAACGCCCTCCTCCGGCACGGCTTCGAGCTCGTCTCGACCGGCGGCACCGGGAAAGTCCTCTCCGACGCCGGGCTCCCCGTGACGCAGGTCTCCGACCTGACCGGGTTCCCCGAGGTCTTCGACGGGCGTGTGAAGACGCTCCACCCGGCCCTCTTCGGCGGCGTCCTCTACGACCGCTCGGTCGCCGGGCACGTGGAGCAGGCGGCGGCGAACGGCATCGGGCCGATCGACGTCGTCGTCGTGAACCTCTACCCGTTCGAGGAGACGGTCGCGGCCGAAGGGACGACGTTCGCGCAGGGGATCGAGAAGATCGACGTCGGGGGGCCGTCGCTCCTGCGGGCCGCCGCGAAGAACCACGCGCACGTCGCCGTCCTCTGCGACCCGGCCGACTATCCCGCCTTCGCCGCCGAGCTCGACGCGAACGGGGGCGCCTCGACGCTCGGCACGAGGAAGCGGCTCGCGACGAAGGTCTTCCGCCGGACCGCCGCCTACGACGCCGCGATCTCGACCTGGCTCTCGGCGCGGACGGAGGAAGCTCCCTTCGCCGAGCGCCTGCCGCTCTCGTTCGAGCTGGGCGGGACGCTCCGCTACGGCGAGAACCCGCACCAGGCGGCCGCGTTCTACCGCGACCCGGCGGCGCCGCCGTCGGCCCTCGCCGGCTTCGTCCTCCACCAGGGGAAGGAGCTCTCCTACACGAACCTCCTCGACGCCGACTCGGCGCTCCACGCGTCGCGCCTCCTCCCGCGCGGGGCGATGACGATCGTCAAGCACCGGATCCCGTGCGGCCTCGCGCGCGAGGGGAGCGCCGCCGCCTCGTTCGAGGCGGCCTGGGCTTCCGACCCGGTCTCGGGCTTCGGCGGCGTCCTCGCGTACACCGGCGTCCTCGACCGGGCCGCCGCGGAGGCGATGACGTCGAAGTTCCTCGAGGTCGTCGTCTGCGAGGGGGTGACCGACGAGGCGCGCGCCATCTTCGCGAAGAAGCCGAACCTCCGCGTCCTGACCGTCGCCCCCGACCCGGCGCCGCGCGTGCGGCGCGAGCTGCGCGGCATCGACGGCGGGCTCCTCGTCCAGGAGGCCGACGTCCTCCCGGCCGACGCGGCGACGTGGAAGGTCGTCACGAAGCGCGCGCCGACCGACGCCGAGATGCGCGCGCTCCTCTTCCTCGAGAGGGCCGTCTCGGGCGTCATCTCGAACGCGATCGTCGTCGGCGGCGAGACGGCGACCTACGGGATCGGCGGCGGCCGGACGAGCCGCGTCGACGCCGCGGGCGACGCCGTCTCCAAGGCGGGCGCGCGCGCGCAGGGGGCCTGCGCGGCCTCCGACGCCTTCTTCCCCTTCCCCGACGGCCTCCTCCTCCTCGCCGACGCGGGCGTCACCGCCTGCGTCGAGCCGGGGGGCTCCGTGAAGGACGCCGAGGTGATCGCCGCGGCCGACGCGCGCGGGATGGCGCTCGTCTTCAGCGGCCGGCGCCACTTCCGGCACTGAGGGGCGCCGAGGGATGACCCGCTTCCGCTCCTTCGCCCCGGTGGCCGCGCTTCTCCTCGCGGTCCTCGCAGCCTTCGCGACCCTCGCGGCCCTTGCTGCGCCCGCGCTCCCCTCCCGCGCGGCCGAGCCGGCGACGCCGGAGGCCGCCGCGCTCCTCCGCTCGATCGTCGCCACCTACACGGGCAAGCCGGCGTTCCGGATGACGTTCGTCCAGAGCTACGCGCCGTCCGGCTTCCCCGACGCGACGCCCGAGACCGGGACGCTCACGATCCAGCCCCCCGCCTCGCTCCGCTTCGACTACGACGGGACCGAGGGGAAGGTCTACACCTTCGACGGCCGGACGGCCCACCAGTTCGTCGCCGCGGACCGGCAGGTCGTGAGGAAGACGCTCACGGCGTCCGAGAGGGAGCGGCTTCCCCTCCTTTTCCTGAATCCGCCGGCGGAGGTCCTCGGTCGCTTCTCGGCGGCCGTGAAGCGAGGCGCGAACGGCCTCGTCGAGCTGACGCTCACCCCGCGCGGGGAGTCCGAGCTGAGGTCCGTCGCCGCGCTCGCGACCCCGTCCGGAGAGCTGAGGCGCCTCGTCGTCGTCGACGGCGAGGGGAACCGGACGACCTTCACCTTCACCGGCCTCGCGCCGGCGAAGAAGCGCCCCGTCTCCGACTTCGCCCTCGTCCCGCCGAAGGGGACGCGCGTCGTCGGCGACTGAGAGGAGAAGAGCGAGATGGCCGATCCCAGCTTCGACGTCGTGTCCGAGGTCGCCATGCCCGAGGTCGTCAACGCGGTGGCCCAGGCCCAGAAGGAGGTCGTCCAGCGTTTCGACCTCAAGGGGACCGCCGCCGGGATCGAGCTGAAGGAGAAGGAGAAGCAGCTCGTCCTGACCGCGAACGACGACTTCGGCCTGAAGGCCGTCAACGACGTCCTCCAGAACAAGCTCGTCAAGCGGAACGTCGCCCTCAAGTCGCTCGTCTACGGCGCCGTGGAGCCGGCGACGAAGGGGACGGTCCGGCAGGTCGTCACGATCCAGCAGGGGATCGAGACGGAGAAGGCGAAGGAGATCGTCAAGGCGATCAAGGACGCCAAGCTCAAGGTCCAGGCGGCGATTCAGGGGGAGCAGGTGCGGGTGACCGGAAAGAAGCGGGACGACCTCCAGGTCGTCATCGCTCTCCTCAGGGGAAGGGACTTCGGGCTGCCCCTGCAGTTCACGAACTACCGCAACTGAGGGGACTTCGGCGGCCGCCGCGCCATCCCGGCGCCGCCGGCGGGCGTAGCTGCGGGAGGGACGGTAAGATCCGCCCCGCAGCCGGATGAACTCCACCTCCCTCACGGACCGCCTTCTCCTCGCGAATCTCCCGGAAGAGGAGAGGGCCAACGGGCAACGCCTCGTCCGGGCGCTCGCGCTCGTGGAGGCGAAGCTCCGGGAGGTCGAGGAGGAGCTCGATCGCCGGACCCGCTCCGAGGTCGCGACGATCTCCCTCATCGGGGAGTACCTCGTCGACGGCGGCGGGAAGAGGATCCGGCCGGCGCTCCTCCTCCTCGCGTCCCGGCTCCTCGGGTACGAGGGGGGCGTGGACGTCAAGTACGCCGCCGTCCTCGAGCTGATCCACACCGCGACGCTCGTCCACGACGACATCATCGACGGGGCCGACACGCGGCGAGGACGGACCAGCGTGAACCGCCGCTGGGGGAACGAGCTGACGGTCCTCTTCGGCGACTACCTCTACATGAAGGGGATGAAGGTCGCCCTGGAGGAGGGGGACGTCCGGGTCCTCGACCTCCTCGCCGACGTCACGCTCGCGATGACCGAGGGGGAGATCCTCGGGGCGGAGCGGCGCGGTTCGCTCGACCTGACGATCGACGACTACCTCGAGGTCGTGAGAAGGAAGACGGCCCTCCTCTTCGCCGCGGCGTGCCGGATCCCCGCCTTCCTCGTGCCGTCCGCCGACGTCCACGTCGAGGCGCTCTGGGGCTTCGGCCTCGCCCTCGGCACGGCGTTCCAGCTGCAGGACGACCTCCTCGACTACACGGCCTCCGAGGAGGACCTCGGCAAGCCGGTCCTCTCCGACCTCCGGGAGGGGAAGCTGACGCTCCCGCTCATCCTGAGCCTCCCCGACGCCACGCCGGAGGAACGGGCCGCGGTGGGGACGGTCATGCGCGAGAGGGGCTTCGTCTCCGTCCCCGTCTCCGCGATCCTCGGGCTCGTCGAGAGGCTCGGGGCTCTGGACAGGGCACGGCGGATGGTCGAGGAGCACGCGGGCCGGGCGAGGGACCACGCCCTTCGGCTTCCCCAGGGCGAGCCCCGCGACGCCCTCCTCCTCGCGGCCGAGTACGCCGCGAACCGCCGCAAGTAGCCGTCGCCGCGGTCCGGAGGGCTCGCCCTGAGCGTTTCCAGGACCTTTCGACTGTCCTTTCCGAGGCCGAATTCCGTTCGGCGAAACGTTCGCGTCATCCCCGTGTGAAGTCCGCCACCCCGCCTCCGATCCATGGATCCCGATCGAAATAAGGCCGAAAGCCGGTCTCGCCTAAAAAATTCTGGGAAACCTCTTGATTTCGCTCTTCGGGTGCCTTACCGTGGCCTCGCGTTCCCAGGCGAGGTAGAAGCGATGAGCTTTCAGAGACTTCTGAGGTCCTTTCGGCCGGCGGCGGTGCGGACCCGGGACGAGGTCACCCTCGACGACGAGATCGCCCTCTACCGCAAGCGGGCGGAGGTGGCCCTCCGGGAAGAGCGATGGAACGACGCGCTCGTCTTCCTCGCCAAGGTCCTCAGGCTGAACCCCTACGACCTCGCCGCCCGGATGGCGGTCGCCACGACCTACCACCGCGGCCTCGAAGAGCCGACGAAGGCGCTCCTGACGTACGAGAAGGTCATCGCCGCAGCGGGGTACGACGACTCGAACCCCTACTGCGCTTCTGCTCGTGAGGGGATCCGTGAGCTCTCGACGTCCCTGTCCGAACCGCCGTTCACGCTCGACGATCTCGTGACCGGGGAGGCCGACCAGGACGACAACGGCGGCCTCCCCCAGACCATCGCCCTGTAGCGGGCTCCCTTTCGCCCCCGGTCCCGGACCCTCGAGGCGTCGTCGTCGGCCCCCCAGCCCCGGCCGGTGACGACGCCGGTCCCTTTTCCGGAGGCGTCGCGGAGCCGGAGCCGGATCGAGGCGACCCCTTTCGGGTGCTCGACGAACGCCGTGACCGCGTGCGTTCCGGCCGCGAGAGGCGCCCCGAGGTCGAAACGGCGGACGCCGGGCCCGACTCCCCGCGCCACGACCCGCCCGTCGATCGCGACGCTCCAGCGCCAGTCCCCTTCCGCTTCCAGGATCGGCCGCGACATCGGCTCCCGGAGCGCGACCTCTTTCGCGAACGCAACCTGCGCCGGGACGGCGCGCGCCGCCGTCTCCTGGAGGCCGATCCAGAGGGCGGGCCGGAGCGGATCGGCCGCGCGTCGTGCGAGGGCCTGAACCGTCGCCCCGAGGAGCGCGACGGCGACGAGCGACGCCGCCGCCTGCGCGGCACGCTTCCTCGAGACGGGAGCGAGGCTCGACCGGGTCGCGACTTCGCTCACCCGCGGATGGTACCCGGCGTCCCGAATCGATGGGTTACCATTCGACGTGCGCCACCCCGATCGCGCGGTCGTCGTGATCCCCTCCCGGATGGGCGCCCAGCGCTTCCCCGGAAAGCCCCTCCATCCGATCGCCGGAGTCCCTCTCGTCGTGAGGGTCCTCCGACGGGCGATGGAATCGCGCCTCGCCGACGCCGTCCTCGTCGCGACGGACGACGAGCGGATCGCGGCGGCCGTGAGGGAGGCGGGCGGGACGGCGGTGATGACGCCGTCAACCCTCCCTTCGGGCACCGACCGGGTGCGGGCGGCCGTCGCGGGGACCGACGCCACGATCGTCGTGAACGTCCAGGGCGACGAGCCGCTCATGGACCCCGAGAACGTCGACCGGGTCATCGCGCACCTCGCGGAGCACCCGGAGGTTCCGCTCGCCACCGTCGCGAAGCCGATCGACGACCCGGCGGCGATCGCAGACCCGAACGTCGTCAAGGTCGTGAGGGACGACGACGGGCGGGCGCTCTACTTCTCGCGGAGCCCGATCCCGTTCCGGAGGAACGCGGAGCCGGGCCTCCCGACCTGGAAGCACCTCGGGCTCTACGGCTACCGCCGCGAGGCCCTCGAGACCTGGACGAGCCTCCCGCCCCACCCGCTCGAGCGGGCGGAGGGCCTCGAGCAGCTCCGCGCCCTGGCAGCGGGGCTCGTGATGACGGTCCTCCCCGCGGTCGGCGACTCGATCGGGGTCGACACGCCGGCGGACGCGGAAGAGGTCGAGCGGATCCTCCGGAACGAATCGGCGGCAGGCGAGGCGTCGAGAGTCGAGGCCGCGACGGGCGCGGCCGGGGCGCGCGAGGCGAGAGAGGCGGGAGGGGAGCGATGAGCACGAAGTACGTTTTCGTCACCGGGGGGGTCGTGTCGGGCCTGGGAAAGGGGATCGCGGGGGCCTCCCTCGCGGCCCTGCTCGAGGCCCGCGGCTTCAAGGTCACGCTCCAGAAGCTCGACCCCTATCTCAACGTCGACCCCGGGACGATGTCTCCCTTCCAGCACGGCGAGGTCTTCGTCACCGACGACGGCGCCGAGACGGACCTCGACCTCGGCCACTACGAGCGCTTCTCCTCCACGATCACCGGCAAGGCGAACAGCATCACCGCGGGGAAGATCTACCAGACCGTCATCGAGAAGGAGAGGCGGGGCGACTACCTCGGGAAGACCGTCCAGGTCATCCCGCACGTCACCGACGAGATCAAGGACTGCATCCGCCGCGTCTCGGCCGACAACGACGTCGTCATCGTCGAGATCGGCGGCACCGTCGGCGACATCGAGTCGCTCCCGTTCCTGGAGGCGATCCGGCAGTTCCGCAAGGACGTCGGCCGCGGCAACGCGATCAACATCCACGTCACCCTCGTCCCCTGGATCGCCGCCTCCGACGAGCTGAAGACGAAGCCCACGCAGCACTCCGTCAAGGAGCTCCTCTCCATCGGCATCCGGCCCGACGTCCTCCTCTGCCGCGCGGACCGCGCGATCCCGGAGGAGATGAAGAAGAAGATCGCCCTCTTCTGCAACGTCGACGAGCCGGCCGTCATCACGGCGCGCGACGTCTCGACGATCTACGAGTGCCCGCTCGCCTTCGCGCGGGAGGGGCTCGACCAGATCGTCCTCGACTACCTCTCGCTCCCCCACTCCGAGCGCGACCTCGGCAAGTGGGACCGGATCGTGAACCGCTGGAAGAACCCCGCGGGCGAGGTGAAGATCGCGATCGTCGGCAAGTACGTCGCGCTCGGCGACTCGTACAAGTCGCTCAACGAGGCGCTCCACCACGGCGGCATCGAGAACAACGTCAAGGTGCGCCTCGAGTACGTCGACTCGGAGGACCTCGAGACGACGGGCTACCCCGAGTCGCTCTCGCAGGCCGACGCGGTGCTCGTGCCGGGCGGCTTCGGGCGGCGCGGCATCGAGGGGATGCTCCGGGCGATCCGCTTCGCGCGCGAGACGAAGGTCCCGTTCTTCGGCATCTGCCTCGGCATGCAGTGCGCCGTCATCGAGTTCGCCCGGAACGTCTGCGGCCTCGCGAACGCGAACTCCACCGAGTTCGACTCGAACGCCCCGCACAAGGTCATCTACAAGCTCCGCGACCTGATCGGCATCGAGGCGCTCGGCGGCACGATGCGCCTCGGCAAGTACCCCTGCGAGCTCGCCGAGGGCTCGACGGCCCGCCGCGCCTACGGCGAGCCGCTCATCTACGAGCGCCACCGGCACCGCTACGAGGTGAACCAGGAGTTCCTCCCGGCGCTCCGCGAAGCGGGCCTCGCGGTCACGGGCGTCTCTCCCGACCGGAAGTTCGTCGAGATGGTCGAGCTGCCGGACCACCCCTGGTTCCTCGGCTGCCAGTTCCACCCCGAGTTCAAGTCGAAGCCGACCGCCGCCCACCCCCTCTTCAAGGACTTCGTGAGGGCGGCGCGCGCCCACCAGGCCGCGCGGAAGGAAGGGGTCGCGCTGAAGACGGCCGCGCTCGAGCCGGCCGTCGTCGCTCCGGCGAACCTCCCCGCCCCGAACGGCGAGACGGCCTGAGGGCGGGCGCGTGGCGCCGACTCCGGCCGTCGCCCCGTCCCTCCGCCACGGCGACTGCGGCGGGCGGTGGGGGAACCTCGTCGCCCCGGCCGGGGCCTTCGACGTCGGCGACCGCTTCGTCTTCGAGGGAGAGCCGGGACTCCGCGCGGTGACCCGCGTCCTCGCGTTCCCGGCAGACCCGTCGAGCCGCCTCGTCCACTACGAGGACGCGGCGCGCTGAGCGCGCGGCCGCCGCGCCGGCGCCCGCCCCTCGCCGCCGGCACGGCGCCGGGATAGAGTTCGTCCGACATGGAGCTCTACCCGATCGACGACGAGGAGTCGCTCTTCATCTCACCGGCGATCGACGACTGGAGCCCCGTCCTCGCCCGGAGGATCGGCTGCGTCATCGACCTCGACGGCACCGTCGACCACGGCGTCCCGTCGATCCCGAACCAGATGCTCTACGTCTACTTCCCGATCTTCGACGAAGACCTCCCGGACCTCGCCCGGCTCGACGCCGTCACCTCCGTCGGGACCCGGCTCCTCGAGAGCGGGCAGAAGGTCCTCTCCCACTGCGGCATGGGGTTCAACCGCTCGGCCCTCGTCGCCGGGATGGTCCTCGTCCGGCGCGGCATGAAGGGCGCCGACGCCGTCGCGCGAATCCGGAGCCGCCGCCCCGGCGCCCTCTTCAACGAGACGTTCGCCGCCTACCTCGAGAGCCTCTGAGGGCGTCCCGAGAAAAGAGGACAAGAGAAGGGAGTCTGGTCTACGTTCTACACTCTGCGTGAGCGCAGAGCGTAGAACGTAGACCAGACCCCGCATCTCGCGCGCGGCGAGGCTTACTTCTTCTCGGCGGCCGGGGCCGGAGCCGCGGGGCGCGGCTCGCTCGACGGCGGGACGATCCCCTTCATCCGCATGTAGGTGACCATGTTCCCGTAGTGCTCCCAGCCGTGGCCGATGGCGAGGCCGACGACGGCGAACTTGTTCGTGTCCGTTCCGAAGAGCTTCACCGGGCCTGCCACGGCGCCGTCCGCGAGCGCGAACGCCCTGTCCATGTAGGCGACCGAGTCCTTCAGCGCGGCGACGAGCTCGGCCTTCGTCCTCTTCGTCTTCTCGGCGTCCACGGCGGGCGCCTTCTCGCCGAGGACCATGCCGGCCATCATGTTCTGCGCGTCGACGACGTGCCCCACGAGCTGCCCGAAAGTCTTCACCTCGGGCGTCGGCTGGAAGCCGTAGTGCTCCTCCGGCATCTTCTCGGCGGCGCGGACGGTGATGTCCTTCACGCGGTTCCACGCGACCTTCAGGCCGGTCATCGCCGGGTCGGCTGCGGGGGCCGCCGGGGCCGCGGCCGGCTTCGTCTCCTGGGCGAGGAGGGGCGAGGCGGCGGCGCAAAGGAGCAGCGCGAGAGCGGTCTTCTTCATGGGGCCTCCCTTCCTGTCGGTTCGGCGGCGGAGGTTAGCATCGCGCCGTGAGCGCGCAGAAGGAGCCGTGGACCCACCGGGAAGAGAACGTCGGCGAGCTGCGGCTCCACTGGGTCGAGGCGGGCGAGGGGCCGCTCGTCCTCCTCCTGCACGGCTTCCCCGAGCATTGGCTCGCGTGGCGGAAGCAGCTCCCGGCGCTCGCCGCGGCCGGGTTCCGCGCGGTCGCGCCCGACCTGCGCGGCTACAACCTCTCGGAGAAGCCGACGGGGGTCGCGAGCTACCGGATGGAGAAGCTCGCGGGCGACGTCGCGGCCCTCGTGAGGCACCTCGGCTACGAGAAGACGTTCCTCGTCGGGCACGACTGGGGCGGGGCGATCGCCTGGTGCGTCCCGGCGCTCCACCCCGGCCTCGTCGAGAGGCTCGCGATCCTGAACGCGCCGCACCCCGTCCTGATGCGGAAGAGGCTCGCGACGCTCGCGCAGGCGCGGCGCTCGTCGTACATCTTCTTCTTCCAGCTCCCGTGGCTCCCCGAGCGCTCGCTCACGCGCCACCGCGCGGGCTTCATCAAGATGATGCTCCGCCGCGATCCCTCCACGCCGGGGGCCTTCTCGCCGGAGGAGGTCGAGGCGTACCGCGAGGCGTTCCTCCGCCCGGGCGCAGCAACCGCGACGATCAGCTACTACCGCGCCGCGTTCCGCTCCGGGACGCGCGTCCCGGGCCTGCGCCGCTCGCTCGAGAAGGTCCCGACCCTGGTCCTCTGGGGCGAGGGGGACCGCTACCTCGGCCCGGAGCTCCTCGACGGTCTCGACGCGCTCGTCCCGGACCTGAAGCTCGTGAGGATCCCGGGCGCGAGCCACTGGCTGCCGGCCGACGCCGCCGAGAGAGTGAACGGGGAGCTCATCGCGTTCTTCGGAAGATAGTGGCGGAAGATAGTGGGGTCAGGTCTACCTTCTACACTCTGCGCGGCCGCGCAGAGTGTAG
>CAZLQX010000010.1:0-86542 GCA_964561935.1 uncultured Holophagales bacterium
GCCGCGCGAGGTGCTCTCGGAGCCGACGATGACGTCGGTCTTCACGAACTCGCCGGTCCGGAAGTAGCGGTCGAGGTCGATCGCCCAGAGGTCGTTCGTGCTCGTGCCGGTCGAGTAGGAGAGGAGCCCCCAGCGGCCGTCCTCGCTCGCCGAGAAGCCCGGCCCGTAGGTCGTCGCGAGCTTCGCGTTCTCTTCCTTCGTGTACTGCCGGAAGAGGCAGACGTCCTGACGCGGGTGGGTCCCGAGGCGGTGGAACATCACCTGGCCCGAGTAGGGGTCCTTCACGTTCTCGAGGTTCCGGTAGAAGAAGCCGGTGGAGTCGGGGAGCCAGTCGACGGAGCCGACCTTCCCGGGGATCTCGTCGGCGAGCCAGCGGCCGGAGTCGACGTCGAGGACGTAGAGGGTCGAGTTCTCGTCGCCCGCGCGGTACATGCCGAACGCGAGGAGCTTCCCGGCGGGATCGGGCGAGGTCCAGGAGACCGTGACGAGCCCCTTCGCGTCGAGGGTGTTCGGGTCGAGGAGGAGCTTCGGCGCGCCGGAGAGGCCCTCGCGCATGAAGACGCGGGCCTGGTTCTCGTTCCCTTCGCGCTTGCCGTAGAAGTAGCGGTTGCCGCGCATCCGGGGAGCGGTGACCGCGCCCACCTCCATCAGCTCGCGGAGGCGGTCCTCGACCACCTTCCGGCCCGGCAGGTTGTCGAGGACCAGGCGGGTGTAGGCGAGCTGGGCGTCGGTCCAGGCGTTCACCTCGGGGGTGAGGGCCCCCTTCGCGTCGCCCTCGAGCCAGCGGTACGGGTCGACGATCGACTCGCCGTGGAGGACGTCGGTGACCGGGCGGGCCTCGGTCGGTGGAGGGGCCGCGGGGGGTGCGGCGACGGCGGGAAGGGCGAGCGCGAGGAATGCGGCGGCGAGACGCATGGGGCCTCCGTGCGGGGGGATGGCGCGGCGGGCGCCGCGCGGCCCGTCATCATAGGCGAGCGACGGAACTACGAACCCGACGCCCGCCGGGTTTCCGGCCCGGAGCGTCCCGGGGAACGGGTCGGCGTCGGCGGGCGCTGGAAAGGGAACGGCCCGGCGCGAAGCCGGGCCGTTCGGGGTTCGGGGCCGCGCGAGCGGCGGCGCGGGGGGGGCGCCGTCCGCTCAGCTCCCCTTCACGAGAAGTTCGTTGAAGCGGCCGCGCGGGGTGTAGCGGGTGTGGAGCAGCTCGTGGGAGAGGTGCCCGAGCGGCTCGCCGAGGTACTCGTCGTAGAGGGCCATGAGGGACGGGTTCTCGTGCGATTTCCGCCGCGGCTTGCCGGCGTCCTCGGCGTAGATGGCTCGCATCCGCGCCTCGCGGATCGTCCGGGTCGTCGGGCGCGGCTGGCCGCCACCCGCGATGCAGCCACCGGGGCAGCCCATCACCTCGATGAAGTGCCAGGGGGCCGTCCCCGCCTGCACTTCCTTCATGAGGCGCTTGGCCCCCTTCAGGCCGCTCGTGACGGCGACCTTCACGGTGAAGCCCTCGAGCTCGGCGTATTCGGGCTTGACGTCCTCGAGCTTGAAGGTGGCCTCCTTGACCTGCGAAAGGCCGCGGACCGGGGTGACCTCGAGGGCCGGGAACGGAACCTCGCGGCCCGTGACGACCTCGTAGACCGTCCGGAGGGCCGCCTCCATGACGCCGCCCGTCGTTCCGAAGATGTCCGCGGCGCCGGTCGAGAAGCCGAGCGGGTCGTCGAACGACTTCTCCTCGAGGGAATTGAAGTCGATCCCGGCCTCCTTGATCATCCGCGCGAGCTCGCGAGTCGTCAGGACGGCGTCGACGGTCGGGCGCCCGTCCATGAACATTTCCGGCCGCGTGATCTCGAACTTCTTCGCCGTGCAGGGCATGACGGAGACGACGTACATGTCCTTCGGGTCGACGCCCTGCTTCTTCGCCCAGTAGGTCTTCGCGAGGGCGCCGAGCATCATGTGCGGCGACTTGCACGAGGAGAGGTGGGCGAGCTGGTCCGGGAACTCGTGCTCGACGTACTTGATCCACCCCGGCGAGCAGGAGGTGATCATCGGGAGGACGACGTCCTGTCCGCGCACCGCGGCGAGCGCCCGGTGGAGGAACTCCGTCCCCTCCTCGAGGATCGTCAGGTCGGCGGCGAAGTTCGTGTCGAAGACGTCGTCGAAGCCGAGGAGCCGGAGGGCGTGGGCCATCTTCCCGGTCACGATCGTGCCGGGCTCCATCCCGAACATCTCGCCGAGGGCGACGCGGACGGCGGGGGCCGTCTGGACGACGGTGCGGATCTTCGGGTCGAAGAGAGCGTTCCAGACGGGGGTCATGTCGGCGCGGGTCAGGAGCGCCCCGACGGGGCAGACCATGACGCACTGGCCGCAGTTCGCGCAGTTCGCGGTCCCGAGCGGGAGGTCGGCGGCGGGGCCGATCGTCGTCCCGAAGCCGCGATTGTTGACGCCGAGGACGCCGACACCCTGGATCTCGCTGCAGACGGTGACGCAGCGACGGCAGAGGATGCACTTCGACGTATCGCGGTAGACGGAGGGGCTCGAGTCGTCGACGAAGGTCTTCGACTGCTCCCCTTCGAAGCGGCAGTCGGGGATCTTGATCTCCTCGCCGAGCTTCTGGAACTCGCAGTTCTGGTTCCGGTAGCAGGAGAGGCAGTTGCGGGGGTGGTCGGAGAGCATCAGCTCGTAGAGGACTTCGCGCGCTTTCTTCACCCGCGCGGTGTTCGTCTTCACGACCATGCCGTCGCGGACGGGGACGGTGCAGGAGGCCTGGAGGCTCCGCATCCCCTCGACCTCGACGACGCAGATGCGGCAGGAGCCGATCTGGTGGACGCCCTCCAGGTAGCAGAAGTGGGGGATCTTGATGCCGTTGTGTTTCGCGGCCTCGAGGACGGACCAGTCGCTCTCGGCCCTCACGTCGCGGCCGTTGATGACGAGGTGAACGGGGTTCGTCATGGCTCTCTTCCTACCGCCGGTCGCAGCGGAGGCAGCGCATGGCCTCGGCGATGGCGTTCAGCTTGTGGAACCCCGCGGCGACCTCCTGGAAGCCCTTCTTGCGGGAATCGGGCTCGAGGAAGCGCATCGGGAACCGCTCGTGCTCGGCGACGTCGGTCTCGTCGGTGGGGCGCGGGATCGGGACCTCCTCCCCTTTGTTGAGGACGCCCGTCCCGCCGAGGTAGCGGTCGATGGCCCGCGCGGCGCGCTTGCCGTCGGCGATCGCCTGGATCGCGACGTCGGGTCCGCGAACGACGTCGCCGCCGGAGAAGACCCCCTTCTTGCGGGTCATCATCGTCTCCTTGTCGACGACGAGCGTCCCCCACTTCGTCAGCTGGACCTCGTCCCGGTCGATGAACGGGAGGTCGGAGTGCTGGCTGATGGCCGGGATGACCATGTCGGCCGGGACGACGAACTCGGAGCCGGCGACGGTCTTCGGCCTGCGCCGCCCGGCGTCGTCGAAGCCCTTCAGCTCCATCTTCACGCACTTGACGCCGGTGACGCGCCCGTTGCCGAGGAACTCGACCGGGGCGACGAGCGGGAGGATCTCGATCCCCTCCTCGACGGCCTCGCGGATCTCGCGCGGGTCGGCGGGCATGTCCTCGACCTGACGGCGGTAGAGGACGGTCACCTTCTCGGCGCCGAGGCGGAGGACGGTCCGGGCCGCGTCGAAGGCCGTGGAGCCGCCGCCGATGACGACGACGTCCCTGCCGATCTCGACCTTCCGCCCGAGGTTCGCCTCGCGCAGGAACGAGACGCCGTGCGCGATGCCGGCCTTCTCCTCGCCGGGGATCTCGGCCTTGTTCGGGAAGTGGGTCCCGGTCGCCACGTAGATCGCCTGGTGCTTCTTCTGGAGCTCCTCGAACGTCACGTCCTTGCCGACCTCGACGCCCGTGAGGATCCGCACGCCGACCTGCTCGACGAGGCGGATCTCCTTCGCGAGGACCTCCTTCGGGAGGCGGTACTCGGGGATGCCCGAGGCGAGCATGCCGCCCGCCACCGGGAGCGACTCGTAGACGGTGACGCCGTAGCCGAGGCGCGCGAGGTACCAGGCGCAGGTGAGGCCCGAGGGGCCGGCGCCGACGACGCCGACGGACTCGGCCTTTTTCGGGAAGACGAGGTCGCGGTGCGGCTCGTCGTTCGCGAAGACGTAGTCGGCGGCGTAGCGCTTCAGGTCGCAGATGGCGACCGGCTCGTCGAGCTGCGCGCGGCGGCACTTCCCCTCGCAGGGGTGCGTGCAGACGCGGCCGCAGATCGCCGGGAAGGGGTTCTCGCGGCGGACGAGGTGGTAGGCGTCGCGCGGGCGGCCCGCGGCGATGAGGGCCACGTACCCGGGGACGTCGACGCCCGCCGGGCAGGCGTTCTGGCAGGGCGACCTGAAGAGGTCCGCGCAGACGCCCGCGCGGCAGTGCTTGTCGTAGATGTGCTCCTCGTACTCCTCGCGGAAGAGGCGGAGCGTGGAGAGGACGGGGTTGCCGGCCGTCTGGCCGAGGCCGCAGGTGGAGGTCTCCTTGCAGTTCGCGGCGAGCTCCTCGAGGAGCTCGATGTCCCCCGCCTTCCCCTGCCCCTTCGTGATCCGCGTCAGGATCTCGAGCATCCGCTTCGTCCCGATCCGGCAGGGGACGCACTTGCCGCAGCTCTCGTCCTGGACGAAGTCCATGAAGAAGCGGGCGACGTCGACCATGCACGAGTCCTCGTCCATGACGATGAGGCCGCCCGACCCCATGATCGTCCCGAGGTGGACGAGTGAGTCGTAGTCGATCGGGGTGTTCAGGTGCTCGCGCGTCAGGCACCCGCCCGACGGGCCGCCCGTCTGGGCCGCCTTGAAGCGCTTCCCCTTCGGGATGCCGCCCGCGATGTCGTGGACGACCTCGCCGAGGGTGATCCCCATCGGGACCTCGACGATGCCGGTGTTCTCGACCTTGCCGGCGAGGGCGAAGACCTTCGTCCCGGTGCTCTTCGGCGTCCCGAGCGAGGCGTACCAGGCCCCGCCGTTCTTCACGATCGTCGCGACGTTCGCGAGCGTCTCGACGTTGTTGATGATCGTCGGCTTCCCGAAGATGCCGCGCTCGAACGGAAACGGCGGCTTCTGCCGCGGCTCGCCGCGCTTCCCCTCGACGGAGTGCATGAGCGCGGTCTCCTCGCCGCAGACGAACGCGCCGGCGCCGATCCGGATCTCGACGTCGAAGGCGAAGGAGGTCCCCATGACGCTCGAACCGAGGAAGCCCCGCTCGCGGGCCTGGCGGATCGCGGCCTCGAGCCTCTCGACGGCGATCGGGTACTCGGCCCTCACGTAGACGTAGCCCTGGCTCGCGCCGATCGCGTAGCCGGCGAGCATCATCCCCTCGAGGACGGAGTGCGGGTCGCCCTCGAGGAGGGAGCGGTCCATGAACGCGCCCGGGTCCCCCTCGTCCGCGTTGCAGACGACGACCTTCTCCGTCCCCTTCGCCTTGAACCCGGCCTGCCACTTGGCGCCGACCGGGAAGCCGCCGCCGCCGCGGCCCCTCAGGCCCGAGGCGCGCATCTCCTGGATGACCTGCTCGCCCGTCATCGTCGAGAGCGCCTTCCAGAGGCCCTGGTAGCCGTCGGAGGCGACGTACGCCTCGATCGAGGCGTACGGCATGGAGCCGCAGCGGGCGGTCGCGATCTTCACCTGGCGCTTGAAGAACTCGATGTCGGAGAGGTGCGGGACGGGCTCCTTCGTCTCGGGGTCGACCCAGCAGTGCTGCTCGACGACCTCGCGGTGGACGAGGTGCTGCCGCACGATGCCCTTCATGTTCTCGGGCTTGAGCTCGGTGTAGAGGACGCCGTCGGGCTGGACGACGAGCGTCGGCCCGAGGTGGCAGGAGCCGAGGCAGCCGGTCTCGTGGACGGCGGTCTCGTTCTCGAGCCCGGCGTCCTTGAGGGCGGCGAGGAGGGCGTGCTTGACGGCGTGGCAGCCGGAGGAGACGCAGCCGGCGCCGGCGCAGACGAGGAGCTGGTGCTTCTTCCCCTGCTGCTCGGCGTGCCAGCGGGCGGCGATCGCGTCGAGGTCGGCCTTGCTCGCGGGGCGGGTGAGGTTCGGCTCGGGGGTCATCTTGCGCTTCCTCATCACTCGCAGAGGGCGAGGACCCGGTTCAGCTTGTCCGGGTTGACCTGCCGCACGACCTTGTCGTTCACGAGGAGCGCGGGCGCGAGGCCGCAGGCCCCGATGCAGCGCATGACCTCGAGGGTGAACTTGCCGTCGGGCGTCGTCTCGCCGACGCCGACGCCGAGCGTCTGCGAGAGGCGCTTGACGATCTCGACGCCGCCGCGCACGTAGCAGGCGGTGCCGAGGCAGACGCGGATCGAGTACTCGCCCCTCGGCTTCGTCGAGAAGAACGAGTAGAACGTCGTGACGCCCCAGACCTCCGAGACGGGGATCTCGAGCTTCTCGGCGACGAGCTTCTGGACGTGGATCGGGAGGTAGCCGTAGATCCCCTGCGCGAGGTGGAGGATCTGGATGAGGCTTCCGGGCTTGTCCCGGAACGCCTCGACGACCTCGGCGATGCGGGCGAGCTTCTCCTCCTCGGTCGCTTCGCCGCACTTGCAGGCGCCGACGGGAGGCGGTGGGGGGGGCGAGACCTGGACCTGCATGAATCCTCCTTGGGAAGGGCGCGCGTTTCAGCCGCGGCTCGGGCCCGCGGTGGCCGGGCGATCGGCCCGGCCGACACAAAAAGACCCGGCCGAAGCCAGGCGGACGTCGACGTGCTCGAAGCTGTGGATCGGAATCAAGAAGGAGTTGCCCCCGACCGGTGATCGTAGTCCCGGGGACGGGGGAAGTCGAGGAATGGTGCTCGGAATTAGGGCAGTACGGGTCCTGTTGTCCTCGAATCGGACCGCGCGGGTCCGGATGGACCGGCGCCCTTGCGTTCCCCCGAGGGCGGCCCGAAAGTCGGCGGGTGGAGCACGGGAAGCGCGCGGGGACGGCCGCGCCGGACAGCGAGGGCGGGACGTTCCGGCGGGTCCTCCTCGGGGCGCTCCTCGCGGGAGGCGCAGCCCGGGTGGCCCTCGCCTTCCTTCGCCCGCTCTGGGCCGACGAGGTCTTCACGCTCGGCGTCGGCCGTCGGTCGCTCCAGGCGCTCCTCGAGGCGCTTCGGGTCGACTCCGGTCCGCCGCTCCACTACCTCGCCGCGAAGCTTCTCCTCTTCCCGCTCCCCGGGCCGGGGCCGGCCGACGTCGTCGTCCGTCTCCTCTCCGTCGCCGCCTCCCTCCTCCACGTGCCGCTGTTCCTGCGGATCGGCCGCCGGAGCGGCGCCCCCCGCGCGGGCCTCGCGGCCGCCGCGCTTTTCCTCGTTTTTCCCCTCGCCGTCGCGTCGGGAGCCGAGGCGAGGGGCTACGCCCTCGCTTCCTTCCTCGCGCTCGCATCGTACGAGCGCCTCCTCGCGCTACGCGGCGCCCCGCGGGCAGCGACGGCCGTCGCGGCGGGGGCCCTCGGCGGGGCGGCGTTCCTCGCGCACTACCTCGCGCTGCTGCCGGTCGGAGGGGCCCTCCTCGCGGAGCTCGCCCGTTCCCGCCGCCGCGGCGGGCCGCTCCTCGCCGGCGTCGTCGCGGCGGGGATCGCCGCGGCCTGGCTCCCGGTCGCGCTCGAGCAGCCGAGGGCGTCGATGGCCTGGGCCGCGACGATGCCGATCGGCCAGCGCGCGGTTGCCTTCACCGTGAACCTCGGCCTCGGCCTCCCGGCGGGCTCCGGCCCGGCCCTCCTCCTCGTCCCGCTCGCGCTCGCTGCGCTCGGTCTGGCGCTCTCCTCGCGCTCCGCCGCGCGGGTCCCGGCCGCCGGCCCGCTCTGCGCGTCCCTCGTCCTCCTCGGGCCGCTCGTCCTTTTCAGCGACGCGGCGCTCCTGCCGGACCGGACGGCGGTCCTCTTCCTGCCGTTCGTCGCGCTCCTTCTCGCCGAGGCGCGCGCCGCTGTGCCCCTCGGGGCGGGGCTCGCGGCGGCGGCGGTCCTCGCCGCGTCGTTTCCGGGCTGGCTTCGCACGACGCCGGCAGAGCACCTCGCGGCGACGCTCGAGCGGCCCGTGCGGAGCGGCGCCACCGTCGTGGCGGCCGGGCTCTGGGGTCCCGAGCTGGACTACCGTCTCGCGCGGGCCGGGCTTCCGGGCCGGGTCGCGCTCTTTCCGTCGGACGTGGCGCGACACCCGGGCTGGTACGACGAGGCGGAGGTTCCCGCCTCGCGCTACGCGGAGGAGGCCGCGGCGGCGGTTCGGTCGGCGACGCGGCAGACGTTCTTCGTCTTCCTTCCGGCGAGCCGCGCGGGCGGCGCCCTCGTCCCGGAGCTCGTTCGTGCCGGAGGGGCACGCGTCGCCGCGGCCGGGCTCTTCGACGTCTGGCTCCTCGATCCCGTCCGTCCGTCCCGCGGGACCCCGTCCGCTCCGGCGGCAGGGGCGAGCGAAGGGAGCTCGCGATGAGGGCCCTCGTCGTCGTCCCCCGGCTGCCGGGGACGGGCTACACCGGCGACCGCGTGCGCGCCGAGCTCCACCTCGAAGCGCTCGCGGCGCTCGGAGCGCGCGTGACGCTCGTCGGCGGATTGCCTGCCGGGACCCCCGTTCCGGGCGTACCGGGAGCGGCCGAGGTCCGCGGCGTCCCGTTCCGCACCGCGCTCCTCCCGCTCTCTCTCGCGCGGGCCGCGGGGCGGGGGTGGCCGCTCCAGACGGCGCTCGTCGACGGTCCCTGGGAGGAGGCCCTCGACCCGGCCGAGCCGTTCGACCTCGTCGTCCTCCTCCTCGCGCGCCTCCACCCGCGCGTGGCGCGCCTCCTTCCCGCCTCTGCGCTCGTCGTCGACTACGTCGACGCGCTTTCGGAGGCCGCCCGGCAGAACGCGAGGCGGGACCCCGCGCTCTGGCGGCGCCTCTACTGGACGATCGAGGCGGGCCGGCTCGAGCGGGCCGAGCGGGAAGCGGGTCGCGGCGCGCGCCTCCTCCTCGCGACGACGCCGTTCGACGCCGGGGCGCTCCCGCCCGGGACGGAGGCGATCGCGATCGGCGCGCGCATCGGCCCGCCGCCGCCGAGGGAGCGGGAGCCCGTCGTCGTCTTCACGGGACGATTGGGGTACCGTCCGAACGCGGTGGCCGCCGAGCGACTCCTCCGAGAGATCTGGCCTGAGGTGCGCGCGAGGGCGCGGCGCGCGGAGCTCTTCGTCGCGGGCGCCGACGCGCCTGCGGCGCTCCGGCGCCTCGCGGACCGGACGGACGGGGTCCGCCTCCTCAGCCCCGTCCCCGACATGCGGGCGCTCCTGGCGTCGGCCCGGGTGGCCGTCGTGCCGGTCGACATGGGGACGGGGACGCCGATGAAGGTCTTCGAGGCGCTCGAGGCCGGTTGCGCGGTCGTCGCGACGCCGGCGGCTTCGGCACGCGCGGTGCTCGACGGCGTCGCCGCCCCGATGCGGACCGCCGCGGACGGCGGGGCGTTCGCCCGCGAGGTCTGCGCGCTCCTCGCGGACGGCGGGGCCGCCGAAGCGCTCGGGGAGGCCGGCCGGGCGTTCGTCGTCGCGCACGCGGACCGGCGCGTCGTCGGTCTCCGCCTCGCGTCGCTCCTGCGGGGCGCGGCGGAGGGGCCGTGACGCCCGCCGGCCCGACCCGCCGCGCCCTCCTCGCCGCGGGCGACGCGCTCGCGGCGGTCGCGGCCCTCGCGGCGGCCGTCTGGATCCGGCGGCTCGTGCCGATGCCGGGGACGGAGTCGCTTCTCCCGGTCGAGAAGGTGCCGCTCGACCCGTGGCCCTGGCTCGCGCTCGCCGTGGTCTCGGCGCTCCTGGCCCACGCGCTCGCCGCGACCTGGTCCGAGCCCCCCGCGGCCCTGCGCGAGAGGGGCGGGCTCCTCGTCGCGTCCGTCCTCGCGGGACTCCTCCTCGTCGTCGGCTTTTTCCTCCTCGGACGCGCCCTCCCGCGGACCGTCGCATTCCTCTTCGTCCCGCTCGCATGGGGGCTGTCGGCCGCGATCCGCGCCCTCGCCGAGCGCCTCGCTCCCCGGGCCTCGCGCCCGGTCCTCGTCCTCGGCGCCGGGGAGGACGCGCGCCGCGCCGTCGCGGCGCTCGAGGCGGGCGGCGCGCCCGGCTACCGGCTCCTCGCCTGGGAGACGGACACGGAGGCGACTCTCGCGGACGGGACGGGGCTCCGGACGGCGACGGACGTCGTCCTCGCGTCGGGCAGCCCGCGGGAGCGCGAGGCGTTCGCCGCGCTCGTGGAACGGAGCGCCTCGGGCGGATTCGCGCTCTGGCTTCTGCCGGGGCTCGCGGACGTCGTCGCCTCGCCCGTCGCGACGCGGACCCTCGGCGACCTGCCGCTCCTCCGCGTCGAGGCCCGCGGCGCCACGCTTCCGGCGCTCGCGCTCAGGCGGCTCGTCGATCTCGCCGTCGGCGTCCCCCTCGCCCTCCTCGCGGCGCTGCCGGTCGCGGCCGCGTCCCTCCTCGTCGTCCTCGAGACGCCGGGCCCGGCGTGGATCCGCCAGAGGCGGGTCGGCCGCGGGGGGCGGGAGCTCTCCGTCTGGAAGGTGAGGACGATGAGGGACGACGCGGAGCGGGAGACGGGGCCGGTCCTGGCGACCCCCGGCGACGAGCGCGTGACGCGCGTCGGACGGCTCCTCCGGAAGTCTCGCGTCGACGAGCTGCCGCAGCTCCTCCACGTCCTCTCCGGCGCGATGAGCCTCGTCGGGCCGCGGCCGGAGCGTCCGGAGCTCGTGGCGCGCTACGCCGCGGAGGAACCTCTCTACCGCCTCCGCCACCTGCTCAAGCCGGGTCTGACCGGGCTCGCGCAGGTGATGGGCGCCTACGCGACGAAGCCCGACGTCAAGCTTCGCTACGACCTCGCCTACCTCTTCCGGTGGAGCCCCGTCCTCGACCTGTTCGTCCTCGCGCGGACGGTCACGACGGTCCTCCGCTTCACCGGCGTCTGAAAGCCCCGGGGAGCGGCGGCGGCGCGCCGCCGGACGGGAGCGCCGCCTCGAGGCGGCGGACGTCGTCCGCGACGCCTGCCGGGTCGCCGGCGGGCGGGATCGCCTCCGCGAGACGCGGGAAGACCCAGACGGCGCGGACGAAGAGCTCGCGGGCCGTCGCGGAGTCGCCGCGAGCGAGAGCGATTCGGCCGAGGTTCAGGAGCGTCTCGGCCCTCTCCTCGAGCGCGAGGGAGCGCGCCATCGCCGAGGTGGCCCCATCGAGGTCGGCCGACGCGGAGCGGGCTGCGCCGAGGGCGAGGAGGGAGGGGGCGTGGCGCGGGCGGAGGGCGACGGCGCGCCGCGCGTCGCCGAGGGCGGCCGAGAGGAGCTCGCCGCGCGGCGCGAGAGGGACCTGCGAGAGCCGGAGGGACTCCTCGGACCGGGCGAGGGCGAGCCCGCCCGCGGCGCGGAGGGACGCGCCCGCCGCGAGGAGGAGCGCGGCGACGACGAGGAGCGGCCGCGCCCGACGGGGGGAAAGGGCGGGGAGGCATCCTCCGGCGCGCGCGAAGGCGAGCCCGGCGAGGAGCGCGAAGGGCCCCGACACGGGGACGATCTGGACCGGGAAGTTCGCGAGGGAGAGGACGACGACGGCCGCGAGAGGGGAGAGGAGCGACTCCGCGGGCGGGTCGTCCGCGCCCGGAGCGGATCGCTCCGCTCTCGCCGCGGAAAGGAGGCCGACGAGGAGGGCGCCGAGCGCGACGGCCGCCGCGAGGGCGGCCGGCGCTCCCGTCTCGGCCGCGACCGTGAGCGGGTCGCAGTGCGCGTTGTCGAAGTGCGCCGACGTCGAGGCGTGGACGAGCCGTCGTCCGACACGCTCCTCGGCCGCGAGCCGGGCCCTCACGAAGTCGGAGGCGAAGCCGCCCGGACCGGTCCCGAGGAGGGGCCGCTCGCGGATCGACTCGAGGGCCGCGAGGACGCCGATGTCCCGCTGCGTCGTCAGGGTGGAGACGTCTCCGGAGGAGAGCTTCTCGGCCGCGCGCCGGAGGGTGCCGGAGCCGGCGAGGAGGGCGAGGAGGACGGTGGCCGCGCCGAAGGCCGGCAGGAGCCTCCTGCGAAGGTCGAGCGCGACGAGGAGCGCGGCGCCGGCCAGAAAGGCCGCCAGGGGTGCGAGCGTCGCGGCGGCGGCGAGACCCGCGCCGCACGCGGCGAGGGCCAGGGCCGAGGCGACGCGGCGCTCGCCGCGGAGAAAGGAAGCCGCCGCGAGAAGCGCCGGGATCACGAGCGAGGCCCCGACGTCGCCCGGGTTGCCGATGAGCGCCGTCGCGAGGAAGCGCGGCTCGGGCGCCTCGACCGGGAGGCGGAAGAGGCCGGCGAATCGCTGGAGCGCTGCGAGGACGCCGGTTGCGGCGCCGCAGGCGACGAGGAACGCGAGGGCGCGGCGGGAGGTCGCCACGCCGCTCCGCGTCGCCCCCCAGGCGAAGAGCGCGAGCGCGGGGAGGAGCGGGAGGGCGTCGAGGAGCTCGCGGCCGCGGAGGGCGCCGGAGGCGAAGGAGACCGCGAAGAGGGCGAGGAACGCGGCGAGGGCAAGGCGCGCGAGGCGGGCGGCCGGACGGGGGGCGGCGGCGGAGCCGGGCCGCGTCGACGTCAGGCCGAGCAGGACGAGGACGGCGCCCGCCGCCTGCGCGGCGACCTTGAGCTCGCGGGTCGCTTCCGCGGAGGCGAGCGTGAGGACGAAGAAGGGGAGCCCCAGGGCGACGAGCGTCCCGAGAGGGGCGAGGAGCCCGGCGGTCCCGTCGGCGGTCTCCCGTCGCGGTTTCGGCATCGGGGGGAGGATAGCCTCGACCGCGGATTGGTAGAGTCGCCCGGTGCCGATCCTGAAACGCGAGGCCGACTTCCTCCCGCCCGACCTCTTCGAGCTCCCGGCGGACCGTTTCCCCTGGTGGGTCGCGCACGTCAGGTCGAGGCAGGAGAAGGTCCTCGCGCGCGAGTGCCGCTCCCGCGGCGTCCCGTTCTACCTGCCGCTCCGCGAGCACAGGCCGTCGCGGGGGCGGCGGCGACGGGTGTCGTTCCTGCCCCTGTTCCCCGGCTACGTCTTCATCCGCGGCGACCTCGAGCACGAGCGGCTCGAGATCCTGCGGACGAACCTCTGCGTGAACGTCCTCGCGGTCCTCGACCAGGAGGCGCTCGGCTTCGACCTGGCGCAGGTGAGGCGGCTGCAGGAGTCGGGCCTTCCGCTCAGGGCGCACCCGGAGCTGAAGGCGGGCTCCGTCGTCCGGATCGCGGAGGGGCCGTTCGAAGGGATGACGGGGCGCGTCACGAGCGTGCGGGGGAAGGACCGCTTCGTCGTCGCGGTCCGCTTCATCCACCGCTCCGTGTCGGTGGAGACGGACCGCGACGCCCTCGTGCCGTCCGAGCCGGAGCGGCGGAGCCGTTGAGGGCGAGGAGCTTCGCGAGGAGGCCGCCGCGCGGCTCGAGGGCGAGCGCGCGCGGGGTCACGAGCCGCGGACGCGCCCCGCTCCGGGCCGGCGCCCCTTCGGCGACCGCGAAGGCCTCGACGACGTAGCGCCGCTCGAGGACGGCGTGCCTGACGGTGCCGAGCGGGGTGAGGCTCCCGGCGCGCCGCCCGGCCAGCCGCGGCCAGGCCGCCCGGAGCGCGGCCCGCGCGTCGGCCCCCTCCTCGACCGCGACGAGCGGGGCGACGAGGTGGCCCGGGACGAGATGGGCGTCCTCGACGAGGACGAGGCGGCCTCCGCGCCTCGCGATTCCGGCCGCGAGGCGGAAGCGGATCGCGGGCTTGCGCTTGCGGGGCTGGGGGAAGAGCTCCGGGCGGCCGCCGGCGCGGGCACGGCAGGCCCGTGCGAGGGGGCAGGCGCCGCAGCGCGGTTTCCGCGGGAGGCAGACGAGCGCCCCGAGCTCCATGAGGGCCTGGTTGTGGGCGCCCGGGGCCGCCGGGTCGAGGAACGCGTCGGCCGCGCCCTCGACCGCGGCGCGGCCTGTCCCGGCGCGAACGTCGCCCCCGATGGCGAGGAGCCGCGAGAGGACGCGCGTCACGTTGCCGTCGACGGCCGGGACCGGGACGCCGAAGGCGATCGAGGCGACTGCGGCTGCGGTGTAGGGGCCGACGCCGGGGAGGGCGCGGAGCCCTTCGACCGTCCGGGGCACGGTCCCGCCGGCGGCCGCGACGAGCCGCGCGGCGCGATGGAGGTTCCGGGCGCGCGCGTAGTAGCCGAGGCCGCTCCACGCCGCGAGAACCTCCCGCTCCCCGGCCCGGGCAAGGGAGCGGACGGTCGGGAAGCGGCGGAGGAAGCTCTCCCAGCGCGGAACGCCCGCGGCGACGGTCGTCTGCTGGAGGATCGTCTCGGAGAGCCAGACGGCCCACGGTTCTCGGGTCCTGCGGAACGGGAGGTCGCGCCGGGCTCCGAGGTACCAGCGTCTCAGCGGGGCGCGGAGCGTCGGGAGCCCGGCAAGGGCGTCCCGCCTCAATCGAGGTGCTTGCGGAGCCTTATGAGCCCCTGCCGGATGCGCGTCTTCACGGTCCCGAGCGGCTGGCCGAGCTTCTCGGCGATCTCGACGTGCGTCATCCCCTTCAGGAAGGCGAGCTCGACGGCCTCGCGCTGGACCGGCGAGAGCCTCGCCATCGCGGCCCGGACGGCGTCGCGGCTCTGCCGGAAGGAGACGACCTCGTCGGGCCCCGCGTTCTCGTCGAGCGGGTCGAAGCGGAACCCCGGATCGTCGATCGAGAGGGTCCTCTCCTCGCGGCGGCCTCTCGCCCGGAGGCGGTCGATCGCCCTCGACCGGGCGAGGGTGAAGATCCAGGCGGGCGGCGCCCCGCGGGAGGGGTCGTAGCGGTCGGCCTGCCGCCAGACCTGCCAGAAGACGTCGAGCGCGACCTCTTCGGCTTCCTCCCCGTTCTGGAGGACCTTCCAGGCGAGAGAGTAGACCGGCGACGAATACCGCGCGTAGAGGGTGTCGAGCGCGGACTGGTCTCCCGTGCGGATCCTCTCGACGAGCTCGAGGTCGGAGGCCCCGCCGCCCTCCGGGCCGACGCCGGTCGCGACCGTGGGGTTCGCGCGCTCCATGGGGCCGAGGTTACAGGATCTCGACGAACCGGAACGTGGCGAACGCGGACGGGACGTGGAAATCGGGGGGCGTCGCGCGCCCCGTCGCGACGAGCGACTCGAAGCGGACGGACCGGCCCCGCGCGATCCGGGTCAGGTTCCCGCGCCGTTCCTCGCCCGGGGCGGGGCGGCCGAGGGGCGGCGTGAGGGCCGGCCAGGGGATCGAGATCCCGCAGCGCCACCTCTCGAACGTCCGCGGCGGCCCGCCGGCCGGATCTCCCTCGACGCGGACCTTCAGCCCCGGCACGGCGACCCCCTTCACGAGGTGCCACGTCTCTCGGCTCGCGTGCGGGTTCGCGACGCGCGCGGCGTAGTGAGTCCCCTCCGGGTTCACGACGACCTCGAGGTAGCGCGACGGCTCGGCGGCGTCGGCCCAGAAGAGCTCGACGCACTCGTCGTCCCATACGTCGGCGTGAGGATGCCGCGCGTGGATGCGGAGCGGCGGCTCGGCGAGGACCTCGAAGAGGACGTGGAGGTGACGGACGCCGCCGAGGAGGGCGACGCGGGTCGCGCGCTCGTCCGGGGGCTCGCCGCAGAGCCCACCGAGCGGCCGGAACGCGAGGTGCCGCTGGGCGTCGCTTCGCCTCGCGCTCTGGGGCAGGAGCGGGACCTCGACGAGGGGGGGCGTCATCGTGCTCCGGGCGCGGAGAGCCCCAGCCGGGCGGCGACGCGGGCCGCGACGTCGACGGAGCGGACGAGGGGAACGCGCGAGGCTTCGACCCCGGGCCCGACATGGAAGAAGAGCCCGTCGAGCTGGGGGTCCGGGCCGTAGCCGTGCTGCGCGGCGACGTCCGGCGGGAGGAGGATCGGGGCCTCGGCGCCCGCCCTGGGGAAGCCGCTCCTCAGGCTCGTCCCCGGCGCCGCGAGGAGGACGAGGTCCCCGGCGTTCGGGTGGCCGAGCCCGAGGGCCGCGGCCTCACCGCGAAGGGCCACGGTGGTGAAGAGCGGGGCGCCCGACTCGTCCTCGAGCGAGCGGAACCATGAGGCGAGGTCGGAGAGGACGTCGGCCGCCTCCTCGGGGGAGAGGACGCCGCCCGGCATCTCTCCCGCGCGGTTCAGGACGACGAGGGCCGTCCCGCCGGAGACGAGGCAGTCCGCGGGCGAGTCGGCCCGTACGACGGGGCGTCCTGCCGGGGCGTCCGTGACGATCCACCCCTGCCGGCGCATCAGCTCGGCCGGGTAGACCGTCCGCCGTACCGGGCGGAGCCCGTGGTCCGAAACGAGGACGACGTCCCCGCCCCTTTCGAGGAAGCGGAGGTACCGTGCGGCGGCGCGGTCGGCGATCCGCCACGCCTCCCGGGTCGCGGCGACGGCGGGGCCGGCCTCGGCCGCCCCCGTTCCCCTCTCCGGCGGCGCGAACTCGTGCCCGGCCTCGTCGAGGAGCGGCTGGTAGGCGAGCAGGAGGTCCCAGTCGCCGCGGCGCTCGGCGACCTCGAAAGCGTCGACGAGGAACGTCGAGAGCCGCTCCGCCATCTCGAGGAAGGTCCGCGGGTCGGGTTCGGGGCCGTCGAGGAGGCCGTGGTCGGGCTCGCCGGGCCAGAAGCCGCAGCGGCGGTCGAGGGTCCGCTGGAAGTCTTCGGGCCAGGCCTCCGTCCGGGAGACGCCGCCGACGTAGAGGGAAACGGCGCCGCCGTCGCCCGCGAGCCGGAGGAGCTTCACCCATCGTCCGCGGAGCGCGACGCTGTCCGTCCCCTCGGCGAGGGGCGCCCAGTCTCCCGGCCTCAGTCGCGCGGCGAGGCCGCCCTTCTCGCCGAGCGCCGCGAGGGAGTCGTATTCCCGCCGTCCGTCGTCCACCGAGTCGACCAGGACGAAGTCGATCGGGCGCGCCGCGGCGCCGTCCCGCCCCGCCTGCGCCTCGACGCGGACGAGGCGCGGAGGCGAGAAGCTGCGGACCTCCGGCGGGAGGGCGATCGCCGCCTCGGGGAAGGTCGCTCCCGCCGCGGGGCCGGACCAGCGGAAGCCCGGCGTGAGCGACGAGACCCACCGGAATCCGACCGGGGTCGTCATCCGCGGGGAGCGTCCCGAAACGCCCGGCCAGCAGAGCGAGGCGACCCGTCGTCCCTGGCGCGCGAGCGCCTCCCAGAGCGTCTCGACCGCGGGCTCCGCGTCGAAGCCGCTCACGCGCGTCTTCAGCGGGGCGCCGGCGGGGTGGTACGTGTTCGAGACGATGCCGGTCACCTCGGGCAGCGCGCCGGTGGAGAGCGACGCGTGCGTGACGGCCGTGAGGGACGGCGTGACGGTCTGGAGACGCTCCGCGGACTCCCCTTCCCGCTCGGCGCGGCGAAAGCCGTCCGGGGAGAGCGCCTCGCGCTGCCTCGCGTACTCGAGCCCGCCCGCCCCGTCGAACGAGACGACGACGACGCGGCGCGGCGGCTCCGGCGGCTCCGCCCCCGCGAGGGAAGGCCGGGCGAGGAGCGCGACGAGGGGGAGGGCGAGGAGGACGGTCCGTCGGGCGGGCGGCATTCGCCGCAAGCCTACCGCGTCCCGGGGCTGCGGAGGACGCGGCGGAGCCGTTTCGCGGGTCCGGCGAGCTCTCCCCCGAGCCGCCGCGCCGCGGCGACGGCGACGGCGGCCCCGTCCTCGAGGCGACGCGCCTCCGCGGCGGCCCCGGAAGCGTCCGGGCCACCGCGGCGGGCGAACGCACGAAGCCGCTCCGCGAGCTCGGCGAGGTCGTGGGCGTCCCCGGCCGCGTCCTGGAACGGTCGGAGGAGCCGGAGGAGCGGCCGGACGCGCGGGTCGCTCCCCTCGATCGCCTCGAGCGCGTAGCGGACCCGTTTCGCGGCGATCCGCGCGGCGTGGAGAGTCGCCCCGTCCGGGGGGAGCAGCGCCGCGAGCGCACGGAGCCGCCGGCGGAGGCGGCGCGACGCCCCGCGGCGGAGGATCTCCTCGGCGGCCGCCCGGGGGGCGAAGGCGCCTTCGAGCGACGCGGCGACGCGGCGCCTCCAGGCGGCGACCGCGCGCTCCACTCTCGTCATCTCCGGCGCGAAGACACGGGTCGCGTGGAGGGCGCCGGGGAAGACGAGCGCGGCGAGAGCGGCCCCGTCCCGACCCCGTTCCTCGAGGAGCGCCCGTCCGACCTCCTCGGACCGGAGGAGCGAGAGCCGGCGTCGGAGGCTCCGCGCCTCGTCGCGGACCGTGGTTCCGGCGCCCCTTGCGGGGACATCCCCGAAGAGCGCGGCGAAGGCCTCGAGGCGCCGGAGCGTGACCCTCACGTCGTGCACGAGCGCGGCGTCGCCTCCGCTCCGGGCCCTTGCCGCGAGGGCGCGGAGCCTCCCGCTTCGATCGGGGAAGGCCTCCTCCAGGAGGGAGAGGAACGAGCCGGGCGGGGTCGGTGGCACCACGGCCTCCCGGCCCGATCCTATGCCCGCCGGGCCGGGGAGACGGCGACCCGGAGACGGGACCGGGATGCTCCGGAGCGCGGCCCGCCGGGGACGGCCGTCGGGCTCAGGCCGTCTCCGCGGAGCGGGCCGGGAGCTCGGGAACGGGGTAGCCGATGTGGTAGCCCTGCGCCCGGTCGACGCCGAGCTCGCGGAGGATCGCGAGGATCTCCGGCGTCTCGACCCCCTCCGCGACGGTCTTCACGCCGAAGCCGCGGCAGATCTCGGCGATGCCGCGGACGAAGACGCGGTTTTCGGCTTTGTGGGGGAGGTCGCGGACGTAGCTCTGGTCGAACTTCAGCGTCGACATCGGGAGGTCGCGGAGGTACCGGAACGAGCTGAATCCGACGCCGAAGTCGTCGAGGGCGAAGCGGAACCCCTCGGAGGTGAGGGCGCCCGTGAAGTCCTGGACCCGCCCGAGGTCGCGGAGCGCCGCCGTCTCCGTGATCTCGAACGTGACCCGCGAGGGGCGGATCCCCTTCAGCCGCGCCAGGCGCGAGATCTCGGCGACGAGGGCGTCGTCCTCGAAATCGAGCCCGGAGAGGTTCACCGAGACCTCGAGGTCGGGAGAGATCCTCTTGCGGGACGCGACGAGCGCGTCGAAGACGCTCGCGATGACGACGCGGTCGATCGCCGTCACGAAACCGAAGCGCTCGGCCGCGTCGAGGAACTCGTCGGGGCGCGCGAGGGAGCCGTCGTCCTCGCGGAGCCTCACGAGGGTCTCCGCGGCGACGACGCGCCCCGTGGCGACCTCGGCGATCGGCTGGTAGACGGGGACGAAGCGCGAGGCGGCGAGGGCGGTGCGGATCCGGTCCGCCTGGCCGTGGAGGAGGCCGATCCTCTCTCGCTCGCGGGTCTTCGGGTCGTGGAGGATGAACCGGGCGCGCCCCCGCGCCTTCGCCTGGTGCATCGCGATGTCGGCCGCGAGCATCAGGTCCGCGGCGCGCTGTCCGTGCGCCGGGTGCAGGGCGACCCCGACGCTCGCCGTGAGCTGGAGGCGCCTTCCCTCGAAGGTCGTGGTGAACTCCGTCAGGAAGCGGACGAGGTTGTCCGCCTCGAGGGCCGCCTCGGCCGAGGACGTGTCCGGCGCGATGAGGCCGAACTCGTCGCCTCCGAGCCGCGCGTAGACGCGTCCCGCCCGCACGTCCCGGGAGAGCGCCTCGCCGAGGCGCCTCAGGTACTCGTCGCCGGCGGCGAGACCGTGGGTGTCGTTCAGGGCCTTGAAGTCGTCGAGGTCGAAGAAGAAGAGGGCCAGGGGGCGACGGGCCTCCGCGGCCTCCTCGATCGCGCGCTCGAGGATCTCCTGGAACTCGGACCGCCCCACGAAGCCGGTGACGGGGTCGCGGGGAAGCTCCGTCGCGGCCCGCGTCGCGCCGGACGGGGGGCCGGAAGGGGTGCGCTCGAAGCAGGTGACGTCGCGCGCGACGGCGACGAAGCGGAGGGGCTCCGCCTCCCCGAGCGGTCCGGCCGACACGCGGAAGACCTTCCTCTTCGAGCCGCCGTCGAACTCGAGGCGGACCTCGAGGTTCCGCGCCCCGCCGCTCTCGCGCGCCGCCGCGAGGAGGGCGTCCCGCGCCTCGACGTCGCCCCAGAACGGGAGGAGCTGACCGAGCGGTTCGCTCGCCCCCTCCGGGGCCGGCGCGCCTTCGGCGCGGGCCGCGGCGTTCGCCATCAGGAGCCGTCCCTCGGAGTCGAGCAGGGCGAGCGGGTCGGGGCAGCAGTCGAAGACCGCCGCCTCGAGCGAGCGTGCCGCGACCTGCGCCTTCGAGAGGGCGACCGTGTCGTACGGGCGGCGGCGCCGGCGCTCCTTCACGCCTCTCCGCCGGCGGACCGGCTTCCCCCCGCGAGGGCGCGAAGCGGCTCCCCGGCGAGCCGGTAGACCTGCCACTCCTCCATCGGGACGGCCCCGAGCCGCTCGTAGAAGCCGATCGCGGGGGCGTTCCACTTCAGGACGCTCCACTCGAGCCGGCCGCAACCGCGCTCCACGGCGAGCGCGGCGAGCGCGGCGAGGAGGCGGCGCCCCAGGCCGAGGCCGCGGCGCTCCGGGACGACGAAGAGGTCCTCGAGGTAGAGGCCGGGCCGGGCGAGGAACGTCGAGTAGCTGTGGAAGAAGAAGGCGAAGCCGGCCGGCTCGCCGTCGACCTCCGCGAGGATCACCTCGGCGTAGGGTCGGGGCCCGAAGAGGTGGAGCTCGAGGGAGGCCTCGTCGGCGGCGCACTCGTGCGCGAGGCGCTCGTATTCGGCGAGGGCGCGGATGAGGCGCGCGACGACGGGGACGTCCGCCCGCGTCGCGGGGCGGAGGGCGATCTCGGGAGCTCGGGTCACGGAGCGGGATTATCGCGCGTCGCGGAGGATCTGCACCGCGACGGCCGTCGTCCCGTTGATCACGAACTGGATCCCGATGACGGCGGTGATGAGGGCCATGACCTTGTTCGTGATCCGCATCCCGGTCTCGCCGAGGCGGCGCGTGATCGCCGGGGCGGCGAGGAGGATCGCGAGGGTGACGGCGAGCGTCGCGACGAGCGCGGCGGCGACGGCGAGGCGGTGGCTCGCCCCGCCCGCCTGGCCGACGAGGACCATGACGGTCGAGATCGCGCCCGGTCCCGCGATGAGCGGGATGCCGATCGGGACGATCGACGGGTCGCGGCCCGGCGCCGGCGTCTGGGGCACCTCCTCGTGCCCGTGCTCGAGGGCTCGGAGGGACATCAGGGCGAAGAGGATCCCTCCCGTGATCTGGAAGGCCGGGACGGTGATTCCGAAGAACGAGAAGATCGCCCCTCCCGCCGCGCTGAAGACCGCGAGCGTCGCCAGACCCGTCAGGGCGGCGCGCACCGCGGCGCGCCGTCGAGCCGCGTCGTCGAGGTGCGCCGTGAGGGAGACGAAGACGGGCGCGCCCGAGATCGGGTTCACCACGGAGAAGAGGGACGAGAAGGCGAGGACGGCGAACGGGAAGGGGGCGGCGGGCTCGTTCATCTCTCGGGAGGGCCGGTATCATACGGGCCGCCCCGGGGCTAGGGCCGCGGGGCGCCCGCCGATGACCCGCCCCGCCGACCCCGCACCGTCCGGCCGCCGCCTCGCCCCCTACTTCGGCCTCCTCACGCGGCGCGTCCAGCGGGCCCGGCTCGCGGCGGCGCTGCCACACGTGCCGCCCGGCGCGCGGCTCCTCGACCTCGGCTGCGGCCTGACCGATCTGCCGGCCCGCTTCCCGTCGTACGTCGGGTGTGACCGGAACCCCGTCGTCCTCGACGAGATGCGCCGCCGGCACCCTTCGGCCTCCTTCGCCTCCTGGGACGTCGAGGCCGACGGGCCTCCCCCGGAGGTCCTCGCCGGCGCGCCGTACGACGCGATCCTGATGCTCGCGATTCTCGAGCACCTCGCGGCGCCGGCGCGCGCCCTGGCCCGGGCCGGGGCCCTCCTCGCTCCGTCGGGGCGCCTCCTCGCGACGACGCCCCACCCGCTCGGGCGGTGGCCGCTCGAGGCCGGGGCGCGTCTCGGCCTCCTCTCCCGGCACGCGGACGAGGAGCACGAGGAGCTCCTCGACCGCGCCGGCCTCGAGAGGTGCGCCGGGGAGGCGGGGCTCGTCCTCTCCTCCTACTCGCGCTTCCTCTTCGGGCTGAACCAGCTCGCGGTCCTGGGCCGCCGATGAGCCGCGGGGCCGCGCGCGCCGTCGAGGTGAGCGGCGCGCGGACGCACAACCTGAAGGGGGTCTCCTGCCGCGTCCCGATCGGGGCGATCACGGTCGTGACGGGACCGTCGGGCTCCGGCAAGTCGTCCCTCGCCTTCGACACCCTCTATGCCGAGGGGCAGCGCCGTTTCGTCGAGTCGATGTCGACCTACGCGCGGCAGTTCCTCGAGCGGATGGAGCGCCCCGACGTCGAGCGGATCGAGCACCTCCTCCCGGCGATCGCCCTCGAGCAGAGGGCCCCCGCGCGGTCGGCCCGGTCGACGGTCGGCACCGCGACGGAGGTCCACGACGTCCTCCGGCTCCTCTTCGCCGCCGCTGGGACGGTCGTCTGCCCGTCCTGCGGCCTCGAGGTGAGGCGCGACTCCCCGGCGAGCGTCGCGGAGGCGCTCATCGCCGGGCTCGGCGAGGGAGCGCGGCTCCTCGTCATCGCCCCGCGCCCCGCGGAGGAGCGCCTCGAGCGAGCGTCGCTCTGGGTCCGCTCCGGCCTCTTCCGCGCCGTCGCCGCCGACGGGAGCGTCGTCCCGTTCGACGCGGAGATGCCTCCGCCGTCGGGGCCGGACGGCTTCGTGAGGCTCGTCGTCGGACGGCACGTCCTCCGCGAGGGGGACTCCGAGCTCGCCGCATCGCTCGACGGAGCCTTCTCCGTCGGCGAGGGGACTCTCCTCGTGCGCGACGCGGCGTCGGGGCGCGAGCTCCGTTTCCTCCGCGGTCTCGCCTGCAACGGTTGCGGCCGGACGTTCGAGGAGCCGACGCCCGCCCACTTCTCGTTCAACTCGCCGCGCGGCGCCTGCCGGACCTGCGAAGGCTTCGGGCGGATCGCCGGCCTCGACGCCGAGAAGGTCCTGCCGGACCCGTCGAAGTCGCTCCGCGAGCGCCCGTTCGCGCCCTTCAACACGCCCGCCTACGCGAGCGCCTATCCCGACCTCTGGCGCGCCTGCAAGCGGCTCGGGATCCGGAAGGACGTTCCATGGCGGGAGCTGACGCCGCGGGAGCGCGACCTCGTCTGGAACGGCGACGGCGACTGGTACGGGGTCGCGGGGCTCTTCTCCTGGCTCGAGACGAAGCGCTACAAGGTGCAGGTCCGGGTCATGATCGCCCGCTATCGGGGCTACGAGCGCTGCCCGGAGTGCCTCGGGGCGCGGTTGACGCCCGAGGCGCGCGCGGTGAGGGTCGGCGGCGCGGCGCTCCCCGAGCTCTGCGACCTCCCGCTCGACGCCCTCCTCGGGCGTCTCCGCTCGCTCCCGCTCGATCCTCTCGAGAAGGCCCGGGGCGGGGCGCTCGTCGCCGACCTCCTGAAGCGTGTCGGGACGCTCGTCGACGTCGGCCTCTCCTACCTGACGCTCTCGCGGACGACGCGGACCCTCTCGGGGGGCGAGGCGCAGCGGGTCCAGCTCGCGGCGGCGCTCGGGAACGCCCTGACCGGGACGCTCTACGTCCTCGACGAGCCGACCGTCGGCCTCCACCCCGCCGACACGGCCCGCCTCCTCGCCGTCCTTCGCCGCCTCGCGGACGCCGGGAACGCCGTCTGCGTCGTGGAGCACGACCTGGACGTGATCCGGGCCGCGGACCACGTCGTCGACCTGGGCCCGCGCGCCGGGGCGCACGGCGGAAGCCTCGTCTTCGAGGGGACGCCCGCGGCGCTCGCGCGCTCCGCGACGGCGACGGGCGCGGCGCTCCGGGCGGTCGCCTCGAGCGCGGTCGCCGAGCGGTCGGAGCCGTACCCGCGCGGCGCGATCCGGGTCGTCGGGGCGCGCGCGAACAACCTCGCCGACGTCACCGTCGAGATCCCGACCGGGGTCCTCGCGGGAGTCTGCGGGCCGTCGGGCTCCGGCAAGTCGTCCCTCGTCGTCGACGTCCTCGCCTCCGGCGCGCTCCGCGCCTTCGGCCGGAAGGAGGCGGACGCTCTCGAGCGGGGAGAGCACGAGCGGATCGAAGGGCTTTCCGCCTTCCACGACGTCGTCCTCGTCGACCAGTCGCCGCTCGGCCGGTCGGCCCGGTCGAACCCGGCGACCTACACGAAGGCCTGGGACGAGGTCCGAGCCCTCTGGGCCCGGAGCCCCGCGGCCCGCGCCGCCGGGCTGACGAAAGGGAGCTTCAGCTTCAACGCCCCGGGCGGCCGCTGCGAGAGGTGCGAGGGCTCGGGCGTCGTCACCGTCGACATGCAGTTCCTCGCCGACGTCACGGTCGTCTGCGACGCGTGCGACGGCCGCCGCTTCACGTCCGAGGTCCTCGGCGTGCGGGTCCGCGGGAAGGACGTCCACGAGCTCCTCGGGACGACGGTCGACGAGGCGATCGAGCTCTTCGCGGACCTTCCCGGCATCGCCTCGCGCCTCGCCCCGCTCGCGGAGGCGGGACTCGGCTACCTCCGCCTCGGCCAGTCGACCGCGACGCTCTCGGGGGGCGAGGCGCAGCGGCTGAAAGTCGCCTCGTTCCTGAGGCCGGGCGCCGGGAAGCCGGCGCTCTTCCTCTTCGACGAGCCGACGACGGGGCTCCATCCGGGGGACGTCGACGTCCTCCTCGCCGTCTTCCGCCGGCTCCTCGCGGCGGGCCACTCCGTCCTCGCCGTCGAGCACAACCCCGCCTTCCTCCTCGCCTGCGACTGGCTCCTCGAGCTCGGCCCCGGCGGCGGCGTCGACGGGGGGCGTGTCGTCTTCTCCGGGAGCGTTCCGGGAATGCTCGCCTCGGGAGCGACGGCGACCGCGGACGCGCTTCGGTCCTCCTCGGGCGGCCCGGCTCGCCTAGAATCCACGCCGAAGTGTCCGGAGGAGCGCACCGCTACGTCCTCGTCGTCGACGGCCGCGAGATCGAGCTCTCGGAAGGGGAGGTCACGCTCGGCCGGAGCCGCTCGTCGACCGTCCGCGTCGACCACGAGTCCGTCTCGAGGAGCCACGCGCTCATCACGTTCGCGAACGGGACCGCCGTCCTCAAGGACCTGAACTCCTCGAACGGGACGTTCGTCGCGGGGCGTCGGATCCTGAACGAGACGATCCTGAGGAGCGGCGACCGGCTCCAGGTCGGCGCCGCGGTGATCGAGTACCGGCTCCTCGAGCCGTCCGGGCCGGTCGAACGGACGGCCCTCCTTTCGTCGGCCGCCGCGGACGGCCTGCCCGGACACGACGCTTCCGGTGCAGGCCCGGCCGAGCCCGGGATCCCGCCCGCGGCGCCGTCCCCCCTGGAGATCTCGGCCGAGGACCTCTTCCGGAGCGTCGACGAGGCGGCGCGGCAGGACCCGTCGTCTCCGGTCGTGGCCGCGTCCGCGCTCGCGGCGGTCCACAGCTCCGGCGTCACGAGCCGACCCCGGCTCGACCCGCTCCCCGAGCAGGCGCCTCCTCCTCCCGACGCTCTCCCTCCTCCGCCGCGACGTCTCCCTGACGCGACGCTTTCCCAGTTCCCTCTCCGCCGGGAGGGGGCGCCTCCCTCGGGGGCGGCGGCGCCGCCGGTCGTTCGCGTCCGGAAGCCGCGCCCCTCCGCGTCCTACGAGTCGGCCGGCCGCGCCGCGGCGGGCTTCTTTCCGAGGCTTCTCGCTCTCCTCGTCGACTCGGTGATCCTCCTCGCGCTGAACCTCCTCCTCCTCTCGCCCGTCTTCCTCGTCTTCCTCTTCAAGGACGCCTTCCAGTCGACGGACCTCCTCCGCGACTGGGCGTTCCTCGGGATCCTCGTCGGGTGCGGGCTGATGATCTTCGGCGCGAACCTCTGGTACGTCGTCGGCGGCTGGGCGCGGACCGGCCGGACTCCGGGGAAGGCGCTCCTGCGGCTCACCGTCGTCCCGGTCGGACCCACGACGGGGCCGGGCGTCGGGCTGAAGACGGCGTTCGTCCGCTTCCTCGCCTGGAACCTCTCGGGCTTACTCCTCGGGATCGGCTTCCTCCTCGTCCTCTTCCGAAAGGACCGCCGCGCGCTCCACGACCTCGTCGCCGGGACGAAGGTCGTGAAGACGCCGTAGCGGGCGGTCAGCGGGGCTCGAGGAGCGTCCGGAGGGCGGGCGAGAGGAGGGTCGCCTCCGCGCGTGCGGAGCCCCCGCGCTGCCGGAACGACGAGAGGCGCGCCCTCGCCGCCGCGAGGAGCGCCTCGTCGCGCCGCCCCTCGAGGACGTAGCGGCCCCCGAGCGCCGCCGCCTCCACGAGGTCGAGCTCGCGGGAGGCGGAACCCCGTCGCCGCTCGTCCCGGACTTTCTCCGCCGCGGCGTCGAAGTCGCCCGACGCGAGCGCCGCGAGGGCCCCGGCGAGCGCGGGCGACGGCCCGGCCGAGGGGGTCGCGGCGGGAAGCGTCGGCGTGACGACCGGGGCCGGGGCCGGGAGGGCCGGCGTCGGCGAGGTCGTCGGGAGAGGATCCGGGGGGCGAAGCTCCGGTGTCGGGGCGACGGGAGGGGGCGTCGGCGGGGGAGGGACCGGCGTCGGGGTGCGCGGAGGGGGGGCGCGCCGGGTCGCCTCTCGCCGCTCGAGCTCGGCGATCCGCCGGGCCCGGTCCTCGGTCTCGCGCCGGTCGGGGAAGCTCCCGCCGGCTGCGGAGGCGCGGAGGTGCGAGAGCGCCTCCTCCTCCCGGCCGAGCTCCATGAAGGCCCTCCCGAGCCAGTAGTGCGGGTCGTAGTACTCGACGGGGTGCCGGCTCGTCCCGAAACGCTCCTGGGGAAGGACGTGTCCGGTCGCGAGCGCCTCCTCGAGCTTCGGAACTGCCTCCCGATACCGCCCCTGCTCGACGAGCTCGAGCCCCTGGAGGTAGGGCCGGGCCGCAGAGTCGCGGGGTAAGATGCTCCTCTGCGGTGCCGGGAGGCCCGCCCGGGGTCCGAGCGCCGCCGCGAAGACCGCGGTCGCGAGGAGTCCCCGGACGATCCGGGCGCGTGGGGTACTGCGGGCCGAACGACACTTCATGGAGGCGCGCCGCGTTCAGTTTAGCGGGAGGCGCGCGAGGGGGATCACGACGATGCCGCGAAAACTCGCCCCGGTCCGGGCCACTCTCGTCTCGGCAGGTCTCCTCCTGGCCCTCCCCGCCCCCGGCGTCACGGTCCGTTCGTGCCCTCCGGCGCGTCCGGTCGTCTCCGGCCCCGCTGTCGTGAACCGTCTCGAGGGGTACTCGATCTCCTGGACGAACGTCCTCGTGAACCGGACGAGCGCGCAGCCGGACGTCTTCCTCGTCGAGCGCTCCGAGGACCCGTTGTTCAGCGCCGGCGTCGAGAGGCTCCAGCCGACGACCCGGACCTCGGCGACGTTCGAGGCGCCGGGCGGCGCGCCGAGGAAGCTCTATCACCGTGTGGGAGTCCAGTCGTGGTGCAGCGGCTCGACGCCCGTTCGCGTCGACTCCTCACCGCTCGTGATCCAGGTCACGGACCAGTGCTCCTCACCCGTGCAGCTCCCGGCCCCGACCGTGAGCCCGGCGCAGCCCCCGGCCTGGACGACGTACATCGTCACCTGGGACACCCTCGGCATCGGCGAGCCGGGACCGGGAGGCGCCGTCGACGACCTCCGTTTCCGTCTCCGCAGGACCGGTCCGAAGGACGTCAAGGAGACCCTCAACGACACGGGGAGCGCCGCGTTCGCCGACGAGCCGGGCGAATACCTCTACCAGGTGCGGACCGAGAACATCTGCGGCGACGTCAGCCCCTGGTCGGACGTCGCGCGCGTCGTCGTCGGGGCGACGAAGACCTCGGCCCTCGTCGTCGTCTCCACGCCGAGGCCGCTCCTCGTTCCGGCGTCCCTCCTGACGCCGCCCGCAGCCACCTTCGTCGTCCGGAACGTCGGGAGCGAGGCGCTCGACGTCGTCGCGAAGGACGTCTCCGGCGCGGTCGAGGCCTCACCGACGGAGTTCCGGCTCGAGTCGGGCGAGAGCCGGACGATCGTCGCGAAGGTGAAGCAGGGCCTCGACCCCGAGGCGCCGCTCCACGCGAAGGTTTCGCTCTCGGCGAAGCAGGTCGCCCTCGACGTCCCGGTGGACGCGGTCGTCGCGGCCGCGCCGGCCCCGGAGGCCGTCGGCTGGGACGAGGACGCCGCGGACCTCGACCGGGAGGGGAAGGGCCTCTGGCGGAACCTCCTGAACCCCGGCGCCGGGACGGCCGTGATCGTCGGGTCCGTGTCGGCCGAGTGGATCGTCGTCTCGACGAAGGACGGGAAGGCCTGGGACCGCCCGCTCGCCCCGGGCGAGACCCGCCCGGTCTTCATCGGCGTCGACCGGACGAAGCGCCGCGCGGCGATCGGGACCGAGGTCGGGACGGTGAGCGTCGCGACGGCGGGCCACGCCGACGTGCCGCGGACTCTGAGCGTCGCCGACGACGGGCCGAAGGTCGCGACGACGAACGGCCCCTCCGGCGGGGTCGGGCTCCCGCCGCTCTACCTCATGAAGAGCCGCCTCCTCTTCCCGTCGCTCCCGAACGCGGTCGACGCGCGGGGCGTCGGGCGGTACACGTCGGACATCTGGCTCTCGAACGTCGACGCCGTCTCGCCGATCGAGGTCCTGATGACGCTCACCCCGACGGGCGAGGCGAACACGTCCTCGGCCGTTCGGGAGTTCCAGTTCACGCTCGGCGCCGGCGAGACCCGCCGTTTCCGGAACGTCGTCGGGACCGTCTTCGCCTTCGAGGGGGCCTGCTCGCTCGACATCAGCTCTCCGGCGGCGACCCTCTCGGCCACGGCGATGGTGAACAACAAGCCGCTCGCGCCGCTCGTCGCCGGGAAGACGGCCGCGCTCGGCGCGGCCGTCTTCGGCACCCTCCTGACGAACGCGGAGTTCGGCTTCGAGATGCGTCCCGTCGCCGCCGGCGAGGGGGCGAGCGCGTTCGACCCGACCCACGTCGTCTCGGGCCTGTGGCACGACGCGCAGAGGCGGACGAACCTGATCCTCAGGGAGACGACCGGGAACGAGACCGTCGTGAGGATCCAGCTCTTCGACAACCAGGGCCGGCCGATCCGGCGGGACGGGAACGCCGTCGACGTCGAGGTGAAGGTCCCGGCTCTCGGCTCCCTCCAGATCAACGACGACGAGCTCTTCCCCGCGGACCCGGTCGACCAGAGCGTCTGGGCGAGAGTCGAGTTCCGCCAGGGCGTCGTCGACGGCTTCGGGAGGAACCGGGGCGCCGTCGTGCCGTTCGCGACCGTCATCGACTCGGGGACGCAGGACGCCTCGCTCCGCGTGGGCGTGTCGACGACCGCTCTCGCGCCGACCACGGCCGAGACGGGGACGGCCCTGCGGGCCCTCGCGAAAGGCCTGCCGTTCGACGGCGGCCCGGAGTCGCTCTACTTCCCGGTCGCGCGCGTCACGGGCGCGGCGCTCGCGTCCGGGCGCTCGCCGAGGTGGAGGACCCGGGTGACGCTCACGAACGTGAACGACGAAGGCCAGCAGCGCGTGCTCCGGCTCCGGTTCCACGACAAGAGCGGCTCGGGCGTCTCTCTTCCGCCGGTGCCCGTCGTCCTCGGCCCCGGCGGCTCCGTCTCCTTCAACGACCTGCTGACCGAGGTCTACGGCCTGTCCGAGAACCTGCAGGTCTGGGGGACCTTCGAGGCCGACAACGAGAAGCGGGGCGACGGGAGCTGGCTCTTCACCTGGTCCGACGTCGACATCCAGACCGAGACCTACACGGCCGACACGGTTGACCCGGCGAACGGCGAGTTCCGGACGGGGATGGAGGGCTATTCCTACCGTCACGGCTACTCCTCCTTCCAGTCGAACCTCGGGACCGTCCTCATCGACGGAGCCGAGATCTCTCCCCGGAACCGGACGAACCTCATCCTCCAGGAGGTCGGCGGGGCGCCCTGCACCGTCGCGGTCGCCCTCTACCAGCCGGGGGCGCTCGTCCCGATCGCGATGACGACCGTCTCGCTCGAGAAGGGGGCCTACGTCTCGCGCGAGCTCTTCCGCGACCTCCTGGAGCTCGACCTCGAGGAGGTCGTCGACGCGCGCGTCGTCGTGAGGCAGGTCGACGGCGACGGCGTCTTCATGGCGTTCGTCTCGAAGATCAACCTCGTGACGGGCGATCCGGCGAACGTCTTCCTGCGGCCGGCCTCCGCGGGGACGGGCCGCTGACGCGGGGCGCGCGGCCGCGGGGTAACCTCGGCGGGGCCGGGAGCCCTTCGGAGGAGACCTGAACCCGCCCGCCGTCGAGAGGATCGCCCACTACCGGATCGTCCGCCGCGTCGGCCGCGGCGGGATGGGGATCGTCTATCAGGCCGTCGACGAGCGGGACGGCAAGACGGTCGCCCTGAAGGTCATCCGCGAGACGGAGGTCTCGGGGGAGGAGTCGGCGCCGCACGTCGCGGAGGCGCGGGTCCGCTTCACGCGCGAGGCGGAGATCCTGAAGGGGCTCCTCCACGCGAACGTCGTCACCTTCCACGAGATCGGCGAGGAGGACGGCACCCCCTATCTCGCGATGGAGTACCTCGAAGGGAAGCCGATCGGCTCCTATGCCGGGCGCCCCTTCACGGAGACGCTCCCGCTCCTCATCCAGGCCGCGAACGGGATGGAGTACCTCGCCTCCCGCGGGATCGTCCACCGCGACCTCTCGCCCGACAACGTCTTCGTCGTGGAGGCCGGCGCCGTGCGGAGCGTGAAGCTCCTCGACTTCGGGATCGCGAAGCTCTTCGAGTCGGCGACCTCCGAGTCGCTCACGGCGACCGGCTTCTTCCTCGGGAAGGTCGCCTACGGATCGCCGGAGCAGCTCGGCTCGCTCGGCCAGGGTGCGCCGCTCGACTGGCGGAGCGACGTCTACAGCCTCGGGGTCATCTTCTACCAGGTCCTCGCGGGGAGAAAGCCGTTCGAGGGGCGGGCGCCCGTCGAGTACATCGCCGCGCACCTGAACCTGGCGCCCCCGCCCGTCGCGGCCCCGCCCGGCTCGCCCGCCTTGCCGATGGAGCTCGTCCGGCTCATCGGGCAGATGCTCGAGAAGCGGCGCGAAGACCGGCCGCAGAGCTACCGCGAGATCACGGAGCGTCTCCTCGCGGTCCTCCGGGGCGAAGGGAGCGCGGCGAGCCTTCCCCCGGACGAGCTCGCCGGGGGCGAGCCCCCTGCGCCGCGCGGGACGACGGCGCCGACGCAGCTCGTGGCGGGCCGGCCGACGGCCGCGGCGCCGTTCTCCCGCCGGGCCGCGGGGGTCGTCGTCGCCGGGGGGGCGCTCCTCGCGCTCCTCCTCTGGGGAGCGCTGTCGAGCGACCGGCGGTCCCGGGAAACGGCGCGGCCGACTCCGGCGCCTCCCGTCCCCGTCCGCGCCGATGCCGAGATCCGGGTCGCCTCCGTCCCGTGGGGCGTCGTCGTCTCCGTCGTCGACGTCGCGAGCGGGAAGGCGGTGCCGCTCCCGTCGCCGGCCGACACCCCGCTCGTCCTCCCGGTCCCCGCAGGCCGCTACCGCGTCACCGTGGCCGAGCCGGCCCCCGGCTCGGCCCGCGCCGAGAGGGAGGTCGCCGCCGTCGCCGGCGCGCCGGCTCTCGTCGCGCTCCGCCTCAAGCCCGTCGAAGAGCTCCTGGAGGACCTCCGATGAAAAGACCCTGCCTCGCCGCGCTCGTCCTCGCCCTCGTCCCGGCGGCGGAAGCCCCGGCCCAGGTCGAGTCGGCGCTCCTCTCGAAGGTCACGTTCAACCTGACGAACCCGGGCGGCAAGTCGCTCGCGATGGGGGGGGCCTTCACGGCGATCGCCGACGACGCGACCGCCGGGATCGCGAACCCCGCCGGGCTCGGACTCCTCTCGTCGTTCGAGGCGGGGGTCTCGGGGAAGAGGGTCGACGACGTCATCGGGCTCGTCACGGCGCGCTCGACGGCGACGGGCGGCCTCACGGCGGCCTACCCGGCCGCCCGTGCGGTCAACTCCGACATCTCGGCGCGCTCGTCCGGCGTCGAGTTCGCGGGCGCGGTCATCCCGGTCTCCCGGCGCCTCGTCGCCGCCGTCAGCTTCGCCGAGAACCTGCGTTTCGAGGGCGACCCCGGCGCCGAGGGCTATTCCTACATCGAGCTCAGGGACAACCGCTCCGGGGGATCGACGCGGCGCGACTTCCTCTACGAGTACCGCGAGCTCGGCTCCGTCTCGCTCCGGAACCGGCTGCTCGGCCTCTCCGTCGCGTACCGGGCGAGCGACCGGCTTCGCTTCGGCGCGGGCGTGACCCTGAACCGGATGGAGCTCGACCTCCTCGGCGACGCGGGCGGGGAGCACCGCATCGTCAACCGGACCTTCATCACGCCGACGCAGGTCGAGACCTTCACGGCCACCATGGCCGTGCGCGACCTCGACGCGACGACGCCCGGCTTCGTCGTCGGCGTCCATGCCGACCTCCTCGCGGACGGCAAGCTGACCGCGGGGGCGGTCTACCGGCAGACGGGGCGAGCGAACGGGACCTTCCTGCTCGGCGGCGACGTCCCGTCGCCGCTCCGCGGCCAGGAGGCCCGGGCGTTCTCCGCGCGCGTACCGCGCGACGCGGCCGTCGGCCTCGCGGCGCAGCCGATCCCGGGGCTCACGGTCGCCGCGGAGGCGCAGTGGATCGCCTACGGGGACTTCATCGACCGAGCGCTCCCGACCGTCTCGTACCGCGGCCTCGCGGGCCCGTTCCCCGGCTTCCCGATCATCGACCCGCCGATCCTCGCGACGCTCGTGCCTCCCGACGACGTCATCGTCCCGCGGCTCGGCGTCGAGTACGTCGCGACGGCGGCGGACGTCCTGCTCGCCTTCCGGCTCGGCTACCACCGCGAGCCGGCGCGAGGGGTCAGGGCCGACCTGAAGTACGTCGACGGGACGGGGACGGCGTACGACCTCGACGACCCGCCCTTCTCCCAGAGCGTGAGGACCGTCTACGACGGCGGGCGCCCCGACGACCGCTTCTCCGGCGGCCTCGGTGCGGCCGTTTCGCGGCGCGTCTCGTTCGACCTCGCGTTCGACCTCGGGCGCGCCTCGCGCGTCCTCTCCGCGTCGCTCTTCTACAGGTTCTGAGGCGCGGCCCCGGCCGGCTCCGCTCTCAGACCGGCGCTCCGCAGACGGGGCAGAAGACCTCCCCCTCGGCTCCCTCGTGGAGGCAGATCTCGACTCCCGCAGCCTGCGGAGAGCCGGCCGCGGGCTGAAGGACGAGCCAGGCGCCGCCGGAGCCGGCGGCCGTCACGGCGACCCTCGTCCGATGCCCGGCCTTCTCGAGGACGAGGCCTCCGTCGTCGAACGGCCCCGCGGGGCGGCTGTGGGCGACGAGCCACGCCACGAGCGGCTCGAGGACGGAGGCGGGGAGCGGCCGGGTCGTCAGGACGGCGCCGCCGGCGTAGGTCCTCACGAACGCGGACTTCGCGCCGGAGCCGATCTCGACGGCCTGCGCCCCTTCGTCGATGACGTCCGCGAGGAGCGCCCGGGCGAGGCGGGCGAAGGGGTCCGGGTCCGCGGCGGCGGGCTCGGGCGGAGGGCGCGGCGATTCGGGGCGCGGGGAAACGCCCCGCGGGACGTTCCCGGAGGTCTCCTCCGAGCCGGCGCGGACGGGCGCCCTCTCGCGCAGGAGGTCCTCCAGGATCGGCGATGCCGTCACGTGGAGGCGGACGTCGCAGCCGGTGGAGGCGACGAGACCGGTCTCGAGGACCGGGTTGCCAGGGTCGACCACGGCGACGTGGAGAACGTCCCCGCGCCGGTCGAACGGGAAGGCCCGGAGACGACGCCGCGCGTCGGCCGGGAGGGCATCGACGACATCCGCAGGCGCCGCGGCGAGCTTCTCCCGCGAGACGCTCGGGAGGCCCGTCATCCGGGAGAGGGCGTCGAGGAGAGTCTCCTCGCTCACAGCCCCCGTGGCGAGGAGCGCCCGGTCGATCGTCCCGCCGTGAAGGCACTGCCAGTCCGACGCCTTTCTCAGGCGCGGCAGGGTGATCTCCCCCGAGTCGGCGAGGATCTCTCCCAGCCCCCGTGGCACGCGCTCCTCCGTCGAGGGAGGAGTTTACGGGACCGGCCGTGGACCGTTCACCTCAGCCGTGCGATCCGCAGCCTCCGACCGCCCCGGCCGCCATCCGGGCCTCGTCGGGGCGAAACGCCGCCACGAGCTTCCCGGCGACGGCGGAGAGGCGGTCGCGGGTGCCGTCCGCCCCGGCGGCCCGCTCGAACGCCTCGAAGTCGGCGAGCATCCGCTCGAACTCCTCCGGCGTGAGGACCCGCGCCGACATCGGGTAGAGGATGTTGTCCTCCTTCTGGATGTGCTGGCGCAGCAGCGGCACGAACCCGCGCGAGGCCGCGAGGAACGCCGCCCGCTCCTCCGGCGCGACCGGTCCCTCGCCGGCCCCGACAGCGGCGATCCGCCCGACGAGCTCGCGCCCCTGCCGGTGCTCGTGCAGCATGACCGCCACCGGCCCGGCCTCGGCCGAGAAACCGCGCTCCACCATCCGCCGGAAGAGGATGTCCTCCTCCTTGCCGTGGTGCCAGGCGTCGGCGAAGCCCTTCAGGAAGTCGGCGTAGTCGCGGGCGACGCCGCGCTCGAGCGCGAGGCCGCCGTCGACCTCGATCGCGCAGGTCTCGAGGGAGCCGAGGGCCTGCTCGATGAGGCGGTGCTCGTCCATCAGGATCGTCAGGGGTCGGGACATCACGTCTCCTCCGTCGGGCTCGTCGATCTCAAAGGATCCGGAGATCCGTTGATTGGGAAAAAAAAGAGAGGCTCACGCCGCGTTCCCGGTCCCGCCGAGGTCGCGGAGCGTCACGGTCCGGAGCATCCGCTCGTACTCCTCCCGGACCTTCTCCCAGTGGGGATGGAGAGGGCAGGGGTCGTCGGCGTCGCAGCGGCCGAGCCCGAACGCGCAGGTGTCCTTCTCGCGCTTGCCGTCGAACGTCTCGAGGACGGCCGAGATCGTCGTGCCCGCCCCGGTCCCCTTCATACGGAAGCCGCCGCCCCACCCCTTCTGGCTGACGACGAAGCCGCGCTTGCGGAGCTGGGCCAGGATCTTCGAGAGGTAGTTCGGCGGGATCCCGGTCTCCTCGGCGATCTCGCGGGCGAGGACCCAGCGCTCTCGGTGCGCCGCGAGGTAGCCGAGCGTCCGGAGCGCGTGGAGGGAGGTGCGGGAGAACATCACGTCGCCTCTCAATGGATGAGAATATCCCTTGAGAGCGCCCCACGCAAGCGGGTGCGCCCCGCCCAGCGAATGCGCGGCTTCAGAGCCGCGCGCCGGCCCCGCGCGCGGGGAAGTACTCCCGCCAGCGGCGGTCGACGAGGGCGACCGTCGCCGGGTCGGGCGCAACGACGGCGGGCATCCAGGACTTCATCCGCGCGTCGAGGACGATCGGCGCCGTCCGGGCGACCTGGTTCCTCACGACCTCGGTCCTCGCCGCGTGGACGTCGGCCCCCGGCTCGAAGCGGGTGAAGACGCGCCAGAGGAACGAGGGCGCGTCTTTCGCGGCGGCGGGGGCGTCGTCGACGAGGGCGACGAGCGGCCAGGCGGCGACGGCGGGGTCGGCCGCGAGGCGCGCGGCGAAGTCGCGGTCCTCCTCCCATGACGGCCCCGAGACGCAGAGCGCTCCGCCGCAGAAGACGGCCGCGGCTCGGGCGCCGGCGGGGAGCGCTCCCTCGAACGCGCGCGGCAGGTCGCGGATCGGCTCGCCGAGGCCCGCGAGGACCCCCTTCGAGCCCTCGTTCACGTTCGGCCCGGTGTAGTCGAGCGTGTCCATCGCGACGTTCGAGACGACGAAGAGGTCGCTCTCGAACCGGCAGCGCGAGAGGACCGTCTCGAGGAGCGCGCGGAAGTCGTCGAGGTCGACCCGGACGTCGGTGAGGAGGAGGAACTTCGTCAGGGCGAGCTGCCCCTCGCCGAGGATGCGGAACGCCGTCGAGATCGCCTCCCGGCCGTAGCGGTCCTTCACGACGGCCGCGGCGAGGGAGTGGAAGCCGGTATCGCCGTAGGTCTTCAGTGAGACGACGCTCGGCATGACGACGGGGAAGAGGGGCGAGAGGAGCTCCTGGAGGAAGTCGCCGATCAGGAAGTCCTCCTGCACGGGCTTGCCGACGACGGTCGCCGGGAAGATCGCGTCGCGCCGCCTGTAGACCCGCTCCACGTCGAGGACCGGGTAGTCGTGCGCGAGCGAGTAGTAGCCGTAGTGGTCGCCGAACGGCCCCTCGGGGCGCCGCGCCTTCGGGGGGACCTTGCCGGCGATCGCGAACTCGGCGCCCGCGACGAGGCGGTGCGGGTGCCCCGGCACGCGCGCGAGCGGCAGCTTCCTGCCGAGGAGGAGCGAGGCGAGGAGGAGCTCGGGGAGACCTTCCGGGAGCGGCGCGATCGCCGCGATGATGAGCGCGGGCGGCCCGCCGAGGAAGACCGTCACGGGGAGAGCCTCGCCCTTCGCCTCGGCGACGTGGTGGTGGAAGCCGCCCCCCTTCCCGATCTGCCAATGGATGCCGGTCTGCCGCGCCTCGTGGATCTGGATGCGGTACATCCCGAGGTTGTGCTCCCGCTTCTCCGGGTGCTCGGTGTAGACGAGCGGGAGCGTCAGGAACGGGCCGCCGTCCTCGGGCCACTGCGTCAGCGCCGGCAGGCGCGTCAGGTCGGGCTCCGTCTCGACGACCTCGGTCACGGGCGCCCCGGTGACCTCCTTCGTCCCGACTCTCAGCGCCTCGCGGAAGAAGGAGCGGAAGCCCCAGAGCTTCCCGGCCGTCGGCGGGAGCAGCTCGTGCGAGGCGCGGACGGCCGTCTTCACGAAGTCGAGCGGCCTCTTCCCGAACGCCAGGTCGATCCGCTTCGCCGTCCCGAAGAGGTTCGTGACGACGGGGAAGGAGGAGCCCCTCGGACGCTTGAAGAGCAGCGCCGGCCCTCCCTGCGCGATGACGCGCCTGTGGATCTCGGGAATCTCGAGCCGCGGGTCGGCCTCGGCCTCGATCTCGAGGAGGTCTCCTTCGGCTCTCAGGGCGGCGAGGAACTGGCGGAGGTCGTCCATCGCCGCGGAGGTTACGACGCCGCGGGCCGGAAGGCTCCGGCCCGCGGCGGCCGCCTCACTCGAAGTACCCGCTGACGTCGAGGAGAAAGTGCGTCGTGCCCCCCTCCGGGAGGGTCGCGCGCACGGACAGGGATCCGGTCGTGCCGAGGAGAGGGACGGCGTTCACGGCGCGGGTCCTCCCTGCGGTCACGGGGACCTCCGTCGTCCCGGAGACGATCGGGCCGCCGGCGAAGACGGAGAGCGAGCCGGTCGCGGTAGGGTTGACGACGGTGACGTTCGCGGCGACGGAGATCGCGGTCGACGGGATGCCGCAGCGGCCGGCGACCGGGAGGATCAACGTCTGCGCGTTGGCGAGAGGGACGCCGCCAGCAGGGCCGGCCGGGTCGCGCGTGTCGGCGACGCGGCAGGGTGTGACGGGGTGGAAGCCGAGAGGGATCGGCAAGGACCAGAGCTCATGGCCGGTCGTGCCGTCGGTCGCGGCGAAGAACATCCGGCCGCCGGACCGGACCGGGGGCATGCGGCCTGCGGCGATGTACCAATGGGGGACTCCGCTCGCGATACCCGGATTGAGGTCCGCGACCCGGTTCGTCCCGGCCTCTGTTCCATCGGTCCGCCAGAACTCGCGTCCGGAAACGTGATCCGACGCGGTGAAGAGCGCTTCGTGGCCCATCGCGGAGAGGGCGCTCCAGGCGTACGACCCGGCAGGTCCCGGCACGACGTCGCGGACGAGGACCGTTCCGGCCGTCGTCCCGTCGGTCTTCCACGGCTCGAAGCCGTTCACGCCGTCGTTCGCAAAGAAGAGAAGCGTGGAGCCGAGGAACGTGAAGGCTCCGAATCCGGAGGACCCCGTGCCCGGGTTGATGTCCTTCAGGAGCTCGGTCCCCGCGACGGTGCCGTCGGTGATCCACGGCTCCGATCCGTGCGTCCCGTCGTTGGCCCGGAGGACGAGTCGGTTCCCGAGACGACCGATGATCACAGGGTCGGAGCTGCCGGTCGGGTTGACGTCGAGGAATCTCCCGGTTCCCGGAGCGGTCCCGTCCGTTCGCCAGAGCTCCGGACCGGACGTCGAGGTCCACACCGAGAAGAAGAGCGCGGCGCCGAGCTCCGTTCCGGCCATGTAGAACGTCGGGATCGACGCGACGGAGGTGGTGCCGGCCGCGGTACCGTCCGTTCTCCAGAGGGCCGTTGTCGTCCCGTCGGATGCCGAGAGGTAGAGGTGGCCGCTCAGCATGCCGACGGCGTTCAGCGTGCTCGACGCGGCGCCTGGCGTGAGGTCGCCGAGAAGGAACGTCCCGTCAGCGGTCCCGTCCGTTCGCCAGGGCTCGAGGCCGTGGACGCCGTCGTCGGCGGCGAAGACGAGAACATTCCCTACGAGCCCGAAGGCTGTCTGCCAGTCCGGCGACGCCTGCACGTCCTTGATGGGGAAGGTGCCTGCCTCGGTGCCGTCCGTTCTGTAGACCTCGAAACCCGTCGCGGACGTGGTCGCCGTGAAGTAGACGAGAGACGGCGTCACGAAGAACTGGCTGGGCGACGAGTAGCCCGGGCCCGGCTCGATGTCTTTCACGAGGACCGTCCCTCCCGGCGTTCCGTCGCTCCTCCAGAGCTCCCGGCCGTGATCGGCGTCCGTGGCCGCGAAGAGAATCGTCCCGTTGACGTCGGTGATGTACGACGGGGAGGAGTCGTTCGGGACGAACGCCGGCTCCAGGATCGAGTACGTGCCCGCTGGCGTTCCGTCGGAGCGCCAGAGCGGGGATGGCGTGTCCCACAAGCCGAACACGGCCGCTCCGGGGATCGAGGCGGAGCGCTGCGCGGACAGAGCCTCGTTGCCGGGCTCGACGGTCGTCACGAGCGTCGTTCCGGCCGGCGTCCCGTCGCTGCGCCAGAGCTCGAGGCCGCCGACGCCGCGGTCGACCCAGAGGAGAAGGGCACCGGGGATCGTCGCCGCGGTGGAGAGAGAGAAGGAAACGCCGAAGTCCCGCACGAGAGTCGTTCCCGCCTCGGTGCCGTCGGTCGCCCAGAGCTGCGAGCCGCTGGCGCTGAAGAGACGAGTGCCCGAGGAGACGAGCGGGCCGCTTCCCGGCTGGGAGTGGACGAGGACGGTACCGGCCTCGGTGCCGTCGCTCTTCCAGATCGGTCCGTCCGAACCGAGCCGGAAGAAGAGCGCGCCGGCGTGAGAGACGAGATACGAAGGGGAGGAGCCGGGGGCGCCGGCGACGATGTCGCGGACGAGGACGGTCCCGGCGACGGTGCCGTCGCTCTTCCAGAGCTCGATGCCGTGAGTGTCGTCGGACGCCGCGAAGTACGCCGTTCCGTTCACGTTCACGAGAGACGAGATGAAGGAGAGGGCCGCGACCTGGAACGTCCCGGCCTCCGTTCCGTCGCTTCTCCAGACGCCGCACCCGGGACCCGAGTACCCCGGGCACGCGAAGAAGAGAAGTCCTCCGACGTCGACGAGGGGGACGGACGACATCGGGCCGGCGGAGAACGTCCCCGTCGGCCCCGGCGTGACGTCCTTCAGCAGCTTCGTCCCGGCCTCCGTACCGTCGCTCGTCCAGGGCTCGAATCCGTGGACTCCGTCGTCGAAGAGGAAATAGAGACGGCCTCCGGCGCTCGTAAGCCGGGAAGGGGCTCCGTTGGAGAGGGGGTCGGTGCCGACCCGGCTCACGAAAACCGTCCCTCCCGCGGTGCCGTCCGACTTCCAGAGCGAGGCGCCCCAGGGCGGACCGACGCTGAAGTAGAACGTTCCGCCGACGTCGGCGCCGGAGCCGGTGACGATGTCCAGGAGCTGGTGCGTTCCGGCGGCGGTTCCGTCCGTGACCCACAGACCCATCGACGGGTCATAGACCGAGGCGTTCAGGAAGACTTTGCCGCCTGACACGCCGAGGACCCCGTCGAACACCGCGCGGGACGTGGCCGTCGCGGAGTTCCCCGGGTAGATGTCCTTCACGAGCGTCGGAGCCTGGGCCGGAGCGTCGGAGCCGGCGAGGATCGTGGACGCGAGCAGCAGCGCGGGGACGACTGTTTTCATCGGGAGCTCACCTTTCGCTTCGGAGGCGGTGCGGCGCGATGGGACGTGGCCTTCTCATTCGAAGTACCCGCTCACGTCGAGGATGACGTGCGTCGTGCCCCCCTCCGGCAGGCCGGCGCGAACCGAGAGCGAGCCGGTCGTACCGAGGAGGGGGATCGCGTTCATCGCGCGGGTCTTCCCAGCGGTCACGGGCACCTCCGTCGTCCCCGAGACGATCGGGCCGCCGGCAAAGACGGAGAGGGAGCCGGTCGCGGTGGGGTTGACGACGGTGACGTTCGCGGCAACGGAGATCGCGGTCGAGGGGATGCCGCAGCGCCCGACGACCGGGAGGATCAGCGTTTGCGAGGCGCCGAGGGGAACCCCGCCCGCGACGCCGCCGGGATCGCGCGTGTCGGTGACGCGGCAGGGGGTGACCGGGTGGAAGCCGAGCGGGATCGGGAGGGACCAGAGCTCCTGGCCCGTCGCGCCGTCGGACGCTGTGAAGAAGATCCTGCCCCCGGACCGGGCGAGGACGCGGCGGTTCATGCTCGCCCAGAAGGAGGTCGCCCCGGCGGCGAGCCCGGGAGCGAGGTCGGCGACGAGCTTCGTGCCCGCGTCCGTCCCGTCGCTTCGCCAGAGCTCGCGGCCCGAAACGTGGTTCGAGGCGGTGAAGAAGACCTCATGGCCTCCGGCCGCGAATCGTTCTATGAACATGGACCCCGCGGCACCCGGCGCGACGTCGCGCACCAGTGCGGTCCCGGCAGGGGTCCCGTCCGTCTTCCAGGGCTCGTAGCCGTGGGCCCCATCGTCGGCCCAGAAGTAGAGCGTCGAGCCGAGGAGAGCCCAGTACGAACCCAGTGATTCCGCCGGGCCGGGGTTGACGTCTCTCAGGAGGACGGTTCCGGCAGCCGTCCCGTCGCTGACCCAGGGCTCTCGGCCATGAACGCCGTCGTCGGCCCAGAAGAAGACCCGACTCCCCACGCGTGAGACGAGCTGAGGCCTGGAGTCTCCGGTCGGGTTCACGTCCATGAGAAGAGACGTCCCTGCGGCGGTCCCGTCCGTTCTGCAGAGCTCGATCCCGTGGATGCTGTCAGAGCCGTCGAAGAGAATCACGTTTCCCAGGGTGACGCTCGTGCCGCCGTACGAGGGCATCGGGCCGACGATCGTCGTCCCTGCGGCCGTACCGTCGGTCTTCCAGAGTGTCGTGGAGTCGCTGCCGGCGGAGAAGTAGAACGCCCCGTTCAGCTCGCCGAGCGGGTAGCCCGGGCCCGACGAGAGGACGGTCGTCGTATCTCCGAGCATGAAGGTCCCGTCGGGAGAGCCGTCGCTGCGCCAGAGGCCTATCCCGTTAACACCGTCGTCGGCCGCGAAGAGGCAGAGGTCGCGCAGGACCCCCAGCATGGACACGTAGCCGCCGCTGGCGCCCGGATTCAGATCCGCGACGATGCCGGTCCCCGACTCGGTCCCGTCCGACCGGTGCAGCTCGCATCCGGTCGACAGCGGGCACTCCTGGAAGAAGACGAGCGATCCAGCAGGATAGAGGTAGCTCCCTTGCGAGCTCGAGGGACCCGGCTCGATGTCCTTCACCAGGACCGTGCCCGCGGGCGTCCCGTCGCTTCTCCAGAGCTCCGTTCCGTGTTCCGCGTCCGTGGCCCAGAAGAGGAGCGTTCCGTTCACGTCGGTGAGCCAGACGGGAAGGCCGTCGTTTGGCCGGAAGAGAGGCTCCTGCACGGCGTAGGTCCCGTCGGTCGTTCCGTCCGAGCGCCAGAGGGAGGTCGAGCCGTTGACGACGACGAGGAGCGCCGTCCCTGCAATCGTGGCGGTTGAACCCGGGGACGCGCTCTCGTTCCCGGTCTCGACGATTCTGACGAGCGTCGTCCCGTCCGGTGTCCCGTCACTTCGCCACAGCTCGAGACCGTCGACGCCGCGGTCGACCCAGAAGAGGAGGGCGCCCGGGATCGCGACCGAGAAGTAGAGCGTCACAGTCGTTCCGAAGTCTCGCGCGACCTGCGTTCCCGCGGCGGTTCCGTCGCTCGCCCAGAGCTGCGAGCCGATGGCCGTGAAGAGCCGGTCCCCGGCCGGGACTATTGGATTGGTGCTCGAGAACGTTGGAATCTGGACGGTCCCTGCTTCGGTCCCGTCGCTCTCCCACGTCGATCCGTCCGATTGGACGTGGAAGCAGACACCGCCTCCAAACGGGACGAGGCTGCTCGGGTACGAGCTGGCGGTTCCCGGTACGACGTCGCGGACGAGGACGGTACCCGCAGTCGTTCCGTCGCTCTTCCAGAGCTCCATGCCGTGTGCCGCGTCGGTCCCGGCGAAGAACACGGTTCCGCTCACGTCGACCCCCTCGCCCGACATCTCGACGTCGGCCACGCGAGATGTGCCGGCCTCGGTGCCGTCGCTTCGCCAGAGGCCGCAGGGCGCGGCGTAGCCGCACGAGAAGAGCAGAACGCCGCCGAGGTCGACGAACGAAGCGGTGTAGTCGAACGAGCCCGTCGGTCCGGGCGTGAGGTCCTTCACGAGTCGCGTGCCGGCGGCGGAGCCGTCGCTCGTCCAGAGCTCCTCCCCGTGGACGCCGTCGTCGACGAAGAAGAAGAGACGATCTCCGACCTTCGTCAGGTTGCGGAACGTCGTGTACACCGTCGGATCGGCGTTGAACCGATAGACGAGAGCCGTCCCGGCGACGGTTCCGTCGCTCTTCCAGAGCGCCCGTCCGTCCTGCGCCGACGTGGCGAAGTAGAAGGTCCCGTCGAGGCTTACGCCGGGAGCGAGCGCCGGAAGGTCGAGGACGAGCCGCGTTCCGGCGGCTGTGCCGTCCGTGGCCCAGATGCCGTCATTGGAGCTCGCATCCCAGCCGCTCAGCAACACCCTGCCGCTCGATACTCCGAGGACCGAGTCGAAGGTCGCGGGGGCCGTCGCCGTCGCTGAGTTCCCCGGGTAGATGTCCTTCACGAGAGTCGGGGCCTGGCCGAGGGCGCCTTCAGAGGCGAGGAGGATCGTGGCCAGGAGCGGGAGCGGAACGCGGGAACGCATCGCATACCCCCTGCGACCGCGGGCCCGTGGCGGGCTCCGGCCTCGTGTCGGCGTGGATCGAGCAATTCTACGCGCCAGGGGCGCGCGGGGGGGGCGTGGAGAACCTGTCGCGCGAGGCCGCTCCGCCGTGCGCTTCGAGGAACGGCTCCTCCCCGCCGTAGGACGACGAGCGGCTCGCGAAGGGCCCGGGGCTCCTTCGCAGCCCGTGCCCGGACTGCTCGATCCAGTGGACGGCTTGGAGGGGAGGGAGGACACTTCGCCGGCGTGAACGACGCGGATACGGCTGCGCGGCCCCGGAGAGGAGGGGGGCGTCCCCTCCGCCTCGCGGACGGGCTCGCCGTCGTCGTCGGCGCCGGCGTCCTGGCGCTTGCGGCGCTCCGGGCCGCTCGCGTCCCGATCACGTGCGACGAGGCCTTCTCCTACCTCGGTTTCGTGTCGGCGCCGATCGCGGAGGCGTTCTCCTTCGCCGGGACGGACGCCGCCAACAACCATCTCCTCCTGACGGTCCTGGACAGGCTCCTCTTCTCGCTTCTCGGGCCCTCGGAGCTCGTCCTCCGGCTGCCGGTGCTCCTCTCCTTCGCCGCGGCCCTCGCGGCCTCCTGGCTGCTCCTGCGAGGGCGCTGCGCGCCGGCGCTCGCTCTGGCGGCGTTCCTCACGTTCGCCGCGAACCGGTTCGTCGTCGAGCTCTTCTCCCTCGCAAGGGGGTACGGCCTGGCCGTCGGGCTGTCCGTCTGCGGCCTCGTTCTCCTCGTCCGCTCGATCGAACGGGACCTCCGTCCGCGTCCGGCCGTCGCCGGGCTCACGCTCCTGGTCCTGGCTGCGCTCGCGCAGCTGACCCTCCTCGACGTCTGGGCGGCCGCCTCGGCGGCCTTCCTCCTGGTCGCCCTGCGGCGGCGCGCGACGGGACCGGGAGGCGCGGCGCGGTCCGGCTGGCCGCGCGCGCTCGGCGTCGTCGCGCTGCCCGCGCTCCTCTGCGCGGCGACCGCCATCCCGATCGCCTTCGCCCTGAGCCGTGGGGGCGCGCTCTACGCCGGCGGTCGCAAGGGACTCGTGGACGACACGATCGGCACGGTCGTGAGGGAGACGCTCGCGCCGGCGCCCTGGGCGGACCTCCTGCGCGGGCCGGCCACGGTCGCGGTCCTCGTGGCGGCAGCCTTCGTCCTGGCGGCGGTCGGCATCCTCCTCTTCTCCCGGGCGGAGCGAAGCGGCGGGCCCGCGGCCCTCTTCGTCGGGTCGACGTTCCTTCTCTACGTACTCGCGATCGAGGTGCAGGTCCTCGTCTTCGGGGTCGGATACCCCGTCGATCGAATGGCGCTTCCTCTCGTTCCGCTCCTCGCGTTCGCGACGGCTCTCGCGGCCGCGGTCCTCCTTCCGGGGGGCAGCAGGCTCGTCCGACGGGGAGCGAGCGCTCTCGCCGTGCTCCTCTGCGTCGCGAGCGTCGCGCAGCTCGCGGCCACGGCCGACGTCACCCGCTCGAGACTCTGGTGGTTCGACGCGGACGCTCCTCGCGTCCTCGACGAGATCGGCCGGCAGACGGCACGCGTCCGGCCAGCCGACGGGAGCGTGAGCGTGGGCTGCTCCTGGATCCTCGAGCCCTCCCTGAATTACTACCGGGTCGTCCGCGGGCTGACGTGGCTCCTTCCGCTCGACCGGAAAGGCCTCGCGGGAGAGCGCGATTTCTATGTGGTGGCGACGCCGGACATGGCGAGCCCGGAGGCCGGTGGTCTCGAGACGGTGCGGACCTTCGCCGCCGCCGGGACCGTCCTCGCGGTCGCGGGCGCCGAGAGGCTCCGCTCGGCGGCGCCACCGCTCGTCGCGACCGGAGGCGTCCTCGAGCCCGTCGTCCGTGCGGCATCGGGCCGCCGCGAGCTCACCTTCTGGATCCCCGCGGTCGTTCATGCCTCGGGCTTCGGCGGGGCGCTCTGGCGGTCGGACCTCAGGGTCCGGAACCGTTCCGAAGCGCCCGCGAGGATCGTCGTCGGAATGAGCTGGAACGGGGAGCGCCCGCAGCGGGCCCTCGTCGTCGCCGGGAGCGCGGAGGCGCTCGTGCCGGACGTGGCCGGCCAGCTCGGCGTGGAGGGAGCCGGGCCGCTGGAAGTCCGGGTTCGGGGCGACGTGGAGATCTCCGCACGCGTCTACGACGGCGCGACTCCGGGCGACGAACGTCTCGCCGCCGGGAGCTGGTTCTCCGCGGTTCACGCGGCCGACGGGCTCGGGTCTGGAGCCGTCGGCCGGCTGGAAGGGCTCGAGGAGTCCGATCGCCGCCGTACGAACCTCGGAGTCCTCAACCTGGGCCCGTCGCCGGCGGAGGTCTCCGTGAGCTGGCAGGGTCCTCGCGGGAACGTGCTCGTATCCGAGAGCCGGACGCTGGGGCCCGAGGAGTGGCTTCAGGAGACGCGGCCTCTCGCGCCGCATGCCGAAGCGGCCCCGATCTGCGGGGCGACGGCTCGAGTCTCCGTCATCCGTGGCACGGGGATCGTCGCCTGGGCGACGGTGATCGACTCCGTCACACACGAGACCCGGGTCGTCTCGGCTCGTCGCGAGTGATCCGAAGGGGATTTCGGAGGCCGCCTCCTCCGATTCCCTGAGGCAGGCCGTCTCGGACCGCCCGCGCGGAGCCGCAGCGATCTCGTCGCGGCGGGCCCGCGGACACGCGTGCTCAGCCGTGCGCTTCGAGGAACGCCTTCACGACCGGAATCGCCGTCGACGGGATCCGGTGCCCTCCGTGGTGGATCTCGTGCCGGGCGCTCGCGAAACGGGAGGCGAGGAGCGATGCGAACGGCGCGACGCGCTCGAGGGGGTAGTACTCGTCGGCGTCCGTCGAGACGTGGAGGACGTGCGTCACGGAGGAGGCCGCGGTGCCGGGACCGGGCTCCGTCCACTCGCCCGGAAGGCCCCCGCAGAGGGCGACGACGGCGCGGAACGGGTGCCCGTGCGACGGGGCGAGGGCGAGCCGGTAGCCGAACGAGCAGGGCTGGCTGAATCCGAGGAGCGTGACGCGGGCGGGGTCGGCGCCGCGAGCGACGCTCCAGGCGATCGCCTCGGCGACCGCGGCTCGGTGGACGGCCTGGTTGTCCTCGTGGCGCGGGCTGACGCCCCAGTGGAACCCGCGCGCGCCGGAGGGGCCGAGCTCCTCGCCCGGGAGGAACGCCGACTGCGGCCCCTCGAGGGCGACGACACCCGAGCCCTCGGGAGCCATCCGAGCGAGGAGAGGGAAGAGCGTCGCGGCGTGCATGCCGTAGCCGTGGAGGCCGAGGAGGAGCGGGAACGGCGGCGGCGCGTGCGGCAGGCGCGGGAAGAGCTGGAGCGGGACGGAGATCGAGGTCGTCGCGCGCGGCGGGACGCCGCGGCGCTCCCTCATCGCGAGGCTCCGGGCAGGGCGAGGCTCTCGACCGTCGTCTCGCGCAGCGCCGCGAGGAGGGCGTCGCGAGCGGCGAGGAGCGGGGGGCCCGCCGGGCCGGCCGGGACGTCGAGGAGGCGCTCGAGGTCGTCGGAGCCCTCGATCGCGAGGAGGACGTCGGCGAGCGTGATCTCGGCCGCGGGCCGCCCGAGGACGAAGCCGCCCGTCCGGCCCCGCTTCGAGCGGAGGAGTCCCGCGCGGGCGAGCTTCTGGAGGACCTTGCCGAGCCACGGCGCCGGCTCGCCGCAGGCGAGCGCGAGGTCGCGCGCCTCGCGCCCCGGCGCCCCGGGACCGCGCGGGTCGAGGTGGGGGAGCGCCTTCAGGGCCGTCTCGGCGGCGCGGGAGAGAAGCATCGGATTCAGGCCGGGAGCGGGAAGGGGAACGCCGTCTGCCGCCGTGGCGAGGGGCTCACGCGGGCCTCACTCCCCGACGACGAAGGCGTACTGCTCGGGCGTGAGCGGGACGACGGAGAGCCTCCCGCAGACGAGGAGCGGTGAGCCGGAGAAGACCTTCGCAGCCTTCATCTCGGCGAGCGTCACGGGCTTCTTCAATCCCTTTCCGGCCCGCACGTCGACGACGGTGCCTTTCGGGTCGGCCGGATCGGGGCGCGGCGCCGCGGCGACGGTGGCCCGTCCCACGGCGGCCTTCACGTCGCCGGTGTGGTAGACGACGAGCCGGTCGCCCTTCGACATCGACCTCAGGTGCTTCCTGGCGAGGGCGTTCGTGACGCCGTCCCAGGTGGTCGTCTTCTCCCGGACGAGGTCCCCGAACGAGTAGGTCGACGGTTCGGTCTTCAGGAGCCAGTCCATGAGGGCGGAATCATATCCGTGCCGCTCGAGGCGCGGCCTCGTCTGGTATGGTCGCCGATGGCCCGATGGGCGAGGACGCGACAGGTTCGCCAGCCGGGAGCGAGGGCTTCCGCCTTCCCGCGCCGGCGGCGGCGCTTGCGATCGGCGTCTCTCTCCTCGCGGTCCTCCTCGCCTTCGCCGATGGAGCGCGGCTCGCGAGCCCGCCGCGTTCGTACGCCGTCTTCGAGGAACGCGGGTTCCGGGCGACGACCATCGTGGCGGGTGACGTTCTCGATCGCGCGGGGGTCCGTCCGGGCGATCTTCTCGTCGCCTTCCAGGGGGAGCCTCTTTCCGGCAGCCTCGACCTCGCGCGCCGTTTTCGGGCGCTCCGGCCCGGCGAAACGGCGCGCCTGACCGTCGAGAGGGCTGGCCGGACCCTGGCGCTCTCCGTCCCGACGTGGCCAAACCTCTCTTCAGGCTCTCTGGCGGCGATCGGTCTCCCGGTGTTCGTTCTCCTCGCAATGGGGATCGGAATCTTCCTGACCCGGCGCCGACTGCCCGAGGCGAGCCTCTTCCTCCTCTTCTGCCTCACCTCTGCCGTCAACGACGCGGGGCAGGCGACGCTTCCGGCGGGTTCGCCTCTCGCGGTCGCCTTCGTCTCGGGCGTCGTCCTTCTCGGCAGCCTCCCGAGCGCGGCGATCCTCCTCCACCTGTCCCTCGCGTTCCCCGCCCCGGGCTCCTTCCAGGCGCGGTTTCGACCGCTCCTGCCGCTCGCGTACGCCGTCCCGCTCCTGGCGGGCGCGGTCGCGTTCATTCCTTTCGTCCTGCCCGGGGCCGGAGGGTTCCTTGCCTCGTCCGCCGTACGCGGTCCGATCCGGGCCGCTTTCGACGTGAGCGTCGTCGCGAGCTACGTGCTCGCGTCGGCGAGCTTCCTGGTCCAGGCTTCCCGCGCGACGGCCGAACGGGCTCGGCAGCAGTCCCGCCTCCTCTTCTTCGCGATCGCGCTGCTCGTCCTCGCACGAGTCCTCCTCCGGGAAGTCCCGCTTCACCTGGAGGGGCGGGTCCTCCTGGGGCCGGTCGGTTTCGCTCTCCTCGACCTCGTTCTCCCCGCCTTCGTCGCGGTCGCCATCGTGAGGCACCGGCTCTTCGACCTCGACGTCCTCGTCCGGCACGGACTCGTCTACGCCGCTGCCTCGGTCTCCGTCGCCGGAGTCTTCATCGGGACGATGGCGGCCCTCGGCCAGGTCGTGAAGCGGCTGATGCCGGACGCGGAAGCCGTTCCGCTCGCGGTGGCCGCGGCGCTGGCGGCGATCCTCTTCCATCCACTGCGGGTCCGGGTCCAGGACGGCGTGGACCGCCTCTTCTACCGCGAACGGTACGACTACCGACACGCCCTCGCCCAGAGCGCCGCGAGGATCTCCTCTCTCTTGCGGCTGCACGAGGCGGCGGCCTACCTGCGCGCCCGGGTGGAGGAGCTCCTGGCGCCCGACTGGGCGGAGGTCGTCGTGCGCCGCAGCGCGCCGCCCACGTGGGAGAGGGTCGGGGCGTCCGGCGAGGTCGAGTCCCTTCTCCTTCCGACCGAAGGCTCCGCCTTCGATGAGATCCTCTCGGGCCGGACCGGACCCTTCGCGCCGGACGGCGCTGCGTCCTTTAGGCGGCATCCGACCCTCGCCGTCCCCGTGACGAGGGAGGGGACGATCCTCGGCGCGGTCCTTCTCGGGCCGCGACGGGGAGGCGGGCCGTACCTGCCCGAGGACCTCGAAGCGCTGGCCACACTGGCGAACCTCGCGGGGCCCGTTTTCGAGCGAGGCCTTCTCCTGGAGGAGAGGGCGCTTGGAGAACGTCTCGCCGCGGTCGGGGGCGCGTCGAGCGCCCTCCTCCACGAGCTCAAGAACCCGCTCGCCGCGATCCAGAGCACGGCGGCCGTTCTTCGCCGGCGGCTTCCCGACGATGCGCGGAGCCGCGAGCTGACGGAGGTGATCGAAGGGGAGGCGCAGCGTCTGCACGAGGCGGCAGCCCAGGTCCTCTCGTTCGTGAAGCCCGGATCGGTCGCCGAGCGGGAGAGCGTCAGCCTCGCTCCGCTGTTGACGGCCCTCTCCGCGGCCGTCCAGCCGGCGTTCGAGGCGGGGAACGTCACGGTGGAGGTCGAAGCTCCTGCCCGTGCCGCGGTGGAAGGAAACCCCGAGCGGCTGCGGCGGCTTTTCCTCAATCTCTACCTCAACGCGCGGGAAGCGATGCCCGCGGGTGGCACGGTGAGGGTGACGGCGTCCGAGGTGCCGGCGCCGGATGGTCCGCGCGTCGCCGTTCGCGTCGACGACGAAGGGCCCGGGTTTTCGCCGGAGGTCCTCGCGTGTCCCTTCACTCCGTTCCGGACGACGAAGCGCCTCGGCACCGGCCTCGGCCTTCCGAACGTTCGGCGCGTGGCGGAGGAGCACGGGGCCGACGTCCTTCTCGAGAATCGGCCCGAGGGGGGCGCGCGGGTCACCGTTCTCTTCCCCTCCGCGGCTACCATTCGAACGTGAGCGCCAGGCCTCCCCGCGTCCTCCTCGTCGACGACGACACCGGTCTCCTGCGGACGATCCAGGTCCTCCTCGAGGACGAGAAGGGCTGGACGGTCGAGGCGGTCCCGTCGGCGCCGCTCGCCCTCGAGAAGCTCCGCTCCGCGCCGTTCGACGTCCTCCTCACGGACCTCTCGATGCCGGGCGGGGACGGGCTCTTCCTCCTCCGCGAAGCGCGAGCTCTGCGGCCGGAGCTGCCCGTCCTCCTGATGACGGCGTTCGGCTCGGTCCGCTCGGCGGTGGAGGCGATGAAGCTCGGCGCCGCGCAGTACCTGACGAAGCCGGTCGACCCGGACGAGCTGATCCTCCAGGTGGAGCGGGCTCTCGAGGCGACGCGCCTCGCGGCGGAGAACCGGTCCCTCCGCGAGCGCTCCGGCGACCCGGAGAGCTTCGATCTCCTCGTCGGCGAGAGCCCGTCGGTGCGGGCGCTGAGGGGTGTCATCGAACGCCTCGCGGGCGTCGACTCCACCGTCCTCGTCCGGGGCGAAACCGGCACCGGCAAGGAGCTCGTCGCGCGTCTCGTCCATCGCGGAGGAGCGCGCTCCGCGCGCCCGTTCGTCGTCGTCAACTGCACGGCCATCCCGGGCGAGCTCTTCGAGAGCGAGCTCTTCGGGCACGAGCGTGGCGCCTTCACCGGGGCCGGCGCGCCGCGCAGCGGCCGGGTCGAGGAGGCCGACGGCGGAACGTTGTTCCTCGACGAGGTCGGGGACATGCCGGCGGACCTCCAGCCGAAGCTGCTGCGATTCCTGCAGGACCGCAGCTACCGGCGCGTCGGAGGGGCGCGCGAGCGCGCGGCCGACGTGCGGGTCCTCGCCGCGACGCACCGGCCGCTGGAGGACGCGATGGCGGCGGGCCTTTTCCGTCCCGATCTCTTTCACAGGCTGAGCACGATCCCCGTCCACGTCGCCCCGCTCAGGGAGCGGATGGAAGATCTCCCCCTCCTCGCCGAGCACCTCCTGGGCAAGCTCGCGCGTCGCCTGGGGCGGCCGCGGGTCGCCCTCTCGGCCGCAGCGCTCGAGCGCCTCGCGACGCATACCTTCCCCGGAAACGTCCGCGAGCTCGAGAACCTTCTCGAGAGGGCCGTCGTCCTCGGCCCGACGGCTCCGGGCGAGCCGATCGGGCCGGAGGCCTTCGCCTTTCCGTCCGCGGTCGCAGGTGCCCGCGGCACGCAGACGCTCTCTCTCCGGGACGGCCTGCGGACGCTCGAGGCGTCGTTCAAGGCCGCCGAGCGCGATCTCCTCGCGAGGGCGCTGGCCGAGTGGCCGGACCTGCCGCACGCCGAAGTCGCCGCGCGGCTCGGGACGAGCCGGCGAATCCTCGAGCTGCGCATCGAAGAGCACGCACTGACGGGCCGTCGCGGCTGACGGTCCGCGCGCGCCGTTGGCAGCGGAGCGTGGAGCCCGCACAGCCACGTGCATTCGTGCACGCGGATGTGCTCACAGGAGGCCCTTTCCGTCCGGATTCGATTGAAGTCCCTCCCGTGAGCCTCTGATCGCCGCGTATCCAGGCCGCGCCGCTGCGAGTCCCGAAGCCTGTCGTCCCGGCACAGGAACCCCTTCTGAACGATCGGCTGGCACACGGGCGGGCTCTGCGGGGACTGGCTCGCCGATTGCTCGAGACGACCGTGGAAGCGATCGGAGGATGTGAATGCGAATTCGTTCCGGCCTCACCGTCCGCGCCAGTGGCACGCTGACGGCCGCGCTCTCGTGCCTCTTCCTCGGTGCGAACACGGCACTGGCGCAGTACACGCTCGATGTGCCCGGCGGAGCCACCGTCGACCTCAGCCCGGGCGAGCACACCTACGACCTGGTCCGCATCGACGGAACGCTGAGGCTGTCCGGTGACACCCGAATCATCGTGACGGGCAGGAACCAGCAGACGCGGACGGTGTTCACGATGACCGGAAATGCCGCCAACGGGCAGAAGGCCAGGATCGTCTGCTCGCCGGCCGACATGCCCCCCGGCGCCAGTGGCGCCGATGGCGCCCGGGGCGCAGACGGCTATGTCGACCACAGCGGCCTGACTCCGGGCGGCCCGGGCCAGAAGGGTGGCAAAGGCGGAAACGGGGCCGATGGAGCTGCGGGGACACCGGGATGGAATCTGACTCTGATCATCCAGGGCGATGCCGTCCTGGAGAAGGCCGAGCTCGACGTCAAAGGGGGTAGCGGAGGGAGCGGTGGCAATGGAGGAGCGGGCGGCGATGGTGGGTCGTGCGGATGGGGAAGCACCGGGTATACGCCGGTCGGCGACGGTGGCGACGGCGGGAACGGTGGGAGCGGCGCGCCGGGGGGCGACGGCGGACGTCTCCAGGTGTTCGTCAGCGGCAGCTTGACGTTGCGCCAGACCGGGTGGTTCGTGTCGGGAGGTGATGGTGGCGGAGGAGGGTGGCCAGGTATGTGGGGAACCTGGGGAAGCTGCGCCCAGGGCGGTGGGAGCAGGGGCCAAGAGGGCTACGGGGGGCATGGAGAGGCTGCGGGCAAGGGCGGCTCGATTGTGCTCGACGTAGGCGCCGACCTGACCGTCGCGAATTCAGCGCTGCCCGCGACCGATCCCCGCTCCTTACGTGAGAATCAAATGGCTGCGCAAGGCGGGTGGGGCGGCTCGGGCTCGCGCGACTATTCGCACGGATCCGCGGGTTGTCTTCCCGGCGCGACCGCCGACGGCGGATCGATCACGGTTCGCGTGAGAGGGCGGCTGCTCGAGACGAATTACCCGATCGTTGCCGACGGGGGGCGTGCTGCAATCGTCTACTCCGCCGCCCCGAACGTCGTCGGTCCGGCAGGGGGAATTGGCGGCGCCGTGCACGTCGAGGCCTATGGCGGGATCACGTCCTCCACCGGACAGCTCCATTTTGGTTCTCCCGGAGGATTGGGGTCGAGCACTGTCGGCAGTCTCCTGTGGACGCCGGCGGATTCTCGAGCCCGGCCCGGGCCGGGTGGCGATGGCGGGGCGGTGACCCTCCGCGCGCCGGTCATTGCCGACCACGCCCTCCCCCTGGTTCCAGGGGTGCCAGGCGGCTCGGGCGGGGTGGATAACTACGACGGCAGCGTCGCAGCCACCGGGACGCCCGGGACGGTTCAGATCGACCTGACGCCTCCCGTGTTCGCTCCCGAGCTCCGCGTCTACTACAACGGAACGGAAGTGCCGAATGCGGCCGGCGTCGTCGATCTCGGGAGCGTGGCACCCGGCGCGGAGTGTCCTCTCCTCATCCGCAACACGGGCACCGCTCCGCTTTCATTGGCCAACCTGAACGTGCCGGCGGGCTATCAAGTGGTCGACGGCCTGGCGGCCTGGGTGTTGACGGGTGAGGATTCCGACACCCTGATCCTCCGGATTCCCATCGACGCCTCGGGCGCGTTCAGGAGCACCGTCCGGTTCGAGAGTAACGATGCGCGGAGTCCGGTGTTCACCTTCCTCGTCACGGGAACCGCGACGGGGTCGGCCGTCTCCACGAGCTACACGGGCCCCTCCGCAACCGGCTCCGGGATGATCGTCGCCGGCTTCACAGGCGGCGGCGGGGCTTGCACCTTCAGCAGCGCACGATTCCTGGCGGCGCCCCCGGGAAGCGGGCCAGTCCCGTCGACTCTGCCTGCGCCAGGCGTGGCCTTCCCTCACGGCATGTTCGCCTTTGCCACCAGCGGATGCGCGCCCGGCGCCACCTTGACCTTCACGCTCGTCTACCCGCAATCCCTGCCTCCGGGGACGGTGTACTGGAAGTTCGGCCCCACAAAGGACGACACCACGCCGCACTGGTACCAGCTTCCCGCCACCATCGCGGGCCGGACCGCCACCTTCAGCATTGCCGACGGCGGCCTGGGCGACGACGACCTCGACGGCAGCAACGGCATCATCATCGACCAGGGTGGTCCCGGCGCGATCGCCGGCGGTGACGCGGCGTCGATCCCGGCTCTCGACGAGGCGGGCAGGACCATTTTCTTCCTCCTCGTGGCCCTGCTCGGGTTCGATGTCCTGAGGCGCAGGCGGGGCCTGGCATGAGAGGAGGAGCGTCAAACGGAGGCCGTATGTTCCGGACCCTCTTTTCGCTCGCCCGCCTCACCCTGCCGTCCCTGGCAGGACTCGCCTTGCTCCTGCCTTGCGCCTCCTCCGCGAGGGCCGGGACGACGGTCGTCAGGGTTCTGACCCAGGGCCGAGGGGAGATCGTGGGGACGGATCAGCACCCGGCTTCGAACCTCCCCTCCGCCAGGGGGACGTTCTTCTGGAACGGCGAGAAGTGGGTCACGAACGACACCGCGGCCCACATGTACTTCGTCGACGAGCGAACCAACAAGCGGCTGATGGAGTACGAGACCCGGAACGTCTCCTGGACGGCGCCGCTCGGAGTCGTGGAGGACTTCTCCGGTGTGACCGTGACGAGGCGGACGTACTCATACTCCAAGAGGAGTGCCGCGAACGACGGAACGTTCCGGTGGGAGGCGGTCGAGTACGAGGTGGGCGACGGCTCGGGGCGCATCGCCATCCTCCGGTCGCGCGGGACCGGCAATGGGCTCTCGAAGGCCTACTTCGACGTCTACATCCAGGACCCGCTTCCGCGAACGACCGCGTTCCTCGGCGACCCGGCGTGGTTCTCGTTTCCGGTGCTGCCCCGAGAGGCTTTGAACCTCGGCCCCGACCCTCGCTACCGGATGGGGGAGCTCGTCGGCGCGGACCGTTCCCGTGGGCTCTTCTGGGGCGACTATTTCCTCGACTTCGAAGGTGGGTCGGACATGGGCGGGTACTCCTACGAGCTGGAGTGCATTCCTCTCGCGAGCAGAGTCGACGGCCTCTCGAGGAGCCACGTCCGGGCGTTCCTCGCGAAGTGGATGCATCCGGTCTCGAACCAGCTCCAGCAGATTCGAATCTCGCCCGGCCTCGTCTCCGAGACCTTTCAGCCCGACGCGGGCGCCTCGACACCACTCCTCGTCCCTGTCGTTCTCTCGCTCGACGGCCTGCAGGGCTCGTTCTTCACGACCGAGCTCTCGCTCACGAACCGCTCGGCGACGACCGCCACGCTGAAGCTCACCTACACGGCCTCGTCGGGCGGGGGAAGCGGGACCGCGTCGACCGCCCTTCCGGCCCGGCGGCAGACGACGGTTCCGGACGCCATCTCCTGGCTCCGCTCTCTCGGCGTGCCCATCCCGGAATCGGGCCGCTTCCTCGGAACCCTCCGCATCGACGTCTCCGGTCCGCAGCCCGGCGAGGTCGCCGTGACGGCCCGAACGACGACGCCGGTCCCCGAGGGGCGAGCCGGCCTCGCCTACCCGGCCTCCCCGTCGACGGGGCTCTTCGACACGGCCGTCACGCTTCCGGGCCTTCGCTCGAGCGCGTCGGACCGATCGAACCTGGCGATCGTGAACGGCTCGACCTCGAAGGACGCGCGGCTGAAGGTCGTCGTCACCTCCCGGTCGCCCGCCGCCGTCGCGACCGGCTCGTTCGACGCCGATCCTCTCGGACCGGGAAGTTTCCGGCAGTACACGCTGGAGGATCTCGTCTCTCGCGCCGGCCTCGCGTTGACCGACCCGAACGTCTTCGTCCGGATCGAGCCGCTGAGCGGCTCCGCCCCGTTCTACGCCTACGCCGTCGTCAACGACCAGGGAAGCTCGGACGGCTCCTTCATCTTTCCGGTCTCCGACGGCTTTCTCTATCTCAACGAGGCGCTCGTCCTGCCCGTCGTCGTCGAGACGGCCTCGGCGGCCCCGTTCACGACCGAGGTCGTCTTCACGAACACCTCCTCCGAGGAGAGGGTCCTCGACCTCGCCTGGGTGACGACGCTCGGCAGCGCGCCCGGGGCGACGGTCCGCGACGCGCTGACCCTCGCGCCGTTCGAGCAGAAGATCGTCCCGTCGTTCGTCGACGACCTCAGGCGGCGCGGCGTTTCCGGTGTCGGAGCGGTGGGGCCGACGTACGCCGGGGCTCTCTTCGTCCGGCCGACGGGGATCGGGAGCCTCGACGGGGTCGTCGTCAGCGGGAGGACCGCGGCCGCGGGGAGCGTCAAGGGGCGCTACGGGCTCTTCCAGTCCGCTCTCCCTCGCCGCGACGCCGTTACGACGCCGGCATGGATCTACGGCCTCGCGCAGGATGCCTCGAACCGCTCCAACCTCGCGTTCGTGAACGCGGATCCGGCGGGAAGCGCGATCCGCCTGAGGATCGAGCTCTTCCGCGCCTCGGACGGCGCGTCCGTCGCGGCGATCGAAGGCGCCGAGACGACCCTCGCGCCGGGCGCCTGGGGGCAGATCGACCGGGTCCTGGAGCGCTACGCTCCCGGTACGACCTCGGCATACGCCCGCGTCACCCTCGTCTCCGGCACATCGCCGTTCGTCGTCTACGCGGTCGTCAACGACGGGGGCCAGCCGGGCCAGCGCTCCGGCGACGGGGCTTACGTCCCGATGGCGCTGGAATGAAGGCGCGTACCCTCCGGAGCGCTTCGTGGCGGGACGGACGTCCGGATCCGCGCTCCATGCCGCGCTGGCTCCCCGTGGTCGCCGCCTCAGCCCTGGTGCTCGCCTCTGCCGTCCGGGCCGAGGGCCCCGGAGCCCGAGCCGACGAAGGAGCCCGCGTCACTCTCGCCCTCCAGGAAACCCCGTTTCAGGTCCTCCGCGTCGATGAGGACCGCTCTCGTGCCGAGAGGATCCTCTGCGATCGGGAGTGCACGTTCGTCCAGGGCGCGATGTCGCTCTCCGACCCGTCCGCGCTGGTCCTGGACTACACCAGGAGCGCTCTCGTTTCCCTGGCGTTCCTCGACCGCTCTCCCGCTCGCGTCCTCTTCCTCGGCCTCGGCACGGGGTCGATGCCGCGCTTCCTGGCTGAGCGCTATCCGGCGGCGGAGATCGACGTCGTCGAGATCGACCCCGAGGTCCCGCCCCTTGCCGAACGCTTCTTCCGCTTCAGGCCCGGGCCTCGACTGCGCCTGCGGGTCGCGGACGCCGCCGACTTCGTCCGGGAGGAGCACCCTCCGTACGACCTCGTCGTCCTGGACGCCTGCTTCGGTCCCGACCCCCCGCCGCAGCTCTCGACTGCCGAGTTCTTTCGGGCCCTGCGCGGCCTCCTGGCGCCGGGCGGCGTCCTCGTCGCGAACCTCGCTTCGCCGGCGCTCGCTCCCGCCGTGAGGCCCCTCCTCTCGAGGATGAGGGGCGAATTCCCGTCGGTGGAAGCGTTCCTCCTCCCGAACGCCGCGAACCTCATCGTCGTCGCCCTCGTCGGAGGCGCAGCGCCGGGTTCGAGGGAACTCGCCTTCCGGGCCGCGCGGCTCACGACCGAGAGGCGCCTCGGCTTCGACCTCGAGCGGCTCGTGCGGGAGACGCCCCGATGGTCCGTCCTTGCCGCAGGGCGATGACGTGCTCCTGCTCGCCGTCCTGATCGTCGCGATCGGACTCGACGTCCTCGCCCGCCGGCGCGGCTGGCCTGCTGGCCGCGGCTGAGACCGGACGCGACGTCGGGTCTCAGCTCCCGTCGGGCGCGGCCGCCCGAGCCTCGGCGAGGCGCGACTGCCGCCTCCCGAGCCACGCCGAGAGGAGCGCCCAGCCGACGGCGATCGGGAGGAAGAGGCCGGCGAGCGTCGCGCCGACGGCGCCGAGCGCGCGGAGCCCCTTGTCGGCGAACGCGCCGACGACGTCGCCGAAGCGGTAGACGAACGTGTCGACGAAGCTCTTCGCGGCGTACTTCTCCTCGCGCGGGAGGACGGTGAAGAGGACCTCGCGCGCCGGGCGGAAGAGGGCGAAGTTGCCGGCCCGCCGCGTCACCATGACGAGGGCGAGGATCCCCGCCGTCGGCGATACGGCGAGCGCCGCGAATCCGGCGAGCGTGAGGACCGGGAGCGCGACGAGCGTTCCCCCGACGCCGAGCAGGCGGACGACGCGGCCGGCCAGGAAGAGCTGCGTGAAGGCCGAGAGGAGGTTCACCCAGAGGTCGATCCGGGCGAACCAGGCGGTCCGCGCCGCGGAGTCGGTGAACGTCGCCTTCACGATCCGCGCCTGCTCGAAGTAGAGGAACGTCGAGCTGACGGTGAAGAAGAGGAGGAAGAGGGAGATGGCGAGGAGGTACGTCGAGCGCGAGACGGTCGCGAGGCCCGAGAGGGCGCCGCTCCCCGGCGGGACCCCCTCCGGCTCGGCTCCCGGCGCGACGGCCCGCGAGAGGTCGTCGACGTGAAAGTGCTTCACGAGCCCGCGCACGCAGAAGACCGCCCCCTCGAGGAGGACGGCCGCGAGGAGGACCAGGTTCGTCGGGCCGAGCGGCCCGGCGAGGGCGGTAGTCAGCGCGGCCCCGGCGACGGCGCCGAGCGTCCCGCCGAGGGCGACGAAGCCGAAGAGGCGCTTCCCCTGCTCGGGGCGGAAGAGGTCGGCGAGGAAGCCCCAGAAGACGGAAACGGCGAAGAGGTTGAAGACGCTCGCCCAGACGAAGAAGGCCTGGGCGACGGGGAGGCGCCATCCTTCGGGGGCGAACGAGAGGAGGGCCCAGAAGAGGACGAGCGTCCCGAGGAGGACGCGGTAGACGACGGGGACGAAGACCTTCCGGGTCAGCCGCGTGACGAGCTCGGCGAAGAGGGGGTTCAGGGCCGCGGTCCCGAGGAGCGTCCCGACGAAGAGCCAGGAGAGGGCGCTCTCGCTGCCGCGGACCCCGAACTCGTCGCGGAGGGGGCGGATGACGTAGTAGCTCGCGAGGAGGAGGAAGAAGTAGGCGCTCGACCATCCGAGCGCCGGCCCTTCTCCCTCGCGCAGGTCGACGGCGCGCGCGAGGAGGGCGCGGAGGCGCTCCATCTCAGGCGGCCTCGCGGAGGAGCTCGGCGACGGGGCGGCGCGCGAGGTTCAGCGCCGGGACGAGGCCGGCGAGGAGGGCGAGGAGGAGCGAGGCGGCGGCGGCGAAGAGGAGCGCCGGGCCGTCGGGGACGAGGAGCTGGCCCATGCCGGCGTACTGCGTCTTGTCGAGCGCCGCGCCGATGGCGCGCGCGAAGGCCCACATGACGCCGCTCCCGAGGAGCGCCCCGGCGAGGCCGTAGACGAGCGCCTCGCCGAGGAGGAAGCCGGCGACGGCCTTCCGTGGGAAGCCGAGGACGCGGAGGACGGCCGACTCGTTCCGCCGCTCGCGGGCGCTCATCGCGAGGCTGTTCGCGGTGATGAGGAGGAGGGCGAAGCCGGTCGCGACGCCGACGCTCCCGAGGAGGGCGTTCACGTTCCCGAGCATCTCGAGGAACTGGAGCTGCCACTGCCGCTCCGTCATCGCGAGGACGGGGACGGGGGCGTTCTCGAGCGCGCGGGCGAGCTCCGCCGTGACCCGGTCGACGTCGCCGCGGCTCTTCGCGAGGACCCAGAACATGTTCGTTCGCCCTTCTTCGGCGGTCAGCTGGGAAAAGTAGCGGCGGTGGAGGTAAAGGCCGGCGTCGAGGCGGTAGCCCATGACGGCGCGGATCGTCGTCTCGACGACCCCGCCGGGGACGGGCGCCTTCAGGATGACCCGGTCGCCGACCTTCCAGCCGAGCTTCTCCGCGAGGAGCGGGCCGACGAGGGCGCCGGTCGGGTCGTCGATCCAGGCCTTCGCCTGGTCGGCCGGCACCTCGGCCTCCATGTAGACGCGGAGCATCGGCTCCGGCGGGGCTGACTGGATCGGGACCTGGTTCTCGGGGCGGGCGTCCCGGTGGAAGCCGACGACGAAGTCGAACGGGACGACGGTGTCGACCCCGGGCGTCGCCTCGATCCTCGCCATGTAGGACATCGGGAGCTTGTCGAAGAAGGAGCTCCTCGCCGTGACGATCATCCGCTGCGCCATGTGGGGCGACCACTCCTTCCGGAGGGCCGAGGAGAGGAGCGTCAGGAACCCGAGGAGGCCGATCGAAAAGGCGAACGCCGCCCCGGTGAGCGAGGCGCGGAGAGGCCGGGCCCGGAGGTGGCGGAGGACGTAGCCGGCGGAGGTCAACGGGGAAGTCTACGTCGGGGGGCGCCGCGGGTTTCCTCTTCCGGGACGCCTCCGCTCGGGCGCTTCGCTATCATGGCCCTCCGCGAACGCGATGCTCCACATCCCTCTCCTCCTCGTTCCGGCCCTCCTCGCCGCGCCTCCCGCCGCGGACGCCTCGCCGCTGAAGGCAACCGAGGTCGTTGTCTGCCGCGACGTCGTCGACCGGGGATGCGAGAGCGCCGCGAGGAGCTTCGGCCCGGACGTCGCGAGCGTCGCTTTCTTCACGAGGATCGAGGGGGCGACAGGGGAGGCGTTCGTCTTTCACGTCTGGTCGTTCGAAGGGAAGGAGGTCCAGCGGGTCCGGCTGCCCGTGAAGGCCTCGCCCTACCGGACCTGGTCGAAGAAGGGCGTGAAGGGGCAGCCGGGCCGCTGGAAGACCGAGGTCCTCGACCCGATCGGGCGGCCGCTCGGGGTCGTCGAGTTCACGGTCCAGCCGCCGAAGATCGACTGACGGGGCCCGGGTGCGGGGAGCCGTCGCCGCTCCGACCTGCCGCCCGGGCGAAGGTCCTCCCCTCGGAGAGCCGGCTCCATCCAGGACGCGCGGGCGCGTGCGCCGCTCGGGGCTCAAGTCCGGGGCGCCCGCTCCTTGACGCCCGCAGCGCCCCGCGGCTACCGTCACTCTCGGCCGGGAGGCTAGCTCAGCGGCAGAGCGCCTGCTTTACACGCAGGTGGTCGGGGGTTCGATCCCCTCGCCTCCCACCAATCCCGTCTCAGCCCTGAAGGGCCTCCGAAAGCGCCTCCGCGAGCTGCCCGCTGGTCATCCGGAGGGCGCGCGCGAAGCCTCCGACCCAGCGCGCTTCGGAGGGCTCGAAGCGGAAGAGGACGAAGTCGGCGAGGGCGAAGCGCTCCTCCGCGTCCGGGAACCGGCCGACGTAGGCCGCCCGGCCCGCCTCGTACTCCGGAGTCTCGGGGACGAGCGCGAGGGCGACACCCGACAGGGAGAGACGCGGGAGGGTCTGCGGGTCGCCGTCGCCCGTGTCGGGGGCCGAGACGACGAGGGCGGCGCGCGGCTCCGTCAGGAGGGCGCGCGTGTGGAGCGCCATCTGGGAGAGGTGAAAGTAGAGGGCGGCGCCGTCGGGAGCGAGGGCGTAGGAGGTCATCGCGGCGGCGGGGGCGCCCTCGACGACGACCGCGAGCGCCGCCCAGCGGGAAGAGGCGAGGAGGCGGGCCGGCGGGAGGTACGTCTCGGAGACCATCGGCCCTCCATCAGCCGCGCAGCGCGCGGAAGTAGTCGATCGTGGCGGCGAGCCCTTCCTCGAGGCCGACCTTCGGCTCCCAGCCGAGCTTCGCCTTCGCGAGCGAGATGTCGGGGCGGCGCTGCTTCGGGTCGTCAATGGGGAGCGGCTTGTGGACGATCGTCGACCTCGTCCCCGTGAGCCGCCGGATCGTCTCCGCGAACTGCATCACCGTCATCTCGGCCGGGTTCCCGACGTTGCACGGGTCGGACTGGTCCGAGAGGAGGAGGCGGTAGATGCCGTCGACGAGGTCGGAGACGAAGCAGAAGGAGCGGGTCTGGGAGCCGTCTCCGAAGACCGTGAGGGGCTCGCCCGCGAGCGCCTGGTTGATGAGCGACGGGACGATCCGTCCGTCGTTCGCCCTCATCCTCGGCCCGTACGTGTTGAAGATCCGCACGATCCGCGTCTCGACGCCGTGGAAGTTGCGGTAGGCGACGGTCATCGCCTCCGCGAAGCGTTTCGCCTCGTCGTAGCAGCCGCGCGGCCCGACGGGGTTCACGTTCCCCCAGTAGCTTTCCGGCTGCGGGTGGACGAGCGGGTCGCCGTAGACCTCGGACGTCGAGGCGAGGAGGAACCGGGCCTTCTTCGCGCGCGAGAGGCCGAGCGCCTTGTGCGTCCCGAGCGCGCCGACCTTCAGCGTCTGGATCGGGATCTGGAGGTAGTCGATCGGCGAGGCCGGAGAGGCGAAGTGGAGGACGGCGTCGATCGGGCCGTCGAGGTAGATGTACTCGGTGACGTCGTGGTGGAGGAACCGGAAGGCGCGGTTCCCCATCAGGTGGGCGACGTTCCTCACGTGCCCGGTGACGAGGTTGTCGATCCCGACGACCTCGTGCCCCTCGGCGAGGAGGCGGTCGGAGAGGTGGCTCCCGAGGAACCCGGCGGCGCCGGTCACGACGATGCGCATGAGACCTTCGATTCTACGGGAGCGCTTCGCTTCCCGCGGCGGCGCGCCGGGTGCAGAATGAAGCGTTCGGAGGCGAGCCCCCCGACGGGGCTCGGGAGGACGGCATGAGGGTGGTTTCGCTCCGCTTCCTCGTCGGCTCCCTGGTCCTCCTGCTCGCCGCGGCCGGTCCGCTCGCGGCGCAGGAGACGTCGCTCCAGGGGACCTGGGTCCTCGACGTGAAGGCGTCGAACAACGTGCCCGAGTCGCAGAAGGGGGTCGACCTGAAGATCGCGATCCGGGGAAACGAGCTCACGACGACGCGCCTCGTCGGAGAGAAGCCCGTCGGCTCGCCGATGCTCCTGACCCTCGACGGCGTGAAGCGGCCGCAGGAGATCGGCGGACAGCGGGCGACGATCGCGGCGAAGTGGCTGAGCCGCGGGACGAAGTTCGAGCAGGTCGTGTCGATGTCGCAGGCCGGAAGCGTCTTCGTGGCGACGCAGACGATCGTCACGGAGGTCTCCCCCTCGGGCGGGACGATGACGCGGACGTACGTCATCAGGATGGCGAACGCGTCGGAGGACCGGCTCCTCGTCTACCGGCGCAAGCCCTAGGAGGCCGCCCGGCAGGCTGCGAGAGGACGAGGAGCCGCCGCGAGGCGGCCCCTCGGAGGGTGTTTGCGCGCTCCGCGCGGCGCCGGGCGGTCCGGGCCGTCAGGCCCGCCCGATCGCGACGTACTCCCAGCCGAGGCGCTTCATCTCCTTCGGCTCGTAGAGGTTCCTGAGGTCGACGAAGCGCTTCGCCTTCATCGTCGCCTCGAGGCGCGGCAGGTCGAGCTTGCGGAACTGGTTCCAGTCCGTCGCGAGGACGAGGGCGTCGGCTCCCTTCGCGCACTCGTAGACGTCCTCGGCGTAGTCGACCCCCGGCAGGACGGCCTTCGTGTTCTCCATCGCCGCCGGGTCGTAGGCGGACACGGAGGCGCCGCGGGCCTTCAGGTCCTCGATGAGCTTGATCGAGGAGCTGTCGCGGATGTCGTCCGTCTCCGGCTTGAAGGCGAGGCCGAGGACGGCGATCCGCTTCCCGGCGAGGTCGCCGCAGACCTGCTCGACCTTCTCGACTATGCGGGCCTTCACGGTCGCGTTCACGCGGAGGACGGTCTCCATGATCTCGAACGTGTAGCCGTGCTTGCGGGCGACGTCGACGACGCCCGAGGCGTCCTTCGGGAAGCAGGAGCCGCCGAAGCCCGGCCCGGGGAGGAGGAAGTGGGGCGAGATCCGCTTGTCGAGCCCCATGCCGCGCGCGACGTCCTTCACGTCGGCCCCCATCCGCTCGCACATCGCGGCGATCTCGTTGATGAAGGAGATCTTCAGCGCGAGGAAGCCGTTCGAGGCGTACTTGATCAGCTCGGCGGACTCGACGTCCGTCACGACGAACGGGACGCCCGCGACGATGAGCGGCGAGTAGACGTCCTTGGCGATGGCGATCGCCTCGGCGTCGCGCGAGCCGACGACGACCCGGTCGGGGCGCATGAAGTCCTCGATGGCGGAGCCCTCCCGGAGGAACTCGGGGTTCGAGACGACCGAGAACTTGTGGCCGCCCGGGTTCTTCCGGAGGATCTCCTCGATCTGGGCGCCCGTGCCCGTCGGGACCGTCGACTTCGTGACGACGACCTTGTAGCCGTTCATGTGCTTCGAGATCGACTCGGCGACCTGGAAGATGAACGAGAGGTCGGGCGAGCCGTCCTCGCGCGGCGGGGTCCCGACGGCGATGAAGATGACGAGGGCGCGCTCGACGGCCTCGGGCAGCTCGGTCGAGAAGTGGAGCCGCTTGGCCTGGGCGTTCTTGTGGATCAGCTCCTCGAGGCCCGGCTCGTAGATCGGCGAGACGCCCTTCTTCAGGAGCGCGATCTTCGTCTCGTCCTTGTCGATGCAGGTGACGTCCATCCCGAAGTCGGCGAGGCAGGCGCCCGTGACGAGGCCCACGTATCCCGTCCCGACCATGCAGATGTTCATTCCGTTCCTCCGAAAAGGGCCGCCGAGGGGGCGGCCCAACCGGCGGAGTCTAGCGTCCCGCGGGCGGGGCTGTCTTCAGCGGGAGCCGCCGCCGCCCGGGGGGCGCCTGAAGAGACCGAAGAGCTCCCGCCTCGAGACCTCCTTCGGGCCGTCGGCGGGGGGCGCCGGGACGACGGAGCGGACGTGGGGCGCCGCCTTCCGGGGCCGGCTCGTCGTCGTCTCCTGAGCTCCGAGCCGGGCGGCGACGATCTCGTCGAGCGACTCCTCGAGGCTCCTCGTCGGCCGGAACCGCAGGAGCTCGCCTGCGAGCGCGAGGTCGGCGACCCGCGGCGGGCGGACCGCCTCTCCGGAGACGCGGAAGCGGACCGGGCGGGCGGCGCGGTCGCCGAGGAGCCGGACGACGTGCGAGGGGGCGACGCCCCTTCCGCTTCCGAGGTTGACCGTCCGGCCCGCCGGCCGGAGCGCGAGCGCGGCGAGGATGCCGTGGACGGCGTCGGAGACGTGGAGGAGGTCGCGCGGCGCGTCGGAGGCGAGGACGACCTCCTCGCCGGCGAGGAGCGTCTCGAGGACGTCCTGCGGGAAGCGCGTCGGCGGGGCGCCGGGGGCGAGGAGGCCGAAGAGCCGCAGGACGACGTTCGGGACGTCGGCGGCGCGGAGGCGCGCCTCCTCGGCCCCACGCCGGAGGAGGAGCGGGTCCCGGCCCGGGTCGGCCGGCTCCTCCTCGATCGCGGGCCGTCCGGCTTCGCCCGGCGGACCGTAGAGGGCGGCCTCGGAGAGGTGGACGAGGAAGGGCCTCTCGTGCGCCCGCGCCGCATCGAGGAGCGTCGCGACGCCCGGCTTCCCCGGGGCGAAGAGCGCGGCGTTCACGACCGCGCCGGGGCGGAAGTCGCGGAAGACCTCGCCCGCGGCACCCGGGAGGGAGAGGTCGGCCGTGACGACCGTCGCCCCCGGCAGCGCGCGGAGCGCCTCGAGCCGGGCCTCGCGCACGGCCCGGCCGTCCCCGTCCTCCGCGAGGGCGTCGACGACGGCGACCTCGGCCCCCTCCGAGAGGAGCTGCCGCGCGACGGCGGAGCCGACGAGGCCGGCCCCGCCCGCGACGAGGACCCGGAACGCCACGGCTACTCCCTCGGCTCCGGCGTCGGCGCCGGGCCGAGCGTCTCCGGGCCGGGCGGGACGTCCTTCGTCTTCTCCTCGTAGCGGACCTGGATGCCGGAGCGCTGCCGGTTCCTGACGAGCCAGCGGAGGAGCTTCGACTCGTTCACGCCGACGAGGATGTCGTCGATCGCCTCGTAGACGGCCGGGTCGTTCACGAGGCGCCCGGCCGTCCCGTCGCCCCGGTCGACCTTCTCGGCGACGCGCGCGAGGCTCGAGGAGATCCGGGAGAGGTCCTTCATCAGCTCCTTTGCGAACGCCTCGTCGCGGACGAGCTTCGGCAGGAGGCCGGAGCCCGCGGAGAGCTCCTTCGAGAAGCCCGAGAGCCCGTCGGCGGTCGCCTGGAGCGCGTCGACCATCGCGAAGAACTTCCGCTTCCCCTCCGGGTCGCCGAGGAGCGCCGGGACGAGGCCTTCCCCCTCGCCCGCCCCCTTCTCGACGGCGGCGAGGAGCTTCCGGAGCGAGGCGGCGGACGCCGCGAGCTCGGCGGAGACCTCCTCGCCGAGCTTCTCGTCGGCGACGAGCCTGCCGACGAGCCCCTTCCCGGCCCTCACGTCGGCGACGAGGGCGTTCGTCGAGGCGATCGTCTGGCGGAGGCTCCGCGAGAGCTCCTTCCCTTCCGGGGAGGCGCTCGTCATCTCGCCGACGAACCCCTCTCCCTTCTCGACGCGCCCGAGGATCGTCTTGAGCGACTTCGCGACGGCGGTGACGTTGTCGACGAGGTCGCCGGAGCCGGCGAGGATCTTGTCGAGCTCGCTCCCGCGGATCGCGGCGATCTCCGAGCCGGGCTCGAGGAGGGGCTTCTCCGGGGAGCCCGGCGTCACCTCGAGGTACTTGTCGCCGAGGAGGCCGATCGTCTTGATCTCGACCCGGCTGTCGGTCCTCACGAGGTGCCGGTAGCGGCGCTCGATGTCGAAGCGGACGGTGAGGTCCTCGCCGGGGCTCTTCGGGACCTCGACGTCCTGGACCGCGCCGACGGTGACGCCCGCGAGGCGGACCTGGTTGCCGCCCGTCAGCCCCTGCGAGTTCGGGAAGCGGGCGAAGTAGCTCGAGCGCGCCAGGAAGAAGCCGGTCTTCCCCCCGACGACGACGACCATGACGGCGAAGAGGAGGATCGCGGCGAAGACGATGACCCCGACGCGGGAACGGGTGCGGCTGTCGGCTCTCACGGTGCGGCGGTCTCCCTCAGGCTCCGGCCTCCTCCGCGGCGAGGAAGGCGCGGAGGGCGGCGACGTCGGAGCTCCGCGCCTCGGCGGGGGTCCCGACGAAGGCGAAGCGCCCCTTCTCGAGGAACGCGATCCGGTCGGCCACGAAGAGGGCCGACGCGATGTCGTGGGTGACGACGACGGAGGTCGTCGCGAGGCGCGTGTTCAGGTCGACGATGAGCCGGTTGATCGTCATGGCCGTCACGGGGTCGAGCCCCGTCGTCGGCTCGTCGTAGAGGAGGACGTCGGGCTTGAGCGAGATCGTCCGGGCGAGGGAGACGCGCTTCTTCATCCCGCCCGAGAGCGAGGAAGGGAGGAGCGGGAGGACGTCGGGCCCGAGGTTCACGAAGCCGAGGACCTCCGTCACCCGACCGGCGACCTCCGCCTCCGTCATCCGCGTGTGCTCCCAGAGGGGGAACGCGACGTTCTCGAAGACCGTCATCGAGTCGAAGAGCGCCCCCATCTGGAAGAGCATCCCGACCTTCCGGCGGACCGGCCCGAGCTCCTCCTCCGCGAAGCCGGAGACCGGGAGGCCGTCGACGAAGACCTCCCCGGAGTCGGGGTGCGTCAGGCCGTTCATGTGCCGGAGCGTGACGGACTTTCCCGACCCGGAGCCGCCGAGGATGACGAGGACCTCGCCGCGCGCGACCGCCAGGTCGACGGCGTCGAGGACGACCTTCTCGCCGAAGGCCTTCGAGACGGCGCGGAGCTCGACGACGGGGTCGCTCATCCGATCGGCAGGGCGATGAAGAGCTTCGTGAGGAAGAAGTCCGTCACGAGGATCGTGATCGAGGCGACGACGACGGCGACGGTCGTCGCGCGGCCGACGCCGTCGGCCCCGCCCGTCGCCGAGAGGCCGTTGTAGCAGCCGATGAGGGCGATCTCGAGGCCGAAGACGGGCGTCTTGCAGAGGCCGTGCATCAGGTCGTTGAACGAGAGCGCCTGGAGGGTCGTCGAGAGGTAGAAGCTCGCCCCGATCTTCAGCTCGAAGACGGCGATGAGGAGGCCGCCGAGCATTCCGTGGAAGATCGCGACGAGCGTCAGGACCGGGAGCATGACCGTCAGCGCGACGACGCGCGGGAGGACGAGCTTGCGGATCGGGGAGGAGCCGAGGGCCCGCAGGGCGTCGACCTGCTCCGTGACGGCCATCGTCCCGAGCTCGGCCGTGATCCCGGCGCCGCAGCGGGCCGCGAGCATGAGGGCCGTGAGGACCGGGCCGAGCTCGCGTGCGAGGGAGAGGATGACCGCGCGGCCGACGAAGAGCTTGCCGCCGAACTCGGCGAGCGAGTGGGCCGTCTGGAGGGCGAGGACCATCCCCGTGAAGAGGCAGGTCAGGTTCGCGACGGAGATCGACTGGACTCCGAGGGCGTCCATCTGCCGGAGGACCTCGCCTCCCTCCCACCGCCGACGCCCCTCGCGGACGACGCCCCATGCGAGGAGGCCGAGCCCGCCGAGGTGGGAGACGACCTTCCGGAGCCAGCGGCGAAGCCGCGGGGCGGTCCAGAAGGGAGCCGGCCGGGTCTCGCTCGCGGACGCGTCGGGCACGCGGGCGATTGTACGGGCCGCCCGGTAGACTTACGCCCCGATGCAGCTCCTCTACACGGCGTGGGTGTGGCTCTTCGGGCTCCTCGTCACGCCGGTCTTCGGCAGCCTCGCGATCCTCACCTCCTGGATCCCGCCGCGGGGCCGCGTCTACCAGTACTGGGCGCGCTGGTGGTCGTGGACGTTCCTCCGCGGCGCCGGGATCGACGTGAGGGTGGAGACGGCCGAGGCCGCCCGGAAGGTCCCCGAGGCGATCTTCATGGCGAACCACACCTCGGCGGCCGACATCGTCGTCCTCTTCGTCGCTCTCCACCGGGACGTCCGCTTCGTGGCGAAGAAGCAGCTCTTCTGGATCCCGTTCCTCGGCTGGTCGATGTGGCTCGCCGGCTTCATCCCCGTCGACCGCGAGAACAAGGAGAGGGCGCGCGAGGCGTTCGACGAGATCGGAAGGCGGCTGAAGAAGGGCGCCTCGATCCTCGTCTTCCCCGAGGGGACCCGCTCGCGGAACGGGAAGCTCGCCCCGTTCAAGAAGGCGGGGTTCCTCCTCGCGATGCGGACCTCTCTTCCGATCGTCCCGGTCGGCATCACGGGAGCGCGGGCGGTTCTCGGCGCCGACGGGCTGCTCGTCCGCCGAGGCCGGATCGAGGTGAGGGTCGGCGAGCCGATCCCGTCGGACGGGTACGCGTTCGCGCAGCGGGGGGAGTACGTCGAGAAGGTGCGCGCCGAGATCCTGAGGCTCGGCGACTCGGCGGAGTAAGATCCGCCGGCCGCGCGGCGCCGGGTGGCGAGCCCGCGGCGGCCGGCCGCGCCGGCGATCCCGAACGGAGGTACCCCGTGTCGAACCTGAACGAGGACGCCGTCCTCGAAGCGCTCCGAAAGGTCAAGTACCCCGGCTTCAGCCGCGACATCGTCTCCTTCGGCTTCGTGAAGGACGTCGCCGTCGGCGGCGGGAACGTCTCTTTCCGCCTCTCGACGACGACCGCTTCGGCAGAGGTCGCCGAGCAGATCCGGGCCGAGGCCGACGCGGCGCTCCGGGCGCTCCCGGGGGTCTCGGCGGTCACCATCAAGGTCGAGACGGGCCAGGCGCCTGTGAACCTCGCGGGAGCGCAGGGCGCGCGCCCCGACGTCCTCCCCGAGACGCGCTTCACGGTGGCCGTGGCGTCGGGGAAGGGGGGGGTCGGGAAGTCGACGGTCGCCGCGAACCTCGCGCTCGCGCTGCGGCAGCTCGGCTTCACGGTCGGGCTCCTCGACTGCGACATGTACGGGCCGTCGCAGCAGATGATGATGGGGATCGACGAGAAGCCGCTCCTCTCCGAGGACGAGAAGATCGTCCCGATCGAGCGGTACGGCGTCCGCGTCATGTCGCTCGGCTTCCTGATGGACGTCGACACGCCGGTCATCTGGCGCGGGCCGATGATCTACAAGGCGATCGAGCAGTTCCTCGGCGACGTCGCCTGGGGGAAGCAGGACTTCCTCGTCGTCGACCTGCCGCCCGGGACGGGCGACGCGCAGCTGACGCTGACGCAGAAGGTCGCCCTCTCGGGGGCCGTCATCGTCTCGACCCCGCAGGACGTCGCCCTCATCGACGCCCGCAAGGGGCTCGCGATGTTCCAGAAGGTGAACGTCCCGCTCCTCGGCCTCATCGAGAACATGAGCGGATTCGAGTGCCCGAAGTGCGGCCACGTCGAGCCGATCTTCAAGACGGGCGGCGGCGAGCGGACGGCCCGCCAGCTGAACGTCCCCTTCCTCGGCCGGATCCCGCTCGACCCGCGCGTCGCCCTCTCGGGCGACGCCGGCATGCCGATCGTCGCCGCCGAGCCCGACTCGGCCTCGACGAAGGCCTTCCTCGACCTCGGCCAGGCCGTCGCGAAGGCCGTCGGGGCGTAATAGACCCCGGAGCACGGGGGCACCCGGGGGGACGAGAGCACGAGGGCACCGGAGCACCGGGGGCACCGGAGCACCGGGGGCACCGGAGAGGGGAGCCTCACCCCGGGGGCGGGCCCCACGGCCTCGGGCTCGCCCGGCCGACCCGCTTTCGCCCCCGCTGTGGCCGGGCGGGGGGACCGCGCGAACTCGCTTCGCTCAGACACGCGCGCGGTCCTGATCCCCGCCCGGTCCTCGCGAGGGCGAGCGGGTTCCCGGCCGTGCTCGAGTCGGCTCGCGGGACCCACCCCCGGGGCTCGGCCGCCCGGAGCGGATTGAAGCGGATTGGGGTCAGGTCTACCTTCTACACTCTACGCGAGGCGCGGTGTCCCGTCGGGACACGGCGGTGCCTCCCGACGCGAGCGCCCTGGCGCTCTGGAGACGGTGGATCTCGGAATCGGTCCCGGCCGCGTCGAGCGGCCCCTCGTGCCGCCCGAAGGGCGGCCGCAGACGCTCGCGCCGCCCGGCGCGGGGGAGGGGTGCACCCTGCGAAGCGAACGTTCGAGCACGCGCGGGGCACCCGCACGGCTCCGCGAGCAGGTCGCCGGATCAGGCGCGCGCGCTGTTTGACGAGCGCAGCGAGGAGTTCGCGCGCGCCCCGGCGGCCCGCTCAGCGGAGTCGAGGACGCAGAAGAACGCGAGAACTCCTGTGTGGGTTGGGGGTCCGGGGGGCGCGCGAAGCTCAGCCCCCCGGCGAGCGCGGGTCGTGCGCGCGAACACCCCTCTGAAGCGCAGCGAAGCCGTGAGTGATGGGTGGGGGGACCGGGGGGCCGCGCGAAGCTCAGGCCCCCCGGAGAGGGTGAGCGAGCGGGGTGCATCACTCCCCCGCGCCCCCGGATCGTGGACGAGCGCTTCGCCCCCAACGGAAACGGCCCGGCGTCTCTGCCGGGCCGTCGTCTGGAGGGAGGGTCTGAAGGCGGTCCCTCGGGATGCTCCCGGGGGCCGCTGTCCCCTCACGCGATCGCGGCCTGCCTCGCGTCCTTCGCGCGCTTGATCATGGAAACGAGGCCGCCGAGCATCATCACGTAGAAGCCGGCCCAGACGAGCGCGATGAGCGGCTTCGTCGTGACGTCGACGGAGAAGGACTCGGGGACGGCGGGCTTCAGGTCTCCGGCCGGGTCGAGGCCGAGGAGCTCGAGCTCGACGGCGCCGTCGTTCGGAGATACGCGGCGGATGCGGACCTGGCCGTTCGCGGTGCCGGGAAGCGGGGAGGCGGGACTCTCCATTCGCTGCCCTTCGCCGCCGCCCATCTTCACGAGGAGCTTCGGGGAGACGTCGGCGGAGGTCCCTCCGGACGTCACGCGGAGGTTCGCGACGATGCCGAATCCCTCGGCTTCGGCGTGCGCTCCTTCCATGGCGAAGTCGAGGAACCTCACGCCGACGCCGTTCACGCTCTTTTCCTCGCCCTTGCGGAGCACGGCGAGCGTCCCCTCCGTGCGGGTTGGCGCGCCGGGCTCGTAGGCCTGGGGCGAGACGTAGAGGTCGAAGAAGAACGACTTCCTGACGTCGGGGTTCGCCATGAGCTGGCCCGACTTCTCGTTCGTGTAGAGCTTCGGGTAGGCCTTCCAGGTCGCCTTGCCGTCGCTGACGGTCACCTCCATCGCCTGCTTGGCGCGGCGGTCGGCGAGCTTCGTCATGTCGAGCTGGGCCTGCGTCTTCACGACGCCGTCGTCGTTGACGAAGGTGAGGCCGGTGAACGTGAAGCTGATCGGGCGGCCGTGCTGCTCGATCACGAGCGGGCGGTTCCGGTGGAGCGTGACCTGGGTCTTCACCTCGTAGGCGCCCGAGATCAGGATGCCGACGAGCATGATCGCCGTGCCGACGTGGGCGAGGTAGCCCCCGGCGCTCGCGATCGCCTTGCGCCTCACGAAGAGGACGAGGATCTCGGCGGAGGAGGCGAGGCCGAAGACGGCCGCGCCGAGGAAGAGGAGGTCGACCGGCTTCCTCACTCCGAGGAAGAGGAAGAGGACGACGCCGAGGGCGCCGAGGAGCGCCGGGAGGGCGACCTTCTTCCCGACGGCCGCCCACGTCTCGCCGCGCCAGGAGACGAACGGCACGAGGGCGATGAGGAGCGCCATGACGATGGCGAGCGGCGTGTGGGTGACGTCGTAGAAGCTCGTCGCGACCTGCGAGGCCTTGCCGCCGATGCGCGTGAGGATCGGAGCGGAGGTGCCGAGGAGGATGACGAGGCCGGAGGCGCAGAAGAGCGTGACCGCGAGGATGAAGAGGACGGAGCGCGAGAGGAACGGCTCCTCCTTCTCCAGGCCGGTGGCGGGGTCGATCTCGTTGACGACCGGGATCTCCCTCCAGCGATAGGCGAGGAGCGCGAGGCCGCCGAAGAGGAAGACGAGGATGATCGCGACGAGCCAGCCGGTGATCCCGAGGTCGACGAAGGAGTGGACGGAGAAGTCGGCGAGGACGCCGGAGCGGGTCAGGAACGTGCCGTAGAGGATGCAGCAGAACGCGAGGATCGCGAGGATGACGTTGATCTTCCGGTGCTTCTCGCGCGTCTTCTGCAGGACCATCCCGTGGACGAGGGCCGTCGTGGCGAGCCACGGGACGAGCGAGGTGTTCTCGACCGGGTCCCAGGCCCAGTAGCCGCCCCAGCCGAGCGTCTTGTAGGCCCAGTAGCCGCCCATCAGGATCGCCGTCCCGAGGCAGACGAACGTGAAGAGCGCCCACGGCATCGCCCGGACGACCCAGCCGTCCCAGCGCTTCGTCCAGAGCGCCCCGATGGCGAACGCGAACGGGACGGAGAGCGACGCGAAGCCGGCGAACATGACCGGGGGGTGGATGACCATCCACGGGTCCTGCAGGAGCGGGTTCAGCCCCTGGCCGTCGGGCGGGACCTCGGCGAGGAAGCGGAACGGCGACTGCTTGACGAGGATCGCGACGATGCCGAGGAAGGAGAGGACGTAGACCGCCATCACGGGCGGCTCCTGCTCCTTCGCGCTCGCGACGACGAACGGGCCGATGACCGCGCCGAAGAAGAGCCAGGTCAGGAACGACCCTTCCTGGCCCGCCCAGAGAGTCGAGAAAAGGTAGCGGAACGGGAGCTCGCGCGAGGAGTACGACGTGACGTAGGAGAGCCGGAAGTCGTTGTTCAGGAGGAGCCAGAGCAGGATCAGCGTCGCGACGACGATCGCGGCCGCATGCGCGTAGTAGAGGCGCCGCCCGAGGAGGAGGGCCGACTCGTACGCCGGGCCGCCTTCCTTCTGGAGGGCGAGGGCCCGCGCGTAGGCGGCGATGGTCGCGATTCCAGACGCGAGCGCGAACCAGAGCGCGAGCGTCCCGGGGGCGTAGCCGAGGGCCGGCATCAGGACTTCACCGAGACTCTGGCGCCGTAGTGCTTCTCGGCCTCCTCGCCCTGGTACTTCGAGGGGCACTTCACGAGGAGCTTCTCGGCGTGGAAGGCGTTCGCCTGGTACTTGCCGATCGCGACGATGGAGACGGCCTCCTCGAAGTTCGCGGGTTTCACGTCGCGGTAGGTCACCGGGAGGACTCTCTTCGTCTCGGGGTCGACGAGGTTGAACCGGAGCGTCTGCGTCGTCGTGTCGTACTTCGAGGAGCCCTTCTCGAGTCCGCCCATCACCTGGCAGACGCGCGGCGAGGAGAGCGCCTCGTCGAACGTGACGTAGGGCGTCATGGAGGAGGAGAAGGTCGTCAGGCCGAGGAGGAGGAAGGCGACGATGAGGGCGGCGCCGGCCCAGTAGGCCTTCTTCACGACGGCTCCTCCGGGGACTGCCGCGCGATCGCGGCGCGGACCTTTCGGTCGAGGTGGACGAGGTAGGCGAGGAGCCCCGCCCAGATGATGATGTTCACGGCGGCGACGTAGAAGAGCGCGCCGTGCGAGACGGCGGCGGTCGGGGCGTCGGGGGTCATGCTTCGGTGCCTCCGGCCCCTTCCGAGAGGCGCCGGACGAGCCGGGTCGCCTTCACGTCGAGGGCGTACATCCAGGCGAAGAGCGCGGTGAACGCGATCATCGAGGAGAAGAAGACGAGCTTGATGTCGGGGGACATCTCGATCCGGCCCCGCGCGTTGATCACGGTGTCGGGGTGGAGAGAGGCGTACATGCGGGGGACGGCGAACATCAGGAACGGGACGGAGACGAAGGCGATCAGGGCGTAGGCCGCCGAGAGCGTCGCCCGCCGCTCCGGCTCGTCGATCGCCTGGCGGAGGCCGAGGTAGGCCCCGTAGACGAGGAGGAGGAGGACGATGGAGGTCTGCCTCGGGTCCCAGTTCCAGTACGAGTTCCACATCACCTTCGCGAAGAGGGAGCCGGTGACGGTGGCCAGGACGCAGAAGAGGATCCCGAGCCGCGCGGCGGCCGCCGCGGCGTCGTCCCGCTCCATCCTCCGGGTCTTCAGGTAGAGGGCCGAGTGGACCGCGGCGAGGAGGAAGGCCAGGGCGGAGATCCAGGCCGTGGGGACGTGGAAGAAGACGATGCGGGAAGACTCGCCCACGAAGCTCTCCGCGGGGTGGGCGTAGAGGAAGGCGGCCCAGAGGACGACCGCCATTCCGAGGCCCAGGGCGACCTTCCCGGCGGTGCCGAGAACCTGCATCGGCCGGGATGATACGAGAGGAGAGCCCTATACCGGACCTTTTCGGGACCGGATTCCGAACCCCGGCTCAACGGGCGCTGGATTCGTCGCCCGGGCGGGACGGCTACTCGCGCCAGACGGCGTCGAAGAGGACGAACGAGGCCGTCACCATCAGGCCGTCGTAGGCGACGAGGAGTCGGACGACGTCGAGGCCGGCGGCGAGGCCCGGTTCCGTGGCGGCGATCCGCGTCCCGGTGACGGCGGCGACGAGGGGCGGGAGGAGGAGCGGTGTCGCGAGGACCGCGAAGAGCGCCCCCTTGGCGGCCGTCTTCGCGACGATCGCCGCGATGAAGGTGGAGGCCGCCGCGATGCCGATGCCGCCGAGGGCGAGGACGGCGAGGAAGAGGCCGGGGGCGGCGATCCCGAACGACATGAGCGCGAGGAAGAGCGGGACGACGACGGCCATGACGACGCCGAGGAGCGCGAGGTTCGCGAGGAGCTTCCCGAGGAGGACGGACGCGGGCGGGGCCGAGAGGCGGAGCGCCGCGGCCGTGCCGGTCTCCTCCTCGTTCACGAAGGCGCGGGAGAGGCCCGTCATCGCCGAGAAGAAGAGGACGATCCAGAGGAGGACCGAGTTGACGACGGGGCGGTCCTCGAGCGTGAGGCGCGTCGGGCCGACGGCGTAGCCGACGAGGACGAGGACCGAGAACGCGAAGAGGAGGAGCGCGTTGATCGCGACCCGCGTCCGCCATTCGGTTCGGAGGTCCTTCACGAAGACCGCCGCCGCGGCGCGGAGGATCACAGCGTCACCCGCTCGTCGGCGAGGGCGAGCTCGGCGGGTTCGTTCGTGGCGAGGACGACGCTGCCGCGCTCCCGCTGCCCGGCGACGATCGCCGCGACGGCGCGGTGCCCCGCCTCGTCGAGGTTCGAGCCGGGCTCGTCGAGGAGGAGGACCGCGGGGTCGGAGAGGACCGAGTAGGCGAGCTTGAGGCGCTGCCTCTGGCCGGTGGAGAGGAAGCGCGTCCGGATCGAGCGGAGGCGCCTCGGGTCGAGGCCGACCGAAGCGATCCGCTGCTCGGCGCCCGCACGGCCGATCGCGCGCCCCGCCACCCGGGCGAAGAACTCGAGGTTCTCGGCCGGCGTCAGCTCGCCGTAGAGGGAGAGGTCCGGCGCGCACCAGCCGATCGCGCCGCCGGCCTCGCGCACGGAGAGACGCGCGCCTCCCGGGCCCTCGAGCCGGACGCTCCCCGAGGTGGGGCGAAGGAGGCCGGCGAGGACCTTCACGAGAGTCGTCTTGCCCGACCCGTTCGCCCCGGCGACGCCGAGCACGCGCCCCGGCTCCGTCTCGAAGGAGAGGGGGCCGAAGACGCGGCGCGGCCCGAACGAACGGGTCAGCTTCTCGGCGACGAGGCGCACGGGCGGGGAGGATACAGGGCGGACGGGAGCGGGGCGCCTCGTGGAGAATCGGAGGGTGCGCGCCCTCCTCCTCGGCTTCCCGCTCTTCCTCCTGATCGCCCTCTGGAGGGCGACGCTCAGGATCCGCCTCGTCGGCCGCGAGCACCGTGACGCGATCGAACGCGCGGGGCGGCCGGTCCTCCACGCGATCTGGCACCAGCGGATGGTCGTGGGGATCCTCCGTTTCCCGTACCTCGGCTACGTCACGATGGCCTCGCGAAGCCGGGACGGAGACGTCATCGCCGGGTTCCTCTTCTGGTGGGGCTTCCGTGTTGCGCGGGGCTCCTCCTCGCGCGGCGGCGGGGAGGCGCTCGCCGGGATGATCGACGTCCTCCGGGCGGGAGCGCCCGGGGGGGCGCTCACGCCCGACGGGCCCCGCGGTCCGGCGCGGCGCTGCAAGCCGGGCATCCTCCGCCTGGCCGAGGCGGTCGACGCCCCGATCATGCCGGTCGGCGCCTCGAGCGCGCGGCCCCGCTTCCTCCGCTCCTGGGACCGATACCTCCTCCCGATGCCCTTCTCGCGCTGCGCCGTCGTCTTCGGCGAGGGGCTCAGGCGCGCGGAGGGGGAGAGCGACGAGGCGTTCCTCGTGCGTGTCGACGCGGCGATCGACGTGGTGACCGACGAGGCCGACCGGCTCTGCGGCGTCGTCGGCGCGCCGCGGGAACGGGAACCGAAACCGGCGGCGGAGACGAAGGAGGTGGAAGCGTGACGCCCCTTCCGGTCACCTTCGCCGACGTTCGGGCGGCGGCGGCGCGGATCGCGCCGCACGTCCACCGGACGCCGGTCCTGACGTCGCGGACGGCCGACGCCGCCTCCGGCGCGCGGCTCTTCTTCAAGTGCGAGACGTTCCAGAGGGTCGGCGCGTTCAAGGCGCGCGGCGCCTTCTCGCGCCTCACGCTCCTCTCCGCCGAGGAGCGGCGGAGAGGCGTCGTCGCCTTCTCCTCCGGGAACCACGCGCAGGCCGTCGCGCTCGCCGCGCGCGACCTCGGCGTCCCGGCGACGATCGTCATGCCGGACGACGCTCCGGCCCTCAAGCTCGCCGCGACGCGCGGCTACGGCGCCGAGGTGGTCCTCTACGACCGTCGGAAGGAGGATCGGGAGGCGATCGCGCGGAGGCTCGTCGAGGAGCGACGGCTCACGCTCGTCCCGCCGTTCGACGACGAGGCGGTCATCGCGGGGCAGGGGACGGCCGCGCTCGAGCTCCTCGCCGAGGTCCCCGACCTCGACGTCGTGATCACGCCCTGTGGCGGCGCCGGGCTCCTCGCCGGGACGGCCGTCGCCGCGACGGGGCTCCGGACCGGGATCCGCGTGCTGGGCGTCGAGCCGGAGGCGGGCGACGACGTCGCGCGCTCGCTCCGGGAAGGGCGTCGCGTGGCGATCCCGGTCCCGGAGACGATCGCCGACTCGCTCCAGACGACGCGGGTCGGCGAGCGGAACTTCGCGATCCTCTCGGCGCTCGTCGAAGGGGTCCTCACCGTGAACGACCTCGAGCTGAGGCGCGCGATGGGGTTCCTCTTCTCGCGGATGAAGCTCGTCGTCGAGCCGGGAGGCTCGGCTGCCGCGGCGGCGCTCCTCGCCGGGAAGGTGCCGGGCGCCGGAGGGAAGCGCGTCGGGGTCGTCCTTTCGGGCGGGAACGTCGACGCGACGCGGTTCGGCGAGCTCGTGGCGGGTCTTCCCGCGTGAGGCTCAACGGAAGAACGTGACGCCGAGGGCGACGGACCAGTAGCCGGGCGCGACGTCGAAGCCGGCCTTCTCGAGGTCGCCGAAGGCGCTCGGCTCGAGGAAGGTCCAGCGGGCGTCGAGGTGGAGTGCGCTCGTTCGGGACGGACGGACGTCGAAGCCGGCCCCGGCGTGCAGGGCGAAGAGCGCCTCCGTCTTCGCGTCGGACTGCGGGTTCCGGCCCTCCGGTCTCGTCCTCACGGCGTGAAGGCCGGCTCCGGCGAGGAGGTAGGGCTGGAGCCGGCCCCGCGGGAGGAAGAAGAGCTGGCCCGTCCCCGTGACGGGAACCTCGAGCAGCTCGAGGAGCGGTCCCTCCGCGTCCGTCACCGCCTCGCGACGGACGCCGACGCGCCCCTCGATTCCGAGGGAGCCCGTGAGCCGATACCGGACGTGGAGCTCGCCTCCCGCCGTCCCGCCGTCGGCCGAGCGCCCCTTCGAGAGGAGGAGCCCTCCTCCGAAGCCGAATCCCGGGTCGGAGAAGGACTGCGCGGCCAGCGCGTGCGGGAGCGCGGCGGCGACGAGCGTCAGGAGGAACCGGAGGAGCGGGAGGAGCCTCACGACGGCCCGATGGTAGCCGCATGCGCTCCCCGCACGCGCGATCGTCGATAATCGCCGGGCGTGAGCCGAAGGAAGAGCTGGCAAGAGGACCTGATCCCGGTCGCCGTCGCGATCCTCGCGCAGTTCGCGCTCCTCCGGTTCGTCGACTGGGCCCGGGCGAACGTCGCGACCCAGGAGATCGCGCAGAGGTGGGTCGAGCACCGGTTCTACTTCGTCCCGCAGATCGCCTCGTTCGTCATCGGCCTGCTGGTCCTGCGCGCCATCCGGTCCTTCCTGCGCGAGCAGGGGATCCGCGCCGGGGAGTTCCTCCGGTCCTCGGCCGTCGTCCTCCTCCTCGCCGCGCTCGTGGTCCTGGGCGTCCACCTCGACCAGATCGTCGGGCTCGCCGGGCGCCTCGTCCCGGCCGCCTCCGACGTCGCGCGGTACCTCGCGAAGGCGCCTCTCTACGATCTCCTCCGTCGCTTCAGCCTCGTCCGCCTCGTGGTCGACCTCGCGGCGCTCGGGCTCTTCGTCCTCGCGCTCCGCTCCTCTCGCCCGAGAAACCCGGACCTCCTCGCGGCGCGGGAGGCGTACCGGTCGGGCGACTTTCCCCGTGCGGGCGACCTCTTCCTGAAGGTCGGCGACGTCGAGGGGGCGAAGAAGGCGTTCCGGAAGGGGAAGCAGCCGGCCCGGGTCGCGGCGCTGGAGATGCGGCAGGGGAACGCCTCGGCCGCGGCGGAGCTCTGGGAGCAGGCGGGCGACGCCTTCGCGTGGGAGGCGGCGAAGGCGTGGGAGGCGGCCGGGGACGAGGGAAAGGCCGCGACGGCCCGCGGACGGGCCCTCGCCGAAGCTCGCCAGTCGGCGCGCTGGGACCGGCTCGCCGAGGTCGCGGAGGCGCAGGGGGACACGGAGTCCCTCGCCGACGCGTGCCGCCGCATCGCCGAGGGGTCGACCTTCGGCGCGGGGAAGAACTCGCTCTGGAAGCGCGCGGGGGAGACGGCCCGGGCCGCGGGGCGGACGTTCGAGGCGGCGGAGGCGTTCCGCCTCGCCGGGGAGCCGCTTCTCGCGGGGCCGCTCTTCCTCGCCGCGGGCCGGCCGCTCGACGCCGCCAAGGAGCTCGAACGAGGCGGGGACCTGACGGGAGCCGCGGACGCCTGGGCGAAGGCGGGCCAGGAGAAGACCGCCGCCGAGCTCCTCGCGCGCGACCTCGAGGGAAAGGGCGACTGGGCCGGGGCCGCCGACGCGTGGGCCCGCGCCGAGAAATGGGAGAAGGCCGCGCTCCTCTACGAGAGGACGAGCCAGCCGGTCGAGGCCGCACGCGCCTTCCGCGAATGCGGACGCCTCGAGAGGGCCGCGGCCCTTTTCCAGAAGGCCGCTCTCCGCGAGGAGGCCGCGGCGACCTGGGAGGCGGCCGGGAAGCCCGAGACGGCCGCCGCGATCCACGCCGAGATCGGCGACTGGGAGAAGGCGACCGCGCTCTACCGGAGCGCGGGCCGCTATGCGGAGGCGGCCCTGATCCTCCAGGAGAGGAACCGGTTCGACGAGGCCGTCTCGCTCTTCCTCCGCGCCGGGCGCGGGGTCGACGCGGCCCGCAACGCGCTCCGGGCGGGGCACCGCGAGAAGGCGTGGGACCTGCTCACGACGGTCCGGCGCGCGGACCCGGGCGTCGCGGAGGTCTTCCTCGAGCTCGCGGAGTCGCACCTCGCGAACGGGGAGTCGCGCGACGCCGTCCACGTCCTCAGGGAGCTGCTCGGGCATCGCCCGGTCGACTCCTCGTCGATCGCGGCGCACGAGGCGTTCGCCCGGGCGTTCGAGGCGACGGGGGACCTGGCGCGCGCGAAGGAGAAGCTCGTCGCGATCGCGGCGTTCGACCCGAGCTTCCGGAGCGCGAAGGCGCGCGCGGAGGCGCTCTCGGCGCGGATCGCGAACGGGGACCTGCCGGTGGCCGTCGAGGTCCCCGAGCCGCCCCCCGCATCCGCGACCTCCCCGGCCGCCGGCGCGCGGAGCCCCTCCGGGACCTTCCAGGCGATGTCCGTGCAGGGCCGGATCGCCGCCGACACGCCCGAGTCGCGCTACGAGATCGTCGCGGAGGTCGGCCGGGGCGGGATGGGAATCGTCCACAAGGCCTTCGACCACAAGCTGGAGAGGCACGTCGCGCTCAAGATCCTCCCGGCCCAGCTCTGGGGCGACGAGACGGCGATGCGCTACTTCATCCGGGAGGCGCGCGCGATCGCCGCCCTGAAGCACCCGAACATCGTCGGCCTCTACGACTTCGGCGAGGGCTTCGGGAGCGCCTACCTCGCGATGGAGTTCCTCGAGGGGCCGAACCTGCAGGCGCTCCTGAAGACGGACCCGGAGCGGCTGAAGCGGAACTGGCGCGACTGGTTCGTCCAGGCGGCGCGCGGCATCGCGGCGGCGCACTCGAAGGCGATCCTCCACCGCGACCTGAAGCCCGCGAACCTCGTCCTCGACGAGCACGGGATCCTCCGGATCCTCGACTTCGGCCTCGCGCGCCCCGAGGCCGACTCGGGCTCGACGTCGAAGCTCATCGGGACGCCGGCCTTCTTCCCGCCCGAGGTCCTCCGGGGCGAGGCGGCCTCCGCCGCTTCCGACGTCTACTCGCTCGGGGCGACCTTCTACACGCTCGCCGCGGGGCGCTGGCCCTACGTCGGCGACGACGTCCTCGTCGCGAGGCTCGAGCGGGACCCGGACGATCCGCGCCCGTTCGCGCCGTGGCTGCACGACGACGAGGTCGCGGTCCTCCTCCGGTCCATCTCCCGCCACCGCCCGGAGCGTTACCAGGACGGCGGGGAGCTCCTCGGGGCGCTCCTCAGCCTCGAGGCCTGACGGCCTTCCTCCGGCGGGGCGCGGCGTCCCCGCCCCGCACCTCGGGCGGGAGGATCCCGGCCGCGAGGCAGCGGGCGAAGAGCGCGGGGCGCCTCTCCTTCAGCCAGGCGCCAAGCGCTCGCCCGTCGTCGAAGCGGACCTTCTCGGGAGCCTCTTCGCTCGTCCCCTCGCAGCCGTCCACGTCGTATTCGCGGCAGAGGAGGGGGCGGTCCTCGTAGACGGCGCAGAGGCCGTTCGGGAGGAGGTTCTCGCACTCCGCCGGGAAGAGGACGAACCAGTCGCCGTCGTGCGATTGGTAGACCGAGACGCTCCTGTGGTAAACGAGCCAGAGCGCCGTGGAGACGCCGCTCACGCTCACGGGGCCGTCGATCCCGACCGCGACGTACCGGCAGCACCTCCCGCACGGCGGACAGACGGTCGAGGGGTCGGGCGGGGCGAGGAGGGTCGGCAGCTTCGGGAGGCTCGGCATCGGAGGCGGGAGTTTCCACGGGAAGGGGGAGAAATGAAAGCGGTCCTTCTCTCGCGGCACGGCGGAAACGACGTCCTCTCGGTCGGCAGCCTCCCCGACCCGGCTCCCGGAGCGGGGGAGGTCCTCGTCCGGGTCTCGGCGGCCGCGCTGAACCGCCTCGACCTCTTCGTCCGCGACGGGATCCCGGGCGTCCCGGTCGAGTTCCCGCACGTCCCGGGCGCCGACGCCTGCGGGCGCGTCGAGTCCGTCGGCGAGGGGGTCCGGGGGCTCGCCGCCGGGGACCGCGTCGTCCTCCAGCCGGGGCTCTCCTGCGGTCGCTGCGAGTTCTGCCGCGACGGGGAGACGAGCCTCTGCGTCGACTACGGGATCCTCGGCGAGCACCGCGGCGGGACCCTCGCCGAGAAGGTCGTCGTGCCGGCGGGGAACGTCTGGAAGGCGCCGGCGCACCTGACGGACGAGGAGGCGGCGGCGTTCCCCCTCGCGGCGATGACGGCCTGGCGGATGCTCGTGACGCGCGCGGCGCTCCGCCCGGGAGAGAGCGTCCTCGTCCACGGCATCGGCGGCGGCGTCTCGACCTACGCCCTGCAGGTCGCGCGGCTCGCGGGCGCCTCGCTCGTCGTCGCGACGTCGGGGAGCGAGGAGAAGCTCGAGCGGGCGCTCGCGCTCGGCGCGGACGTCGCCCTCGACTACCGGAAGGTCGACGTCGGGAAGAAGGTGCGGGAGCTGACGGGGAAGCGGGGCGTCGACGTCGTCGTCGACTCCGTCGGCGCCGCGACGTGGCGCGCCTCGCTGACGGCCGCGGCGAAGAAGGGGCGCATCGTGACGTGCGGGGCGACGAGCGGCCCGAACCCCGAGGAGGAGATCCGGATCGTCTTCTGGAAGCAGCTCTCGATCCTCGGCTCGACGATGGGGACGGACTCGGAGTTCCGCGCCCTCCTCTCGGCCGTGGAGCGGCGGCAGGTCCTCCCGGTCGTCGACGAGGTCTTCCCGCTCGAGAGGGTCCGGGCCGCCTACGAGCGCCTCGAGTCGGGATCGGGCTTCGGGAAGGTCGTCGTGAAGGTCGGCGGGTAGCGGCGGATCAGGAGCGGCGCGCGAAGAGGAGCCCGGCCCAGACCTTCGGGTCGACGAGGACCCCGTCCGCCTCCCGCTGCGCGAGGAAGGCCTCGACGCCGTCGAGCGGGACCTCGCGGACCGTGATCGCCTCCCCCTCGACGCCGCCCCCGCTCCCGGCCTTCCGGAGTCCGCGGGCCCGGAAGAAGGTGACGACCTCGGAGGTGACCCCCGCCGACGGCGGGCCCGAGGCGACGCGCTCCATCGCGGAGGCGCGCCAGCCCGTCTCCTCGAGGAGCTCGCGGCGGGCAGCCTCCTCGAGAGGCTCGCCCGCGGGGCTCTCCCCGTCGCCCGCGAGGCCCGCGGGGAGCTCCAGGACGACGGCGTCGACCGCCTCCCGCCGCTGCTCGACGAGGACGAGCCGCCGCTCGGGCGTGACGGCGACGACGATCACGATGCCGTGGATCCCGGGGCGCTCGACGAACTCCCAGCCGTCGCGGGAGACGAGCCGGAGGTGCTTCCCCGCGCCGAGCTCCCTCACGCGGGCACCCTGAGGGAGAAGACGGAGCCGCCCGCGGGCGAGGGGCGGGGCTCGATCCGGATCTCTCCGCCGTGCGCGAGCGCGACGGCGCGCACGACCGTGAGGCCGAGGCCGGTCCCGGGGACCCGCTCCGAACCCGCGAATCGCTGGTACGGCTCGGCGAGCCGCCCGCGCACCGGCTCCGGGACGCCGGGGCCGGAGTCGAGGACGGCGAGGACGAGCCAGCGGCGCCCCTCCGCCTCTTCGATCCGCACGGTCGCGAGGACGTCGCCGCCGCGCCGGCTGAACTTGAGCGCGTTCGACAGGAGGTTCGAGACGGCCCTCCGGTAGCGCGCCGCGTCGATCGGAACCGGCGGCAGGTCGTCGGGAACGTCGGCGTCGAAGGCGATCTGCCGGACGGTCGCGAGCCAGCGAGCCTCCTCGAGCGGCAGGGCGAGGACCGACGCGACGTCCTCGGGCCTCACGTCGGGCGGCGTGTCGCCCGTGCGGTAGACGAGGAGCGCGTCGTCGATCATCCCGGCGAGCCCGCGCGCGGAGGCGATCGAGGTCTTCAGGAGGCGCTCGAGACGCGGGTCGCCTCCCGACCGGTCGAGGCCGAGCTCGAGGGAGGCGAGGACGGCCGCGAGCGGGTTCTTCAGGTCGTGGACGAGCATGCTCAGGAGGCGCTGCCGGTCCGCGTCGGCCCGCTCGCGCAGGCGTTGCTCCTCGGCGAGGGCCCGGAGCTTCTCCTCGAGGCTCGCGTGGAGGCGCGCGGCCCGAAGCGCGAGCGCGAGCTGGCCGGCGACGAGGCCGAGGAAGGCGAGCTCGTCCGGCGGGAACGAACGGCGCTCGGCGAACGTGAGGCCGAGGCCGGCGGCGAACTCCCCGTCCACGACGACCGGGAGGACGACGGCGCTCGAGGCGCCGAGGCGCTCGAGGGCCTCGGTCCCCCCGGAGACGACCCCTCCGGCCGCGCGGTCCGGGGCGACGAGCGCGCGCCGCTCCCCGACGAGGACGCGGTAGGGTTCCGTCCCTTTCGCGAACCAGGGAACGCCCTCGAAGTGAAGGAGCCCTTCCTTCGAGAGCCAGGGGTGGCGCAGGACGAGCGACCCGTCCTCCCCCTCCGGCAGGAAGACCGCCGCCGTGAGGGCGCGCGAGCGGCGCCCGACGACCTCCGTCGCCGTCGCGAGGAGCCGGTCGAGGTCGGCGACGTCGCGGGTCGCGGTCGCGATCTGAGCGAGCGTCTCGTTTCGCTCCGCCTCGACCCGGAGGCGCTCCTGCGCCTCCACCTCATCCGTCAGGTCGGCCATGACGACCTGCGCCCCCCAGGGCGTGCCGTGCCCGTCGCGGAGGAGGAGGGCCCGCGCGTCGAGCGCGGTGCGCCGTCCCTTCGGGTCGGTCGCCACGATCCGGACCCGGTGCCGTCCGCGGGCGAGCAGCCCCTCGTTCATCGCGTCGACGCTCGCGCGGGTGAAGCCGGCATCGGGGAGAACCGCCGCGAGAGGCCGTCCCACGATCTCGGACCGGCTCCTGCCGGCGTAGGCCTCGGCCTCCGCGTTCACGCTCGTCACGACCCCGTCGAGGGTCCGCGTGTAGACGATGACGGGAAGGTCGTGGAGGACGGCCTCGGTCTGGGCCCGGCGCCGGTGGAGGAGAAGGAGGCGCTCGAGCCGCATCCTCAGGACGGGGGCGTCCTCCGGTTCCCGGACGACCTCGAACGACTCGACGGCCGGGTGGCCGGCGAGGATGTCGGGAGCGGAGCCTCCGGGCGGGACGACGACGAGGCAGGGGAACGTCCAGACGGCGGCGTCGTCGACGATCGTGCGACCCGGCTCGGGCTCTCCTGGCCGCGCGACCCAGACGATCGGCCCCGGGGAACCGACGGCGGCGGTCGACCCGTCGAGGGCGAGCGGCTCAACGCCCAGGTCGGGTCCACGGAGGTTCGCGTTGACCCACCCGATCGCGTCCGCGTCGCCCACGAGGCGGACGACGAAGATCCCGGATCGAGCCGTCGGAGACCAGGGGAGCGGCTCGGATCCGGCGAACATCGGTCCATTGTCGTCCCGCACCGGCGCCCGGTCCACATGCGAAGATGCGGCGTGCTCCGTTTCGGGACGCTCCTGCTTTCCGTATCGTTCGCGGCCGCGGAGGCCGCGGAGCCGTCGCCGCGCCTCGCCGGGTACGTCCTCGTCGAGGCGAGGAAGACCGTCTCGCCGGCCGGGGAGCGGGCGAGCGCGGTGCGCGGGAGCGTGCAGGTCCTCGGCGGGACGGCACGGTGGGACCTCGAGTCCGGCTCGTTCCCCGGGACGCCCGCGGGGACCCTCCTCCTCGGCGAGCGCGGCGGGTGGCTCGTCGACAGGAAGGGCGCCGTGGCCGCGCGGGCCGGGCTCGACGACGTCCGGGCCCTCTTCGTCCCGCCCGCGAGCGGGGAGGCCGGTCCGTTCCAGTCTGCCGTCCGGGACGTCGCCACGAAGCCCGTGGAGGAGTCGCCCGGCCCGGCCTTCGAGGGAAGGGCGACGCGCAGGCTTCGCTTCGGCGCGACGTGGAGCGTCGTCACGTCCTCACCCGGGCGCGTGAGTCGGATCGGAGGACGCCTTTCGGCCGTCGTCGACCTCCTGGAGGAGGCGCCCGCCGAAGTCCGCTCTCCGCTCGACGACACCGGTCGGCTCCTCGACGTCCCCGACGAGGTGCGTGAGGCGCTCGCCCCGGCGCTCTCCCGGACGCTCGGCTTCCCGATCCGCGTCGTCGTCGAGACCGAAGCGGACCTCGCGGTCGACCACCCGGGGACCGAGGCTCCGCCCCCCGACGAGGGGCGCAGGCCGTGGACGGCGCGGACCGAGACGAAGCGCGAGGTTTCGTCGCTCTCGTCCCGACCGGCCGCGGACGGGGACGCCGCGGCCTTCACGCTCTCCGAGGAGACGCGGGTCGTCGGGCTCGAGCGGCTCGTCCGGGAGCGCGAGACGCTCCGGTGAGGCCGCGCGGCCCGTCCGTAGGCCGGCTCGCCGAGCTGCCGCCGGAGGACCGGCCCCGCGAGAAGCTCGTTGCCCGGGGCGCCGACGCCCTCGGCGACGAGGAGCTCGTCGCGGTCCTCCTCGGCACCGGGCGTGCGGGGGCGGGCGTCCTCGAGACGGCCCGCGAGGTCCTTCGCGGCGGGGGCCTGCGCGGCCTCCTCGCGCGGAGCGAGCGCGGGCGGGTGAAGGAGCTCGCGCGCGGCGTCGGCCTCGCGAAGGCGTGCCGGATCGCCGCCGCCGCGGAGCTCGCGCGGCGGCTCGCCCGAACGGAGGTCTCGGAGCGGCCGCTCGTCGACGCCCCGGAGGCCGCGGGGGCGTACCTCTCGGCGTCGCTCGCCTCCGAGCTCCGCGAGGTGATGGGAGGCCTCCTTCTCGACGCGAAGAACCGGCTCATCCACGACGAGGTCGTCTTCCGCGGCGGCGTCACCTCGGCCGCGGTCCAGCCCGGGCCCCTGTTGCGGATCGCCGTCCTCGAGGGGGCCGCGGGTCTCGTCCTCTACCACAACCACCCGTCGGGAGACCCGACTCCGTCGCCGGAGGACCGGGCGACGACGGTCCGGTTCGTCGCGGCCGGAGAGGCCGTCGGCGTCCCCGTACGCGACCACGTCGTCGTCGGGCGCGGGCGCTGGTTCTCGTTCCGGCGCGAGGGGCTGATGTAGGCTCGCCGGGGGGTGCGCTCTCCGGGGGGCGCGCTCTCGGGGGGGGGGGGGGGGGGGGGGCCCCCCCCCCCCCCCCCCCCCGCCGGGGGCCCCCCCCCCCGCCGGGCGCGCCGGGCCCCCGGCGACCCCCCCCCCCCCCCCCCCCCCCCCCCCCGCCCAAAAAGGCGGGGGGA
>CAZLQX010000010.1:86552-127950 GCA_964561935.1 uncultured Holophagales bacterium
CTGATGTAGGCTCGCCGGGGGGTGCGCTCTCCGGGGGGCGCGCTCTCCGGGGGGCGCTGTTCGCTGCCCCCCGGACCCCCCGAAGCCGGCGATGCGGCGATCGCCTCTCGCGTCACTGCCGGTCACGCGGGAAACCGCCCCCCGGCCCCCCAGGCTCTCGCCTCGAATCGAGGCCGTTGCACGGACGGGCTCCCGGTCCCGGGCCGGGCGCCGAGCGGGCTTCACGGGCTCGCCTGATATCCTCGCCCGCCCATGTCCCGGTACTTCACGACTCCCATCTACTACGTCAACGACCGGCCCCACATCGGCCACCTCTACACGACCCTCGTCACCGACACGCTGACCCGGTTCCACCGTCTCCAGGGGGAGGACGTCCGGTTCCTGACCGGGACCGACGAGCACGGGCAGAAGATCGAAAAGGTCGCGAAGAAGGATGGCGTCGCCCCGATCGACGTCGCCGACCGCCACGCCCCGACGTTCCGCGACCTCTGGAAGCGCTTCGAGGTCGCGAACGACGACTTCATCCGGACGACCGAGCCGCGTCACCGCGTCGGCGTCGCGGAGCTGATCCGCCGCCTCGAGGCGGCGGGCGACCTCTACGTCGCCGGGCACGAGGGGTGGTACTGCGTCGGCTGCGAGGCGTTCTACCCCGAGAAGGACCTCGAGGACGGCAAGTGCCCGACGCACGGCACGGCCGCCGAGTGGCAGAAGGAGGAGAACGTCTTCTTCCGCCTCGGAAAGTACCAGGACCGCCTGCTCGATCTCTACGAAAAGGGGAGCGTCCCCGGGATCCCGTTCGTCTTCCCCGAGACGCGCCTCAACGAGGTCCGTTCGTTCGTCGCGGCGGGCCTGAAGGACCTCTCCGTCTCGCGGACGGCCATCGAGTGGGGAATCCCGTTCCCCGGCCACCCGGGGCACGTCGTCTACGTCTGGCTCGACGCGCTCACGAACTACCTCACCGCGCTCGGTTTCGGGAGCGCAGACGAGAGCCTCGTGTCGCGCTACTGGCCGGCCGGGGACGAGCGGCGCGTCGTCCACCTCGTCGGCAAGGACATCCTCCGCTTCCACGCCGTCTTCTGGCCCGCGTTCCTGATGTCGGCGGGCCTCCCGCTCCCGACGCAGGTCGTCTCGCACGGCTTCTGGCTGAAGGACGCGCGGAAGATGTCGAAGTCGGTCGGGAACGTCGTCCGCCCCGACGCCCTCGTCGACGCGTTCGGCGTCGACGCCCTCCGCTGGCACCTGATCTCCGAGATGAGCTTCGGGCAGGACGCCTCCTTCTCGGACGAGGCGTTCCTCGTCCGTTACAACAGCGACCTGGCGAACGGTCTCGGCAACACCCTCTCGCGCGCCGTCCGGATGGCGTCGGACGCGTTCGGCGGGAAGACCCCGGCCGAGCGCTGCGACGACAACGAGGTGAAACGGGCCGCCGAGGCGGCCGTGGCCGCGTGGGACGCGGCGTTCCGCGCCTGTCGTCTCCACGAGGCGGCCGAGGCGGTGCGCGTCCTCCTGGGCGCCATCGACGGCTACATCACGGCGAAGGAGCCGTGGAAGAAGGTGAAGGCCGAAGGGGTGACCCCGGCGCTCCACCGGATCCACCACAACGCGCTCGAGGGACTCCGCGTCGCGGCGTGCCTCCTCGCTCCGATCGCGCCCGGCGCGGCGACCGAAGTCCTCGCCCGGCTCGGCGCGCCGAAGGCGGCCGAGGCGATCGGCCCCGCCGACCTCGCCTGGGGCGGACTGCCGCTCGGCGCGCCGCTCGCGCCGGCCGCCCCGCTCTTCCCCCGCGCCGACGCGAAGGCGTACTTTGCCGAACCCTCCAAGGAGAAGCCCGTGACCGAAGAGACGAAGCCCGTTGCCCCGGCTCCCGTCGCGACCACGCCGGACGCCTCCGTTCCGGCCGCTGCGCCGGCTCCGGCGGCCTCCCCCGCGTCCGCCCCGGCCGCCTCTCCGGCCGCTCCCGCCGAGGCGCCCCGCATCGCCGTCGACGACTTCTTCAAGGCCGACCTGCGCGTGGCGGAGATCCTCGCGGCGGAGAAGGTCGAGAAGTCGAAGAAGCTGATGAAGATGAGGGTGCGGATCGGCGAGGAGGAGCGGACGATCGTCGCCGGCATCGCCACGGCGTACACGGGCGAGCAGCTCGTGGGGCGGAAGGTGGTCGTCGTCGCGAACCTCATGCCCGCGAAGCTGATGGGGATCGAGTCGAACGGGATGGTCCTCGCCGCTTCGCTTCCCGGCACCGGCGAGCCCTCGCTCCTCGCGGTCGACCCCTCCGTGCCTTCCGGGACGAAGGTGAAGTAGTGGCCGGCCGGCCCGTCCCGCCGGTGCCGGAGGACCCGGCCGTCCGGGAGAACCTCGAGAAGATCCTCGCCTCCCCGAGCACGCTCCGGGCGCACGAGGACCTGGCCTGGCTCGCGCGGGACGAGCTGCGCGGCTCGCGCCTCGAGCTCGAGCTCGAGCGGGCCGAGGCGATCATCTCGGAGGCGGGTGTCACCGGGACGATCGTCGTCTTCGGCGGGACGCGGGTCGTCGAGAGGGCCGAGGCCGAGCGGAGGCTCGTGGAGGCCGAGGCGGCGCTCGCCGCCTCGCCCGGGGACGCGGAGGCGCTCCGCGCCGTCGAGCGTGCGCGCCGGGTCCTCGCGAAGGCGCGCTACTACGACGAGGCGCGCGAGTTCGCGCGGATCGCCTCGACGACCTGCCTGAAGGGCGGCCGCCGCGACTTCGTCGTCGTCACCGGGGGGGGGCCGGGCGTCATGGAGGCCGCGAACCGGGGCGCCTTCGACGTCGGCGCCACGAGCCTGGGCTTCAACATCGTCCTGCCGCACGAGCAGTTCCCGAACCCGTACATCACGCCCGGCCTCTGCATCTACTTCCACTACTTCGCGACGCGGAAGATGCACTTCCTGATCCGGGCGAAGGCGCTCGTCGCCTTCCCGGGCGGCTACGGGACGCTCGACGAGCTCTTCGAGACGCTCACGCTCATCCAGACGCGGAAGATGCCGCCCGTCCCGGTCGTCCTCTTCGGGCGCGAGTTCTGGGAGAAGGCGATCGACCTCGGCTTCCTCGTCGAGGAGGGGACGATCGCGCCGGAGGACGCGCGCCTCGTCTCGTACGCGGAGACCGCGGCCGAGGCCTGGGAGACGATCGCGCGGTTCCACGGGATCGGGTGATGCCCCGCGCCGCGACGCGCCGGGTCTCGCCGCTCCTCCTCGCCGCACTCCTCCTCGCGGCGGCGGCCGCGGTCTCCGGGGCCGAGCGGAACCGGCGGGACTACTTCACGACGGCCGACGAGCCCGACCACGTCCGAGCCTGCCGCGAGCTGCGCTCCGGCCCCGGCGTCGTCTCGAACTTCGAGCACCCGGTCCTGGCGAAGGTCCTCGGCGCCGCCGGGCTGCCGCCCCGGCCCCAGGACCTCCGGAACGACGAGGTCCTCTCCGCCCGCCGGGCGTTCCCCTGGGTGTTCGGGCTCCTCGCGTTCGTCTCGGGTCTCTGGGCCGCGCGTCGTTCCGGGCCCCTCGCCGGTTTCTGCATGGCGGCCCTCGTCGCCCTCGAGCCGACGCTGAGGGGGCACGCGCCGCTCGTCCACACCGACGTCCTCCTGACGACGCTCCTCGTCTCCGCGGGGGCGTGCCTCGACTTCTCGGGCGACCCCCGGTCGCCCCGTGTCCCGCTCGTCGTCGCGTCGGGCGTCGTCTACGGGCTCGCGCTCGCGGCGAAGTACTCCGCCCTCCCGTTCCTCGGGGTCTTCCTCGCGGCCGCCGTCGTCCGGCTCCACGGGACGCGAGCGCCGGCCCCGGCCCTGGCCCCGAGGAGGAAGTGGAAACGCCACGACGCCCCGCCCCCGGCGCCCGGCCCGTCCTGGGGCGCGGCGGTCCGGAGGGCGCTCGTTCTCGTCGGCGTCCCGGCCGTCGCGACGGCGATCCTCGTCCAGCAGGTCGTCGTCGCGTCGACGACGCCGCGAGGGGCCTTTCTCGACGGGGTCGAGCGGAAGTTCGCGACCTACCGGTACCACGACGAGGCGGTGAAGGCCGCCTCGTCGCTGCCGCGCGGCCTCGCCGCCTACGCCGCGGGTCTCCTCTGGGTCCGAGCGTCGTCGGTCCCGGGCGCGCGGATCAACTACTTCCTCGGCGAGGCCGCGGGGACCGGGTGGTTCTTCTACTTCCCCGTCGCCCTCGCGCTGAAGCTGACGACCGCCGTCGTCCTCGGGCTGATCGCCGCCGCCGTCCTCGCGGCGGTGCTCCTCGCGCGCCGAGGCGCCGAGGGTCGCAGGCGGCGCCTTCGCCTCCTCGCCGCGCGGAGCCTCCTCCCGGCTTTCCTCGGCGCCGCCTACCTCGGCGCGGCGATGCTCTCGAACGTCAACATCGGCGTCCGCCACGTCGCCCCGAGCGTGCCGCTCCTCCTCGTGGCGGCGGCCGGGGTCCTGAGGACGGCCGTCCCGAGGCGGACCGGCGCCGTGGTCGCGGTCGCGGTCGTCGTGTCCGCCGCGCTCGAGGCGGGGGCGTACCTCGGCCGCGAGATCCCGTTCGGGAACCTCCTCGCCGGCGGCCCCCCCGGCGTGCGGAAGGTCCTCTCCGACTCGAACGTCGACTGGGGCGAGCGCCTCGGCGCCGTCTTCGAGCGGGCCCGGAAGGGGGACCTCGGACGCGTCGGGGTCGTGAGCCTCTTCTGGGACGCGCAGGCGGCGAAGTCGGCCGGGGCCGTGTGGGTCGCGGAGCTCGTGCCCGGGACGGTCGACACGCTCTTCGTCTCGACGTTTCTCTGGGACATCGCCCCGGCCATCGGCCGGAGCCGCGAGAACAGCCCGAAGTGGACCTACTTCCGCGAGACGCTCACGCCGTTCCTGCGGAAGATCGAGGAGGAGGCCGTCTCCGTCGAGCCCTTCCTCGACGAGTACCTTCTCATCCGCCTCCGCCCGCACGGGTCGCCCGCCGCGCCCACCCGCTGACGCGGAGGCCGCCCGACCTGGCCCGCTCCACGCCCTCGACGAAGCCGGCGCGGTGCTCCGCGGGAACGCAGGGCGCGACGTCCGTGCCGAGGCCCGCGCGGACGAACAGGACCCACGGGTGGCAGGGATCGGGCGAGCGGTCGAGAAGCCGGCGAGCCGCGTCGGGGTCGCCGTACGAGAGCGCGGCGTCGGCGGCGAGGGAGAGGGTCCGGGGGTCGGGGGAAGGCCCCTCTCTCTCGAGGACGAGGTCGAGCCTCTGCCGCGCGCGGACGAGGCGCCCCGCGTCGAGGTCGGCGACGGCCTGGTCCGTCAGGGCGAATGAGAGCGGGTCGACGAGGCCGGGCTGCGGCGCGAGGAACGAGCGCCCCCAGAAGGGCCAGCGAAACGGCGAGACCGCCTGCACGAACACGCCGGACGGTGTCGCGGGAGGGGCGGGCACGAGGGGGGGCCTGAGCCGCAGGGCGCCGTTCGCGACGCGCCGTGCGACGTCGCCCCCTTCGAGCCGCTCCGAGAGGAGCCGCGCGTGGACGAGGGGCGGCCACCAGCCGGGCGTCAGCGAGAGGTGGTGGGGCGCCGTCGCGAGAAGGAACCCGTCCGGCGAACGGAGGACCTCGTACCTCGTCCCCGCGGCCCGCGACGCGGCGATCGGCTGCGGAGGAGCCGCCGTCGCGAGGGTGTAGACGGCGGGGAAAGGCTGGAGGACGCCGGGGAGGTTCACGAGGAGGCCGGCCCCCGCGAGCGCGAGGCCGGCGCGGCGGAGGGCCGGGCCTGCGTCGAGCGCGAGGGCGCCCGCGAGGAGGAGGGCGGGAAGCGCCGTCAGGACGAGCCTCGGCCCCCACGCCGCCTGCCCGTCCCAGGCCCACCAGGCCGAGCTGCTCGCGAGGAGGGCCAGCGCCGAAGCGGCGAGGCCGAGGGCGAGCGGGCGGTCCTTTCGCGCGAGGGCGAAGAGGCCCGGGAGGGCGAGGAGGACGACGGGTGCGTAGAGGAGGAGCCCCTTGTTCGGGAGGAGCGTCAGCCGGAGGAGGCCGGTGAGGAACGGGTAGGAGAAATCCTCCCCCGGGTAGCCCCCGAACGGGCGGCCGAAGCGAACGAGCTCGAGCGCGAGCCAGAGGGCGCCGGGTACGGCGGCGCCGAGGGCGAGCGCGCCCGCGTGCGACGGGACCGGGGCTCCGCGCGCGGTCCTCTTCCCCTTCGCGGGTGCCGCCGCCGGGCGGGGGGCGACGAGCGCCGCGGCGAGGAGCGGCAGCGCGACGAGGACGAGGAGCGACTTGACGAGCGGGAGCGCGCCGAGGAGGGCGCCCGCCGCGAGCGCGCGGCCCCGCGCGGGCGCGGCGCGGTGGGCGGCGAGCGCGGCGAGCCCCGTGCCGAGGAGGGCCGCCTGGAGCGGCTCGGAAAAGTCGCTCCCGGCGTAGGCCCAGAGCGGCGTCGCGAGGACGAGGGCGCTTCCCGAGAGGAGCTGCGCGGAGGCGGAAGCGCCGAGGCGCCCCGCGGCGGCCGCCACGCCCCAGGCCGCGGCCGCGAGCGAGAGGACCGGAAGGAGGACGAGGACCGGCGCCGACGGGAGCGCGGGGGAGACGGCGTGGAGGAGGCGCGCGGCCTGGAGGAACGGCACCTCGGCGAGGCTCAGCCCCATCCCGTAGCGGGAGAAGCCGTCGCCCCCGTCTCGCGGGACGGCGTTCGCGAAGTCGCGCGAGACGCCGAGCTCGCCCGCGAAGGCGACCGCGGCGCCGGCCGAGAGCATCTCCTTCCCGTCGGGGACGACGCCGAACGAGCGCTCGTCCGTCGTCGCGAGGAGGGTCGCGAGGACGAGGAGGAACGCGGCGAGCGGCGGACGGGCTCGAAGGGAGGCGAGGAGGGAGGCCATCCGGACGCGGATTGTAGGGGCGCGGAGGGCGGTGCGCCCGTCGGCTATCCTCCGCGTCGTGACGGTCGAGCTCGCCGACTCGCACGGGCACGTGACGATGGTCTTCGCGGGCCCGGAGGCCCGCTGGCCGACCCGCGCCGCGACGGACGCCGAGGTCGCGGAGCAGGTCGCGCGGGCTCGGGACGCCGGGGTGACGCGGATCCTCGTCCCGGCGACGACGCTCGAGGACGCGCCGCGCGCCGTCGAGGTCGCGGAGGCTCACGAGGGGGTGTACGCCGCGGTCGGCGTCCACCCGCACGAGACGAAGGGTTTCGACGAGGACCGCGTCCTCCCCGCGCTCGAGCGGCTCGCAGCGTCGAAGAGGGTCGTCGCGATCGGCGAGATCGGCCTCGACTACTTCTACGACCACTCCCCCAAGGAGGACCAGAAGCGGGCCCTCGTCGCGCAGCTCGCGCTCGCCGAGCGGCTCGGGAGGCCCGTCCTCCTCCACAACCGCGAGTCGGAGGAGGACATGCTCCCGATCCTCGAGGCGCACGCGGAGGGAAGCCCCGAGACGCCGCGCGGCGTCTTCCATTCGTTCTGCGCCTCGAAGGCGACGGGGGAGAGGGCGATCGCGCTCGGCTACCTCGTCAGCTACTCGGGGATGATCACGTTCCGGATGGCCGACAACGTTCGCGAGTCGGCCGCCGCGCTCCCGCTCGGGGCGATGCTCGTCGAGACGGACGCCCCGTACCTCGCCCCGGCTCCGTTCCGCGGGAAGCCGAACGAGCCGGCGTACGTCGTGCGGACGGCCCGCAGGCTCGCCGAGGTGAAGGGGACGTCGTTCGAGGAGGTCGCGCGCGCGACGACCGCGAGCTTCCGGAGGCTCTTCGGGACGCCGTGAGACGCCGCCAGACGCGTCCGCCCCGCCTCTCGATGGCGGAGTTCGAGAAGCTCGTCGCCGAGGCCGTCGAGGGGCTCCCGCCCGAGTTCCGGGAGATGCTCGACAACGTCGTCATCGCCGTCGAGGAGGAGCCCGAGGAGGAGGACTACGTCGAGACGGACACGCCCGACGACGAGGAGCTCTTCGGGATCTACCGCGGACCGATGCGGACCGAGGCCGGGTTCGAAGGTCTTCCCGGCCTCCCGCCGCAGGTCGTCGTCTTCCGCGGTCCGATCCTTCGCTGCTGCACGAGCAACAGGGAGGCCGTGAAAGAGATCCAGGACACCGTCCGCCACGAGCTCGGGCACTACTTCGGGCTCGAGGACGACGAGATGCCATACTGAGGCGGTGGAGGCAGGCCCGAGGGCCCTCGTCGTCCGGACGGCGCTCCTCGTGGCGGCGGTCGTCCTCGTCGTGCGGAGCGCGGCGTGGGCCGACCTCGAGGGTTCGCCCCTCTCGGACTGGCACCTCTGGACCCAGACGGACGAGCACGCCGCGCTCGTCGCGGCGGAACGGATCGCCTCGGGCAACCTCCTCGACGAGCCCGCCTTCCGGCCCTACTTTTCCTGGCAGCGTTCGTTCGGAGCCGCGTCGGAGTGGGAGGCGCTCTACCCCGCGAACGTGTTCTACCAGGCCCCGCTCTACGTCTACGCCGTCGCGGCCGCGTCCCGCCTGACCTCCTCGGCGCCGGTCGCGCTGCGCCTCGCCCATCTCGTCCTCGCCGTGACGGCTTCGGCCCTCCTCGCGGCCGCCGCCTCGGCGCTCCTTCTGCGCGCCGGCCGACCTGCCCGGGTCGCGGTCGTCTCCGGCGCGGCCGCCGGGCTCCTGCACGGACTCTTCGGACCGCTCGTCTTCCTGGACGGCTTCCTGTTCCGGGACGGACCGCTCGTCAACCTCTCGGCGATCCTCCTCGCCCTCCCTCTCCTCTGCGGCCCGGGGCCGAAGGCGCGGAGCGTCGCGGGAATCGGCCTCCTCGGGGGGATCGCCACCCTGCTGAAGCAGACGGTCCTCCCGCTCGCCCTCGCGGCGGGCGCCGCGATGGTCCTTCGGGAGGTCGTCCCGCGCCGGAGGGTGCGGCTCGCGGCGGCGTTCCTCGTCGCCTTCGTCGTGTCGCTCGCTCCGCTCGTGGCGCGGAACGTCGCCGTCGGGGCGCCTGCGTTCGCGTTCGACACCCGTCCGGCCGTCTGCTTCCCGTGGGCGAACGCGCGGGGCGCCGACGGGAGCGTGACCCCGTCGCCGCTCCTCCTGCAGGTGCTCCGCGAGGCGCGGGGCTCGACGGTCCGCGCCGCCACGCTCTCGCTCGCGTCGTGGCGCGACGACCCGGCGGGGCTCGTCGCGCTCCTCGGCCGGAAGCTCGCGAGCGCCTTCAACGCGGCCGAGATCGCCGACAACGCATCCTTCCCGTTCTTCCGTGCCCGGCTCTCGGTGCTGAAAGGCCTTCCCGTGTTCCCGTGCGTCCTCGGGACCGGCCTCGTCGGCCTCTTTCTCGCCGCGCGGCGCCGGCTCTTCCGGCCGGAAGAAGGCGTCCTGGTCCTCCTGGCGGGGCTCGTCCCTCTCGCGGCGTGCCTCCTCGTCTCGACGACGACACGCTACCGGAGCGCGGCCATCGCGCCGCTCGCCCTTGGGACGGGGCTCCTCGTCGCATACCTGGCCGGCGAGCTGGCCGTGCGGCGCCCACGGGCGATCGTCCCTCCGCTCGGCGCGGCGGCCCTGCTGACGGGCCTGACGCTCCTGCCGTCCCCCGTGGCGAGCCCGCAACACCGCTGGTCCGACACGATCGTGGCGGCGACTCTCGCGGAGGCGCGGATCTCTCCCGAAGCGGGAGCGGCCGAGGTCCGTCGCTACCTCGAGGAGGGGCGGAGCGACCCACGCCGAGCCGTGGGAATGGTCGTCATGCACCGCTGGCTCGCCGGGGACCGCACGATGGCGCAGGTGGCCCCGCCGGGTGTCGCGCCGCCGGAACGGCGCTACTCGGCGGTCCGGCGCTGACGCCCGGGCTCGCCGCGGTCGGGCGGGTCCCCTCCGCTATCCTCGGAGTCGTGACCGCCGTCGAGAAGGCCGGCCTCGCGGCGCCGGATCCGGGCGCGCCGAGGCGCGGCCGCCCGGCGGCGGTCGCCGGGGCCGTCGCGGCGGTCCTCGTCCTGGCGGTCCGGCTGGCCGCCTTCGCGGAACGCGAAGCCTCGCCGCTCTCCCTCTGGCACCACTGGTCGGAGACTGACGAATGGGCCGCGATCGCGACCGCGAGGCGGATCGCATCGGGGAACGTCCTGGACGTTCCCGCCTACCGGCCCTACTTCGCATGGCAGAGGCGCTTCGGGACGGAAGCCGAGTGGAACGCGACGCTTCCGAGGAACGCCTATTACCAGGGACCGGCCTACCCCTACCTCCTGGCGCTCGCGGGGGTGCCGCGAAAGGAGGCCGTGCCCCGCGTGCGCCTCGGTCAGCACCTCCTGGCGGCCGCCGCGGCCGGCGTCCTGGCGGCGGCCGCCGCCGCGATCCTGGCCCGCGCCGGGCGTCCTCCGCTTCTCGCCGCCGCCGGGGGTGCCGCGGCGGGAGCGCTCCACGGCCTCTTCGGACCGCTCGTCTTCCTGGACGGGTTCCTCTACCGCGACGGTCCCGTCGCGCACGCGGCGGCCCTGCTCCTCGCGCTGCCCCTTCTCGTCGAGAGGCCTCCGGGGCCGGCGAAGGCCGCCGCGCTCGGCCTCCTCGCGGGCGCGGCGGCCCTCCTGAAGCAGACCATCCTGCCGCTGGGCCTGCTCGCCGGTGCGGCGCTCGTCCTGCGCGCGCCGCGAGGGACGCCGCGGACGAGGGCGGCCGCCGGGTTCCTGGCCGGGCTCCTCCTCGCGCTGTCGCCGCTCGTGGCGAGGAACGTCGCCGTCGGAGCGCCCCCTCTCGCCTTCGACACGCGGCCCCTCGTCGGGGTCCCGTGGGCGAACGCCAGGGGAGCCGACGGTTCCGGGTCCGTTTCGCCGCACACGCTCAGGGTCCTACGGGAAGCGGGCGGCTCGACCCTCGCCGCGGCCGCCGGGACCCTCCGCACCTGGGCGGACGACCCGCTCGGCCTCCCGGCGCTCCTCGCGCGCAAGCTCGCGAGCGCGTTCCAGCGGACGGAGATCGCCGACGACGCGAGCTTCGACTTCTTCCGCCGCCGCCTGCCGGTCCTCGCCCGGCTCCCGCTCTTCGTCTGCCTGCTCGGGCCCGGGTTCGCGGGGCTCGTCCTCGCCGCGAGGCGCGGCTGCTTCCGTCGCGGCGAGGGGCTCCTCGTCGCGGGCGCGGCCCTCGTCCCGCTCGGGGCGTGCGTCCTCGTCTCGACGACGACCCGCTACCGGAGCGCCGCCGCGGCGCCCCTCGCGGTCGGGGCGGCGCTCCTGGCGGTGCTCGTCCTCGAGGAGGCCCGGGAACGCGGCGGGCGCGGCGTCGCCGTCCCGCTCGGCGCCGCGGCCCTGCTGACCGCGGCCGCGTTCCTGCCGCCGGCCGTCCCGGTGCGAAGGGTCCGCTGGGCAGACGCGATCGTCGCGGCGACGCTCGCCGAGGCGCGCGTCTCGCCCGAGGCGGGAGCGGAGGAGGTCCGGCGCTACCTCGCCGACCCCGGAGACGACATGGACGTCGCGCGTGGGCGCCGGGCGATGGCGCGCTGGCTCTCGGGAGAGCGGGACTGGACGCTCGTCGAGGCGGCCGCGACGGCCCCGCCGGGACGGAGGTACGTCGCTCCGGCGAGGTGAGGCGAGAAGGAGAAGGCCGGGCTTTCGCCCGGCCTTCGGAGGTCGCGGATCCGCGGGAAGCTCAGTGACGGGGGCCGCCGTGCCCGCCGCCGGGGCCGTCGCGGCGCGGGCCGCGGTGGCCGAAGCCGCCCCCGTCGCGGCGCGGGCCGCGGTCGCGGTGACCGAAGCCGCCCTCGCGCCGGAAGGGCGGGCGGTCGTCGCCGCCCTCGCCCTCGGGCGCGGTCGCGTTCAGGCCGAGGCGCTCGACCTCGGCGGCCGCCTCCTCGGGGGTGAGCGCCTGGCGGCGCGAGAGCTTGATCTTCCCGTTGACCGGGTCGATCGCGATGATCTTGACCTTGACCTTGTCGCCGAGCTTGACGACGTCCGTCGTCTCGCGGACGCGGCCCGGGGCGAGCTCGGAGATGTGGACGAGGCCGTCGAGGCCGGGGAGGATCTCGACGAAGCAGCCGTACGGCTCGACCCGCTTGACGATCCCCTCGTACTCGGTGCCGATCTCGGGGACGGTCGTGAGGGCCTTGATCGCCTCGACGCACTTCTCGGCCGAGGCGAGGTCGACGGAGGCGACGGTGACGGAGCCGTCGTCCTGGACGTCGATCTTGACCGCGTACTCCTTCTGGAGCGCCCGGATCGTCTTGCCGCCGGAGCCGATCACGTCGCGGATCTTCTCCTCGGGGACCTGGATCGTCAGGAGCCTCGGCGCGTAGGCCGAGATCTCCGGGCGCGCGGCGGGGATCGCCCTCTCCATGATGTCGAGGATGTGCATCCGGCCGGCCTTCGCCTGCGCGAGCGCCTTCTCGAAGACCTCGCGGCTGATGCCGGAGACCTTGATGTCCATCTGGAGGGCCGTGACGCCCTTGCGCGTGCCGGCGACCTTGAAGTCCATGTCGCCGTAGTGGTCCTCCTGGCCCGCGATGTCGGTCAGGACGGCCCACTGGTCGCCCTCGGCGACGAGGCCCATCGCGACGCCCGCGACGGCGGAGGACATCGGGACGCCTGCGTCCATGAGCGCCAGCGAGCCGCCGCAGATCGTCGCCATCGAGGACGACCCGTTCGACTCGAGGATGTCGGAGACGACGCGGATCGTGTAGGGGAACTCGGGCGGGAGGACGGCGTCGAGGGCGCGCCAGGCGAGGCGGCCGTGGCCGATCTCGCGGCGTCCCGGCGAGCCGAAACGCTTCACCTCGCCGACGGAGAACGGCGGGAAGTTGTAGTGGAGGAGGAACTTCTTCTCGAACTCGCCCTCGAGGTCCTCGATGAGCTGGGTGTCCTCGGAGGTGCCGAGCGTGACGGTGACGAGGGCCTGCGTCTCGCCGCGCGTGAAGAGCGAGGAGCCGTGGGTCCGCGGGAGGACGCCGACCTCGACCTCGATGGGGCGGACCTCGTCGAAGGCGCGGCCGTCGAGCCGCTTGCGGTCGCGGAGGATCGTCTCGCGCGTCATGACCTCGACGAGCTCGGAGATCGCCCGCTTGACCTGGGCCTTCTTCTCCGGCTGGTCCTCGGGGACGACGGAGACGGCGGCCTTCTTGACCTCCTTGATCTTCGCGTACGACTCGATCTTCCCCTTCCAGGTGAGGGCCTCCATCATCGGCCCGTCCCAGTTCCTCCGGACCTCGGACATCACCTCGGCCGGGACCGGCGCCGGGGGCGTGAAGGCCTGCTTGACGACGCCCTGGAGCCTCTGGAGCTCCTCGATCGCGTCGATGACCTTCTGGAGCTCGCGGTGCCCCTCGAGGATCGCCTCGAGCATCAGCTCCTCGGAGCACTCCTTCGCGCCCGCCTCGACCATCGAGACGGCCTGGCGCGTGCCGACGACGACGAGGTCCATCACGGACTCCTCGCGCTCCTTCTTCGTCGGGTTGAAGACGAAGCGGTCGCCGATGCGCCCGACGCGGACCGCGCCGAGGACGTCCGTGAACGGGATCGGGTTGATCGCGAGGGCGGCGGCGGTGCCGTTGATCGCGAGGACGTCGGGGTCGTTCTCGCCGTCGGCGGAGAGGACGAGCGCGACGACCTGCGTCTCGAAGGCGTAGCCGGCCGGGAAGAGGGGCCGGATCGGCCGGTCGATCATCCGGCAGGTCAGGATCTCCTTCTCGGTGGGGCGCCCCTCGCGCTTGAAGAAGCCCCCGGGGATGCGCCCGGCGGCGTACTGGTACTCCTTGTACTCGACGGTGAGCGGGACGAAGTCGACGTCCTTCGGGTCGCGGGCGTAGCACGCGGTGACGAGGACCATCGTGTCGCCGAGCCGGACGACGGCGGCGCCGTCGGCCTGCTTGGCCACCTTGCCGTTCTCGATCGTGAGGGCACGGCCACCCACCAGGGCGGTGACGGATTGCTTCATCGTTTCCTTCTTTCGGCCGGGGAGGCCGGGGCGCGGCCTCGCGCCGGCACGGCTCCTACTTGCGGAGCCCGAGGCGCTCGATCAGGGCCTTGTAGCGCGCGACGTCGCGCTTCTTCAGGTAGTCGAGCAGGCGGCGCCGCTGGCCGACCATCTGGAGCAGTCCGCGGCGGGAGTGGTGGTCCTTCGCGTGCGTCTTGAAGTGCTCGGTCAGGGCCGTGATCCGCTGCGAGAGGAGCGCCACCTGCACCTCGGGAGAGCCGGTGTCGCCCTCGTGCCTCTCGAAGGCCTTGATCGTTTCCGTCTTGGGAGTGATGGTCTGGGCCACTTCTTCTATCCTTCTCTTCTCAATCTCGAACGGCAGAGGATATGTTCCGCCGTCGATCGGGTCAATTTCGGGGCCAAGTCTCTGTCCGGTGAGAAGTTGCCGTCTGGCCCTTCGTCGGTCGGGATTTCGGGGCGGGGAGCGCGGGTCCGGCCGACAGGCCCCGGTTCCCGAGGATTCTCGCCAGCCCGCTCGGAGGGGGTCCGGGAGGAACGCCGCTCGCGGCGTCGACGAAGTCAACCGGCGGCGGGCTCGTGTTCGCCGGTCCCTCCATGGGGACTTCAGTCTTGTAGCACGATCTTCGGCTTTGCGAGCGCGAGAGCTCCCCGGCCGAGCGGTTCGAGGTGCCCGAGGGCGACGAGGTCTCCCGAGCAGACGAGCCGGACCCAGGGGGCCCCGTTCGCCTCGGCGGGAACCCGGACGGGCACGGCGTGACCTCGCCGTACCTTCTGCGCCTCGCCCGGGAGGAGCGTCACAGCCGGGAACGGGAGCGGGACTTCCGCGAGGGGGATCCAGCTCGGGGAAGAGGTGCGCGCGTCGGGCGGGAGCTCCTCGAGCGCGCCGAGGGTGCGCGCCTTCTCGAGCAGGAAGGGCCCGATCCGCGTCCGGCGGAGCGCTGCGAGGTGGGCGCCGAGCCCGAGCTCCCTCCCGACGTCGTGCGCGAGGGAGCGGATGTAGGTGCCCGAGGAGCAGTCGACGTGGAAGCGGGCGAGGTCGCCCTCCACGTCGAGCGCGTCGAATCGCGTGACGCGGACCTTCTTCGGGAGGTGGGGGACCGTCTCCCCCCTCCGCGCGAGCTCGTAGAACTTCTTCCCCCCGACCTTCTTCGCCGAGAACGGGGGCGGCGCCTGCTCGAACTCCCCGACCCACCGCGCGCAGGCGGCCCGGAGCGGGCCGGCCTCGGGCCGAGGGTCGGGGTGCGGCTCGCCGACCGGGCTCCCCTCGCGGTCGTACGTGTTCGTCTCGACGCCGAACCTCATCGTCCCCTCGTAGCTCTTGTCGAACGAGGTCAGGAACGACTGGAGGCGTCCCGCGCGCCCGACGCAGAGGACGAGGAGCCCCGTGGCGGCCGGGTCGAGCGTCCCGGTGTGGCCGACGCGGCGCGTCCCGAGAAGGCGCCGGACGGCGTCGACGACGTCGTGAGAGGTCATCGCCTCGGGCTTGTCGACGAGGAGGAGGCCCGACGGGCCGTCGAGCGCGACGGGGACGGCGCTCAACGGGGCTCCCCGGCGACCGCCTCAGCGAGGGCCCGCGCGAGATCGGCCTTCACGGTCTCCCAGCTCCCGTTCACGCGGCAGCCCGCGGCGTTCCGGTGCCCGCCGCCGGCGCGGGCCGCCGCGACCGATCGGACGTCGACGGCGCCCTTCGAGCGGAGCGAGCAGCGGAAGACGCCCGGCTCGTCGCTCTCGCGGACGAGCGCGGCCGCCTTCACCCCCGCGATCCCGCGGGCGCGGTTCACGAGCCCCTCGCCGTCGGCGTCGTCGGCGCCCGACTCGGCGAGGAACCTCTTCGGGAGGGAGACGAGCGCGACGCGCCCCTCGTCGTGGAGCTCGAGCGTGCCGAGGACGAGCCCCTCGAGCTTCACCGCCGACAGCGGGCGCGCCTCGAAGAGGAGCTCGCCCACGACGTCGGGCCGCACTCCCTCGGTCACGAGCCTCGCGCCGAGCGCGAGCGCGCGGGCCGTCGTGTTGCCGTAGCGGAAGGAGCCGGTGTCGGAGACGAGGGAGACCCAGAGGTTCGTGGCGATCTGAGGCGTCATCGGCCATTCGAGCCGGTCGAGGAGGTCGGCGACGATCTCCCCGACCGCGGCCGCCGGCTCGACGACGAGGTTGTGCGTCGCCCAGCGGGTGTTGCCCGGGTGGTGGTCGACGTTCACCGTGGCGCCGGCGAGGAGGGCCGGGAAGCCGGGGCGCTCGGCCTCCGGGCACTCCATGACGAGGGCGGCGTCCCAGGCGGAGGGCCAGTCGGGGGGGAGCGCGTCCGAGACGACGGCGGAGCCGACGCCGGGGAGGCCTTCGTAGGCGCTCGACCAGCGGTCGCGCATGACGACGCGGGCCTCCTTGCCGCGCGCCTCGAGCGCCTGCGCGAGGGCGAGGGCCGAGCCGAGCGAGTCCCCGTCGGGGTTCCGGTGGCCCGTCAGGAGGAACCGCCGGCCCGAGGCGAGGAGAGCCGCGACGGCCGCGAAGTCCGCCTCGCTCATCCCTTCTCCCCGTCCTCCCCGTCGCCGGAAGGAGGAAGGTGCTTCAGGAGCTCCTCGATCCGCGCGCCGCGCTCGAGGCTGTGGTCCTCCTCGAAGCGAAGCTCCGGAGCGAAACGAAGCTGACAGTTTCGGCCGACCATCCCGCGCAGCATCGGGGCGGCGCGGTTGAGCGCGGCCACGCTCTTCTCGAACGCCCCCTCGCCCCCGAGGACGGAGACGAAGACACGGGCCGAACGGAGGTCGGGGGAGAGGACGACGTCGGTGATCGTGGCGAAGCCGACGGCCGGGTCGTGGACCTCGGTCCGCAGGAGGCGCGCGAGCTCCTCGCGCACGACGTCCGCGACCTGCCGGGGGCGGCGGCGTTCCTTCACGTGGCCTCCTCTTCATCTCCCTCGGCGCCGAAGGAGGAGCCGGGGGCGCCGACGTCGCCGTACTCGAGGAACTCGCTCCTCAGGGCCGTCAGCTCGACACCCGATTCCTCCGCCCAGCCTTCGACGAACTCGACGACCCTCCCGAGGAGCGGCTCGAGGGCCGAGCGGTCGGGGCCGACGGCGGCGACGCCGACCGCGGCCCGCTGCAGGAGGTCGTGATGGGCGACCTCGGAGGCGGAGATCTCGAACCCGCCGCGCAGGCGGCTCTTGAGCGGGCGCAGGAACGCCCGCTTCTCCTTCAGGCCGCGGCAGTCGGGGAGGTGGAAGTCGAAGACGGCGAGGGCGACGACCATCGGTTCTCCGGGGGGACGCGTCCGGGCGCCCGCCCCCGGAGCCGAAGCCCCGGGGGACGGGATTCCGGCCCTACGTCAGCGAGGCGGCGACCTCCTCGGTCACGAAGGCCTCGATGACGTCCCCGACCTTGACGTCCTGGTAGCCGGCGATGCCGATGCCGCACTCGAAGCCGCTCTTGACCTCGGAGGCGTCGTCCTTGAACCGCCGGAGCGAGCCGATCTTCCCCTCGTAGACGACGCGGTTGTCGCGGAGGAGCCGGACGCCGGCGTTCCGCGGGATGACCCCCTCGACGACCATGCAGCCGCAGATGAGGCCGATCTTCGGGATGCGGAAGGTCTCGCGGACCTCTGCGCGGCCCTTGGCGACCTCCTTCTGGACGCTGTCGAGGAGGCCGGCCATCGCCTTCTTGATCTCGTCGGTCAGGTTGTAGATGACCGAGTAGAGGCGGATGTCGACCCCTTCCTTCTCGGCGAGCTCCTGGGCCTTCCGCTCCGGCCTCACGTTGAAGCCGATGACGATCGCCTCGGAGGCCGACGCGAGGAGGACGTCGTTGACGGAGATCGCGCCGACGCCCGTGTGCAGGACGTTGACCTTGACCTTCGCCGTCGACAGCTTGTTGAGCGACTGGGTGATGACCTCCTCGGAGCCGTGGACGTCGGCCTTGAGGATGATCGGGAGCTCCTTGGCCTCGCCCTTGGCCATGCGGCTGAAGAGCGAGTCGAGCGAGAGGCGCGACGACTTCGCGAGGGCCTCCTCGCGCTCCTTCTGCTGGCGGAAGCCGGTGACCTGGCGGGCCTTCGACTCGTCCTCGACGACCTGGAGGGAGTCGCCCGAGTTCGGGATGTCCTCGAAGCCCATCACCTCGACGGGGGTCGCGGGTCCGGCCTCGGAGACGCGGTTGCCGCGGTCGTCGAGCATCGCGCGGACGCGGCCGACGGCCGAGCCCGCGAAGAAGATGTCGCCGACCTTCAGCGTCCCCTGCTGGACGAGGACGGTCGCGAGCGTGCCGCGGCCGACCTCGCGCCGGGCCTCGAGGACGACGCCGCGGGCGGGGCCGTCGACGGGGGCCTTCAGCTCGAGGAGGTCCGCCTGCAGGAGGATCATCTCGAGGAGGGCGTCGATCCCGATCTTCTTCTTGGCGGAGATCTCGCAGGCGACGATCTCGCCGCCGTACTCCTCGACGAGGACGCCCTTGTCGGCGAGAGCCTGCTTGACCCGCATCACGTTCGCTTCGGGCTTGTCGATCTTGTTGATCGCGACGACGACCGGCACCTTCGCGGCGCGGGCGTGGTCGATCGCCTCGACCGTCTGCGGCATGACGCCGTCGTCGGCCGCGACGACGAGGACGACGATGTCCGTCGCGCGCGCGCCGCGGGCGCGCATCATCGTGAAGGCCTCGTGGCCCGGCGTGTCGAGGAAGACGATGTTGCGGTTCTTCGCCTCGACGCGGTAGGCGCCGATGTGCTGCGTGATGCCGCCCGCCTCGCCCTCGGCGACGTTCGCCTTGCGGATCGCGTCGAGGAGCGACGTCTTGCCGTGGTCGACGTGGCCCATGACGGTGACGACCGGGGCGCGGGGCTTTCGGTCGGCGGTGGAGCCGGCCTCGGCCTCGGCCGCCTCGGCGGCCGCCTGCTGACGGGAGAGCTCGAGGTCCTCCTCGAAGGAGACGACGGCGGCCTCGATGCCGAAATCTCGGGCGATCTCGACGGCGAGGCTCGGGTTCACCGGGTGGTTGATCGCCGCGAGGATCCCTCGGCCGAGGAACGCCTTGACGAGGTCCTTGGCGAGGATGCCGGTCTTCTCGGAGAGCTCCTTGACGGTGACGCCTTCGGAGAGGAAGACGGGGCCGCTCTGGTCCTTCTTGACCTCCACGACGGCGCCGGTCTCGGTCATCATCGTCCTCTTGCTCGCGCGCCGCTGGGCCGACTTGGAGAGCGGACGGTTCGGATCGGCCTCCTCGCCCTCGGCCGGGATGGCGCCCGGAACGTCCTCGTAGGTGTCCTCCTGGTAGGTGCCGAGGAAGTCCCTCACGTTCGTGGCGAGAGCCGAGGCTTCCTTCGTCCGGAGCTTCTTGGACGCGGTCTTCTTGGCGTCGTCCTTCTTCGCGGGGATCGCGCTGCCGCCCTTGACCGCGTCCTTGCGGCGGCGGTCGGTGCCGGGCGCCGCCGGGGGAGGCATCGCCGGGGCCATCGGGCCCCGGCCGAGCATTCCGCCGGGACGCGGCGCGAAGCCGGGGCGGGGCGCGAAGCCGGGGCGGGGCGCGAAGCCGGGGCGGGCCGGCGCGCCGGGCGTTGCGACGGGCGTGGCGGGACGGGCGACGACCGCACCGGGGGTCGGGCGCGCGACCGCGCGGATCGTCGCGGCGCTCGGCGGGGCGATGACGGCGCGGCCGGAGACGCCGGAGCGGGCCGCCGGAGCCGCGGCGCCCGGTCGCGTCGGGGCGGGATGAGCGGGCGCGGTCGAGGGGGGCGCCGCAGCCGAAGCCGACATCGCCGGCGGGGCGGGGGGCTGCGGGCTCCCGGCCGACGCGGCCGGTCGCGGGAGGGGGGCCGGCTCTCCCGTCCGCTTCATGATCCGGCCGAGCGCGCCAGCGGGCGCCGGGGGACGGGCTCCCGGCGTGAGCGGCTTCTGCGCGGCGGCGCGGAGACTCGCCGCGGAAGCGGTCTGGATTCCGGTCGTCGACCGCCGGACCGCGCCGCTCGCGGCGGCGGGGGCGGCCGGCCGGGCGGGCGCAGCCGCGGGCTTCGCCGCGGCGTGCCTCGCCGGATGCGGCGCAGGGGTCGCGGCGGGGGCGGTCCCGGGGGCCGCCGGCTTCGAAAGCTCGGCGGAAGCCGGCACGGCGGCGTCGGGGGAGACGGCCCTCGGTGCTTCCTCCTCGGCGGGCTCGTGTGCGGCGGCGACGGGCACGGGCTCGGGGGCAGGCGCGACCGGCTCCGGCCGCACCTCCGCAAGCACAGGCATGGGCTCGGGAGCCGGCTCTGCCGGCGGCGCCGCGGCGGCAACCGGCGCGGGCTCGGGCGCGGCGACCACGGGCTCGGGCGCGGGAGCCGGCTCCGGCGCGGGGGCCGGCTCCGGGGCGCGGGCCTCGGCGAGAGGCTCGGCGACGGCCGGGACCGGTGCGGCGGCCGCCTCGACGAGCGGCGCCTCGGCGGTCTCCGCCTGGGCGGCCTCGGCCTCGGGGGCCTTCTCGACGATCTTGATCCGCTTGAGCGCGGCGCGCTCGGCCTTCGGCTTCGGGGTGCCGACGGCGGTCGCAGCCGGGGGCGGGGCGACCGGCGTCTGCCGGACGATGAGGGTCTTGGGGGCCTGTGTCTTCCCGGTCAGGATCGCCTGCGCGGTCCCGGGATCGAGCACCGAGTCGGCCGACTTGACGTCGACACCGATCCCCTGCAGGAGGAAGAGGACCTCCTTCGGGGGCTTCCCCATCATCCGGGCGAGCTCGGCTACGGTGAACTTCGCGGGGGTCGTCTTCACTTCTCGGGGTTCTCCGTCTCCGGCCCGGAGTTCCCGGGCTCGCTCGCCGTCTCGTCCGCGGGGGCGGCGTCTTCGTCCGCCCCGGATACGTCTTCCGTTTCGGGCTCGTCCCCCTCCTCGCCCGCGGCGAGGAAGTCGCCCTCCTCGTCCTCGGTCTCCTCGGCGGGAGCCGACTCGAAGGCGCGAAGGAGGTCGAGGACGTCCTCACGGTCGTCTTCGTCGGGGAGGGCGCCGTCGAGGCGGGCCGTCGCCTCCTCGTCGTCGCCGGCGTCCGCTTCGAGGACCTCGCCGACCGTCTCGAACCCGGCCGCGGCGAGCGCCTCGAGGACCGGCTCCTCGAGGCCCTCGATCTCGGCGAGGGCCGTCGCGCGCCGCTGCGAGGCGAGCAGCATCCGCTGGAGGGCCTGCGCGACCTGCTCCTTGACGGCCTGCTCGCTCTTGATGTCGATCTTGGCGCCGACGAGCGCCGAGGCGAGGCGGACGTTCTGCCCCCGCTTGCCGATCGCGAGCGAGAGCTGGTCCTCCTCGACGATGCACTCGAGCGTCGGCATCGTCTCCTCGCCCTCCTCCGGGACCTCGTCCTCGGCCGCCATGAGCGACACGCGCGTGATCTTCGCGGGGGAGAGGGCGTTCTGGGCGTAGGCGATGACGTCCTCCGAGAACTGGATGATGTCGATCCGCTCGCCGCGGAGCTCGCGGGTGATCGCCTGGACGCGCGCGCCGCGCATCCCGACGCAGGCGCCGACCGGGTCGACGTCGCGCTCGCGCGAAGAGACCGCCACCTTGGCGCGGTCGCCCGGCTGCCTCACGCAGCCGCGGATGACGACGGTCCCGTCGTAGATCTCGGGGACCTCCATCTCCATGAGGCGCATCAGGAGCTCGGGGGCCGTTCGCGAGAGGACGACCTGCGCCCCCTTCGGGTTGCGGTGGACGTCGACGAGGACGCCGCGGACCCGCTCCCCCTGCGTGTAGCGCTCCGCGCGGGACTGGTGCTCGCGCGGGATGACCGCTTCGGTCCGTCCGAGGTCGACGATCATGTCGCCGCGCTCGAAGCGCTTCACGGTGCCGGTGATGAGCTCCCCGACCTTCGGGAAGTACTCGTTGTAGATGTTGTCGCGCTCCGCCTCACGGACCTTCTGGTAGAGGACCTGCTTGGCGCTCTGCGCGGCGATCCGGCCGAGCCCCTCGGTCGACCGGAAGAGCCGGATCTCGTCGCCGACGGCCGCCTCGTCGGGGGAGACCGGCGTCGCGGCCCCCTCGGGGTCGCGGACGACCTGCCACCCCTTGCCGGAGAGCTCGCCCGCGAGGAGCGCGGGGACCTCCTCGGGAAGGAGCTCGACCCACGGGAGGCGGATCTCTTTCTCGGCGTCCGCCGCGGGGGCCGCGGGAGGCGGGGCGACCATCCCGATCGGGAGGTCCTCCGGGTCGATCGCAGGCGCGGCGGGGACCTCGGGCTTCGTCTTCTGCTCGACGATCCGATAGGGGGTCCACGCGGTCAGCTCGCCCGTCGCCGGGTCGAAGCGTGCGGTGATCTCGCGCACCTTGTAGACCTTGCGGGCCGCCGTCGCGACGGCCTCCTCGAGCGCGGAGACGAGCCTCTCGAGGTCGATCTCCTTGTCGCGCGAGGCGGCTTTCAAGGCGTCGAGCATCTCGATCGCCTTCGTCGGGGGCGGGGCCTTGGCCGCCTTGGCGGCCTTCGCGGAGCGGGCCGTCCTGGGCCGGGAGGCGGTGTTCGGGGCCTCGGTCGAGCTCATCGTGTCGGGTCTCTCCATGCGCGGCGGTGTCCGGTCGGGGTCGGGTTCAGAATTCGGGGATCAGGCGGACGACCTTGACGTCGCCGAACCGCACAGTGTATCGGCGCTTCCGGTCCTCGTCCATGACGATCAGGGCGTCACCGTCGACGGCCTCGAGTGGGCCCTTCATCCTCTTCGCCCCGTCGACCGGCTCGGTCGTCGCGACGCGGACGCGGCGGCCCGCAAAGCGGCGGCAGTCGTCGAGCGTGTAGAGCTGCCGGTCGAGGCCGGGAGACTCGACCTCGAGGAGGTAGGCGCCGGGGATCCCCTCGTCGGCGTCGAGGATCCCGTCGGCGAGCCGGGACGCCGTCTCGCAGTCGTCGAGGGTGACCCCCTCGGGACGGTCGATGGTGAGCGTCAGGCGTCCCTTGCGTGCCCCCGGGACCCAGCCGACGTGACACAGCTCGATCCCCCGCTCGGCGAGCGTGTCTCGTATGCGCTCGAGGGTCTCGGCGCCCATCGGAATGTCGGATCTCGCCAGCGTCGTCACCAATGAAAAGGGCGGGCGTCGAAGCCCACCCTCAAGACCTTGAAAGTCAGCTCCCAGAAGGTGATTCATACCACCGGAGCGTGTTCCGATCAAGCCGGCGCCGGGTAAGATGCGGTTCCGCGTCTCACCGGACGGCGTGGCACGGAGTTCCCATACGGCGACCCGGACGGACGTTCGTGTCGCCCGCCGGAGATTGAAGATCGACTCCCAGAGCCTGCTCGGCCTCGACCCGTCCCGCGAAGAGGACGCGCTCCCCGTCCCGTGGCCCCCGCGTGGCGGGCTCGACCCCGCGCAGGATCCGTTCCACCGCTCGGGACCTTCCCGACCGGCCCCTCGGGCGCGTCCTGCCGCCCCCGCGGAGGCGCGAGCGGAGGCGAGGCCGCCGGCGGGCGCCGCTCCGGACGAGCTTCCGGTGCCGCTCCTCGCCCTCGAGCTCGAGGAGGCGGCGCTCGCGGCAGGTGGAAAGACGCGCTGGTCGTTCACCAGGGACCGGGCCGTCCTTGTCTCCGTCGTCCTCCACGCGCTCTTCGCGCTCTTCGTCGTCACGGCGCCTCCCCGGGGGGCCGCTCCGAATCCCGACGAGCTTCCTCCCGACCTCCTCGGCCTCAACAAGCTCTGGGCGATTCCTCCGCAGGATCCCCCGATCCCGGTCCGCTTCTACCCGGCGCCGGGGCCGCGCGCGGCGCATCCCGGGCCGAAGCCGCTCCCGTCGGACCTCGATCGGAAGGCGGGGGGAGGCGACCCGCGCCTCCCGAAGGCAGAGACGCCGAGGTCCGTCGCCGGACCCGGAATCCGGGAGCTCGCGCCCGGCCGGCGCGGCGAGGGGCGCGGGGAGGGAGAGTCGGCGAGATCGCGCCCGGCGCAGCCGGTCGGCGGCGGCGGCGCGGCGGCGGGGGGCGCGCCGGAGGCTCCGAAGGACGACGCCGGCCTCAAGGGCCTCGACGGACTCGCGGCCCGCCCGCTCCAGCAGGTGGCGCCAGGGGCGGCAGGCGCTTCGCCCGGAGCGCCGCCCGGACAGGCCGGCCCGCGTACCGAGGCGAAGGCCGGCGGGGGCGGCGACGACGGGGGCGGCTGGGACTCGGAGGGGGGCTTCGTCGACAACGGACCCCTCTCGTTCGACACGAAGGGCTACGAGTGGGGCCCCTACGCGGCGGAGATGATCCGGAAGATCAAGCGGAACTGGGAGATCCCCAAGCTCGCGCACTACGGGATGAAGGGGAGGCTCGTCGTCCGCTTCTTCCTGATGAAGGACGGCCGCGTCGAGGGGCTGCGGCTCCTCGTCTCGTCGGGGATCCCGCCCTACGACAACGCGTCCCTCCAGGCGATCCGGAACTCCAGCCCGTTCCGGCCGCTTCCCGCCGACTTCCCGAACCCGAGGGAAGGCGTCACGATCACGTTCCTCTACAACATGAGGCCCGAAGACGTCGACAAGCCCGACGCCCCGAAGGACGCCCCGCCCCTCCTTCCCAGGTGACGGGCGAAAGGGCGAGAATCCGGGATCGGACCCGGCCTGAACGACGCGGTCCCGTCGGGCACGAGGCTTGCTCGGCGGAGACCGTGATGAAGAAGGAAGCCATGCAGACCAGGACCAAGGTGCTCTCGCTCACCGCCATCGTCCTCGCGGCGGTCGCCTTCGGGATGATCCTCGCGGGGAGCCTCGACTTCACCCGGACGGCCTCGGCCGAGCTCGCCGCGGAGCCGGCGGCCCGCGCGGCGGCCCCCGCGCCGCGTCCCGGCCCGGCCGGGCTCCCCTCCTTCGCGGACATCGCCGACCGCGCGATGCCGGCCGTCGTCTCGATCCGCTCGACGGACATCATCAAGCCGGGCCAGCGGCGGAGCGGCATGGACCGCTTCTTCGGCGACACGCCGTTCAACCCGTTCTTCGGTCCCGACCGCCGCCGGGGCTCCGGGGAAGACGAGGAGGAGCAGGAGCAGTCGGGAGGGACGGGGTTCATCGTCGAGGCCGACGGCTACGTCCTGACGAACAACCACGTCATCGACGGCGCCGAGAAGGTCGAGGTCTCGGTCGGCGAGACGGACGTCTACAAGGCGAAGGTCGTCGGGCGCGATCCGGCGACGGACCTCGCGCTCCTGAAGATCGACGGGACGAAGCCCTTCCCGACGCTCCCCCTCGGCGACTCCGACCGGATCCGGGTGGGCGAATGGGTCATGGCGATCGGGGACCCGCTCCAGTTCGACAAGACGGTCACGGTCGGCGTCATCTCGGGCAAGGGGCGCGCGCCGGGCCTCTCGAACGTCACGCGCTCGTTCGAGAACCTGATCCAGACGGACGCGGCGATCAACTTCGGGAACTCCGGGGGTCCGCTCGTGAACGTCGCCGGCGAGGTCATCGGCATCAACACCGCGATCTCCCGCATGGCCCAGAACATCGGCTTCGCCGTCCCGATCAACGTCGCGAGGAGGCTCCTGCCGCAGCTGAAGGAGGGAAAGGTCGTCCGCGGGTACCTCGGCGTCACGATCGGGCCGATCGACCCCGACGTCCAGGAGACTCTCGGGCTCGCGAGCCGCGACGGGGCGCTCGTCCAGGACGTCGTGAAGGACGGTCCGGCCGACGAGGCCGGGATCCGCCACGAGGACGTCATCGTCCGCGTCGACGAGACCCGCATTCGCAACAACCGCGACCTGATCGACTACGTCTCGGGCAAGCGCCCCGGGACCAAGGTCACCCTCACCTTCATCCGCGGCGGCAAGGAGAAGTCCGCCGTCGCGACCCTCGACACCCGCAGGGAGGAAGGGGAGACCCCCGACGAGGAGCCGGCCACGGACGAGCACCGCGAGAAGATCGGCATCTCCGTCGACGAGCTGACACCCGTCCTGCGCCGCGGCTACCAGATCGGCAAGGAGATCGAGGGGGTCGTCCTCACCCACGTGAAGAACGTCTCCGCGGCGGCGGACGCCGGCCTCAGGGAAGGCGACGTCGTGCAGGAGGTGAACTCGACCCCCGTGCCGACCGTCCAGGCGTTCCGCGCCGAGCTGAAGAAGGCGGGGAACGCGCGCTTCGCGCGCTTCTACGTTCACCGCCCCGGGCCGCGCCCGGCGAACTTCATCGCCGCGGTCCGCCTGAAGGACTGAGCCGGGCGGTCCCCGCGCCCGGAAGGGGCCCCGCGCTTCCCGGCGCGGGGCCCCTTCGACTTCGGGGCGCCGAGACCCGGCGCGTCGGCGCGGCCTCGCCGCGCGGCGCGGATCCGGGGCATCATCCCGACCCGTGGACGGCACTTCGAAGGTCCTCTACGACATCCGCGCCGAGGACCCTCCGGTCCTCGGCACGATCCAGGCCGGGACGGGGGGCGTCCTCATCGGAGTCCTCCTCCTCGCCGTCGTCTGGCGGCGCCGCGACCGCTTCGCGCGCCGGTTCGCGTACCTCTGGATCCTCGCCTGGGGAGGGCTCGCCGCCTGGACGGTCCACGGCATCGCCTCCCGGCACGCGGACGCGAAGGGGTGGATCGAGGAACGGGCGGTGGAGGTCGTCGAGGGCCCGGTCGAGGACCTCTCCCCCGCGACGTCGGACCAGAAGGGGATCGAGACGTTCAAGGTCGCGGGCCGGCTCTTCCGGATCGAGGACGGCCAGACGAAGCTCCCGGGCCTGAACCGGAGCTCCGTCCGCGGCGGGCCGGTCCGCAAGGGCGCGACGGTCCGGATCACCTTCCACGACCGGAGCATCCTCCGCGTCGAGGAGCTCGCGCCGCCCGCCGTTCCGTAGGAGCCGGGCGGGCGCGTCCCGCCCGCTACGACGAGGCGAGGGCCGTGTCGATCGCGGGGGGCGCCGCCGGGGGCCCCTTCGGCGCGGCGGCGGTCGCAGGCCCGGAGGGGACGAAGTCGTGCCGGTTCGCCCGGACGACGCGCCCCGCGCCGTCGCGCACGACCCGCTCGTAGTCCGCGTCCCGCTCGAACGGCTCGCGGCCGGCCGAGCGGATGAGGCGCTCCATCTCGAGGCGCGAGAGGCCCGCTTCCGTCGTCGCCCCCGCGGCGTGGGTGATCGTCTCCTCGGTCACCGTCCCGACGAGGTCGTCGGCCCCGAAGTGGAGCGCGACCGGCGCGAACTTCTCGCCGATCTGGACCCAGTAGGCCTTCACGTGGTCGACGTTGTCGAGGAGGAGCCGGGCGGCCGCGATGACGCGCAGGTCGAGGGTCCCGCTCGTCGCCGGGAGGTGCGCGAACGGCGTCCCGTCGGGGTGGAACGCGAGCGGGACGAAGCCGAGGAACCCCTTCGTCTCGTCCTGCAGGCCGCGGATCCGGACGAGGTGGTCGACGCGCTCCTCGTCCGTCTCGATCGACCCGTAGAGCATCGTGACGTTCGTCTTCACGCCCTCGAGGTGGCAGAGGCGCGCGATCTCGAGCCAGCGCTCGCCGTCGATCTTGTTCGTGCAGATGACGTCGCGGACCCGTTTCGCGAATATTTCCGCGCCGCCGCCGGGACAGGAGTCCATCCCGGCGTCCTTCAGCTCGCGGATCGTCTCGACGAGGTCCTTCTTCCCGACCCGGGCGAACCAGTCGAGCTCGACCATCGTCCACGCCTTGATGTGGACGCCGGGGAAGCGGGAACGCAGAGCGCGGAGCAGCCCCGGGTAGTAGTCGTACGGGAGCGACGGGTGGAGCCCTCCGACGACGTGGAGCTCCGTGATGCCGTCGTGCCAGCCCGCGGCCGCTTCGCGGACCGCTTCCTCGATCGCCATCGTGTAGCCGCCGGCGACGCCCGGCTTGCGCGCCCAGGCGCAGAGCCCGCAGTCGACCCAGCAGAGGTTCGTCGGGTTCAGGTAGCGGTTGACGTTGTAGTAGCCGAGGTTCCCGTGGCGCCTCTCGCGGTCGCGGTTCGCGAGCGCGCCGACGCCGAGGAGGTCCGGTGAGCGGAAGAGGACGAGCCCGTCCTCGAAGGAGAGCCTCTCGCCCGCGAGAGACCTTTCGGCGACGCGACGGAGGGCGGGGTCCGACAGCCTCGCGAGGAGCCTCTCGGGCGGCTCGAGCGTGCGCGCGGTCGTCGTCCCGGCGGACGTCTCCGCCGCACCGGGGCCCGAGGGGCTCACTCCGGGACGTCCTCCACCGAGTCGGGGCGCGAGATCAGCGGCGGGAGCTGCTGCTCGGCGACGGCCTTCGGGTGGAGCTCGTCGTGCCGTCCCTCGTAGCGGTCGTAGCAGGGACGGCAGAAGCGGTAGTCGGGGCGGAAGGCGTAGTCGACGACGGTGCCGACGGCGAGGAGCGCGTCTACGTTCTCGCCGCACGCGTCGCAGGTGCCGGTCGTCTTCAGGAGCTTCCACACGGGTCCGGACATGGCGGGGAGTCTACCGGACGCGCGGGGCGGTCCGGTCCGGGACGGCGAGGGCGAGGAAGAGCGCGGCGGCGAGGGCGACGGCGGCCCCGGCGAGGAAGGCCGATGCCGACCCGAACCGGCTCCAGAGGAGGCCGAAGCCGGCGCTCGCGGGGAGCGACGAGAGGCCCACGGCGCCGTGGAACCAGCCGAAGGCGCGGCCGCGGCTCGCCGCCGGGACGAGGTCGGCGACGAGCGCCCGCTCCGCGCCCTCGGAAAGCGCCGCGTGGATCGAGTAGACGCCGAGGACCCCCAGCAGGGCGAGCGGCGTCCTCACGACGGCGAAGAGCGCGTAGCAGCCGGCGTAGAGCGACCAGGCGGCGAGGAGGAGCCGCTTCCGGCCGAAGCGGTCCGAGAGGCCTCCGCCCCACGTCCCGAGGGCGGCGCGGACGAGGTTCGAGTAGGCCCAGACGAGGGGGACGCCGGCGGCGGGGACGCCGACCTCGCGAGCCTTCAGGAGGAGGAACGAGTCCGACGAGGCCGACAGCGTGAAGAGCGCGACGGCGGCGACAGCGCGGCGGAACGCGGGGGGGAGCGGGTCGGAGGGGACGCGGTTCGCCGCCGTGGAGACGACCTCCGCGGGCCTCGTCGTCTCGCGGACGCCGAGGACGAGGACGAGGAGCGCCAGTGCGGCCGGGACGACGGAGAGCGCGAGGACCGTGCGCAGAGGGAGCGCGAGGAGGCCGAGGAGCGCCGCGGCGAGGAGCGGACCGGCGACGGCGCCGGCGTTGTCCATCGCGCGGTGGAGGCCGTAGGCGGCGCCGCGGCGATCCGGCGGCGTCACCTCGGCGATGAGGGCGTCGCGCGGGGCCGAGCGGACCCCCTTTCCGATCCGGTCGAGGAAGCGGACGAGGAGGACGTGCGGCCAGAGCGTGGCGAGCGAGACGAGCGGACGGACGGCCGAGGAGAGGCCGTAGCCCGCGACGACGATCGGCTTCCGCCGCGCGGCGCGGTCGGAGGCGCGCCCGGAGGCGACCTTCACGGCCGCGGCCGTCGCCTCGGCGACCCCCTCGATCAGGCCGAGGGCCGCGGCCGGCGCCCCGGGGAGGGACGCGAGGAGGAGGGGCAGGAGCGGGAAGATCATCTCGGACGAGGCGTCCGTCAGGAACGACACCGCCCCGAGCGCGAGGACCGTCCGCGGGAGGCGGGAGGGAGAATGGGGGCCGGTGCTGCTCTCCACGACGGCGTTCATTCTCCGTGTCGACGTCCTTTCCGAGAAGGACGTCGCGGCGACGCTGCTGACGCGCGACGCGGGAGTCGTCCGGGCCGCGCTCCGGGGCGGACGGCGCCGCTTCCGCCGCGGAGCGCTCCTCGAGCTCCTCACGGAAGTCTCCGTGACGCTGTTCCGGAAGGAAGGGGCCGACCTCGCAAGGGCGGACGGCCTCGAGCTCGTGAAGAGCGCCTTCTCGCTCGCCTCCCGGCCGGAGACGGCGATGCTCCTGCCGTACCTCGCCGAGAGCCTCGCGACGTTCCTCCCCGAGGGGGAGGCGGCGCCCGAGGCCTACCGGCTCGCGCGGCACGTCCTCGACGCGCTCGACGAGGGGGCGCCGGCCGGGCTCGCGGCGCGCTACTTCGAGGCGTGGCTCCTCCGGCTCGCCGGCCTCCTTCCCGGAGGGACGGAGTGCGCCGCCTGCGGCCGGGACCTCTCGAGCGGGGGCGCCCGGTTCGACCCGGAGCTTCCCGGTCTCGTCGGGAACGAGTGCGCCGCGCCGGCGGCCGCTCCGGTGCCGCAGTCCGCACTCGCGCTCCTCGCCGAGCTGAGGAGACGGCCCCTTCCGGAGCTCGCGCGGCACGGGTCGGGCGACGCGGCCGCCCTCCGCGCGCTCGAGGCGCTCCTCCGAGAGGTCCGCCGGCGGTTCCTCGGCCACGAGCTGAAGAGCCACCGGTTCCTCGAGAGCCTCGCCGGCGGTCCGTGACGCCGGCGAGAACCCCTGCTAACCTCCGGCGCTGCCGCAATTTCGCGCGCCTGAGAGCGGAGCGACCATGGACTTCCAGACGCTGATCCTGAAGCTTTCCGAGTACTGGGCTTCCCGCGGCTGTCTCGTCGAGCAGCCGTACGACACGGAAGTGGGCGCCGGGACGATGCACCCCGCGACGTTCCTTCGGGTCCTCGGTCCCGAGCCGTGGCGCTGCGCCTACGTGCAGCCCTCGCGCCGGCCGGCGGACGGACGCTACGGCGAGAACCCCTTCCGCCTCGTGAAGCACTACCAGTTCCAGGTCGTCGTCAAGCCCTCGCCCGACGACATCCAGGAGCTCTACGTCGACAGCCTCCGCGCGATCGGCATCGAGCCGTCGGAGCACGACCTGCGCTTCGAGGAGGACAACTGGGAGTCGCCGACGCTCGGCGCCTGGGGTGTCGGGTGGCAGGTCCTCCTCGACGGGATGGAGATCACGCAGTTCACCTACTTCCAGCAGGCGGGCGGGATCGACCTCGCCCCCTGCACGGCGGAGATCACCTACGGCCTCGAGCGCCTCACGATGTTCCTGACGAGGACCCGGAACGTCATGGACATCGAGTGGGCGCCGGGCGTGCCGTACGGCGAGGTCCGGCGGCAGGACGAGTACGAGGTGTCGAAGTACGGCTTCGAGGTCGCCGACACGGAGCTCCTCCGCGCCGCGTTCGAGCGCCAGGAGGCGGAGTCGCGACGCTGCCTCGCGGCAGGGCTCGTCGTGCCGGCCTACGAGTGCGCCCTGAAGTGCTCGCACACCTTCAACCTCCTCGACGCGCGCGGCGCCGTCTCCGCAACGGAACGGGTCGGGGTCATCAAGCGCGTCCGCGACCTCGCCGTCGGCTGCGCGAAGGCGTGGGTCGCGGCCCGCGAGGCGCTCGGTCACCCGCTCCTCCCGAAGGCCCCGTCCCCGCCCGCGGGCGACGCGTTCGAGGTCGAGGAGGCCTGAGATGTCGGAATTGCTGCTCGAGATCCTCGCCGAGGAGATCCCCGCAGGCGTCCTCTCGCAGGCGCGAAACGACCTCCTTCGAGGGGTCGCCGACGCGCTCGCGGCGGAGCGGATCCAGGGGACTTTCTTCGCCCACTCGACGAGCCGCCGCCTCGTCCTCTTCTCGCGGGACCTCCCCGAGGTCCAGGACGACCACGAGATCGAGGCGCTCGGTCCATCCGTCAAGGTCGCGTACGACTCCGAGGGGAGGCCGACGCGCGCTGCCGAGGGCTTCGCCCGCGGCCAGGGGGTCGCCGTCGAGGCGCTCCGCGTCGTCTCGACGCCGAAGGGCGAGTACGTCTCCGTGCGGAAGGTCGTCGAGGGGCGGTTCACGTCCGAGATCCTCGCGGAGGCGATCCCCGCGGTCGTCGCGAAGATGACCTTCCCGCGGATGATGAGATGGGGCGACGGGACGAGCACCTGGATCCGCCCCGTCCACTCCGTCGTCTGCCTCCTCGACGGCCTCGTCGTCCCGTTCACGCTCTTCGGCGTCGAGTCGGGCCGGACGACGTTCGGTCACCGGACGCTCGCCCCGGGACGGATCGTCGTCGTCGGGGTCGACGACTACCTCGCCAAGCTCCGGGCGGCCTTCGTCGAGCCCGACTACGCGGCCCGGAGGAGGACGCTCGCCGAGAAGGCGGCCGCACTCGCCGCGGAGGCCGGCGGGACGCCGGCGCAGGACGACTCGCTCCTCGACACGCTCGCGCACCTCGTCGAGTGGCCCGGGCTCGTCCGCGGCGCGTTCGAGAAGGAGTACCTCGAGCTCCCCGAGGAGATCCTCGTCACGGCGATGCGCGAGCACCAGAAGGTCCTGCCGACGCGCCGCGCGGACGGGGCGCTCGCCGAGCACTTCCTCGCCGTCGCGGACCACCCGGGCGACCCGAAGGGGCACATCGTCCGCGGCAACGAGTGGGTCCTCAACGCGCGCTTCGCCGACGCGCGCTTCTTCTGGGACGAGGACGGCCGGACTCGGCTCGAGGATCGCGTCCCGCGCCTGTCGCGCCTCTCGTTCCAGGAGAAGCTCGGCGACACGCTCCGGAAGGCGGAACGGGTCGAGGCGCTCGCGGAGCGCCTCGCGGCCGACGTCGGCCTCCCCGAGTCCGTGCCCGAGGCCGCCCGGGCGGCCCGCCTCGCGCGAGCGGACCTCGTCACGGACATGGTCCGCGAGTTCCCGGACCTCCAGGGGGTCGTCGGGGGGCTCTACGCGCGGCGCGACGGGGAGCCGGAGGGCGTCTGCCGCGCGATCTACGACCACTACCTCCCGGCGGGCGCGGACGACGCCCTGCCGCGGGACGGCGCCGGGAAGGTCGTCGCGCTCGCCGACCGGCTCGACACGCTCGCGGGCTTCTTCGCGCTCGGGCTCGTCCCGACCGGCTCGCGCGACCCGTACGCGCTCCGGCGGGCGGCGCTCGGTGTCGTGAGGATCCTGCTCGAGGGCGGGCTCCGACTCGACCTCCCCGCCGCGATCGCCGCCTCGCGGCGGCTCCACGACGTCGCGGGCGCGTCGCCCGAGGAGGTCGTCGCGACGCTCCATCCCTTCCTCCTCGAGCGGCTCCGCTTCCTCCTCGAGAAGAGAGGCTACCGGCACGACGAGATCGAGTCGGTCCTGACGACGGCGTGCCCGGACGTCACGGACGCCGCGGAGCGCGTCGCCGCGGTCGCCGCGGTCCGCACGCAGCCGGACTTCGGCCCGCTCGCGGCCGCCTTCAAGCGGGTCCAGAACATCCTCGCCCAGGCGGGCGCGGCCCCGGGCGCCGAGGTCGACCCGGCGCTCGTGACGGAGGACGCCGAGAGGCAGCTCGCCGGCGACTTCTTCCAGGCGAAGGGGATCCTCGACGAGCTCGTCGCCGCACGTCGCTACGGAGAGGCCCTCTCGGTGATGGCCTCCCTCGGCCCGAGCCTCGACCGGTTCTTCGTCGACGTCATGGTCCTCGCGGAGGACCCCGCGGTCCGCGCGAACCGCCTCGCGCTCCTCGGCGCGATGCGGGACGAGTTCTTCCGCGTCGCGCGACTGAGCGAGATCCAGGCATAGCCCGCGCCCGCCGCCGGCGCCCCGCCCCCGCGGGGCGCCGGCGGGACCGCCCCGGCGACGGGGCGGCTGTCGCCGCGATGCGCTAACGCAGTATCCTCCGCGCCCGAGGAGGACAACCCGATGAACGTGACGCGGCGAACCGTCGCCCTGACCTGCGTCTTCGCGCTCGCCCTGGCGGCCGTCCCGGCGGCGGCGAAGGAGCTCGCGGGCGCCTCGATGCCCGACACCCTGTCCGTCGGCGGGAAGACGCTGAAGCTGAACGGCCTCGGCCTCCGCAAGAAGGCCGTCTTCAAGGTCTACGTCGGCGGTCTCTACCTCGAGGCTCCTTCCTCCGACGCCGCCGCGGTCCTCGCCGCGGACGCGCCGAAGGCGCTCCGGATGCACTTCCTGCGGAGCATCGACAGGGCGAAGCTCGTCGAGACGTTCCAGGAGGGCTTCGTGGCGAACGCGGGGACGAAGGCCGCCGCCGAGAAGGCGAACGTCGACCGGCTCCTCGCGACCGTCGCGGACGTGAAGGACGGCTCGGTGACGACCTACACGTACGTACCCGGCGCGGGAACCCTCGTCAACCGGGACGGCAAGGACGTGGCGACGATCCCGGGGAAGGCCTTCGCCGACGTCCTCTTCTCGCTCTGGCTCGGCCCGAAGCCGCCGTCCGAGGACCTCCAGAGGGGCCTTCTCGGTCGCTGAACGGGCGGCACGGAGATTCGGGGCGGGGCGGGTACACTCCCGCCCCGTCATGAACGTCTCCGAGCTCTCGTCGCTCCTCTCCGAAAAGAAGTTCGACGTCGTCGAGAACGGCGTCAAGGACGCCCTCCTCGAGGCGGAAGGGAACGGCGAGCTCCTCCTGGCCGCCTTCCGGGGCCTCTCGCGGGCGTCGGGCCAACGGTCCCGCCTCCAGGGGCTCGCAACGCTCGCGGACGCCACCCTGAAGGGGCCCGGGACGTCGCCCGAGGCGGCCCGGCTCCGCTGGAGCCTCCTGAAGGAGGCCGTACGGGCGGGAGCGACCCCCTCCTCCGCGGACGGGTTCCACAAGCTCTTCGAGGAGGCGATCCGGGAGGCCTACCCGGACTCACCCTCCCTCACGACGCTCCTCGGCCGGTTTCGCTTCCGGGAGGCGAAGGAGCCTCTCGACGGCCTCGTCCGCGTCGAGCGGGCCGAGAAGTGGCTCCCGTTCGAGGTCGGGCGTTGCTTCTTCATGACGGGCCACGGCGCGGGAAGGGTCGTCGAGATGAACTTCGCGCTCGACGCCGTCCGCGTCGACTTCGAGAAGGTCTCGGGCGTCTCGATCCCGATCGGCGTCGCCGCGAAGAGCCTCTCGCCGCTTCCCGAAGGGCATTTCCTGCACGAGAAGCTCACGGCGCGTGAGACGCTCGGCGCGCTCGTCCTCTCGGACCCGCCGGAGGCGCTCCGTCGGCTCCTCGACTCCTTCGGCCGGGCCCTCCCCGTCGTGGAGGTGAAGGAGGCGATGTCGGGCCTCGTCCCCGAAGAGAGGTGGACCGGCTGGTGGACGGCGGCTCGGAAGAGCCCGAACGTCGTCCTCCACGGCTCGGGGAAGGGCGCGACCGTCGAGTGGACCCACACGGCGCAGGCCGCGGACGCCGCGATCCTCGCGAAGTTCGAGAAGGCCCACTCCCCGGAGGCGCGCCTCGAGTTCTTCCGCCGGAACGCGAAGCGCGACGCCGCGCTCGCCGCGCGGATGGGGAGCCGCCTCGCCGAAGACGCCCGCGCCCTCCGCGTCGCGAACGCGCCGCTCGCCTGGGAGATCGCCGTCGCGGTGGAGAAAGTCGAGGGGGTCGTCCTCGGCTTCGCGCCGGCGGGCCTCGTCCCCGAGGCGCCTCTCCCGATGCTCGGCCGGATCGGAGACCGCGTCGCCCGCGAGCGTCTCCTCGAGGACCTCCTCGCGACCCGCGGCGAGGACGGCGTCCGGGTCGCGGCGGAGTGGTTCTTCAAGGAGGAGGACGCGCGGACGCTCGACTTCCTCGACCGCCGTCTGGCGGAGGCCGACCCCTCGACGCGGGAGGCGACGCTCGAGAAGCTCCTGAAGTCGCCCCGAAGCGGACCGAAGGCGTTCCTCTGGTTCGGGCTTCGCGCGGCGCAGGACGACGCCTTCCGGGCGCGGCTGACCCCCGTCGTCCTCGGGCGGCTCCTCGACGCGGCGTCCTGGGAGGACCTCGGCGGCGGGCGCGCGAAGCTCCGCGAGCTCTTCGACCGGACCGGGATGGCCGCGGCGTGGCTCGTCAAGCAGGCGACGCTCGAGGACGCGCAGCAGTTCCTGCAGGCGCTCGACCGGCACAACGAGCTCGAGCCGCACCGCCGGGCGGCGCTCTTCGCCGCCGCCGAGATGCGCTTCCCGGACCTCCGGAAGGGGGGCGACGAGAGCTTCTTCGTGACGGCGGAGGCGCTCGAGCTGAAGAAGCGCGAGCTCGAGAAGCTCGTCGAGGTCGACATCCCCGAGAACACGAAGGGCCTCGCCGTGGCGCGCGCCGAGGGGGACCTCTCCGAGAACTTCGAGTACCAGGCCCGCAAACAGCGGCAGCAGGACCTCGGCGTCCGCGTCGCGAAGCTCCAGGAGGAGCTCCGCCGGGCGCGCGTCCTCGACCCGGCGACCGTGGACGTCTCCGAGGTGAGGCCCGGGACCCGTGTCACGCTCCGGCTCCTCGGCGGGACGCGCGCCGTCACGCTCCTCGGTCCCTGGGACTCGAGGCCCGAGGCGGACGTCTACTCGTACCTCGCAGACGCCTCGAAGGGGCTCCTCGGCCGGAAGGTCGGCGAGAGGGTCTCCTTCCTCGGCGACGAGGGGCTCATCGAGTCGATCGAGCCCTGGACGAGCGCGTAGAGGCGTCGCCTTTCCGCCGTTCGCTACACTCGCCCGGTGAGTTCTGGCATCGCCTCCCGCCTCCGCCGCCTCTGGGCCGCGATCCCGAGGTGGGCGCTCTGGGGCGCGGGCGGGCTCGTCCTCCTCCTCGCCGTCTCCCTCGCCCTCGTCGTCGCCTACTACGAGCGCGTCGTCTCGAGGACGATGGACGGGCGACGCTGGAATCTCCCGACCCGCCTCTACTCCGACGTCTGGGTCCTCCGGCCGGGCGACGCGCTCGGGCCGGACGACGTCGAGAGGCGCCTCGCGCGCCTGAGGTACGCGCCGCTGCCGGCGGCCCCCGCGGTCGCCGGGCGCTGGGTGAGGACGAAGAGCCGGATCGTGGTCGGCGTGAACCCGCGCGAGAACGCCTGGGGGCGCCTCGGCGGCGTCGTCGCCCGGATCGACTTCTCCGGGAGGCGCGTCGCGGGGCTGAAGCGCGAGTCCGACGGGGCCCCGATCCCCTACGTCGTCTTCGAGCCCGAGGTCGTCGGCTCGGTCTTCGACCGGAAGATGGAGGACCGGACGCTCGTCCGGCTCGACGGGGTCCCGAAGGTCGTCGTCGACGCGATCCTGACGACCGAGGACCGCGACTTCTTCACGCACGCCGGCCTCGACCCGATGCGCCTCGCGGGTGCCCTGATCCAGGGGCTCGCGCGCGGGCGCGCCGTCCGCGGCACGAGCACCCTGACGCAGCAGCTCGTCAAGAACCTCTTCCTCACGCCCGAGCGGACGCTCCGGAGGAAGGCCGTCGAGGCGCTCCTCGCCGTCATCCTCGACGCGAAGTACGGGAAGGAGGAGATCCTCGAGGCCTACGTCAACGAGATCTACCTCGGGCAGCGGGGGGCGGTCTCCGTGACGGGGGTCGAGGAGGCGGCGCGCTACTACTTCGGGAAGCCCGTCTCCCAGCTCGACCTCCCCGAGGCCGCGATGCTCGCGGGCCTCATCTCCTCGCCGGGCCGCTACTCGCCGTTCCGCAGCCCCGAGCGGGCGAAGGCGCGGCGCGCCCTCGTCCTGAAGCTCATGCTCGACGGGAAGAAGATCGACAGGGCCGCGTACGAGGCGGCGCTCGCAGCGCCCCTGACCCGGGCGAGCCGTCCCGTGACGGGGATCGAGGCGCCGCACTTCGTCGACTTCGTCCTGACGCAGGTCAAGGAGTCGCGCACGGACCTCTCCGGGGCCGGCCTCTCGATCTACACGACGCTCGACCCGGAGATGCAGGAGGCGGCGCAGGCGGCCGTCGCGACGGGGCTCGAGGAGCTCGAGAAGAGGTTCAAGCGCCTCCGGACGAAGGAGGGGGACGAGAAGCTCCAGGCGGCCCTCATCGCCCTCGACCCGCACACCGGCTCGATCCGCGCGCTCGTCGGCGGGCGCGACTACCAGACGAGCCAGTTCAACCGGGTCGTCCAGGCGAAGCGCCAGCCGGGGTCCCTCTTCAAGCCGTTCGTCTACCTCGCCGCCTTCGAGCGGCGCGACCTCGTCCCGCCGATCACGCCGGTCACCGTCCTGCAGGACTCGCCGATCGCTCTCGTCTTCGGGAAGGACGAGGAGGAGACCTGGTCGCCCCGGAACTACGACGGAGAGTTCCTCGGGCCGGTCACGGTCCGCAAGGCCCTCGAGCAGTCCCGAAACGTCCCGACCGTGCGGCTCGCCGTCTGGGAGACGGGCGCGGGGAAGACGCTCCTCCCCGACGTCATCGAGGCCGCGCGCCGCGCCGGCATCACTTCGCGGCTCCGCGCCTACCCTTCGCTCGCCCTCGGCTCGTTCGAGTGCACGCCGATGGAGATCGCGGCCGCCTACTCGGTCTTCGCGAACGGCGGGATCCTCGTGAGGCCGAACGCGCTCCTCGGCCTCGTCGGTCCCGAGGGGCGCAGGATCGACCGCACCGACGCGCCGCTGAAGAGAGCCGCGGACCCCGCGGCCGTCGCCGTCCTCGACTCGATCCTCCAGGGGGTCGTGAACCGCGGCACGGGCGCCTCGGCCCGGGGCCGCGGGGCGCAGGGGGTCTTCGCGGGGAAGACGGGGACGACGAACGACGGCCGCGACGCCTGGTTCATCGGCTTCTCCCCGAGGCTCCTCGTCGCCGTCTGGGTCGGCTTCGACGACAACCGGGGACTGAACCTCTCGGGCTCGACGGCGGCCGTCCCGATCTACGCGGAGTTCGTGCGGCGGCTCCCGACGCATTTCTTCGAGGAGCCCTTCCCGGAGGTCCCCGGGACGGTGACCGCCTCCGTCGATCCGACGACCGGGATGCTCGTGACGGAGGAATGCCCGACGTCCGTGAACGAGCTCTTCGTCGCGGGGACCGAGCCGACGGAGCGCTGCACGGTGCACGGCGAGGGCTCGTGGTCTTCCGCGCCGGCCGGAACGCCGCCCCTCGCGCCGGCCGGACCGCCGTGACGGGCTCGCGGCTCGCGATCCCCGGCGTCGACCTCGACCTCGTCGCCCGGAGCCACGGCTGGTACGATCTCCCGCCCTTCTCGTGGAACGGTGCACGGCGGCGTCTCTCGTTCGTCTTCCTCGACGGGGACGCGCCGGCCGGGGTCGTCCTCTCCTCCGCGGAGGGAGGCGTCCGGGCCGTCTCGCCGGCGCCGCGACGTGTCGTGGCGCCCGTCGTCGCCCGCGTCCTCGACCTCGCCACGGACCTCGCGCCGTTCCACGCCCTCTGCGCCGAACGGGCCGCCGACGGCTTCGCCTGGATCGCGGAGAGGGGCGCCGGGCGGATCCTCCGCGCTCCGACGCTCTTCGAGGACGCCGTGAAGGTCCTCTGCACGACGAACTGCTCCTGGTCCCTGACTCGCGCGATGGTCGCTCGGATGGTCGAGGCCTTCGGCCGCGGCGGCGCCTTCCCCGACGCGCCGTTCCTCGCCTCCCTCCCGGAGCGGCGGCTCCGCGAGGAGCTGAAGCTCGGCTACCGTGCCCCGTTCCTGCGGGCCTTCGCGGAACGGGTCGCCTCGGGCGACCTCGACCTTTCGACGTGGGAGGACCCGGCGCGCTGCGACGCGGAGGTGGCCGGGCTCGTCCGCTCCGAGAAGGGGTTCGGCCCTTACGCGGCCGAGACTCTCCTCCGCCTCCTCGGCCGCCACGGTCACCTCGGCCTCGATTCGTGGTCGCGGAAGAAGGTCGCCGAGCTGAGGTTCCGGGGACGGCCGGTGAAGGACCCGCGCGTCGCCCGCTTCTACGCCCGGTTCGGACGTTTCGCGGGCCTCGCGTTCTGGCTCGACGTGACGCGGGAGTGGCACGACGGGCGGGAGCGGCTCTGGCCGTAGGCGGGGAGCGGCGACGGCCGGAGCGCCCCGGGTCCCGGAGCGGGACCGGCCCGCCCGCGCGCTCCTACAATGCCGGGTGGAGGAAGCAATGAAGAAGGCTCCGGGTCCGTTCCGGGAGTTCGTGGAGGCCTACCCCGAGTGCGGGATGACCTACGAGGCGCTCGCGGCCGCGAGCCGCGAGGCGGCCGGGTTTCCCGAGAAGGAGGCCGAGCTCCTGAAGCTCGCGCTCTCGCTCGGCTCCCGCCTCGAAGGAGCGGCCCACTCGCACGCCCGCCGCGCCCTCGAGGCGGGGGCGACCGCGGAGGAGGTGCGGGGCGTCGCCCTCCTCGGCCTGACGACGCTCGGCCTCCCGCACGCGATGATGGGGACCTCCTGGATCGAGGACGTCCTGCGAGAAGCGGAGAAGGCCGCCGGGAAGGCGGCGAAGAAGGCCGGGAAGAAGGCGAAGAAGGGGAAGTAGCCGCGCGGCGGCTCAGGCGCCGGCCGGAGCCGCCCCCTTTCGCGCCCATTCCCCGGTCGCGTCGCGGAGCTCGTACTCGTCGGCGTGCGTCCGCCCCTTCCGGGCGACGTAGTCGACCCCCTCGAGGAGCGCCTGGAACTCCTCTTCCCCGACCGTCGGTGAGAGGCTGATCCGCACCCAGCCCGGCTTCTCGCCGATGTGCCCCTCGTCGAGGCGGCACCGGATCGCCTCCGAGTGCGCCTCGTCGATGTCGAGGAGGAGGTGTCCATAGGGTCCCGCGCACATGCAGCCCGCACGGACCTGGATGCCGAAGAGGTCGTTCAGAAGCGTCGCGGCGAGGTTGTGGTGGAGGTCGCGGAAGATGACCGAGAGGACGGCGAGCCGCTTCGTCTCGAGGTTCCCGAGGACGAAGAGGTCGTCGCGCCCGCGCCACTCGGCGAGCGCTCGCGACAGGTAGTCGTGCTCGATCCGCGCGATCCGCGGGATGCCGAGGGCGGCCTTCAGGTCGAACGCGAGGCCCGCCTGGATCGACTGGACGATCGGGGGCGTCCCGCCCGTCTCCCGGAACTCGATCGCCGAGAGGTAGCGGTGGTCCCACGGCGAGGTGTAGAGGACCGTGCCGCCTCCCGGCTCGGCCGGGACGCGGTTCGTGAAGAGACGACGGTCCGCGACGAGGAGGCCGGGAGTGCGCGGCCCGCCGAGGAACTTGTGGACCGAGAAGAAGATTGCGTCGAGCCTCCCGCCCGGGTCGCCGGCCGGGTTCATGTCGACGTCGACGTACGGGCCCGCGGCCGCGTAGTCGAAGAAGGCGAGGGCGCCGTGGCGGTGGAGGACGCGTGCGAGGGCGTGGACGTCGTTCAGGATCCCGGTCACGTTCGAGGCGGCGCTGAAGGTGCCGATCTTCCAGGGCCGGTGCTTCCATCGCTCGAGCTTCGCGTCGAGGTCCTCGAACGAGATCCGCCCGTGCTCGTCGAAGTCGACGTAGACGGTGTCGCCGATCGTCTCCCGCCAGGCGATGTCGTTCGAGTGGTGCTCCATCATCGAGCGGAAGACGACGGGCCTCTCGTTGTCGGGGAGGTGGCGCTTCAGGGCGTGGCGTTCCTCGAGCTGGTCGGGGATCCGAAGGCCCAGGACGTAGATGAGCCGGTTGATCGCCCCCGTGGACCCCGATCCGACGGGGATCAGGACGTCCTCCTTGCCGGCGCCGACGTAGGCGGCGATCCGGGCGAAGGCGTTCTCGTAGTACCGCGTCATGAGGCGCCCGGTGAAGTTGCTCTCCGTGTGGGTGTTCGCCATGAACGGGAGGACCTTCTCGGCGAGCTCCTCCTCGACGTCGGCGTGGAACCGTCCGGAGGCGATGAAGTCGAAGTAGCGGAGCGGCCGCGGGCCCGTCGGCGTCGGGATCGTCGCGCCGGCGCCGACGACGCGCGAGCGGAGGCGCTCGAGGAACGCGCGTTCCTCGGACTCCGAGGCGGTCACGACGGGCGTCCGCGGGACGCGCGAGGCGGCGTCGACGAGCCGGGCGGTGTCGGTCATGGGGCCCCCCGGGCGCGGTCCTCGGGGGCCCCACGCCAGCCGGGGAGGATAGCGGAAAGGTGCGGTGTGCGCCCGCGCGCGGCCGGCGCTGCGCCGGGCCGCCCGTCTTCCCCTTCGCCTCCCGGAATGCCGAAGAGCGAAGGGCCCCGGCGCCTGACGGCGACCGGGGCCCTGGAGCCCGTGGGGAGCGGA
>CAZLQX010000011.1:0-122426 GCA_964561935.1 uncultured Holophagales bacterium
CCTGACCCCGTCAACAGAAAGCGAGCCTCCTCTCCGCCGCGGAGGGGTTTGGGGGACCCGGGCGGTCCCGGGTCCGCCAGGAACATCAGTAGATCGGGAACGAGGCCGTCAGCTCCTTGACCTTCGCCTTGACGGCGACCTTGACCGCCTCGTCCTCCGGCGCCGCGAGGACCTCGCCGATCCAGGCGGCGATCGTCTTCATCTCGGCAACGCCCATGCCGCGCGTCGTGACGGCGGGGGCGCCGAGGCGGAGGCCCGAGGTGACGAGAGGCGGGTTCGGGTCGAACGGGATCGCGTTCTTGTTGACCGTGATGCCCGCGTGGTCGAGCGCCTTCTCGGCGACCTTCCCTGTGAGCTGCTTCGGGCCGAGGTCGACGAGGAAGAGGTGGTTGTCGGTGCCGCCGGAGACGATCCGGAAGCCCTGCCCCGCGACCGCTTCAGCAAACGCCTTCGCGTTCGTCAGGACGCGCCCCTGGTACTCCTTGAACTCGGGCGCGAGCGCCTCGAGGAAGGAGACGGCCTTCGCCGCGATGACGTGCTCGAGCGGCCCGCCCTGGAGGCCCGGGAAGACCGCCTTGTCGATCTCCTTGGCCCACTCGGGTGTGCAGAGGACGAGGCCGCCGCGCGGCCCGCGAAGCGTCTTGTGCGTCGTCGACGTGACGAAGTGGGCGTGGCCGACCGGCGAGGGGTGGAGGCCCGCCGCGACGAGGCCGGCGATGTGGGCCATGTCGACCATCAGGAGCGCGCCGACGGAGTCGGCGACCTGCCGGAAGCGCGGGAAGTCGAGGACGCGCGGGTAGGCCGAGGCGCCGGCGATGATGAGCTTCGGCTTCTCGGCCTCGGCGATCCGGGCGAGCTCGTCGTAGTCGATCGTCTCGGCCTCGCGCGTGACGCCGTAGGAAACGACGCGGTACTGCTTGCCGGAGATCGAGAGCGGGTGGCCGTGCGTCAGGTGCCCGCCGTGCGCGAGGGACATGCCGAGGAGCGTGTCGCCCGGCTTCAGGCACGCGAGGTAGACGGCCGTGTTCGCCTGCGAGCCCGAGTGCGGCTGGACGTTCGCGTGGATCGCGTCGGGATTCGCGGGCGAGAAGAGCTTCTTCGCGCGGGCGATCGCGAGCGACTCCGCGACGTCGACGTTCTCGCAGCCGCCGTAGTAGCGGCGGCCCGGGTAGCCTTCGGCGTACTTGTTCGTCAGGACCGAGCCCATCGCCTCGAGGACGGCGCGGGAGGCGTAGTTCTCGGAGGCGATCAGCTCGAGGCCGTCGCGCTGGCGGGCGAACTCGGCGTCGACGGCCGCGGCGATCTCGGGGTCGACGGCGGAGAGGGGCCGCCCCATGAGACGGGGGGTCGGGGTGAGGGTCGTCGTCATCGGGAATCTCCTTGGGCGCTCGGCGGGGGGGCGTCGAGCTTGTCGACGCGCCGCTGGTGCCGCCCGCCGGCGAACGGGGTGCTCAGGAAGGCCTCGAGGATCGCCGTCGCGAGGGGGAGGGCGGTGACGCGGGCGCCGAGGCCGAGGACGTTCGCGTCGTTGTGCTCGCGCATGAGCTGCGCGGAGAAGAGGTCGGTCGCGACGCCGGCCCGCGCGCCCCGCACGCGGTTCGCCGCGATGGAGATGCCGATTCCGGTCCCGCAGACGACGACGCCGCGGTCGGCCCGTCCGGACGCGACGGCCTCGCCGACGGCGTAGCCGAAGTCGGGGTAGTCGACGGAGGCGGTGGAGGAGGTCCCGAGGTCGATCACCTCGTGGCCGAGCTCCGCGGCCCGCGCGGCCAGGAGGGTCTTGAGCTCGAAGCCGGCGTGGTCGGCGCCGAAGGCGATGCGCATCGGCCGATCCTACCCCGCGGGCGTCCCCGCCGGCCTCCGCGGGTAGGGCGCGAAGAGGGCGTCGTACTCGGCGAGGGCGTAGCTGTCGGTCATCCCGGCGATGTGGTCGGCGATGCAGCGGAGGACCGCCGGCTCCTCCCGCCAGCGCCCGGCGATGACCCCCTCGACCTTCTTGAGCGGCACCTCGCGGAGGAACGGGAGGCCCGAGAGCTCGGCGACGCGCGCGAGGACGGCGTCGGGGAGGAGCCTGGGGTTCTTCGCGTAGGCGTCGAAGAGGCGGTTGACGACGAGCTGGGCGCGCGCGTCGTGCTGCGAGACGGCCTGGCTGTGGATGATGTGCCGGTAGACGAACTCCTTCAGCTCGAGGTACCGCTTCTCCCCCTCCCTCGAGGGGGCGACGAGGGAGCCGGGGAGCTTCCGCCGCCGGGCCACGAAGTCGGTCCGCGTCGCCACCTTCTTCGCGGTCAGCCACCTCTCGATCGCGGCCCGCGAGGCGACGACGAGGTCGGTGACGAGGTGGTGGATCAGGCCGCGGATCAGGAGCGCCCGCTTTACCGCCGGGTCGGAGGCGCCGCTCCAGTCGGCGCCGAGCGCCGTCACGATCTCCCGCGCGAGGGGGATCTCCCCGGCCTTCTCGATCCCGACGAGGCCGAGGCCGTCCTCGAGGTCGTGGGCCTGCTGGGCGATCTCGTCCGCCCAGCCGACCGCCTGCCCCTCGAGATGGCAGCCCGACTCGAGGTGGAGGCCCTCCGGGTCGAGGACCGGAAAGGGGAAGCCCCGCTTCCAGGTCGTGTGCTTGAGGATCCCCTCGCGGGTCTCGTCGGTCAGGTCGAGCCCCGGCTCCTCGTAGCGCTTCTCGAGGAGGTCGACGACGCGGACGGACTGGTAGTTGTGCTTGAAGGCGCCGACGGCCGCAACGGCCTTCGGCGAGAGGACGACGCTCGGCTCGCCCCCGGTCAGGATCCTGTTGAGCGCCTTCTCGCCGGAGTGCCCGAACGGCGTGTGTCCGAGGTCGTGCGCGAGAGCGCACGCCTCCGTCAGGTCCTCGTTCAGGCCGAGCGTCCGCGCGACCGTCCGGGCGACCTGCGTCACCTCGAGCGTGTGCGTCAGGCGCGTCCGGTAGTGGTCCCCCTCGAACGGGATGAAGACCTGCGTCTTGTGCTTCAGGCGCCGGAACGCCTTGGAGTGGACGATCCGGTCGCGATCACGCTGGAACTCGGTCCGGTAGTCGAGCCCGTCCGCCTCGGGAGAGATCGCGCGGCGGCGCGTCGAGGCCGCTGCGCGGGAGGCGTAGACCGCGAGCCGCTCGTCCTCGAACGCCTCGAGCTCGCGCTTCGTGAAGGCGACGGCCCCCGCGGGCCTCCCTGCGCTCATCCGAACCTCCGGGCGGCCGTTCGCCGGCGGCTCAGGCGTCCCGGCGCTCGACGAGGGCCAGGGCCTCGCCGGCAAGGACGAGCGACCCGGCGACGAGTATAGGTGCGTCGCCCGTACCGCCGTCGAGGAGCGCGAGCGCCTCGCGGAGCGACGCGGCTCGCGGGAGGTCCGGCCGGGAGAGCCGGGCCGCGAGGACCTCCTTCGCGATCGCGCGGGGGGAGCCCGGCGCGACGAGGACGACGCGGCGGGCGCGGGAGGCGAGCGGCCCGAACATCTCCTCGACCGCCTTGTCGCCGAGCGCCCCGAAGACGAGGTCGACCCGGCCCGCGAGGCCCGCGGCGTCGAGGTGCGCGGCGACCGCGGCCGCGCCCGCCGGGTTGTGCGCGCCGTCGACGAGGAGCGGCCGGAGGCCGGCCCGGGGTACGGTCTGGAGCCGCCCGGGCCAGCGGATCGCGGCGATCCCGCGCCGGACGGTCTCTTCGTCGAGCGGAGCGAAGAGGCGCGCCGCCGCGACGCCGAGAGCGAGGTTCCCGCGCTGGTGCGCGCCGGCGAGGGGGGAGACGTCGTCCCACGCGGACGAGGGAGAGACGATCTCGAGGAAGGCGCCGATCCGGTCGGCCTCCTCGCCCAGGACCCGGAGCGCTTCCCCGCTCGCCGCCGTGAGCGCGGGACGACGGGGACGGAAGATCCCCGCCTTTTCCCGGGCGACGTCCGAGAGCGTCGGGCCGAGCGTCTCGAGGTGGTCGGCGGCGACGTTCGTGACGACGGAGACCTCCGGCTCGAGGACGTTCGTCGCGTCGAGACGTCCCCCGATCCCGACCTCGACGACGCCGATCTCGACCCGCGCGCGCCGGAAGAGCTCGCACGCCGCGACGACGAGCGCCTCGAAGTAGGTCGGGCGGAGCGGTCCGTCACCCGAGACGGCGGCGACGAGGGAGAGGACGGAGTCGAGCGCGGCGTCGGAGACGTCGCGTCCGGCAGGGAGGCGGACCCGCTCGTTCACCCTCACGAGGTGAGGCGAGGTCGTGAGCCCGACGCGGAGGCCCGTCGCTTCGAGAACCGCCGCGGCCGCGGCGGCCGTCGAGCCCTTCCCGTTCGTCCCTGCGACGAGGAGCGTCCGGAAGGTCCCCTGCGGGTTCCCGAGGGAGGCGAGGAGGGCGCGGGTCCGGGAGAGGCCCGGTCGGATCGTCTGCGGCCCGAGGGCGTCGAGCCAGCGGAGCCCGGCGCCCGCGGTCACGCCGCGAGGAGCCGGAGGACGTTCGCGAGCGCCGCCTTCAGCTCTTTCCGAGGGACGACGACGTCGACGAAGCCGTGCTCGAGGAGGAACTCGGAGCGCTGGAACCCCTCCGGGAGGACCTGCCGGATCGTCTGCTCGATGACCCGGGGGCCGGCGAACCCGATCAGGGCCTTCGGCTCGGCGAGCGTCACGTCGCCGAGCATCGCGAACGAGGCGGTCACGCCCCCCGTCGTCGGGTCGGTCAGGATCGTGACGTAGGGGACGCGCGCCTCGGAGAGCCTCGCGAGCGCCGCCGAGACCTTCGCCATCTGCATGAGGGAGAGGATCCCCTCCTGCATCCGGGCCCCGCCGGAGGCGGTCACGACGACGAGCGGCGTCCTCTCGGCCGTGGCCTTCTCCGCCGCGCGGGCGAGGACCTCGCCGACGACCGAGCCCATCGAGCCTCCCATGAACGCGTAGTCGAGGGCGGCGACGAGCGTCCGGATCCCCTCGACGGTCCCCTCTCCCGCGGCGATCGCGTCCGTGCGGCCGGTTCGCGTCTCGTACTCGCGGAGCCGGTCGCGGTAGCGCTTCGTGTCGCGGAAGCGGAGGGGGTCCGTCGGCCGGACGTCGCCGAAGAGGGGCCGGAAGCTCCCGTCGTCGAAGAGGAGCTTCAGCCTCTCGTCGACCGAGAGGCGGAAGTGGAAGCCGCACTTCGGGCAGACGCGCTGGTTCCGCTCCACCTCCTTGGCGTAGAGGGTCTCGCGACAGGCGTCGCACTTGAGGAAGAGCCCCTCTCCGAGCGAGGTCGCCGTGCGCATGTCGCGTACGGCGCGAGGCGCCTTGTCTTTCCGGAACCAGAGGGCCATGAGGCCGGGATCTTACCCTCTCCCGACGAGGAGCCCGCCCGGGACGCCGAGGGCGACGAGGGGCGTCCCGTCGGCGAGCGGCGTCACGCAGGCGGGGACGCCGAAGAGCTCCGAGATCGAGGGCCCCGTCACGCTCTCTCGGACCGGGCCGGACCCGAGGACGCGCCCGCCGGCGAGGAGGACGGCGTCGTCCGCCGCGCGCGCGGCGAGGTCGACCTCGTGCGTCGAGAAGACGACGCACACCCCCCGCGCGGCCCGGCGCCGGAGGACGTCGAGGACGACGAGGCGGTGGCGCGGGTCGAGGCTCGCCGTCGGCTCGTCGAGGAGGAGGACCCGCGGCTCCCCCGCGAGGACGCGCGCGAGGTAGACGCGCTGCCGCTCGCCGCCGGACAGGCTCCGCACGTCGCGCTCCTCGAGCCCGCCCGCGTCGACGTCCGCAAGGGCGGCCCGGGCGATCTCCGCGTCCTGCCGCGAGGGGCTCGCGAACGGGCCGAGGAACGGCGTCCGGCCGAGGAGGACGACGTCGAGCGCGGACGCGGGGAAGAACGGCTCGAAGCCCTGGGGGAGATAGCCGAGGGCGCGCGCCGCCGACCGCCGCGGCACGCGCGCGAGCGGGATCCCCTCGAGGCGGACCTCGCCGCGGGACGGCGCGAGGAGGCCCGCGAGGACCTTCAGGAGCGTCGACTTCCCCGAGCCGTTCTCGCCGAGGAGGGCGACGAGCCGGCCGGCGCCGAACGAGAGGGTGACGTCGTGGAGGACGTCCGCGCCCCGGGCGTACCCCGCGCGGACCCCTTCGGCCGCGAGGGGCGTCACGCCCGCCTCCGGAGCAGGACGAGGAACGCCGGGGCGCCGAGGAGCGCGGTGACCGCGCCGATCGCGACTTCGTTCGGCGAGAAGACGGTCCGCGCGAGCAGGTCGGAGAGGACGAGGAGTGTCCCTCCCGCGACGAACGATCCGAGGAGGAGCGCCCGGTGGCCCCGGACGAGGCGCCTCACGAGGTGGGGGACGAGGAGGCCGACGAAGCCGATGATCCCGGCGTGCGCGACGGCCGCGGCCGCGAGGAGCGACGCGGCGCCGTAGGCGACCCGCTTCGCTTTCTCGACGGGGACGCCGAGCGTGAAGGCCGTCTCCTCCCCGAGCGTCAGGGCGTCGAAGGCCCGGGCGAGGGGAAGGAGGATCGCGAGCCCGAGGAGCGCGTACGCGGCGAGGGAAAGGACGGAGTCCCCCGTCGCGCCCGCGAGCGAGCCGAGCATCCAGAAGACGAACCCGCGCGTCTCGGACGCGTCGCCGAACGAGAGGAGGAAGAGGAGGACGGCCGAGGCGAGGGCGTTCACGACGACGCCGGAGAGGAGGAGCCGCCCCCGGTCGAGCCGGCCGCGGACGGAGGCGCCGAGACCGACGAGGAGGACGGCTCCGAGAGCTCCGGCGAGGGAGGCGAGCGGCAGGGCGAAGGAGCCGAGGAGGCCGCCCGCGCCGGCACCGAGGACCACGGCGAGGAGCGTCCCGCACGCGGCACCCCCCGAGACCCCGAGGAGGTAAGGGTCGGCGAGGGGGTTGCCGAGGAGCGCCTGGAGCGCGGCGCCCGAGAGGGCGAGCGCGCCGCCGACGAGGAGCCCGAGCAGGGCGCGCGGAAGGCGGAGGTCCCGGACGATCGTGACGGTCGACGGGTCGCCGTTCCCGAAGAGGGCCGCGACCGCGTCGCCCGGCGCGATCCGGACGCTGCCGGCGAGGAGCGAGGCGACGAGCGAGGACGCCGCGAGGAGGAGGAGGGCCGCGAGGAGGAGGCCTCCCCGCCTCACGGCTTCGCCCCGCGGAGCGCCTCGACGAGGGCCTCGAGCGCGTCGACGAGGGCGGGTCCGGGCCGCTCGAGCCACGCGCCCGGCAGCACGACGACCCGCTGGTCGCGAACGGCGGGCACGAGGGTCCACCGGCTCCCCGTCGCGAAGGCCGCGTCGAACGCGGCCCTGTTCTCGGGCGTGTCGGGGCGGACGAGGAGGTCCGGGCGCCAGGCGACGAGCGTCTCGTGCGAGACGCGGGGCCATTCCCCCGCCGACGCGGGGACGACGTTCTCGAGTCCCGCGCGCTCGAGGAGGTCGCCGACGAAGGTCGCCCGGCCGGCGACGACCGGCGGGTCGGGCCAGATGAGGGCGAGCGCGCGCCGCCGGGGCGCGCCGCGGGCGCGGGCCCGGGCCGACGCGGCCGCCGCGCGCGCGGAGAGCGAGGCGACGAGCCGATCCGCCTCGGCGCTCCGTCCGAGCGCGGCGCCGACCCTCCGGACGTCCTCGAAGACGCCGGCGAGGGAGGTGCCGTCCGTCACGACGACGCGGACGCCGAGCGAGGCGATCCGCTCCGCCGCTCGGCGGTCCGTCCCGTCACGCGAGACGACGGCGAGGTCGGGTGCGAGGGCCGCGATCCGCTCGAGGTCCGGTACGAAGCCGCCGAGGCGCGTCTTTCCGCGCGAGGCGGGGAGGTCGGAGGCGAAATCGGAGACGCCGACGACGCGGTCCGCGGCGCCGAGCGCGTAGACGATCTCGGCGGCGGAGGGAGCGAGCGCGACGACGCGGGCCGGGGGATCCGCGAGGACCGGCCCCGGGGCGACGAGGACCGCGAGCGCGGCGAGGAGGACGGCGGGTCGACGCACGGTCGAGAGGAGCGGAGACGGCGAGAGCCCCGGCGGCCTCACGCGAGGTGGGCGCCGGGGCCCGTCAGCTGCCGGTCGGAGACGACGGGCGCCGGAGCGCCCGTCAGGACTCCTCGGACTCCTCGAGGTCGTTCTGGATGCCGAGACGGAGGCACGCCGCGGCGTACATCTGACGCGCCGCCTTCTGGCCGTTCTGCAGCTCCGCGAGACGCTCCTTCACCTTGGCGAGCTCCTCCTGGATGTTCGCCTCCAGGTCGCTGATCTCCTTCTTGGTGACCCGGAGCGTGTTCTCGTAGAACTTCCTCTGATCGTCGCTGAGGCTCATGCCGAAACTCCTTCCCGGGCTTTCGTTACCTGGCTCGCTCTGCGCCCCGCAGGGCGCCGTATTCGACTCTCTCCGAGATCTCCCGACCGCTCACTTCACCGCGATGTTGAAGGTCTTCCAGATCTTCACCCGGACGCCGCCCTTCGTCGCGGGCTCGATTCTCGAGCCCTTCAGGGCGGCGATGGCCGCGTCGTCGGCGAGCTTGTTCCCGGACGACTTCACGATACGGGTCTCCGCGACCCTCCCGTTCTCGTCGACGAGGGCCATGACGGCCGCCGCGGAGGCGGCGCGCCGGACCTGCGCGGGGATCGACGGGAACGCCCCGAGCTTCACGAGCTTCGGCTCGACGACGCCCGGCCCCACGCCGACGAGGTCCCCCTCGCGGACGGTCGCGGCGGCCGGCGCGGCGGGCGCGGGGGCCGCCGGACGGGGCGCTTCGGCGACGCGGACCGGTTCCGTCGGCCTCGGCGGGACCGGGGTCGCCGTCGGCTCGGGCGCGCGCGTCGGGGCCGGGAGAGGCGTCGCCGTCGCAGCCGGCTTCGGGGGCTGGAGCGGCTGGCTCGGTGCGAGCGAGACGGCAGGCTCGGCGGGCGCGGGGGCCGTTGCGGGCCTGCCCTGCTCGGCGGCCGCCTTCTGCGCCGCTTCGCGGAGCTTCTTCGCCTCCTCCGCGGTCGCCTTCTTCAGCTCGGCCTCGAGCGCCTTCGCGTCGATGACCTTCTCGGGCGCCGCGGGCTCGGCGGTCGTCGCGGGGGCGGGGGCCTCGGCGACGGTCGTCGCCGGGGCGGCCGTCGGCGGCGGGACCGCCTCCGGCGCCTTTCCGCGCATCATCAGCCAGCCGACGACGCCGAGGGCGACGACGGCGACGCCGACCCCGATGAAGAGGCCGGCGCGGCTCTTGGCAGGCTCCTCGCCGATGCTGATCGCCGGCTGCGAGACCTCGACGAGCGCGGGAACCGGAGCCGGGGCCGGCTCGGGCGCCTTCTCCTTCTTGGAGATGACGAGGCCCTTCCCCTTCTTCTTCTCCTCGGGGGCGGGCGCCGCCGCCGCCTGCGCGAAGGCGGCGTCGATCTGGGCGTCGGAGGCGACGGGCGCCGCCTCGATGAGCCGGTGCATGAAGATCGCGAGGTCCGCGGGACCGGGCGCCGGCTGGAAGGAGTAGAGGACCGAGTTGATGTCCTTCTCCATCTCCGAGGCGTTCTGGTAGCGGTCCTGCGGGTTCTTCGCGAGCGCTTTCAGGACGATCTGGTCGACCCTCTTCGGCACGTCGGCGTTCTTCGCCGACGGGGCGTCCGACCTCGCGTCGCGGACCTGCTCGAGGATCGTCAGGTCCGTGTCGCCGCTGAAGAGCCTATCGCCCGTGAGCATCTCGTAGAGGACGACGCCGAGCGAGAAGATGTCCGTCCGGCGGTCGACCTTCTTCCCCCACGCCTGCTCGGGGGACATGTACTGGAGCTTCCCCTTGAGCGCGCCGGCCTGCGTCTGCTGGACCTTCGTCGCGGCCTTTGCGATGCCGAAGTCGCAGAGCTTGATGTCGCCCTCGAAGCTGATGAGGACGTTCTGCGGCGAGACGTCCCGGTGGACGAGGTTCAGCTCCTTGCCGTCCATCCCCATCCGCCGGTGGGCGTAGTCGAGGGCGTTCGCGACCTTCGAGGCGACGAAGAGCGCGAGCTCCACCGGGAGGGGGTAGCCCTTCTCGGACGCGAGCTTCAGGATGGAGCGGAGGTCCTTGCCCTCGACGTACTCCATCGCGATGTAGTGGTAGGCGTCTTCCTTGCCCAGGTCGTAGATATGGATGATGTTGTTGTGCGTCAGCTGGGCCGCGAGCTTGGCCTCGTCGATGAACATCGTGATGAAGTCATCGTTGTCGGCCATGTGCGGGAGGATCCGCTTGATCGCGACGATCTTCTCGAAGCCCTCCTCGCCGCGCATCCGGGCCTTGTAGACCTCGGCCATGCCGCCCGCGGCGATCTTCTCGAGGAGCTGGTACCGCCCGAAGCTGCCCGGACCGCCGGCCGCCGGCCTCGCCTTCGCGGGGGGCGCCGGGGCGGGCTTCGGAGCGGGCGCCGGGGCCGGCGCGGCCTTCGGAGCGACCGGCTCCGGCCTCGGTGCCGGAGCAGGAGCGGGAGCGGGCCTCGGCGCGGCGACGGGTTCCGGCCTCGGCGCCGGGAGAGGCGCCGGCGCCGGCTCCACCTTCGGCATCACGCCGGAAGCGGCCTTCTCGGCCGGCTTCACGGGACGGAGCCCCGAGAGGGTCTCCGTGAGCATCCGGTCGACGGCCGTGTCCACCTTCGGCTTCGGGGCCGGGACGGGTGCGGACGGCACGGGGACCGCCTCGACCCGCAGGGTCCGGTCCGTCGGCGGCTCGGGGGCCGGCGCCGGCTTCGGCGGGGCGGGCTCCGGCTTCGGCGCCGGGGCGGGCGCGGGCTTCGCCGTAGGGCGGGAAAGGATGCCGGAGAGCGTCTGCTCCAGCTTCTTGTTGATGCCGGGGTCCGTCCCGCCGGCGTGGTGGACGGGGCGGGCCTTCTCCTCGGCCTCCACGCCCGAGATGACGTCGGAGAAGATGTCGTCGGCGGAGAGAAGCGGCTGTCCGGAGGCCCCGGGGAACGGCTCGGCCCCCTTCGCGCCGAGAGCCGCGGCGATCTCGGCGAGGAGCGCCTCCTCGGCGAACGGCTTCTCGAGGATCCCCGTCGCCCCCTCGCGGGCGGCGTCGGCCTTCTTGTCCTTCCCCTTGTATCCGGAGGCCATGAGGAGGATCGGCGGCGTAGCCCCGAGCGCCTGCATGCCGTGGATGACGTCGCGGGTCCGGAGCTTGGGGAGAACCGTGGAGATCAGGACGAGGTCGGGCCGATTGCGTTTGTAGGCCTCGAGTCCGTCCTCGCCGTCCTTGGCGACGACGAGCTCGTAGTCCTTCCCGGCGAGATAGCCCTTGATGCGGTCGAGGTATCTCGGCTCGTATTCGATCAGGAGAATCGTCTTCGCCATACTTCGTGGGGCCTGCGGCCCGGTCCCCCCCGCACTCCGAAGTCGCCTCCGGAAAGTCACTTATTATCGCCCCGGAAGTGGGCCTGTCAACGAAGTCCGGCGGCCCGGACACGGCGCCCGGCGCGGTTCGCCGAGCGTACGCCGTCCACGTTCTCGGCTGCAAGGTCGCCCAGGTCGAGGCCGAGGTCCTCGCCCGCCTCCTCGAGTCGGCCGGCCTCTCGCGCTCGCGGCCCGGTGCGACGGCGGACGTCGTCGTGCTCCACGCCTGCACGGTGACGGCTCGCGCCGACCGCGACGCGCTCCGCCTCCTCCGCCGTCTCCGGGCCGAGCATCCGGGCGCGCTCCTCGCCGTGACCGGGTGTCTCGCCGAGCGCGACCCCGACGGGCTCGCCCGGAGACCCGAGGTCGACGTCGTGGCGGGCCACCGCTCCTCCGGCACGCTCCCACGCCTTCTCGAGGACGCGGCGGCCGGGCTCCTCCCCGGCAAGGGTGCCGCTCTCTCCCTCACGCCCTCGGAGGCGCTCGCCTCCCCGCTCGCGGCGGGTGCGGCTCCAGGCCGGACGCGCGCGTTCCTGAAGATCCAGGACGGCTGCGGACGACGCTGCGCGTTCTGCATCGTGCCGTCCCTCCGCGGGCCGGAGCGGAGCGCGCCGACGGAGAAGGTCGAGGAGGCGATCCGGGCGCTCGGCGAGGCCGCGGTCCCGGAGGTCGTCCTCTGCGGCATCCACCTCGCGGGGTTCGGGAGGGAGCGGGGCGAGAGCCTCGTCTCTCTCCTCGCGGCGCTCGAGGCCCGGCCGCCGGCCTGCCGCGTCCGGCTCTCCTCCGTCGAGCCGATGGAGGCGGGAGAGGCGCTCCTCGACCTCGTCGCCGGCTCCCGCGTCGTCGCGCCCCACCTTCACCTCCCGCTCCAGTCGGGCTCCGACGCCGTCCTCAGGAGGATGCGGCGCGGTATGACGGCCGCACGGTTCCGCGCGCTCCTCTCGCGCGTCGCCCGCGCGAACCCGCGGGTCCATCTCGCGACGGACGTCCTCGCCGGCTTCCCGGGGGAGACGGAGGCCGAGTTCGAGGAGACGGCGGCGCTCCTGCGCGACCTCCCGCTCGCGTCGCTCCACGTCTTCCCGTTCTCTCCCCGCTCGGGGACCGCGGCGGCCCGCCTCGCCGAGGCTTCCGCCGTCCCGCGGGGCATCGTCGCGCGGCGCGCCCGCCTCCTGCGCGACCTCGACGGCCGCCTGAGGCAACGCTACGTCCGGACCCACGACGGACAGCCTGCCGACGTCGTCGCGCTGCGCGGGGGAGCCGGCCTGACGGAGACCTACGTCGAGGTCGCGCTCCCTCCCGGGGCCCCCGGCCCCGGGAGCCGGTTCCCGGCCCGCCTGTCGCTCCGGCCCGACGGCGTCCTGGAGGCCCGCCCCGCCGGGCCGTTCTCCTGCTAGACTCCGCGGCTCCTGAATCCCGGCCCGAGCGGCCCGCACTCCTCGAGGTGAGCCATGTCCGGACACAACAAATGGAGCACGATCAAGCACAAGAAGGGCGCCGCCGACGCCAAGCGCGGCCGCCTCTTCACGAAGCTGATCAAGGAAATCACGATGTCCGCCAAGGTCGGCGGCGGCGCCGTGGAGTCGAATCCTCGCCTGCGCAGCGCGGTGCAGGCCGCCAAGAAGGCCTCGATGCCGGCGGACAACATCGACAAGGCCATCAAGCGGGGAACGGGCGAGCTCGAGGGGGTCACGTACGAGGAGGTCGTCTACGAGGGATACGGGCCGGGCGGCGCCGCGATCCTCATCGAGGCGATGACCGACAACAAGAACCGGACGACCGCCGAGATCCGCCACCTCCTGACGAAGTACGGCGGCAACATGGGCTCGGCCGGCTCCGTCGCGTTCCAGTTCTCCAAGAAGGGCTACATCGCCGTGGAGAAGGGCGCCGTCTCCGAGGACGCCCTGATGGAAGCGGCTCTCGAGGCGGGGGCGGAGGACTTCAAGGCCGAGGACTCCGACGTCTACGAGATCGTGACGGACCTCGCCTCGTTCGAGACGGTGAAGTCCCAGCTCGAGGCGAAGGGCTTCACGCTCCAGACCGCCGAGCTCCAGATGACGCCGGCCACGACCGTCGCCGTCGGCGACAAGGGTCCGGGGCTCCTGAAGCTCCTCGACATGCTCGAAGACAACGACGACGTGCAGAAGGTCTGGTCGAGCGGCGACATCGACGACCAGTACCTGCAGGACGCCTGAGCCGCGATCGGCGGTGAGGATCCTCGGCGTCGACCCGGGGAGCCGCGCCGCCGGCTGGGCCGTCGTCTCTTTCGACGGTCCGCCACGCCTCGTCGCGGCGGGAGTCCTCCGGCCCGACACGTCGACCCCGTTCGCGGAGCGCCTTCTCGCGCTCCACGACGGCCTCCTCGCCGTCGTCGCCCGCGAGCGCCCCGACGAGGCGGCCGTCGAGAAGGTCTTCTCCGGCGTCAACCCGCAGAGCCTCATCACGCTCGGAGAGGCGCGCGGCGTCCTCCTCCTCGCTCTCGCGCGTTCGGCGCTTCCCGTCGCCGAAGTGACGCCGGCCGAGATCAAGAAGACCGTCACCGGAACCGGGCAGGCCGGCAAGGAGCAGGTCCGAAGGATGGTCCTCTCCCTCCTCGGGACACCGGCCGGAGGCGCGCGCCTCGCGCTCGACGCCGCAGACGCCGCCGCGGCGGCCCTGACGCACGGCTTCCGCACGGCCGCGGGCCGGCGCGGGACGCGTCCCGGCGGGGGATCTCCGTCCGTTCGCCCCCGCGTGGCCGGTTGAGCATCCCCCGAGCGGGTGCTATCGTCCCGTCTCGCGAGAACGCGCAGAGATGTCTTTCCAAGGCTCCCTCAAAGAACTCCCCCTCGCGGACATCGTTCAGCTCGTCGCCGTCTCGGGGAAGACCGGGATGTTCTCCCTGACGCGGGGGGCGGAGCGCGGCGCCGTCTACATCCAGGGCGGACAGATCACGCACGCGAAGGTCAACGACGTCGAGGGAGAGGACGCGGTCTACGCGCTCGCGCTCTGGAACGAAGGGCAGTTCCAGTTCTCGCCCGGGGTCGAGGGAGACACGCGGACGATCACGCGCTCCAACACGAACCTCCTCATGGAGGCGGCGCGGCGGAGCGACGAGTGGAAGATCCTCTCGAAGAAGATTCCGACGACGGACGCCGTGCCGCAGCTCGTCTGCCGCGAGGGGCTCAGCGAGCCCGTCACGCTGACGCCGATGGAGTGGCTCGTCGTCACCGGCATCGACGGCGTCCGGTCGATCGAGGAGATCGCGCGCGCGGCGCGCCTCTCCGCCTTCGAGGTCGCCAAGACGCTCTACGGCCTGATCACGGCCGAGCTCGTCGAGATCCGGGTCCGGGCCGAGGCTCGCCCCGCGCCCGTGGCCGTCGTCCCGGCGCCTCCGGCCTCGCCGTCCGGTCCGGTCGTGACGACCCACAGCGGCGTCTTCAACGCCGTGACTCGGGGCGACGAGCGCCGGAGCCTCCAGATCCTCTGCACGAAGGTGAAGCAGGAAGCCGAGAGCGCAGCCCTCTCGCCGGGCGACCCGGCGATCGACCGCCTCTACCGCGCGGCGCTCGGCGAGGTCGACAAAGGGCGTGGCCTCGACGTCGTGCGGGAGCTGATCCGGAGCCTCGAGCAGACGGTCGCCGGCCTCCGCGGACGCGAGGCGAGCATCGCCTTCCGCGAGAAGATGGCCCCGCTGCTCTGAAGTGTTGCAGGGAAACCCGCGGCCGGGTTTCCCTGACCCTTCCGCGCCCCGGAGCGCCGGGCTTCCCTTCCGCGCACTTCGTCAGCTGTCCCGGCGATGCCCGCCGCCGGGCTGGACTTCGTCTTCGGACCGGAGCGCCCCAGCGCTCCGCGCGCGCAGTTCCTATACTCGTCGGGCTTGAGGCGCGCCCTCACACTCCTCGCGCTCGTCGCATCGCCGACCTTCGCCGCGGACGCTCCGCGCGGCGAGCTCGCGGGGTTCATCCCCCGGATCGCGGTCTACGTCCCGGAGGGCCAGGCCGAGATCCGGCTCTCGCGGCTCGTGAGGAGCTCGCTCTACGAGACCCAGTTCGAGTACGACTTCGTCTCGGGCGACATCGAGGCCTATCTCCGCTACAAGTACTACGGCTCGCGCCAGAGCTTCACGCTCGCCGCGTTCGACCGGGTCTCGTTCCCGGCGCTCGAGTCGCTCTCGCTCGGCTACGACCGCGTCCGCGGCCTCTCCGCGTTCGTCCGCAGGCCCGTGGGGCTCCACGGGCGCCTGATCCTCCTCGCCGAGGTCGACCGCTTCAACGTCTCCGGCGCGAAGAAGCCCCACGAGGCGGCGGACGACGGGAGGACGAACCTCTTCGGGAAGGCCGGCTTCCAGTGGGGGACCGAGGACGACGACTTCGCGAACCGGATCTCGGGCGACCCGAACGACCGCGTCAGGAACCTCTTCACCGTCACCCGCGCCTTCGGACCGGGCGGGCGCGGCCTCTCGCTCGGCGTCACCTACGGAGCCCCGCTCCTCGACTACGAGTACCTCAAGGTGGAGGGCGAGGCCGTCCAGGCGCTCGACATCGGACGCGGGCGGGTCGTCGGCCGCCTCCACGCAGGCTTCTTCCCCTACAAGCCCGAGGATCCGGACGGCGAGCCGTCGACAGGCCTCCCCTACCGGATCCCCGCGGCCGAGTACTTCTCCCTCGAGGGGCGCGACGCGCTGCGCGGGATCCGCGACGGCCCCTTCGGGACCGACGAGGTCCACCTGACGCTGGAGGGGTTCGTCCCCGTCTTCGTGGCCCGGAACGCCGAGTTCCTGAAGGCCTCCTGGGACACTCTCTACGCCGTCGCCTACGCCGGGGCCGGGAACGCCGGGATGGGGCGCGAGGTCTACACGCGCCTCGGGGACTTCCGGTACGACGCCGGAATCGGGTTCGAGGTCTCCCTCCGCGTCCTGAGGTACCGGGTCTTCGTCTCCGCCCTCGCCGCGCGGTCCCTGGGGCGTTCGGGCTCGCCTCGGTTCCTGATGACGGTCCGCACGGTCAATTGACTTTGCCGGGAAATCCCGTGCTGCTAGACTCTTGACAACTGATCCGAGCCCAGGACGCGGAGCGCCTTCCCCTTCCCCGGACAGGGGACGACCCGTCCGGTCCCCGGCTGGAAATAAGGAGACTCGATGCGACGGATGCGGACCGGACTCCTCCTCGCGCTGGCCGTGGCTCTTCTCGCGGCAACTCCGCTGAGCGCACAGGTGGCTCCCAGCCTCACCGGCGAGACCGGGCTCTTCGGGATCTCGGACGCGCGGACGGTGGCGCCGGGACGCTTCGCGTTCTCGCTCTTCTACAGCATGTACGACCGGACGGCCGCGCCGATCCCGTACGCGGCGCCGCTCGCCGCCGACCCGATGCTCTACAGCACGGACAAGCTCGGGCTCACCGTCACGTACGGCCTCCTCCCGAACTGGGAGGCCTCGTTCACGGCGGGCCAGCGCTACTACTCCGCCTCCGACCGCCTCTGGGGAGGGAACTTCGCCGGACGCAACCGCGTCGGCGAGGTCGACCACGACGAGACGGACAAGCTCCGCATCGGGACCAAGCTCATCGTGAACCCGAACGACCCGGTGAAGGTCGCGCTCTTCGGCGCGGCCTACATCCCGACTCAGTCCCGGAGCGACCCGCACGCCCTCTCGAACTACCGGACCGACTGGGAATGGGGCTTCTCCGGCACCTACGGGATCTTCACCGGCCAGTTCGCGTACCTCTGGACGTCGGACTGGGGGGTCGAGTTCGAGGACTACGACGTCTCGAACGAGATGCGCTGGTCCGCGGGCGTCGGTGTCCCGATCATCCCCGACCGGCTCAAGGGGATCTTCGAGATCCATCGCGTCATGTACGACGGCGGCACGACGGAGCCGCCCGACTTCACCGACGCCGTCCTCGGGGCCCGCTTCGCCCTCGGCGACAGCGGCCTCGTCGCCGGCGCGGGCCTCCGAGCGAACATCGACCGCTGGGTGAAGCACGGCAGCTCCCCGAGCAGCCTCGGCGGCCTCCTCCAGCTCTCCTGGGCCCCGCAGCCGGCCAAGGTCGTCGAGGCCCCGAAGGTCGTCCCGTCGCCCCACGTCCCGCCGCCGGCCGAGCCGACGCCCGCTCCCGCCCCGGCGCCCGTCGTCGAGCCGGCCCCCGCCCCCGTCGTCGAGGCGCCGCCGCCGCCGAAGCCGGAGACCTCCACGACGGACGAGATCCTCTTCGACGCCGCGAAGAGCCGCCTGACGAACATCGCGAAAGCGATCCTCGACGGCGTCGCCCTCCGCCTGAAGAACAACCTCTCGGCGACCTGCACGATCGTCGGCCACACGGACCCGAAGGAGAAGGGCGACCACGCCGCCCTCGCGAAGGCCCGCGCCGACGCCGCGAAGGAGTACCTCGTCGTCCGGCACCGCATCGACGCCTCCCGGATCCAGGTCGACGCGAGGGGCGACGCCGAGGCCGGCGACGACGCGACGAGGAACCGGCGCGCCGTCGTGACGGTGACCTTCCCCTAGGCCTTCCCGCCGCACCGCGACCGCCCGGACGGCCGGCCCCGCGCCGGCCGTCCGCGTCTTCAGCCGTCCGCGCTAAACTGGCCCCGCTTGGACAGCAGCGGCGCCTTCACGACCGGAACGAGCCCCGCTCTCGGCGGGGCTTTTCGTTCCCGCGCGCTCGTCGTGCTCGCGACGGCGGCCGTCGTCGGCCTCCTCTGGGCCGGCAAGATCCTCTTCGTCACGCTCTTCTTCGCCCTCTTCCTCTCCTTCGCCCTGCACCCCTTCGTGGAGCTCCTCGAGAAGGTTCGCGTCCCGCGCGGCCTCGCGGCCTTCGTCGTCCTCCTCCTCCTCTGCGCGCTCGTGACGTTCTTCATCGTGAACGCCCTCGACCAGGCGCAGGCCTTCGCACGCGACTGGCCCGACTACGAGCGGAAGATCCAGGGTCTGACCGCCCGCGCGCGCGGCCTCTTCTCGAGGATCGAGGAGGGGACGCGGAGGCTCCTTTCCGAAGGCGAGAAGGCGGGCGTCCGCTCGGTGCGGCTCGAGGAGGGGATGCTCGACTCCGTCGCCCGCGTCGTCCTCCAGGTGCGGACGGTCTTCTCCCTCGCGCTCTACACGGCGGCCGTCCCGATGCTCGCCTTCTTCATGCTCAAGGACCGCGAGAAGTACTCCGGCGCGCTCACGCGGATCCTCCGGCGCAAGGGGGGGCGCGCCGCGTCCGACTTCGCCGTGAACGTCGCGCACGTCCTCTCGGGCTACGTCCTCGGCGAGCTCTTCGTCGTCCTCATCACCGCGTGCATCACGACGGCCGGCCTCCTCGTCCTCGAGGTCCCCTACAGCTACGTCCTCGGCCCGCTCGCCGGCCTCTGCGTCCTCCTCCCCTACGTCGGCGTCATCCTCTCGACGACGCCGGCCCTCTTCGTCGCGTTCCTCGGGACGGACGAGCCGTTCCTCGCCCTGAAGGTCTTCCTCTTCTACTCGGTCGTCCAGTTCCTCGAGGGGAACGTCCTGACGCCCTTCATCGTCGGGAGCCGCGTCCGCCTCCACCCCCTCGCCGTCCTCGTCGCGTTCCTCTTCTGGGGGATCCTCTGGGGCCTCCCAGGAGCGATCCTCGCGGTGCCGCTCACGGCGACGGTCAAGGTCGTCGGCGAGCGCTTCGAGCGGTTCGCCCCGTGGGCCGCGCTCCTCGGAGAGAGGACGCCGGACCCCGAGCCGGAGGAGGAGAGAAAGGAGCCCGGGGAGAAGGCCGCGGGGTGACGCCGTGTGCGGCCGCTACGTCCAGACGAGCCCGGCCGACGCCCTCGCGGCGCGTTTCGGCGCGCGCCTCCCGCAAGGGCTCGCGTGGACGCCGCGCTGGAACGTCGCCCCCTCGACGCTCGCGCCCGTCGTCCGGGAAGGGCCCGGCGGGCCCGAGCTCGCCCTCCTCGCCTGGGGCCTCCTGCCGTCCTGGGCGAAGGATCCGGCCGGCCTCCGCCCGATCAACGCCCGCGCGGAGGGGATCGCCGGCAAGCCGATGTTCCGCGACCCCCTGAGACGGCGCCGGGCCCTCGTCCCGGCGGACGGTTTCTACGAGTGGAAGGCCGAGGGGTCGCGGAAGACGCCGTGGCATTTCCGCCTCGCGGGAGGCGGCCCCTTCGCCTTCGCCGGGATCTGGGAGCGGCGCGAGACGCCCGGCGCAGCGCCGCTCGAGTCGTTCGCGATCGTCACGACCGAGGCGAACGCGCTCGTCCGGACGGTCCACCCGCGGATGCCCGTGATCCTCGACGCCGAGGCCGAGGACGTCTGGAGACGGACCGGAGAGCTTTCCCCCGCCGAGCTCGCCCGCTGCCTCGCCCCGTTCGACGAGGCGCGCATGGAGGCCTGGCCCGTCTCCTCCTGGGTCAACGCGCCGTCGCGCGAGGGGCCGCGCTGCCTCGAGCCGGCCGGCTGACGGGCGCCGGGAGGCCGGCGGCGCGGGCGCCGGGGCCCGCTTGACACCCGGGCTCGCGGTTGGGATCGTCCGGCCAACGTCAAGGGAGGCTCACGTGCCGCAGAACCTCAAGGGTCTGAAGGTCCTCTTCTTCGTCGCGCCGAAAGGCTTCCAGGACGAGGAGCTCGAGAAGCCGCGGCGCGTCCTCGAGGCCGCGGGCGCCGAGGTCGTCGTCGCGTCGACGTCCGCCGGGCCCGTCTCCGGCCTGGGCGGAGCCGCACAGGAAGCGGTGTCGATCGTCGAGGTCCGTCCGACGGAGTACGCCGGCGCCGTCGTCGTCGGCGGCCCCGGCTCCGTCGAGATCTGGGAGAACGGGATCGCCCACAAGTTCTTCCGGATGGTCGTCCACGACGGGAAGCCCGCGGGCGGCCTCTCGCTCGGCGTCGGCCTCCTCGCGAAGGCGGGCCTCCTCGAGGGGAAGCCGGCGACGATCTGGCTCACGCCGGACGCCCTTCGCGCGCTCAAGGACGGCGGCGCCCGCTACGAGAAGAAGCCCGTCGTCATCGGGGGCGGCATCGTGACGGCCGACGGCCCCTCCTCGGCGGAGATGTTCGCGAACATCTTCGCGGAGCTCCTCGACGGCTCGCGGACGCGCTCGGGGCGAGTGACCCGCTGACGGCCGCCGCAGGGCGGCCGCGGCAGGGGGACGGCTCAGATCCGGGCGAGCGCGGCGCCCCAGTGGAGGCCGGCGCCGAGGGCCGTGAACCCGACGAGCGCCCCCGGCCGGATCCTCCCTGCCTCGACGGCCTCGTCGTAGACGAGCGGGAGCGTCGCGGCCGTCGTGTTCCCGTACTTCTGGATGTTGTTGAAGACCTTCTCGTCCGGGAGCCCGAGGACCTTCTGCACCGACTCGTTGATCCTCAGGTTCGCCTGGTGCATGAGGAGGAGGTCGAGCTCCTCGAGCGCGTGGCCCGTCTTCGCGAGGACCTCGCGGACGGCTTCCGGCATGAGGTGGCTCGCGAGGCGGAAGACCTGACGGCCCTCCACGACGGGGATCGTGCCGAAGCTCTCGAACATCTCGGGCGTGAAGTAGGGGCGCGATCTGCAGCCGCCGCCGGGGACGTAGAGCTTGTCCCAGTGGTTCCCGTCGGTCCTCATCACGAAGCCGAGGAAGCCGCGGCCGTCGCCCGACTCGTTCGCCTCCAGGACCATCGCCCCCGCGCCGTCGCCGAAGAGGACCGCCCGGTCGCGCATCGAGGTCGCCTTCGCGAACCACTCCGGGTCGCACGGTCCCGGGCTCCTCCCGAGCATCACGTCCCAGACCGGCTCGGGCCAGGGCATCAGGCCCGAGTGGACCTCCGCCCCGACGAGGAGGACCCTGTCGGCCGCCCCGGAGCGGATGAACGCGTCCGCCGTCTGGAGGCCCGAGAGGAAGCCCGCGCACTGCATCCGGATGTCGAGGGCGTGGGTCGTCGACATCCCGAGGCGGGCCGCGAGGAGGCCGCCGCTGCCGGGGAAGTAGTGATCCGGCGTCATCGTCGCGAAGACGACGAGGTCGACGTCCGAGGGAGCGAGCCCCGCCTTCTCGAGCGCCCTCCGCGCGGCGTGCTCGGCGAGCTCGGCTGGCCCGACACCGCGCTCGACGAAGCGGCGCTCGCGGATCCCGGTCCTCGGGACGATCCACTCGTCGGACGTGTCCATGATCCTCGAGATCATCTCGTTCGTGACGACCTGAGGAGGGACGTGGCCGCCGGAGCTGCGGATGACGGTCGTTCTCTTCGTGGCGTTCATGCGCGACCGCGGAGTCTAGCGAACCGGCGGGGCGGAGCGGAGGAGGGCGACCGTCGCTCCCCATCCGCCCCGCTCGGGCGGGGCGTCGCGGAACTCCTCGACGAGCGGCGAGCGGGCGAGGACGGTCCGGACGATCCTCCGCTGCGCGCCGATGCCGCGGCCGTGGACGATCCGGACCTCCCGGAACCCCCGGGCCGCCGCCTCCGCGAGGTACTCCTCCACGACCGAGGCCGTCTCCGCGGGGCGGAACGGGTGCAGGTCGATCGCGTCCTCGAGTGGGAGGACGACCGGATCGTCCCCTTCCGTGTCCACCGGCACAGTGTAGGCCCGGCACGCCGGTTGAAGTGGGGAGGCGGGGCGGCGGAGAATCGCCGCCGAACGGAGGAAGCCCATGAAGCATCGTCTCCCCGTGGCCGCCGGCCTTCTCGCGGTTCTCGCCTCGTTCCCCGCCCTCGCCGCGAAGCCCCGCGTGGCCGTCATCGAGTTCAAGGACAAGACCCAGCACTATTCCTGGTACCGCGCCGGCGAGGCCGCCCAGGACATGCTCGTCACCGAGCTCGTCAAGAGCGGGAAGTACCGCGTCATCGAGCGCGAGCAGCTCGCCGCGATCATGCAGGAGAAGAACCTCTCCCTCTCCGGCGAGATCGACCCGAAGACCGCCGTCAAGGCGGGCAAGCTCCTCGGCGTCGAGTACATCGTCACCGGCGCCCTCACCGAGCTCGGCGTCGCGAACCGGGGGGCCCGCGTCCCGGGCGTCTTCGGGATCCCGTCCGTGAGGGTCGGGTCGCAGAAGATGGACGCCGCGATCGACGCCCGGATGATCAACACGACGACGGGCGAGATCGTCTGGGCCGACTCGGCGACCGAGTCGACCTCCGACGCGAGCGTCTACGTCGCGGGCGCCGGCGGCGGCGTCGAGGACAAGCGAAAGCTCGACCGGGTCCTCCGCCCCGTCGTCGTGAAGCTCGCGGCCTCGATGTCGAAGGTCGGCGCCCCGAGCTCCGGGCTCGGCGGCGCGGACGACGCCTCGGGCGTCGCGGGGAAGATCGCGAAGGTCGAGGGGGGCTCCGTCTACCTGAACGTCGGCGCCGAGGCCGGCGTGAAGGAGGGCGAGGAGTTCGACGTCTACCGCGTCGGGAACGTCATCAAGGACCCCGACACCGGCGAGGTCCTCGGCGCCGACGAGACGAAGGTCGGCCGCGTGAAGGTGACGAAGGTCCTCGGCGCACGGCTCTCGACGGCTTCGGTCTGGAGGGGCGCCGGCTCCCTGCGGGGGGACTTCACCACCAACTGCCGGGGGGGCGCGGGCGCGACGGGGGCGGGGGGGGCGGGGCGGCCCGCCGCGCCTTCCGCTTCCGCTACCGCTGCCCGAGGAGCGCGCACGCCTCGTCGATCCCGTCGTCGCAACCCTGCTTCAGGAGGGCGCGGGCCGTGCTCGCGTCGCGCGTCTCCACCGCCCGGAGGGCCCGCGCGAAGAGAACCGCGGCGTTCCCCGGCGCGCGCTCCGCCGCCGCCTCGAGCTCTTCGTCGAGGTCCCCACGGACGTCCCCGAATGCGAGCCCGAGGATCCAGTTCATGTCCCTCCCCGGGTTCATTCCCTTCCCCTTCATCACCCGGCGGACGAAGCGGAGGACCCGGCCGCCCGCTGCCCCCGAGGAGTCGACCCGGAACGCCTCCCGGAGCTGCTGCCAGGCGGTCATGTTGTCGCCGTTCAGGAAGGCGCTCCCGGCGCGCGTGTAGAGGTCGATGAAGCGCGCTTCGGGCTCGTCGCTCGTCGCGCTCACCTCCCGCGCCGCCCCGCCCGCCTCCGCGAGCGCCTCCCGGGTCAGCGTCCCTTTCGTCCGCCGGGTGTCGAGAGCGCGATAGGCCGCCTCGACCCGCGTGTCGAGCGACCAGCTCCCGCCGTCGACGATCGCCTCGCTGCGCGGGAGGACGACCTCCTGCCGCGCCGCGTCCCCGGCGTCGCCGGACGACGCGGCCGCGTCGCGCGGGGCGCCCGTCGTGCGTCCGGCTCGCGAGCCGGACGGCGGCCCCGGCGAAGTCTCGCGGGCGCTTCCGCCGCCCGCGGGCGCCGGCGTCGGGGCCGTCTCGGCGACCTGCCCCATCGGCGCCGTCTCGGGCGTCTCGCCCGGGGTCGCCCCGGTTTCGGCCGAGGGCGCCGTTCCGCTCTCCGCGGCCTGCCCGGCCGGCGCCGCTCCCGGACCAGCCTCCGCGGCGGGGGCCTCGCTCGAGGGAGCGGCGCCGCTCCCCGGACCGAGGCTCGCGAGGGAGGACGACCCCGTCGTCGCGTCCTCCGCGCCGCCCGGCGCGAGGCGCTTCCAGAGGAGCCAGCCTCCTGCCCCGAGGAGCGCGACGACGGCGACCGCCGCCGCGGCGAGGAGCACGGGGCTCGGCCCCTTTTTCGGCCGCGGGGCAGGAGGAGGCGGCGGGATCGAGGCGGCGGCGGCCATCTTCGCCTCGGGAGTCGAGATGCCCGAGGAGACGAGGGCCGCGCCCGCCGTGGCGACGGTCGGGAGGTCGCCGATCGCGGCGCCGCCGGCCTCCAGCACGGTCGGCGCCGCGTGGATCGTCGGCGGCGCGGGCGGAGCCGGCACGACGCGCGACGGCGAGGTGACCGCAGTGGCGGCCCCGAGCGAGAGCCCGAAGACGGCCGCGAGGGCCGAGACGAGCTCCGTGCAGGTCGCGTAGCGCTGCGACGGGTCCTTCGCGAGAGCCCGCGCGAGGACGTCGTCGACGCCGGGCGGCAGGCCGCCGACGAACGACGTCACCGGGTCGGGCGGCACGGCGACGTGCTGGTGGAGGACCGCGAGCGGCGTGTCCGCCTTGAACGGCACCCGCCCCGTCAGCATCTCGAACGCGATGCAGGCGAGGGCGTACTGGTCGGCCCGTGCGTCGAGCGCCTTCCCCATCGCCTGCTCCGGGGCCATGTAGGACGGCGTCCCCATGACGGTCCCGGTCGCGGTCAGCCCCGAGACGGAGTCGGCGCTCCGTGCGAGCCCGAAGTCCGCGAGCAGCGGCCGGCCCGCCGCGTCGAGGAGGACGTTCCCCGGCTTCACGTCGCGGTGGAGGATCCCCTTCGCGTGCGCGTGGTCGAGCGCCGCGGCGATCGCCGCGAGCCAGGGGACCGCGTCGGCCGGCGGCACGGGGCCCGTGATCCTCTCCTTCAGGGAGCCGCCGGAGACGAGGGGCATGACGAGGTACGAGACCTCCTTGCCCTCGAGGGGAGCCGTCCCGAAGTCGTAGACGGAGAGGATGTTCGGGTGCTCGAGCCCCGCGACGAGGCGCGCCTCGCGAAGGAACCGCTCGGCGAACGTCGGGTCGGCCGCGATCGGGTCGTGGATGACCTTGACGGCGACCGTGCGGTGAAGCGTCTGGTCCTCGGCGCGCCAGACTTCCGACATCCCGCCGGCTCCGGCGCGCTCGAGGAGGCGATAGCGGCCCAGGAGGGTTCCGGGAGTCACGGCCATGGCGTCCTCGTTTCTCGGGAGAGGATACGGCCGCGCGGGCCGCGGCGGGTGAGAAGCGCGTCACGCTTCTGCCGCGCGGCGGCTGCGAAAGCCGGGGCTACGCCGGCTCGCCCAGGTCCGCGCCGGCGAGCGCCCCGTAGAGGGCGACGGCTCCCGGCCCCGTTCGCGCCGCGTCGTCGAGCGCCTCCTCGGCCCTCGAGAGGAGGCTCGCCGTGTCGAAGGCGTCCTCCGGGTAGGCCGCGAGGCCGACCGTGAGCGTGAACTTCAGCCCCGTCGCCTCGAGACGGCTGTCCGCCGCGGAGAGGAAGTTCTTCTGGATCGCCTCCGCGGCGCGTTTCGCCGTCGTCTTGTCCGCCTCGAAGATGAGGATCCAGAAGCGGTCCCCCTTCCCCCGGCCGACGATGTTCACCGAGCGCGTCGCGCGGACGAGCTGCGCGGCGATCTTCGGCAGGAGCGCGTCGCCGTAGGAGGCGCCGAAGCGCTGAGAAGCCTCGGCGAGGCCGTCGACGCAGAGGTGCGCGACCGAAAGCGGGTGGCCGCCTCGCTCGGCGCGCTTCAGCTCGGAGTCGAGCCGCCGGAGGATCGCGCCCTGGTTGTAGAGACCGGTCACGGCGTCCCGCTCCGTCTGCTGCTCGATGATCTTCATGAGCCGCGAGTTGTGGAGGGCGACCGCGGCGGCGTCCGCGAGGAGGGCGAGCCTCCCCCCGAGCTCCGAGGGCCAGCCGTCGCCCGGCGCGCGGAAGGCGAAGCTGAGTACGCCGATCTGCTCGTCCTGGAAGAGGAGCGGGACGGCCGCGGCGCGAAGGCCGGGCGCGGGAGCGGACCCCGGGGCGGGCGGGTAGAGGAGGCCCACCTCGGCTCCCCCGACGAGGACGAGCGACTTCTCGAGCCAGGCGCGGACGACGGGGTGCGCGCCGTTCTCCGTCGGGACGGTGCGGAGGGCCTCGCCACCGGCCTCGGCGCCCCACTGCGCGAGGACGCGGAGCGACTTCGTCTGGGCGTCGGCGTCCCAGAACTGCGCGCTCTCGCCGCCGAGGAGGGCGACGGCCTGCTCGCAAAGGGCGTGCTTGATGCGCGGCCCGTCGAAGGTCGTCGAGAAGGTCCGCCCGACCTCGCGGAGGCGGTCGAGGAAGCGGTACGAGTCGCGCTCCCGCAGGAGGAGCCGCGCCGAGGTGACGGCGAGCGAGACCTCCACCGCGAGGGCCTGGAACGACCGGAGCATCGGCGGCCCGAACACCCACGGACGCCCCGCGCCGAGGCCGAGGAGGACGCCGACGATCTCCCCGCGGGAGGCGAGCGGGACCGCGACGAGGCCGAGGGGCTTCGGGAGGTCGCGGAGCGCCTCGGGGGCGGGGACGAGCGAGAGCCCCTTCTCGTCGGCCGCCACGTCCGGGAGGAGGACGTGCGAGTCCTCCGCCGCGAGGAGCTCGAACAGGGCTCTCGGGATCTCCTCGCGCCCTCGCGCGTCCGTGCCGCCCGCCTTCCAGTGGAAGGAGGAGAGGCCCTGGAGGGCGTCGAGCGGACGGAGCTGGACCGCGCAGAGCTCGAGGTCGAAGTGCGTGCCGATCTCCCGCGCCGTCCTCTCGAGGATCTCGTCGAGCTCCGTCAGCCCTCCGAGCGCGGCGTGGACGCGGTTCACGAACGCGATCCGCTCGGCCGTCCGCCGCTCCGCGTCGATGAGGCGCGCCTTCTCGAGCGCGCCCGCCGAGAGGCGCGCGAGCTCCTGCACGAGGCGCATCTCCTGCGCCGTCAGGACGAACGAGCCGCGGCGCGACATCGCGAGGAACCCGAAGACCGTCTCGCCCTGCTCGAGAGGGAGGGCGAGGCGGCGGCGGCGGCGCGGGCCCTTGCTGTCGTCCGCGTCCTCGTCCTCGAAGACGGGTCCGCGCGCCTCGAGGGCGCGGGCGAGGAGCGGGTCCTCCCCGAGCGGACGCCGCTGCCCGGGTACGAAGCTCCCCGCCGTCCCGGGCGAGGTCCCCTGCCCGAGGATCTGCTCGACCTCGCGCTTGGCGGCGTGGTAGCGGAACGCGCGGACCTGGTCGAACTCGAGCTGCCGCTGGAGCGACGCGGCGGTGAGACGGACGACCTCGTCCGCGTTCAGCGTGTGGAGCGCCCCGGAGGCGAGCTCGAAGAGGGCGACCGCCTCTTCGCGGCGCTTCACGAGTGTCGCGACGCTCCGCTCCCTCTCGAGGAGACGGCCGAAGACCTGACCGAACGAACGGAGGCCGTCGTCGACGTCGGTCCCCTTCGCCGACGACTGCGGCAGGCAGATCCCGAATCCCGCCGCGACGTTCTCGCCCGTCCGGACCGGCGCGCCGAGGAAGGCGAGCCCCGTCTCGACGACGCGCTTCTCCCGCCCGTCGGAAAGGACCCCCTCGAGGACGCGGGCGAGCCTCTGCTCGGCGGCCGTCGAGACGAGCGAACCGCCGGCCCGGCTCATCGGCGGCGCCCCGCCCGCGGGGAGGAGCGCGACGGCGACGGCGTCGAAGAACCGGAGGGCCAGGTCGAGGAGGGTCCCGAGGGACTCGTCCAGGAAGCGGCCCTCGGCGAGGACCGCCTCGAACGCCTTCAAGAGGGCGAGGTCACGCGAGGTCGGCACGGCGGCGACGTTCTCCGTTGCTTGTACGGGCGGGAATCATAGCCGGATATGCCCCGTCCGGCAGACGGGACCGTCAGGCGGCGGCGTCCCGCTCCGCCCGGGCCGCCCCGAGGAGGCCCTGCGCGACGAGGAAGAGCATCCCGACGTCGCGAACGAGGACCCCCCACATGTCCCGGAACTTCTCCTCCCTCGTCAGGTTCTGGGCGGCAACGTCGAAACAGCCGCAGTCGATCGCGTTCCCCCGGAGGAGGTTCACCGAGATCGCGACGATGAAGACGAGGAGGAGCGCACCGACGAGGGTCGCCGCGCTTCGCCGCCAGAGCCCGAGCATCAGGGCGAGGCCCATCAGGAGCTCGGCCCAGGGCATGACGAGGGCGAGCGGGTTCACGAGCGGGCCCGGGAGGATCTTGTAGTTGTAGACCATGTGGGCGAAGCCCGGGGGGTCCGCGATCTTCGGGAGCGCGGCGACGACGAAGAAGAGGCCGAGGGCGATCTGGGTTCTCACCGTGAGCCAGGGATGGGTCAGGGCCTCACGGATCGTCACCGGCCCCTCCCGGTCGAGAGGGGTCCGCCGCGGGCGAGCCAGTCCGGGAAGCCGTCGCGGTAGACGAGGACGTTCTCGAAGCCGGCGCCGAAGAGGGTCTGCGCGAGCATGTGGGAGTCCTCGCAGTCCCCCCCGGTGCAGTAGGCGACGAGGGGGGCCGAGTGGTCGTGCCCCTCCGCGAGGAAGGCCTCGACCTTCTCTTTCACGACCTCGGGCTCCCAGACCGGGAACGAGCGCGCGCCGGCGACGTGCGACTCCGCGAAGTCCTTCGAGCGGCGGGCGTCGAGGAAGGGGACCCCGCGGGCGTGGAGCCAGGCGGCCGCGTCGCCCGGGATCTCCACGAAGGGCTGGCCGTGCGGCGGAAATCTCCGCAGCGCCTCGGCGGCCGCCTGCAGGCCGGCCGGGGCCGGCCGCGCGATCGCGTCGGCCGCTCCCGCGGCGGGCGGCGGGCCCGCAGGGGCCGACGAAGCGGCGTCGCGTGCGCCCGCGGGCGCCGGGCCGCCCGTCTCCGACGGCGTCCGCGAGGGGACGGCCGGCGCGACCGCCGGTGCGGGGGCCGTCGTCTCCTGCAAGGCCTCGGACGTCGCCGGGCCCGCAGCGTCGAAAGCCGGCAGCGCCGCGCGCTCCGCCGCGTTCAGGACTTTCGTCGCGTTCGGGTAGTCGCCCGGGAGCTCGAGGCGCCGCTCCTTCGCGGCGAACGCGTTCGAGACGAGGGCGCAGGCGACCGCGAGGACGACGAGGACGGCGGCCTCGGCGAGGAAACGTCGGACGTTCATTCGGGTCTCCGCTCGGGCCGCTCGGGCCCGGCCGCATTCTAAGCAAGGCCTCTGCCCCGGGCGGCGGCGCCGGATCGGCGCGGGCGCCGCCCGTCCCTCGATTCCGCCGAAATCAGGCCCTCCCGGGGCTAGAATTCCCGTTCCACTCCAGCGCGGGAAGGAAGGGGAAGAGGATGAGCGAGAACACCCTCACGATTCGGGACAACAGGACCGGCAAGGAGTACGTCGTCCCGGTCGAGAACGACACGATCAAGGCGATGGACCTCCGGAAGATCAAGGTGAACGCGGAGGACTTCGGTCTGATGACGTACGACCCCGCGTTCCTGAACACGGCGTCGTGCAAGTCGAAGATCACTTTCATCGACGGCGACAAGGGGATTCTCGAGTACCGCGGCTACCCGATCGAGCAGCTCGCCGAGAAGTCGAGCTTCCTGGAGGTCGCCTGGCTCCTCTGGAACGGGGAGCTCCCGTCGAAGGCCGAGCTCGCCGAGTTCACGCGCCACGTCACGCATCACACCTACCTCCACGAGAACATCAAGAAGTTCATGGAGGGGTTCCGGCACGACGCGCACCCGCTGGGGATGCTGCAGTCGACGGTCGGCGCGCTCTCGACGTTCTACCCCGCGGCCAAGCTGGTCACCGACCCGCGCCAGCGCGCCCACCACACGATCCGCCTCATCGCGAAGATGCCGACGATCGCGGCATTCGCCTACCGCCACACGATCGGCTTCCCGTACGTCTACCCCGACAACGAGCTCTCCTACGTCGGCAACTTCCTCTCGATGCTCCGGAAGATGTCGGAGCCGAAGTACAAGGTGAACCCCGTCCTCGAGCGGGCGCTCGACGTGCTCTTCATCCTTCACGCGGACCACGAGCAGAACTGCTCGACGAACGCGATGCGGGCGATCAGCTCCGCGCAGACCGACCCGTACTCCAGCCTTTCCGGCGCCATTTCCGCCCTCTACGGGCCGCTCCACGGCGGCGCGAACGAGGCGGTCCTCACCATGCTCCGCGAAATCGGGACGATCAACAACGTCCCGGCCTTCGTGAAGGACGTCAAGGAGGGGCACGGCGAGAAGAAGCTGATGGGCTTCGGGCACCGGGTCTACAAGAACTACGACCCGCGCGCGAAGGTCATCAAGTCGCTCGCCGACCAGGTCTTCGAGGTCACGGGGAAGAACCCGCTCCTGACGATCGCCGTCGAGCTCGAGCGGATCGCGCTCCAGGACGACTACTTCGTCAAGCGGAAGCTCTACCCGAACGTCGACTTCTACTCGGGCCTCATCTACGAGGCGATGGGCTTCCCGCCCGACTACTTCACCGTCCTCTTCGCGATCGGGAGGACCGCCGGCTGGCTCGCGCAGTGGCACGAGATGGTCAACGACCCCGACCAGAAGATCGCGCGCCCGCGGCAGGTCTTCCTCGGACCGGCCCGGCGCGACTACGTCCCGATGGACAAGCGCTGAGCCCGCGCCCGGCCGTCCGGAGGGGGGAGGCGTCGGCGCCTCCCCCCTCTTCTCATCTGCAGACGGCGCAGGTGCCGTCGAGCGTGACGGCGAGAGGCCTCACGTCGCGGCCGTCCGGGAGGACACCCCGCTCGGCGACGCCGAAGTCCTCCCACGCGACGTCCTCGACCCGGCCGCACGACCGGCAGACGAGGTGGTGGTGCAGGCCGATGCGGGCGTCGTACCGGGCCGGCCCGTCGTCGACGCTCAGCCCCGTCGCGAGGCCCGCCTTCACGAGCGAGTGGAGGACGTTGTAGACCGAGGCCCGCGAGAGGACCGGCCCGCCGGAGTTCACGGCGCTCTCGACCTCCTCGGCCGTCGGGTGGCGGTCTGTCGTGGCGAGATAGGCGAGGACCGCGACACGCGGCCCGGTCACGCGGAGCCCTCTCTCCTTCAGAAGGACCTTGATCGGCTCGGCGCCCTTCACCACGAGATTTAGAATAGATCCATTCGCATGACGGCGCAAGGCTCGCGCGAGAAACGGCCCCTGCGGCCGGCCGGTCTCAGGACCGGGCCTGTGGGGCCGAGGTGATGAAGGCTCGCCCGAAGCGCGAGAGCCGCGGCCCGTCGGCGAACCGAGGGCTCCAGCTCCACATGACGCCCACGGCCCGCCCCAGAAGGTCGATGGAGGGACGGGTCCCGAAGAAGCGCGCGTCCCGGCTCTCGTCCCGGTTGTCTCCCATCAGGAAGACTTCGCCCTCCGGCACCGTGATCGGGCCGAAGTTCCGGAGCGCCGGCTTCTCCGGCAGGACCCGGATCGGGTGCGTCCTCTCGTCCAGCGACTCGGTCCCGAGGATCTCGATGTCGCCGTCCTCGAGAGTCCGCGGCGGGAGGAACTCGACCTTCTGGGGCTTGCCGTTCACCAGGAGCGCCTCGTTGCGGAGCTCGATGACGTCGCCCGGGAGGCCGATGAGCCGCTTCACGAACGGGACGCTTCCGCCGTCCGGGTTCCTCACGACGACGACGTCGCCGCGCCGGGGCTCGCCGGTCTTCAGGATCCGGATCTTCGAGAACGGGACGCGGATCTGGTAGGCCGACTTCCAGACGAAGACGCGATCCCCCTCGAGGATCGTCGGCTTCATCGAGCCGGTCGGGACGACGTACCAGTCGGCGAGGACCGAACGGCCCGTCAGGATGACCGCGGCCATCAGGACGAGCTGCCGGAGGTCCTTGAAGATCTGCTTGCGCTTCTCGGGCGATATGGCCATCGGCCGCGAAGTGTCGCACATTCCGTGCCGCCCCCCGGCCGGGCTATCCTCGTCGCATGACGACGGGCTACACGGACGACCACGCCGCCGCCGGGACGAAAGCCGAGCTCCCGACGCTCGAGACCTGGCCCTCCCGGTACGCGGACGACTACGAGGTGACGATCACGATCCCGGAGTTCACCTCGATCTGCCCCAAGACGGGCCTTCCCGACTTCGCGACGGTCGTCGTCACGTACGTTCCCGACGCGCACTGCGTCGAGCTGAAGTCGTTCAAGGAGTACCTCCTCGCCTACCGGAACCTCGGGATCTTCAACGAGAACGTCGTGAACCGCATCCTGGAGGACCTCGTCGCCGCGACGCGGCCCCGCCGGATGTCGGTGCGGGGCGTCTTCACGCCCCGCGGTGGGATCCAGACGACGGTCGAGGCGCGCTGGCCGCGCCCCTCGCGGCATTGACAGGAGCGGATCGCGAGCCCACATTTGAAGCGGGTTCCCGAAGCTCTTTCGAGAAGGACGAAGGTTCTTTCCGGGGCGACACTGGATCGACCCTGCGAAAGAAAGAAGGGCCGCGGACGCGGCTCCACAGGAAGAGGGCGACGGTAGGTTCGGAGGACTCGTCGCTCTCCCGATCCTTCCCGGCCGGCCCGATCAGCCGGCCGGGATCTTCGTCTTCGGAGAGCCCGGATCGCCCCCGCCCCGGGACGTGCCTTCAGCGCGCGGGGGCACCGGGAGCCGGGGGCGGGCCGAACGTACCGTCCGCCCGCATCCGCCTGTAGAGCGTGAGGACGTTCGTGTTGTCCGCGGCGACGGGGCAGTAGTCGCCGATCTTCTTCAGCGAGAGCTCCGCCGCGACCCTCGCCTCCGGCGAGGCCTTCGACTTCTGCTCCTTCAGGAACCCGAGGACCCGGTCGAGGTAGGTCCGCGTCTGCTCGATCTCCTGGAACACGAGCTTCGTCGGCTCGCCACGGGTCGAGACGAGCCCGGTCGGGTTCAGCGCCCGGATCCGGTCCAGCATCGTCAGCCAGCCCGTCGGGTTCGCCTCCGGGTTCACGAGGTTCGGGCAGCGGCCGGCGGTCACGAGGTCTCCGACGAAGGCGAGGCCGCTGTCGCTGCTCAGCGCGACGAGGTCGTGAACGGAATGGGCCGCCCCCTCCGCGGCGTGGAGCTCGAAGCGGCGCCCTCCGGCCGAGACGACGAGGCTCGTCGCAACGCCGACGACCGTGGGCGACTTTTTCCCCGGCTCCGCTCGGAGGACCCCGCGCGCGAGCGGGTCGGCGGCGCGCGCGTTCACGAAGATCGTCGCGTCCGAAGGGAGGAACGCCTCGAGGCCCCCGTTCGAGTCGAGGTCCGTCTGCGTCAGGACGATCCAGCGGACCGGCTTGCCCTTCGTCTTCTCGGCGATCTGGGCCTTCAGGTTCTCGCCGTCCTTCTTCGACCAGCCCGTGTCGACGACGAGGACGCCGTCGCCCACGTCGACGAAGGCGCAGTTCGTCCAGCCGAAGCGGCCGTACCAGGTGAAGGAGTTGTACTGGGCGACCTCGAAGGCCGTGACCCCGCTCGGGAGCGGCGGTGCTCCTGCCGGAGCGGCGGCGGGCGCCTGCGCGGCCGCGCTGCCCGCGGCGAGGAGGGCGATGAGGACGGCGAGGACGGTCTTGCGTGTCTTCATTCGGGCTCCGGAGCCCCGGCGCGGTCCGGGCCGGGAGGCGCGACGAGCGCGCCCCCGGACACGGCCCGGGGCGGGGCGTCGTTCTGGCCGTCGTGCCCCCCCGCGGTGTCGCGGGGCGAGGGGACCGGGGCGGCCGGGGGATCGGGATCGGGCGGACGCGGCGATCGGAGCTCCCCGGCGCTCCGGCGCGCCGCCGCGACGAACTCGACGAAGAGCGCGAGCTGCTCCTCGCGGGCGACGAGGTTCTCGGGGTGCCACTGGACCGCGGCGAGGAACGGCTCTTCCGCCCGGGCGAACGCCTCGACGACGCCGTCCGGAGACGTCGCGAGCGCGACGAGCCCCGGCGCGAGCTCCCGGACGGCCTGGTGGTGCCTCGAGTTCACGACGCCGCCGTCGAGGCGGGCGAGGGCGGCGGCGAAAGGGAGCGAGGGCGCGAGGTCCGGCGCGATCCGTACGGCGTGCGCGGGCCGGGCGGGATCCCGCGGCTCCTCCTTCGGGGGAGAGTGCCGGATGCTCCCGGGGAGCTGCGCCGGGAGGTCCTGCCAGAGCGTGCCGCCGAGGGCGACGTTGACGACCTGCATCCCCCGGCAGACGCCGAAGACGGGGACGCCGAGGCGCTCGGCGCGGGCGAAGAGCTCGAGCTCGAGCGCGTCGCGCGCCGGGATCGTGAGGACCGTCTCGTTCAGGGGCTCCTCGCCGTAGAGCGACGGCTCGACGTCGGCCCCGCCCGAGAGGAAGAGACCGTCGAACGCCTCCGGGAGCTCGTCACCCGGCCGGACGACGCCGACCTCCTCCGGGCGCGCCCCGGCCAGGACGAGAGCGTCCCTGTAAGCCGCGAGCGGCTGGCCGGGGTCGATTGCGAGGACGATCTTCATCGGTCGAAGCGGGCCGATCCGGCGGGTCGCGCCGGGGGCCGCGGAGTCTAGCAAGCGGCGTTCCCGCCGCCCGCGGCCCTCAGACGGGCGGCTCCCAGAACCGGGAGAAGACGTACCACTGCTCGCCCCAGTCGCGGACCGTACGCTCGAGGAGCGCGACGAACGCCGTCATCGCCGCCGTCTCCGCCGCTTCTCGCTCTCCGCGCGAGGCGGCCGCGACGCGGATCGGCGCCTCGACGACGGTCCGGTACCTCCCGTCCGCCTCGCGCAGGACGAAGACGGGAAGGAGCGGCGCGCCCGACGCGGCCGCGATCCGGAACGGCCCGACCGGGAACGAGACCTCCCTCCCGAGGAAGGGGAGGCGCCGGCCGTTCCCGGCGTAGTCGCGGTCTCCCTGGATCGCGACGAAGTACCCCTCCTCGAGGCTCCGGAGGATCTTCACGGCCGAAAGCTCGGAGGTGATCGGGATCGAGCGGATCCCGAGCCGGTCCCGCGCCGCCTTGCGGTCGCGCTCCACGACGGGCGAGGGGTCGGGGAGGTAGACGACGGCGACCTTCAGTCCGGCCGCGCCGAGGAAGAAGCCGCCGATCTCGAAGTTCCCGACGTGGGCCGTCAGGAGGATCGCCCCGCGCCCCCCGTCGCGCGCGGCGACGAGGTGCTCCGTCCCGACGCGGAGCGGCACGAGCGCGTCGAGGTCCGCCGGAGGCCGCGCCGAGAAGCGGAGGAGGTCGATCCAGGAGCGCGAGTGGTGCCCGAGCATCGCGCGCGCCGACTCCTCCACCTCCCGCCGCCAGGTCGGCAGGCCGAGGACCGCGCCGTGGTTCTCGAGGATCGCCTCCCTCACCGGCTCCCTCGCCCAGATCGCCCGCTCCGCCGTCGCCGCCGCGAGGCGCGCGACCCACTCCGGCGGCAAATGCGTGACGAGCCAGCGGAAGAACGGGAACCAGAGCCCGAAGGTCGCGTTCACGACGTTCGAGACGATCGGCGGGGCGTCCTGGCGGCGCCCGGGCGCGTGGCCGTGCGGTGCGGGACGGGGCGACATGGGCCGGCGCGCCCGGCGGGCGCGGGGGACGGATTCTAGCGGCACACCGTGCCGGCCGGGCCGAGGGCGCGGCGCCCCGTCGGCTAGACTCGCTCCCCGAATGCCCCCCGTCGTCTTCGAGCCGGTCATCGGGCTGGAGGTCCACGCGCAGCTGAAGACGCGGACGAAGGCCTTCTGCCCCTGCCCCGTCGTCTTCGGGGCGGAGCCGAACACGGCCGTCTGTCCGGTCTGCCTCGGCTATCCCGGCGCGCTGCCCCTCCCGAACCGGGAGATGGTGACCCTCGCGCTCCGCGTCGCCCTCGCGACGGCGTGCGACGTGGCGGCGGCCTCCCTCTTCGCGCGCAAGAGCTACTTCTACCCCGACCTCCCGAAGGGCTACCAGATCACGCAGCACGAACGTCCGCTCGCCACCGGCGGGCGGCTCGACGTCCCCGGCGCGGCCGGGTCGAACCGCGCCGTCCGGATCCGGCGCGTCCACCTCGAGGAGGACGCCGGCAAGTCGACGCACGGCTCCTCCCCCGATTGCCCGGAAGAGGTCACGCTCGTCGACCTGAACCGCGCGGGGACGCCGCTCGCGGAGGTCGTCACCGAGCCCGACCTCCGCTCCCCGGCGGAGGCCCACGCCTTCCTCTCGAGCCTGCGTCGCCTCGTCCGGTGGGTCGGCGCCTCCGACGGGAACATGGAGGAGGGCTCTCTCCGCTGCGACGCGAACGTCTCCCTCCGCCCCGCCGGGACGGAGGCCCTCGGAACGAAGGTCGAGGTCAAGAACCTGAACTCCCTCGCCCACGTGAGGAAGGCGCTCGAGCACGAGATCGCCCGGCAGGAGGCGGCGCTCCGCTCCGGCGGCGCGGTCCTCGCCGAGACCCGGCTCTTCGACGCGGCGGGCGGGACGACGCTCCCGATGCGGGGCAAGGAGGAGACCGAGGAGTACCGGTACTTCCCGGAGCCCGACCTCGGCGCTCTCGTCGTCGACGACGCCTGGCTCGAGGAGGTCCGCGTGGCGCTTCCGGAGCTCCCCGTCGCGCGCGAGGCTCGGCTCGTCGCCGGGCTCGGGCTCTCCCCGGCCGACGCGGCGACGCTCTGCGCGACGCGGCCCCTCGCCGACGCCTTCGAGGAGGCCGTCGCCGCGCACCCCTCGAGCCCGCGCCGCGTCGCGCGCTGGTTCCTCGGCGACCTGCTCGCCCGGATGACGGACGCGGACCGGCATGTAGGGCGCCTTCCCGTCGCCCCCGCGGCGATCGCCCGGCTCGTCGCGCTCCTCGACGACGGCACCCTCTCCGGCCCGACCGCGCGGGAGCTCTTCGCGCTCCTCGCGGACGGCGCGGGCGACGTCGACGCCCTCGTCCGGGAGCACCGGCTCGCGCAGGTGACGGACGAGGCGGAGCTCCGCGCCGTCGTGGGGGCGGTGATCGCCGCGAACCCGACGCCCGTCGCGGCCTGCCGCGGCGGGAAGACGGCGACCTTCGACTGGCTCCTCGGTCAGGTGATGCGCGAGACCGGCGGCCGCGCGAGCCCGGCGCTCGCGAACCGCCTCCTGCACGAGGCGCTCTTCACGTGATCGAGTTCTACCGCGTCTCGAAGGAGTACCACGGCCGGAGGGTCCTGAAGAACCTGACGTTCCAGGTCGCGCAGGGGGAGTTCGTCTTCCTCACCGGGCCGTCCGGGGCGGGCAAGACGACCGTCCTGAAGCTCCTCTACCGCGCCGAGGCGCCGGGCGAGGGGCAGATACTCGTGAACGGGCGGAACGTCGGCGCGATGACCGCGGCGCGCGTGCCGGAGCTCCGCCGGACGATGGGGATCGTCTTCCAGGACTACAAGCTCCTGCCGACGCGGACCGTCTTCGAGAACGTCGCCTTCGTCCTGAAGTTCCTCGGCGTCCCGCTCGCGGAGCGGAGGCGGCGGGCCTACCAGGTCCTCCGGCTCGTCGAGCTCCACCACCGCGTGAACGCTTACCCGGAGGAGCTCTCGGGAGGGGAACAGCAGCGCGTCGCGCTCGCCCGCGCGCTCGTGAACGAGCCCGAGCTCCTCATCGCGGACGAGCCGACGGGCAACCTCGACCACCGTCTCGCCCAGGAGGTCATGCGCCTCTTCGCGCAGGTCAACGTGCGCGGGACGACCGTCCTCGTCGCGACGCACGACGTCGCCCTCATCCGCGAGACGGGCCGCCGCTGCCTGACGCTCGACCGCGGCGGCGTCCTCGAGGGACTCGTCGAGGCCGCGCTCCCCCCCCAGGCCGGCTGGCGCCGCGAGGGGGGCGTCCGCCTCCCGCCCCGGGACGAGGAGGGGCGGTGAGGCAGGGCGCGGCCCTCGCGTCGCTCCTCGACGAGGCGCTCTCCGGCCTCTGGCGGGCGCGCAAGATGACCGTCGTCTCGGTCTTCCAGATCTCCTTCTCCCTCTTCCTCGTCGGCCTCTTCCTCCTCGCGGCCGAGAACCTCGGAGGCGTCGTCGACACGCTCCGCGAGGAGACGGCAGTCACCGTCTTCCTTCGCGCCGGGACGGACGAGGCGGCGACGGCGGCGCTCGAGCGGACGGCGCTCGACTCGAAGCTCGTCGCCAGGGCGCGCCGCGTCTCGCCGGAGGAGGCGCGGGGCCGCTTCGCCCGCTCCTTCGCGAGCCTCGCCGGCGCCGCCGGGACGCTCTCCGGCAACCCGTTCCCCGCCTCCGTCGAGCTCGACCTCGTCCCGGGCGCGATCACCTCCGCGGCGCTCCGCCCGTTCCTCGCGAACCTCGCGGCGAGCCCCGCCGTCGAGGAGGTGCAGTTCGACGTCGACTGGGTGAGGCGCCTCCGGGGCGTCGTCCGGCTCCTCGCCGCCTCGGGCTCGGCGGCCGGCCTTCTCCTGGCGCTCGGGGCCGCTTTCACGATCGCGAACGTCGTCCGCCTCACGATCCTCCTCCACCGCGACGAGATCGAGATCCTCCGCCTCGTCGGCGCGCCGGAGATCCTCATCCGCGGACCGTTCCTCCTCGGGGGGGTCCTCCAGGGGCTCCTCGGCGGCCTCGTCGCGCTCGGCCTCCTCGGCGTCGCGTTCCGGGCGCTCCTCCTCTTCGTCGCCTCGACGGAGAACGTCCTCCTGGCGGTCTTCGTCGTGAGGTTCCTCTCCCCCTCGACCTGCGGCCTCCTCGTCCTCGGCGGCGTCCTCGCGGGCCTCCTCGGCGGGACGATCGCCTCGCGGCGCGGACACGTCTGAGGCGTGCCGCGAGGCGCGTCAGACCGGCCCGGCGCGCTTCAGGCGGGAGAAGACCGCGGCCCCGATCCTCGGCGGGACGGACCTCGGGACGAGGCGCCCCGTGAAGATCCAGGCGGAGTCGAGGAGGTTCGGGACGACGACCGCCTTCCCGCCCGCGAGGCCCCGCAGCCCCGCCTCGGCGACGGTCTGGGGGGAGAGCGACGGGAAGCGGACGCGCTCGCCCGGCGCGAGGCCCGCGACGCGGTGGAAGTCCGTCCGCGTCGTCCCGGGGCAGAGCGCCGTCACGACGACACCGCTCCCCTTCAGCTCCTCGTGGAGGGCGTGCGAGTAGGAGAGGACGAAGGCCTTCGTCGCCGCGTAGACGGCCATGTACGGCACGGGCAGGAAGGCCGCCGTCGACGCGACGTTCAGGACGAGCCCGCGGCGCCGCGCGCGCATCGGCGCGAGGAAGCGGTCCGTCGCTTCGACGAGCGCGGCGACGTTGAGCCGGAGCATCCGGAGCGTCCGCTCCAGACCGTGCGCGGACTGCGGACCGTAGTATCCGAAGCCCGCGTTGTTCACGAGGAGAGAGACGGGCCGGCCCGCGCCCTCCGTCCCGGCGAAGAGCCGCTCCGCGGCGCCGTCGGAGGCGAGGTCGAGGGCGATCGCCTCGACGGCGACGCCCGAGGCGGCCCGGAGCTCCGCCGCGAGCGCCTCGAGGCGCTCCGCCGAGCGGGCGACGAGGATCTGCGGCACCTTCCGCCGCGCGAGGGAGCGCGCGAGCGCCTCGCCGATACCGGCCGACGCGCCGGTGACGAGCGCGAAGGAGCCCTCGGGGAGCGCGATCACCCGATCAGGTCCTCCGTCCCGTCGACGCCGAGGACGTTCCCCGTCATCCACGCCGTCTCGGGGCGGGCCATCGCGACGATCACGGCCGCGACGTCCTGCGGCGTCGTGAGGCGCCTCGCGGGGTGGACCGCGAGGACGCGGTCGATCATCTCGGCGTTCCCCGGGATCTTCCGGAGCGCCGGCGTGTCCGTCACGCCCGCCCGGATCGCGTTCACCGCGATCCCCTTCGGGACGAGCTCGACCGCGAGCTGGCGGCAGTGGCTCTCGAGCGCGGCCTTCGCGGCCGAGACGGCCCCGTACGACGGCCAGATCCGGTGCCCGCCGGCGGAGGTCATCGCGAAGACGTGCGCGCCCGCCCCGAGGAGCCCCGCGGCGACGAGGTCCTGGACCCAGTAGACGAGCGAGTGGGCCATGACGTCGAGCGTCATGTCCATCTGGGCCCGGGTCATCCGCTCCCTCTCGTCGCCGAGGAACGGCTTGAGCGTCCCGAAGGCGAGGGAGTGGAGGACGACGTCGACCGCGCCGCCGTCCGCGAGGGCGTTCCTCATCGCGGCGACGACCTCGGCGCGCTTCCCGTCGTCTGCGGCGTTCCCGTTGAAGAAGAGCGCCCGGCCTCCGGCGGCCTCGATCTCCGAGACGATCCGCTCCACGTTCGGGAGCGTCGCGCGCCGGTCGAGGTGGACGCCGAAGACGTTCCGTCCCGCCTTCGCGAGGGCGACCGCGGCCGCCTCCCCGAAGCCGGAAGACGCGCCGAGGACGAGGGCCCAGTTCCTCTTCTGCTGAGACATGGCGCGGATTATCTGTACGGCCCCCCCACCTGTATAGTCCGCAACAGGGGCGGATTCGATGCGCTTCGAGGCGGTCCGCAGGCTCCTCGAGAAGCTCCAGAAGAGCGGGAAGAAGACGCTCGAGGTCGAGGAGACCGCAGGGAACTTCACAGACAGCGAGCTCGCCTTCGGGAGGCTCGTCCTCCCTCTCCTCGAGGACCTCGACGCGATGAAGAAGCTCCTCGAGGACCTCTCCCGGCGAGCCCGTGCGATGCAGGTCGTCCTCGACCGGCTGCCCGTCGCCGCCCTCGTCCTCGACGCCGAGGGGAGCCTCCTCGCGATGAACCGCGCCGCCAAGGAGCACTTCGGCGGGGCGGCGATCACCTCGGCCGTCCTCCGCGCCGCGCGGCGGGCGCTCGAGGGGGACGAGGAGTCGGCCTCGACCGTCGACGACCCCCGCAGGCGGGGCCGCACGCTCCGCCTCGTCGCCGCCGACGTCGCGGAGGAGCAGGGCGGCGCCGCGCCCGGGCGACCGTCCGTCGTCTTCGTCGTCTCGAACGACTCCCCGCCGCCCGTCGACGAGGCGGACCTCGTCGCGCGGTTCGACCTGACGAAGGCCGAGGCCTCCGTCGTCGCGCTCGTCGCCCACGGCCTCGCGAACAGGGAGGTCGGCGACGGGATGGGAGTCTCCGTCGAGACCGTGCGGACGCATCTCGCGAGCGCCTTCCGGAAGACGGGCGCGCGGAACCGGGCGGGCCTCGCCGCGCTCGCCTACGGCGCCCGCTTCGGCCAGGGGCCGATCTCCGGCGCGTTCCTCCCCCTCGAGGAGTGAACGCCTCCTCCCTCCGGAGCCGGCTCTCCCGGCGCCTCCTCCTCCTCGACGCGGCGCTCGGCACCGAGCTCTCCCGGCGCGGCGCCCCCGCCGCCCCGCCTCTCTGGAGCGCCCGCGCCGTCCTCGAGCGGCCCGACCTCGTCCTCGGCGTCCATCGCGAGAACGTCGCCGCCGGGGCCGACGTCCTGACGGCCGGCACCTTCCGGACCCAGCCCGCCCTCCTCGGGTCCGCCGCTCGCGAGGCGACGCGGCGCGCCGTCGCGCTCGCCCGCGAGGCCGCCGCCCGGCGGCCGGGCGTCCTCGTCGCCGGCTCCGTCGCGCCCGCCGCCGACTGCTGGCGGCCCGACCTCGTCCCGCCCGACGCGGAGCTCGCCCGCCTCCACGCCCTCCACGCGGAGGCGCTCGCCGAGGCCGGCGTCGACCTCCTCCTCCTCGAGACCATCGGGACGGTGCGCGAGGCGCTCGCCGCGGCCCGGGCCGCCGGCGCGTCCGCGCTCCCCTTCGTCGTCTGCGTGACGACGCGCGGCGACGGGACGCTCCTCTCCGGCGAGCCGCTCGCGGAGGCCGCGCGGGCTCTTCTCGACCTTCCCGAGGCCCCCGCCGCCCTCGGCGTGAACTGCGTCCCGGCGCGCCGCCTCCGCTCGAGCCTCGCGCTCCTCGCTCACGCGGCGCCCGGGCTGCCCCTCGCCGCGTACGGGAACACGGGCCTTCCCCTCGACGAGGGCGCCGGGCTCTTCGCGGAGCCGGTCTCGCCGGAGGCGTACGCGGAGGAGGCGCGCGCGTGGGTCGCCCTCGGCGCCCGGCTCGTCGGCGGCTGCTGCGGGACGGGGGCCGCGCACGTCGCCGCGCTCGCCGCACGGCTCGGCCGCGCGCCGGCCGGCTACGGGAAGTAGCCCCGGATCGTCTTCGCTCTGAGGCCCGGCTTCGCGACGCGGACCTCCACCGTCCGGAGCTCGTCCGGCCCCTTCTTCGACTCCGTGAGGTAGCTCAGGAAGTACTGGGAGCGGACCTCCGTCTCGATCTGCCTGTAGATCGCGGGGAGCTCCTTCGCCCCCCCGATGAAGAAGGCCTCGCCCCCGGTGTCCTCGGCGAGCTCCTTCAGCCGCGACTTGAGCCCCATGTCGAAGAGGCCGAGGTCGAGCCCGACGACGAAGACCGGCACGCTCGCCGTCCGCGCGTAGCGCTTCAGCGTCGGCCAATCCGTCGAGGAGTGGTTGTCCTTCCCGTCCGTCAGGACGACGAGCGCCTTCTTCCCCGCGAGGGAGCGGAACTGGTAGAGGCCGAGGACGACGGAGTCGTGGAACGCCGTCGCGCCCCCCGCGCGCGTCTCGCCGATCGCGCGGATGAGCGAGGCGCGGCTCGCGGTCATCGGCGCGAGGAGCGTCGGCCGCTCCCGGAACTCGACGACGAACCCCTTGTCCTTCTCGCCGACGAGGTTCGAGACGAACTCCGTCGCCGCCTGCTTCACGAGCGGCATCGACTTGTCCATCGAGCCCGAGCCGTCGAGGACGAGGCCGAGGGCCATCGGGAGCGACTCGGCGAACTCGAACGCCGCGAGCTCCTGCGGCGCGCCGTCCTCCAGGACGGTGAAGTCGCCCTTCGCGAGCCCCTTCGCGAAGCGCCCCGCCTCGTCGAGGACGGAGACGTTCAGCTCGACGAGGTTCACCTCGACCTTCGCGAGGAGCCGTTCGTCCCCCTTCAGCATCCGGAAGTCGGAGTACTCCTTCCCCTCGGCGTCCCAGGCGGAGGCGCGCATGAGCGTCGCCCTCGCGACCTCGGCCGCCGCGACGCTCGCCCGGTACGGCGGCGCCGTCCACTCGGCGACCTGCTTGTCGTCGAGGAAGAGCGCGACCCGCCGCGTCACGGCGCCCGCGATCGGCTGGACGACGACCTTCACCTCTGCGTCCTCCCTCCCCTTCGCCTTCGGGAGGTCGAGGAGCCTCACCGCGAGCTTCGCCTCCTTCTCGTTCAGGGCCCAGGCGTCGGCGTCGACGAAGTTCCCGAGGCGGTCGAAGCCGAGAGCCCGGAGCGTCTGCTTCCTCGGGACCGTGCCGAGGTCGAGCTCGACCGTGAAGGGGGGCCGGTTGCGCGCGAGGAGGAGCTTGTCGCCGAGGTGGAACTCGACCCTCGTGATCGGCGGCTTCGCCTCGCACTCGATCCGGAGGAGGCCGACGGGGACCTCGCGCGACGGCGGCAGGAAGCGGAGGAGGCTCGCCCCCGCGGGGACCTCCTCGCGGTTCGCGTCCTCGAGGAGGATCGCCGCGGCCGAGACCTCCCCGGCGTCCGCCGCGCGGAACTCCGACGCGAGCGCCGGGACGGTCAGCGTCACCGAGCGGAGCGCCATCGCCTTTCCGTTCGCCGCCTCGAGCCGGAGGGCGAGGACGACCTCCCCGGGCGGGAGCGAGCGAAGGAAGGACGCCCGGAGCGGCTTGCCGGCCTCGGCGTCCCCGAGGTCGACGTCGAGAGGGGCGCGGAACGTGTCGACGACGGCGCCCGCCGCGTCCCGCGCCTCTCCCGTCACGAAGAAGGAGTGGACGCGCGGGGCGAGGGCGGCCTTCTCCCTGAGGTCGCTCCGGGAAAGCGTCAGCGTGAAGCGGACGACCGTCTTCCCCGCGCTCGTCCCGAGGAACCGCTCCGAGAGCTCGAGCGGGACCGTGACGCCGAGGACCTTCCCCGACGTCTCCTGGACGGGCTGGGCGGGCGAAGCGGCAGGAAGGGCGCACGCGAGGGCGAAGAGCAGGGGAACGACACGTCGCACGTCGAGGACCTCCCGAGGAGTCTTACGCAAGAACCGGGCGGACGGGTGGGGCTTCTGCGCCCTCCGGAGCGGACGCCCGCCCCTCACGCTCCTCGATCCGGCGGGCGAAGAAGGACTCGACCGCCTCGAGGAACGCCTCCGGCGTCGGCAGGGACTGGATCCTCCAGCGAAGCTCCGTCCCGTTCGGCACGCCGTGCGTGTACCACCCGGTGAACGTCTTCAGCTTCCCCATCATCCGCTTCGGCACGTCCTCCTCCGCCTCCCGGATGAGGCGGAAGTGGTGGAGGATGACGTCCCGGCGCTCCTCGAGCGTCGCGACGCGGTACGGCCGCCCCGCGAGGAGGTCGGCCGCCTGGCGGAAAATCCACGGGTTCTTCATCGTGGCGCGCCCGATCATCACCGCGTCGCAGCCCGTCTCGCGAAGCATCCGGGGGACGTCCTCCGGCGTCTCCACGTCGCCGTTGCCGACGACGGGGATCCGGACGGCCTCCTTCAGCCGCGCGATCCGGCTCCAGTCGGCGCGCCCCGTGTACATCTGCTTCGCCGTCCGCGGGTGGAGGGCGACGGCCGCGACCCCCTCCCCTTCGCAGATCCTCCCGAGCTCGACGAAGTTCGTCGTCTCCTCGGTGATCCCGGCCCGGAACTTCACCGTGAGCGGCGTCGTCGGGAGCGCCTTGCGGCACGCCTCGATGATCCCGCGCGCGCGGCCGAGGTCGCGCATGAGCCCCGCGCCGGCGCACCCCTTCAGGATCTTGTTCGCCGGGCAGCCCATGTTCACGTCGCAGACGTCGACGCCCTCTTCCTCGACCCGGCGCGCGGCCTCGGCCATGCGCGCCGCGTCGGCGCCGTAGATCTGGATCGAGAGCGGGCGCTCGGCAGGGTCCCAGCGCATCAGCCGTTCCGTCCGGCGGGCTCCGCGCGTCAGCCCCTCCGACGAGATGAACTCCATCGTGACGAGGCCGACGCCGCCGAGGCGGCGGAGGAGCAGCCGGTACGTCCCGTCCGTGATCCCCGCCATCGGCGCGAGGACGAGCGGCGGGTCGACGACGCAGGGGCGCGTCCCCGGGGACTCGTAGACGAGCGGCATCGCGGGCGGGCGCGGGGCGTGGGGCCCCGCGCCCGGGTTCGGATCGCGGCTCAGCCGGCCGGGGCCGCCGGCGCGGCCGGCGCGGCGGGGGCCGCCGGAGCCGCCGGCGCCGCGCCCGCCGGAGCGGCGGGAGCCGGGTCCTCGACGACCTCGAAGAAGCCCTGGGTCACCGCGAACGGGGTCTCGACCCGCTTGTCGCCCTTCAGGAGCGCGGCGGCGAAGCTGTGCTTGCCGACGGCGACGTTCTCCCAGAGGACCGGCTCCCAGGCGCTGAGCACCTTCTGCGGCTCCTGGTCGAGCCGGTAGGCGACCTGGCAGGCCTCCGGGTCCGTCGCGGGGCCGACCTTGCACCCCGAGACGAAGAAGTCGAAGAGGAGCTTCGCCGCGTCGGCCTTCTTGACCTTGCCGCGGGGCGACGTCGCGGTGATCGCCGGCTGCGCGGCGTCGAAGGCGGGCTTGCCGTTCTTCTCGCCGACGTGGAACGTCACCGCGGCGAAGGCGCCCGCCTCTCGGATCGACTCGTCCCACGGCCTCTGCACGAACGCGAGGAGCGTGTGCGTCCCCGGGGGGACCGCCGGGAAGACCCAGGGCTTGTCGATGAGGTACCAGTCCGCGAGCGGCCGGCCGTCGAAGACGAGCTGGACGTGCTGGCCGCGGCCGCTCGCCTCGTCCTTCCAGACCTCGAAGTTCTCGACCGCAACCTTCACCTCGACGCGGGCCCCCTTCGGGGCGGGCTGCCCCTCGACGGCGGCGGGCATCGGGATCACCTCGTCGGCGGCCGGCGAGACGAACTTGATCGCCACCGGCCCCTTCGGCCCGCGGCCGTCCGGGTAGCCCGGGATCGGCGACTTCGGGTCGACGGGCGTCTGGGCCGCGAGCGGCAGGGCTGCGACGAGGGCGGAGGCGAGGAGCGCGGCGTACGGCTTCATCGGCGGTTTCTCCTTGGAGGGCGACCTCGTTCCGTGTCGACCCGGGAGCGCGAAATTTAGCAGAACCGGAGCCCCCGGGGTCCAGGGGCGCTCACCTCGCTGGGGCAGCCTCGCGGCGGAAGCCCTTCGGGACCTCGAAGATCTCCGGGTCGGCCCCGACGCGGATGCGCGTCAGCTCGACGAGCGTCCGCTCCTCCTCGCCGTTCCCCTTCGGCACGCCCCGCTCCTTCCGGATCACGATCCCCTCGAGCGCGGGCGCCATCCAGTAGGTCGTCCAGGGGGAGCCGATCTCGCCCGGCCGGTCCGCGTAGCGCCAGATCCCGCAGGCGTTCCCGGCGAAGACGGCGTCCGACTCCCTGTGGTACTCCCGGATCCCCCGGCGGTTCGCCTCCGCGGCGTGGTTGAAGCCGGGGCCGAGCGGGAACTCCTCGAGGTGGGCGAGGAGCGCCTCGGACGTCGATTCCCGGTAGCTCTTTGCCGCCGGGTCCACCTCCCAGACCGGCCCCTTCGCGCTCGAGCGGACGAAGAAGGGCGAGTTCTCGGCGTCCGTCGCGCTCCGCCGGATCGCCTCGCCCCGCACGGCGAGGCGGAACTTCGCGAGCTCGGCGCCGCCCCCCTTCACCGTGACGAGCGCCGAGTAGCCGTGGGTCGAGGGGCGGGGCGGCGGGGCGAGGAGCTTCCCGCACGAGGCCGCGAGGAGCGGCGCCCCGGCGAGGAGGAGGGCGGCGAGAGCGCGGCTTTTCACGAGGCCCCCGTGATCGTCAGGCCGAGGAAGTGCTGCATCACCGAGAGCGCCCGGAGCGTCACCCAGCGCGAAAGGTCCCCTTCCCGCTCGAGCGGCACGGGGAGGCGGACGCCGACCGGCCGCTCGAGCTTCCAGCGGGCCCGGTGGTCCGCCCGCGCGACGAGACGGCCGAGGGCGGCGTCGACCTCGGAGCTCCGCGTGGCCTCCGCGGCGGCGAGCGCGCGCAGGAGCTCGAGGAGGTCGGGCGCGTCGCCGACGCCGATCCCCGTCCTTGCCCCATCGGCCGCGAGCGCGGCGAGCTCCGCCGCCCGCGCCCTTTCGACGCAGAAGGCGATCGCACCCGAGACGGCGGCGCTCCGCCGGTCGGGGGCGACGGCGGCCAGGACGAGGAGGTCTCCCGCGACGCTCTCGTCGGTCCTCTCCGAGGAGACGCGTCGGCGGGCGAGGAGGTCCGCCGCCCCGAGGAGGCGCGGGTCGTCGCCGTAGCCGAGCGCGAGGAGCGCACGGCAGGCGGCGACGAAGCCGGCCCCGACGGCCGGCGTCTCGCCCCGCTCGATCTCGACGAAGACGCGCTCCCAGCGCGCGAGGAGGAGGTCCGCGGCGTGCTTGAGCTCCGGGAGCTCGGCGTCGCACCCCGTCTCGAGGAGGAGGAGGACGAAGGACGTCCCGGCGTCGACCGGCGCGGCAACGTCGGACGCGCCTCCCGTCGGGAGCATCCCCCGCAGGTGCGGGAGCGCGTCGCGCAGGAACGCGTCCCGCGCGAGGACCTGGCGCGCCTTTCGCCGCTCGATGTCCTTCGGCGGGCGGTGGAGGAGGTCGCGGAGCGCGACGTAGCGCGCCGCGACGTTCTCGCGAGAGAGGAGCCAGTCGAGGGTCGAGAGCGGGACCGGGAAGGCCCCGGCGGGGAGGGCCCGCTCCGGGCGCGGCGCGATCTCGCGCCGGACGGCGGCGGGCATCGCATCGGCGGCGACGGGCGGTTTCCCCGGGGCGGGACGCTTCGCGGGGCGCGGCGCCGCGCCCCTTTCCTCGCGGCGGAAGGACGGCCGGTCGTCCTTTCGGAACGAGGGTCTCTCGGGCCGGGGCCCTTCGCCGCGCTCCCCGCGGACGAACGGCGGGCGCTCCGCACGTGCCGGGCGTTCGTCGGGTCGGTGCGCGGGCCTCTCCTCGCGTCGGAACGGCGGACGATCACCCCTCTCGCGGAACGGGGGACGATCGCCTCTCGGCGCAGGACCGTCGGAGCGACGGAACGAGGGGCGGTCGCCCCTCGGCGGCGCCGCGTCGTCGCGCCGGAACGGCGGGCGATCCTCCCGGCGGAAGGGCGGACGATCCCCGTCCCGTCGGAACGAGGGGCGGTCGCCCCTCGGCAGCGCCGCGTCGTCGCGGCGGAACGGCGGGCGATCCGCCCTGCGGAAAGGCGGTCGGTCGGACCGTGGGAAGGCGCCCCGCTCCTCACGGGCGTAGGGCGGACGGCTTCCCCCGTGCGGCGCCGGGCGGTCGCCTTCGCGCCGCGGCGGGCGGTCGTCCCTGCGGAACGCGGGACGGTCTCCTCTTTCCCGGAACGGCGCGCGGTCGCCCCGCGCCGGCGCGGAGCCCTCCGCGCGACGGAACGGGGGGCGCTCGCCACGGGGCGGGGCGCCGTCCTCGCGGCGGAAGGGCGGACGATCGTCGCGCCGGATGGGCGGACGCTCTCCGTCCCGGCGGAACGGAGGACGATCACCGCGCGGCGACGCCGCGTCGTCGCGGCGGAAGGGGGGACGCTTTTCCCGGCGGAAGGGAGGCCGCTCCCCGTCCGGGCGGAACGTCGGACGGTCGCCCTCGCGGCGGAACGGCGGCCGCGGCGCGCGCGGCTTCTCGCCCGCGTCGTCGCGGGGGCCCTGCGGGAATCGGCCGCCGGCGCCACCCTCGGCGCGCGGCGCGGGACGGTCGTCGGACCGGAACGGAGGACGCGCGCCGGGCCGGGCCGGCGGTCGTCCGAAGGGCCGCCGCGGCGGCCCGGAGCGTGAGCCCCCTCGCGGTTTCATCGCGCGCGAGGATAATCCCTCGCGGCATGAACGTCTTCCGGAGCGACAGGACCCTGGTCGTCGCGCGCCGCGGGGCGCCCCACGACGCCGTCGAGAACACCGTCCCGGCCTTCGACCGGGCCGAGGCCGACGGGGCGGACGCCCTCCACCTCGACGTGCGGCTCTCGGCCGACGGTGAGGTCGTCGTCTCGGCCGACCCGGAGGCCGTCCTCGGGAACCAGAGGGTCCCCATCGCCTCGCTCTGCGTGACCGAGATCCTCCGCGTCACCGTGACGCGCGGCGAGCGGACGGGAGCGATCCCGCTCCTGCGCGACGTCCTGATGCGCTACGGCTCGGGCGGCCGCTTCCTCGTCGAGCTGAAGCCCGGACCGTCGCCGCGTCCGGGCCTCCTCGAGTTCCGCGTCGCGGCGCTCCTCACGCAGCTCGGCGCGCTCGAGCGGAGCGTCGTCGCGAGCAGCGCCCCGGAGCCGCTCCGGAAGGTCCGTGAGGCGCAACCGGCCGTGGAGACCGCCTTCTGCTACGACGGGACCGTCTACCGCCCCGAGGGGCGCCTCTGGCCGAACCTCCCCGCCGGCTGCCTCGGCGTCGCCCCGGCCGTCGCGCTCGTCTCCGAGCGGCTCTTCGCGGAGGCGAAGGCGGAGGGGATCGCCGTCCACGTCTCGCCGGTGAACGACCCCGAGGAGGCCGTCCGATTCGCCCGGCTCGGCGCCGCCTCGATCGTCACCGACGACGTCCCCGCGGTCGTCGCCGCTCTCCGGTCGGCCGGCCTCTCGGCGCCGAACGTCCTCGCGGTCTGAGACCCGCTGGGGGCCGCCCGCCGGCGCTCGCAGACGGATCGTCCGGCCATTCCGCGGCCTCTTCCCGCCCCGGGCGTCGGGCGCTTCGCCCGTCAGCCGGAATCGCGCTCCTCGAGCGAGACGTCCCCGTCGACCTCGAGGGCGAAGCGGCCGCGCCGGACGGGGACGAGCCGCACGTCGGGGCACTTCGCCTCCAGCCTCCTCCGGAGGAGGATGAGGCGCGTCTCGAGGTTGTCCTTCACCGCGGGGAGGCCGAGCGAGGCGTCGAGCCGCAGCTCGCGGTTCGTGAACTCCGTCCGCCCCTCGTCGCGGCGGGCCGTGAGAAGACGCCAGAGGATCTTCCCCGGGACGTTACGGATCAGGTACTCGCCGTCGACGAAGACGCAGTCGTCGCCCCGGTAGTAGACGAACCTCCGGTGCGGCGCGCTCGCGGCCGGCGCGGGCGGCGCCCCCGCAGGGGCGGCGGCGTCCTCCACCTCTTCCGAGAGCCGTTCGATCCCCATCGCGATCTGGTTCGCGAGGACGAGGAGGAACGACTCGTGCCACTCCTCGAACGCGAGCGGGTCGCGGCTCTCGAGCGCGAGGACCCCGAGGAGCCGCTCCTCCACGAGGAGCGGCAGCGCGAGCTGGCTCTCGGCGTCGGGGAGCCCCGGGAGCGGGATCTCGCGCCGGAGCCCCGCGCCTCCGCCCGCGGCCTCGACCGTCCCGCGGACCGCGCGCGAGTAGCGGAGGAGCGCCTCCATCCCCGACACGCGCATCGGGGCGCCCGTCGCCGCGACCGTCCCGATCAGCCCCTGCGCGACCGCGACCTCCGCGCCGACGCCGCTCTCGCCGTAGCCGCGGCTCGCGATCGTCGTGAGGCTCCGCCCCGCCTCGTCGAGGAGGAGGAGCATCGAGTGACGGAGGCCGAGCACCTCGTCGAGCGCGGCGAGCACGTCGGCGAGGAGCGACTCGAGGTCCGCCGCCCGGTTGATCCGGCAGGAGACGAGGGAGAGCGCGCGGATCTCCGTCATCGGACCCGGCGCGACCGCGGGCTCGCAGCGCTCGCCGTCCGGCTCCGGCTCCAGGAACCCCTCCTCCCTCCGCACCCACTCCACCTCGCAGACGTCGGCCGAGAGGAGACGGAAGATCCCCTTCATCCCCGTGTGCGAGGCGATCGCCTCGATCCGGAGGGCCATCTCCACGAAGAGCGGCGTGTCGACCTCGGAGCGGACGTAGCGGAGGCCGAGCTTCCACTGCTCGAACGTCACCGGGTCGACGACCGTCGCCGTCGCGCGCGGGTTCGCCTCCAGGTTCCGGCTCGTCTTGTTGAAGAACTGCCGCGAGATCGCGACGTGCCGCGCGTCCACCTGGCGGATCTGGCTCAGGTAGGTCACGTTCGGCGTCCCGTCGGGCGCGCACGTTGCGAGCGCGCCGGGGAGGATCCCCTGGAAGCAGCGGGCGAGGGAGGGGAGCTTCGCGATCACGGCGCCCCCTCCGGCTCGAGCGGCTCGCCGGCCCGCGGCCCCGGCGTCTGCTCGTAGGCCTCCCGCACCGCGAACGTCGCCGCGGCGCACGGCCAGCGGTTCCGGCGGCGAAGCGCCGCGGGGGGGAGCCCGATCGCGGCGACCTCGGCGTCGAACGCCGCCGCGAGGCGCTCCACCGCCGCGCGCTCGTCCTCGCGCGCCGCGCGCAGCTCTCCGACGCGCCCCTTCAGCTGCACCGTCCGGTGCGTGAGCGGCTGCGAGAGGACGACCGCGATCTCGCCGTTGTCGCGCAGGTTCGCGAGGGCCGTACCCGACGTCGCGAGCGGCAGGTAGACGGTCACGCTCCGGCCGTCCGGCGCGGGGATCGCCGCGGCGGCCATCACCTCGTCGGGGACGAGGTCCGCGTCGCGCGTCGCGACGTGGACGGCGACGAGCCCCTCGAGGAGGGGAGCGAGCGATCCCGGAACACCCACGGCGGGCGGAGGGTACCGCACGGCCGGGCGATTAGTGAATTCTTAGGGAGCGTTAGCCGTTTCTTAGGTGGCCGCGCCCCGAGCGGCGCCGCACCTTTCTCCCGACGCGGCGGCGCGAGCGAAACCTCCTCCCGTCGACGTCGTAATACGCCCGGTTCGTCGCAACCGACCGAAAGGGAGACTCCGATGACTCCGTTCCCGATCCCCGTCCGTGCCTCGTCCGCCCGCCCGGTCCCGGGGACCGTCCGCCGAGCCGCCCTCGCCGGCGCCGCGGCGGCGCTCCTCGCCTCCTCGACCCTCCTCGCCGGCGAGGCGCCGAAGAGGCCCCTCACCTTCGGCGCCTCTCCCGAGCTCGCGCGCGGCAAGTACCTCGTCGGCATCATGGGCTGCGACGACTGCCACACGCCGATGAAGATGGGCGCGAAGGGGCCCGAGCCCGACTTCTCGCGGCGCCTCTCCGGCCACCCCCAGGCGGTGAAGGTCCCGAAGCCGGCGCCCCTCGACGCGAAGGGATGGATCTGGGCCGGCAACGCCACGAACACCGCCTTCGCCGGGCCGTGGGGAATCAGCTACGCCCCGAACCTCACGTCCGACGCCACCGGCGTCGGCTCCTGGACCGAGGCGAACTTCGTGAAGGCGATCCGGGAGGGGAAGCACCTCGGCGTCGGCCGCCCGATCGCCCCGCCGATGCCCTGGCCCGCCTACCGCCACGCGACGGACGACGACCTGAAGGCCGTCTTCGCCTACCTGAGGACCGTTCCTCCCGTGAAGAACCAGGCCCCCGAATACGAGCCACCCGCGATGGCGCGGAAGTAGAAGGACCTCCTCCTCAACTCGCCCCCCCTCACCCCGGACGACGGCCCGGCGCGCGACGACGCGCCGGGCCGTTTCGTCCGTTCCCGTCGCCGACGCCCGGGCGAAGCGCGGCGGCCTACGCGTACCGCTCCGCGAGCGCGCGGACGTGCTCCTTCACGTCGGCGACGAGCTCCTCCGGCCCGAGGACCTCGGCGTGCTTCCCGAACGAGAGGACGAAGCGCCGCGCCTCGAGGAGCGACCCGGCCGGCAGCTCCAGCTCCACGTCGCCGTCCTCCCGGCGGACGAGCTTCTGCTTCTCGTGCCAGCGCACCTCCGTGATCCACTCGGCGATCTCGCTCCCGAAGCGGACCCGGAACCGGAAGCGGGGCTTGCCGACGTAGAGCCCGATCGTCTCGCCGAAGTGCTCTTCCGGCCGGAAGCCCTTCGGCGGCGCGAAGCGCCGCCTGCCGACGCGCGCCGCCTTCATCCGGGAGAGGTAGAACGTCTTCACCTCCTCCCCGTCGGGGTCCTTCGCGAGGAGGAACCAGTCCGTCCCGAAGAGGACGAGCTGGAGCGGCTCGAGCTCGCGCCAGCCGCCGCCTCCCGACGGCTTCCGGTAGTCGGCCTCGATCGCGACCTTCTCCCGCAGGCCCGTCGCCACCGCGTCCCAGACCTTCGGGTCGACCGGCCGCTGCGCCTGCGGGCGGATGTAGAGCTTCTCGACGAACGACGACGGCGAGATGCGGACCTCGGCGGGCATCAGCTCCGAGAGCCGCTCGTAGATCGCCCGCATGTCCTTCGCCACGGGCGTCCCCGCGTACATCTGCAGCACCTTCATCGCCACGCCCACGGCGAAGAGGTCGGCCCCCTGCATCGCGAGCCACGGCAGGTGCCACGACGGGTCGGAGTAGACGTACGTCCCCCGGCGCGCGTCCCATTCGATCGGCGCGCCGAACTCGTCGCGCAGGTTGTCGACGAGGCGCTGGACCGTCTTCGTCGACGTCTCCCACCGGGTCGCCAGGGTCGTCGCCGTCACCTTCTTCCCGGAGCGGACGAGGTCGTCCAGGTCGAGGATCCGGCGGAAATACGGACGGTCCTTGAAGGCCATGCGCCCCTCCGCTTCCGAGTATGCGCTTTCCCGCGAGGGTCGGACACCGTCCGTCCGACCCCAGGAGCGACATTGGCGTCCGAAGGGAGGCGGCGATGGACGACACGGTCCTTCCCGGGTCCGGCCGATGAGAAGGTCCCCGCGCGACGACGGAGCGCGGGACGAGCCGTTCGCCTCGGCCGAAGCGGGGCTCGAGGCCTGGTTCCGCGCGCTCGGCCGGCTCTCGCCCTCGAGCGAGAAGCACCCGACCGGCATCGTCCCGGTCGAGGAGCGGCTCCCCGCCCTGCGGCGCCTCGCGGCCCGGACGAGGGCCACGCGCCGCGTGGGCGTCCCCCTCGGGGCGCTCGACGCGGTCGAGGCGCTCGGGCTCGACCTCCTCGACCGGCTCCTCCTCCTCGCGCTCCTGCGCGACGCGCTCGACGTCCGCTCGATCGGCGGCCTGAGGACCTTCTCGCTCTGCGACGCGGCCGGCGCCGCGTCCTGGACGCAGCAGCGGCTCGTCCGGCGGCGGCTCGACGAGGAGGGGGCGCTCCGCCGCCTCGGCGTCGTGGAGTCGGACGGCGACCCCGCCGAGGCGGAGCGCCTCTACCGCCTCGCTCCTCGCTGGAAGGAGCCGCTCCTCGCCGGCCGGGTCGAGGCGCCCGACGAGACGTTCGAGCTCCCGACGACGCCGGGCGGTCGGCTCCGGTACGCCTTCACCGCGGGCGCGGCCCTCCTCGATCGCGCCTGCGCCGACCCGCACGACCGGACGACGGTCTGGTCCCGCCCCGTTGCCGACGGCCCGGGCTGGGACGGCACGGCTCTTTGCCGCAGCGTGCTCTTCGAGCTCGCCGGCGCGTACCTCGCCGCCGGCGGCCCCGCCTCGGCCGACCCGCTCGCCCTCCTCCTCCGCGAGGCCGGGGCGACGACGGTCCACGAGGCCGCGCTCCTGCTCCTCCTGCTCCTCCCGGGCGAGGAGAGCGCTGCCCTCTCGTGGGGGCTCCTCGGTCCGGCCCTCGGCCTGCCGGACGGGTCGTTCCCGGGCCCCGACTCGCCTCTCGTCGGGTCGGGTCTCGTCGAGGCCCTGCCCGACCCCGGCTCGCCGCGCCTCTCCACCTGCCGCGCGACGCCGGCCGCCCGCCGTCGCTCCGTCCTCGAGGGGCTTCCGCTCTCGCGCAGCCTGCGTCCCGCGCCGGCGCCCGAGGCGTCGCCGCGCACCGACCTCGTGGAGAGGGTCGCGCCGCGCCTGATGCTCGACGGGGTCGTCCTCCCGCGCGCGACGCGGCTCCGCCTCGCCGAGGCCCTCGCCGTCCCGTCCGCGCTCGCCTCCCTCGCCGCGACCGACTGGGGCGTCGACGAGACGCTCCTCGGCGAGCCGAACGTCGCCCTCCTCCTCTTCGGACCGCCCGGCACCGGGAAGACGCTCTGCGCGGAGGCGATCGCCGGAGAGCTCGGGAAGGCCCTCTGGCGGCTCCGGACCGACCAGCTGCTCTCGAAGTTCGTCGGCGAGACCGAGAAGCGCCTCACCGAGGTCTTCGCCGAGGCGCGGAAGAGGGGCGACGTCGTCCTCCTCGACGAGGCCGACTCCTTCCTGACGACGCGCGAGCAGGCCGTCCGCACCTGGGAGGCGACGATGACGAACGTCCTCCTCCAGGAGATCGAGCGCTTCCGCGGCGTCGTCGTCCTCACCACGAACCGCGACGCCGTCCTCGACCCGGCGCTCGAGCGCCGTCTCGCGGCCCGCCTCGCCTTCCGGCTCCCGGACGCGGCCGAGCGGCAGCTCCTCTGGCTGCGGCACCTGCCGCCGCGCGCCCCGCGCGCCGCCGACGTCGACCTCGAGTCGCTCGCCGGCCGCTACGCGCTCTCCGGCTCGCAGATCCGCGCGGCGGCCCTCTATGCCCTCGCCCGCGCCGCCGCCCGCGACGGGAAGGCGCGCCTCCTCACCCGGGCCGACCTCGAGGACGCCGCCGCCGCGCAGGCCGCCCGCGGCGCCTCCCGCCGGCCCGCCGTCGGCTTCGGCGTCGCGCCCGCCGCGCCTCGAAAGCTCGTCCTCGTCGCGGAGCACCGCGACGGCGAACGAAAGGAGCACCCGTGAGCGACTACCCCGACCTCGTCGAAGAGCCCGTGGACGCCCCCGTCGCCCCTCCGGGAGAGGCGGCCGCACCCGCGCCGGCACCCGCAGCCGATCCCCCGTACCTCGACTTCCTCGCCTCCGAGGGGTACCGCCCCGAGGTGGACGAGGACGGCGACGTCCGGTTCCGCCACGAGGGCCGGAACCTCTTCCTCGTCCCGTACCCGCAGGACCCCTGCTACTTCTGCGTCACGCTCCCCGGCGTCGTCGAGTGCGAGGGGCCCGAGGAGGAGGCCCGCGCGCTCCAGGTCGCCAACGCCGTCAACCGCCTCATGAAGTCGGTCAAGTGCGTCCTCGTCGACGGCGTCGTCTGGATCAGCGTGGAGCAGTTCCTCGAGAGGCCGGAGTCGTACCGCGCCGTCTTCGCCCGCTGCGTCGACGTCGTGGGCGCCGCGGCGTGGCAGGTGCGGGAAAGGATGCGCGCCTCCGGCGACTGAACGACGGGTCGCGCCGATGGTCGGACATCGTCTGTCCGATCCACGGCGCGATCTTGTCCCTCGCGAGGCCGGGACGACGGCTCTTCCGGCACGACGCAGGACCGGCAGGAGGCGCCCGTCGTCGACGGCAGCTGGCGGACGAGCTTCTTCCGGCGGGACGAGGCGGGACGGAGGTCCCGAGAGACAGGAGGTGATCCATGACGGAGCTCGTGCTCCACGGCTCCCGGTCGGGCGAGGTCGTCGACCTCGCCCGACGCCACGTCGCCGACGGCTCGATTTCCGAGCTCGATACCCCGGCGCTCCTCCGGCGGGCCGCGCGCGAGCAGCTCGGCGCCGACGTCGAGCTGCGTCTCGTCGTCTCGGTCGCCCTCCCGGTCCTCCCGCTTCCGAAGGGCGCCTTCGTCCTCGTGGAGCACGAGGTCCGCCCGGGCCTGACGCACGACCACCTCGCGCGCGTCCCGCGGAACTGCGCCTGGCGGATCCGCCTCGCGGCTTTCGAGCGCGCGCTCCGCCGGGCGTGGCGGGCGCTCGCCCGGGGCGTCGCGGGTTCGCTCCCGACGGGGCCGCTCCTCGCAACCTCCGTCCACCTGCCCGTGGAAAGGATCGGCATGTCGGGGCCGGGCGCCCGAGGGTCGGCCGCCACGTGTCTGACCATCCGCCCGATCTTCCTTCCGGAGGTCGAGATCCAGCGTCGGCCTCCGGAAGAAGGAGGACGACCATGAGCGACAACCCCTGGGACGAGCGGCCCGACAACGGCTTCCTCCGCGGCTCGAACAACGAGCTCCTCGGCCGGCTCGAGCGGGGGAGCGACGGCTCCGAGTGGATGAGGCAGCACCCCGACAACCAGTACGTCGGCCGGTACGACCCGCGCGCGAACATGACGTGGGACGTCCAGGGCAACTTCGTCGGGTTCGGCAACCTCCTCACCGCGCTGCTGCGACGGCGATAGGACGGCCGGGACCGTCCCGGGCCCGCTCGCCGTCCGTCGAGCTCTTCGTGTCGCACGCCGGGAATCCGGCCGAAGCCCTCGTCGAACGTCGCGATCCGGGCGTCAGGTCGCTCTGGCACGAGGACCCGGAGACGATGGCTCACAGGCTCATGCCCCCATGAGCGCCACGGGGAGTCCACGCAGGCTGGCCGGTGAAGCGCTACCCCGCCACTCCCACGACGCTCACCGCGCTCCTCCCCGCGCCGCGCGGGGTGACGGCGACGCGGGTGCCGATGTTCTCGGCGAGAACGGCAACGTGGGAGATGATGCCGACCCTTCGGCCGGAGACCTGGAGCGCCTCGAGGGCCGCGAGCGCCTTGGCGAGCGTGTCGGCGTCGAGCGAACCGAACCCCTCGTCCACGAAGAGGGTCTCGACGCGGGTCCTCTGCGTGGCGAGCGAGGAGAGTCCGAGGGCGAGGGCGAGCGAGACGAGGAACGTCTCGCCGCCCGAGAGGCTCTGGACGCTCCGCCGCTCGTCCCCCAGGACCGCGTCGACCATCTGGAGGTCCATGTCGGTGCCCGGGACCCGCTCCAGCCGGTAGCGGCGTGCGAGGTCGCGGAGGTGATGGTTCGCGGCCTCCACGAGCGCCTCCAGGGTGAGGCTCTGGACGAAGATCCGGAACTTCTTGCCGTCCTGCGAGCCGAGGAGGTCGTCCAGCTCGAGCCACACCTTGCTGCTCCGTTCGTGGGCCGCGATCTCCCCTTCGAGGCCGGTCTGCCGCGTGCGGGCTTCGTCGTCGCTCAGCCGCGCCGCTCTCCTCGCGTCGGCGCGCTCCCGAGCCTCCGCAAGGGCCGCCCGCGCCTCGGCGAGCGCGTCCTCGATCGGCGCTTCCTCCGAGAGGCCGGCTTCCGTTCTTCCAGCGCGAAGCCGATCGGCGGCGGCGTCCGCCGCGGTTCGCGCCTCTGCGGCGCGGGCCGCGGCGCCCTCGGCCTGGGCCTTCGCGGCGGCGTGCTTCGTGGCCGCGTCGTTGTCCCTCTTTCGCGCCTCGTCGAGGAGCCACGTGCAGTGGGCGAGGAGCTTCCGACGCTTCTCCTCGACCTCCGCGACACTCTTCCCGTCGAGGAGAGCCAGCCTCTCCGCCCGGAGCGAGACGAGAATCGTCTCCCTCGAGGAGGCCTCGGCCTGCGCGGCGTCCGCCTGCTCCGCGCGTGGCGCGACGGCGGACCGGGCCGAGGCGGTCTCCTTCTCGGCAGCCGCGAGGTGGACGCGCTTCTCCTCGGCGAGGTCGGAATACGTCTCGTAGGCGGCCGCTTCGGAGGAGAGAGCGGCACGGACCCGCTCGGGGGCGGTCGCGACGGTCTCCTTCAGCTCCGGCCGTCCCGCGAGGATCGGCTGGAGCTGGCGGATCTCGCGCGCGGCGGCCTCGTCGTGCGCCTGGATCACGACCTGCTCGGCGTCGCACTTCTTCTCGGCTTCCCGCGCCGCGGCGTCGGCCCTCTCCTTCTCGGCCTGCTTCTCTTCGGCCTGCGACGCGAGTCTCTCTGCCTCCTGGCGGTGCCGGGCGAGCTCCGCCTCGATCTGCTCCGCCTCCGCGACCGCGGCCTTCACGGCCGCCTTCTCGTCGCGCACGGCGTCGGCGCGGGACTGGAGGAGCGGCGCGACGCCCTCCTCGAGCGGGCTCTCCGGAAGAGCCTCCGCCGAGGCGCCCTGACGCCAACGGTCGAGGAGCCCCGCCCCCTGAGCCTCCCGCTCCGCGGCACGCTTCCTCTCGGACTCGGCCTTCTCCGACTCGGCGGCGGCCGTCGCGGCGGCCGCGTGCTGTGTCGCGACCGCGCTCCTCTCCTCGGTCTCCAGCTCGCGCACGCGCTTCCGCTGGAGCTCGACGGCGGCCGGCACGGGCGCCCCCGCAACCGCCCACGGATGCTCCGTGGCTCCGCAGAGCGGGCACGGCTGCCCGTCCACGAGGCTGACCCTCTGCTCTTCCAGGCTCAGGGCGGACTCGGAGAGGGAGAGCGCCCGCTTCGCCTCCGGGACGAGCAGCGCCAGCTCGCCGAGCCGCGCGGCGGCGGCCGTCTCCTCGGCCTGCGCCGCCTTCGTCTTCTCCTCGGCGCCAGCGGCGCTCCGGACTGCCTGGAGCCGGTCCATCTCCGCGGCGGTCGCCCGCTCGTGGAGGTCCCGCAGCCCGGCCAGGTTCTTCTCGCGCGAGGCGAGCCCGTCGAGACGCTCGCGATGGGCTGCCCGGGGAATCGCCTTCAGCTTCGCGTCGGCCTCGTTCCGGGCGGTCGTGGCCGCAGCCAGCTGCCGCCGCGTCTCGTCCACGGCGGCGCCCGCGGCCGCCGCTGTCCGACTCGCGGTCTCCAGGGCGCGGATGGCTTCGTCGTGCCTCTTCGTCGTCGCGGCCCGCTCGTCGGCGATCCGCACCAGCTCGCCGAGGCTCGCGTCGGCCTGCTCCCACCGGGCGGCCACCTCCTTCGCCGCGGAGTGCCCGGCGAGCCACGCCTCCAGGGTCCCCACCTCCTCGCGCAGCCCGCGTTCGATCCCCTCGCGGTCGACCAGCGCCTTCCGCGCCTCCTCGAGCTTCCCGCTCGCCCCCGCGGCCGCGGCCTTCGCCTCCTCCAGGGCCCTTTCGGCCCCGCTCACCCGCACGTCCAGCTCGCGCGCCTTCTCGATCTCGGGCTTTCGCGCCTCGAGGTCCGCCGTCGCCAGCGCGAGCGTTTCGGTCGCGCCCACGACTTCGTTCTGCGTCGACTCTCTCCGCTTCCCCGCCGCCTCCGCCTCGCCGGCGGCCTTCAGCGAAGCCGCCGCGCGGCTCCTGGCCTCCTCCTCGCTCTCCTCGGCCGCCTTCGCCCGCCGGGCCACCTCCTCGAGCGCCCTTTCGCGCGCCCCGTGCGTCTCGACCTCGGCCGCGGCCGCGACGGCCTCGGCTTCGAGGTGATCCCGCTCCTCGGCCGACAGGACCGTGACGCTCGCGCGCAGCGCCTCCAGCTCACGGAGACGGTCCTTCGCTTCCTTCGCCTTCCGATGCGCGGCGACGGAGATCCGCTCGTAGATCTCCGCGCCGGTGAGGCGCTGGAGGAGGAGCGACCGCTCGTCGGCGTTCGCCTTCAGGAAGTCGGCGAAGTCGCCCTGGGCGAGGAGGACCGACTTCCGGAACTGGTCGAAGGTGAGGCCGAGCTTGTCCTCGATCGCGGCGAGCGTCTCGGTCTTCGTGCCGCCGGCCGTCTGGTCGACCGTGAGGTCGACGAGCGAGAGGTTCTGCTTCTGGACCTTCCCGCCCTTCTTCCCGCGCGCCCGGCCGACCGTCCACGTGGCCCGCCACCGGTGGTCGTCCCGGCCGACGAAGTCGACCTGGGCCATGGCATCCGTCGCCCCGCGGCTCATCAGGGAGCGGACGTCGTTCGCCGAGAGGCGCTCGGCGTCGCCCGCCCGTCCGATCTCGGGCCCGCCCCGGGTGTCGAGACGCGGGGTCGCGTCGAAGAGGGCGAGGCAGAGCGCGTCGAGGAGCGTGCTCTTTCCCGCGCCCGTCGGCCCGGTGATGGCGAAGAGGCCGGAGCTCTTCAGCGGCTCCGTCTCGAAGTCGAGCGCGAACTCGCCCGAGAGGCTCGCGAGGTTCTTCCCGCGGATGGCGAGGATCTTCACGACGCCTCCTCCTGCGAGGCCGCGTCCACGAGCTCGTGGAAGGCCGCCTCCAGCTCGGCGGGCACCGGGTCGGCGTTCCCGCGCTCCCACAGCTTCCGGAAGACCTTCTCCGGGGTGAGGTCCGAGAGCGACCTCTCGGAGCCGTCGGCCAGGGTCTCGCCGGAGCCCGCCCTCTGCGGCGTGATCTTCACGAGGCGCGCGTCCTTCCCCTCCAGCGCCTCGGCGATCTCGCCCTGGTAGCCGTACTCCGACCCCTCGAGCCGGACCCGCACCTCCAGCCAGGGGCGCCGGTCGGGCTCGCCCGCTTCGCGGGGCGGAGCGGGCGGGAGCTTCTCGAGGAGCGCGAGGACCTCGGCGAGCGGCGCCGGCTCGTCGGGAAGGCGGAGGATGGGGACGCTCCGCGGGACGCGCACGGCATTCACCGCCTTGCACCGCCCGCCCTGAAGCTCCACGAGGCAGACCTGGTGCGGGTAGACGTCCTCGTCGAGCGAGAGCGGCAGGGGCGAGCCGGAATAGCGGACGTTGCCGCGGCCGCCGACTTGCTGGGGGAAGTGGAGGTGGCCGAGCGCGACGTAGTCGACGTCGGCCGGAAAGACGTCGACCGGCAGCGGGTGCTGGTTCCCTCCCAGGACCTTCCGCTCGCTCTCGTCCGAGAGGCGCATCCCCTCGACGTAGCAGTGCCCCGTCGCGAGGAGCGCCTGACCGGCCGTCCGCCTCGAGCGGGCGGCCTCCAGCGCTCTCGCGTAAATCGCGCGGACGCCGTCGACGATGCCCTCGGGCGTCGCCTCCCCTCCGGGCAGGTCGCCCAGCCTCAGGAACGGGACGGCCGCCACCCAGGCGGCGACCTCGCCGCCCGGGCCGGAAGAGCGCTCGCGGAGGGGGACGACGAGCCGCTCGACGTCGACTTCACCCTCGGCGCGCGGCAAGAACCCGACGACGTTCACCGAAAGAGCCGCGAGGACGGGAGCGGGTGCCTCGAGCCGTGCCGGCGAGTCGTGGTTGCCCGCCACGACGACGACCTGAAGCCCCTGGCACCGGCGGCTCGCGTCGGCCAGGAAGCCGTACCAGAGGGCCAGCGCCGAGGCGGGCGGGTTCGCCCCCTCGAAGACGTCGCCGCAGACGAGGAGGGCGTCGACGCTCTCCTTCTCGAGGAGGTCGAGCAGCCAGTCGAGGAACGCCCGGTGCTCCGCCTCGCGGTCCCGGTCGTAGAGGACGTGCCCCAGGTGCCAGTCGGCCGTGTGGACGATCCGCATCACTCCTCCGTCGGTCGGGCCGGGACTCGGTTGGCGCCGCCCTCTTCGAACTGTCTCATGTCTCGAAGATCGCACGAGGGGTCGGACAGCTGGCGTCCGGGCCCAGGGCATCAGACACCTTCTGTCTGACTCCATGCGCGACATTGCCTGGCGAAAGGAGCCAGCCATGACGTTCCTGATCATCCTGGGCGTCCTCTTCCTCCTGATCGGCAGCTTCGCGGAGAGCCCCTCGGATTCCGCCAGGCGAACGCGTCGGCTCGACCCGGGTGGCAGAGACGACTTTGGGGGACGTTTCTGACGTTCGTGAGGGACGGCCGCTCGGGCAGGTCGAGGCCGGTATCCCGGATTGGCCGGCCTCGATCTCCAATGTCTGGCAACATCTCGCAACACTCCGCAGAATCTCGCCGGGTGCGGAACGCTCGCCAGTTGAGGGACGCGTGAGAATCGTCTTCGATCCCGACTTCGACTCCGGAGCCTGGCCCGGCCCCCTCGAGGGCCGGGCTGCCGTCGCCGGCGAGACATGGGTCGGGGAGGCCGGGCTCCTCGGCCTCCTCGAGACGTCCCTCGGTCTCGCGGGTCCGCCCATCCCTTCCTCGCGGCGCGTCGCGGCGCTCGTCCCAGCCGTCCGGAGTTCCGAAGGCTTCTGGAGCGCCTCCGCCTCCATCGACCCCCTCGCCGTCTCACGCCGCCTCCTCGGCTGGCGGGACTTTCTCTTCTTCCAGGGCTGGCGGGGAGAAGAGATCCCCGGCGCCCCTCGTCTCACGGCGCTCGCCGCCGTGACGCACGACGCGCTTCCCGGGTCCGTGGACCGCCTGCTCGCCGTCGAGTCGGCCCTCGCCGTGCGCTCCGCGGAGGTCGCCGAGCTGAGCTTCCTCGCCGAGCCGTACTCCTTCCCGACGGCCTGGCGGCGGCTCTTCGACGCCCTGGCACGCCAGGGCACGCGAACTGCGGCGATGCCCCTCGCTCCCGCGCCCGCTTCGGGCGACCTCTCGGCGGCGCGCGGGTCCGGCTTCGTCCCCACGGGCGACGGCTCGCTCCAGCTCGTTCACCCCGTCGGTCCTCTGGAGGCGGCCGAGTCCGTCGCGGCCTGGCTCGCGGCGCAGGACTCGCTCGACGGCACCGTCGTCATCTCCCCCGAGCCCGTCCTCGACACGGCGCTCCGGCGCCACGGCCTCCCGACGACCGGCGCCGCCGCGACCGCCGCCGACGACGCCCTCCTCCCCGTCGTGCCCCTCACCCTCGCTCTCGGGCTCGACCCGGCCGACCCGCAGCAGGCGCTCGATCTCCTCCTGCTTCCCGTCGGTCCCGTTCCGAAGAGCGTTGCCGGCTCCCTCGCCGACGCCCTTCACGACCAGCCCGCCGTCGGCAGCCCGAAGTGGACGGCTGCCCTAGAACGCGCCCTGGATCGCATCGAGGACGAGAGCCGACGAAAGGCCCTCTCCGAGCGCCTCGAGCAGCTCTTCCGCCCCGGGGCGATCCGCGAGTCCTACCCCGTGGAGGAGGCGCGCCGGCGCCTCGCCGTCCTCGAGCGCTGGCTTCGCGGCCGCATCGAGCGGGACGACGACCCCGCGCCGTTCGAGCGCGCACTCTCCTCTTGCCTCGACACCGCCGACGTCCTCGACAGGAGCGGCCTCACCGAGCTGACCGAAAGCCAGCTCGGGCGCGTGGTCGCCGAGGCCTCCACCGCGCTTCCGGCCTCGGCGCCCTTCCCCCGCGAGGCGGGCCTCGGCGTCGTCGGGCTGCCCGGAGGCATCGGCGGCCCCGCGCGGCGCATCGTCTGGTGGCGCTTCCAGCGGGCGGAGTCGCTTTCCTCGGGCAGCTTTCCCGCCACGCCCGCCGAGAGGGCGGCCCTTGCGGCCGTCGGCATCGAGATCGAGACCCCCGGCGTCGAGTCCGTCCGCCGCGCTCTTCGCTGGCGACGGCCGCTCCTCTACGCCGGCGAATCCCTCGTCCTCGTCGCGCCCCACCGCGATGCCGCCGGCGAGGAGCTGCACCCGCACTCCCTCTGGGACGAGATCACCGCCTCGTTTGCTCCCGGCGGTCGGCCGGACCTCCTCGAGCGCCCCGCCCCGTTCGGCTCTCGCACGCCCGCGTGTTCCGTCCGCTCTCTTCGGCCGCTCCCCGAGCCCCGGGTCGACTGGAGCGGGCCCGCCGTCCCCCCGCGCGAGGTCGAGTCCCCGTCTTCGCTCGAGAAGCTCCTTGGCTGCTCTCTCCTCCACGCGCTCACCTACGCCGGCGGGCTCTGGCCGGGGCGCTCGGGAACTCTCCCGGGCGAAGCGATGCTCCTCGGAAGCGTCTGTCACTCCGTCCTCGAGCGCGTTCTCGCCCGCACGGGCCTCACGCCCGACGAGGCCGGCGAGGAGGCCGAGCGCCTCTTCGACACGACCGGGCCCTTCCTCGGCGCGTCGCTCTTCCTTCCGGGAGCCGAGCGCGACCGCGCCGTGGCCCGCCGCGCCGTGCGCGACGCCGCCCGTCACCTCGTCGGGCTCGCGGCCCGCCTCGGGGTCTCGAGAGTCGAGGTGGAACGCTCGCTCGAGGCCCCCTGGCCGGGCGGCACCGTGCGCGGCCGGGCCGACCTCATCTTCAGCTCGCCGTCCGCCGTCGTCGACCTCAAGTGGAGCAAGGGGATCCGCCGGGATCTCCTCCGAGATGGAGGCGCTCTCCAGCTCGCGGCTTACGCCCGGCTCCTCGCGCACGAGGACGGGCTGATTGATCCTCCGCCCGTCGCCTACTTCATCCTCCGCGACGCCGTCCTTCTCGCGCAGTCCGAGAGCGACTTCCCGGGCGCCGAGGCCGTGGGGGGCCCGCCGCCTCGCGAGGTGTGGGAGGCACTCGAATCGGCCGCCCTCGCCGCGCGGGAGCACGTCGCCCGCGGGGAGCTCGCCTCGCCCGGCCGCGAGCAGGACGAGAAGGCCGCCGCCGCCCTGACGGACGAGGGCCTCTTCGTCCCCGCACCGTGCCGCTACTGCGATTGCGGCGCGCTCTGTGGCCGAAGCTTCCCGGCGGAGGGAGCATGAAGCCCGTCCAGGTCATCTCCGCGAGCGCCGGCAGCGGCAAGACCTCGCGCCTTGCCAGGCATCTCGCCGAGGAGATCCGCGAGGGGCGCGTCCGCCCCGAGGCCGTCGTCGCCGTGACGTTCACAGTCAAGGCCGCGGCCGAGCTGGCCCGGCGGGTGAGGGAAGAGCTCCTCCGTTACGGGAAGGTCGACGAGGCGCGGCGCCTCGGCGCGGCCCGCATCGGCACCGTCCATTCCGTCTGCGGCCGGCTCCTGTCCGACTTCGCCTTCGACCTCGGCCTCTCGCCCGACCTGACCGTCCTCGACCAGGAGAGCGCCGCCGCCGCCCTGAAGCGGAGCCTCTCGTCCGTCGTCGAGAGGGAGGACGAGGAGAGCCTCTCCGAGCTCCAGTCGCTCTTTGCCGACCTCGACCTCGAGGAGGCGGCCCGGAGGATCCAGGAGGCCGCACGCTCGAACGGAGTCGACGCGGCGACCCTCTACGCCTCCGGAGAGGCGAGCGTCGCGGAGCTGACGAAGCTCCTCGACGGCTGCGGGCGCGAGATCGACGGCGCGCTGTGGGACGCCGCCCTCGTCGCCGCCCTCGACACGTTCCTCGCGAGCGTCGACCTCGACCTCGACACGACGAAGGCGACGAAGGACGCCCGCGCCAGGGTCCGTTCCGCCCTCGCCGCGCTTCGCGGAACCCGCCGGCCCGCGTGGCAGGTCTTCGCCGGCCTCGCCAACCTCGAAACGGGCAAGAAGTCCCGTGAGCACGCGGCCCCCGTCCAGGCGCTCGCCGCCGACCACGACCGGCACCCGCTCTTCCGGAGCGATCTCGCCCGCGCCACCCGCCTCGCCTTTTCGCTCGCCGCCCGCTCGCTCTCGGCCTACGCCGACTACAAGCGCGAGCGGGGCGTCGTCGACTTCGCCGACCAGGAAGCGCTCGCGCTCCGTCTCCTCGAGCGACCCGCCGTGCGCGAACAGCTCGAGGCCGAGATCGACCTCGTCCTCGTGGACGAGTTCCAGGACACGAGCCCCCTCCAGCTCGCGCTCTTCCTCTCGCTCGCCCGGCTCGCGAAGAGTGCTTGGGTGGGCGACCAGAAGCAGGCCATCTACGGTTTCCGCGGCGCCGATCCGGCGCTCATGGACGCCGCCATCGAGTCCCTCCTCGGGGGCGACGAGCCGGAGACGCTTCCGAAGTCCTGGCGCAGCCGGCCCGCGCTCGTCCACGTCGCCTCCGAGCTCTTCGTCGGCGCCTTCGGCCGGCAGGGGCTCCCCGAGGCCCGCGTCCGCCTCGTCCCGGGAGAGCCCGGCGAGCCGCCGGGCCTCGGTCCGGTCGTCGAGCGGTGGGCGCTCGGCTCGAAGAACAAGGCTGGCGACTCGGCCGAGACGGCGGCGCGGCTCCGCGCGCTCCTCGAGGATCCGGGGACCCGCGTCCGCGACCGCGCCACGGGCGAGGCCCGTCGTCCCCGTCCGGGCGACGTGGCCGTCCTCTGCCGGATGAACGAGGAGTGCGCCGCGATCGCCGCCGCGTTGGCCGCGGAAGGTCTCGAATCGACCCTTCCCCGTGCCGAGGCCGCCCGCTCTCTCGAGGGCCTTCTCCTCGTCGCCGGGCTCCGCCTCTGGGCTGATCCGCACGACTCCCTCGCGGCCGCGACCCTGGCCCGGCTCGTCGAGCGCGCGGACGACCCGAACGCCTGGCTCGCGGAGACGCTCGGCGCGCCCGGCGCCGCGGCCTTCGGCGAGCTTCCCTCCGTGTCGCGCGTTCGGGCCGCCCGCGAGGCCTCGCCCCTCCTCGGCCCCGAGGCTGCCCTCGACGCCGTCCTCGACGCGCTCGACCTGCGCGAGCTCTGCCTCGCCTGGGGCGCGTCCGCCTCGCGCCTCGCTTCGCTGGAAGAGCTGCGTGCCGCCGCGGTCGCGTTCTCTCGCCGGGCTCTCGCGGAGGGAAGGCCCGCGACCGTCCTCGGTTTCCTCGACAGCCTCGACGAGGCCGTGAAGCCCGAGCAGCGCCCCGAGTCGCCCGACGCCGTCGTCGTCTCGACGCTCCACGGCTCCAAGGGCCTCGAGTGGCCCATCGTCGTCCTCGACCTCCACCCCGACACGCGCGAGGCCTCGGCCTTCGAGGTCAACGTCCTCTCCGAGGCGCCCATCGACCTCGACCGACCCCTCGCCGGCCGCAGGATCGCCTTCTGGCCCGGGCCCTACTCGGGCCGGACGTCCCGCACCCGCATCCACGGCCTCCTCGATTCGGGCGAGCGCAAGCGCCTCCTCGCCGAGCGGGCCGACCGCGAGAGCCTCCGCCTCCTCTACGTCGGCTTCACCCGCGCCCGCGACCGCGTCGTCCTCTCCGCCCGCGCCGGAACGCTGACCGACTCCCTCTTCCGCCACCTCGGCGCCGCCGTCGACGACGACGGACCAATCGCCGCAATCGGGGGGACGCGCGTCGAGACGTTCCGCCGTCCCGCGCCGCCGCCGCTCGCGGCGCGCCCGGCCCGTGCGGCCGGCGCGGCCCCGGTTCCCGCCGGCCCGCGCGAGCACCCGCCAGCGTTCGTCTCCGCCTCGAAGGTCGAGGAGCCGGGCACCGCGGGCGAGCCGATCTCGATCGGACCGCGCCTTCCCCTCCGCTCCGGCACCGACATGCAGCTCCTCGGAGACGCCCTCCACGGCTTCCTCGCCGGCGACCGCCCTTCTCTCCCAAGCCCCGAGCGTCTCGCCCTCGCCGAGGGTCTCATCGCCCGCTGGGGCGTCGCCGGCGCGCTCCTTCCCGAGTCGTTCCTCGACGCTTCCGACGCCCTCGCGGCCTTCGTCGCGTCACGCTGGCCCGCGACCGCCTGGCACCGCGAGCTCCCCATCCGCCGGCGTCTCCCCGACGGCTCCGTCCTCTCCGGTACCGCGGACCTCGTCCTCGAGACGGCCGAAGGCCTCGTCGTCGTCGACCACAAGAGCTACCCGGGCTCCACCGCCGAGGCCCTCGCCCGCGCCGCGACCCACGCGGGCCAGCTCGCCGCCTATGCGGAGACGGTCGCCGAGGCGTGGGGCAAGCCCGTTCTCGGGACGTTCATCCACCTGCCGGTCGGAGGGATCGTGGTGCCGGTGAGCTGAAGCTCGCCGGCGCCGTCACGTCGAAGGAGTCCGCGCCGTCTTCCCGCCCTCCGGGGCGCGCCGCCCGAGGAGACGTCCCTCGCTCCTCGGCAGCAGCTTCAGCTCGGCCTCGGCAGGCAGGTTCTCGCCGCTGAAGGCGTCGCCGGAGAAGGTCGCGGGAAAGACGTGCTCCGGCCCCGGGGGGCGGGCCAGGCGCGCCGTGTTGATCTGCGCCGCCCGGGCATTCGTCGTCGTCAGCCAGGGCCGGATCTCACCGGGGTCCACCTCGAACCCCGGGACACAGCGTGAGTTCAGGAGGGCCTGGTGCTCGTCCGCGAGCTCCCCGAGCCGGATCCCGTTCAGGACGTCCATGAACTCCAGCTCCTTCTGCCGGTAGTTCTTCCGCAGCTCCACGACGGTGATCGGCAGCTGCTCGAAGACCTTCGCGTCCCAGAAGAAGGGGCTCCGGTAGTGAAACTCCATGAACAAGGACCTCCCCGGGGACCCAGGAGGGTAGGCCGGGGTGGCGAACGAGGGCTCCGGGAAGCAGGATCACCCTGGCCCCGCCAGCCACGCGGCCGTCATCGACGCTGCGCTCACTCGAGCTTCGCGCGCCGTACGCCGGGAACCCGGTCGAATCCCTCGTCGAACGTCGCGATCCTCGAGATGCCGTTCGTCAGCATCACGGAGGCATGGATCGTGTCGCGAACGCTCACTCCCGTCAGGCTCGTCAGGAGAGCTCGCGCCCGATCGGTGTCGGCCAGTGTGACCGGCAGCACCCGGGCACAGATCTGGACGAAGAGGTCGTAGACCTGGAGCCCGAGCTCGAGCTGGCCGAGCCCCGCGTACCGAAAGAGGATCTCCTGGAGCACCTCGGTGCTCGTCACGCCGTCCACCTCGCCGGCCCGGATTCGCTCGAGGAACCGCCTCGACGGTTCGCGATTCGGGTGAGGGCGCCCGGCCACATACATCGGGATGTTCGAGTCGATGAAGACGGTCATTTCCGGCCGGCCTCGATCTCCGAAAGCATCTGGTGAATGTCCGCGGTCGGCGCACCGAGTGCGGACAGGCGAGCGAGCGGGTCCTCTCCCGACGTCTCCTGGTCGAGCGCCGTTTCGAGCACCTTCCGTACCCATGCGCCCTTCGACATCCTCCTGCGGCTCGCCGCTTTCACGATCCTGGTGTCAAGCGGCTTGGGCACAAGTATTTGCAGACGATGACTCATATGCTCATGCTCCCATGAGGCATTATACGTATCCACCACGACGCGGGGCGAATTCTGTCGACCGGCCACCCTGCCTCGCCTACTCCTCGTCCTCCCCCGTCAGGTGCGCCTCGAGGAGGTCGCAGGCCCGAGCGACGGCTCGGACCATCTCCGTCAGCTCCTCCGCGGTCAGGCCGATCTTCGGCACCGTGGCCTCGCCGACGAGGGCGCCTTCGGAATCGAGACGGAAGCCGCAGAGGCGGGCGGTCCCGTTGCGCTGCCAGGCCCGGAGGGCGAGACCGAGCCGATCGGAGTCGTCGTCGCTGTACTGCTCGGAAACGGTGTCGGCCGACAGGACGACGCCGCGGAGCTCCCAGGCGTCGGGCTTCTCGGAAACGGAGACGCGGTGCGAGCGGCCGTTGGGGAAGGAGACCTTCACCTTCCGGCCGGTCACCTTCATGTCGGTTGCCGCGAGGAGATCGGAGAGGTCAGGCATTCGCGTCTCCCTCGTGGCGGGCGCGGCCGTGGTGCTTGCGGGCTTCGACCATGTCTTCGAGGCTGGCGTCCTTGTCGCCGAGGAGCTCGATCTCGAGAACATCGGCCCCCCGGACGACCCGTTCGACGAGCCAGGTCAGGCGTGCCGAGTCGTGTTCCTCGCCGGCGAGGAGTACGTCCTCGGAAAGGCTTACCAGCCACTCCCCCTTCTTCCCGACCTTCTGGACCTGGATCCGGCCGCCCTTCGTGGCGACGGCGTCGAGGAGCTTCTGCTGCTGCGCCTTCAGGCCGATCTGCCCGACGTGGCTCGAGCATCGCAGGAGAAGGCCCTGGTCGCGCCCCTGGACCTCCAGGACGAAGGGCTGCTGGCGCGTGCCGAGGCGGGCGATCCCGAGCTTCTGCCCCGGCGGAGAGTTCACCTGCCATTCGACGGCCAGCTTGCCGACCCGCGGCGTGCACATCCGCTCGAGCCGCTCTCGCACGGCCTTCTCCGTTTCGGCGTCGACGACGAGCTTCTTCCCCTTCCCGTTGAGGTGGACGTCCTTGCGCACCGGGAACGCGCTCTCGAGCGGCGTCGGGATGGGCTCGGGCGGGCGGGGCAGGCCCATGATCTCGTGAGAGATCGAGAGCCGCTTCTGGTCGAACTCCGGCAGGGCCAGGTCCTCGTGCATCAGGCGGAGGAACGTGTCCATCCGCTTCAGCACACGGACGACCTGGAGCACCTCGACCGTGTCGGAGAGGTAGGGGTAGTAGACCTGCAGCTTGTCGTTCCCCTCGGGCTCGCGATCCGCTTCCCGCAGCCGCCGTTCCGTCTGCGATCGCACCCGGTCCACCCGGCCGATCCGCTGCTCCATCGACGACGGGGTCCACGAGATGCCGTAGTGAAAGACGTCGGAGCAGAAGGTGTGGAGGTCCTCCCCTTCCTGCAGGAGGTCGGTGCTCACGAGGACGAAGGGGTAGCCCGGCATCCGGAACTGCTGGACGAGGGTCATGTTGACCTGGCCCGACATACCGGCCACGGGCTGCTGCTCGCCGAGGAGCCTCCCGAAGCGCGCAGCCGTCGCCGCCAGCGGCATCTCGGCGATGTTCGGGATGTTCACGTCGACGATGAGGGGGAAGTTACGGCCGATGGCGGAGAGCTCGTCGTAGGCCCCGAACCACCCGAACCCCGGCGGCAGCGTCCGCTGCCCCTCCAGGAGCCGGAGGAAGTCGTCGATGAGCGAGTCGTCGCCGGCCTCGGCGACCGCTGCGTCTTCCCGCTCCTCGGCGTCCTCTTCAGCCCGGCCAGGGTTCAGGTTCCCGCGGCGGTTGACCGCGAGGATGTAGAGGTCGATGAGCGAGTGCCCCAGGCGGGCCGCCGTCGCGAGGAGGATGGCCCGCTGCTCTCGCTCCCGGACGCGGTCCCGCAGCTCGAGGTTTTCGGCTGGCTTGGGCCATAGGTCGGCCCGGAGCATGTCGTTCCGGAGCAGCTCCGAAAAGAAGGTGCGCTCCTCCAGGCGCCCTGCGAAGTCGGCCCCTTCCCTCGCCCGAATCTCCGAGCGGGGCGCGGGGAACTTCTCGGCGCGGAGGATCTCCGCCTCGTCGGCCAGGTGCTTGGCGGCCCGCTCGGCGAGCAGCCTCAGGGCCCCGACCTGGGCCGCCTCGAACTGGTGCAGCCGCTGCGCCTTGGCGCTCAGCCAGTTCTTGCCGAGCTCGTTTACCTTCGCCCGCGCCTCTTCGACCGGGAGGCCGACTTCTTCGGCCAGGCGCTCGAGCACCATCCCCGAGGGGGCGCCGAGCATCCGGCCGACGTCGTTCACCTCGAAAAAGGTCGAGTTGACGCTTCCGGGGCGGGTGAAGCTTTCCTTCAGCAGGGCTCCGCTGAACACGCCCGGCTTCGGCTCGCCCCGGAAGAACCAGGCGAAGAAGGTGTCGATGCCTCCCCGGTCCGGCTTCTCCCGGTCCGGGCGCACGGGAGCGGGGGCGGAATCGTCCACCGAGTCCGACGCGCGCCGCCGCGACCGTTCATCGCGGTACTTCTCCCACCATAGATCCAGGGTCGACCGAGCCTCGCCCGACAGGCGACGCAGGAGCCGGTCCTTCATCCACGTGTCGTATTCGGCGTCCAGCTTCGCCTTCAGCTCCTTCACCGACCCGATGCGCCGCACGAAGACGAGCGCCTTGCGGCCCGAGGTCCAGCGATCCGCCAGGGTCTTCACGAGGGCGTCCATCTTCGGGTGCGGCAGCTCGGCGTCGAACTGCTTGCGATAGTCCTTCGCGAGGCGGTTCAGCGCATGGACGTCGAGGCCCTCTTTCTCGAGCGGGTCGTCGGTCTGGCCGGCGTCGTCGAAGACCACGACCTGCGGCTCGTCCTCGTCGCCCTCCGTCCGGACCTTCTCCTTGAGGCCCGACGTCTCGAGGAAGCTCTCGAACGAGGCGAGCATGCCGATCTGGAAGCTCGCCCCGAACTTCTCGCTCCCGAGGAGCTCCATCACCTTCTTCTGGACGAGGGCGACGACGAGCCGGCCCTTCAGGTCGTTCACCTCGATGGGGACGTCGTGCCGATCGACCCCTCCGAACCGCCACTCGCGGCGGTAGAGGTTCTTGGTGTGCCGCTCGCCCCCGACGTGGATCTCGGTGACGCGCCGGATGAGGAACTTCCGCGCCTCGTCGCGCTTCTTCGCCTCGCCGGCCTCCTTGTCGGCCAGGAGGGCGAAGGCGTCCCCCTTGCCGAAGACGTCGAGCTGGTTCCAGAGGTGCCGGTAGCTCTCCTCGACCGGCGTCGCAGAGAGGAAGAGCACCTGTTTCGCCTTCGGGCCGTAGCCCGGGAAGAGCGCCCTGTCGGGCTGGGCGGACGGGTGCCCGAGGACGAGCCCCATGACACGGTTGCGGGCCGAGACGTTCTCCGAGAAGCCGTGCTTGAGGTTGTGCCCCTCGTCGACGATGACGAGGTCGAACGCGGGCAGGGCGCAGCAGATGGCCTGGGCCACGGCGTCCTTGAAGCCCGCCTTCCCGAGGCGCAGGTCGAGGGCCGAGTCGGAGATCCACGGGATCGCCTCCTGCACCTGCCCTCGCAGCGCCTCCTTCGCTTCTCTCGACGCCTCCCTCGCGTCTCCCGTCAGGCCGATCGAGAAGCTCGTCATCCGGGCGAAGAAGTCGCGCCGCGGGTCGAGACTCGCCTCCCGCACCAGCTCGGCCAGGTTCCCGCACATCACGAGCGGGCGCGACGGGCTGCCGTCCAGCTCGCGCACGCGCAGGTCGGCGTGCCGCACGTTGTGCCGGATGAAGTTACGGGTCTCCTTCATCCACTTCCGCTGGATGTTCTCCCGCGGGGCGATGACGAGAACCCGGAGCGCCGGGTCGAAGTGCCGAAGCAGCGCGACGACCCCGAGGGCGACGTAGGTCTTCCCGAGTCCCACCTCGTCGGCCAGGTAGGCGACGCCGTGCGTCTTCAGGATGTTGTGGAGCGCCACGGCGCCCACGAGCTGCTGCTCCCCCCGTCCGCTGCTGTCGTTCGGGAGGCGGGCGGAGAAGTCGAGGAGCTGGCGGGCGGTTTCGACGTCGATCATGCCGCCTCCCCGGAGGGCGTCGCCCGCTTCAGGAACCACCTGTCGAACCAGTCGAGGAACTTCGCCCCGTCGCTCCCGATCTCCCCGGCGATCAGCGGCCGCAGGCCGGCCAGCGGCTCCTCCACCTGGGCCTCCAGCTCCTTGAGCGCCGGCCCGTGCCGGTCGAGGAACGTGCTGCCGAGGTCGGCCCCGGCCTTCCTCACCGTCGCGACGAGCTGCTTGGCGCAGAGGTACGCGACGTAGACGTTGACGGGGTCGATCTCGATCTCCTCTTCTTTCTCCTTCTTCAGGAACGAAGCCAGCGAGTTGAAAGTCGTCCCGAAGAGGAGATAGGCCGCCCCGTCGTCGTTCCGGCCGTTCAGCTGCTCGACGAGGCGCCTCTCGAGCGAGGTGAAGCCGTGGAAGATCCCCGCGAAGCGGTCGAAGAGGCTCTCGACCGGGGCCAGCTCGTCTTCCGGCCGCCGTTCGTCCGGCTCGGCCGGGATCGGAGGCGTCGCGTAGACACCGTCGAACATCTCGATGCGCCGGTCGTCCGACGGCGCCGCCCAGTCCTTCAGGATGTCGGCCGCCGTCCGCTCGGGGGCGAGCGAGGGCTTGCGGAACATCCCGATCTCCTGCACCAGCAGGAGGCCCGGTTTCCCGTCCGCGTTCTCGCCCACCACCTCGAAGATCGACGTCGACTTCAGTCGCTCCGCGAGCACCCTCGAGTCGTCGCTGGGCAGCGCCTTCCATGCGCGGCTCGGAAGCCCCTCCACCTTGAACAACTCGACCCCGTTCGACGAGACGACGAGCGCCGGGGAGGGCTTCGGCCCGTCCCACCAGGCCTTCGTCTCGCCCGTCGACCAGTCGTGCTGCACTTGCAGGCGCGACCCGCCCGAGGCGGCCGGCTCGTCGGGGTCCGTCCCGACCTCGAACTCCTTCGGCTTCTTCTCGTCGACGTCGAGCCAGAAATCCAGCGGCCCGGGCGGAATGTCGTCGAGCTCCACGAGGAACCCCGTCTCCCGGTTCGCCTTCCCGCCGAACGCCGCCCGGGTGAGGTTTGCCGACCCGACGAACCAGACCTCGCGCTTCGGCCGCAGCGAGAAGAACCGGACGACCTTCGCGTGGACCGTTCGGAGCCCCGCGTCCTCGGCCTTCCCCATCTTCAGGAGGTCCTTCGGGAGGCGCCCCCACGACGCCACTTCGTCGACGTCGTCCCATATGCGCGGGTCGACGCCCCCCTTCCCGTCGCCGTCTCGCGGCAGGAAGACGCGCACCTCGCCCAGGTCGAAGGCCTTCATCAGCTCCGCCAGCGGCTCGCACTCGTCCGCCTCGTCGAAGTAGGGCGAGACCACCTCCATGCGCATTCCCTGCAGCTCGCGCTTCGTCGTCCGCTTCAGGAACTGGACCACCGACTCCGTCGGCCCGTCGTCCGACCGGCCCCAGTAGAAGCGTGTCGGGAGTAACTCCTCGCGCCTCCGCCTCGCCGGGGCCGTGAACCGGTTCGACCGCTTGTCGAGGAAGGCCCGGATCTCGTCGAGGGCCTTCTGGGGCGCTTCGGTCGCCGGCTGCTCCCGGAGCCACCTCAGGAAAGGCCGGAGGTCGTCCGCCAGGAAGGTCTCGTCCCCTTCCTGGATCTCCTCGATGTGCGCAGCCTCCACGTTCCGCCACCAGCCGGCCTGGGTGAGGTTCGCGGAGAGGCAGGCCGCGAGGAGCTTCCGCGGCCGCCTGCCCTCCTCGTCCGGTTCTTCAGCCTCCACGACGGCGAACACGTTCTTCGGGTGGAAGATCCCCCGCTCGAGCCGCACCGGGAAGCGCCCTACGTCGAGGCGCGCCGGCTCCTCGCCCCCCTTCAGGCCGTTCGCGTCGTAGTAGACCGCCACCGCCCCGGGCCGGCCCTGCAGCACCGCCTCGAGCTGCGCGAGCTTCACCTTCGGGTCGTTGCTGAACGGACGGTCGAAGAATGCGGGCAGGACCTCCTGCTCGAAGAACCCCGGGTCGAACCGGTAGGTGAGGAACACGGCCGCCACGAGCCGCTGCCGCGACATCGCCTCGTGGAACGCCTCGGTCAGGGCGACTCTCTTCGGTCCCTCGGCCACGGCTATTCCTCCCCCAGCTCGAGCGCGATCGCCCGGAGCGCGCCGAGGAAGTAGGGCGACACCCAGTACGCCGCCAGCTGCTCCGCCGAGGGGAGGCGACCGCGCTCGTCGGCGAAGTGGACGTCGAGCTTCCCGTTCGTCACCTGCACCCAGGGGGAAGCCTTGTCGCGCTTCCACATTACGTCGCGGTTCAGCTCCACGAGCGTCTCCACCAGGCCCCCGAAGTCCCCGGCACCCATCCGCCGGCCCGCTTCCAGCCAGAGGTCCGCCGTCTTCGGGTCCCGGACGGCCCGGAGCACGTCGTCCTTCAGCGCCTCGAAGCCGGCCGCGTCGGCCCGCTGCTTCAGCGCCGCTCCCCACTGCTCGCGGATCTCGCCGACGACCGTCGCGAAGTCGGCCTTGTCGCGCGAGAGGACGTACTGGTACGCCGCCGTCGCCGGGGCGATGACGCTCTCGGCCGAGAGGATCTGCCGCAGCCGGACTTCCAGCGCCTCCTCGCCCTTCCGGCCGGCCTCCTCCGCGAGGAACCGGACGTCCGCGGCGTCGAGGCCGACCCTCGGGTCCCCGCCTTTCGCCACGAGGAGGTGCGCCAGCTTCTTCTGGAGGCCGTTCGTCCGCTTCGTATCCCCTGAGCCGCCCCAGGCGAGCGTCTCCCGGAAGGTCGTCGTCTCCAGCGTCGCCCGTTTCCTCTTGATGCCGAGCGCCTTCGCGACCGCCGCGAGGAGCTTCTCGTCCCCGCTTGAGGGCCTGATCGTCGCCGTCCGCTTCCCGAGCAGCTCGACGACCTGCCCCACCGTCTCCCGGCCCAGGAGGTCCCGGTAGACCTTCTCGGCCAGGTCGCGCGCCGCCGGCGTGAGGCGGACGTCCTTCTCCTCCAGGAGCCCCGACGAGCGCGCCGCCTGCGTGTAGAGGCCCCAGAGGCCGTAGATCTTCTGGTTCGCGAGAATCTGGTACGCCGGCTGGGCCGAGATCGTGACCTTCGGCCCCTCCCCGACGAACCGGCGCGTCCGCGTCGTCCCGCGGAAGCCCGTGTCGCCCGCCTGGAACCGCGCGTACGAAGCCAGCTGCTCCCACCGGATGAAGACCGGCAGCGCTTCCTCCCGCGAGCCCGCCTCGTCGAGCTTCTCGATGAACCAGTGACCGAGAAGCAGGACGACGAAGTCCCGGACGGACGTCGTGTTCGTCGTCAGCCCGCCGACGACGTGCCGGCCGAGCTGAGTCCAGATCGCCTGAGCACCAAGGGGGTCACGGGAGCCCTTGATGGCGGCGCGGGAGTCGATGTCGGTCAGGAAGGGCATGGCGACTTGCCTCTCATCCTCTGGGGAAGCGACTTCTTGGGGTCGCGAACGATCAGCACGTCCCAGGCCTTTGCGGCCTTTATCTCATCGAGTCCTAAGCATTCCTCGACGACCCACCGATACAGACCTCGCGACCAGGCCCATTCGCGGTTTCCCAGTCTTCCCCTTCTTCCACATCGTCCTCCTCGTCGACCCCTCCGATCTCAACGGCGCTCCCGTTCGCCGTCCCCTGAACGGCGCCAGTCAGCGGCCGTGGCCAAATCGAGAGCGCGAGAGAGAAGAGCCCTTCCCCGCGCTTGACGATCTCCTCTTCATCCCACTTCGGGGCTTTCAAGATCTCCGCATTGAGCGAGAGTCCCGTGTGTTCGGCGAGCGCCTCCTTCTTCGCTTCCCACGAACCATTTCCCATCGCCGAGTTCAGCTTCCCCGTCACGACCGTCAGGTTGCCCAGCGTCTGGACCAGAGTGTCGCGACGTAGTCTGGCGCTCTCGTCGGAGATCAGCTCTGCGGGAAGGGGCCACTTCTTCTCCCACTGCGACGGCAGGATGTGCTCGATCGTCAGCTTCTTCGTAAGGTCGATCGGTTCACGCTTTGCCGAGCGGTGTCTTCTCTCTACCGCCTTCAGGACCATCTCCAACCGGTCGCTCCGGAGGAACGAGCCGAGGGGGGCCTCCATCCAAGCCTTTCGGAAGGCCGCGTCGTCGGGCCATCCCATGCTTCCCTCGTCGCCGCCAAGGAGCGTGGCCCTGACGGCCTCCGCGACAGGCCCCTTAGTCTTCGCCGCTTTCGAAAGTGCTCGCAGGAAGAAGCGACCGTATCCACGCGTGGAGAGAGAGCAGATCATCCTCCGTACCAGAAACGACTCCAGATCCATTCGGATCTGAGCGAGTTCCTTTGGATCCTCCTTCCCTGCGTCGTAGGCGAACAGGAGCAGGGGGAAGACCGTTGTGATGTCGATGACGCGGATTCGCTCGAAGAACTGCCCCTCCTCGTCTTCTCCCGTGTTCTGGTCAAGGGTCCTGAACAGCCTCGCCCACTCGATAAAGAGGCGCATCTGTTCCTCTGTGGAGTCGAGTGGGCACGCTTCCGTCCACTGCCGGAATCTTCTATAGAGCGACTCCGCTAGGATTTCGTCCTCGAGTTTCGTCGAGGTGAAGTGCTGCAAGAAGAGTTCGATGCGAGGCCGTTTCGCGTGACCGCGCCCGACCTCCTCTCGCCAGTATGCGGGCGCCCGGTCGAGGTCGCCCCAGCACTCCTCGTAGAGGCTCTCCATGTCCGCGCCCTCGCTCTTCGCCCTCTGGAACAGAAGGTTCTTGGCGAGATCGGACTGAAGGAGCGGCGTTCCCCTCGCGTTCAGGGACTCGAAGATCGTCTGAGGGTCGTCCTCTGTTTCAAGGTCTATAACGACGAGGCGGAACCGATCGCAGAGGGCCGTTCGCATAGCCATCGCTCGCCGCGGCGATTCCTTCGAGTCCTCATCGAGCCAGCCCTTCACACGGGCGGCGAGATACTGATACCCGCCGACGATCCCTTCGAGTCCATTGAGATCCGTCGGGAGTGTGCCGAAGTCCCCGGGGCCTTTTGCCCGCATCACCGATAGGAAGGGCTTTCGGTCGATGTTGTTCGGCAGGAGCTTGAACTGGTCCCCTTCTTCGATGACGTGGTCCCCTTCGTTGAACAGGAGCTTCTTTAGCGGCTCGGCCTCCTGCTTCAGTCCACGGGCACCGAGGTCGTCATAGAACGCCTTGATCAGAAGCAGGAGCGTCAGGAGCCGCTGCTGCCCGTCGATAACCTCGCGCACCTCGATCGCCCCGGTGTTCGAGTACTCCTGTTTCAGGACAAGCGCGCCAAGGAAGTGCGTTCGCGCCCGCTTCTCCATGATGCTCGACGCAATCTGTACGACATCACGCCAGAGCGGCTCCCACTGGGCCTCTCGTTTCCAGACGTAGGGCCGCTGGAACAGGGGGATCACGTGCAGGCGTTCCTGACCGAGAACCGTTCGAACGGAGAGCGGCTTGGTTCCGAGCTTCTCTCGATCCTTCTTTCCCACGTACGTCACTTCTCACCTCGCTGACCGACTCTCGATGAACGCCTCTTGAAGACGTCCTTGCTCTTCTGGCCCTCGCAACGCCTCTTCTTCAACGGGAGCTCTTGATGGCGGCATGCCCCTCCATCCGCGACCCTACGCCGCAGGTGGGCTCGGCAGGCCTGTCGTTTGAATTTCTCTGAGCCAGGAGTCCAACATCTCCTGAACCGCCGCTGCCTCTTTGATCAGTACGCCCTGCTCGTTTCTGAACGACCTGCCTCCGTCTCCCCTGAACGACAACCAGTTGAAACTCGTCAAGATGAAATAGTCCGCATCGCAGATCAGCACTTTGGCGTGTGATGGACGGCCCTTCGAAGGCAGGTAACGCAGGGTGAAGCGATCCTTGTATCGCTCGCGAAGCCCCTCCAGACGCCTTACACCTGCAATGAAGCCCCCCTGGCTCTCCCTACTTTCATCGCCCATCCCGTACCCGATCAGAACACTCACCCCTCTCGCAAGTGCACGTCTCAGCCATTCGACAAGCTCATTGTTCACTGCCGCGGCTGAAATGAATGGGCACGCAATCACTACCCTTTCCTTCGCCTCTGCGAGGGCCTTCTCCAGCAGGCCGCGGTGTTCAGCGACCGACACGATTCGGTACTTGACTGCTGCCAACTGGTCCTTCAGCGCGGCGATCTCCGCATCCTTCTCAGCGATCTGAGTATTGAACGCCTGTGCCTGATTGACGTCTTCCTGTTGATTACGCTCTTGCGTGACGTTCTCGACCGCCCTGGTCAGCTCGGCGATTCTCGCGACGATCGGCTCCATGTCGACTGGCCGCTCGGCGAGGCCTTGCGCTCGGCAGAGTTCTTCTGCGCTCGCTCCCTTTCGAGCTTCCTCGCGAAATCTCTCGAGTAGTCCCGCTTTCGCGATGGGCGCCTCGTGGTCTGGCGACGCCTCGCCATCAAAGACGATCCCGATCTGCCGATCTTCACCCCGTTGAAACACGAGAAGCGTCCCAGGCCGATACAGAAGCTGCCTGCGGTTGTCGAGTCCGACGACTGCTAGCAGCGCATGGGATGTGAATCGACCGCGCCGACCACTCCTTCGCTCGTCCTCCGCGAGAACTCTCCGGACATCCTCGCGTCCCACCTCGCCCGATTTCGGTGCTGTGCTGTTTCCAGTCTCGACGACAAGGAAGCCTTCCTTGCGTGCCTCCGAGGACTTCAGCAGCCGCGGGCGTCTTCCCAGCGGTATGAGGCATCGGAGAAGGCCATCGTAGAAGACGTTCAAGGAGATCTCGACGTCCTTCGCCGTCCTCGCTGTCTCCAGCGTTTTCAACCCCTTGGCCGTCAGCTGGATCGTGCCCACGTGGTCCACGTCCTCCGAACGAAGAAGGTTCGTCAGCGGTCCTCGTGTGAAGAACTCCTCCGTGATTCCGAGGAGGCCACTAACAGATCCGACGTCATTCAGCCCGGAAGCGATAGCCCCGAGGACGGATCTCTCGATGAACGGAAGCTCTCGTTCCTCACGGAAGATCCCGGCGAACGAAAGCCGATGGACTGGCACCACGATGTCTGAAAAGGCTTCAAGCACATATCCGGGGCGCGAACCGGCGAAAGTAGCTGCCGCGTGCTCCGATTCTGTAGTCGCCATCTCAGTATCCCTTCCCCGCAGCCGAGAACACCTTGCACGTGTCATCGTGTGCGCGCATGAAAGCGAGCACACGAGCCAGCTTTGTGACCTGGCTCTTCTCGCAGAACTTATGGTCTCCGACCACAATCAGCCCGAGCGACCCTCGCGAGAGGGCCACGTTCATTCGCCTCTCGTCTGCAAGAAAGCCCTGGCCTGACTCAGCATTTGAACGAGTCACGGAGTAGATGCAGATGTCGGCCTCGCGCCCCTGGTAAGCGTCTACCGTTCCCCAGTCGAGCTTCAAGCCACCCATCCTGCCCGAAAGCGAATGAACCATTCTTCCGAGGGCATCTCGCTGCGCCGCATACCCCGTCAAGAGCGCAACGGACAGTTCTTCCCCCAGCTTCTCGGATTCCTCTGATATCGCGAAGAGGACTGCCTGAACGACATCCACCTCGCGATTGTTCGCGAACGAGCGGCCGACCCTCGACTCGTTCTTGTCTTCCTCGAAACTGGTCGTAAGCCACGTCACGGGTGTCGGGAAGACCGCGCTGAGCGCTGCGCTCCTTCGCTCAGACCCTCCTCGAAGCCCTCCGTCGTAGAACACCTCGCTGATCAGCTGGCCGATGGGCGGCACCATTCGGAACTGCGTTTCGAGGCGCACACAGTTGTCGGCAGGGAGGCTGTCCCGAACGATGTCAAGCATCGTCTGAGTCAGATCCTCCTTGGAGACGTCGTGTCGCTCCAACAGGCTTTGGGCGACCTCCCGATTGAACGGAGGCAACTGCTTCGGGTCGCCAACCAGAACGAGCTTCCTGGCACGCGACAGCGGAACGAGCGACTCCAGAGTCGCGGCCTTCGAGGCCTCGTCGAGGATCGCGAGATCGAAATCCGCTTCCTGGAACCCGTCCACGCCAGCAAGCCCTATGCACGTACCGGCGACGATGTCTGCTCGCACCAGAAGGGCTCGACTGAATTCTTTGGGGTCGGCACCAAACTCCTGGAGCCACGAACTCTGCACGTCAAGCATCGCGAGAAACTGCTGTTCTTGAGGAAGATCCCGGAGGAGTCCCTCCAGCAGCTCCTTCAGATAGCTGGTCTCCTTGTCGGCAAGAGCCGCCTCGTCTTTTCCGAGGGTCCTGAGTTCCTTGACGATCCTGTCTTGCTGCGCGCGATGCCGGGCGAGCTTGTCACGAACACGGGCCCGCGCCTCGGGTGCCATTTCGTCGAGTGCGCTCGAATCGTTCAGGACAGCCTGAACGGCCTTCTCCCTGACCCCTGGCGCACCGTCGTCCGAGAGCAGTACGAGTTGTGACTCCAGAGACTCCATCGCCAACTTTTCGCCGATCAAACGTTTGACATGCCATGCGACCGTCAGGACGTCTCTCGCAAGACCACGTTCCGTTGAGAATCCCGCCAGCCATTCTCTAGAACGGTCCTCTACCTCACGCGCCCACCGCTTCAGCGTCTCGTCGAGCAGAAGATGCTTCACCGTCGACGAGATTCGTGGATCATCCGGGTGCCCGACCCTGAGAATCTCCGGACGTCTTCCTTCTCCGATGAATTCCTGTTCGAGGCGTTCGAGAGCGTTATCGAGTGCGACATGCGTCTGAGATGCGAGGACTATCCGGGGCGTCGGCTGCGTGGCCCAAAGTCTCTTGATGACCTCGGCGATCACCCTCGTCTTTCCGGTGCCGGGAGGTCCCTCGATTACTACAAGGGGACGTGGGCTACAGGCCGCCGATATCGCCCTCCACTGCATCGGATCGATACCTGCGGGCGTTGGACCGTCCGAGATAACGAGACTCGTCGCCGCCCGACTCGGGTCGGCGAGGAGGGTCACAAGGTCGCTGCGCGTGGAGCGCTGAAACTTCGTGGCGCTCAGCGCTTCCTCTTGCCGGCGAATCGATTGTTCCGAGGCCCACGAATCGTAGAGGAGTCGACCTTTGTTCGGTATTGCCTCCGCTTCGCCGCGCTCGACCACGAGAACCACCCGACGATCGCTCGAGAGAGTCACGGTACCCGTGACTCGGCTATCCCCTGATTCCCATTTCCACGACTCTCCGTCCAGGGAATCCACGATCTCGAAATCGCCCGTCTCGAACGTGACTCGCCGTCCTTGAACGCTCCTGTCATAGAAACGAATCGTCTGCTGCTTGCGCGCATCTTCGGAGTCTCGCAAGACCCGGAGGACCGCCTCGCGCCCCCGAACGAACGAGAGCCGCCCCTCTTCCTTCCGGCTCACCTCGGCCGCTGCCAGGTATTCCTGCAGTTGTGATTCAAACTTCTCGAGCTCGGTACGAGCACGCTCGCGTTCTCGGGTCTGAGGGGCACGCCATTCGATCTCCGCACTAAACGACCAGGCGTCCTGCCGTTTTCGCTCCATCTGGGCCTCGGAAACAGCCCAGCCATTTGTCACGACGAACGAACACTGCGTGTCCTTGTCTACGACGACTTGAAGGCGAAGCCGCGCGCCGAGGAGTTCGTACTGATCGGGAGTGACGACGCCTTGCCGCTGCACTCGTAGGGCCGCGACAGTCCCCGAAAAGTCCTGCCGGAGGAAGCCCTCCAGTTGCTCTGGCGACGACAGACCCAGTTCCTGACGCAGCCGTTGGCGGTTGCCGAAGGAAATCCGCATCCCTAGAAAGAGCTTTGCCCGGTCGAAGGTCAGCTGCCTTTGCTGCTGGATGTCGTCGAGGTCCGCCAGAAGCGCCTTTGCGTTCTCGTAGCGTCGGGCTTTGTCGAGGGACAAGGCTTGGGACAGGACGCCGTGCACCGCGTCGACGACATCCAGGTCGGCAAGACCGTCACGGAGAGAGGCCTGATCGGAGATTCTGATTGTCGACAGTGCGTCCACTACGCACGCCGCGAAACCCCAGGTATCTCTGGAACGGGCACTTGGCTCCTCCTGCACGTCTGGCGGCGAAAAGGGCTCCGAAACGAACTGCGAGAGGGTCCTGCTGGAGCCGATATGCCTCTTAATCTTCGAGATGCTGAAATCCGCGAGTTTCACCTCACCGTCTTCGCCGAGAAGGATGTTCGAGGGCTTCACGTCTCGGTGAATCACGTCTCGTCCGTGCGCCATGGACAACGCGAGAAGAATCGGCCGACCGATGGCCTCGTAGAAGGAATCGAAGCCGGCGCACTCGGGAGCAGGCGCGCCGGCCTTCGTTTGAGCGACCATCTGCGCGAGGTTCCGAGGAAGCCATTCCAGCACAAGGTATGGGCGCCCAGACGCCTCGTCGTAGCCCGAGTCCAGCAGTTCAACGATGTTCGGATGCCGGAGGGAGAGTGCCTCCGTTTCGCGACGGAACGCCTCCTCTGCCGCCCCCTTGATCATCTCGGACGAACCAGGCTGGTCGACCTGAAAGAACTTCACCGCCACTGTGCGGTGCGGCTTCCACTGAAGATCGGTCGCTCTAAAGACGATCGACATACCGCCTCGGGCAGCCGGCTCCGCTTCAAGGGCAAATCGGTCCTTCAGTATCGTCATTGACTTGTCTCCATAGTGGACTGTGAACCGGCTCTGTCACGGGCTGGCAGGCCCGCAGCGTTGGCGGCGCCTGCAATCAGCGACATGGTTGACTGCCCGGAGTCGGCGAAACTGCTTTCGTATGGCCCGGTGGAGGGTCGAGGCGGGAGACGAAGGGCTTGCCGGTGTCGATGGCGCGCTGGAGCTCGTGGTAGATCTCGAGGATCAGGTTCTTCGTCCGGTAGTCGCCGTACTTCTGCTCGTCGTTTCGGCGGACGATCGGAAAGGTGTCCATGATGTAGTCGACGTCGGCGCGGGGGAGGCCGTAGAGGTGGAAGAAGGCGGCGTCGAGTTCGCAGCGGAGGCGGTGGCGGCGGGCCTCGTCCCAGCGGAAGAGCGGGCCGTCATAGCCGAGATCCTCGGCGAAGGGTCTCATGTCGGACGATGTCGCGGACAACTCGAGAATCCGGGGCCGGATCCACTCGTGAAGAGCAACGTCTGAGGCCCAGAGGCTCGCCACTGCGAAGCTTCCGGGGGGCAGGACCGGGAGTTGTCGCATCGTGAAGTACTTCAGCGCTGTCCCACCTACCTTCTGTCGGGAGCAGTAGTCCAGAACGAAGCTAGAGAGATTTCCGTACAGGCAGGCGATCAGACTCGGTGATTCGGACGGCAGCATCAGGAGGAACTTGTCTCCGACTGCTGTGCGCGGAACGACACAAGGCACGGTTGTTCGCGTGCTGGATCGGGCGTCCGTCACGTCGCGCCAACCCAGGAGCCAGCCTCGGTTCCAGACGCCTTCAAGTCGCGAGACGACTTCCCTTTCGTCGACCCAGTATCGCGGCATCGTCAGGTAGTCGGCGTCGGAGAGATCCTCGGCCGACACTTGCGGAAGGATGTGTTCGCGTTCACCGGGGGCGAGGAGCGCGAAGTCGCCGTATCTGTGGTTGAAGTGGAAGACCATCTTCGCTTCCAGAAGCGGCGTGTAGGCCCCGGCCGGACCCACGAATCTGTTCCCGTCGAGGCGATGGCCCGCCGCCTCGAGTTGGCGGCGCGTTCGAAAGAGGCCCGAATCGTTCGCCATGTCGAGCATGCGCAGGAAGCGCACGCCCCAAGGGTTTCCCTCCGGATCGTCTTCGCGCCACAGGACGCCCGTGCGCCGATAAATGCCGAGATTGATCTCCGCATCGCGACGTGTACGGAAGACAGGACAGGTGCGAGTGTTCGGGTTGAGGGTCGCGATGTCCGAAGCCGAGAGCTTGTAGACGCGACCGGGCTCGTCGAGGACCTCCGGGTGTCTCACGAAGGCCGCGAACGACGGCTCCGGCGTGCCGCGCATCGAGTACGCCATCAGACAGAAGTTGACCCGGTGGTCTATTCCTGCGAAGAGCTTGCCCTCGTTCTCAAAGCCGAGGAAGGCCGCCAGATGACCACGGGTCATGAGGTCGCTGAAGAACTCCTTCGTCGTGTCGTCGGTGGCAATCCCGGTCGGAACGATGAAGCCTGCCCGGCCCAACGCCCCAACGAGCGTGCGATTGAGTTCCGCGAAGACGGCATAGGTGTTGACGTCCCCTTTGCCGCAGAGCGGGAACCGCTTCGTGAGGCGCAGGAGTTGACTCGACCCTTCCGCCTCGCGAAGAGCTTCACGGAACTCCGCGTTTAGCTCCGGGTTGGCTTTCTCCAGCGCCTTGATGGCGCGCATCCGCGCCGCCGCGTTCGGCGCCCCGGCGATCTCCGGCGATCGAGCCGCAAAGAACTCCTGCTCCTGCAGCTTCACCCTCTCCCACGGCGGATTCCCCAGCACCACGTCGAACCCGCCCGACCATCCGAGTGCCTCGCTCTCTGTCTTCTCCCCCTTCGCCGGCACCCGGAAGACCTCCGGGAACGCGAGATGCCAGTGGAAGAACTGGTACTGCTCGCGGAGGCGGACGACCTCCTGGCGCACGGCCTCGGGCACGGAGGCCGTGCTGGCGGCGAGGCGGCGGAAGGTCTCCTCGGTGACGGGCTGGGGGGCGTTCGGGTCGGAGGTCTTCCTCCAGACGAAGGCGGCGCACCAGGCGTCGGCGAGGAGGCGGGAGCGGGTGTAGTCGTCGGAGGCGAGGAGCCTCTGCCAGCGCTCTTCCTTGGCGCGGACGGCGTCGGGGCTTGCGTCGGGCGTGGCGTCGAGGCCGGCGCGCTCGGCGGCGAGGTGGCGCACGGCCTCCCACGGCTCGGGGGCGGCCTCGGCGAGGCCCATCTGCGCCCGCTCGGCCTTGTTTCGCTTCTTCCAGGCCGAGCAGGCGGCGCGGTCGTCCCCCTCGATGGGGGTGAAGGCCTCGTCGGGGATGCCGCCGGCGAGGAGGGCCGGGGTGGTGCCGAGGAGGCTGTTGCCCACCTGGACGTGGTGGTCGAGGAAGGAGAGGGGCTTGCCGGGCTCGAGCGACTCGATCCAGAGGGCGACGCGGCAGAGCTCGGCGGCCATGGGGTTGAGGTCCACGCCGTAGAGGCAGTGGCCGATGACGTCGCGCAGGGCGGTGCGGGTGGCGGTGGGGTCGGGCTCGTCCTCGCCGGTGCGGACGGAGGCGAGGCGGCGGGCGAGGCGGTGGGCGGCGGCGATGAGGAAGTGGCCGCTGCCGCAGGCCGGGTCGCAGACCTTGAGGGCGAGGAGGGCCTTCTCGGGGTCGGCGGCCTTCGCGGCCTCGTCGAGCACGGGATCGAGGGCGCTGTCGAGGAGGCACTCGATGAGGCTGGTGGGGGTGAAGTAGCTGCCGGTCGTCTTCCGCTCGCTGCCGGCGGCCGAGCGGAGCTCGAAGCTCCCCCGCCCCTCCTCGTGGATGGCGGGGTGCAGCTCGAGGAGCGACTCGTAGACGCTCCCCAGCTCCTCGGCGCCGAGGTTGCGGAAGTCCACCGGGCGGAGCCAGCCGTCGCGCAGGGTGAGGGCTACCTTGCGGACGGCCTCGAGGAGAGCGGCGTTCGAGAGGGAGGCGCCGGCGAGGTCGGGCATCGCCTCGTCGGAGAAGAGGAAGCCGCCGAGGGCGGGGAGGGCGAGATCGGGGCACCCGTCGTCGCTCCCGAGAACATTCATTACGAGCGACAGGCCCGCCCAGAGGTCGCCGTGGCGCGACCCGCGCCGGCTCGCAGCGAGGGAGCGGAGGCGCGAGAGGCCGTAGTAGCGCAGGTACCTCTCGCGGGCGAGGGGCTCTGTGCCGGGGGCGAAGAGGAGGTCGCGGTCTTCGGCGACGAGGAGGAAGAGGAGGCGGTAGACGAGGCGGAGGAGCTGGCGGTAGTAGTCCTGCGCGCTCAGGGTGCCCGCGGCGAGGCGCTCGCGGAGAGCCCTGTTGGCCGGCTCTTCGAGGAAGCCGCGGCCGAGGACCTCGAGCGCCTTCTCGACGCCGTCGCGGAGGGTGTCGAGGGCGCGGAGGCCCTCTTCGCGGGCGGCCTTCGTCCAGGTTTCGAGAACGCTGCTTTCGGGCTTCTCGGCCTCGACGCGCGAGACGTGGAGGAGGAGCCAGAGGAGGGTGAAGTCGGAGTAGAGCTCGCCCTCCATCATCGCGGCGAGGTCGAACTCGACGTAGGCCTGGCGCGAGAGGCTGGCGTTGTCGCGGAGGAGGCGGAGGACGAGGCCGTTCGAGGCGACTCCCCAGAGGAGGTCGTCGGAGCGGTTGAGGAGCTCCTGGACGAGGCTGTGCGGGCTGCTGCGCGAGGCGCCGACGGCGCCGGGGGTCTTCCTGTCGAGGTCGACGCGGAAGGAGACGAGGTGAACGGGAGTCTTCTGCCAGAGGTGCGAGACCGGGTAGTCGCGCCCGCCCGCTGGGATGGGGCGCGCGGTGGGGAGGCGGCCGTAGCCCAGCTCGGTGAAGAGCGGGAGGAGCCAGCGCTCGCGGGTGAGGGTGGTGCCGGCGTCGCTCTCGGGGAGCTTCTCGCGCGCGGCGCGGAAGGAGGCCCAGGCGGCGACGAGGCGGCTCCAGCTCCGGCTGATCGCCTCGTTGAGGCGTTCGCCGGGGGCGAGGTGGTAGCTCGCGGGGGTGAGGGCGGAGAGGGTGTTCCGGTTGCCCGAGGCGGCTTCGCCCGCGGCGATGCGCTGGAGAGTCTCGGCGGGGAGGAGGCCTCCTTCGGTGCGGACGGAGGGGAAGGGGTTGGAGAGGCGGCGGGCCATGGTCAGGGCCTCGGCTTCCCGGCCTGGAGGCGGGCGTCGTACCGGGGCGCGGGGAACCCGCGACCTACGGCTTGCGCGGGGCCTTTGCGGCCTTCTTCGCGGCCTTGAGCAGCGGGCGCCCCTTTCGGACGATCGGCGGAAGCTCGTCCCCCGGGAGCGGCGCCCCGGACGGGACGCGCGCCAGGACGCGCTCGAAGGCGTTCCGGCTCCCACGGGAGGCGCGCTCCCCGAGGATCTCCGCCGTCCGAAGGGCGGAGAGCTTCTCGGCGACGGCCGTCGAGATCACCTGGTTGATGGAGATCCCCTCCTCCCGTGCGAGCCTGGCGACGGCACGACGGAGAGAGTCGGGAAGCTCGAGGCTCAATGCGCTCATGGGAGGGCTCCGTTCTAACGGAGGATCCACTAAGCTGAGAGCTTGAGAACCATCCGGACACCACCTGAGGCTTCTGGTCGGCTTCGACGTGAGCGGTTCGTGAAACGTGTGAACGCCGGATACGCAGCGCTTCGAGCCGAGCCCGAGGCGTGGGCAGAGCACCTTGCCGAGCGGCGAGCGTGGGACGCGACGCTCGGGGATGGGCTTCCATCCCCCCGCCCTGCTTCGGCATGAGCGGAGGGAACGCGGGCGCAAGCGCCCGCGCCTCCGGCGTCTCCTGTACCGAGGACGATCTCGTCGTCAGCCTCGTCGACGGGCGCGCGCTCTCGGTTCCCCTGGCGTGGTTCCCCCGGCTTCTTGCCGCGACTCCCGACCAGCGGGAGAACTGTGAACTGCTGGGCGACGGCGAGGGGATCCACTGGCCGGACGTGGACGAGGACCTGAGCGTCGAGGGGCTGTTGAGCGGGAACCCTGTGCTGGCTACGTCCTGATTGCCCTCGGGAACCGAGTTCAGCGACTTCGTCATGGCTTCCTCGCCTTCCCGCTGCTCCGTCTCCACGGCCCGGGGGCCTTCCAGCGAAGAGTGAAGGGCTCGCCCGCCCCGGCGGCTGCCAGGACGGGCTCGAGGAAGCGAGCTACCTCCTCTGCCGCCGCACCCAGCGTCAGGCCACTCGGGTCTAAACGGGACCGTTTCAGGAACGCCTTCCACTGCGTCTGGCGGGCTGGGCTCGCCGTGAACTCGGTCGTGAGCGCTGCAGGGAGCGCCCCGGATATCTCCGTGTTCCTCCTCGAGAATGTGGCCGCGACGGCCGCTGCCAGGGTCGTTCCGTCGAAGTCCACGTGACGGCAGAGCATCGCAACGTCGTGGACGTCCTTCAGGCGGGTATTCGCGGACGCGAGGACGGTCATCGCATGGACCTTCTCCGCGACGACGGTCTCCGGCTGGTAGGCACGGAGACGGGGATGCGGGAAGCCGAGGAGCGACGGGTAGTCGAGGAAGGCCGGACCGGGAGTCGTTGCGTCTCCGATGCCGACGTCAACCTGAACCTTCACGCGCGCTCGTCCGAGCGCGCCCGCGAGGGTGAGCCGGGCGCCCCGGTACTGCCCGGACGTGCGGATCTCGGCGACCTTCACGGTCTCTGGCAGGAAGGTCATGCCGTCGGGTTCGCACGGAAGGCCGCACACCTCGCGGGCGATTTCGGCGATCGTGTCGAGGGTAAACGTGCCGAGACCCAGGAGGTCGATGTCCCGGGTGGGTCGCGCGCCCTGCCCGAGCCAGGCGGACAGAAGCATCGCGCCCTTCAGGACGAAACGGTCTGCGTACGGGGAGATGGAGAGCCGATAGAGAAAGCGCTCGATGCCGTACCGGGCGAGGACGGTGTTCGGATCGGACGCGGCCGCCGTCGCCGTCGCAAGGAGGCGCGCCCGGACGGACTGGACGAGACCCGACTCGTCGACTCTCATGGCGTCAGCGCCTCGAGGTAGGGACGAAGGACCCGCTCCACGCGGCAGACGCGCGCAGCGGGCTCCAGGTCCGCCGGAGTGAGGCGGCCCTCGGCGAAGGAATCGCGGAGAGCCTCGACAGCGACGTCGATTCCGATCTTGTTTCGGTACTTGAAGCAGTCGACGACGGTCTTCGCCAGGCTGTAAACGCGAACTGGCTGCCCTTCGAGCCGGTGCGTCTCGACTCCGAAGGTGAGGGCTGATCCGGAGAAGCGGACGACGTTGACGGGAACCGCGGGCGTGCCCGGCTTTCGGGCGCGCCGGTCGAGCGCCAGCCACACCTCGTGAGGGAGCTGGGTGCCGATTCCGTGGAAGACCAGCGCGGAGAGAAGGCAGACGACGCCGTTCGGGACTGCGGCGGACGCGAGGACGAGGCTGTGGTGTTCGGTGGTGTCGGCGTCGGGGCGGCGGTAGACGCCGCGGCCGACACGTTCCAGCGAACCCTCTGCGACGAGGCGGGTGAGGGCCTGCGTATGGATACCCCTGCGGAGAACGTCCCGAGCCAGGACGACGCCCCTCTTCGTCGCCACTCCGAGGATGGCGCTGCGTGGCGGACGGGAAGGGGTGTGGCGAAGTGTTGTCATATGATCATATCTGACAACATTTTGCCACACGAGGGACGACCGGAACGCGAGGACTTCACGCCTTCGCCTCCGGCAGAAACACGTAGACCCCGAGGACGTCGACGGGGGGCTGGGGGGCGACCTCGCGGGTTTTCACTCGGGAGCGGCCGGCTTCGCGCACGCGCTCGTGGGCCGCGTGGAGGACGGCGGCTCGCCCCTTCGCGGCGATGGTGAGGAAGGGGTCGAGGGCCGGGAGATCGGCCACGACCTTGTGAACCGCGTCACGAGCGAGGCCGGGGTCGAGGTTGCCGGTGGGGGCGGCGTCGAGGAGGGATTCGGCGGCGACGGGGTCGAGCCAGGTCGGGGTGGCCGGGGCGCCCTCGAAGGCGAGGAGGCCGGCTTCCTCGGCGAGAAGCTCGCGGCGGGCTTCCTTCCCCTTCTCGGTGACGACGTGGAAACGGAAGCGGAGGAGGAGAAGGGTCGTCCGGCGGGAGACGGCGCGGGTGCGGATGGCTCCGCAGCGGCGGGCGACGCCTTCGGCCTTCGGGTCGAGGGCGGTGTCGAGGACCCACGAGCCGAGGGCCTGGACGACGGGATGGGTGCGCGTGAGGAGGACGACGTCCTTCGCCGAGCGGCCGTCGAAGCGGGCGCGGAGGAGGTGCTTCGGGAGGCCCGTCGCGCGGAGGGCCTCGGAGAGGCTCTCGCGGAGGGCGAGCGGCGACTCGGAGAACTCGGCGACGAGGGGGTCGTCCTGCCGGATGACAGCCTTGTGCGCTTCGAGCGCCTGGCGGACGAAGCGGGCCGCGTCGGCCCCGGAGCCGACGGCGGCCTGGGCGGCCTTCATCTCGGCCTCGACTTCGGCGGTCTTGATCGTCTCCTGAGCGAAGAGGGTGCGCGAGCGCTTCTCGCGGTCGGCCGCGGCCTGCCACTCGCCGTGGAGCTTCTCCTTCTTGGGCTGGAAGAAGGCGTCGAAGCCCTCGAAGACCTTCTGGGCGCCTTCGTCGGCGCGGCCGCGGAGGAAGAGCCCCTCGAAGACGGCCTTCATCACGTCTTCCGCCTCGCCCGGGACGGAGACGGAGATGCCGAGGTCGCTGCGGATCTTCTTGTGCTTGCGGAGGAGAACGTCGAGGACGATGCCGTCGATCCGGTTGTCGCGCCCGAAGAAGGTGACGACGCGGACCTCGGGGCTCTTCTGGAGGTAGCGGTCCACGCGCCCCTCGCGCTGCTCGTGCCGCGTGGGGTTCCAGGAGAGGTCGTATTGGAAGACGGCGTTGAACGCGTGCTGGAGGTTGATGCCTTCGGAGAGGCAGTCGGTCGCGACGAGGAGGACCTTCTTCCCCTCGGCGGCCTTTGCGGCGAGCGCGTCGATGCGCAGCTCGCGCTCTTCCGGCGGGAGGTTGCCGGTGACGGCGGCGATCTCGACGCCTTTCGGGAGGAGGCCGCGCAGCTCGTCGGCGACGTACTCGGCCGAGGGGATGAAGCGGCAGAAGACGATGGGGTTGTAGCCGTCGGCGAGAAGCTGCGTGAGGACCCTCGCGGCGGAGTGGAGCTTGGCGTCCTTCTCGCCCTTGAGCGCGTCGGCGAGGCGCGCGAACTCGAGGAGGCGGCGGCGGGCAGCGTCTCCCCCGCTCCCCTCCTCGCCCGGCTCGGCGCCCGGTGCGACGTCGAGCCCCTCGACGCCCTCGTCCTCGGTGAGGTCGAGCGCCGCGCGGGCCCCCAGCTCGTCGAGCTGGGCGACTTCAGCGTCGAGGTCCGCGTCGGCCGTCTCGGCCCGCTTGCGGAGCGTCGCGGCCGCGGCGGCGGGGCTGGAGGCGAGGGAACGGAGGAGGGCGATGGCCGACCACCAGCGGATCCGCTCGCGGCGGGTCCCCTTCTCCTCGCCCTGGACGGTCTCGCGGGCATAGGCGAGGACGCGCTCGAAGAGGGTGCGGTACTCGGGCGCGAGGTCGTAGGAGAGCTCCTTGTTCTTGCGCTCGGGGAAGTCGGTCTCGGCGTTGAGGTAGTGGCGGATGTCGCCCCGGCGGCGCTGGACGAGGTGGGCGGCGAGGCGCGCGCGGTGGGGGCGGTTCGCCTCGCCCGAGAGGTCGTGCGGGAGGTCGAGGAACGAGCGGTCGAGGAGGCCGAGGATCGACCGGAAGGCTTCTTCCTTGCCGCTGTGCGGGGTGGCCGTGACGAGGACGATGTGGCGGTCCTTCTTCTCGGCCAGTCCGCGGACGAGGGCGTGCCGCTGGTGGCTGCCGCCGCGGCCGTCCGCAGGGGCGGCGCAGGTGTGCGCCTCGTCGACGATGACGAGGTCGGGACAGGCACGGAGGAAGTCGAGGCGGCGCGACTCGGACTTGATGAAGTCCATCGAGACGATGACGTACGGGTGCCGCTCGAAGAGCGAGACGCCGGGGCCGCAGCCGCGCTCGAGGCGCGAGACGGTGCTCGGGAGGACGAGCTCGGCCTCGACGTGGAACTTCTCCCGCAACTCGCGCTGCCACTGCTCGGCGAGGGCGGGCGGGCAGAGGACGGCGAGGCGGTCGGCCTCGCCGCGGGCGATCAGCTCGGAGGCGACGAGGCCCGCCTCGACCGTCTTGCCGATGCCGACGTCGTCGGCGATGAGGAGGCGGACGGGGTCGAGCTTGAGCGCCATGAGGAGCGGGACGAGCTGGTAGGGGCGCGGCTCGACGGCGATGGAGCCGAAGCAGCGGAACGGCCCGGCGCTGGAGCGGAAGCCGAGCCGGACCGCGTCGCGCAGGAGACGGCAGGAGCGGAAGTCGCCGAGGCTCGAGGGGTCGGGCGGCGCGAACTGCGCCGCCTTGACCGGCTCGAGCGACGGGAAGACCCCCGCGACTTCCTCCTCGGTGCCGCCGAGAGGGCGGAGGACGAGGAAGTCGTCGACGGATTCCGGCAGGACGACCCATTCCCGCCCGCGCGCGGCGACGAGGGAGCCGACGGCGAAGGTCATGCCGGCCTCCCGATCGCCCCGGTCCCCTCGGCCAGCATCTCGACGTAGCGGTCATAAATGAACACGCGGTTTCGCCTCTTTCCGGTCAGCTCGCGCGCGATTCCGAGGCCAACGAGAAGGGCCATGCCCTTGGACGCCGTGGGGAAGGTCAGCCCCGCCCGGCGGGCGGCCTCCTGGAGGGTCGTGAGAGGTCGAGCTTTCAGCGCCTCGTGGACGCGAAGGGCCGACCCCGCTCGTCGTCCGAGGGTGAGGATTCGTCCGCGGTCTTCCTTGAAGAGCTCTTCCAGCCGACGCGCCGTGGAGAAGGCCCCCTCGCCCGTGACCGCGATTCCTTCGAGGAAGAAGGCAACCCAGGCCTCCCAGTCCCCTTCGTGGCGGACGGTCTCGAGGAGGCGGTAGTACTCCTCCCGCCTCTCCTTGAAGTAGAGGCTCAGGTAGAGGAGCGGTTCGCGCAGAAGGCCTTCGTGGCAGAGCAGGAAGGTGATCAGGAGTCGGCCGATGCGGCCGTTTCCGTCCAGGAAGGGGTGAATCGACTCGAACTGGACGTGCGCGAGCGCCGCCCGGACGAGGACCGGAATGCCGTCGCCCTCGGCATGCAGGAACCTCTCCAGGTCGGAGAGACAATCGGGCACCGCAGACGGGGGCGGCGGGACGAAGAGGGCGTTGCCGGGCCTCGTCCCCCCGATCCAGTTCTGGGTACGTCGCAGCTCGCCCGGCTCCTTGTCGCTGCCGCGCCCGTGCGACAGCAGCTCCGCGTGGATCTCGCGGATGAGGCGGACACTGAGGGGAAAGCCCCCTCGCAGCCGCGACAGGCCGTGGTTCAGGGCCGCGACGTAGCTCGAGACCTCCGCGACGTCGTCGAGGGGCACCCCCGGGACCTGGTCGAGCTCGAAGAGCATGAGGTCCGAGAGGGACGACTGCGTCCCCTCGATCTGGGAGGAGAGGACGGCTTCCTTGCGGACGTAGGCGTAGAGGAAGAGATCGGTGTCGGGAAGCAGGGTCGAGATGCTGTCGAGACGGCCGATGGCGAGCGAAGCGCGTTCGAGGAGCGGCTGGAGCGGCCCCGAGAGCATCAGAGGCGGGTCGGGTGGAAGCGGGTGCGGCACGAAGGCACGGACCGCCTCGCCGCCCGTCCTGGACACCTCGAATCGGCCCGTGACTCCGCGTTTCATCCCGATCCCTCTTTCAAGCGAGTTGAATAGGCCGCAGCCCTATTAAAAGATCGAGGCGAAATTTTAACACGCTGGCACCTGGCCGGTTCATGCCGTGCCTCCTCCACCGGTTTCGAGGACGGGCCCGAGGAACCGACTTGGCGTGCCCGACCAGAAGACGAAGGCCTCGTCGCGGGCGCGGGTCAGGGCGACGTAGAGGAGGTTGCGCTCGCGGACGAGGAGGGCTTCGAGGTCGGCCGGCTCCTTCGTCTTCGCGACGAGCGAGGCCGGGGGGACGACCGAATCCTCTACGCCGAGGACGAAGACGGCCTTGAACTCCAGGCCCTTGGCCCGGTGCATCGTCCCGACGTTGACGCCCGTGACCTTCGAGAGGTCGGTGTCCTTTTCGAGGGGGTTCGAGGCGATCTTCGCGGCGTCGAGGGCCCGGGCGGCGGCGGAAACGAGGTCGTTCGAGCGGGCGAAGACGGCGATCTCGCGCAGCTCGAGGCCGCCCTTGCGGAGCTCCTGAACCGAAGCGACAAGCTGCTCGTACATCGCCGGCCGACTCGGGAAGCCGCGAAAGACGGGCTCCGGGCCGCCGAGGGGGCTGAGGGTTCCCTTGCGGTCGTCCGTCCCCTCGTCGAGGTCGTCCGCGCCCTCGCGGAGGAGGAGCTCGGAGGCGGCCTGGATCTGGCGCGTGTTGCGGTAGTTGAGCTTCAGCACCCGGGAACGCCCACGGACCTCGATGCCGGCGCTCCGAAGGCTCGCGCCGCTCCGGTAGATGCGCTGGCCGCCGTCTCCCACGAGGAGGAAGCTCCCCGGCTCCTTCGCCGCGAGGGCCGAGAGGAAGCGGAGGGCGGCCGGGGCGAGGTCCTGGACCTCGTCGACGATGACCGCGTCCCAGCGGCTCGGGACCTTTCCCGCCCGGACGAGCTCCTCCGCCTTCCGGAGCCAGGCCGAGTGCGGGAGCTTCCGCGCGGCCTCGAGCTGGGAGAGGACGCGCTGGAAGCAGTCCCACACCTTCTTCCGGTCGGCGGCGGCGAGGGCCCGCCCGCGGCCGCGGCGGTCGGCGTCGCGGTATTCGTCCCAGGTGACGAGAACCTGCGCGTCGACGACCTGTTCCCACTCGTTCCAGAGGAACTCGGCGTCGCCGACGGAGCCCGCGTAGAAGGCGAAGCGCTCGATGGCCTCACGGACCTCTCCGTCCGTGGCGAAGCCGCTCTTCGTTCCGGCCTTCCGGTGGACCTCGGCCGCGGCGGCGTCGACGGTCATCACCTCGATGCGCGACCTCTCGTCGCCCTTGCAGAGGACGCCCATGCTCCGCTCGAGGTTCTTGCAGAGGGTGCCGACGAAGCTCGTGAGGAGAACGCGCTTCCCCTTCGCGGCCAGGAGGCGGGCACGGTGCATGGCGACGACGGTCTTGCCCGTGCCCGCGGCGCCCGTGACCTTCGCGGGGCCGGAGAAGTCGGCCTCGACGAGCGCCCGCTGGCTCGGGTGGAGGTACCGCATCCAGGCTTCGATCGGCTTGTCGCGCAGCTCCTCGATCTCGGAGGCGTCGTGGATGACGAAGTAGCGGCGGCGGGATTCGGGAGTTTCGAAAGCGGCGGGGCCCTCGGGAGCGCGCGGCGGAGGGGTGACGAGCTCGCCGCGGCTGACGCGCTCGAGGCGCTCGGCCAGCTCTTCCGGGAGGTCCTTCGAGATCGACTCGAGCTGCCGCGGCTCCTTCACCTTGCGGATCGTGGGGAGCCAGTCGGCCGGCAGTCCGAGGCTCAGGAGGTACTCGTCCTCGGCGTCGTCGAAGAGGCCTTTCGCTTTCGTCGCCGCCTTCGCAGCCGTGGAGACGGGGGGGACCTCGACGACCTCGGGAGAGACGAAGATCTGAAGCTCGCCGGTGCGGTCGTTCCGCTCCGCACGCTTCGCCTTGGCCCAGGCGTAGGCATCGTCGTGCCGGTCGACGTAGAGAAGGGCGTACTGATCCCCGTTCTGACTGAATATCGCCCGGTAGCCCTTGGTGACTCGGGCCGACCAGAGGCCCTTGTTCTTGATGCGGTCGAGACGTTCGAGGCTCAGGCTCGGCTGGCTCGGGTCTTCGAGAAACTTCCTGAGGAAGTCGCCCACCTGCGCTCGGGGCTCCGGCTCGAGCGCGCCCCAAGCCCGATGGAACGTCTTCTCGATCTGGAGGCTGATCATTTCCCCTCCGTGAGGGCTGCGAGGACGGAAGCGCCCGCTCCGGGTGTCGGCGACAGCGTGACAACGTTCTTCCCCGACGCTTCGAGGGCCTCGACCGCTCCCGCCGCGCCCGGGGCATCACTCTGAACGATCGTCACCGATCGGCCGCCACGCTGTACGGCCGCGATCGTTCGGCCCACCACTCGTCCCTCCGAAACGACGTCGCCTCCCGCTGTGACCATGACGCCGTCCTGCGCGGCCAGATCGGCCATTACGCCGCGCCAGGCCGCCGGGAAGAGGTCGAGGTCGAGGCCCTGCGCCGACGCAGGTGCCGCTGATGCCGCCTCGACCGGCGTCCCGAAGACCTCGGGGTACCTCGCGACGACGGCACCCCAGTCGTCCCGGTGCCCGAAGCGGACGACGGACCAGCCGAGGTCTTCGAGGGCCGTTTCCTGCTTCCGGTCGCGCTCCTGGCGCTCCGGGAAGTCGTGCGGGGTGCCGTCCACGTAGACCGCGAGGGCGTGCTCGTCGTAGAGGAAGTCGGGGCGGGTGCCCGCGTCGGCGATGAGGACCTGCCCGCGCGAAGGAAGGCGGAGCTGGCGGGCGTGCATCCAGTCGAGCCAGCGGCGCTCGAGCTCGGAACCGGCCTTGCGCGACAGCTCCTCGAGATGGACGTTGGCCGGGACGCCCGCAGCCGAGAGCTCGACGGTCGCCCCCGCGAGCGAGGCGAGGAGGTCGCGGGTCGCCTGCCGGTCGAGAAGGCGGTGGTCGGGCTGGTTGCCGTAGCTGAGGAGGCAGTCGTAGCAGGCGGCCTCGCAGTCGTCCTTCGAGGTGGGGGCGCGGCGGAGGTCTTCGCCGGTGTCGGGATCGAAGTGACAGAGCTCCTGCGCGCGGCGGACGACCGCACCAAAGGCCGAGGGCTCGTCCACGAGGCGGCGGAGGACGCCCGCTCCCCCTTCGGCCGCCTCGTAGAGGAGGAGGTGGCGGCGCTCCTTGCGCGTCGGGAGCGGCTCGGCCGCGAGCTCGCTCTCCTCGAGCTGGTACTGGATCTGGATGGCGTTCTTCAGGGCGGCCTGCAGGGAGGCCATGACGTTCGCGGGCTTCTCGTCGGCGAAGGTGACGAGGAGGCAGTTGCGGCGGTCCTCGACGTAGGGGACGACCCGCTCGCGCCGCGCGGAAAGGACGTCGCCGTCGTCGCTCGGGTCGATGTCGTCGTTCTTAGCCCAGTAGCCGCGCTCGACGTCGAGGACGAAGCCGAGCTGGTTCGGGTCGGTCCGCCGGATCCAGCCGAGGTTGAGGCGCCAGAGGGTGGCGGCCGGGCCGTAGTCGAGGCGGACGGACTCTCCTCCGTCGACGCGCACCGAGGCGAACCGCGTGACGTGCTCGCCGTGGTCGGAGAAGCGGACGGCCGTCTTGAGCTCGTAGCCGAGGCGGAGGCGCTCCTCCTCGTCGGAGTTGATCCGGTCCTTCCTTCGGGTGGAGACGTTCTGGAGGCGGAGGAGCCCCTTCAGGCCGCCCGGCAGCTCCGTGCCGCAGCGTGCGCAGAGGTCGGGGCCGGCGCCGGTCGCGAGCGAGTGGAGCCAGCCGCAGTGGCGGCAGATCTTGGCCTCGCCGGTGAGGCCGGCCTCCTCGCGGACCGGGAGGATGACCTTGTTGATCACGTAGCGCGAGCCCTCGTGATAGACGACGGCCCGCGGCCCGAACTCGGAAATGGCGAGGAAGCGCGGCCGCGAGAGGAACTCGTCCTCGTCCCGCGTGCGCCGCCCGGGGATGTAGGCCGAGAGCGGCAGGCGCGGGAAGTTGTAGCCCGGGAGGAAGCCCTCGCTCGCGAAGTAGCGATACGAGTAGAAGTCGGACTGGACGATCTTCTCGACGTCGACGAGGAGCTTGAGCTGCGATTCGGCCTCGGCGCGGAGGCGCTCGGCCATGCGGCGGGCCTCGGGCGAGGCGGAGGCGTCCTGGATGATCCGGTTCTGGACCTTCGCCTGGCCGAGCGCGGCGCGGAAGAGGCCGCGCCAGCGGTTGCAGGCGGCGTCGAAGCGGCCGACGACCTGGTCGAGCTCGCGGTCGAGCCACCCCTCCGTGTACCAGCCGGCGTCGTCGAGCTCCGGGCGGAGGTTCTCGAGGACGGCGCGGGCCCGCGTTCGCGCCCGGTCGAGGGCGCCGGGGTTCTCGACGTCGTTCCGGATGCCGGACTGGAGGACGAGGGCAGGCTCGTCGCCCGCGGTGTCGAGGACGTCCTTCAGCGACTTGCCGAGGGAGACGCCGGTCTCGGCGAGCCAGACGGCGTGGACGTGGGCGCGGACGAGGTCTTCGTTCGCGAGGTCGAGGCGGGGGGGCGCGACGGCCCCGGCGACCATCTGGGAGGGACGCCGGAAGAAGTACTGGTCGTGCGGGCTGCCGGCGGCGCAGTAGCTGAAGACGAGCGCGGGCTGGCCGCTCCGGCCCGCCCGGCCGCTCCGCTGGGCGTAGTTGGCCGGGGTGGGCGGGACGTTCCGCATGTTGACGACGTTCAGCTCGGAGATGTCGACGCCGAGCTCCATCGTCGGGGAGCAGTAGAGGACGGGAAGCCGCCCCTCCCGGAAGAGCTTCTCGCGCTTCTCGCGCTCGTCCGCGGGCACCTGGGCGGTGTGCTCGCGGGCGCGGAGGTCGTGGACGTCGAGTGCGAGGCGCCGGTAGAAGTCGATGAAGAAGCGGTTCGTCCGGCCGCCGTCCTTCGGCGGGTGAGGGACGCGGATCGGGTCGTGGGCCGAGGCGCTGCCGTCGCCCGCCTGCCAGACGAGGGCGCCCGCGTTGAGCTGGTAGCCGGGGACGTCGTCCGGCCCGTCGGCCTCGACGACGCGCTCGACGATGCCGGCGACCCGGAGCGCCTCGAGGAGCGCCCGGATGAGCCCCTCGCGCCCGGCCTGGTCGAGCGCCTTCCACCGATCGCCGAGGACGGAAGCCCGGCCGAGGAACTGGCCGAAGCCGCCGCGGGAGGAGAGGAAGACGGAGTCGCGCCGGTCGTCCTCCTGAACGGAGCGCGGGTAGAGGACGCGCGCCTGTTCGAGGACGTCGCTCTCGTCGATGGCCCACGGCTCGACGAGCCGCTGGTTGCTGAGCTGGCGGAGGGAGTCCTGGCGGTGGGGCTCGAGGAAGTCGACCTTGAGCGCGAGCTCGCGGCGCATGAAGTCGAGGAGGGTGTGGAGGATCTCCTCCCTCTGGTCGGGCCGGAGGGCCGCGAGGGCCGGGTCGGCCCCGCTCCACGTCTCCTCGTCGGCGACGAGCTCGTCGAGCGAACGGTAGCGGATCTTGAGGAGGCCGCACTGCTCGAGGTTCGGGAGGGTGATGCGCCAGCCGCGCTTGAGGTCCCGGTAGATGCGGTAGCCGAGGATGTCGCGGAAGGCTCGCTCGGTGTCGGTGCGGGCGAGAAACCTAACGTCGGGGTCGCGGGCGTAGGCCGCGAACGGCAGCCCAAGCGCCTGGAAGACCTTCTGCGTCAGGTCGTGGTGCTCGATGCCGCCGGGGCCGGCGTCGACGACGGCCCGGTAGAGGCCGGCGCGGAGGACGCCGATCTCGATGAAGTCGTTGAAGTGCCCGGCCTGGAGGGAGGCGTCCTGCCGGTTGTCAGTGAAGCTGAGGAGCTTCTGCGCCTTCTCGGGGAGCGTCTTCTGGGCGCGGATCTGCCGGATGGCCGAGAGGCTGAGGATCGTCGTCGCAGTGCTGCGCCCCTCCGAGCCGAGGGCGCCGACTTTGCCGAAGTCGGAGATCTGCCGGGAGCCGTAAGCGACGCCGCAGTTGAGGCAGAAGCGGAACGGCGCCGTGACGAAGTGGCAGGGATGGCCCTCGGCGTCGCCGGATTCGCTCCCGTCGGGGCGGACGTGCACGGGCCGCGGGAGCGCTTTCTTCTTGTGGGGCTTCACGCGCCAGCCGGAGGGCCGCTCTTCGACCCAGTCTTCCGGGAGGCGGTCGAGGACGGAGGCGTCGTCGGTCGGCCAGGGGTTCTCGGAGCTGAAGAAGAGGAACCCGGCCTCGGAGTGGCCGTCCTTCGCGCGGTCGGAGGGCTCGCGGGGCTCGAACGAGGCGCCGCTGTCGTCCTCGCGCCTCCTCACGCAGTAGTACTCCTGCCCGCACTCGCGGCAGAAGACGAGCGGGAGGAGGACGCGGGAGCGGTCTCCGGGGACGAACCGCTGGCCGTGGACTGTGACGTGCCGCTCGGCCTCGGGCTCGACCGTGGCGAAGACGGTGTCTCCCCTGCTGATGAACTGGTGGATGCGGAAGGCGAAGGCGGGGTCGCCCGTCTCGGGGTGTCGGGCGAGGTAGCCCGAGAGGAGCCCGGTGCGGATGGCGTCGGCGCAGAGCTCCTCGTCGAACCCCGTCAGGCCCGCGAGGTCGCGCGCCGCGCCCTCGTCGCCGAGGACGCTTCGGGGCGTGCGGATCCGTACGAGCCGGCCCGAGCCCTGCTCCTCCGTCGTCCCGAAGGTGGTCTCGAGCCAGGTGGCGAGAGGGTGCGCGAGGAACGTGTCGTAATCCGTCGGGAGTCCGTGTCCCGGCGTCTCGACGGTCGTTCGCAGCTCGGCGAGCCAGGCGGGGTCGTCGGCCGGGCGCGGCTTCGTGGCGCGCCTCAGCGTCTCCCCGATGATCGACGCCGGCTTCACCGTCGTCCCGAAGAGGAGCGAGGCGACCCGTGCGACCTCGGCGCTCTGATCGGCCCACGTGCCGCCGGCGGCGAGCGTCGCGGACGTGCCGACGCACTGGAGCTCCGTTGCCGTCATCCGGTCGCGGACGCGACGGACGAGAAGGGCGACGTCGGCTCCCTGCCGCCCGCGGTAGGTGTGGAGCTCGTCGAGGACCAGGAAACGGAGCCCCTGCGCGGCATCGATGAGCTTCCGCTCGAACGGTCGCGTGAGGAGCAGCTCGAGCATGACGAAGTTCGTCAGGAGGATGTCGGGCGGGTTGTCGAGGATCTTCTGGCGCTCCTCGTCCGATTCCTGCCCCGTGTAGCGCGCGAAGGTGACCGGGCCGATGCCGTTCGGGAAGCCCTCGCAGACGAACTTCCGCAGCTCCCCCGCCTGGCTGTTGGCCAGCGCGTTCATCGGGTAGACGACGATCGCCTGGATCCCCTTGCCGCTCCCCCGGCGGAGGACGTGGTCGACGATGGGGACGATGTATGCGAGGCTCTTTCCGGAGCCCGTCCCGGTCGTCAGGACGTAGCTCTCGCCCTTGCGGGCCGTGAGGATCGCCTCCTCCTGGTGGCGGTGGAGGCGGAGGCGCCGACCCTCACCTTTCACCTCTTCGCGGTCCTTGTCGCGGCGGAAGACCTTCGCGCAGAGGGAATGAAGGACGCCGTCGGCGACGAGATCGTCGACCCACCGGCCCGGCTCGAATGAGGGGTTCAGCTGGATGAGAGGCTGGGGCCAGAGGAGGCCCTCTTCCAGAAGCCGGTCGACGTACGCACGGATGCGGGCGTCGCGGATCTCGATGAAGCTCCGGACGTAGGCCGCGTAGTCCGCGATGAGCTGATCCCGAAAATCGAAGACCCTCACTCGCTCCTCCCTCAGGGGGCCGAAGCCCGGAGACCGTCGTGGCGCGAGAGGCGGCGTCCGTCGAGGGGCCGCTCGACTCGAGCCGGGCGAAGGCACGGGGCGCCGGGACGAATCCGCCGCCAGACGGATTCTGCGGTGTGGGGTCGCGATTGGGAATGATGCGGGGAGATCAGCGGGCGGCGATTTCGCGTGGCCTCGCGTCTCACCCGTTCGGGGGATGACAACCGGCGCCGATCCGTGATCGGCGCGGCGCCGGACGGCGTCATGCTCCGCCCCCGCCTTCCGAGCCGCCCTCCTTCCCTTCCTCCTCGCCCCCGACCCCGTAGTCGAAGCCGTAGACGTCGGTGTACCAGACGGGGCCGCAGGCCATGCCGCCGTAGGTGATCTCGAGGGCGAGGAGGCCGTTGCCGTAGCCCGCGTTCACGAGGAGGGTGCGGAGGCGCGTGAGATCGAGGTCGTGGATGCGGCGGTGGGCGGTCCTCCGGGTGAAGTCCGGCGAGCGGTACTCGAAGTCGCCGACCTCGCCAACGAAGACGAAGGCGAGGTGGCGGCACGGATCGGCGTGGGTGAGGCCGTCGTCGTCGACGCGCAGGACCGCGCGGCCGCAGATTGGGCAGTGGGGCCTCGGCGGCGTGCCGCCGAACGGCTGCTCGACCGAGGCGAGCTGGGGCTTCGACGCGGACTTCATCGGCTCCTCCTCCTGCGGCCCGCGGCCGGGCGGGCGCGTTCGAAGGAGAGGGTGCGGCGCAGGGATGGACAGATGGTGTCCGCTGGCGGGCGGAGAGGTGGGCTACCTCTTTTCTGGCGCCGTCTCCCTCGCCCGCGGGACCTCGATCAGCGGGACGCAGGGTCCGGAGGCTCTCTTTCCGCACTCGCTCGTGAGGTAGAGGGTGGCGTCGTCCGAGCCGTAACAGATCGACTCGCCCTGCTTCCGATGAGGGAGGTCGACTCGGCGAGGCTTGCGTGCGAAGGCTTCGGGCCAGGCCTCCTCGAGAGTCCGCTCGAACTCGAAGGCGTCGCCGCGCGTGACGACGATCGCGCGGAGGCCGTCGGCGGAGAAGTCCATCCCGGTGGCGCGCGGGAGGCTCGCCGTCCCGACGGAGACGGCGCGGCACGGCTCGTCGTCGGTCGACTCGCGGCAGGCGACGGCGTAGACGCCGGCCTTCCCCGACCAGACCTTCGTGACGAGGTAGACGACGCCCGACGTGGGGTCGACCGCCGCGGCCTCGCAGTCGTGCGCGCCGTCCTCGTACCGGAAGCGGATCGCCCGGCTCGGCGTCACGGTCGCGTGTCCACCCGCGGACGGAAGGTCGGGCTCGGGGACGACGTAGAGGGTGTAGACGTCGCGCTCGAAGCGGTTGTCGCCGGTGTCGGCGACGAGGAGGAACGGCCGCCCGTTCTCGGTGAACGAGGAGAGGTCTTCCCAGTCGACGTTCCGGACCTCGGGCCCCACGACGTCGGCGAAGCCGCGCTCGCCGCCGTCCGCGCCGAAGGCATAGAGCCGCGGCCCGTCGCCGGAGTCGTTGTGGGTCCAGAACACGCCCGGGTTCGCGAGGCCTCGGGCGAGGCCGCTGCTCTCCTTCACCTGGTCGCTCGCGAGCGTGGCGAGGACGCGCGCCCGGCCAGGGCTCGCCGCCTCGGCGGCCGGCGCCGGGAGGAGGAGGAGCGCGACGGAGGCGACGGCGAGGCGCGACGCGCTCGTCGCGCCTCGCGTCGCTCCCCGCGTTCCGGGGGCGACGGGACGGCGGCGGCGGAGGATTCGAGGGACGGGATGCATGAGCGGATTCTCGGCCTTCCGGCGGCCGGGGGCGGCGCTTCTCCGATTCCCCTCTCGGCTTCAGACTCCACGGCGCGTGACTCCCGCCGCCCCGCACGCCGCGCCCCCTTCGCTCGGCTCCCGGCCTCGTCGCCCGCGGGCGGCGCTCGGCGCGCTCTTCGCCCTCGCCTTCGTCGCGGGCCTCGTCTCCTGCCGGCCGTCCGCCGGGCGGGAGCCGTTCGAGGCGAAGGTCGTCGGCGTCGCCGACGGTGATTCGCTGACGGTCCTCGACGGGACGACGCAGGTGAGGGTGCGGCTCCACGGAATCGACTGCCCGGAACGGGGGCAGGCGTTCGGCTCCGCGGCGAGGCGGCTCGCGTCGTCGCTCGCGTTCGGGAAGACGGTGACGGTGAAGGGGCGCGGAAGGGACCGCTACGGGCGCCTCCTCGGCGAGGTCGTCCTCCCCGACGGCCGCTCGCTGAACCGCGAGCTCGTCGCCGCCGGGATGGCGTGGCATTACACGCGCTACTCGGACGACGAAGCGCTCGCGAAGGCGGAGCGTCAGGCGCGGAAGGCGCGGGTCGGGATCTGGTCGGAGCCCGACCCTGTCGCGCCCTGGAGCTTCCGCGCCGCGGGACGGTGAGGCCCGCGCGGTCGGCGCGCTCCGCGGAGTGTGGCGCCCGGGCCTTCGGATCTGAGACGATCCCGCAACCGTGAGAGCTGCCGAAGGGATTGCGACGGGGAGGGCGCCGCGGGCGCCCGGGAGGGGCGCGTGAGCGATCGCGCCTTCGGAAGGGAAGGAGTGGTCGGGGCGGGCGGATTTGAACCGCCGACCTGCTGCTCCCAAAGCAGCTGCGCTGCCACTGCGCTACGCCCCGGCGCGCCGGATTCTCGGGCCGCGGCGGGGGGATGTCCACCGGCGGGAGACGGCGCGTGAACCGGACGATCCTGCTGCTCCACGGTCTCGGCGGCTCGGCGGAGGACTGGAAGGAGGTCGCCGCCGCGCTGCCGAAGGGGCTCGCGCCGCTCGCGCTCGACTTCCCCGGATTCGGGAAGGCGACGCGTCCCCACGACAGCTACGACCCGGCCGCGCTCGCGCGGTGGGTCGTGGGAGAGATGGACGACCGCGACGTGGAGTCGGCCGTCGTCGCGGGGCACTCGCTCGGGGGGCGGGTCGCGGCCGAGCTCGCGCTCCTCGCGCCGAAGCGGATCGCGGCGCTCGCGCTCGTCTCGCCGCTCGGGGCCGTCTCCTACGGCTTCACCGAAACGCTGAAGTGGAAGGCGATGTCGCGCGCCGCGCTCGTCGCGGCGGCGCCGGAGACGTCGCTGAAGAACGCGCTCGGCTACGGCTTCGCCGTGGACGGGGCCGGGAAGAAGGGGTTCGTGACGCGCGGGATGAAGGCCCGGACCGGGGCGAACGCCGCGGCGGCGCTCCGGGCGCTCGAGCGCTCGGTCGACGGGCTCCTCTCGGCCCCGCCGCTCCGGAAGCACCTCGCCGGGACGACGGTGCCGCTCCTCGTGGCGACCGGCGCGGATGACCCGCTCGCGCCGCCGCGCGACGTGGAGGCGATCCTCGAGGCGCGCCCCGACGCGCGGTACGCGGAGCTGGCCGGCGTCGGCCACTACGCGCCGCTCGAGGCGCCGAAGGCGGTGGCGAAGCTCCTCGCGGAGCTCGCGAAGAAGATCTGAGGGGCGCGCCCCTCAGGGCGAGGCGAGGACGCGCGCGAGCCAGGCGCGGAAGCGCGCGAGCGTCGCGGGGGAAGGGGCTTCGTGGCCGGCTTCGTCCTCCACGGCGAGCTCCACCTCCGCCCCCGCCGCGCGGAGCGCCGCGACGGCCTGCTCCGTCAGCTCGAAGGGAGTGTTGCGGTCCTTCGCGCCGTGGAAGACGAAGAGGCGGACGCCCCGGAAGCGGGCGGCGACGGCCGGGTCGAAGAGGCTCGGGTGGTCCTTCGTCCCGGTCCAGCGGTTCGCGAGGTCGGGGTGGCCGGAGAAGACGGCGAGCGCGCGGAAGCGTTCCGGCGCGTCGACGAACTTCCGGTAGACGCCGTAGCCGCCCATCGAGAAGCCGGCGAGGACGACGCGCGCGGGGTCCGCCCCCGTCGCGGCGAGGGCGTCGTCGAGCGCCTCGTCGACGTCGGCGAGGGCCTCCGGCGTCGCCCAGGCGTGAGAGGCGCCGCGGCCGCGCGGAGCGACGTCGACCGTCACGCCGCCGGAGTAGTCGGGCGCGGAGAAGAGGGCCCGCTCGTCGGAGCCGCTCCCGTGGAGCCAGAGGAGGAGCGGGCGCTTCGTTCCGGCCGCGCCCCCCTTCGGGACGCGGAGGGCGTAGGGCTGGAGGGTGCCGTCGCGGCGCGAGCGGAAGGCGCGGCGGAATGCGCCTCTCCGTTCCGCGAGCGGCTCCTCTCCCGACTCGGCGCGGCGGAGGAGCGCCGCGGCCTCCTCGAGCGCGAGGCGCTCCCGCCCCGCCGCCTCGTAGCGCGGGAGGGCGCGGAGAGTCTTCTCCGCCTCGTCGACGAGGAGCTCGATCGTCGCCTTCGTCCCCGGCGAGACCGACGGCGCGAGGCGGGCGAGCCGCGAGGCGGCCTCCTCCCGCTCGAGGCGCGGGAGGACGGTGAGGGGCGACTCCCCTGAGAGGCCCGCCTCCCGCGTCGTCCACTCGACGCGATACCCGCCCGGGAGGAAATCTCCCGCGTCGACCTCCACCTCCTCGCGGCAGGGGGCGCCTGCGCAGCGGATCGCGGCGCGCGAGACGGCGACGAGGGTCCCCTCGGCCGTCCTCACCCGGAGCGTCGCGGCGTCGTCGGCGCCGGGCCCGCCGACGACGGTCGCCCAGAGCGGCTCGCCGGCGCGGAGGTGGCCGACCGGAAGAGCCACGAACGTCGCGCCGCGGGGCGCGGAGCGCGGTGCCTCAAACGTGAGCGGCGCCGAGAGGCGCGGCTTCCCCTCGCTGTCGACGAAGCGGTCGGGGACGAGGAGGTGGACGTTCTTCTCCCGCGCGCCGATCGCGCGGACGACGGCGAGGTTGAAGCCGATCGCGGGCGAGAGCCACGGGTGGAGCGGGGCGACGTCGGACCACGGGAGGAGGAGCTCGAAGCCGAGTCGTCCGTTCTTCGCCGCCGTGGCCGCCTGCGCCGCGGGGGAGAGCGGGACGAAGACGCGTTCGGGGCCGCGGTACCAGGCGACGCGGCGGGTCCACTCCATCGCGGGGCGGTCGACGGCCGAAACCGCGACGACCGTGAACTCGGTGCTCGGAGCGCCGTCGGGGCGCGGGAGCGCGAGGACGAGGTGGAGGCCGTCGCCGTTCTGGAAGGCCCGGTCGCGGAAGGCGAGCGCCTCCCCCGGCGACTCGACGTGGAGCCAGAGGAAGCCGGCTCCGTAGGCGAGGCGGAAGGTTGCCTCCGTCGCCGGGTTCTCCGCGGCGCTCCGCTCCGGCGGCGGGAGGGGTCGCGCCGGGAGCGCGGCGAGGCTCTCGTCGAGGAGGCCGTCGATCCGCGGCGCCTGGGCGAGGAACGGGACCGGCGCGGCGAGCGCCCCGGGCGCCTCCGCCGCCGCCCGCCCTCCGGCCACGGCGGCGAGAAGGAGGAGGGCGGCGAGGGCGCGGCGCATCAGGCCGGCGGGAGCCAGTCCTCCGGGACGCGGCCGAGGAGCGCCTTGCGCTGGGCGCGGAAGAGGCGCCGGAGCCCCTTCTTGCCGACAACGAGCATCTCGCGGAGGCGCCGGTCGTCGAACGGCTCGCGCTCGGCCGTCCCCTGCACCTCGACGTAGCGGCCGGTGGAGGTGCCGACGACGTTCAGGTCGACCCAGGCGGTGGAGTCCTCGGAGTAGTCGAGGTCGAGGGCGACGACCCCCTCGGGGCGCTCGGGGTCGGGGAGGACGCCGACGGAGATCGCGGCGACCGCCTCGCGGAACGGGCGCGGGCGCTTGAGCGCGCTCTTCTTTCGGAGGCTCTCGAGGGCGAGCGCGAGCGCGACCCAGGCGCCGGTGACCGACGCGCAGCGGGTGCCGGCGTCGGCGACGAGGACGTCGCAGTCGAGCGTGACGGTGTGCTCGGGGAACGTCGTCCGGTCGGCGACGCCGCGGAGGGCGCGCCCGATGAGGCGCTGGATCTCGAGCGTCCGTCCCGCCTGCTTCCCCTTCGCCGCCTCGCGCGGCGTCCGCTCGAGCGTGGCGCGCGGGAGCATCCCGTACTCGGCGGTGATCCACCCCTCGCCCGAGTCGCGCAGGAACGGCGGGATCTTCTGCTCGAGCGTGGCGGCGATCAGGACCTTCGTCCGGCCCTGGGTGATGAGGCACGAGCCCTCGGCGTGCGGCACGACGCCGACCTCGAGGGAGACGGGGCGGAGCTGGAGGGGAGAGCGGCCGTCGGGGCGAGGCATCGCCCCGGAGCTTACGGCAGGTCGACGAGCTCGAGCGCCGCCGCCTCGCGGCCGAGGAACCGCCCCGCGACGCGCCGGAGGCGCTCGGAGGAGTCGGTGACGAGGAGGTGCGTCTCCCCCGCTTCGCCCGCGCGCCGTCCCGTCGTCCCGAGGAGCGCCTCGACCTCGACGGCCGTCGAAGCCGCGGAGTCGACGAGGAGCGTCCCCTCGGGGAGCGCGGCGGCGATCGTCCGCGCGAGGAGCGGGTAGTGCGTGCAGCCGAGGACGACGACGCGCGCCCCCGCGTCGACGACGGGCGCGAGGTAGAGCTTCGCCGCCTCGCGGGCGACGTCGTTCTCGGTCCACCCCTCCTCGGCGAGCGGGACGAAGAGCGGGCAGGCGACGTTCATCACCTTGCGGAACGGGTCGAGCGCCTGGATCGCGCGGCCGTAGGCGTCGGAGGCGACGGTCGCCTCCGTGGCGAGGACGGCGATCGGCGCCTCGGCGGCCGCGCCCGTCACGCCGCGCGCGGTGCGGAGCGCGGCGCGCGCGCCCGGCTCGACGACGCCGAGGACCGGGACGCCGCGCGCCTCGTCGACGATCGCGTCGAGGGCGAGGGCCGAGGCGGTGTTACAGGCGACGACGAGCGCCTTGACCCCGCGCGTCAGGAGGAGCGAGACGGCGCGCCGGGCGTAGCGGCGGACGGTCTCGGGCGACTTCGTGCCGTAGGGGAGGCGGGCGGTGTCGCCGAGGTAGAGGAGGTCTTCGCCGGGGAGGCGGCGGGCGACGGCGTCGAGGACGGTGAGGCCTCCGACGCCGGAGTCGAAGAGGCCGATGGGGCGGTCGTCGGTCATGCGAGGTCGGTCTTCCTGTCGCGGCGCGCGAGCGGGCGCTCGACGGGGCGCGGCGTGGGCGGCACGGGCACGGGCCGCGGGGTCGGGGTCGTGGCGGCGGGTGTCGCGGTCTCCGGCGCGGGCGACGGCGGAGGCGTCGGCATCGGCGCGACGAGCGCCGGCTCGTCGGCGGCGCGGGAGAGATCAGGGAGGAGCGGGTGCGTCAGGTCGACGTGCCCCGCGAGCGTCTCCACCGGCTCGCCGCCGACGAGGAGGACGACGCGCGTGACGGCGGGGAGGTTCTTCGTGACGGTGAGGACGAGCGACTGCACCGCGCCGATCTCCTCGGAAGAGCCCGCCTCCCAGCGCTTCGGCGGCTCGGAGACGATCGGCACCGGCGTCGGGGTCGGCGTCTTCTTCGCGGCCGCGCCCGCTCCCTTCGCGTCCTTCGTCTCCCCGGGGGCGGGCGTCGGGGTCGGCGGTGCGGGCGGGGCGAGGTCGAGGACGGCGAGGCCGTCCGCGAGGCGGAACGCGGCGCGGAGCGTCCAGCCCTCCGGGAAGGGACGGAGGAGGTCGGGGTGCCGCGGCCCCTGGAGGACCGCGGTGCCGAGCGAGCGCAGGAGCGCGACGTCGTCGACGGCCGCCGGCACCTCGCGCGCCTCGCCGCGGAACATCCCGTCGGCGGCCGTCTCGAACCAGATCGTCGCGAGGCGGGCCGGGATCGGCGTCGGCGGCGGCGGGATCGTCCTCGTCGGCGTCGGGCGCGCCACGGTCTCCCCCTTCCGGCGCGCGTCGTGGACCCGCCTTCCGACGAGGAGCCCTCCGAGGAGGAGGACGAGGAGCGCGAGGAGCGCGAGGGCGAAGCGGCGCGGCATGGAAGGGCGTCAGCGCCGCCCGTTCGGGGGCGGCACGAACGGCACGGGGGCGACGCTGTCGGTCGCCGTCCGGAAGAAGGTGTCGAGCGAGCCGGCGAGCGTCTCGGCGACCGACTTCCGGAACTCCTCCGAGGCGATCTTCTTCTCCTCCTCGGGGTTCGAGATGAAGGCGACCTCGACGAGGACGGCCGGGGCGTTCACGCCGATGAGGACGCGGAACGGCGCCTGCTTCACCCCTCGCGTCGGGATGCCGAGGAGGCGGTTGAAGTCGCCCTGGATGATCTCGGCGAGGCGGCTCGAGGCGGTGATGTGCTGGTTCTGGGCGAGGTCCCAGAGGATGAGGTCGAGGTCGCGGAGGGCCGCGTTCGTCTCGGCCGAGGGGGTCGTCGTCGGCTCGGCCCGGTTCTCCGACTCGGCGAGCGCCGCGGCGGCGCGGTCGGAGGCGTCGAGCGAGAGGTAGTAGACCTCGGTGCCGTGCGCGGCCGCCGACCGCGAGGCGTTCATGTGGAGCGAGAGGAAGACGTCGGCCTTCGCCGCGTTCGCGGTCGCCGTCCGGTCCTGGAAGCCGACAGAGGCGTCGCTGTCGCGCGTCGTCACGACGCGGTAGCCGCGCGCCGTGAGGACCTCGCGAACCGTCCGCGCGAGGGCGAGGACGACGTCCTTCTCGAGGAGGCCGCCCGGCCCCTTCGCCCCCTCCTCCGTCCCGCCGTGCCCCGGGTCGAGGACGACGACGCGCGGCTCGGGGCGAGGCGTCGGCGTCGGGACGGCGAGCGACCCCGGCGCGCGCGTCGCCGAGGGGGTCGGCGCGAGGGAGACCGGCGGGGGCGGCGCGGAGCGGGTGACGTCGACGACGAGCCGCGGCGGAGACGCGAGCGGGTAGACGTTCGTCGAGAGGCCCTTCCCCTTCAGGACGACGGCGAGCTCGCCGGCCCGCAGGAGGAGGCGCGCGACGCGCGGGTCGTCGACGACGACCTCGGGGACGTTCGGGACGAGCTTCACGCCCGGGAAGCGGAGGACGACCTGCTCGTCTCCCTTCTCCGTCCGGAAGGCCGGGGGCTGCGTGAAGCGGAAGACGACCTTCGTCGTCCCCTCGAACGCCGAGACCGTCGCCTCGACGCCGATCTCGGGCGTCTCGACGCGGCGCGCCGCGAGGGTGCGCGTCGCCGGGTTCCAGGCGAACGTGACGCCGAAGACGGGCGCCAGGACGCGCGAGAAGAAGTCGGCGTCGGCGAACGCCGTCGACCCCTCGCCCCGCACGGGCGCGACGAGCTGGACGAGCTTCGTGTCGACGACCGCGATCGGCGTCTCCGTGCCGAAGACGGCCGTGTGCGGGCCGAGGCGGAGCTCGTACGAGCCGGTCGCGGCCTCGAACGAGAGAGTCCCCCCGAGCGCCGCCGCGACGTCGCCGACCGACACGAAGGTCTTCCCGTCCGCCTCCGCCGCCCTCACGACGAGGGAGGAGCCCGAAGGCGCGACGAACGTCGCCGGCGCGGCCGGGTCGGCGGCGGGCGCCGCCGCCGCGCAGAGGACCGCCACGAGGGCGAGGCACGGGAGGAGCGAGGGCCGGGTCACTACCGGCGGATTATGGACGCGCCGGAGGACGCGGGCCGGCGCCACGCGCGGTGCGACCGACGGGCGCGGAGACGCTTCGGCCCGCCGCCGGTCTCCCGGCGGCGGGCCGCGACTCCCGTGATGGTGGAGGCGGGGGGAGTCGAACCCCCGTCCGAAGCGACCGTACGTCGAGGTTCTCCACGCTCAGTCCCGACTTATCTTCTCGTCGCCGCGCTTCCGGGTCGGAACGGCCAGGCGCTGCGACCAACCTGAAACGTCTCGGACCTCGCCTTCAGGTGGCGGGCTTCGGTCCCAGCCTGGCTTTCTCAACAGGGCGTCGGAGCGCTCCAGGCTGGCTCCCCGTGCCCCGTCACGGCGAATTAGGCCGCGAGAGCGAGTTCGCTGTCGTTGGCAGCTTTTCGTTGCCGTCGTTTTTACGGGTCAAACGGCATGCCCGGCGTGCTCCTCGATCGCGAGATGCCCCGTCGAAACCGGGTCGCCCCCGTGATCGCCGCGATCATAGCGCGGGGGTCAAGGACGGCCCGTGGGCCTTCTCGACCGTGGTCGGAAATGCCCGCGACGCCCCGGCCCGCTACGCGACGATCCCCTGCCCCTCGACGGCCTCCGAGCGCGCCTGCCGCTCGCGGAACTCGACGACGCGCCGGTCCATCACCCGGAACCAGAGCGGCGGGATCGCGGCGAGCCAGATCATCCCGGCGTAGCCCGTCGGGAGCTGCGGCGCCTCGGGGAAGTTGCGGAGCGTCTGGTAGCGGCGCGCGGGCCAGGCGTGGTGATCGCTGTGGCGCTGGAGGTGGTAGAGGAAGCCGTTCGTGACGAGGTGGTTTCCGTTCCAGGAGTGGAGCGGCGTGACCCGCTCGTACTTCCCGTTCGGGAGCCTCCTCCGCTCGAGGCCGTAGTGCTCGAGGTAGTTCACGATCTCGAGGAGCGAGAAGCCGAGGACGGCCTGGACGACGACGACGAGCGCCGCCGAGGCGCCCGCCCCGAGACCGAGGAGCCCCTGCGCCTCCGGCGCGAGCGCCTCGCCGGCGACGTACGCGACGACCGTCAGGACGACCGGGTAGAGGACGTTCCTCCACGTCTCGTTCGCGAGGCTCCAGGCCCCCTTCCCCGCCCGCACGAGGCGCTGCCGCTCTAGAGCGAGGTTCTTCCGGAAGGTCCCGATCACCGTCCGCGGGTAGAAGCGCCAGAACGACTCGCCGAAGCGGGAGGAGGCCGGGTCCTCGGGCGTTCCGACCATGAGGTGGTGGCCGAGGTTGTGCTCCTGTGTGAAGTGGCCGTAGAAGGTCGGGTGGAGGAGCGCCTTCGCGAGCCGCTTCTCGAGCCGGCTCGCCTTGTGCCCGAGCTCGTGGGCGACGACGATGCCGATCCCCGAGAGGATCCCCATCGACCACGTGTTCCCGGCGTACTCGGCGAGGCTCCATCCGCCCGCGGCCGCGCCCTGGACGACGTAGGCGAGGACGGCCCAGTAGACCGGGACGAAGGCGTACGTCACGAGGCGGTAGTACCGCACGCCGTCCATCGCCTTCTCCTCCTCGGGCGTGTAGTTCACGCGGTCCTCCCCGACGAGGAGGTCGAGGAGCGGGATCAGGACGAACGCGACGAACGGCGTCAGGTACGACGCCGCTCCGCCGAACAGGACCCCGAGCGCGACGAGCGCGGGCAGGACGAAGACGATCAGGTACGTGTACTTCTTGACCCTCTTCCAGGCGCGCTGCACCTCGCCTTCCCTCCCGCGGCGTTCCGGCTCGAGCGCGGATTCTGACGTTCCCCTCCGCCGGCGGTCCAGCTTCCGTGCGCACGACGGAGCGCCCCTGTGCGGACGCCCTCGCGTCGCCCGTTCCCGGCCGGCCCTGCCGCTGGTAGCGTTTCGCCCATGACGACGCCCGTGACGCTCTGCCTGACGACCGTCGGCTCCGAGGAGGACGCCGCCCGCATCGCCCGCCACCTCGTCGAGGCGAAGGCCGCCGCCTGCGTCTCGATCGTCGCGCCGGTCCGTTCCGTCTACTCGTGGAAGGGGGAGCTGCAGGACGAGCGGGAGTGGCTGCTGCTCATCAAGACGGCCCGCCCCGCAGCCGAGCTCCGCGACCTCCTCCGCGCCGTCCACCCCTACGAGGTCCCCGAGCTCCTCGCCTTCCCCGCGAGCTTCGCCGACGAGGCGTATGCGAGGTGGGTGGGAGAAGGAAGCGGAGAGGACACGGGGCCCGCCGAATAGACGCGGGTCCCTTTCCCGCTCCGGGTCCGAGGGGACCCGCCAGGAACGGCGACATTTGCGCGAGCGCAAAAAAAGTTGCGACTAAAGTACCGGCGGCGCAAAATCCGCCGCAGATGCGTTCGCGGTATCTCGAGGGGCCCGTCCGGGAGGACCTCCCGCGGAAGATGGTCTTCGTCGCGGGGCCGAGACAGGTCGGGAAGACGACCCTCGCCCGGGCCGTCCTCTCGTCCTGGGAGACAGGGACGTACCTGAGCTGGGACAACAGGGCCGACCGGGCGGAGATCCGGGCCGCCCGGTGGCCGGGCGGCGAGGCCCTCGTCGTCCTCGACGAGCTTCACAAGTGGCGCGGCTGGAAGGGGTGGCTCAAGGGGGAGTACGACAAGCATCGGGAACGCCTGCGGTTCCTCGTCACCGGGAGCGCGCGCCTCGACGTCTACCGGCGTGGCGGCGACTCGCTGCAGGGGCGCTACCACCACTATCGGCTCCACCCCTTCTCGGCTGCCGAGGCGCTCGGAGCGTCTCGACCGGCTCCCGAGCCGGGCGCCGAGATCGAGGTGCCCACGGCTTCACACGCGGAGATCGTCGACGCGCTGATGCGCTTCGGCGGCTTCCCGGAGCCTCTTCTCGCCGGCTCCGCGAGGGTCCATCGCCGCTGGCAGAAGGAACGGCTCGAGAGGTTCTTCCGCGAGGACGTCCGCGACCTGGAGCCGATCCGCGACCTCGGCTCGCTGCAGATCCTCGCCGACCTGCTCCCGGAACGCGTCGGATCGCCCCTCTCGCTCAACGCCCTGCGCGGGGACCTCGACGCGAGCCACCGCACGGTCAGCCACTGGATGGACGCCCTCGAGCGGCTCTACCACGTCTTCCGGGTCCCGCCGTTCGTCTCGCCGCGCGTCCGCGCCCTCAAGAAGATGCCGAAGGCCTACCTCTGGGACGCGACCCTCGTCGCCGACGAGGGGCCCCGGTTCGAGGGCCTCGTCGCCTCGCATCTCCTGAGGCTCTGCCACCTCCTCGAGGACCGCGACGGCCACACCGCCGCCCTCCACTACCTCCGCGACCGGGACGGCCGCGAGGTCGATTTCCTCGTCACCCTGAACCGCAAGCCCTGGTTCGCCGTCGAGGCGAAGCTCTCGGCGACCCGCACAGACCCCTCGCTCGTCTACTTCAAGGAACGGCTCCGGATCCCGTGGGCCTACCAGGTGACGAGAACGGGCACGCGCGACTTCGTCGAGGACGGCGTCCGGACCGTGCCCGCCGCCCGGTTCCTCCCGGCGCTCGGCTGAGTGCTCTCGGAGAACGACTGGGCGATGCCGTCGGACGCGATCCTCGCTCCGGATCGGGACGGGGAGGAGACCCCTCGGGTCCGATCCCGCCCGCTCACACCTCCCCGAGCGCCTGCTCCACGTCCGCGACGAGGTCCTCCGTCTCCTCGATCCCGCACGAGAGGCGGACGAGCCCGTCGGTGATGCCTCGGGCGGCGCGCTCGCCGGGGGCGAGGCTGCCGTGGGACATCGAGGCGGGGTGGCCGGCGAGCGACTCGACGCCGCCGAGCGACTCGGCGAGGGTGAAGAGGCGGAGGGCGTCGAGGAAGCGCTTCGCCGCGTCGAAGGAGCCGAGGTCGAGGGCGAGCATGCCGCCGAAGCCCGACATCTGGCGCGAGGCGAGGGCGTGCTGGGGGTGGTCGGGGAGGCCGGGGTAGAGGACACGGCGGACCTTCGGGTGCGCGGCGAGGAAGGAGGCGACGGCGCGGCCGTTCGCGTCGTGGGCGCGCATCCGTAGGGCGAGCGTCTTGACGCCGCGCGTGACGAGGAAGGAGTCGAAGGGGGAGAGGATCGCCCCGGCGGCGTTCTGGACGAACGCGACGCGCGCGCCGTCCTCGGCCGTGGCCGAGACGACGGCGCCGCCGAGGGAGTCGGAGTGGCCGTTCAGGTACTTCGTCGTGGAGTGGAGGACGGCGTCGGCGCCGAGGGCGAGCGGGCGCTGGAAGAGGGGCGAGGCGAAGGTGTTGTCGACGGCGAGACGGACCTTCGCGCCGAAGCGGGCGGAGGCTTCGCCGGTGAGCGCGGCGAGGGCTTCGAGGTCGGAGATCTCCATCGTCGGGTTCGCCGGGGTCTCCACGAAGAGGAGACGCGTGGCCGGGGTGATCGCGGCGCGGGTCGCGTCGAGGTCGGTCGTGTCGGCCCAGGTGAAGGAGACGCCGAAGCCGGCGAGGAGCTTCGAGAAGTAGCGGAAGGTCCCGCCGTAGCTCGCGCGGCTGACGACGACGTGGTCGCCCGCGGCGAGGTGAGCCGAGGCGAGGGCGGAGAGGGCCGCCTGGCCGGAGGCGAAGGCGTGGGCGGCCGCGCCCCCCTCGAGGGCCGCGAGGAGGGTCTCGAGCGCGGCGCGGGTCGGGTTCTTCGACCGCGCGTACTCGAAGCCGCCGCGGGGGGCGCCGAGCGACTCCTGGGCGTAGGTGGAGGTCTGGAAGATCGGGACCGTCACGGCCCCGGTGACCGGCTCGGGCTCCTGCCCGGCGTGGACGCAGAGGGTGCCGGGGCCGGCGGGCTTCGTTTCGCTCATCCGGGCGCCTCCCGCGGCGAGTCTCCGCCCGGCGGCCCGCGGCGTCGAGGCCGGGCCCTTCCGGTGGGCGACCATGCGGGCGGCGCGCCGCGACCGGCCCACAAACGACGGGGGCGGGCCGAAGCCCGCCCCCGCGTAAAGCCCGTGTTGTTCGGCTACCCGGCGATCAGCGGCCCATGCCGGCGCGGCGATCGCGGTAGCAGTCGCGGCAGTAGACCGGCTTGCCGTTGGTCGGGTTGAACGGCACCTGGGTCGCCTTGCCGCACGCGTCGCAGGTGACGCTGAACAGCTGGCGCGAGCCGCCGTCGCCCATGCCGGAGTTCTTGCGCTTGTCGCGGCAGATCTTGCAGCGCTTGGGCTCGTTGGAGAAGCCCTTCTGAGCGTAGAACTCCTGCTCGTTGGCCGTGAAGATGAAGGGGGTGCCGCAGTCGATGCACGGGATGGACTTGTCGGTGTACATGCCTTTTCTAACTCCGTGGTCTCCTGGTCTCAGGAGATCGAACGCACGTGGGACGGGACTCCGTGGCGCACACCATCAGAGCCCGCGAACGAAGGACGCGGGGAACTGTTTACCGGCTCCGGGACTTCGGGAGGCTTCGGTGGGGTCGTTTCCCCTGCGGGACCCCTGTGACTGGGAATGGACTGAACCCTCCTCAAACGCGAGTAATCCTGGAGCCGATCGAGGGTTCCTGGGGTAGGACCAAGGAAGACCACGGGCTTTCGCGGACTTTAGACGGGTACCGCAAGGGAATTCAAGGAGAAAGTGACTTCCCGCCTCAGCGGACGGCGGCCGGGAGGGTGTGGGGTGTCTCCGCGTGCTTCGTTTCTGAGATCCTGTTTCGTTCGTCGACGAAGACGAGCCGGGGGCGGTGGCCCGGGGCCTCCTCGGGAGCCAAGTCACAGTAGGCGGCGAGGATGACGAGGTCTCCGGGCCCGGCGAGGTGGGCCGCGGCGCCGTTGATCTCGATGGCCCCCGAGCCGGTCTCCCCCTCGATGGCGTAGGTCGCGAGGCGGGAGCCGCGGGTGACGTTGTAGATCTCGACCCGCTCGTACGGGAGGATCCCGGCGGCCTCGAGGAGGTCGCGGTCGATCGTGACCGACCCCTCGTAGTCGAGGTGGGCGCGGGTGACGGTGGCGCGGTGGATCTTCGCCTTGAGCATGGTGATCTTCATCGCGTCCCCCCGAAGACGACGTTGTCGATGAGGCGCGTCCGGCCGGCTTTCACGGCCGCCGCGAGGAGGACGGGGCGGTCGACCTTCTCGACGGGACGCATCGTGGCCGCGTCGACGAGGTCGACGGCGTCGAGGACGAGGCGCGGCTCCGTGCCGATCGCCTCGCGGAAGGCCGCGAGGAGCCTCGCCGCCTTCCGCTCGCCGAGCTCGTGGAGGAGCTGGGTCGCGAGGAGGGCGCGGAAGAGGGCGGGCGCGGCCTTCCGCTCCTCCGGGGAGAGGTAGGCGTTGCGGGAGGACATCGCGAGGCCGTCGCTCTCCCGGACGGTCGGGACGACCCGGACCTCGACGGGGAGGCCGAGGTCGGCGACGAGGCGCATCACGACGGCGCACTGCTGCGCGTCCTTCTGGCCGAAGAGCGCGACGTCGGGGAGGACGAGGCCGAGGAGGCGTGCGACGACCGTGGCGACGCCGTCGAAGTGCCCCGGGCGGCGCGCCCCCTCCATCCCCTCCGAGACGCCGGCGACGTGGACGGTCGTGGCGAAGCCGGGCGGGTACATCTCCTCGACGGAGGGAGCGAAGAGGAGATCGGCGCCGGCCTCGCGGAGCTTGTCCGCGTCGGCGGCGAGGTCGCGCGGGTAACGCTCGAAGTCCTCGCCCTCTCCGAACTGCTTCGGGTTGACGAAGATCGAGACGACGACCTTGCCGGCCGCCTTCCGCGCCTGCTCGACGAGGGCGAGGTGCCCCGCGTGGAGCGCCCCCATCGTCGGGACGAAGGCGACGCGCTGGCTCTTCTCGCGGAAGGAGGCGACGGCGGCCCTGAGGTCGACGACGGTCGAGACGGTCCTCACCGGCGTCCCTCCCCCGCCGCGTAGAGCGCGACGGGAGGCGTTTCGGCGGGCCCCGAGTCGAACGACTCGGCCTCGGAGGGGAAGGTGCCGCTCCTCACGTCGGCGACGTACGCGGCGGCGGCCTCGCGGATGACCGCCCCGACGTCGGCGTAGCGCCTCACGAAACGGGGAACGCGCGCGCCCGGCGCCGCGAGGCCGACGAGGTCGTGGAGGACGAGGACCTGCCCGTCGCATCCCGCGCCCGCGCCGATGCCGATCGTCGGGACCGGGACCGCCTCGGTGATCCGCGCGGCGACCTCGGCCGGGACGCACTCGAGGACGAGGGCGAAGACCCCCGCGTCGGCGAGCTTCTTCGCCTCGTCGAGGAGGCGGCGGGCCTCCGTCGCGCGGCGCCCCTGAACCTTCCAGCCTCCGAGGGCGTTCACCGACTGCGGCGTCAGGCCGAGGTGGCCCATGACCGGGATCTCGGCCGAGAGGATCGCCTTGACCATCGGGAGGCGCTGCGAGCCCCCCTCGAGCTTCACCGCGCGACAGCCCCCTTCGACGACGAAGCGGGCCGCGTTGCGGACGGCCTCCTCGGGCGTCGTGTGGTAGGTGAGGTACGGCAGGTCGCCGACGACGAGCGCCCGCCTCGCCGCGCCGGAGACGGCCCTGGCGTGGCCGACCATCCGCTCGAGCGAGGCGCCGAGCGTGTCGGGCGCGCCGTAGACGACCATCTCGATCGAGTCGCCGACGAGGAGGAGGTCGACGCCGGCCGCGTCGAGGAGGGCGGCCGTCGGCGCGTCGTAGGCGGTGAGGGCGGCGATTCTCCGGCGTCCCTTGAGAGCCCGGATCGCCGGGGCGGTGAGGCGAGGCGAGGAGGGCGTGCCGGGGCTCGCGGCTCCCGGCGCCGGGCTCGTCGTCGTTTCCGTGGTCATGGCGTCCTCCCGCACGGGAGGCGACGAGCGGGGCGGGAGCCCGCGCGCGCGGCGTCTCGGGAGAGCCTTTCTCTCGGCGGGGGTCGGCCGTCCCTCTCGGGATCGTCCGCTCGGCCGGGTCCGGCCCTTCTCGCGCCTTCCGTGTCCGCCGTCGCGGTCCCTAGCGGGATCCGCGCGGCACGTAGAACTGGGTTCCTCGGAACGGCCGGGTGACCTGGCGGATCAGGTCTTCCAAGTCTTCCTTCCGCTTCACGAAGTCTATCTGGTTCGTGTCGACGACGAGAAGCGGCGTCTCGCGGTAGTGGTGGAAGAAGTAGTTGTAGGCCTCGGTGAGCTGCTTCAGGTAGTCGGCCGTGATGGACTTCTCGAACGAGCGCCCGCGCAGCTTGATCCGCGCGAGGCACGTCTCGACGGTCGCCGTGAGGTGGATGACGAGGTCGGGCTTCGGGAGCGAGTCGGAGAGCGGCCCCCAGACCTTCTCGTAGATCCGCATCTCCTCGTCGGAGAGGGTCAGGTTCGCGAAGATCTTGTCCTTCGCGAACGTGTAGTCCGCGATGACGAGCTCCTTGAAGAGGTCCATCTGCGCGATCTCCTGCTGCTGCCCGAAGCGGGAGAGCAGGAAGTAGACCTGCGTCTGGAACGCGGCCCCCTTCTTCCCCTCGTAGAAGTCGGAGAGGAAGGGGTTTTTGACGTCCTCGAGGACCTGCGTGCCCGAGAAGCGCTTGGCGAGGAGGCCGGCGAGCGAGGTCTTCCCGACGCCGATCGGTCCCTCGATCGCGATGTGCCTCAGCGGGAACTTCTCGGCGCTGGGGGCCCCCACGGAGGCGAGAGGTTACCGCAGGAGGACGTCGGCGGCGCCGAGAAGGAGGAACGCGACGGAGAGCCAGCCGTTCGCGGTGAAGAAGGCGGCGTCGACGCGCTTCAGGTCGGACGGCGAGACGAGCCGGTGCTGCCTCACGAGGAAGAGCCCGGCGACGACGACCGCCGCGCCGAAGAGCCACCCGCCGCCGACGGCGACGAAGACCGCGTAGAACAGTGTGAGCGTCGCGCCGTGGAAGAGGCGGGCGATCTGGAGCGCCCGCGGCGCGCCGAAGCGGGCCGGGATGGAGCGGAGCCCCTCCCTCCGGTCGAACTCCTCGTCCTGGAGGCTGTAGATCACGTCGAAGCCCGCGACCCAGAAGACGACGCCGAGGCCGAGGAGGACGGGCGGAAGGGCGAAGGCGCCCGTCACGGCGACCCAGGCGCCGACGGGCGCGATCGCGAGGGAGAGGCCGAGGACGAGGTGCGCCGCCGCGGTGTAGCGCTTCGCGTACGAGTAGCCGAGGACGATCGCGAGGGCGACGGGCGAGAGGTAGAGGCAGAGGCGGTTCAGCTGCGCGGCGGCGACGACGAGGAGCGCCGCCGACGCGGCGCAGAAGACGCCTGCGGCGAAGGGCGAGACGACGCCGGAGGGGATCTCGCGGCGGGCCGTCCGCGGGTTCCTCGCGTCGAGGTGCCGGTCGACGATCCGGTTGAACGACATCGCCGCCGAGCGGGCGCCGACCATCGCGACGAGGATGAAGAGGAGCGTCCGGGGCTCCGGGACGCCGCCCGCCGCGAGGACGGCCGACAGGAGCGCGAACGGGAGCGCGAAGACCGTGTGGGCGAAGACGACGAGGGAGAGGAAGTCCCGCGGGGTCGGCATCGGGCGGGGAGTCTAAGGGACGCGCCGGAATCGGCCCCGTCACCGGCCTCGCGAGAAAAAGAGGGGGGCGGTTGCACCGGCCCGCGCAACCGCCCCGTGCGGAGGAGTGAGAGTCCCTTCGGAGGAGTGCGAGGCTCCCGGCCTCCGGGACTGGCGTAAAGATGCCCCCGGATCGGGCGCGGCACCACGAGATCCCGGTCTAGGGCGCAGCCCGAAATGGTCGAGCCTCGTTCTCACCCGTGGTCGAGCGTTCGCCCGACCGTGGTCGAGAACCCGGGCTCAGAGCGCGGGAGCGCCGGCGAGAGCGGGGAGCGTCTCGCTCGCGAAGCGGGCGAGCTCGCGGCGGTCCGAGGCGCCCGTCTTCTTCAGGAGCTTCCCGACGTGGAACTTCACCGTCGCCTCCGTGACGCCGAGGCGGCGGGCGATCTCCTTGTTCGAGAGCTCGTCCCGCACCGCCTCGAGGACGCGCTGCTCCGAGCGGGTGAACGCGCCCCCCGCGCCGAGACCGAGCCGGGCGACGCGGTCGACCCACTCGGAGAGGACGGCGCGCGGCGTCCAGAGCGACCCCTCCCGAACGCAGCGGATCGCGAGCCGAAGCTCCGCCGCCCCGGCCGTGTGCGGGAGGACTCCCTTCACGCCGGCCATCAGGCAGGGGAAGGTCGTCCGCGCGTTCACCTCGCGGACGAAGACGAGGACCTTCGCTTCCGGGTGCCGCTGCCGCAAGCGCTCGATCCGCGCCGTCGGCGTCCCCGGCTCGTCGCCGAGGTCGAGGAGCACGAACTCGGGCTCGACCGCTCCCCCGGCGTCTTCCGTGACGACCTCGAACCCCTCGCCCGCGAGGAACGGGGCGAGGCTCTCGCGCCGCCACGGATCCCCCTCGAGGAGGAGGAGAAGTGGCCGACCGCGACGCATCATGACGGCTCCACCGGGCCGCGCGGACGCGCAGCCACCGCGTTACCCAACGGCCGGGTTCTCATCGGCACTTCCGTCCTCCGCACGACCGGGACCGTCCCATGTTAGCGCAGCGGCGCGCCCGGGGAGCCGCTCCCCGCCTCGGACCGCAGTCGGCGGCGCGCGCCCGGAGGCCGACCCGACAGGATTCCCTGGCATACGCAGACGACTTCGTCGGAACGCGGCTCCGGTCGCCTGTCGAGCGGGGCGCGCCGCCCGAAGGGCGTTTCACCCGACAGGGAATCCTGTCGGCCAAACAGGCCACTCCACGCGCGTCACGACTCCAAGTCGCTGAACGGTATTCGTTTGCGCCGGGGTCGCGTCGGCGGTGCCGGGCTTGCGACGCTCGCGGGGAGACCCGACGGCCCGAGAAGAAGGGAGAGGCGGCATGACGAAGAGACCCTGAACGGCCGCGGCCGCCCGCGCGAAGAAGAGACGAACCGACCGAAGCCCCGAACGTCCCGCCCCGAGACGGGGCCCAGCAGGAAGGAAGAAGGAGGACACCATGTCCGCTCGCAACGTTGCCCGCACGCTCGCCCTCGCCCTCGGTCTCGTCGCGCTCCTCGCCGGAGCGACCTCCGCGGCCGCCGCCGACGCGACGCCCGCCCCGGCGAAGAAGGTCGTCAACCTGAACCAGGCCACCGCCGACGAGCTCGCGCTCCTGCCGCGCGTCGGCCCGTCCCTCGCCGGGAAGATCGTCGCGCACCGGGAGCAGCACGGCCCCTTCAAGCGCGCCGAGGACCTGATGGAGGTGAAGGGGGTCGGCGAGAAGATGTTCGCGCTCCTGAAGCCTCACGTCTCCGTCTCCGGGCCGACGACGCTCGACGAGAAGCTCTCCTCGAAGGGGACGCGCGCCGCGAAGGGGTCCGCGAAGGCCGCGCCGAAGGCGAGGCCCGCCGCGGAGAAGGCCGGCCGCTGAGGCGCCGCGCGGGCAAGGCGCGAGGAGGGCGGATACTTTGACGTATCCAACCGACGAGCAACGCAGCCAGCGCGGATGGATCGGCGGCCGAATGCAGAGATAATTCCGATCGGGGTCCCTAGGCCTAGCGATCGGCGACTCGCGTCGCTGCGAGGGCGGCAGCGTGCAGCGAGTCGCCGAGCTTCTGGGCCAGGCCGGTCGCGGAGTCTCCCAGGCGCTTCGCCTCTGATTCAGCGTCGCCCTGATCCTGGGCCTCGTTTCCCGCCACCTCGGCCTCTGTCTCGAGCTCCTGCTTCTGGATAGCT
>CAZLQX010000012.1:0-119087 GCA_964561935.1 uncultured Holophagales bacterium
GAGAGCCGGGCGGCGCTCCGCGCCGCCCGGCGACCGTCCCGCGCCGTCCCGTCGCGCGCGGCGTCCCCCTCTCCGGCAGAATCGCCCCCGATGCGACGCGTCCGGCGCCTCGGCCTTCTCCTCCTCGCGGCGATCGCGCCCGGATGCGCGACGGCGCGACGCGCGACGGTCCTCTACGTCACCGACGCGCACGAGGTCGCGCCCGTCGTCGACCGGCACGGCGACCGGGGCGGCGTCGCGCGGCTGAAGGCCGTCGTCGACGGCCTGCGGCGCGACGCGCCCGGCGCCCTCCTCGTCTTCGGCGGCGACCTCGCGGGCGGGACGCTCTTCGGAGGCGTCTTCCGCGGCGAGCCGACGGTCGACCTCCTCGGGAAGGCCGGCGTCGGTCTCGCGTCGTTCGGGCAGCACGACTTCGACTTCGGGGCCGCGCACGCGGAGGCCCTCGTGAGGCGAGCCTCCTTCCCGTGGATCACGTCGAACCTCGTCGACCGGCAGGGACGCCCCTTCGCGTCGCTCCCGACCCGGCGGGTCGTCAGGGTCGGTGGGCTGTCCGTCGGATTCCTCGGCCTGACGGACGACTTCGGGACGACGACGCCGGAGGGGAAGGTCGTCGCGACGGACCTCGTCGACGCGGCGCGGCGCGAGGCGGAGGCGCTTCGGCGCGAGGGGGCGGAGGCCGTCGTCGCCCTGACGCAGGCGGGCTTCGAGGCGAACCGGCGGCTCCTGCGCGAGGTGCCGGACCTCGACGCGATCCTGACGGAGGAGGAGTCGGAGACGGCGTCCGTCGTCCGGTGGGTCGGCTCCCGCCCGATCGCCGCCCCGTGCGGCAACCTCGGCTCGGTCGTCGAGCTCCTCCTCGAAGGACGAGGCCCTCGCGTGACGACCCGCGTCGCCGCGCACCCGGTCGACGCCTCGGTCCTGCCCGACCCCGCCCTCGCGCGGGAGGAGGCGGCGTTCACGGCGCAGCTCGACGAGCGGCTCTCCGCGCCGATCGGCGCGCTTGCCGAGGCCCTCGAGGAGACCGGGAGCACGGAGCGGGAGACGCCGCTCGGAAACCTCGTCGCAGACGCGTTCCGGCAGGCCGTCGGCGCGGACGCCGCGCTCGTCCCCGGCTCGAGCCTCCGCGCGCCGCTCCCGGCCGGACCGCTCGCGCGACGCCACGCGATGGCCGTCCTCCCGTTCGGCAACACGGTCGTCGCCGTCGAGATGAGGGGCGCGGCCCTCCGCGCGGCGCTCGAACGCGGTCTCTCCTCCGTCGGCCGCCGGAGCGGGAGCCTCCTCCAGGTCGCGGGGCTGAAGCTCGAGGCCGACCTCTCCGCCCCGGCGGACCGCCGCCTCATCGCCGTCCGCGTCGGCGAGCAGCCGCTCGAGGACGCGGCGACGTACCGCGTCGCGGTGTCGAGCTACCTCGCGGCGGGAGGGGACGGCCACGTGGAGGTCGCGGCCGCGCGGCGACTCACCGGAGGCCCGGACGCCCCCCTCGACGCGGACGCCCTCGCGGCGCTCCTCGGGCGGCTTTGCGCGGGCGGGCCCGCAGCTCCCCCGCGAGGTGGCCGGATCGTCCTCCGCGGCGGCCGCTGAGCCGGCGCGTCGACCGGTCCGGAGAGGTCCGGTCGCGGGGTCCGGGCGCCGGTTTCTCTCGTGCGTCGGGGCAAAGGGAGCCCCGCGCCGTGCGTATGATGCGGTGCAGCAGATCCGAACGCACCGCGACAAGGGAGGGCTCCGATGGCGATCTCGCTCACGGCTTCCGTGGGGAAGGGGGGAAGAAACCTGCCGCCCGACGTCGGCGTCGTGCGGGGGATCCTCCAGTCCTTCGTCCCCGGCTCGATCACGTCGGTCCTGACCGACCCGAAGTGCACTCCGGACCTCGAAGAGGCGATCCTCCGGTTCCAGGGGATCTACACCGAGAAGCCGGACGGCCGGATCGATCCCGGCAAGGGGACGGAGAAGCGGATCAACCTCCTTCTCGCCCAGGGCCTCGCGAAGTACCACCGGGTGCCGGTCGGCACCCAGAGCACGCTGAAGAAGTGCTGGGAGGCCTCGGCGCGGATGATGCTCCTGTGGAGGAACGGCTCCACCCGCATCCTGAGCGCCGACCTGGAGTCGTACGCCTCCGAGGACACGAGCCGGCAGGAGCACGAGATGGACTGGTTCAACAAGCAGCTCGGGATGGTGAGCGTCCCGAAGCCGAAGGGGCTCGACCTCCTCCGGGCCCTCGCGACCGGCCCCGTCCTCGTCAACACGATGGACCGCACGAGCGGGCACGCCGGCGTCGTGACGGGCTACGACCACATCCGCGGCTACTACAAGGTCAACAACCCGGCCGGCTTCATGGTCGTCGACTTCGGCGACTCGAGCAAGGACGGCGCGCAGGGAGCGGCCCTGGACGTCGTGATGTGGCAGATCGAGAAGGCGCTCGGCGACTACCTCTGGCACTGGTAGGCGGGGCACCGGGTCCGGTCCGCCGGAGCGGAGCGGGAAGCGAGAGACGAGAAGGCCCGGGTCGCCCCGGGCCTTCGTCCCAGAGGGGCCTTGCGGCCCGTCTCAGTATCGGTAGTGGTCGGGCTTGTACGGTCCCTCGGCCGGAACGCCGAGGTAACCGGCCTGCTTCGGCGTCAGCGTCGTCAGCTTCACGCCGAGGTGGGCGAGGTGGAGGCGGGCGACCTCCTCGTCGAGCTTCTTGGGGAGGACGTAGACCTTCTTGCCGTACTCGCCGCGGTTCCTCGCGAGGGCGATCTGGGCCATGACCTGGTTCGTGAACGAGGAGGACATGACGAAGCTCGGGTGGCCCGTGGCGCAGCCGAGGTTCATGAGGCGCCCCTCGGCGAGGACCATGACGGAGTGCCCGTCGGGGAAGCGGAACTCGTCGTACTGCGGCTTGATGTTGATCCGCGTCAGGCCCGGGACCTTCTTCAGGCCCGCCATGTCGATCTCGTTGTCGAAGTGGCCGATGTTCCCGACGATCGCCTTGTCCTTCATTCTCGCCATGTGCTCGGCGGTGACGACGTCGAGGTTCCCGGTCGCGGTGATGAAGACGTCGGCGGTCGCGACGACGTCCTCGAGCGTCTTCACCTCGTAGCCCTGCATCGCCGCCTGGAGGGCGCAGATCGGGTCGATCTCCGTCACGATCACGCGGCACCCCTGGCCGCGGAGCGCCTCGGCGCACCCCTTGCCGACCTCGCCGAAGCCGAGGACGACGGCGACCTTCCCGCCGAGCATGACGTCCGTCGCCCGGTTCAGGCCGTCGACGACGGAGTGGCGGCAGCCGTAGACGTTGTCGAACTTCGACTTCGTCACGGAGTCGTTCACGTTGATCGCGGGAAAGAGGAGCGTCCCGTCCTTCTCCATCTGGTAGAGGCGGTGGACGCCCGTCGTCGTCTCCTCGGAGACGCCGCGGATCGCCTTCGCGAGGCGGGAGAACGTCTTCCCGTCCTTCCCGAGCTCCCTGCGGATCAGGTCGAGGATGACGCCCCATTCCTCGGGGTCGTTCTTCGGGTCGAACGCGGGGACCTTCCCGGCCGCCTCGAACTCGAGCCCCTTGTGGACGAGGAGCGTCGCGTCGCCCCCGTCGTCGACGATGAGCGTCGGCCCCTGCCCGTCGGGCCACTCGAGCGCCTCGCGCGTGCACCACCAGTACTCCTCGAGCGTCTCTCCCTTCCAGGCGAAGACGGGAGTTCCCTTCGGGCTCTGCGGCGTCCCGCCGCTCTCCGGGCGACCGACGGCGACGGCCGCGGCGGCGTGGTCCTGCGTGGAGAAGATGTTGCACGAGACCCACCGGACGTCCGCGCCGAGCTCGACGAGCGTCTCGATGAGGACGGCCGTCTGGACGGTCATGTGGAGGCTCCCCATGACGCGCTCGCCGGCGAGCGGCTTCTCGCCGCGGTAGCGGGCCCGGAGCGCCATGAGCCCCGGCATCTCCTGCTCGGCGAGCCGGATCTCCTTGCGGCCGAGCTCGGCGAGGGAGAGGTCTGCGACCTTGAACTTCGGGCGGGCGACGGCGGCCGGAGCGGCCTTCGTGTCGAGGACGGTGCTCATGCTTCTCCTTGGCCGCCCCTGGCAGAGCCCGGACGGGCCGAATACGTTACGGAAAGGCGCCTCGCCCGGATCCCGGGGCGCGCCCAACCCTTGAGTCTCCCAACCGGACGCCCGGCCTGTCAAACCGGCCCCGGGAGGTGGACGAAGGCCTCGGAGAACCGGAGAACCATCCAGGCCACCTCCCCGTGACTCACGAGCCGCGTCCGGGAGGGGCGTCCCACGGCGCCCACCGGGGGCCTGGGCTTCGCGCGGCCCCCCGGACCCCCACCCTCAATCCGAGCCCACTGCTGGTGCCGACGTCGGGCTCGTCAGACAGCTCGGCCGCTTCTCCCGGCGGCCTGCTCGCGGAACCGTGCGGGTGCCCGCACGTGCTCGAACGCTCGCTCGCGGGACGCCCCTCCCGTCCGCTCGCATCCCACGGTCTTCAGGCGGTCCGTCACCAGAGCGGTGCTGCGCTCGCTAGAACGTAGAACGTAGACCAGACCCCATTTCGAATAGAGAAATGCTCACGTTGCTCCGGGCGGCCGAGCCCCGCGGGCGGGTCCTGCGAGCCGACTCGAGCACGGCCGGGGACCCGCTGGCGCGCGCCGCGAGGCGCTCGGGGGAAAGCGAGCGCTGTTTGAGCGAGCCGCAGGCGAGCGAGTTCGCGAGCGACCCGAGCGCCGAGCGCCGCACGCCCCGCGGGTCGGCCGCGCGCAGCCCGAGGCGAGCTGGACCCGCCCCGGGGTGAGGCTCCCTTCTCCGGTGCTCCGGTGCTCCCGTCCGCCGCGTTCCCGTCTTCTGCCGCCTGGGTCGGTGGAGGCGGCGTCAGGCCAGGACGCGCTTGAGGGCGGCGACGACGTCGAGGACGTCGTCCTCGGTCATGGCGGGGAAGAGCGGGATGGACATCAGGTTCTCGGTCGTCCGCGTCGCGTGGGGGAGGCCGTCCGAAGGCAGGCCCTCGGGGTGCTTCTCGAAGTAGTCGCGGTAGAAGGAGAACGAGAAGAGGCCCTGCCAGTGGATGCCGGTGCCGACGTTCTCGGCCTTGAGCGCCGCCGTCAGCTCGTCGCGCGTGAGGCCGCTCGCCTCGGGCCGGTTACGGAGGACGAAGAGGTTCCAGCAGTGCTCGCGCTCCGCGTCGCCCTCGGCGGGGAGCTCCACCTCGGGGACGTCGGCGAGGAGCGTGAGGTAGAGGCGCGCGAGCTCGCGGCGCCGCGCGGCGAAGGCGTCCAGCTTCGGGAGCTGGGCGAGGCCGACGGCGGCCTGGACGTCGGTGAAGTTCGACTTCCGTCCCGGCATCGGGACGTCGTAGAGGGGCGAGCCCTCGGGGTAGGGCGTCCCGGCGCCGCGCGCGATGCCGTGGAAGCGCTGGAGCTTCAGGTACGCCTCGTGCCGGAGGTCGTGGAAGGCGACGGCGCCCCCCTCGATCGTCGTGAGGTTCTTGTTCGGGTGGAAGGAGTAGACGGAGAAGGCCGATCGCGCGTCGGAGCCGATCCGCCGGCCCGCGTAGCGCGCCCCCATCGTGTGGGCGGCGTCCTCGACGACGGCGAGGCCGTGCCGGGCCGCGATCTCCCAGATCCGCTCCATGCGGCAGGGGAGCCCGCCGTAGTGGACCGGGACGATCGCCTTCGTCCGCGGCGTGATCCGCTCTTCGACCCGCTCCGCGTCGAGGTTCATCGTGTCGGGCTCGACGTCGACGAGGACCGGGACGGCCCCGCGGAGGACGACGTTCGAGACGGTGCAGACGAAGGTGTGCGCCGTCGTGATGACCTCGTCCCCCTCGCCGATGCCGAGGGCGCCGAGGGCGAGCTCGAGGCCGGTCGTCGCGCTCAGGAGGGCGAGGCATCGGGGGACCTCGCTGTAGGCCGCGAGGGCTTCCTCGAAGCGGGCGGCCTTCGGGCCGGTCGTGATCCAGCCGGAGCGGAGCGTCTCGACGACCCCGGCGATCTCCTCCTCGCCGATCGCGGGGCGGGAGAAGGGGAGGAAGGTCTCGCGGCGCGGACGGTCCTGCATGCGCGCACTCTGCCACGGGCCGCCCGCCGCGGGGAGCGCTTCGCGTCCGGGCCGGAGCAAGCCGGACGGCCTGCCGACCGGGCGGGGCGGCGCGCTCGGCTACGATGGTCGGCCGAGGAGGACCCCGTGACCGTTCGCGCCCACCGCTCCCGGCTCGCCGCCGCCGCGCTCGCGGCCCTCGCCACGGCCTTCGTCCCGGCTCCCGCGGACGCCTGCACGACGGCCGTCGTCGCGCCGGCGGCGTCGAGGAGCGGCCGCCCGATGCTCTGGAAGAACCGCGACGCGGACGGGAGCGACAACCAGGTCGTCTTCCTCGCCGACGGCCGCTACTCCTACGTCGGCCTCGTGAACCGGGGGGACGCCGCGGGCCTTCAGGTCTGGGCCGGCATCAACGCGGCCGGCTTCGGGATCATGAACTCGGCCTCCTACAACCTCGAGAGCGGCGACACGGCGGGCGAGGGGACGTTCATGAAGCTCGCCCTGCAGTCGTGCGCGACGGTGGACGACTTCGAGGCGCTCCTCGCCCGGTCGAACTCGGGGGGCCGCGACGTCTCCGCCAACTTCGGCGTCATCGACGCCCGCGGGGGCGCGGCCTCGTTCGAGACGTCCTCGAAGGGATACGTCCGCGTCGACGCGGCCGGGGCGAACGACGGGGCGAAAGGGCTCCTCGTCCGCTCGAACTACAGCCGGAGCGGGAAGAAGGAGACGGGGAGCGGCTTCCTCCGCGAGGCGCGCGGGATCGAGCTCCTCGGGCCGGCCGCGGCGAAGGGACTCGACGTCGCGGCGGTCCTCCGCGCCGCGCGGGACGTCGCGAACGCGGCGATCGGCCAGACGGGCGGGGAGGCGGGCCCGCCGCTCGTCTACACGGGGGACAGCGTCTGCCGCCTCGACACCGTCGCCGCCGTCGTCCTCGAGGCGCCGGCCCCGGGCGAGGGGCCGGAGGCGGCCGCGATGTGGGTCGTCCCGAGCCTCCCCGTCGCCGGGGCCGTCGTCCCCGTCTTCCCGGCGGCCGGCGCGGTGCCGGCGGCGCTCGCGGCGGGGAAGGAGCCCGCGCCGCTCGCGCAGGAGACGCTCGGGCTGAGGGGACGCCTCTACCCCGACCTGCGCGGCGAGCGGAGGCGCTATATGGACCGGCGCGTCCTCGCGGCGGTGCGGACGCACGCCCTCCCGCTCCTCCTCGCCGCGGACGACGCCGCGTTCCGCGAGGCCGAGGCCGCGCGCCGGTCGTGGCGGACGGCGCGTCCCGCGCCGGCCGACGTCGCGAAGGTCTCGGAGCGTGCGGCGGCGCGCGCGCTCGCGGCAGTCGAGGCCGCGGTCGCCGCCGTCGCGAAGGCGCTCGGCGCGCCCTGACGGGAGGAGCGGGCGGCCGGATGACCCCGGATCCCTTCGAGAGCTGGGTCGCGGACCTCGAGCGGCGGCACCTCTCCGAGCTCTCCTTCCCGGAGGTGCGGAAGGGGCTCCAGGCCCTCTCGTCGCTCTACGTCGAGCGGCGCGGGCGGATCGGCTCCGGCGCGGCGTTCGACGGCGCGGGCAAGCGCGCAGCGTTCGCCCTCTTCTTCGGCCCGCTCCGCTCCCTCGCCGTCCGCGGGATCGTGGCGGCGCTCGGCGCCGCCGACCGCCGCTTCGACAGGCTCCTCGACCTCGGCTGCGGCACGGGCGCGGCCGGCGCCGCGGTGGCGCTTGCGGCGGGAGCCGATATGAGGGGCGTCGAGCGGAGCGGCTGGGCGGTCTCCGGGCCGCGCGCGTCCTCGTCGTCGAGCCGATCGCCTCGCGCCCCGTGCCGTGGTGGACGGAACGGGCGCGGGCTTTCGCGGACGCGGGCGGAGGGGAGGACCTCTGTCGGATCCTGGCCGGGCTGCCGCCGACGCTCGCCCTGCGCGACGAGGCAGCGGGGCTCGACCACCGCGTCCTGACGGCCCTCTCTCGACCTCCCGGGCGGCGGGCGCTGACGGGGCGGGGCGACGGGCGGCCCGGGCCGCGGGAACGGGCCCGGGCCGTCCGCCCCCTCAGGCCCGGGGCTTTCGAGCTGCGGCCCTGCGGGAGGTTCCCTTCGCCGGCGCCTCCGGAGCCGCGTCGGGCGAAGCGCCCGCGTCGGGCGGCGGCGGCGCGTCCTGGACCCGCTCGACGACGATCGTCAGCTTCGCGACGAGCGCGGCGAGGGCGCCGACGGCCGCCCAGACGGGGACGAGGACGGCCCCCGCGATCCCGAGGACGAGGGGGATCTCGAGAAGCGTCACCCCCTTCGCGTTCCGGATCACGATCCTCCTCACGTTCCCCTGGTGAACGAGCTCCTTCACCGTCGCGACGAGCTTCTCGCCGGTGACCTCGAACTCCTCGACGCGGACCTTCGGGTTCTTCACTGCGGGCCTCCCGCTCGAGATACGAAGGCCGCGGCGGAAGGGTTCGGGAGGTGCGAGGGGCAGGGGACGGGCGCGGCTCGGCGACCCGCTACTTCGCCCGGGCGGGCTGGACGGCGGCCGCGAACGTCAGCTTCGGGTTCGTCTTCTTCGCCCGCTCGAAGTGCCACTCGCTCTCGAAGAGGACGAGCGGGCGCCCTTCGCCGTCGGCGAGGAGCTCGCAGCGGCCCGGGTCGTCGAAGTCGCGCGGCACGAACCCCTCGTTCTCGATCCAGCGGGCGATCTGGTGCGGCAGCCTCACGTACGAGACGTCGGCCCCGTACTCGGCCTTGAGCCGGTGCTGGATCACCTCGAACTGGAGCGCGCCGACGGCGCCGAGGATCGGGTCGCGCTCGAGGCGGACCGGGTCGTAGAAGACCTGGACGGCCCCCTCCTCCGAAAGCTGGTCGAGCCCCTTCTTGAGCTGCTTCCTCTTGAGCGGGTCGAGGAGGACGACGCGGCAGAAGAGCTCGGGGGAGAAGCGGGGGATCCCGGCGTACTCGACGGCGGGCCCCTCGTGGATCGTGTCGCCGATCCGGAGCGCCCCCGAGTCCCAGAGCCCGAGGACGTCGCCCGCCCACGCCTCGTCGACGAGGGTCCGCTCCTGCGCGAGGAACTGGAGCGGCTTGTTCAGCTTGAGCGTCCGGCCCGTGCGCGCGTGCCGGACCTCCATCCCGCGCTCGAACCTCCCGGAGCAGACTCTCACGAAGGCGACCCGGTCGCGGTGGGCTGGGTCCATGTTCGCCTGGATCTTGAAGACGAAGCCGGAGAAGCGCGGCTCGGCCGGGTCGACAGGCCCGGAGCTCGACTCCCGCGGCGCGGGAGAGGGGGCGAGCTCGAGGAAATCGGCGAGGAACGGCTCGACGCCGAAGTCGTTCAGGGCGCTCCCGAAGAAGACGGGCGTCAGCTCGCCCGCGAGGAAGAGGTCGCGGTCGAACGGCATCCCGGCCGCGTCGAGCATCGCGAGCTCCTCGACGAGCTGCCCGTGGGCCTTCTCCCCGATCTCGCCGACGAGCGCGGGGTCGTGGAGCTCGAACGTCTCGGCGGCGAGCTTCTCGCCCTTCGACTCGCCCCGCTCGTAGCGGAGGAGCGTCTTCGACCAGCGGTCGTAGACGCCGTGGAAGTCGGGGCCGGAGCCGATCGGCCAGGTCGCGGGGGAGCAGGGGATCCCGAGGACCTTCTCGATCTCGTCCATCAGGTCGAACGGGTCCCGGCCCGCGCGGTCCAGCTTGTTCACGAACGTCGCGATCGGGATCCTGCGCATCCGGCAGACCTGGAAGAGCTTGATCGTCTGCGGCTCGACGCCTTTCGCGGCGTCGACGAGCATGACGGCGCTGTCGGCCGCGGCGAGGGTCCGGTAGGTGTCCTCGCTGAAGTCGTTGTGGCCCGGCGTGTCGAGGAGGTTCACGTGGCGGCCGGCGTACGTGAACTGCATGACGCTCGTCGTGATCGAGATGCCGCGCTCGCGCTCCATCTCCATCCAGTCGCTCGTGGCGTGTCGCGCCGCCTTGCGGGACTTCACCGAGCCGGCGAGGTGGATCGCCCCGCCGTAGAGGAGGAGCTTCTCGGTCAGCGTCGTCTTGCCGGCGTCGGGGTGGCTGATGATCGCGAAGGTCCGGCGGCGGGCGATCTCGGCTGCGAGGGCGTGGTTCGGGTCGGTCATGGCGCGGGTCGCCGCGACGGCCGGGGGGCCGGGCGGCGGGCGGCGGACTGTAGCATCCGGGCGCGCCCCGCCCGGCCCTGAGCGTCTCCGGCCCGGTCGGACGCGGCGGAAGGCTCGGGTCCCGGTGCGCGGGTGGGGCGGGAAGGCGGCCTACGGCGCGACCCGGACCACGGTCTTCCCCGTGGCGTGCCCGGCCGAGAGGTCCGAGAGGGCCCAGGCGGCCTGGTCGAGCGGCACCGTCCTCCCGACGACCGCCTTCAGCTTCCCGGCGGCGGCGCGGTCGAGGAGCCAGCCGAGGTCCTCGGGCCGCGGCCTCAGCATCAGCGCGCGGCACCTCTTCCGGAAGCCGAAGGGAGCGCGGAGCGCGGCGCCGACGGAGGCGAGGAAGGGTCCGGCGCCGGGAAGGGTCGTGACGTAGACGCCGTCGGGCGCGAGGACGCGGGCGCACGCGCCGAAGCTCCGGTTCGGGACGGCGTCGAGGACGACGTCCCACGCCTCTCCCGCCTTCGTGAAGTCGGCTTTGCGGTAGTCGACGAGCGCGTCGACGCCGAGGCCCGTCAGGAGCTCGTGCTTCCCCGCGCTCGCGACCGCCGTGACGTGGGCCCCGAGGAGCTTGCCGATCTGCACCGCATGGACGCCGATCCCGCCTCCGGCGCCGTTCACGAGCAGACGCTGCCCGTCTCGCAGCCCGCCGAGGTCGCGGAGCGACTGAAGGGCGGACATTCCGGCCGCGGGGAGCGTCGCGGCCTCCTCGAACGAGAGCGCGGCCGGCTTCCTCACGGCCTGGAGCGCGGAGACGGCGACCTTCTCGGCGAGCGCCCCGCCGAGTCCGGTCGAGAAGACGACCTCGTCGCCTTCGCGGAGGCCGGAGACGCGGGCGTCGAGCGACTCGACGATCCCGGCCGCCTCGCACCCCGGGACGAAGGGCTTCTTCGGGAACGCGAGGAACGGGAACTTCCCCTCGACGATCTTCCAGTCCGCGGGGTTCAGCGCCGCCGCGACGACGCGGACGACGACCTGCCCCGGTCCGGGCCGCGGGTCGAAGACCTTCCTCACGACGCCCTCGCGCGGGTCGCCGTGCCTGTCGTAGGTGAGGGCGCGCATCGGACCTCCCGCCCCGCGGGCGCGGGGCGGCGCCATCGTAACCGCGGCGGGGCCGGCCTTTCCCCCCCGGGCTAACATGCGCGGCGCGGAGCCGATTTCAGTGAAGCCGGGTGCCTGGCTCGAGCCGAACACCGAGGAGCCCGATGCCGGCGCCGGAAGCTCCGCCCGGCCCTCCGGACGCCTCGTCCGGCTCCTCGCGGAACGCGAGCTCTGGGCGCTCGGGCTCCTCCAGCTCCTCCTCTTCTGGCGACCGCTCTTCGGCGGGACGGCGTTCTTCCGCGACCTCCACCTGCTCGCCTTCTGGGTCCGCAGGAGGGCCGGCGAGATGCTCGCCGCCGGGGAGCTCCCGTTCTGGGACCCGTACCTCCACGCCGGGCAGCCGCTGTTCGGGAGCCCGACGCACAGCGTCGCCTACCCGACGGTGCTCCTCCAGGTCGTCCTCCCCCCGACCGCGGCGTTCAACGCCGAGATCGTCCTCCACCTCGCCCTCTGCGGGCTCGGCGCCTACCTCGCGGCGCGCGTCCTGCGGCTCGGCCCCGGTCCGGCGCTCGTCGCCGCGATCGTCTTCGAGCTCGCGGGCTGCACTCTCGCCCTGACGAACCTTCTGAACCGGACCCTCGCGTTCCCTCACCTCCCTCTCGCGTTCGCTTTCTGGCATCTCCACCTCCGCGAGGGCCGGCTTCGGTGGCTCGGGCTCGCCGCGGTCTCCTGCGCGCTGATGGGCCTCGCCGGCTTCCCCGAGCTCGTCGTCCTCGCCTTCGCGTTCCTCCTCGGGTGGGGCCTGGTCGCCGAGGAGGGACGGGGCCGGCGCGGCTTCGTGGCCGGGCGCTGGGCCGTCCTCGGTCTCACGAGCGCGGGGATCGCCGCGTTCCAGCTCCTCCCGGCCGTGGCGTACGCCGCGTTCTCGCAGCGCGGCGCGGGGCTGCCGGCCGTGAACGCCCTGACCTGGTCCGTCCATCCCCTGCGGCTCCTCGAGCTCGCCTTCCCGGGCCTCCTCGGCCGCCCGGACCTCGTCGGAGACCTGATGTGGGGTCTGCCGCTCGAAGGGGGGCTCGTTCCCTACCTCGTCAGCGTCTACGCGGGATTCCCCGCCCTTCTCCTCGCGCTCGCCGGCGCGCGCGGCGACGGGGCGCCGGGAGGGCTCGCGAGGGGCGTCCGTGTGGTCCTCGCCGGGACGGTCGTCGCCGGGGTCCTCCTGTCGCTCGGACGGCACCTCCCGGGCGTCGAGCAGCTGTTCGAGGCGGTCCCACGGCTCGGCGTGTTCCGGTTCCCGGTGAAGGCTCTCGTCGCGACGGTCCTCCCCCTGAGCCTCCTCGCCGGCGCGGGGGCCCGGCGTCTCTTCTGGAACGGCGAAGGCGGCGGCGCGCGGCGGCGCGTGGGGATCGTTGTCCTCGCTTGCGCCGCGCTGCTCCTCGTGGTGGCGGACTCGGACGAAGGGGTCCGGGCGCTCTTCTTCCTCCTGTTCGGCGGCGTCCCGCAGGAGGAGGCGAGCGACGGCTTCCGGGCCTGCCTCCTCCACGGCGCGCTCGCTCTCGCGGCGATCGGGGCCCTCCTCGCGTGGCCACCGGGCCGTGGGACGCGCACGCGCCGTGTCGCGCTCCTGGCCCTCCTCGTCGCCGACCTGGGCCTCGCGGGGCGGCCGGCGCTCCCGGTCGCGGACCGCTCCCTCTTCGACGACGAGCCGCGGCTCGCCGCAGCCGTCCGCGAGGTCGCGGCGGGAGGCGCCCTCTACAGGACAGAGGACCGGGGACCCGTCGGATTCCCGCCGGAGGCGCGGACGGCGGCGTGGCTGAGCCGCTGGGGCCTGGAGGTCCTCGTCGGCTACACGGCGGCCGGCTTCGGCGTGCCGGTCGCCCTCCACCAGAACTTCGACGGCCTCCTCGACCGCGACCGGGCGGCCCTGTCGAGCTTCGTCGCGGCGGTCCCCTGGGGGCGACGCGTCCCCGTCCTCGAGGCCTCTGGGGTCCGGGCCGTCCTCACGGCCGACCCGCCGCCGATCCCGGGGCTCGAGCACGTCCGGGCCTTCGCGAACGCGAGCAGTCGCCTCTTCCACCTCTATCGCGTCCCTGGCGCGGAGCCGCCGGAGCGGTTCGTGACGCGCTGGCGTCCCGCGAGGACGGTGGACGACGCGATCACCGGCCTGGTGAACGGCCGTCAACGGGAGGTCGTCCAGGTCGTCGGGGCCGGCGCGCCCGGACCGTGCCCGGGATCGGAGCCCCGCCCCTCGGTCGTCGGCCGCTCGGCGCGGAGGGCGGCCTGGGAGGTCGACACGCCGTGTCCGGGTCTCCTCCTCACGACGATCCCGGCGCTTCCGGGGTGGAGGGCCGAGGTGGACGGCGCGCCGGTCGCGCCGGCTCGGGCCCGCGGGATCCACCTCGCGATTCCGGTCCCGGCCGGCCGGCACTCCGTCCGGCTCTCGTACCTCCCGCCGGGCCTGCTCGCCGGAGGAGGCCTCACGGCCGCGACGCTGCTGCTCTGGGCGGGCCTCCTCCTGCGGAGGAGGAGGTCCGCCCTCTTCCCGTGGCCGCTCGCCGGCCGGTGACGCCGTCTACTTCCAGTGCCCCCGGACCCACTCCTCCGTCTCGGGGAGCCCTCCCTGCATGACGAGGTAGCCGTTGTGCGGCTCGCGCGGGGTGATCTCGTGCGAGAAAGGCGTCGTCATCATCCGCATCACCTCGGAACGCTCGCGCGTGTGGCCGAGGACCCAGGAGAGCTTCATGAGGGCCGTCTCGGGGATCATGTTGTCGAGCGGGACGATGCCGAGGTCCATCAGGTCGCGGCCGGTGTCGTAGACGTACATCTGGGCGAAGCCCCAGAGCGTCTGGACCGCCATGACGACGTGGACGCCCGCGTCCGTCGCCCGCTTGATCGCCGGATAGAGCGGCTTGTTGACGTGCCCGAGGCCGGTCCCGGCGATGACGATGCCGTGATACCCCTTCTCGACGAGGGCGTCGACGAGGTCGGGGTTCATGCCGGGGTAGTAGTAGAGGATCGTCGTCCTGTCGTCGTAGACGGCGTCGATCCTCGGCACGCGACCCTTGTCCCGCTTCCGGTAGTCGTCCGTGAGGTACTGGAACGAGTCGCGGCTGACGATGGCGAGGGGGATGTCGCCGACGGTGCGGAACGTCGAGCGGTAGGAGCTGTGCATCTTCCGGCAGCGCGTCCCGCGGTGGAGGAGGCCGTAGCGGTCCGACGTCGGGCCGAACATGCAGATGACGACCTCGGCGAGGTCGGAGTAGGCGGCGGTCCTCACCGAGTGGATCAGGTTGAGCGCGGCGTCGGACGACGGACGGTCGGAGGAGCGCTGCGACCCGACGAGGACGATCGGGACGGGGGAGTCCTGGACCATGAACGACAGGATCGCGGCCGTGTGTCCCATCGTGTCGGTGCCGTGCCCGATGACGATGCCGTCGGCCCCGGCGGCGATCTCCTCGCCGATCGCGTTCGCGAGGACGAGGTAGTTCTCCATCGCCATGTTCTCGGAGAAGACCCCGAAGATCTTCTTCGTCGTCAGGTTGCAGATGTCCGCGAGCTCGGGGACGGCGCCGTAGAGCTCGCCCGGCGTGAAGGCGGGGATGACGGCGCCCGTCCGGTAGTCGAGGCGCGAGGCGATCGTCCCGCCCGTCCCGAGGAGCGTCACCTTCGGCAGCGTCGGCCGCTCCGGGAACTCCTTCTCGGGGATCTTGTACTTCGCCTCCTTGTAGCCGACCTCGGTGACGTGCTCGAGGCGGTCGCAGTGAAGGCCGACGTTGTAGCCGGTCTTCAGCTTCATGACGACGTGGAGGTCGTCGAAGGAGCCGCTTCGCGGGAGGATCACCCCCTCGAAGACGGAGCCGGCGTCGTTCATGACGCGAACGTCGCTCCAGACCTTCACGCCCCACTTCTCGAGAGCGGCGCGGGCGCGACCGCGGTACCCCTTGAGGGGATCGTTCATCTCGCTCACGCGCGCACCTCCGCGAGGGCCTTCCCGACTTCGTCCGCGACGACCGAGGCCGGGACGCGCCCGAGGAGCCCCGGCATGAGCGAGGCGAGGGCGAGCTTGCCGACGAGCGCCGCGTCGTCCTTCCGGTAGGCCTTCTCGCGGGCCGCCGCGAGGGCGGCCGGGACTCCGCCGCGCCAGCCGGGCGGCTCCGTCCCGAGGCCGCGCTCGGCGAGGAGGTCCGCGACGGGGCGCTCGGGGCTCTCGCAGATCGCGAGGACCGTGGGCTCCCAGGCCTGCCTGAGGACGGGCGTCGCGACGAAGGCGCGGAGGAGCTCTCTCCAGCGCTCCTCCGGGACGGCGTCGACGGGCACCGAGGCGCGCCGGAGGCCCTTCAGCTTCTCGCCGAAGAGGAAGGCGACGTCGCGCACCGGCGCGCCGGTCTCCTGCGCGAGGCGGTCTACGACGGCGGCGCCGCCGCGGCGGATCAGGAAGTGGGCCGTCGAGGCGGGGACACCGGCGTCCGTGTAGCGCTTCTCACGGTCCCACGGCCGCTCGGGGAGCTTCGCGGCGAGGCCGGCGACCCTCTCGCGCGTGACGCGCGTCGGCGGGCTGTCGGTGTCGGGGTACATCCGGTCGGGGCCGGGGAGGATCCGCTCGAAGTCGGTCGAGCCGTCGGCGAAGGGCTGGCGCGTCTCGTTCGGGACGCCCTGGATCGCGTCGACGTAGCGGAGGCGGATCTCCTCGCAGGCGGTGACGGTGTCCTCCTCGGGGCCCCAGACGACGGCGATCGCGTCGTCCGGCCCGCAGCGGAGGCGCCCGCGGAGCTTCTTCAGCTCGGCGCGCGTGCCGCGCGAGTCGGGCCACGCCTCGGAATGGAGGAGGTTCGGGAGCTGGTCGAGGCCGGCGATGACGCGGATCCGGCCGGAGAGCTCGTGCGCGAAGACGTGCTCGGGCTGCGTCGGGAAGGAGAGCGTCCCGGCGAGGCCGGGAAGGCGCGCCGCCCGGACGCGGTACGGTCCCTTCCCGAGCTCGAAGCCGGGGCGCATCTTCTCCGTCTCGACCCAGCGTTCCCACGCCGCGGGGGTCAGGTACGGGATCTCCGTCGCCGCGAAGAGCTGCGTCACGTCCTGCGAGTCGATCCGGATCGAGGCGGGCGTCGTGAAGCCGCGCCGGTGGAGCTCGTCCCGGAGCTTCAGGAGGTTTACCTGCCGCCAGGCCTCGCCGTGGACGAGGCGCGGCGCCCAGCCGGCCTTCGGGACCCCCTTGATCTCGACGCGCCGTCCGCCGCGGACGGAGACGTTCACGTCCTGGCGGGACGCCCCCATGCCGGTGCGGACGTGGCCCGTCGAGCGGCAGACGCGGCCGACGAGGAGGATCGCCTCCTCGACCTCGTCGGGTGTCCGAAGGTCGGGCCCGGTGACGGTCTCGATGAGCGGCATCCCGAGGCGGTCCGCGCGCCAGACGATGCAGTGTCCGCGGTCGCGCACCTCGCGGCAGGAGTCCTCCTCGACCGTCACCTGCGTGACGGAGAGCGTCCGGCCGCGGAACGGGATCTTCCCGTTCACCCCGACGACCGCGGTCCGCTGGAAGCCGGTCGGGATCGAGCCGTCGAGGTACTGCTTCCGAGCGATGTGGACCTCGTCGACGATGTCGCAGCCGAGCATGAGGCACTGCTCGATCGCGACGTCGATCGCCTCCTGGTTCACGAGGAACGGCGGCGTGTCGTCCATCTCGTAGGTGCAGACGTTCTTCACGTTGAGGAGGTAGACGATGTTCTTCCTCGTCTTGAACTCCATCAGCGCGGTGCCGTCGTACTCGCCGAGCTCCGAGAGGGTCGGCCGCATGTGCCGGAGGACGGTCCCGTCGTGCGTCTCCGTGTAGAGCCCCGCGGGGCAGCGGCAGAAGAGCTTCGTCGGGGTCAGGAGCTGCTGGTGGACCTCCAGCCCGCAGACGAAGCCCACCTCCGCGTAGTCGAGGGTCGGGTACAAGGACGCCCCCTTCCCGCCCGGGAGGCCGGAGCCTCCGGGCGAACGGGGCATCTTAGCGCCGGAGAGGGACGGGAACGCGGGCGGTCTCGCGGGCGCCGGCGCGAGAATGCGGCGTGGCCTCGTCCGTTTCTTCCCGCGCTCTCCGCCTCCCCCTCGCGATCGCGACCGGCGCGCTCGCCGCGGCCTGTGCGTCGGGAGGGACGTCCCCGACCGGCGGGCGGTTCCTCGTCCCGGGCGACCTCGCCTTCGCCGTGAACGCCGTCGTCGCGTCGGCCCCGGCCTGCGGCCTGAAGCTCGTCGACGCCCGCCGGGACGAGGCCGGGCGCGCCGCGTTCCTCGTCCTCCTCGACGGGGCGGGGGACCCGAAGCCCGAGAACGCCGTCGTCACCCTGCGGCTCGAGACGGACCCGGCGGGGGTCGCCGCGACGCTCGAGACGCAGCCGCTCGCCGAGTACGGGCTCCGGCCGGAGAAGGTCGGCGACGGGGGTGAGGCTTCCGCCTGCAAGCCGTGCTCGGACGCCCGGGCCGCGTTCCCGACGTACCGCTACAGCCGCGGGCTCGCGTTCGGAAACGCCGCGCGCGCGAAGAGATGCATCCGCGAGGCGCTCGGGGCGGGCGAGAGCTGAGCCGCCGTCCCGCGGGCGGGGCGGCGGCTCAGAAAGGGCCGGTCAGAACTTCGCGACGACGGCCGCGAGGAACGAGGTGTCGGTCTTCTCGAGCGAAGCGACGGCGGGCCGGGTCTTGTGGTCGAGGAGCCAGGAGAGCTTCAGCTCCAGCAGCTTCGAGACCGACGAGGCGACGCCGACCTCGAAGTGGTAGTAGGCGTCCGCCGTGTCCTTCGTCTTCCAGAGGCCGGTCGCCTTCTGCGTGACGGAGACCGACGGCGAGACCTTCCAGGCGAGCGCCTCGCTCGCGAGGATCGCCCCGCTCGAGGTCGAGTCCCGGTTCGCGTACTTCTCGAACGCGGCGCCGAAGCCGGCGGAGACGTCGAGGGTCGTCGTCTCCGTCTTGACCAGCTTGTAGCCGATGCCGGCGCCGGGCGCGACGAGGGAGTCGAGGAGGGCGACCTTGTCCCGCAGGAACGTGACCTCGCCGAAGGCGAAGACGCGCTCCGAGAAGGTGTACTCGTCCCTCACGAACGCCGAGAGCTTGTCGCCCGTCGTCGTGCCGTTCGCGTCGCTCCGGAGGTAGAGCGCCCCGAGCTTCAGGACGTTCTTCGTCTTCGGGTCGTGCTTGAGGTCGAAGGTCAGGTTGTAGCTCTTCGCGTCGCTGTTGCCCGAGCTGATCGAGAGGCCGGCGCCGACGCTCCCGTGCCAGCCCGGCGGCGGGGCGTCGGCGGCCGTCGCGGCGAGCGGGGCGAGGAGGAGGACGGAGAGGAGGAGGGCCTTCTTCATCCGGAGCGGTCCCGTCACTTCTTCAGGAGGTCGCGGATCTCGGCGAGGAGCTTCTCCTCGTTCGAGGGCTCGGGCGGGGCGGCGGGGGCCGGCGGGGCCTCGCGCTTCAGGCGGTTGATCTGCTTGATGACGACGAAGATCGCGAAGGCGATGATGAGGAACTCGATCGCCGTGTTCAGGAAGACGCCGTAGTTCAGCGTCGCGAGCCCCTTCGCCTTGGCGTCGGCGAGGGAGGCCGGCCCGGTCCCGGAGAGGTCCAGGAAGAGGTTCGAGAAGTCGACCTTCCCGAGGAGGAGGCCGATCGGCGGCATGATGACGTCGGCGACGAGGCTGTTCACGATCTTCCCGAACGCGCCGCCGATGACGACGCCGACGGCCATGTCGATCACGTTCCCCTTGATCGCGAACTCCTTGAACTCCTTGAGCATGCTGTACCGTCCTTTCCGCCTCGCGGACCGGCGCCACGGACCCCCGCCCGGTACCCCTCGCGAACGCCGGCGTTCGGCCCTCGAAGCTTCCGTAATCTACCATCCGGTCAGGGACGCGACGCCCGGACGCGCCGCGCCGGGAGGACTCATGACCGACGCCGTTCCCGGGATCGACGCTTCGCGCCGGAGGCTCCTGTCTCTCCTCGCCGGCGCGGGGGCCGGCGCCGCCGTCTTCGGACGCGCGCTCTCCGCTCTCGCGGCGGGCGCGCCGAAGGTGACGGCCGAGATGGTGCGGCAGGCGGAGTGGGTCGCGGGGGTCTCGTTCTCGGACGAGGAGCGCGCGCTCCTCCTGGAGGACCTCGACGAGGCGTTCGCGGGGCTCGCCGAGCTCCGCGCCGTCGCGATCGACAACGCGGTGCCGCCGGCGTTCGCGTTCGCGACGCTGCCCGCGCCGGCGGAGCCGTCCTCCGCGACGCCTCCCGCCCTGCGTCCCGTGCGCGCCGTCGCGCGCCCCGCCTCCGACGAGGAGCTCGCGTTCTCCTCGGTGCGCGACCTCGGCCGTCTCCTGAGGGCGAAGAAGGTCTCCTCGACGGAGCTGACGAAGCTCTTCCTCGCCCGGATCGCGAGGCACGACCCGACCCTGAAGTGCGCGGTGACGGTCACCGAGGACCTCGCGCTCGCGCAGGCGCGGCGCGCCGACGCGGAGCTCGCCGCCGGGAAGGACCGCGGACCGCTCCACGGGATCCCGTGGGGAGCGAAGGATCTGGTCGCCGTCCCGGGACACCCGACGACGTGGGGCTCCCCGCTCTTCCGCGAGCAGGTCCGCCCCGAGACGGCGACGGTCTACCGCCGGCTCGAGGAGGCGGGCGCCGTCCTCGTCGCGAAGACGTCGGTCGGCGAGCTCGCGTGGGGCGACGTCTGGTTCGGCGGGACGACGAAGAACCCGTGGAAGACCGACCAGGGCTCGAGCGGCTCCTCGGCCGGCTCGGCCGCGGCGACGGCGGCGGGCCTCGTCGCCTTCGCGATCGGGACGGAGACGCTCGGGAGCATCGTCTCCCCCTGCACGCGCTGCGGCGTCACGGGCCTTCGCCCGACGTTCGGCCGCGTGAGCCGGCACGGCGTCATGGCGCTCTCCTGGACGATGGACAAGGTCGGGCCGATCGCCCGCTCCGCGGAGGACTGCGCGCTCGTCTTTTCGGCGATCGCGGGGAGGGACCCGCTCGACCCCGCCTCCGTCGACGGCCCGCCCGCGTGGCCTCCCCGGCGCGACCCGGCGAAGCTGAGGGTCGGCTTCGTCGAGGAGCTCTTCCAGGAGGAGCGCGGGACGGGGGCGACCTCGCCCGAGGAGAAGGCCCGGGCTGCGGAGTGGCGCTCCTTCGACCTCCGGACTCTCGACCTTCTGAAGCGGCTCGGCGCGACGCTCGTCCCGGTGAGCCTCCCGTCGCGGACGCCCGTCGGCCCGCTCTCGGTCGTCCTGACGGCGGAGGCCGCCGCGGCGTTCGACACCCTCGTCCTCGACGGCCGCGTGAAGGGGATGGTCCGTCAGACGGCGGACGCCTGGCCGAACGTCTTCCGCCAGGGGCGCCTCCTCCCGGCGGTCGACTACCTTCGGGCGCAGAGGGTGAGGACGCTCCTGATGCGCGAGATGGAGGAGCGCCTCTCCCAGGTCGACCTCCTCGTCGCGCCGACGTACGGGGGACGGTCTCTCCTCGCGACGAACCTGACGGGCCACCCGTGCGTCGTCCTCCCGAACGGGTTCCGCCTTTCGGACGGGACCCCGACGAGCGTCACGTTCACGGGACGCCTCCACGGCGAGGCGGACCTCCTCGCGTTCGCGGACCTCTTCCAGCGGGCGACGGACTTCCACCTCCGCCGCCCGGCGCTCCCGGACGGGTCCCCGCCGAAGGCCTGAGGCCCGGTCCGGCCGTCCTCGCGCGGGAGGAGCCTCCGCGTCACAATCGGGGCGCATGCCCGTCCGGCGGCTCCTCGCGCGCGCGCTCCTCGCGGCGGCGCTCTCCGGCGCCTCGACGGCGCCCGCGCTCGACCCCTCGACGCCTCTCTCGCAGTACGGGCTCGACGCCTGGCAGGACGGTCTCCCGCAGAACAGTGTCCACGCGATCCTGCAGACGAGGGACGGGTACCTCTGGTTCGGGACGTACGAGGGGCTCGTCCGGTTCAACGGTGTCTCGTTCGTCGTCCACGACACGCGGAACACGACGGCCCTCCGGAGCTCGAACGTCTGGACGCTCCTCGAGGACCGGCACGGGATGCTCTGGGTCGGAACGCTCGGGGGGGGCGTCGTCCGCTCCCGCGGAGGCGTCTTCACGCGCTGGGGCGAGCGCGAAGGGCTCCCGTCGGAGTACGTCCGCGCCCTCGCCGAGGACGCCGGCGGGACGGTCTGGGCGGGAACGGACGGCGGCCTCGCGCGGTTCGACGGGACCTCCTTCCGCGCGGTGGAGCTCCCGCCGCCCTTTCCGAGGCCCGCGGTCCGGAGCCTCCTTCCCGATCCCGCCGGAGGGCTCTGGGTCGGGACGGCCGACGTCGGACTCCTCCGGTGGGACGGACGCGCCGTGCGGAGGGTCCACCCGCTCGAGGGGCGCGCCCCGGGGGCCGTCTACGCGCTCGCGGCCGTGCCGGGGGGCGTCGCCGCGGCGCTCTACGGGGTCGGGCTCGTCGAGGCGTCGTCCGACGGCGCGGTCCGCGTCGTCGGCCCGCGCGAAGGCCTTCCGAGCGCCCTGACCTGGTCGCTCCTCGCGGACCCTTCGGGCGCGCTCTGGGTCGGGAGCGACGGCGGCGGCCTCGCGCGCCTCTCCCGGGGACGCGTCGAGACGCTCGCCGTCGCGGACGGCCTCGCGAACTCCTTCGTCCGCTCGCTCGCCCTCGACCGCGAGGGGAGCGTCTGGGTCGGGACGAACGGCGGGCTGAACCGGCTCCGGGACCGGAAGGTCCTCGTCTACGGCGCGCGCGACGGCCTCCCCGACGAGAACGTCCGCTCCGTCGCGCGGACGGCGGACGGGACCCTCTGGGCCGGGACCGACTCGAACGGGCTCGCGGCGCTGGGCGGCGGACGCTTCGTCGCACCCGCCGGCGAGGCGGCGCTCCGCGGCGTCGCGGTCCGCGCGGTCGTGGCCGACGGCGACGCGCTCTGGGTCGGGACGAACGGCGCCGGCCTCGTCCGCGTCGCGGGCGGGAAGGTGACGCGCTGGGGGCGTGCGCAGGGGCTCCCCTCCGACAGCGTCTACGCCGTCGCGGTCGGGCCCGGCGGCGAGGTCTGGGCGGGGACGTACGGGGGCGGCCTCGCCCGCTGGGACGGCCGGCGCTTCGCGGTCGTCGATCGGTCCAAGGGGCTCCCGCGGGACGTCATCCGCTGCGTCCTCCCGGCGCGCGACGGGACGGTCTGGGTCGGCACGGACGCGGGCGGCCTCGCGCGGCTGAAGGACGGCGTCCTCTCCGTCCTCGACACGCGGCACGGTCTCGCGAACGACGTCGTCTTCTCGCTCCACGAGGACGCCGAGGGCCTCCTCTGGATCGGGACGGCGGGAGGGCTGTCGGTCCTCCGGAATGACGGGAGCCTCCGCTCGGTCGGCCTCGCGGACGGGCTCCCGGACGAGAAGGTCTTCGAGATCCTCGAGGGGGGCGGCGGCGACCTCTGGATGAGCTCGAACAAGGGGATCTTCCGCGTCTCGCGGGCCGAGGTCCTCGAGAGGATCGCGGGCCGCCGGGGTCCGTTCGGCGCGCTCGCCCTCGGCCGCGCCGACGGGATGCCGATCTCGCAGTGCAACGGAGCCTCCAGCCCCGCGGGGCTCCGGGACGCGGACGGGCGCCTCTGGTTCCCGACTCTCCGCGGACTCGTCGGCGTCGACCCCGCCCGGCTCCGCTCGAACCTGGCTCCCCCGCCGGTCGTCGTCGACCGTGTCGTCGTCGACGGCCGGCCGGTCGCGGGGGCCCCGCCCGTGGAGCTTCCGCCCCGGACCGAGAAAGTCGAGATCCACTACGACGGACTCAGCTTCCAGGCGCCGGAGAAGGTCTGCTTCCGCTACAGGCTCGAGGGTTTCGAGCCCGCGTGGGTCGACGCGGGGACGCGCCGCTCGGCCTACTACACGGCCCTCCCGCCCGGGGACTTCGTCTTCCGCGTCGTCGCGGCGAACAACGACGGCGTCTGGAACGAGACCGGTGCCCGCTTCGCGTTCCGGATCCGTCCGGGGCTTCACCAACGGCTCGGCTTCCGGCTCGGGCTCGTCGCGCTCCTCATCGCGTCGGCCGGGACGGGCTACGCGCTCCGGATGCGGGGGCTGAGGGCGCGCCAGACGGAGCTCCAGCGGCTCGTCGACGAGCGGACGCGAAGCCTCGTCGCGGAGATCCAGAGGGCCGAGGAGCTGCGGAGGCAGGCGGAGGCGGCGCTCCGGGAGGCGGCCGAGGCGAACCGCGCCAAGAGCCGCTTCCTCGCGAACATGAGCCACGAGCTCCGGACCCCGCTGAACGCGATCCTCGGCTACGCGGAGCTCCTCGTCGAGGAGCCGGAGGTCGCCTCGAGCCCGGGCGCCCTCGAGGACGTCGCGAAGATCCGCGCGGCGGGGGGGCACCTCCTCCAGCTCATCGGCGACCTCCTCGACCTCTCGAAGGTCGAGGCGGGGCGGATGGAGGTCGTCTCCGAGGCGGTCGGCGTCGCGGAGGTCGTCGAGGAGGTCGCCCGGACCGTCCGGCCGCTCGTCGAGGCGAACCGCAACCGCTTCGTCGTGACCGTCGGGCCCGACGCCGGACGGATGACGGCCGATCCGCTGCGTCTCCGACAGGTCCTCTTCAACCTCCTCTCGAACGCGGGCAAGTTCACGGAGGACGGCACGGTCGAGCTCGGCGCGCGGCGCGAGAGCCGGAGGGAGGGCGAGGTCGTCGTCTTCCGAGTCTCCGACACCGGCATCGGGATGTCGGCGGAGCAGCTCGAACGGGTCTTCACGCCGTTCGTCCAGGGGGACGCCTCGCTGACGCGCCGCTTCGGCGGGACCGGGCTCGGCCTCGCCCTCTCCCGCCACCTCGCGCGCCTCATGGGCGGACGGATCTCGGTGACGAGCGCGGAGGGGGAGGGGACGACCTTCCTCGTCGAGCTTCCGGCGGTGTCCCCGCCGCGCGTGACGCCCGTCACGCCTCCGCCTTCGGCGTAAACGGCCGCTCCTCCGGCGGCGTCGGTACGGAAGCCCGCCGGAAGAGGCGCCGGGGCCGAAAGGACCGGGGCCGAACAGAACGGAACGGGAGAAGGAGCCCGCTATGAAGAAGCTCGTCAGGACGTTCCTCGCCCCCGCGGCGGCGGCCCTCGCGGTCGCGCTCGTCGCCGCCCCCCTCCTCGCCGTCGAGGCGCCGCCCGCGGCGCCGAAGGGGCCGCTCGCCGGCTACCTCCGCTGCCTCGGCATCGTCGGCCTCACGGACGTCCAGAAGGCGGACGTGAAGGAGCTCCTCGAGGCCGCGAAGCCGGAGATGGAGACGCTCCTCGCGACGCTGAGGACCGATCGCGCGGCGCTCCGGACGGCGCTCGCCGCCGCGACGCCCGACCCGTGCGCCGTCGGGACGGCGCTCCTGAAGGTCGAGGCCGACCTGAAGGCGATCCGCGAGGCGACCGCGGAGCTGAGGGCCGCCATCGAGGCGCTCCTCACGCCCGAGCAGAAGGCGAAGCTGGAGGGGTGCCTGAGGGCGCCGAAGCGGAACGGGCCGGCCGACGAGGACGAGGAGCCCGTGGAGCTCTGAGTTCTCCGGACCCGCGCCGCCGCGCCCCCGGAGCTCGCGCTCCGGGGGCGTCGCCATCTTCAGCGGACGAGGAGGGCGCGGCGGGCGAGGGAGGAGAGGGCGGCGTCGAGACGCGCGGAGACGGCCTCGTACGCCTCCTCCGCCGCGGGCTCGCCTCCGTCCGGAGCCGAGAGCAGACCGGCCCGGACGAGGGCCGGGGCGAGCGCGGCGGCGACCTCGGCGCGCGGGCGGCCGTCGAGCTCGCGCAGGAGGAGACGCGCGGACGGGTCCAGCTCGACGTTGCGGTGGGCGAGCGAGGTGACGAGAGGGCCCTCGGACGCCTCGACCCGCGCGAGAGGGGAGGCGACCGGACGCTCGCCCGCGGAGGGAGCGCACGGCACCTCGCCGACGCGCGGCTCCACGAGGCCCGCGGCGACGCAGCGGAGGAGCGCGGGGCGAAGCTCCTCCCCGGCGCCGGGCGCGAGCGCGGAGAGCGGGAGGGCGCGGGGCGCGGCTTCGTGGAGCGTCCGGAGCGCGGCGACGAGGCGCGGGTCGTCCGTCGAGAGCGTGCCGGCCGGCCCGCGGAACGTCGCGGAGCCGCCGTCCCCTCCGGCCGGGAGGAGATCCGTGGAGAAGAGGAGCCCGTCGAGGGCACGCGGGTCCGGCTCCTCGAGGCCGGGCGCAGGCGCGCGGACGAGGAGCGTCTGGCGGAAGGCGCGGTTGCGGAGGACGTCGAGGAGCTCTTCTTTCTCGAGGCGCCCGGCGGCGCGGGAGGAGAGGAGGTCGTCGACCTCGGGCTTGACGCGGCCCATCGGCATCGCCGCGAGCCGCGCGTCGGCGACCGGCGCGAGGCCGTGCCGCGCGGCGCGGGCGACGAAGTCGAGGTACCAGGCGGGCCGGTTGTCTCCCTCGAGCCACTCGTGGAAGAGCCGCGCGTCGTCGTGCCGCGCGAACTGCGCGGCGACGTCGCGGAGGAGCTCGCCGTAGGCGCGGCTCCGGTCGCGTGCGTTCTCCGAGACGAACGCGAGGAGCTCCCGGGCGCGGGCGATCCGCTCGGCGGGAGGCGCGCCGGCGGGCGTCCCCCGGACGAGGAGGTCGCGGACGAGTCCCCGGAGGTGCCAGGCGGGATAGGTGTTGTACGAGACGTAGGCGACGCCGCCGGGCGCGAGGACGCGCCCGACGAGGGCGAGGACCGAGTCGGCGACCTCCTCCGGGACCCACGAGTAGAGACCGTGGGCGACGACGTAGTCGAACGTCCCGACGTCGCCGCCGAGCGAGCCGACGTCGGCCGCGCGGAGCTCGACGTTCGCGAGGCCGAGAAGGGCGCGGCGCGCCTCGCCCGCGGCGATCTGGCCGGCGCTCAGGTCGACGCCGAGGAAGCGGGCCCCGGGCTCGGCGAGGGCCATCGGGAGGAGGTTCCCGCCTTCGGCGCAGCCGAGCTCGAGGACGCGGGCCGTCGCGGGGTCGGGCGCCGCGACGCCGAAGAGCCGGCCGACGGCCGCGAGGAACGCCGGGTGGCTCTCCCTCACGGCGCGGCTTCCGTACGGGAGGTCGTCGTAGCTCGCGGCGACTCCCGAGCGCGGAGCCGCCGGCCGGCCGGGGGCCGCCGGAACGGGCGTCGAGGCGTCCATGGACGGATCGTCGCACGGCACGTCGCGCGGGCGAGGCGATCCCGGTAGGCTCGCGGGGATGACGGACGAGGGGGGGGACGTCTTCCGCGGGTGGAGAAGGCCGGGGCCGAGACCTCCGGGGGGAGAGGAGCCGGGCGAGGGAGAGACGCTCGACTTCCTGTGCGGGAGCTTCCGGATCTTCCAGGCCGCGCGCGGGCACCGCTACTCCACGGACGATCTCCTCGTCGCCTGGTGGGGCGTCTCCTGCGCCCCGCGCGTCGAGAGGCTCCTCGACCTCGGGTCGGGAATCGGCTCCGTCGCGATGGCCGCCGCCTGGAAGGTCCCCGGGGCCCGCGTCGTGACGGTCGAGGCGCAGCCCTTCTCCGCCGCGCTCGCGGGGAAGAGCGTGAGGTACAACGGTCTCGGGGAGCGCTTCCGGCTCCTCGAGGGGGACTTCCGCGACCCCGCGCTCCTTGCCGGCGAGCCGCCGTTCGACCTCGTCCTCGGGGCGCCTCCTTACTTCGAGCCCGGGACGGCGACGGCCGCGCGGCATCCCCAGGCGGTCCCCGCGCGCCTGACGCTCCGCGGCGCGGTCGGGGCCTACGCCGCGGCGGCGCGCCGGCACCTCGCGCCGGGCGGCCTTTTCGCGTTCGTCTGGCCGACGGCGCGCCGCGCCGAGGCCGAGGAGGCGCTCGGAGAGGAGCGGCTCGTCCTCCTCCGGCGGAAGGACGTCGTCTTCCGGGAGGAGGAGCCGCCGCTCGTCGCGCTCTTCGCGGCGTCCCGGGCGGAGGACCTCCCCACGGAGATCGCGCTGGGAGAGGGGGGCTTCCCCGTCGTGGAGCCGCCGCTTCTCGTGCGCCGGCGCGACGGCCGACACGCGCCGGAGTACGCGGCGCTCAGGCTCTCCATGGGGTTCCCGCCCGGAGTCCTCGCGCCGCCCCGGCGCGCCTGAGGAAGCGACGATCCGGGAGCCGGCGCGCACGGGGGCGTTTGCCGTATCGTTCCGTCCCGCGTGATCCCCGATCCGCCCCTGGCGCCCCTCCCGCCGCTCACGACGGTCCCGTTCGGCCGCGGGCTCGACGGCCGGCCGATCCGGCACGTGAACGGGAAGCTCGTCGTCGGCACGATCCGGCACACCGTGGAGCTCGCGCTCGAGAGGGAGCTCCAGGCCCTCCCCGTCCCGCCCTCCGCGGCGGAGAGGGAGAAGCGGGGCGCGGCCGTGACGGCCCGCCTTCTCGCCCGGCTCGTCGGTCGCCTGAACGCGCTCCTCCCCGATCAGCGCTTCCACGTGACGTCGGAGTCGCTTCTCGTCGACGGGAACAACTACTCGCGCGAGTTCGAGCTCTACGTGAACGAGACCTGCCGCGAGTTCGCCGGGGTCGACTACTTCTACTTCACCCGCGGGGTGAAGGTCGTCCCGCCGACGATCGCGGCCGTCTTCCGCCCGTTCGGGATCCGGCAGGCCTATGCCCTCCTGGCGCGCGCGACCGAGAAGTTCATCCAGACGGACGTGAGGGTCGTCGAGACGACGGCCCGTTCTGCGGTCGTGCGGTGGTACGCGGCCTCGCAGCTCGACGATCTTCGCGAGGAGCTGCAGGAGCGCTGGCTCCTGGTCTCCTGCGCGGCCTACCAGGGGACCTACGCGGCGATCCCTCCCCTCATCTACCCGGGACAGCCCTGGGCGGAGGTCGACGAGCTGAAGTGCCAGGCCCGGGGCGACGACTGCTGCGAGTGGCGTTTCACCTGGGAGGACCCGCAGTCGCGGAGCGGCCCGCTCCTCGCCGCGGGCGCGGCCGGCACGGCCGGCCTTCTCGGCTGGACCCTCTCCGGCGCCGCAGGGGCCTCGCTCGCGGCGCCGCTCGCCCTCCTGCCGCTCGCGGGCGCGTGGCACGTCGCGCGGCTCCGCCGTCTCCAGCGGGACCGGCAGGAGCAGGACCGCCTCATCGAGGAGCAGCGCGCGACGACCGAGGCGCAGGTCGACCGCGTCCAGGCCGCGTACGCGGAGGTCCAGCAGTCGACGCTCGCCCTGCGGGGGAAGGTCGCGGAGCTCTCGGCGCTCCGCGAGGTCGCGCTCGCCGCGTCGGCCTCGCTCGACCCGCTCGTCGTCGTCGACCGGAGCCTCGAGGCGGTGACGCGGAAGCTCGACTACGACCGGGCCGTCGTCCTCCTCGTCGACGAGACCCGGAACGTCCTCTCGGGGGCCCGGAGCCGCGGCCTCCCCGAGGACCAGGCCGCGCTGCTGGGACGGCTCTCGGTCCGGCTCGACGACATCCGATCGCCCCTCCTGCCGGCCGTGCGCGACGGGGTCGCCTACCGGCTGAGGGACCTGCCCGACGGCTCAGGCGCCGCGACGCGGCACGTCGTCCCGATCCTCGGGTCCGAGGAGGTCTTCGTCGCGCCGCTCGGCGCGCGGGGGCGGAGCGTCGGCGTCCTCATCGTCGACAACGGCGTCTCGAGACGCCCGCTCCCCGGGGAGGGGCTCGAGCTCCTCACCGCCGTCGCCTCCACGATCGCCGTCGCCGTCGAGAACGCCCGCCTCTACTCCCAGATCGAGCAGCAGCGGCGGACGCTCGAGGAGCGGGTCGCGGAGCGGACCCAGGACCTCGAGCGGGCGCGGTCGGCGGCGGAGGCGGCGAGCCGCGCGAAGAGCTCCTTCCTCGCGAACATGAGCCACGAGCTGAGGACTCCGCTGAACGCGATCCTCGGCTACAGCGAGATGATCCTCGAGGAGGGGACGTTCACGGGTTCGCCGGAGGTCGCCGCGGACCTGACGAGGATCCAGACGGCGGGGCGCTACCTCCTCGGCCTCATCAACGACGTCCTCGACCTCTCGAAGGTCGAGGCGGGGAAGACCGAGGTGGCCGTCGAGCGCTTCTCCCTCTCGGCGCTCGCGCGCGAGGTCGCCGAGGAGGTGCGCCCCCTCGTGGAGCGGGGCGGGAACCGGCTCGACGCCGACGTCCCGGACGGGCTCGTCCTGGACGGGGACCCGAGGAAGGTCCGCCAGGTCCTCCTGAACCTCCTCGGGAACGCGGCGAAGTTCACCGAGCGGGGCCTCGTCGACCTGCGCGTGCGGGAGGAGGGGGACGAGGTCGTCCTCGTCGTGCGGGACACGGGAATCGGCATGACGCCCGAGCAGGTCATGCGCCTCTTCACGGCGTTCTGGCAGGGAGACCCCGCGGCGTCCCGCGCCTACGGCGGGACCGGGCTCGGTCTCGCGATCAGCCGGCACTTCGCCCGCCTCATGGGGGGCGACGTCACGGCCGAGAGCGAGGAGGGGAAGGGGTCGACCTTCACGGTCCGCCTCCCCGGCCGGGTCGTCGCCGCGCCGCCCCCCGAGCCCGCCGCCTGACCGCGCGCGGCGGATAGACTCCCCGTCCTCGGGAGGAGAGGACGATGCCGGCCGAGTGGGACTTCGTGATCGTCGGCTCGGGGTTCGGCGGGAGCGTCAGCGCCCTCCGCCTCTCCGAGAAGGGCTACCGGGTCCTCGTCCTCGAGAAGGGGCCGCGCCGCGGCGCGAACGACTTCGCGAAGACGAACTGGGACCTCCGCCGTTGGCTCTGGATGCCGGGCCTCGGTTGCCGCGGCATCTTCCGGATGACCTTCCTCCCGCACGTCACCGCTCTCTCCGGCGTCGGCGTCGGCGGCGGCTCGCTCGTCTACGCGAACACGCTTCCGGTTCCGAAGCGCCCCTTCTTCGAGGCGCCGTCGTGGGCACGGCTCGCCCGCTGGGAGGAGGAGCTCGCCCCGCACTACCGGACGGCGCTGACGATGCTCGGTGCGGCGCGGACGCCGTTCCTGACGGCGCCCGACGAGGTGATCCGCGAAATCGGACGCCAGATCGGGCGCGAGGAGGGCTTCGAGTCGACGAACGTCGCCGTCTTCTTCGGCCGCGAGGGGAAGGGGGACAAGCCGGGCGACGTCGTCCCCGACCCGTTCTTCGGTGGGAAGGGCCCGGAGCGGACGGTCTGCACGCGCTGCGGCGGCTGCATGGTCGGCTGCCGCCACGGCGCCAAGAACACCCTCGACCGCAACTATCTCTTCCTCGCCGAGGGGCTCGGCGCCGTCGTGAAGAGCGACACCGAGGTGACGTGGGTGAAGCCGCTCCCGGATGGCGGCTGGGAGCTGACGGCGCGCGTCGGCGGCGCGCCGATTCCCGCGCTGCGGAAGGAGGAGAGGATCACGGCGAGGAACGTCGTCTTCTCGGGCGGCGTCCTCGGAACGGTCAAGCTCCTCCTCGAGCTGAAGGAGAGCCCCGACGGTCTCCCGGCGCTCTCGCCGAAGGTGGGCGATTTCGTGAGGACGAACTCGGAGGTCCTCGTCGGCGTCGTGACGACGAAGGACCAGGACCTCTCGCAGGGGGTCGCGATCGGCTCGATCCTCCACACGGACGAGCACTCGCACCTCGAGCCGGTCCGCTACTCGAAGGGGTCGGGCTTCCTCCGCCTCCTCGCGCTCCCGTTCGCTCCGGGCGACACGCTCTTCCAGAGGTTCGCCCACGCCTTCTCGACGATCCTCGCGAGCCCGTGGAAGGCGACGAAGTCGTTCTGGGTCCCCGACTGGGCGAAGCGGACGATGATCCTCCTCTACATGCGGACGGTCGACGGACACCTCCGGATGACGCTCGGCCGCTCCTGGCGGACCGGCTTCCGCCGCGGCCTCTCCTCCGTCGCGGGGAGCGGCGCGGGCGCGAAGGCGTGGCACCCCGAGGCGAACGACCTGACGAAGCGCGCCTGCGAGGCGCTCGACGGCTTCCCGCAGAGCATCCTGACCGAGACGCTCCTCGGGATCCCGACGACGGCGCACATCCTCGGCGGCTGCCCGATGGGCGACGCGCCCGAGAACGGCGTCATCGACCACCGCCACCGCGTCTTCGGCTACGACGGCCTCTTCGTCGTCGACGGCTCGGCGATCTCCGCGAACCCCGGCGTCAATCCCTCGCTCACGATCACGGCGCTCGCCGAGAGGGCGATGACGTTCGTCCCGCCGAAGGGAGAGCCTCCCTCCGCCTGAGCCGGTTTCGGTCGCGTCGCGCGGCGCGCCGGGGTATACAGGGCTCGTGAAGCCCGCCGCCGTCCTCACCGACCTCGACGGGACCCTCCTCGAGCACGGGGGCGTGCTCGGGGCGGAGGCGCGTGCCGCGATCGCGCGACTGCGCGGGCTCGGCATCCCCGTCGTCCCGCTCACGAGCAAGACGGAGGTCGAGCTCCGCGCGCTCCTCGCCGATCTCGACTCGGGCGGGACCGGGAGCTTCGAGAACGGGGCCGGGATCGTCTCCCCCGCGGGCGTCGCGATCTCGGAGAGGGCGATCCCGATCTCCGGACTCGGAGATCGCCTCGCCGCGCTCGGGCGCCTCGCCGGGCTGCCGCTCACGCCCGTCTTCGTGCTGCCCGCCGCCGAGATCCGACGGATCACCGGCCTTCCGGAGGAGAGGATCCCCGCGATGCTCGCGCGCGGCTTCGGCCTGCCGTTTCTCGCGCCGGAAGGGGCCGGCTCCGCGCTGGCGGAGGCCGTCCGCGAGGTCCCCGGAGTCCGTCTCACGCGAGGGGGGCAGTTCTGGCACCTCTCGGGCGACCACGGCAAGGAGGATGCCCTCGACCTCCTCGTGAAGGCCGGCGCCGCCTCGCGCCCCTTCGCCGGTCTCGGCGACGCGCCGAACGACGCCGGCTTCCTCTCGCGCTGCGACGTCGCGGTCCTCGTCCCGCGCGCCTCGGACGGCGCCGATCCGGAGCTCGCGGCGGCCGTGCCGGGAGCGCGCGTCGCTCCCTTCCCGACGGGCCGCGGCTGGGCCGCGGCCGTCGACACGCTCCTCGCGGAGGACGGATGACGGCGCCGGCCCTCCCGCCCCTCTCGCGCGAGGTCGCCGAGGCGATCCGGCGGATCGGGACGGTCGACCTCCTCGTCGGCATCCCGTCGTTCAACAACGAGCGGACGATCGGGCACGTCGTGAGGGCCGTCGTCGCGGGCCTCGCACGCCACTTCCCCGACGCGAAGGCCGTGCTCGTGAACTCCGACGGCGGCTCGACGGACCGGACGCGCGAGATCGTCGAGCGGAGCGAGGTCGGGAGCCTCGCCGAGATTCTCGTCGACGCCGTCCCGACGGGGGCGACGGCGCGGATCGTCACGCCGTACCACGGCATCCCTGGGAAGGGGAGCGCCTTCCGGACGATCTTCCGGATCGCCGCCGAGCTCGAGGCGCGGGCCTGCTGCGTCCTCGACAGCGACCTCCGAAGCATCACGCCCGAGTGGGTCGAGCTCCTCCTCGAGCCGGTCGTCTCGCACGGGCACGAGTTCGTCGCCCCGCTCTACGCGCGGCACCGGTACGACGGGACGATCACGAACACGATCGTCTACCCGCTCACGCGGGCCCTGTACGGGAAGCGGATCCGCCAGCCGATCGGCGGCGACTTCGGGTTCTCGGGCGACCTCGCGGCGCGATTCCTCGAGTTCGGCGACTGGGAAGGGCCGGTCGCGCAGTACGGGATCGACATCTTCATGACGACGACGGCCGTCGCCGAAGGGCGCAGGGTCGCCCAGTCGTTCCTCGGGGCGAAGATCCACGACCCGAAGGACCCCGGCTCGGACCTCTCGCCGATGATGGTCCAGGTCGTCTCGACGCTCTTCTCCCAGATGGAGCGCTACGAGGCGGCGTGGCGCGGAGTCTCCGGCTCGGAGAAGGTCCCGGTCTTCGGCTTCCCCTACACGGTCGGCCTCGAGCCGGTCCCGGTGAAGCTCGACCGCCTTCTCGCGCAGTACCGGCAGGCGGCCCACGACCTGCCGCCGATCTGGGAGGCCTTCCTTTCGCCCGGCTCCCTCGCGGCGATCCGCGACGCGGCGCACGCCCCTGCGGTCTCCCTCGGCGACGAGGCGTGGGTGAGGATCGTCGCGGAGGCGGCGGCCGGCTTCCGGCGTCGCGCCCTGCCGCCCGCGACGCTCATCAGGTCGCTCGTTCCGCTCTACCTCGGCAAGGTGGCGACGTTCGTCGCCGAGACGGAGGCGGGCTCGGCCGAGGAGGCCGAATCCCGGCTCGAGGAGCTCGCCCTCGCCTACGAGAAGGGCAAGGGAGGGCTCGAGGCCCTGTGGGGCGCGGCCCCCTGACGGAGACGACGATGGGAAAGACCCTCGGCCAGCAGATCGCCCTCGCCTTCGAGCGCCTCCTCGACGCGTTCCTCTCGGTCGTGCCGGCGGCCCTCGTCCTTCTGACCGCCGCGCTCGTCGGAGTCCTCACCGGGCTCCTCCTCCGGACGCTCCTGCGCCTCGCGATCGGGCTCCGGCGGAAGGCTCGGGGCGACGAGCCCTCCTCGTCGCGGCAGATCCTCCGCGCCGCGGGTCTGAAGGCCGACCCGGAGCGGGTCGCCGGGACGGTCTCGTTCTGGACCGCCGTCGTCGTCGCCCTCGCCGTCGGAGTGAACGCCCTCGAGCCGGGGGCGCTCCGGAACGTCCTCTCCGAGGCGGTCGGGTTCCTGCCGCGCCTCCTCGGCGCGGCGCTCCTCGCGATCGTCGGCCTCGGTGTCGGCGCCCTCGTGAGGCGGAGCGTCCTCCTCGGCGCGGTGAACGCCGGCCTCCCATGGGCCCGGGCGGGCGCTCGCGCCGCCTACGTCCTCGTCGTCGCGTCGTTCGTGGCGGCGGCGCTCGACCACGTCGGCGTCGGACGGTCGATCCTGGTGGCGGCCTTTTCGATCGCCGGCGGCGCGATCGCGCTGACGCTCGCCCTCGCCTTCGGCCTCGGGGCGCGCGACCTCGCGCGCGGGTGGCTCGAGAAGAAGCTCCGCGCGGAGGAGGAGGACTCGGGGATCCGGCACGTCTGACGGGCGGGGGCGGAGCGTGGCCGGCCTCCGAGCCTGCGGAATAGCCGACGACGTCCGGCCGTTACAGGGGGTCGCGTGCCTGCCGCCGTCCTGACGGGATTCCTCGTCGCCGCCCTCGCCCCGCTCCTCGAGAAGGGGATGAAGCGAGCCACCGCGCCGCTCCTCGCCCTCTGGCCGGCGGGGCTCTTCGCGTGGCTCCTCGGCTTCGTCCCGGCGGTCGTCGGGGGCGGGGCGCCCATCGCGTCGCTCCCCTTCCTCCCGGAGCTCGGGATCTCCCTCTCCTTCCGGCTCGACGGCCTCGCTCTCCTGATGGCCCTCCTCGTGACGGGCGTCGGGGCGGTCGTCGTCGTCTACGCCGGGAGCTACATGGAGGGGCGCCCGCGCCGCGGCGCTCTCCTCGGGTACCTCCTCGCCTTCCAGTCGGCGATGCTCGGCCTCGTCCTCTCGGAGAACCTTCTCGGCCTCTTCGTCTTCTGGGAGGCGACGAGCATCCTGTCGTACTTCCTCGTCGGCTTCGACCGCGAGAAGGCCGAGGCGCGCGCGGCGGCGCTCCAGGCGCTCCTCGTCACGGGCGGCGGCGGCCTCGCGCTCCTCGCCGGCTTCGTCCTCCTCGGGCAGGCGGGCGGGAGCCTCGAGGTCTCGGCCCTCGCCGCGAACGCCGAGGCGCTGAAGGCGAGCCCCCTCTACCTTCCCGCGCTCCTCCTCGTCCTCGTGGGCGCCTTCACGAAGTCGGCGCAGGTCCCGTTCCACTTCTGGCTCCCCGGGGCGATGGCCGCGCCGACGCCGGTCTCCACGTACCTCCACTCGGCGACGATGGTGAAGGCGGGCGTCTTCCTCCTCGCGCGCCTCCACCCGGCGCTCGGCGGGACGCCCGAGTGGGTCGGGATCGTCACGTCCGTCGGCGCCGCGACGATGCTCACGGGCGCGCTCCTCGCCGTCGGACAGAAGGACCTCAAGCGGCTCCTCGCCTTCTCGACCGTCTCCTCGCTCGGCTCGCTGACGATGCTCGTCGGCGTCGGGACCGCCGCGGCCCTCGGCGCCGCGATGGTCTTCCTCCTCGCCCACGCCCTCTACAAGGCGGCCCTCTTCCTCGTCGCCGGGATCCTCGACCACGAGGCGGGGACGCGCGACGTGACGCGCCTCGGAGGCCTCCTTCGGCTGATGCCGGTCACGGGCGCCGCCGCGATGGCCGCCGCCTTCTCGATGGCCGGCCTCCCGCCGCTCCTCGGCTTCGTCTCCAAGGAGCTCCTCTACGACGCGGCGCTCCGCGCCTCGCCGCTCCCTCTCGTCCTCGTCCCCGTCGCCGTCGGCTCGAACATGCTCCTCGTCGCCGTCGCGCTCGCCGTCGGCCTCGGACCCTTCACGGGGGCGCGCGGCGAGACGCCGAAGGCCCCGCACGAGGCGCCGTCGGCGATGTGGGTCGGGCCCGCGCTCCTCGGCTTCGGAAGCCTCGCGGCGGGCGTCTTCTCCGGCGCGATCTCGCCGTTCGTCTCCGCGGCCGCCTCGTCGGCCCTCGGGCACCCGTACGGCGTGAAGCTCGAGCTCTGGCACGGCTTCAACCTCGTCCTCGCCAAGAGCCTCGTGACGCTCGTCGTCGGCGCCGCGATCTACGCCGGGCGGCACCGCGTCCGCGACCTCGCCTCCCGCCTCGCGCCCGTCGGCGCGCTCGGTCCGGCGCGGCTGTACCGCGACGGCCTCGCCGGCCTCGTCGGCTTCGCGAAGGGGACGGCCGCGTTCCTGACGTCGGGCTCGCTCCGGCAGGACGTGAGAGTCGTCGCCGCCGCCGCGGTCGCCCTCCTCGGGACGCTCCTCCTGACGCGGGCCACCTTCGGCGCCCCGGACGCCCTCCGCTCCGTCCGCCCCGTCGAGGCCGTCCTCGCGCTCCTCGTCGTCGCCGGGGCGGTCGGGACGGTCGTCGCCGGGTCGCGCCTCTCGGCCGTCGTCGGCCTCGGCGTCACGGGCTACGGCATCGCGCTCCTTTTCCTCGTCTTCGGCGCGCCGGACCTCTCGATGACGCAGTTCGCCATCGAGACGCTCTCCGTCCTCCTCTTCGTCGCCGTCCTGCGGCGCCTTCCGCGCCTCTCGAGCCGGTCGGCGCCGCGGTCGCGCGCCTTCGACGCCGCGCTCGCCGCCTCGGTCGGCGCCGTCATGGCCTCTCTCGTCCTCGCCGTCCACGCCGAGCCTCTCCGCACGCGCCTCTCGGGCTTCTTCGCCGAGGCGAGCCTGCCGCTCGCGAAGGGGAGGAACGTCGTCAACGTCATCCTCGTCGACTTCCGCGGCCTCGACACGCTGGGAGAGATCACGGTCCTCGCGATCGCGGCCCTGGGCGTCTTCTCCCTCGTGAGGCTCCGCCTCGCGGCGAAGGGGACGGGCGGAGCGAAGGAGGGCGGACGATGAGGTCCGTCATCCTCTCGGCGGCGGCGCGGCTCCTCTTCCCGCTCCTCCTCCTCTTCTCGCTCTTCCTCCTCTTCCGCGGGCACAACGACCCCGGGGGAGGCTTCGTCGGAGGCCTCGTCGCCGCGACGGCCTACGCGCTCCTGTCGCTGACCGGTGGGGTCGCCCCGGCCCGGCGCCTCCTTCCGGCGAGGCCGGAGGCCCTCGTCGGCACCGGGCTCCTCCTCGCCCTCGCGAGCGGCCTCGTCTCGCTCGCCGCGGGGCGCCCCTTCATGACCGGCCTCTGGGCGGATTTCGCGCTGCCGGTCGTCGGCAAGCCGGGGACGCCCGTCCTCTTCGACACGGGCGTCTACGTGACCGTCCTCGGGATCGTCCTCCTGATCCTCTTCACGCTCCAGGAGGAGGACGAGGCGTGACGCTCCTCCTCGCGCTCGCGATCGGCGTCCTCTACGCCGCGGGGACCTACCTCCTCCTCCGGCGGAGCGCCGTCCGCGTCGTCTTCGGCCTCGCCCTCCTCGGCCACGCCGCGAATCTCCTCATCTTCACGGCGGGGCGCCTCGTCCGCGAGGGGCCTCCCATCGTCCCGCCCGGCGCCCTCGCGCCGCCGACGCCCTCGGCCGACCCGCTCCCTCAGGCGCTCGTCCTGACGGCGATCGTCATCGGTTTCGGCGTCCAGGCCTTCGCCCTCGTCCTCCTGAAGCGCGCCTGCCAGGAAGCCGGGACGGACGACGTCGACGCGATGCGGGAGGAGCGGCCGTGAATCTCCTCCTCGTCCTCCCGATCCTCGTCCCGCTCGCGACCGCGGTCGCCGGGATCCTCCTCCTCCGCGCGCCGCGCGCGGCGCGATGGGCGAGCGCCCTCGGCGCCGCCGGCCTCCTCGCCGCCTCGCTCGCCCTCCTCGAGAGGACGCTCGACGGGACGATCCTCGTCACCCAGGCCGGGGCGTGGCCGGCGCCCTTCGGCATCACCCTCGTCGCCGACCGCTTCGCGGCCGCCATGGTCGTCGTCGGCGCGGTCCTCCTCGCCGCGGTCGTGGCGTACTCCTTCTCGGGCCTCGACGCGGCGAGGGCGAAGGCGGGCTTCCACCCGCTCGTCCACGTCCTCGGCATGGGGGTCTCGGGCGCCTTCCTGACGGGCGACCTCTTCAACCTCTACGTCTGGTTCGAGGTCATGCTCATGGCCTCGTTCGTCCTCGTCTCCCTCGGGGGCGAGCGCGAGCAGGTGACCGGGGGCCTCCGCTACGTCGTCCTGAACCTCGTCTCCTCGGCCTTCTTCCTCGCCGGCGCCGGGCTCCTCTACGCGACGGTCGGCACGCTGAACATGGCCGACGCCGCGGTCGCCCTCCGCGCCCTCCCCGCGCAGGGGACGACGAGCGTCGTGGCGGCCCTCTTCCTCCTCGCCTTCGGCATCAAGGCGGCCGCCTTCCCGCTCTTCTTCTGGCTCCCCGCCTCGTACCACACGCCGCCGATGCCGGTCGCCGCCCTCTTCGCCGGGCTCCTGACGAAGGTCGGCGTCTACGCCCTCGTGCGGACCGGGACGCTCGTCTTCGACCGCGACCGCGCGTTCACCGACCCGCTCCTCCTCGCCGTCGCGGGCCTGACGATGGTGACGGGCGTCCTCGGCGCGATGGCGCAGACGGACGTGCGGAAGGTCCTCTCCTTCCACATCGTCAGCCAGATCGGCTACATGCTCATGGGCCTCGGCCTCGGGACGCGCCTCGCGATCGCCGGGACGGTCTTCTACGTCCTCCACCACATCGTCGTGAAGGCGAACCTCTTCCTCGTGGCCGGGGTGGTCCGGCGCGTCGGCGGAGGCTTCTCGCTCGACCGCCTCGGCGGGCTCCTCGCCCGCTCGCCGCTCCTCGCCGCCGCATTCCTCGTCCCGGCCCTCTCGCTCGCGGGGCTGCCGCCCCTCTCCGGCTTCTGGGCCAAGTACCTCCTCGTGAGGGCCGGCCTCGAGGCGGGGCACGGCGCGATCGTCGCCGTGGCGCTCGCCGTCAGCCTCCTGACGCTCTTCTCGATGACGAAGATCTGGGCCGAGGCCTTCTGGAAGCCGGCGCCGGACGACGCGGGGGCCCCGCCGCTCTCCGCCGCCGAGCGGCTCTCGCTCCTCGGGCCGATCCTCGCGCTCGGGGCGATCACCGTCGCGATCGGCCTCGGGGCGGGCGTCCTCTTCCGCTTCGCCGACGCGGCCGCCGCCCAGCTCCTCGACCCCGAGCTCTACGTCCGCGCCGTCCTCGGCGCGCGGGGCGGGGGAGGCTGAGCCGTGCCGGGCGTCTTCCTCGTCCTCGCGCTCGCCTGGGTCGCCGTCACGGGCGAGGTCTCCCTCGGGAACCTCCTCGAAGGCGCCGTCCTCGCCGCGCTCCTCCTCGTCCTCCTGCGAGTCCCTCCGCGGAGCCGCTTCCGGCTCTCGAAGGCGCCGAAGGCGCTCGGACTCCTTCTCTACTTCCTGAAGGAGCTCCTCCTCGCGAACGCGGCCGTTGCGAAGAGCGTCCTCTCGCCCGCCGCGTCGCTCTCGCCGGGCATCGTCGCCGTCCCGCTCGACCTGACGAGCGACGCCGGGATCACGACGCTCGCGAACCTGATCACGCTGACGCCCGGGACGCTGAGCATCGACGTCTCGGAGGACCGCCGGACGCTCTGGGTCCACGCGCTCCAGGTCGGGGACCCCGAGGCCTTCCGGCGCGAGGTGAAGGAGGGGTTCGAGAGGCGGGTGAAGGAGGTCTTCGCGTGACGCTCCTCTCCTCCGTCGCTCTCCACGTCGGGCTCCCCGTCCTCGGCCTCGCGCTCCTCCTGACGCTCGTCCGCCTCGCGAAGGGGCCGACGATCGCGGACCGGGTCGTCGCCCTCGACCTCCTCGGGACGCTCGGCATCAGCGTCGTCGCCGTCGCCGCCCTCGCGACGGGGAACGCGGTCTACCTCGACGTCGCGATCGTCCTCGCGCTCCTCGCGTTTCTCGGGACGGTCGCCTTCGCCGCCTACCTGGAGCGGAGCCGGTGAGCGTCCTCGACCTCCTCGCCTCCGCGCTCCTCCTCGCCGGGGTGCTGACCGCCCTCCTCTCCGCGGTCGGAGTCCTCCGGATGCCGGACGTCCTCACGCGGATGTCGGCGACGTCGAAGGCCTCGACGCTCGCCAAGATGTGCGTCTTCCTCGCGCTCGCGATCGGGTTCGGCGAGCTCGGCGTGACGACGCGCGCCCTCGCCGCCGTCGCTTTCGTCTTCCTGACGGCCCCGCTCGCGGCCCACGCGATCGGCCGCGCCGCGGTCGCCCTCGGCGTCCCGCTCTTTCCCGGGACGAAGGTCAACGAGATGCCGCGCCGGGGGGACGGCGGGTCCCGCGACCCCGATCCCTGAGACGGGACGCGGCGCGCCGCGGGTGCGAGGCCGCGCGGCCGCGGCGGCAATGCCACAATCCGGGCACGATGAACACGGTCCCGATGCGTGCCCGCGCGGGGCGCCTTCTGCCCGCGGCCTTCGCACTCCTCGCCGCCCCTGGCGCCCTCGCGTCGGAGCTCCTTCCGGAATCCGGCGAGCCGCTCCCGCTCCCTCTCGAGGCCTACACGGGCGAGACGGGGATGTCCCTCTGGCAGGTCCTCGCCCACCGGGTCGAGGAGGAGCCGGTGAACCTCGTCGCGACGGCCGTCTTCGTCCTCGCGATCCTCCACACGTTCCTCGCCCCGCGGATCACCGCGGCCGCCCACCGGCTCCAGCGCCGGAGGGAGCAGGAGACGGGCGGCGACGGCCACAGCTTCGGCGTCGAGATGCTCCACTTCCTCGGCGAGGTCGAAGCGGTCTTCGGCATCTGGGCGATCCCGCTCCTCCTCTCCGCGGCGGCGATGAAGGGCTGGCGCTCCGTGGAGGACTACGTCGGCCACGTCCACTTCACGGAGCCGATGTTCGTCGTCGTCATCATGGCGATCGCCTCGACCCGGCCCGTCCTCGCGTTCGCCGAGAGGTGCATGGGAGCCGTTGCGGGGCTCGCCGGCCGGACGCCGCTCGCCTGGTGGGCCGCGATCCTGACGATCGGGCCGCTCCTCGGGTCGTTCATCACCGAGCCGGCCGCGATGACGATCTGCGCCCTCCTCCTCTCGCGCCACCTCTACGAGCTCGGCCCCTCGCCGCGGCTCGCGTACGGGACGCTCGGCCTCCTCTTCGTGAACGTCTCCGTGGGCGGGACGCTCACGCACTTCGCCGCGCCGCCGGTCCTGATGGTCGCCGGGAAGTACGGGTGGGGGCTGACGTTCATGCTCCGGACGTTCGGCTGGAAGGCGGCGCTCGCCGTCGCCGTCTCGACGGCCCTCTTCGCCTTCGCCTTCCGGCGGGAGTTCGCGGAGCTCGCGGGCCGCCGAGAGGCCCGCCTCGCCGATCCCGCGGAGCGCCCGTCCGAGCGCGCGGTGCCGGCCTGGATCGTCGCCGTCCACCTCGCGTTCCTCGGCTGGACCGTCTTCACGGCGCACACGCCGGCCCTCTTCGTCGCAGGCTTCCTCTACTTCCTCGCCTTCACCCACGCCACCGCGCCGCACCAGAACCCGGTGAACCTGAGGCCCGCGCTCCTCGTCGGCTTCTTCCTCGCGGGGCTCGTCCTCCACGGGACGCTCCAGCAGTGGTGGATCGCGCCCGTCCTCGCGAGCCTCGAGGAGCTCCCTCTCTTCGCCGGGGCGACGGTCCTGACGGCGTTCAACGACAACGCGGCGATCACCTACCTCGCCTCGCTCGTCCCCGGCTTCACGCCGGAGCTGAAGTACGCCGTCGTGGCCGGCGCGGTGGCGGGCGGAGGTCTGACCGTCATCGCGAACGCGCCGAACCCGGCGGGGCAGTCGATCCTCTCGCGCTACTTCCCCGACGGCGTCTCGCCGCTCGGGCTCCTCCTCGGCGCGCTCGTCCCGACGGGGGTCGTCGTCCTGGCGTTCCTGCTCCTGCCCTGAGGCTGCCCTTCAGCCGTTCAGGATTCCCCCCTCGGACGTGACGGCCTCCAGGAGGAGGTCGCCCGCTTCCGGGACGGCGGAGAGGACGCGGGCCCAGTTCGGGATGAGGGGCGCCCCGAGCGGGTCGGCGAGGAACTGCTCGACGCCGCTCTTCAGGGCGCCGGCGAACGTCGCGATCGCCATCTCCTCCTCGTGCCTCGGGAAGGTGAGGCCGTTGAACTTCGCGAGCGCGTAGAAGCTCGAGGCGGCGTCCTCGGCGCGCCTCTGGTAGGAGGCGAGGAGCGACTTCAGGCTCCCGTCGCCGAGGACGGTGTCGGCCGCGGCGAGCGTCCGGAGGAGGTGCTTGGCGATGTCGGCCGCCATCCGGTGGAGCCCCTTCGTCGGGTCGTCCTGCGAGAGCGACTGGTGCTTGTGGTCGTACCGGTCGGCGATGTCGACCTGGCAGACGCGCCGCGGCGAGCGGTGTCGGTAGACCTCGGAGAGGGTCCCGACCTCGAGGCCCCAGTCCGACGGGACGCGGATCTGCCGGAGGAGGTCGGCCGAGAGGGCGAACTCCCCCGCGAGCGGGTAGCGGAACGCGGAGAGGAACTCGATGTAAGGGTTCGTCCCGAGGAGCGCCCGGAGCGAGCCGAGGAGGGGCCCGACGAAGAGGCGCGCGACGCGCCCGTTCAGGCGGTCGGTGTAGCGGGCGTAGTACCCCTTGCAGAAGTCGAAGTTCAGGATCGGGTCGGCGATCGGGTAGAGGAGCCGGGCGAGCATCGCGCGGTCGTAGTCGAGGACGTCGGCGTCGTGAAGCGCGATGTACTCGACGTTCCCCTGCGCGAGGAGGTAGCCGAAGCCGATCCAGCAGGCGCGGCCCTTCCCGCGCTCGCCGAGGATGAGGTCCGCCTTCTCGAGCTTCGCGAGGAGCTTCTTCACGCCCGGGCCGTCGTTCCAGAGGACGACGGTCCGCCGCTTCAGCCGTTTGAAGTAGTCGAGCGCGAAGCGGTAGCCCGCCTCGTCGGCCCGGTCGAGGGAGACCAGGACGGTGTCGAGGTAGGGAGCCTGCGCGATCTCGTCGCAGATGCGGACGAGGGCCGGGCGCTCCAGCTCCGAGACGAGCGAGGGGACGAGGAGGGCCGCCTTGTTCCGCCGGGTGTAGCGGACGAGGGCGTCTTCCAGCTCGACGAGCGGCCGGTTGCCGAGACGGGTGAGGGTCGTGATGGGCCCGTACTGCGCGAAGTCGCTCATGGCCGCGTTCTACCCCGGTCCGTCGCGGGGAGGGAAGCGAAAACGGCCGGCCGCTCCCGCGGCGGGCGCCGGTGTGCGCGCTGGGATCGTGCTACGGTTTCCGGATGCGGGAGAGCCGACGGAAGGGCGGCGCGGACCCGTTCCGCGGCCTCGAGTACCTCCCCGAGCCCGACTACGCGCGGCCGCTGCGCGGCCTGACGCCGGAGCTCGCCGCCAGGGCCCGGAAGCGGCTCGGCTTCCTCTACGGCGAGGAGGCCGCCGAGCCCGTCCTCGGGCACGTCGACCGTCTCGTGAGGGTCCACGACGCCCACGCGACGCCGGAGATCCGCGCGGCCGAGGAGGCCTTCGACCCACGGGAGCGGTTCACGGAGAAGGACGCCGTCCTGATCACCTACGGCGACCTCGTCGTCTCGGAGGGGCGTTCGCCCCTCGCGACGCTCTCCGACTTCGCGTACGTCCTCTTCCGCGGCCTCGTCACGACGGTCCACGTCCTCCCGTTCTTCCCCTCCTCCTCCGACCGCGGCTTCTCGGTCATCTCGTACGAGGAGGTCGACCCCAGGCTCGGGAGCTGGGAGGAGATCGCCCGGCTCGGGCGCGGCTTCCGGCTCATGTTCGACGGCGTCTTCAACCACGTCTCCGCCAAGAGCCGCCGCTTCCAGAAGTTCCTCGCGGGGGACCCGGAGTACCAGCGCTTCTTCCGCGTCTTCTCCTCGCGCGAGGAGATCGACGACGACCACCTGAAGCTCGTCCTGAGGCCTCGGACCTCCGACCTCCTGAGCGAGTTCGCGACGGTGGAGGGGCCGCGCTGGCTCTGGACGACCTTCTCGCGCGACCAGATCGACCTCAACTTCCGCCACCCGAGGGTCCTCCTCGAGGTCCTCGAGATCCTCCTCTACTACGTGAGGCGCGGCGCAGACCTCGTCCGCCTCGACGCGGTGACCTACATCTGGCACGAGCTCGGGACGACGTGCGCCCATCTCCGCCAGACGCACGAGGTCGTCAAGCTCGTGAGGGACGTCCTCGACGCGGCCGCGCCCCACGTCGCGCTCGTCACGGAGACGAACGTCCCCCACGCGGACAACGTGACGTACTTCGGCGACGGGACGGACGAGGCGCAGATGGTCTACAACTTCGCCCTGCCGCCCCTCGTCCTCCACGCCTTCGTCGCCGGCTCCGCCGAGGCCCTCGCGGCGTGGGCCGCCCAGCTCGCCCCGCCGTCGGAGACGACGGCGTTCTTCAACTTCCTCGACTCGCACGACGGGATCGGCGTCATGGGTGCGCGGGGGATCCTCCCGGAGGAGGAGATCGCGCGGCTCTGCGAGCGCGTGAAGGCCGTCGGCGGCCTCGTCTCGATGCGGACGGGCGAAGGCGGCGCGCCGAGCCCCTACGAGCTGAACGTCACCTGGTGGAGCGCGCTGAACGACGCTCAGGCCGATGAGCCGCTCGAGCGGAAGGTCGACCGGTTCGTCGCCTCGCGCGCGATCGCCCTCTCGCTGCGGGGCGTCCCCGGGATCTACCTCCTGAGCTTCTTCGGCGCGCGCAACGACCTCGACGCGGTGAAGCGGGACGGCCAGGCGCGCTCGATCAACCGTTCCGCCCTTCGGGAGGAGTGGCTCTTCGAGCAGTTCGCCGACCCGGCGTCGGTCCCTTCGCGGACGGCGAGCCGTTTCATCGACCTCCTCGGGCTCCGCGCCGCCGAGCCGGCCTTCCACCCGGCGGCGCCCCAGCGGGTCCTCCGTCTCGACCCGCGGCTTTTCGTCGTGGCGCGGACGCCGCGCGCGGAAGGGGCGACGGTCGTCGCGGTCGTCGAGGTCTCGGGCTCGGAGGTCGAGACGCGCCTGAGCCTCGCCGCGGCCGGGCTGGAGGGCGAGCGGCTCCTGGACCTCGTGTCGGGAGGGAAGGTCGTCACATCCGCGGGCGAGGCCCTCCTGCGGCTTCGGCCGTATCAGGTCCTCTGGCTGAAGGTCGCCGGTTGAGGACGCCCCGGGAGACCGCGCGCAGGGGCGGACGGCCCGGCCCGCTGCGGACGGCGCTCCTCGTCGCGGCGGTCCTCGCCGCCGTCTCGCCCTGGAGGCCCGGAGGGTCGAGCGACGGCCTCGCGGTCTTCCGGACCGCGGCGTCGGTCGCGTTCGAGAGGACGTTCGTCCTCCCGAAGGCGCCGCCGGGAGCCTTGATCGACCCCTTCTATTTCCCTCCTTCGCCCGACGGCACGGGCGTCGTCTCGGTCTACGCCCCGTTCGGCGCGCTCCTCGGCGCCCTGCTGCTCCGGACGGCGTCCCTCGTCCCGTGGCCTTCCCTGGCCGGGCTCCTCGCCGACGGCCTCGCGAGCGCCGCACCGATCGCGGCGACGGCGCTCGCGGTGCCGCTCCTCGCGCGCCTCCTGCGGCACGGCGGGGCGCGGAAGGGGCCGGCGAGCGCCCTCTCGGCGGCGCTCGTTCTCGGGACGTTCCTCGGGCCGCTCGGCGTCACCGACTTCCAGGAGCCGTGGCTGGTACTGCTCGTGTCGCTCTCTCTCGAGGGGGTGCTCGTCGCGCGTCTCTCGCGAGGGGCGCGGAGGGAGCGGGCGCTCGCGAGGGCGGGTCTCGCCTTCTCGATGGCTCTCCTCGCCAAGCCCTCGGCGGCGGGCGTCCTCCCGGCCCTCGTCCTCGCGGCCCTCGCGCCGCGCCGGGGTGAGAGCCGCGCGCGCTCCCTCCTCGCCTTCGGCCTCGCGGCCGTGCCGGGGGTCTCGCTCGCGCTCTCGCTCAACGCCGTGCGGTTCGGGAGCCCCTTCGAGTCGGGCTACGGCGTTCAGCTCGCGCACCCGCTCGCCCGGGCCGTCTCCCCGTTCTGGTCCGCGCTCCGGCTCACGGTCCTCCCGAACCGCGGCCTCCTCTGGTACGCGCCGCTCCTCGTCGTCGCCCCGTTCGTCCTCGCTCGACTCCTCAGGGGACGCCGCCGGGTCGTGGCGGGGTCGGCCGTCCTCGGCTTCGGAGCCTTCTTTGCGGCGAACGTGGCGTGGTTCGCCTGGGAGGGCGGGTTCGGATGGGGGCCCCGGCTGCTCGCGCCCGCCGTGGCCTGCGCCGCCCCGCTCCTCGCGGTCCGGGGGAAGGGCCTGCGGGTCGCGGCGGCGCTCGCGGCGCTGGGCGCCGCTGCGAACCTCCCTGCCGCTCTCCTCGAGGACGGGCGCCTGTACCGCGTCGCGGCGACGGACCGGGCCGGCGAGCCTCTCGGACCCGTCGTCCCGATCCACCGGCAGTCCGGGGGGCGGGGCGAGCTCGCGCCGCTGCAGCGGCCCCACTACGTCCCGCGCCTGGCGCCGGTCTTCCTCGGGCCGAGGCTCCTCGCCGCGCTCCTGAGGGACGGAGACGGGCCCTCGGCGGGACGCTCGACGGCGCCGCGGACCCGCGACGCCGCCCTTCTCCGCGCGCTCCTCGGCCAGCCACGCGCGGGAGGGTCGGAGGTGGCGCGGCTCCTCGCGACGGAGGCGCTCGTCACGGCGGGCCGCGATCCGGCGCGAGCCCGCCGGATGGCGAGCCGCGCCGAGGCGTTCGGCGCGGTCGGCCTGCGCTGAGGAGGGATCAGCCCCGGCAGGCGTCGACGACGCGCCGGAGGCGCGCGCCGATGTCGGCCCCGACCTCGGCGAGCTCCTTCGAGCCGAGGATCCCCATGACGCCGGCCGGGTCCATCGCGCGGACGACCGTGGCGCCGCCCTCGACGGAGACGGTCACGTTGCACGGAAGGAGGACGCCGACCTCGGGAACGGCCGAAAGGGCCTTGTGCGCCGACGGAGGGTGGCAGGCGCCGAGGATCAGGTAGGGCTCGCGGTCGACGTCGAGCTTCTTCTTCAGCGTCGCCGCCACGTCGATCTCGGTCAGGACGCCGAAGCCCTCGTTCGCGAGGGCCTCGCGAGCCCTCGCGACGGCGTCGGGAAAGGAGAGCGACGTCGTCGTCTGGAGGGCGACGGGAGATTCCTTCACCGGAGCTCCTTTCGCGCCCGAGGGCGCTCGATCGTGGTCAGCAGGGGCCGGGAGGGCGGAAGGGGCCCGACGGGCCCCGCGACCGCTACGCTCACGTGAAGCGTGTGCCGCAGCCGGAGCTGCCCTTCGGCGAGCCGGAGGAGCCGGCTCCCGAGGCGAAGCTCGAGAGCTTCCGGGAGGTACGGCGGGACTCGCAGGAAGGGCAGTCGATCGTCGCGTCGGCCTCGCTCGAGGAGCGGAGCTCCTCGAAAGTCCGCCCGCATTCGTCGCATCGGTACTCGTAGAGGGGCATCGTCTCGCCTCGGGAAAGGCGTCGCGGAGCGCGGCGCCGTCTCGTTCGTACTCTCCGCCGGCGGCCTCAGCAGCCGCCGGCCAGCTTCTCCCAGACCGTCGCGGGAAGCCCGGACGGGTAGACCTGGTCGGTCCGGTAGACGTTCCAGCACCTCTGGCACCGCCAGAGCAGGATCCCCCCTCACGTCGGGACGGGGAGGACCTCCTCGCCGCAGACGCGGCAGCGCCCTTCCTCGACGCTCACGGGGGCGTTTGCGGTCTCGCTCTTCAACGGTTTCCTCGAGCCTCTCCGGGCGGATCCCCGGGGCGTCCTGCCTCGGGCCGGTCCGGGGCCTCGGCCGCGGAGTCGTTCGTCGTCACGGGCTTCGTCGCGCAGCTCCGGCCGCCGGCCGGATTCGGGACCGCTCACGTCGGGACCCCCAGCCGCGGCAGGACGACGTACTGGAGGAGGAGCCAGACGACGACGAAGCCACCGGCGAGGAGGAGGTCCGGGCTCACGCCCGCACCCCGCCGGCGAGCGCCGCCTTGCCCGCCCTCAGCTCGACCCGCTTTTCGTCCAGGCTCCTCTGCATCGCGCCACAGACGACGCCACAGATCGCGAAGACCGCCGGGTCGGCGATCCGGTAGTAGACCAGCGTCCCCTGCCTCCGGGACTCGACGACTCCCGCCGTCCGGAGAAGGGCCAGGTGCTTCGAGACGTTCGCCTGGGTGCACGGCAGCTCCGCGAGGAGGTCGCTCACGCACCGTTCCCCGCCCTGCAGGGCGTGGAGGATCCGCAGCCGGGTCGGGTCGGCGAGCACCTTCAGGAAGCTCGCGATCCCCTCCATGAGCTGCTCCTTCGGGAGCGTGGCGGCCTTTCTCATAACCATATCACCATAAAGTAATATACCCGGGAGCGGCGGGAACGTCAAGCGGCCCGCACCCTCCCCGGGGCGGGGAGGGCGGGCGGGCCGCGCCGCCGGCCCGGGGGCCGGGCCGCGAGGCGTCAGAGGAGCTCCTCGACGGCCCAGGAGGCGATCTTCAGCCTCTCGCCGCACTCGACGCAGTAGGACTTGATCTCGGCGGCGAGGGAGCGCGCCTTCTCGTCCTCCACGAGGGTGAAGAGGACGGCCGAGGTCTTCGGGAACGCCGCCGAGCCGAGGCGGGGGCCGGTCGTCCCCATGCCGGAGGCTCCCGCGATCTCGGTCCAGCCGGTGACGCCGGCCTTCCGGAGGAGGACCTCGAGCTCCTCCTTCTTCCCGTCGTCGACGACGATCATCAGCATCCGCACGCGCCGCCCTCCTTCACGCCCAGCTTCCGGAGCATCGCGATCGCGGGGCACCACTTCGTGAAGGCCGACTGGAGGAGGTTCAGGCCGACGAAGCCGGTGAACCAGAGGAAGCGCTGGTCGACCGTCACCGCCAGGACGACGGAGAGGAGGACGAAGAAGCCGGCGATCGCCCGGAGCCATTCGTTGAGGTTCATGTCGGTGTCTCTCCTTCGGGTTTTCTCGTTCCGTGAGCCGGGGGGGCCGGGGGCGCCGCGAACGGCGCCCCCGGAGAGCGAGCCCCCCGGCGAGCGCGTCAGGCGGCGTCGTCCTGCGGCGGGAGCGCCTTCTCGACGCCGACCGCCTTGAGGTACATGTAGTAGAGGAGCGGGATGACGACGAGGGTCAGGGCGGTCGCGACGACGACGCCCGCGATGAGCGCCACGGCGAGCCCCTGGAAGATCGGGTCGAGGAGGATGACGCCGCCGCCGACGACGAGGGCCGCGGCCGTGAGCGCGATCGGGCGGAACCGGACGGCGCCGGCCTTGATGACCGCGTCCTCGAGCCTCTCGCCCATCTCGAGCTCGAGGTTGATGAAGTCGACGAGGAGGATGGAGTTGCGGACGATGATCCCCGCGAGCGCGATGAAGCCGATCATCGACGTCGCGGTGAAGAAGATGCCGAAGAGGCCGTGCGCCGGCAGGATGCCGATGAGCGTGAGCGGGATCGGCGCCATGATGATGAGCGGCGTCACGAAGCTCCGGAACCAGCCGACGACGAGGAAGTAGATCAGGACGAGGACGGCCGCGAAGGCGATCCCCATGTCGCGGAAGACCTCGTACGTGATGTGCCACTCGCCGTCCCACTTCATCGCGTACTTCGTGGAGTCGGTCGGGAGCGTCGTCGACATGACCTGGAGCGGGGAGCCGTCGGGCGCCTTCAGCGCCTCGATCCTCTCTCCCATGTCGAGGATCCCGTAGACGGGGGCCTCGGCGACGCCCGCCATCTCGGCGAGGACGTAGGTCACGGGCTGGAGGTTCTTGTGGTAGATGAACCGCTCGGACTTCGTCTCCTTCACCGTGACGAGCTCGCGGAGCGGGACGAGGCGCCCCGTGCCTCCGTGGACGGCGGTCTGCAGGAGGCCGTCGAGGCTCGAGCGCTGGGCCCTCTCGAGGCGGAGGACGATCGGGACGGGGCTCCGGGAGCTCTCGTCGCGGAGGAGCCCGGCGTCGGCGCCGTTCAGCGCGACGCGGAGCGTGCGCGTCACGACCTCCGGGGTGACTCCGGCGCGGGTCGCCTTCTCGCGGTCGACGACGAGCTCCACCTTCGGGGCCTCGTCCTCGACGTGCCAGTCGACGTCGACGATGCCGGGCGTCTCCTCGAAGATCGTCCGCACCTGGCGGGCGAGGTCGATCCGCTTCGCCATGTCGGGGCCGTAGATCTCGGCGACCATCGTGGAGAGGACGGGCGGTCCGGGCGGCACCTCCGTCACCTTGATGTTCGCGCCGTGGCGCTTCGCGATCGGAAGGAGCAGCGTCCGCACGTCCTTGGCGAACGTGTGCGAGTCGCGCTTCCGCTCCTGCTTCGGGAGGAGGTTGACCTGGAGGTCGGCGACGAGGGGGCCGGAGCGGAGGAAGTAGTGCCGCACGAGGCCGTTGAAGTTGAACGGCGCGGTCGTCCCGACGTAGACCTGCACGTCGGTCACCTCGGGCTGTTCGCGCACCTTCCGCGCCAGGTCCCGCGCGACGGCGTTCGTCGCCTCGAGCGTCGTCCCCTCGGGCATGTCGACGACGACCTGGATCTCGCTCTTGTTGTCGTACGGGAGCATCTTGACCTTGGCGACCTTGAAGTAGACGAGCGACATCGAGAGGAGGAGGAGGACGACGACGCCGCCGATGAGGGCCCAGCTCTTCGCGGGGCTCGTCAGGAGCGGCGTGAAGAGCCTCTGGTAGAAGCGGTGGAGCTTGTCCTCCTGGGGCGTCGCGGCGTGGCTCTCGAAGGCGGAGCGGTTCGCGTGCTCCTCGGCGTACTTCCGGAAGAGCTTGAACGTGAGCCAGGGGGAGACGACGAACGCGACGAAGAGGGAGAAGATCATCGCCGCCGAGGCGTTGATCGGGATCGGGGCCATGTACGGGCCCATGAGGCCGGAGACGAAGACGAGCGGCAGGAGCGCGCCGACGACGGCGAACGTCGCGAGGATCGTCGGGTTGCCGACCTCGTCGACGGCGTAGACGGTCGTCAGGCGCGGCGGGCCCCAGCCGAGCTCGTAGTGCCGGTGGATGTTCTCGACGACGACGATCGCGTCGTCGACGAGGATGCCGATCGCGAAGATCAGCGCGAAGAGCGTGACGCGGTTCAGCGTGTAGCCGAAGAGGTAGGACGAGGCGAGCGTGAGGGCGAGCGTCATCGGGACGGCGACGAGGACGACGACCGCCTCGCGCCGCCCGAGGGCGAACGCCATCAGGAGGACGACGGAGAAGGTCGCGAGCGCCATGTGGAAGATCAGCTCGTTCGACTTCTCGTCGGCCGTGTGGCCGTAGTCGCGCGTCTTCGTGAGCGTGACGTTCGAGGGGACGACCTTCCCCTTCAGGCCGGCGACCTTCGCGTCGAGCTCCTCGACGAGCTCGACCGCGTTCGTGCCGGGCTTCTTGGCGACGGAGACGGTGACGGCGGCGGTATCGGTGCCGGGCGCGAGCCCGTGGTGCGCCGCGCCGGGGCCGCTCATCGCTCCGGGGGGCGTGGCTTCGCGCGCCCCCCGAGCCCCCCCGGCTCCCGTCATGTGCCAGACGTACTGGGACGGCTCGTCGGCGCCGTCCGTGACGGTCGCGACGTCGCGCAGGAAGACGGGGCGGCCGTTCCAGACGGCGACGACCGCGTTGCCGACCTCCTCGGCCGAGCGGAAGAGCGAGCCGACCTCGACCTGCGTCTCGGAGTCCGAGGTAGCGAAGCTCCCTGCGGGGAGGCGCCAGTTCGCGCCGGAGAGCGCCATGTAGGCCTGCAGGAGCGAGACCTGGTGGGCCGCGAGGCGATCGCGGTCGAAGGCGACCTTCACGGCCCGCTTCTCGCCGCCGAGGACGGTCACCTGGGCGACGCGCGGGTGCTTCGTCAGCTCGACCTTCAGCTCCTCGGCGACCTCCTTGAGCTGCATGGGCGAGGCGTCCGCGGAGCTGAGCGTGTAGGCGAGGACCGGGACGTCGTCGATCCCGCGGGGGACGACGAGCGGCGGCATCGCGCCGGGCGGGAGCTCGGAGGCCTTCTCGGCGAGCTTCGTGTGGACCCGTACCGCCGCCTGGTCGGGGTCGGTCCCGACGAGGAAGCGGACGATGATCATCCCGCCCGAGGGCTGCGTGATCGAGTAGACGTACTCGACGTTCGGGATCTCGTAGATCGCTTTCTCGAGGGGCGACGTCAAGCGGCGCTCCACCTCCTGGGCGGTGGCGCCGGGCATCCCGAGGAAGACGTCGATCATCGGGACCTTGATCTGCGGCTCCTCCTCGCGCGGCGTCACCATCACGGCGAACGCGCCGACGAGGAGGGAGGCGACGACGAGGAGCGGCGTCAGCTTCGACTCGAGGAAGGCCTTCGCGATCCGGCCGGAGGCGCCGACGGGGCGGCGCGTCATCTTGAGGCGGAGCGCCTCGCGCTTCGTGTCGGCGTGGGAGGACGGCGGGGTCGGCCCCGCGGCGCCCTCGGCGGCCTTCGGGGCCGCCTCGTCGCGGGGCTCGCTCACTTGCCCACCTCGGAGGAGGCGTTAACCGGGGCGCCGTCGGCGGGGGCCTGCGCGAGGCCGACGAGGACGTCCTCGCCCCCCTTCAGGCCGGAGAGGACCTCGACGAGGTCGCCGTCGCGGGTGCCGAGCGTGACGGCGCGGGTCCGCGCCTTCCCCTCCTCGTCCTTCACGACGACGAGGCTCATCGCCCCCTGCCGGAGGACGGCGGATGCGGGGACGACGACGGCCGTCCGCCGGCCCGTCTCGAGGAGGGCGCGGCCAGTGACGCCGGTCGGCACCTGGGCGCCCGAGACCTCGACGCGCGCCGTGAAGGAGTGGCTCGCGGGGTCGGCCCCGGCCGACATCTCGACGACGCGGCCCTGCAGCGTCGCGCCCGGCATCGCGTCGAGAGAGACGGGGAGGAGCGCGCCGGTCTTCAGCTTCGAGGCGACGGCGACGCTCTCGGGGACCGAGAGGACGAGGCGGCGGCCGGCGGTCGACTCGACGACGACGAGCGGCCGGCCGGGGGCGGCGAGGTCGCCCGGGTCGACCATCTTCCGGGCGACCCGCCCGGCGAACGGCGCGACGACGCGTGACTCGCGCGCGACGGAGGAGGCGGCCTCGACGGCGCCGGTCGCCTGCTCGACGGCCCCCTTCGCCTGCTCGTACTGCATCCGGGCCATGTCGACCTCGAGCTCGGAGGCCGCGGCCGACTTCTGGAGCGCCTGGAACCTCTGCCAGTTCCGCTCCGCGAGGGCGAGGGCCGCCTTCGCCTGCGCGAGCGCGCCGCGGGCCTGCGACTCCTGCCCCTTCGCCGTCTGCGGGTCGATCTCGACGAGGAGCTGGCCCTGCGCGACGAGGTCGCCCTCCTTCACCGGGACGGCGACGACGGCGGCCATCACGCGGCTCGACACCATCGCGGACTTGCCGGCCTCGACGGTGCCGGAGAGCTCGATCCGCTGCGGCAGCTCGCGCGCCTCGGCCTTCGCGAGGGAGGCGGTGACGGGGGCGGGGGCGGCGGCCTCGCCGGCCTCCTTCCCGCCTCCGCAGGCGGAGAGGGCGAGCGTGCCCGCCACGGTGATCGCGACGAGGGAGAGGGTCTTCCGAGGGGTCATGCGAGCCTCCGTGCTCTTCTTCATCTGGTCGGGGGTGCGGGGGCGGGCTTCCGTCACGGGATCGCCGTCTCCGGCGCCTTCCCCGCCCTGACGGCGAGGCGGAGCGCGGTGGCGTGCGCGTCGGCCCGGGCGACGAGCTCGCGGGTCTCGGCCTCCCTTCGGGCGGTCGCCGCGTCGAGGAGGTCGATCGTCCTCACGACGCCGCTCCGGAAGCGCTCGTCGGTGATCCTCTCGCTCTCGCGGGCGGCCTCGAGCGCCTTCACGGCCGTCGCGTGGCGGGCGCGGGCCGTCGCGGCCTCCTCGTACGCCTGCCTCACCTCGAGGGCGACGCCGTCCGCGAACCGGGCGACGTCCTCGCGCCCGGCGCGGGCGTCTTCGCGCGCGGCGACGAGGGCGGCCTTGTCGGCGCCCCCCTGGAAGAGGTTCACCGAGGCGAAGGCCATGACGGTGCCGGCCGAGCCGCTCGCGCCGAAGAGGTTCTTGTCGTGGAGGTCCCAGCGGGCCAGGACGCCCACCTTCGGGAGCCAGGCGGCCTTCTTCACCTTTTCCTCGAGCTCGCCGGCCCGGAGGAGGCTCCGCGCCGCCGAGAGGTCCTTGCGGGAGGCGGCCGACGCGACCCACGAGGACGCGTCGCCGTCGAGAGGCTTCGGGCCGGGGAGAGGCGCCAGGGCCCAGGTCGAGCCCTGGTCGACGCCGATCCGGAAGGCGAGGTTCGCGTTCGCGACCCGGGCCTTCCCTTTCGCGTCCTCGAGGAGGTCCTCGACCCGCGCGAGCTCGACCTCGGCCCGGAGGAGCTCGGAGCGGACGAGCATCCCCTGCTCGACGTAGCTCTTCGCAAGCTCCACGTGGGCCTTCACGGTGTCGCGCGCCTTCGTGAGGAGGGCGACGAACTCCTCCGCCTGCGCGAGCATCACCCACGCCTCGCCGGCGGCGAGGGCGGCGTTGTCGGCCGCCCAGGAGGTCTGGCTCGTCGCGGCGTCCGCGGCGCTCCGCGCCTGGTCGATCCGGCCCGAGAGCTCGCCGCCGGTGAAGAGCGGGACCGTCGTCTCGGCGCGCGTGATCGCCGTCCCCGACCAGCCCGGGTCGTTCGGGTCGCTCCCGACGAAGTCCGGGAAGGAGAACTCCTCGCGGTTCAGCTTCAGGCCGAACGAATCGACGGGGGAGCTCGTCCTCACGTAGGTCTCCGAGAGGGTGAGCGAGGGGAGGCGGAACGCCGCGGCCTGCCGCGCGCGGGCCGCGGCTGCCTCCTGGCGGGCCTTCGCGGCGGCGACCTCGCGGGCGCCCTCGCGGGCACGGGCCATCGCGTCGCCGAGCGCGAGGGGCTCGTCCGCGCGGGCGGCGCCGGTGGCGAGGACCAGGATCGCCGCCGCCGTTCCGATTCTCATGTCTCCTCCTTGCCGGGGAGGGGCGTCTCTCGCCCCTCTAGCGTGTGACTATATGGGAATATAGTTATATTTCGTCGTCTTGTCAAGGCCTCTCCCGCGGGACCGGTGCGGCAGGAGCGGGGCTCGGGGAGGACGCCCGCATTCTCCCCCCGCGGGCCGCCCGCCGGCGACCCCCAGCGGCTAACATCGGCCGACCGGACGAGGCATGAGGAGCGAGGAAACCGGGGGAGGCGGAGCGACGGATCGCTACCGGCGCCAGAGGCGGCTCCAGGAGGCGACCTACGCGATCGCGCAGGCTGTCACGTCGAGCGGAGGGCTCGACGACCTCTTCGCGCGCATCCACCGGATCGTGGCGGGGCTCATGGAGGCCCGGAACCTCTACGTCGCCCTCCTCGACGAGGAGGGGCGGGTCACGTTCCCCTACTTCCGGGACGAGATCGACGCGGAGCCCCCCTCGGAGGCCACGCCCGTCGGGAGGGGGCTGACGGGGTGGGTCGTCCGGACGGGGGAGCCCCTCCTCGCCTCGCCGGAGGTCTTCGACGCGCTCGTCGCCCGCGGGGAGGTGGAGCCCGTCGGGGCCGCCTCGATCGACTGGCTCGGCGTCCCGCTCAGGGTCGGGGAGAAGACGATCGGCGTCCTCGCGGTCCAGAGCTACGCCGGGAACGTCCGCTACGGACCCGAGGACCAGGCCCTCCTCGGGTTCGTCTCCTCGCAGGTCGCCCTCGCGATCGAGCGCCGGCGCGCCGAGGAGGCGCTCCGCCAGAGCGAGCGGCGGCACAGGGCGCTCCTCGAGGCGCTTCCGGACCTCCTCTTCGTCCTCGGGCGGGACGGCCGCTACCTCGCCGTCCACGCCGCGAAGCCGGAGGCGCTCGCCGCGCCGCACGAGAGGCTTCTCTCGACGACCGTCGCCGAGGTCCTCCCGCCGGGCCCTGCGGAGGTCTGGATGGGGGCGATCCGGCGGTGCCTCGAGGAGGGGCGGCCGCAGACCGTCGAGTACACCCTCGATGTCCCTGCCGGGCGGCGCGTCTTCGAGGGCCGGGTCGTCCCGCACGACGCGGACTCGGTCCTTTCCGTCGTCCGCGACGTCACCGAGCGCGTCGAGCGCGACCGGATCCTCCGCGAGCGGGAGAGGGAGCTGAAGCGGCTCGCGGAGAACATGCTCGACGTGATCTCCGAGACGGACCTCGCCGGCCTCGTCCGCTTCGCGACCCCCTCGTACGAGGCCGCGACGGGGTGGGCTCCGGACGAGTTCATCGGCCACTCGGCGTTCGAGTTCATCCACCCCGACGACGTCGAGAGGGTCCGCGAGACGCTCGGCCGGCAGGCGCGGTCCGCGGGCCACGCCTCGACGGAGTACCGGTTCCGGACGAAGGACGGCCGCTGGCTCTGGGTCGACTCCGTCGCCACGCTCGTCCGCGCGCCGGACGGGTCGCCCGACGGTCTCGTGATCACGAGCCGCGACGTGACCGCGAAGCGACGCGACGAGGAGGTCGTCGCCCTCCTCCACGAGACGGAGAGGGGCCTTCTCCGTCGGGAGTCGCTCGACGTCCTCCTCTCCCGGATCTGTGCCCGCGTCGCGGAGCTTTTCGAGTTCCCCGTCGTCTGGATCGGCCTGAAGGAGCCGGACGGGCGGATCGAGCCGCGGGCCGTCGCCGGAGGCGCGGCCGGCTTCGTCCAGGGGGCCCGGTTCCGGTGGGACGGCGCTCCGGAGGGGCGGGGCCCTTCGGGCGAGGCGGTCCGGAGCGGCCGCCCGCAGGTCGTCGACGCGATCGAGGATCCGCGGATCGACCCGTGGCGTCCGAAGGCGGCCGCCTGGGGGCTCGGTTCGGCGCTCGCCGTCCCGCTCGTCGGGAACGAGAGGGTCCTCGGGGTCCTCTCGTGCTACGCGGCCACGCCGGGCGCCTTCACGCACGGCGTCGTGGAGCCGATCACACGGTTCGCGGACCAGGTTTCCCTCTCGCTCCTCGAGGCCGAGCAGCTCGAGCGGATCGCGCTCCAGACGGCCGCCCTCGAGGCGACGGCGAACGCCGTCGTCATCACGGACCGCGAGGGGCGCGTCGAGTGGGTGAACCGGGCTTTCTCGGACCTGACCGGCTTCTCGCCCCAGGACGCCGTCGGGCAGACCCCCCGTGTCCTGAAGTCGGGGATCCAGAGCGACTTCTACTACGAGAAGATGTGGGAGACGATCCTCGGCGGGGACGTCTGGCGCGGCGAGCTCTACAACCGGCGCAAGGACGGGACGGTCTACGTCGAGGAGCAGACGATCACACCCGTCCCCGGAGCGGACGGCTCGATCCGCCACTTCGTCGCCGTCAAGCAGGACGTCACCCAGCGCCGCCGTGCCGAGGAGCGGATCCGCTACCTCGCGCTCCACGACCCGCTCACGGACCTCGGGAACCGCCGCTCCGTCGAGGAGAGCCTCGAACGCGTCGTCGCGCGGGCGCGGCGCGGCACGCCCGGCTCCCTCCTCCTCCTCGACCTCGACCACTTCAAGGTCGTCAACGACACGCTCGGGCACGCCGCGGGCGACTCGGTCCTCGTCGAGCTCGCCCGCCTCCTCGGGACGCTCCGCCGGCCGGGGGACGAGATCGCCCGGCTCGGCGGCGACGAATTCGTCCTCGTCCTCGAGGGGATCCCCGCCGACGCGGGGCGGATGGTCGCCGAGAGGCTCCGGCGCGCCGTCCACGAGCACCGCTTCGAGGTGGGCGGCCGGCGCTTCGACCTCGGCGTGAGCGTCGGCGTCGTCCCGATCGACGGCCGGCTCCCGGCCGCCTCCCTTCTCGCGCTCGCCGACTCGGCCCTCTACGCGGCCAAGGAGCGGGGCCGGAACCGGGTCGTCCTCGTCGACGACTCCGTCTCCCCGACGCCGCTGTCGGAGGCGAGCGCCTGGGCCTCGCGGGTGAAGGACGCCCTCAGGGACCGGCGATTCGTCCTCGCCTACCAGCCGATCCTCCGCCTCGAAACGGGCCGGACGGCCCACTACGAGGCGCTCCTCCGCCTCCGGGACGACTCGGGCGCCCTCGTCGGGCCGGGCGCCTTCCTCCCCGCCGCGGAGCAGTTCGGCCTCCTCCCGCAGCTCGACGCCTGGGTCGTCGACGAGGTCCTCGCCCTCCTGAAGGGCCGGGACGACCTCGAGGTCTTCGTGAACCTCTCGGGGGCGAGCCTCGGCGAGGAAGCGCACCTCCTCGCGATCGAGGAGCGGATCCGCGAGAGCGGCGTCGGCCCGGGGCGGCTCGCCTTCGAGGTGACGGAGACGACCGCGGTCCGCGACATGATCGCCGCGCGGGAGTGGATGCGAAGGCTCCGCGAGCTCGGGTGCCGCTTCGCCCTCGACGACTTCGGCATCGGCTTCTCGTCGTTCTCCTATCTCCAGAGCCTCCCGGCCGACTACGTGAAGATCGACGGCTCGTTCATCCGCGAGCTCGACACGAACCTCGCGAACCGCGCCCTCGTCCGCGCGATCGACACCGTCGCCCACACGCTCGGGAAGGAGACGATCGCCGAGCAGGTCGAGAACCTCGGCTCGGTGGCCGTCCTCCGCGAGCTCGGCGTCGAGTTCGGACAGGGTTTCGCGCTCGGCGAGCCGACGACGAAGCTCCCCGGGCCGGCGGACGCCTGACCGGGGCGGTCCCGGCCTCCTAGAATCGACGGCCCGGGCCGGGCCGGTCCGGACGGAAGGGGTACGACATGGCGAGCGAGAAGCCCCGGCGCGTGGCGATCCTGACGAGCGGCGGAGACGCCCCCGGCATGAACGCCGTCGTGAGGGCCGCGGTCCGCGCGGCGCTCGAGAAGGGGCTCGAGGTCTTCGCCGTCCAGGAGGGCTTCCAGGGCCTCGTCGAAGGGGGAGAACGGATTCGCCGGATGGGGTGGAACGACGTCGGCGGGATCCTCGCGAAGGGGGGGACCGTCATCGGGACGGCCCGCTGCCCGGCCTTCCGGACGCGCGAGGGCCGTCTCGCGGCGGCGCGGAACGTCGCGCGGGAGCGGATCGACGCCCTCGTCGTCGTCGGGGGCGACGGCTCGCTGACCGGCGCGGACCTCTTCCGGCGCGAGTGGCCCGGCCTCCTCAAGGAGCTCGCCGCGAAGGGAGAGCTCCCGGCCGAGGCGGCACGCGCCGCGGCCCCGCTCGCGCTCGTCGGGCTCGTCGGGTCGATCGACAACGACATGGCGGGGACCGACATGACGATCGGGGCCGACACGGCGCTCCACCGGATCGTCGAGGCGGTCGACGCGCTCGTCTCGACGGCCGCGAGCCACCAGCGGACGTTCGTCGTCGAGGTCATGGGGCGCAACTGCGGCTACCTCGCTCTCATGAGCGCCCTCGCGACGGGCGCGGGCTGGGTCCTCATTCCCGAGGCGCCCCCCGAGGGGGACGACTGGGAGGAGAAGATGTGCGCCGTCCTCGCCGAGGGGCGGAAGGCGGGACGCCGCCACTCGACCGTCATCCTCGCGGAGGGAGCCGTCGACCGGAACGGACGGCCGATCGAGGCGGAGCGGATCCGGAAGCTCCTCGAGGAGCGGCTCGGGACGGAGACGAGGACGACCGTCCTCGGGCACGTCCAGCGGGGCGGCGCCCCGAGCGCCTTCGACCGGACGATGGGGACGCTCCTCGGCGTCGCGGCGATCGAGGAGGTCTGCCGGTACGGCCCCGACGACGTGCCCTGCCTCATCGGCCTGCGCGAGAACCGCCCGGCCCGCGTGCCGCTCATGGAGAACGTCGAGAAGGCGCGTGCCGTCGGCGAGGCGATCCGCGGAGGCGACTTCGACCGCGCGACGGAGCTCCGCGGCACGAGCTTCCGGAACGCCTTCCGGATCCTGAAGACGCTCGTCCGCGCCTTCCCACACGGGCCTCGCGACGGGCAGCGGCGGCGGCGGTTCCTCGTCCTCCACGCGGGGGCCCCGGCGCCCGGGATGAACACCGCCGTCCGCGCGGCCGTCCGGCTCCTCGTCGACCAGGGTCACGTCGTCCTCGGCGCCCGAGGCGGCTTCGACGGCCTCCTCGCGGGCGACGTCGCCGGGCTCGACTGGATGAGCGTCCACGGCTGGGTCTCCCTCGGCGGCGCCGAGCTCGGGACGAGCCGGAAGGTCCCGTCCCCCGCCGAGCTCCCCGCGCTCGCGGCCGCCCTCGCGGCGCAGCAGGTCGAGGGGGTCCTCCTCGTCGGCGGCTGGGCCGCCTACCAGGCCGCGGCGCGGATGCTCGAGGCGCGCCCCGAGCGTCCGGCGTTCCGGGTCCCGATCGTCTGCGTCCCCGCCGGGATCGACAACTCCCTCCCCGGCTCCGAGCTCTCGATCGGCGCGGACAGCGCGCTGAACGCGATCGTCGAGGCCGTCGACCGGATCAAGCAATCGGCCGTGGCGTGGCGCCGCGCTTTCGTCGTCGAGGTGATGGGGCGCTTCTGCGGCTACCTCGCCGTCATGTCGGGCCTCGCGACGGGGGCCGAGCGGGTCTGGACGCACGAGGAGGGGATCACGATGAAGGCGCTCGAGCGGGACGTCGAGCACCTCGTCGAGGGGTTCCGCAAGGGGAAGCGCCTCGCGCTCATGATCCGGAACGAGAACGCGAGCCCGGTCTTCACGACGGACGTCCTGCGCCGCCTCCTCGAGGCGGAGGGGCGCGGCGTGTTCGACGCGCGGCAGGCGATCCTCGGCCACCTCCAGCAGGGGGGCGACCCGACGCCGTTCGACCGGATCGTCGCGACCCGCTTTGCGGCGCGCGCCGTCGAGGTCCTCCTCGAGGAGAGCGCCAAGGACGACCCGGCCGCCTGCTACCTCGGCTTCCAGGCGGGGCGGATGACGGCGTTCCCGCTCGCGGGCCTTCCGGGGAAGGTGGAGGAGGCCTACGAGCGGGCGACGGATCCCTGGTGGCGCACCGTCGAGCCCGTCGTCCGCCTCCTCGGCCAGGCAGGACCGGGGGCGGCCGCCTGAGGGCGGCCGCCCCGCCGCGCGGCTAGAGCGTCTCCCCCTCGAAGAAGGAGTTGCTCCCGGGGCCGGTCTCGTCGCGATGCCCCGACGGCACGAGGACGATCGGCGGGAGCTCGTTCTCGACGAGGTAGCCGAAGCGCTGCCGGAAGTCGGCGAGCGACATGCCGCACGTCGCGGCGAACTTCGCGAGCTCGTGCGGGTCCTCGAAGTCGTCCTTGCGGAGCCGGATCATGTAGCGGCGCGCGATCGCGTAGCGCGTCGAGTGGACGTCGACCATCCTCACCTTCGTCCGCCCCGTCTGCGGGTCGAGCATCTCCTCGAACGGGATCGGGACGAAGTTCCCTCCCTGCATCGAGACCATCGCCCCCGTGCCGCCCGAGAGGATGTACTTCGCCGCGCAGTAGCCGAGGTCCCGCGTGTACTCGAGGTCGAAGGGGATCGGGTCGGCGCAGCGGAGCTCGTAGCCGATGTTCTTGTCCGTGACGGTCGCTTTCACGCCGAGCTTCTTGAGCTCCTCCTGGACGGCCGCCTTCAGGATCTCGCCGATGTTCACGTCGGCGATCCTGAGGTGCCCGTGGGCGTCCCGCTCGGCCTCCGCGAGCCCCTTGAGCTCCTCGGGGTCGAGCTCGAGGACGAGCCCCTCGGCGATGATCGCGACGCCGTCCCGGCGCCCGTAGCTCAGGCGCTTCAGGATCGCCCCGACGAGGGTGTCGACGATCGCGCGGAAGCGGACCTTCTGCCCCTGGAACTCCTCGGGCATGAGCGTGAGCGTCGCGCCGGCGGCCTTGCCGATGCCGAGCGCGAGGTGGCCCGCCTTCCGCCCCATCGCGATGACGAAGTACCAGCGCGACGTCGTCCGCGCGTCGACCATCAGGTTCTTGACGATCTCGACGCCGACGTGCCGGGCCGTCTGGAAGCCGAAGGTGTCGACGTCGGGCGGGAGGTCGAGGTCGTTGTCGATCGTCTTCGGGACGTGGACGACGGCGATCCGCCCGTCCGCCTTCTCGGCGAGCTTCATCGCGGAGAAGGCCGTGTCGTCGCCGCCGATCGTGATGAGCCGCGAGACGTTCAGACGGAGGAGCGAGATGACGGCGTTCTCGAGGAGCTGCGGGTCCTTCGTCGGGTTCGCGCGGGCGATGCCGATGTGCGAGCCGCCGCGGAAGTGGATCCGGGAGACCTCGTCGATCGTGAGCGGGTGGACGTGCTCGACGTTCCCCTGCATGAGCCACTCGAAGCCGTCGCGGATGCCGAGGACCGAGACCCCCTCGAGCTCGGCGCGGATCGTCGCCGCGCTGATGACGCTGTTGATGCCGGGCGCCGGCCCGCCGCCGACGAGGATCGCCAGGTTCTTGTGCTGGCTCGTGGTCATGGAGCCTCCATACGGAAGGCGGAGTGTACGGCAGCGTCGCGGGCGCGGCCGGCGGCGGGGAGCCGGGCGCGCCGGTCCCGGGGCCGCGGCCCGGCGGGACGCGGTCCCGGCGCCCGCCGTTCGTCGACACGGCCGAGCACCTTCTGCTCTACTCCGGGCATGGCGACCGAGCGGTTCCTGAGCGTCTTCATGGACCAGAACAACAAGTGCAACCTGCGCTGCGTGATGTGCGGCTTCAGCGACCCGCGCGTCCCCGGGCTCGGGAAGTACGACATGCCGCTCGCGCTCTTCGAGAAGGTCGTCGCCGAGGTCCTCCCGGCGACCTCCTACCTGGCCCTCTCGTGCCTCACGGAGCCCTACATGACGCGGGACTTCGACCTCCGCCTCGAGCTCGCGTCGCGAAGCGGCGTCCCCTTCACGGAGGTCATCACGAACGGGACGCTCTGGAACGAGGAGCGCGTCGAGAAGCTCGTCGCGTGCCGGATCTCGCGCGTCGCCGTCTCGATCGACGGCGCGACCGCGGCGACGTACGAGCGGATCCGGGTCGGCGCGCGGTTCGACCGGGTCCTCTCGAACGTCCGGATGCTGACGGAACGGAAGCGCCGGGCGGGCTCGCCGTTCCCGGCCCTGAGGATCAACCACGTGCTTTCGGAGGCGAACGTCGAGGAGTTCCCCGCCTTCCTCGCCATGGCGGAGGAGCTCGGCGCGGACGGCGTCGACGTCCGTACCGTCGCGAGGATGAGCGACGCCGTCTACAAGGGAACGGCGGACGCCGCCTTCTACGGGAAGGTCCTCTGGGTCCGCGACGAGCTTCGCGCCTTCACCGAGCGGACGGGGATCGCCGACTGGGGCGTCCTGAGGTGGCAGCCGTCGCCGATCGACCTCTTCGCCGCCGACGGCGGGAAGGTGACGTGCCGCCGCCCGTGGGACACCGTCGCGATCCACGCGAACGGAGACGTCTCCCCCTGCATCTCGTGGACCCGTCCCCCGGTCGGGAACCTCGCGCGGTCGAGCTTCGGCGAGATCTGGGGCGGGCCGGCCCTCGCGGCGCTTCGGGAGGAGTTCACGGCGTCGAGACCCGGGATCGACTGCGAGCACTGCGTCGTCAAGAAGAGCAGCACGCCGGAGGAGGACGACGACTTCTTCTACCGGATGCTCGCCAAGCCGGCGCCGGAGAGCTCGTCGCGCGAGGGCCGCGACGGGAGCGCCGCGAGCGACGCGCCGGCGTAGAGGCAGGCGACCGGCATCAGCGGGACCCGGAACCGGTCGTCCAGCGCGTCCGTCCCCGCGGACGTCGCGGCGAGGTAGAGGAACGTCCCCGCGAGGACGGCCTGCACGGCCGTCGGGACGCGTCGTCCGAGGAGGAGGAGGCCCGCGAGCGCGAGGCCGAAGAGGACGACGAGCTGGACGACGGCCCCGACGGCCGCGGCCCAGACCCGGGGGGATTCCTGCCTCAGGCGCGCGGCGAAGCGTCCGAGCTCCTGGTCCGACCAGAGGCGGAAGAGCTCCTCCGACGGGCGCAGGAGGCCCCACTTCGCGCTCAGGATCACGGGAGGCGGGGAGAGCAGGAGCATCGCCGTCCCCTCCGCGAGCATTCGCGCGGTCCCGAGCGGGTGCTCGCGGAAGATCTCGAGCGCCCGCCGCGTCCACCGTCGGTCGAGCTCGGCGGCGCTGAGGCCGGCGGTGGCCGGAAAGACCTCGGCGTAGCGCCGCGCGCCGAAGAGCTCCCGCTCGGAGCCGGGCCCGCGCCAGCGGAAGAAGGCCTCGCGGATCCCGAGCTCCTCCTGGGCGCGCGTCAGCGAGACGCCGCGGACGCGCGCGTCGACGGCGGCCGCGCGGCGGTGGAGGAGCTGGTGCCCCGCGACGGGGGTCATGACGTACGCACCCGTCGCGACGCCGTTCCGGACGATCCAGCCGCCGGCGAGGAGGATCACGGGGGCGAGGAACGCGGCCACCGGCAGCAGGCGCGCCTTCGTCCCGGCAGCGCGGCGGACGGCGACGAGCGCGAGCCCCGCGGCCGCGGCGAGCGGGAAGTACAGGAGGATCGGACGGACGAGGACCGCGGCTCCCGTCAGGAAGCCCGCGAGAAGGGCCGGCGCGGGCCGGACCGGCCCGCGGGAGACCGCCGAGCAGAGCGCCAGGAGCGCCAGGGCGAGCAGCAGGGTGAAGAGCGTCTCGGAGAGGAGGTCGAGCGAGCGGGCGACAGACCCGGCGTCGAGGCAGAGGAGGGTCGCCCCCCAGGCGGAGGCTCTCTCGCCGACGAAGCGGCCCATCCCGAAGAGGAGGACGAGCGCGGTCGCCGTGGCCAGGAGCGCCCCGACCGCGGAGACCGCCCACCTCTCCTCTCCGAGGAGCGTGAACGTCGCGGCCATCAGCAGCGGGTACCCGGGGGCCCTCACGATCTCGGCTTCGCCCGGGCGGTCGGGTCCCGGGGCGTACGCCCCGAGGTCCCGGAGGGCTCGTGCGGGGCCGAGGTAGTCCTCCGTGTCGACGTAGCTGAAGGCCATCGGGTCGCGGTGGTGGACGAGGGCGAGGAGCGCGAGGCGCGCCGCGAGGGCCAGGAAGACGACGACGAGCGCGGTCCGTCGGCTCATGCGGGACCTCCCGCCCTCGCCCCGGCCCGGACCCCGTAGGGAGGTGGAGGGGGGAGGGGCTCGTAGAGGAAGAAGCGTTCCTCGGGGTGCGCGAACCGACCGGGCGCGAAGCGGCCGGGGGTGGCGTGACGGAGCCGGTAGCCGAGGCCCTCGGCCCCCGGGAGCGGGCCGGCGAGGAGCAGCAGGGGGAGCCGCTCCCGGGGGAAAGCCGTCCGGACGCGGCCGGCCGCGGCCCGGGTCCCGAGCAGCTCTCCGCGAGCGTAGTCGGCGTCCCACCGCATGTAGGAACCGTGCGCGCGGATGCCCGGGTACCAGAACGTCCTCCTCGGCAGATGGACGAGGACGGACTCGCAGTGGGACGCGGGGTGTGCGGCGATCGGGGCGTGAGCGAGGCCGTGATCCTTCAGGTAGGCGGCCATCACGACTCCCTCGGAGAAACGGGTCCGGACCTCCGTCTTCCACGTTCGGGAGGCCGTCACGAGGCTCACCGCGAGACTCGCGCCGACTGCGACGCGGAAGGCTCCTGCGACCGCCGGGCCGCTTGCCGGGCCCGTGCCCCGGACGGCGTCTTCCCAGGAGACGTACACGAGCCAGAGAGCGAAGAGGCCGACGTGCCGGATCCCGGAGACGTGGACGGAGGAGAAGAAGGCGACGAGGGCCCCCCATCCGAGGACGAGAAGGGCCAGGGCCCGGGGACGCCGGGCCAACCGGACCACGGCCAGGGCGGCCAGGACGGCTCCCGCGAGCCGGAACGGCACGGAGTCGTGGTCCGGGAAGAAGGCGAGCGGCGCGAAGCGTGGCAGGAGCGCGGCGTTGCGGAGCAGCCCGAAGGGCTCCATCTGTCCGTCGACGGGAGGCTGGAGCTGCCAGACGACCGCGGCGAGCCCGAGGCCCGCGACGATCCTCGCCGTCCGCGGGAGCTCGCGGTAGCGGACCGCGAGCACGACGGTCGCGAGGAGGAAGCCGTGCGTCGTGGCGTTGGCCGTCAGGGCGATCAGAAGGCCGTCGACCCAGGTCGCGTCCCGCCTTCGGGCCGCGAGGAGGAAGAGCCCGAGCACGACGAGGACGTACCCTCGCGCGACGACCGAGTACTCGAACGACAGGAAATAGCCGAAGGCGATCGCCGAGCGGACGACGGACGGGAACGGGGCGTGGCGGAGGAGCACCCAGACCGTCGCGGCCGCGAGCGCACCGTGGAGGAGCGCCTGGGTCGCGAAGGGAAGGCCGGCTTTCGCGAAAGGAGCGAGGATCGAGAACCAGAGGACCGGGGTCCCGAGGTAGGCGGTCCGGTGGAGGATCTCCCCGAACGGCGCGTCCCTCGCCATGAGCCAGGTCTCCGCCTCGTCCCGCCACGCCTCGTGGTGGAGCGAGACGAAGGCGACGAGCCCGACCCAGACGGCCCAGGTCAGGATCGGCAGCCATCGCGAAGTCCCCGGACCGGCGCCGGCCGACGGTCCGTCCGCCAGGCCGCCGCCGCCGTCGGCCGCCCCCCCGGCCCACGCGATCGGGGTCACCGGGGGGCGGCCCCCGAGGTGCGATCCCTGGGCGGCGCGGCCGGCAGACCGGGGCGGACCGCGGCCGCGAACGTGGGGGGCCACGCCCGCGGGTCGCCGGAGGCGAGGGCGATCGGAGTGTCCGGGAAGAACGGCGCGGAGGCCGCGGCGAACTCGCTCGCGAGCCCGGTCCTCCCGTCGTCGCGGGCGAAGAGGGCCCGGACCACGAAGACCGGAGGGCTCGCCGCGCGTTCCTGGGAAAGGTTCGAGAGGACGGTGAGCGCCTCCTCGCGCCTGCCGAGGAGGCGGAGACTCTCGAGGACGAGCGCGTCGCTCGTCTCCCCGGGCCTGAGCGCCGAGAGCTTCACGGCGAGCGTGAGCGCCCGTTCGAGCCGGGCGGTCTCGTGCGCGCGGAGCACCTGCCGCGCGAGTGCGTCGAGATAGGCCGTCGCCGCCGCCGGGTCGGAGGCCCCGGCGAAGAACGCACGGCCGAAGAAGCTCCAACGCGGGCCCGGGGCGAGCAGGGGGACCAGCTCGACGGGGAACGGGACGAGCCGCGGGCCGAGGTCGGGGCGGGCGTCGTACCAGGGGGGGCGCGCCAGGCGCGCGGCGACCTCCTCCGGCGACCCGGCGGTGGAGGCGGCGAAGAACCACGGGTAGAGGAGGTGGGGAGCGGCTGCGGGGAGCCTGGAGAGGATCTGCTCCGGAGGGACCGTGGGCCGGCCCGCGTCGTCGGTCTCGACGGCGAGGTCCGGGACCTCGCGGGAGAGCGCGCGCGTCAGAGGGGGCCGCCGGCAGTTCGCCACGTAGGTGTCGACGAACGCGGGATGGACGAGGAGCGGTGGGAGGTTCGACACGACGGAGACGGCGACGACGAGACGCCGCGGGGTGCTCCCGAGGCGCGAGACGACCAGGCTCGCCCAGGGGGCGAGGAGCGGGACCGCCGGCACGAGGAGGCGAGGGCCCCACCCGCCGACGCCGTGCCAGGCCCACCAGGCCGCCGACGTGACGAGCAGGACGAGCGAGGCGGCGAGGCTTCCCGCGGCCGCGAGACGGGCTTCCGGGTCGTCGCGTCGTCGGAGCGTTCGGGCGAGGCCGACGACGGCGAGGGCCGCCGCCGGGAAGAAGAGCAGGAGGCCGCGGTTCGGGCCGACGAGGAGCCTCCAGAGCCCGTCGAAGAGAGGATGGGTGAATCCCTCTCCCGGATACCCGCCGAACGGGCGGCCGAAGCGGACGAGCTCGAACGCGACCCAGGCGGCGACCGGAAGCGCGGCGCCGAGCGCCGCGGCCCCCAGCCGTCGGCGGCGGTGGACGGACGCGCCGAGGAGCGGGAGGAGGAGGAGCGGCGCTGCGGCGGCGAGGCTCGACTTCACGAGGAGGGCGACGCCGGCGGAGAGGCCCGCGGCGGCGGCCCTGCGCGCGGCCGCGAGGGGCTCACCGGACCGGGCCGAGGCGAGGGCGAAGGCGAGCGCCCCCGCGAGCGCCGCGGCCTGGAGCGCCTCGGAGAAGTCCGAGGTCGCGTACGCGCCGAGCGGCGAGCCGAGGGCCGCGAGGAGGACGGCGAGGGACTGGGCTTCGGCCGGGGCCCCTGCGAGCCGGGCGACGGCTCCCGCGGCGCCGGCCGCGAGCAGCGTGGCCGCGAAGGAGGCGAGGAGGAAGAGCGGCTGGGAGCTGCCCGCGCCGAGCCGCTCCTCGACGAACGGGGCGAGGAAGGCCGCCGGGAGCTGCGCGAGGCTCGCGCCGAGGCCGTAGCGGGACACCGCCTCGTCCTCGCGTTCGACCGCGCGCGGCGCCCCTTTCGCGATCCCGAGGCTGCCCGTCTCGACGATCGCGACGGCGGTCTCGATGACCTGGCGGCCGTCGGAGACCTTCCCCGCGTTGCGGTCGTCCGCCGAGAGCGCGAGGACGACCGCGACGGCGAGGAGCGTCCGCCGGACGGCCGGCGTCCCGGCGCGGGACCGTGGCGTCATGACCTCGGGAGGTTACCCCGCCGGGGCGCGACGATGGCATCCTCCCGCGCATGTCCGCCCGCAGCCTCCGGCTCGTCGGCAGCAACGTCCTCCTCCCGGCGGCGATCGCCGCGGTCCTCTTCCTGGCCCTCGAGGGAGGCTGCCGGGTCGTCGGACGCGCGAGGTCGGGGAGCTGGCCGGTGACCGCGCAGGAGCGCGACACGCGGCTCGTCCGCCAGATCGGCCAGGCCTACCGGACGCACCCGTTCCTCTCCGTTTCGGGCCGTCCCGGCGGCGTCATCCGTGTCCCGGGTCACGAGATCCGCTTCAACTCGCTCGGGCTCCGGGGGCCCGAGGTCGAGCTCCCGAAGCCGGAGGGCCGGTTCCGGGTCGTCTGCGAGGGGGGATCGACGACGTTCGACCTGCTGGCCGCCGACGACGCCTCGACGTGGCCCTCCCGGCTCGGGCGCCTCCTCGGCCCGGACGCGGACGTCGTGAACGCCGGGTTCCCGGGATGGACGAGCGTCCAGAGCCTCGTCGCCCTGGAGCTGCGCGACGTCGACCTCGCCCCCGACGTCGTCGTCGTCTACTCCGGCATCAACGACCTCCAGCCCGCGGGCCACGTGCCGTTCGCCCGCGACTACTCCGTGGGACACGGCGAGATCCTCCCGCGCGTCCTCGGCGCGCGGACGCCCCCCCTGCCGCTCGTGTCGCGTTCCGTCTTCATCGAGTGGCTCCGCGGGAAGATCCGGAGGCCCGGCTTCGCGGTCGACGACCACGGCTACGCGCCCGCCTGGGACTGGGTGGGGGGGACGCGACGCGACGCGATGCCGGAGGAGGCGGTGGAGGTCTTCGCTCGGAACCTGCGGTCTACGGCGGCCGTCGCGAGGGCCTTCGGGGCCCGCGTGCTCCTCGTGGCGCAGACGGCCCGCCTCCGCGCCGGGAGCGAGACGTTCGACCGGGCCTACCTCGAGTCGTGGACACCCGGGCTCACCGCCGCGGGCTACCTCGACGGCGTGGCGCGCTACAACGCGGCCGCGAGAGCCCTCGGAGGGGAGGGGGTCGCCGCATTCGTCGACCCGTTCGCGGACGGCTCCTTCGGAGACGCGGACTTCGCGGACCCGGTCCACTTCTCGGCCGCCGGCTCGGACCGTTTCGCCGCCCGGATCGCCACGGAGGTCCGGGCCCTCGCCGCGCCGGACGAGCGGCGGGGCGCTGGTAACATCCGCGCTCCCGCGGCTCCCGCCGCGGAGCGGAAATGACGGAAGAGAGGAAGTTCGGACTCGTCGTCGGGGGGGCGTTCGCCCTCGCCGGCCTCGCCCTGGTCCTCGCCTCGAAGGACCTCGCGGCGGCCGTGGCGGGGGGCCTCGCGGCGGCGCTCTTCCTGACGGCGGCCGCGGCCCCGCGGGCCCTCGCGCCGGTCCGCCGCGGCTGGACGGCCTTCGCCCACGCCCTCGGACGTGTAAACACGGTCGTCTTCCTCTCCGTCGTCTTCTTCCTCGTCCTCACGCCCCTCGGCGTCCTTCTCCGGATCGCGGGGCGCGACGAGCTCGCCCGGCGCCGGAAGGGCCGTTCGACGTGGGTGCCGTACCCGGAGCGGAACCGGGACCCGCGCCACTTCGAGAAGATGTTCTGATGGCCAAGCACGAAGTCCTCGGGGAGCTCTGGGAGCTCCTGAAGTACCGGAAGAAGTACTGGCTCGCGCCGATCTTCTTCCTCCTGATCCTGATCGGCCTCCTCCTCGTCCTCGCCGAGAAGAGCGTCCTGGCGCCCTTCATCTACACGCTGTTCTGACGTGCCGAAGCGAATCCTCGGCCTCTCGGCCTACTACCACGACTCCGCGGCCGCGCTCGTCGTCGACGGCGAGGTCGTCGCGGCGGCGCAGGAGGAGCGCTTCACGCGGAAGAAGCACGACGCGGGCTTCCCGGGCCGGGCCGCCCGCTGGTGCCTCGAGGAGGGCGGGATCCGGGCCGAGGACCTCGACGCGGTCGCCTTCTACGACAAGCCGCTCCTGAAGTTCGAGCGCCTGTTCGAGACCTACCTGGAGCTCGCGCCCCGCGGCATCCGCTCGTTCCTCGCGGCGATGCCGCTCTGGATGCGCGAGAAGCTCTGGATGAAGGAGAGGATCCGCGAGGAGCTCGGGTTCGGCGGGGAGGTCCTTTTCGCGGAGCACCACGAGTCGCACGCGGCGTCCGCGTTCTACCCGTCGCCGTACGAGGAGGCCGCCATCCTGACGATGGACGGCGTCGGAGAGTGGGCGACGTCGTCGATCGGGCACGGGAAGGGGGCCTCCCTCGACCTCCTCCGCGAGATGCGGTTCCCGCATTCGGTCGGCCTCCTCTACTCGGCCTTCACCTACTTCTGCGGCTTCAAGGTGAACAGCGGCGAGTACAAGCTCATGGGTCTGGCGCCCTACGGCGAGCCCCGGTTCGCGGACGTCATCCGGCGCGAGCTCCTCGAGCTCCACGACGACGGCTCCATCCGGCTGGACCTCGACAAGTTCGAGTTCGCCCACGGCCTGACGATGACGGGGCGCGCGTTCGAGCGGCTTTTCGGGGGCCCCGCCCGGGCCGCGGAGTCGCTCCTGACCCAGCGCGAGATGGACCTGGCGGCGTCGATCCAGGCGGTCACGGAGGAGATCGTCGTCAAGATGGCGCGTCACGCCCGGGAGCTCACCGGCGCGAGCCGCCTCTGCCTCGCCGGGGGAGTGGCGCTCAACTGCGTCGCGAACGGGGCGCTCCTCAGGGAAGGCGTCTTCGACGACCTCTGGATCCAGCCGGCGGCCGGTGACGCGGGCGGGGCGCTGGGCGCGGCCCTCGCGGTCTGGCACCGGCGCATGGGCGGCGCCCGAACGAGCCCGGAACGGCTCGGGACGTGGCAGGCGCCGCGCCCGGGCGGCGGCGTGCCGCCCTACGCCGACGGGATGAAGGGGGCGTACCTCGGGCCGGCGTTCCCGGCGGAGGAGGTCTCCGCGTGGCTGTCCGAGCGGAAGCTCCCGTTCCGGACGGTGCCGCCGGAGGAGCTGCCGGGCGTCGTCGCGGGCCTCCTCGCGGAGGAGAAGGTCGTCGGCCTGCTGCAGGGGCGGATGGAGTTCGGCCCGCGCGCCCTGGGCGGACGCAGCATCCTCGGGGACCCGAGGTCGCCCCGCATGCAGTCGGTCATGAACCTGAAGATCAAGTTCCGGGAGTCGTTCCGCCCGTTCGCCCCGTCGGTGCGGCGGGAGGACGTGGCGGAGTGGTTCGAGCACGACGGGGACTCGCCGTACATGCTCCTGACGGCCGACGTCCGACGCGGGCTCCGGCGCGAGATGACGGAGGCGGAGAAGGCCCTCTGGGGGATCGAGAAGCTGAACGTCCCGCGCTCCTCGATCCCGGCGGTGACGCACGTCGACTACTCGGCGCGCCTGCAGACGGTGCGGCGCGAGACGAACCCGGTCTACCACGCGATCCTGACCGCGTTCCGCGAGAGGACCGGCTGCCCCGTCGTCGTGAACACCTCCTTCAACGTCCGCGGAGAGCCGATCGTCTGCACCCCCGAGGACGCGTGGCGGTGCTTCATGCGGACGGCCATGGACGCGCTCGTCCTGGAGAACCACGTCCTGCTGCGCGAGGAGCAGCCCGAGTACGCCGAGGCGGAGGACTGGAGGGCGAAGTTCACGCTCGACTGACGTCCTCCGGGCCCCGGTGAGGATCGCCTGGGTCCTCGAGGACCTGGGCGTCGCCGGGGGCGTTCGGGTCGTCGTCGAGCTCGCCGAGGCGTTCGCCGGGCGCGGGCACGACGTCCTCCTCGTGACGCGGGGCGATCCGGGCTGGATCCGCACGCGCGTGCCGGTCCTGACGGTCGACGCGTTCGACCGCGGGACGCTCCCGGAGGCGGACGTCCACGTGGCGACGTTCTACACGACGGTCGAGCCGACGGTCCGCGCCGCGCGGGCGCGCCTCGTCGTCCACTTCTGCCAGGGGTACGAGGCGCCGCACCCGCACCTCGCGGCGGAGCTCCCGAGGATCGTCGCGGCGTACCGTCTCCCCGTCCCGAAGGTCGTCGTCTCCGCGCACCTCGTCCCGCTCCTCGAGCCGCTCTACCCGGGGCCGTACTTCGTCGTCCCCCAGACGATCCGGGCGGAGAGCTTCGCGCCGCCCGATCCGGACCGCGCCGCGCCCCGGGATCCGCCGACCGTCGGCGTCGTAGGCCCCTTCGAAGCGGTCATGAAGGGGATCCGTCACGCGCTCCTCGGTGTGGCGCGGCTCCGCCGGGAAGGGCGCGACGTCCGGCTCCACAGGGCGAGCCAGCTTCCCCTTTCGACCCAGGAGCGGGGCCTCTGCGCTCCCGACGCGTACGGGCTCGGGATCCCGGCGGAGGAGATGCCGGCCTGGTACGCGGGGCTCGACGTCCTCGTCCACCCGTCGTTCCCGGCCGAGGGCTTCCCCCTCCCGCCGCTGGAGGCGATGGCGTCCGGCGTGCCGGTCGTGCTGACGGACATCCCGTCGTTCGCGCCGCTCCCCGCGGACGCCGCGACGCGCGTGCCGCCGGGGGACCCGGAGGCCGTCGCGACGGCGGTGGCCGCGCTCCTGGACGACCACGAGCTCTGGGCGGGGAGGCGGCGTCGGGGCCTCGAGCTCGCCCGCGCCTTCTCGGTCGGCCGGGCGGTCGACGCGATGGAGGAGGCGTTTCAGAAGATGTCGTGGTCGGCGAAGCGATAGTCGAAGGACCGCGCCGCCTCCGCCACGTCGAAGCCTTCCCGAAGCCGCCGGACCGTGAACGAGCAGTCCGTCTCCGCCGGGGAGAAGCCGAGCTCGTCGGCGAGCCTCGCCGCGAGGAGGCCCCGCCGCGGGGCGCGGATCCTGAGCGTCTCGGCGCCGCCGGCGTCCGAGACCTCCCGCAGGAGCTCGGGCAGGTCGGCGCCCTCCTCGTTCCGGACCTGCAGGTCGACGATCCTCGCGACCGTCCCGTGCTTCCGGAGCACGGCGTAGCCCCTCGAGCGGCCGCGGAGGTCGAGGAGCTGCACGACCTCGTACGGGACCCCCGGCCGTCCCGCGAACCTCCAGTTCAGGAGCCTCGCGGAGCGGTCGCTCCTCCAGCCCGGGCGGGCGTGGAGGAGCTCCGCGAGGGGCTCGTGGGCGCGCCCGAAGAGGCTCTCCCGCGACGAACGGCGGAAGACACGGAGGCCCACGGGGGCGAGCCGGGCGGGGCGTTCCCACTCCCCGCAGCGCTCCACCTCGACGTAGTCGAGGAGCCGCTCTCCCGTCTTCCGGTGCCGGTCGTTCGGGAATCCGAAGACGAACGGCGCCCCCTCCGCGCCGTTCCGTTCGAAGAAGGCGGACGCGAGCTCGCGGAAGACGCCGTGGCGGCCGAGGGAGCGGGCGGCGCGCGAGGTCATCACGTCGACGGCCGCGAGGCCGGGCTCGTCGCCGCCGGCGCCCCGGTAGCGGGTCCCCCACGCGCCGAAGAAGCCCTCCGGCCGCCCGTCGACGACCGCGACGAGTGACGTCCGGCGGAACGGCGCGTCGACGTACTTCCAGGTCCACTCCGCCTGCGACGCCTCCGCGCCGAACGCCTCGCGGAAGACGCGCTCCAGCTCGGGCAGGTCGCCGGGAGCGAGCTCGCGCAGCGTGGTCCCCACGGCCCGACATTAGCAGCGATCCGACGGGCCGCAGCCCGCGCGGCCGGGGGCCTCAGTCGACGACGTGCCAGGTCGCCGGGACGCTGAGGAGGCCCGAGGTCCAGACGGGCGAGTCGACGCGGAACCGGACGTCGCTCCGGGCGTCGTAGAGGGCGAGGGAGCGCTCGTCGCCCACGTAGGAGTAGAGGATGAACTCCCCCTTGGCCAGCGGGAGCCTCTCGACCGAGACACGGATGACGTGGCGGCCCTTCCCGGTGAACGGTCCGACGCCGTCGAGCCTCGAGTCGGCCGTGAAGCAGACGACGTTGTCGGGCGTGGAGACCGCGACGTGGAGCTGGATCGCCCGCGTCGGGTCGTCCACCAGCAGCTCCACCTCGGCCGTCCAGGGGTCCCCCGGGGCGAAGCTCGTCCGGGCGAGGCCGTCGCCGTCGAGGACCCGCGTGGCGACGATCCGGGCGTGAGAGCTCGTCGCGGGCTGAGGGCTCGCGCTCGCCTGCTCGGACCGCTCTCTCGCCGCGAGGAAACGCTCGTACTCGAGCACGACCTGCTGCGCGGCGCCGGCGGCCCCGACCCGTCCGTCGCGCAGCCAGATCGCGCGCTCGCAGAACGTCGAGATGAAGTACATGGCGTGGCTGCAGAAGAAGATCGTCCGGCCCGACGCCTTGAGGCTGAAGATCCTGTCGATGCACTTCTTCTGGAACCTCGCGTCGCCGACCGCGAGAGCCTCGTCCAGGATGACGATGTCCGGCAGGATCGCGGTCGCCACGGCGAAGGCGAGCCTCATCGACATCCCCGACGAGTAGGTCTTCACGGGGCGGTCGAAGAACTCCCCGAGCTCCGAGAAGGCCTCGATGTCCGGGAGCGCATCCGCGATCTCCCTGCGCGAGAGCCCCGTCAGGGCGGCCTGGAGGACGGCGTTCTGCCGCCCCGAAACCTCGGGGTGAAACGAGGCGCCGAGCTCCAGGATGGAGGCGACCCGCCCCGTGACGTCGAAACGGCCGGACGTCGGCGGGGTCGTCCCGGCCAGGATCTTCAGGAGCGTGCTCTTCCCGGACCCGTTCTCCCCGATGAGACCCATGACCTCCCCGCGGGCGAGCGAGCCGGAGACGTCCCGCAGGGCGGTGACCGCCGTGTGGCGCGGCCGGCCGGTCGCGGCCTCGAGGAGCCGGTCCGCGGGCCGCGCGTAGACCCTGTAAGTCTTCGTGAGGCCGTGGAACGCGAGGGCGGGTTCGCTCATGGCAGACGGGGGCGCAGTTTAGGGGACGAGGCGGCGCCCCGTCTCGGACGACGGCTCACCGCCGGAAGCGGCCGGACGGCGCGCGTCCCGGGCTCAGGACCCCGCGGGGTGGAGGCTCGCGCCGGAGGCGCGCCACGAGACCTCCCCGGCATCGCCACGGACCTCGAGGACGAGAGGCGGACCGTAGGAGACGGTACCGTCCGGCCTGTCCCAGCGTGCGCGGACGACGAGGCGCCGGGGAAGGGCGAAGCCGATGCCCCCCCGGGCGGGGACCGGGAAGACGAAGAAGTCCTCCCCCTCGACGAGGCTCCAGCTCCCGGGGCCGGCGGGCTCGAGCTGCCAGCTCAGGACCCGGTCGCGGTACTCGATACGCACGGCCATCTCCGGGGCCTCGCGCGTCCGCCTGCGGAGGCTCTCGCAGGCCTTCTCCGCGGACTCCCCGAGGGCCAGGACGGCGCCGGCGCCCTCCGAGTACCGTCGGGCGTGCAGGGCGGACGCGTCCGCCTCGCAGAAGAACGCCTCGTCCCACGCGACCCGCGGCGGGGGGTCCTGGCGACCCAGAAGGTTGCGCCTCATCCAGGCGAGGTTCCGGTGGAACTCCCGGTCGCCGAGGGGACGGAAGAGGAGCTCTCCGGCGCTCCCCTCGAGGAACGCCCGGCCTTCGGCGCGGACGCGGGACGCGCGCCGCTCGAGCGCTTTCCACGCGTCCCGGCTCGGCGGCAGGGCGACGGCGAGGGCGCCTCCGAGGACGAGGGCGCCGGCGACGCGCCCGAGGCGGCCCTTCTCCCGCCACGCGGCCACCGAGGTCCCGACGAGGAGCGAGACGAGGAGCCAGGGCAGGAGGCCGAACCGGGGCTCCACGCGCTCCGCGACCGGAACGAGAGGTCCGGCGACGGCGACGGCCAGGGCCGCGGCGAGCCACCGCGACGACGAGCGCCCCAGGACGGGGAGGAGCGCGAGCGTTGCGACCGCCGCCGCGAGGGCGAGCCGTCCGGGGTCCGGGTCTCCGAGCGCGGCGCCGAGGAACTGCCGGCCGAGGGCGACGACGCGGCGCCCCGCCGCCTCGAGGCGGGTCGCGTCGTCGGCGTAGGCGCCGAGATAGCCCGAGAGCATCAGCTGCCGCCAGACTCCGTAGACCGCGACGGCCGGTGCGAACGGCACGAGCGCCTTCAGGCGGTCGCGGAGGCGGCCCGCGGGGAGGGTCCCGAGGACGAGCGGGAGCGGGACGAAGACCTCCTTGCAGGAGAACGCCGCGAAGGCGAGCCCCGCCGCGGTCCAGGAAAGCGCGCGGCTTCGCCGCTCGACCGACGCGACGAAGAGGTGCGCCGAGCCGAGCGCGAGCGCGAGGCCGTCGAGGTAGTGACGCGTCATCAGCTCGGCGACGACCGTCGGGACCGGGACGCCGACGAGGAAGACGACCGCCGTCGCGACGGCGGCCCCGGCCGGAAGCCACCGCCTCACGAGCCGCGCGAGGAGGGCCGCCGCGAGCGCGAGGACCGCGAGCTGGTGCGCGAAGAAGACGACCGTGGACGCCCCGCCGAGCGAGAGGTCGAGATCGAAGGAGAGGAGCGCGCCCGGAAAGAAGAACGCGGGGCTCAGCTCCCGGTAGACGGCGGGAGAGAGAAGGTAGGCCGCGGGGGAGTGCTCCGCGGCGACGCGGAGGTAGATGAGCTCGTCCCAGGTCCACCAGAGCCCGAGGGCCCCGCCGTAGAGGACGACGGCGGCGACCGCCGGGAGGACCGCGACGAGAGGCTCGGGGAGGCGCCGACGCTCGCCGGACGTCCCCGCGGACGAGGCGTCGGGACGGGGCGTGGCGGGCGAGTCGCTCATCCGGGAACGGCGGGGATCATAGATCCCGGCTCGCCCGTCGCCGGCGGCCCGCTACCGCCTGCGGAAGACGTAGACGTCCTGCAGCGACGCGACCGGGAAGAGGACGCGCCGCCCGCCGATCCGGCCCGAGGGGAAGTGCGCGAGGAGCCGGAAGCTCTCGAAGACCTCCTCGGCCCAGCGCGGGCCGTGGAACGAGGCCCAGTCGTTCGAGCCCTCTTCCGCGTTGCCTCTCTCGAGATGCCCTTCGGTCGAGAAGCGCCGCACGGCGGAAGGGTCGCCCGCGCAGAGGAGGCGCACGTAGAGGCTCCCGTGGAGCGTGACGACGAACGCCGCCCCGGGGCGGAGGACGCGCGCGAGCTCCCTTTGCCAGGCCTTCTGAGACGCGACCGAGAGGTGCGTGAAGACGGAGACGGCGTAGGCGAGGTCGAAGGTCGAGTCGCCCCAGGGAAGAGGCGGCTCCGGGCCGCTGAGCCGGATGTCGACGTCGGGGGGGAAGCTCCGGGAGGCCCAGGCCACGAGCTCCTCTCGGATGTCGCATCCTCTGAGGAGGCGGTCCGGCCCGAGGTGGCGCCAGCCCGCGAGGAGGCGTCCCGAGCCGCAGCCGAAGTCGAGGAGGGAGCGGAGGCGGGTCTCGTCGACGCCCGCGGCGGCGAGGTACTTGCGGAGGTTCAGGACGCCCGGGAGGATCGACGCCGCGTACGCGGCGGGATCCGAGATCCCCTGCGTCAGCGCGACGAGCTCGGGCGGCGGCACCGGCAGCGCGTCCCGCCGCCCGGCGAGCCCTTCGGCGAGACTCCGGGCCTCGGCGGCCTCCCGGGTGTCGTATTCGAACAGCCGCTCCGCCGTCCCGTCGTCGAGGACGGCGTCGAACGCGATCCTGCGCGCGCCGCCGGACGGCGGCAGCTCCGCGTCGTAGCCGCAGAGCGAGGGGAAGGGGAGGCCGGCGAGGAACGGAGCGAGGTCCGTCCGGTCGACGTCGATCGGGAAGCTCCCGACCTCGGCCCCGTCGAACGCGACACGCAGGGAGACGACCCTGCGGCCGCCGACGTGGATCGCGATCCCGCGGAACCGCTGCGGGCTCGCGGGGTCGAAGCTCGCCCAGGAGGGGGCGTCGAGCGACCAGAAGAGGGCGTCCTCCTCGACGCCGCCGCCGACGATCGTCCGGAGGCGTGCCCGGAGGGCCCTCAGGGGACCGGACCGAAGGTCGACCATCTCCGAAGTCTGACGGGACGAGGTGAGGTTGACAATCGGCCTCCGGTCCGCGAGGGCGCGGGAACGGACGCTCAGGCGCCGGACCCGCGCGCCTCGCGGATCCCCGCGACGTAGTCCCAGCGGAGGACCCGGTCGTAGAGGCGGGGTGGGAGCGGGATTCCGAGCGGGTCGAGGAGCCGGATCGCGTGCTCCGCGAGGCGGAGCGGAACGGGGCGGGCGTCGGATCCGACCCCCGCCTCCGCGAGCCCGAGCCAGCCCGAGAGCTCGGGGTGCTTGCGCGCGAACGTCGCCGCCGCGACGCCGCACTTCCGCTGCCGCCTCCGGAACGAGGGGAGGTCCGTCGGGTGATCGTGGAGGGTCCGCGCCGCGGGCCGGTAGACGATCCGGAGCGGAGGCTCCGCCCGCGCGGCGCGGTAGGCGAGCTCGACGTCCTCCCACGCCGCGTGCGGGAACTCCTCGTCGAACCCGCCGAGGGCGAGGAAGGTCCCGCGGGGGAGCGAGACGTTCGAGGTGTAGAAGAAGTTGAACGGGACGTCGTCGGGGTCGGGGATGATCGCGTAGCCGAACTGGAGCCCGTTCTCGTTCAGGTGGCGGAGGAAGGGCGTGACGCGCATCCGCTCCCGGTCCCACGTCGTGTAGCCGAGGACGGCGAGCGGCCCGGGCCCGCCGAGCCGGTGGGCCCGCTCGTGCGCCGCGAGGAACCCCGCCTGGGGGACGGTGTCGTCGCCGAGGAAGAGGAGGAGCTCGCCGGAAGCCTCCCGCGCGCCACGGTTCCGGGCGCGGGCCGGACCCGAGTTCGGCTGGGAGAAGACCTTCGCGCCTCTCGTCCGCGAAGCCCAGCCCGCGAGGAGCTCGCCCGTCCCGTCGCGTGAGCCGTCGTCGACGACGACGAGCTCGACGCCGAACGGGAGCGACGCCCGCTGCGTCTCGAGGGCCGAGAGGGTCCGTTCGAGCGCTTGCGGCCGCTCGAACGTCGGGACGACGACGGAGAGGCGCGTCGCGGGGGCGAACGCGTCCGGTCTCTCCGCGCCCGCCCGACGGGCAATCGCGCGCCACGGCAGGGCGGCGACCTCGTCCCGCGTCAGCTCCAGGAAGGCCTCGGCGCGCGCCACGCCTCCGGGGAGCGTCATCGCCCGGAAGCGCGCGAGCGCCGCGGTGAACTCGTCGTAGGAGAGCTGCCCGAGCTGGCTCTCGAAGGCGGCCACGGCGGCGGCCTTGCGCGGGGCGACCGCGTCGATGTCGACGAGCCGGTTCGGGGAGAGCGGGGCGCTCACCTCGTAGAAGACGAGGCGCGCCGGCGCCTCCGGCCAGACGCGGAGGAAGGCGAGGTGCGTCGCCCGGGCCGTCGCCCGGTGGTCCGGGTGGATCTCCGCGGGGGAAGGCGCGAGGACGACGTCCGGCTTCAGCTCGGCGAGGAGCGCGGCGATCGCGGCGACGAGCTCCTCGCCGCGTCCCGCGAGCGAGCGGTCGGCGAAGCCGAGCGTGCGCGGCGCGTCCGTCCCGAGGCGGGTCGCGGCGCGCTCCGACTCGGCGAGGCGCTGACGGGCGGTTCCGTCCCCGCCCGGTTCCCCGTCACCGACGCCCGCCTCGCCGGACGTGAGGAGGACGGGGACGACGCGAGCACCGGCCGCAGCCGCGAGGGCGCAGACGCCGCCGCAGCCGAAGACCTCGTCGTCCGGATGGGGCGCGAGGACGAGGATCGTCCCGGACCAGGCGGGGGAGGGGGCGTACGGGACGAGGAGCCCTTCCTCGTAGGCGGGGATCTCCACCATCGAAGGGCGAATGATGCCCGAAACGGCGTCGGAGAGGTGCGGCGGCGCGCCGGGGGCGCGTCAGGAGACCGGCCTGTGTGCGGGGGCCGTCACGGACCCGGCCTCCTTGCGGAACGCCGCCCGCGCGAGGACGGCGCCCGAGGCCCGGTCCGTGACCCTCAGGAAGAGGTCGCCTGCGGGAAGCCTCTCCCAGTCGGGGCCCGTCAGGTCGAACGAACGCCCGTCCACGAACCGGCCCGCCGCGGGGACCCCTTCCGGCATCGTCGTCAGCTCGAGCAGCGCTCTTCCCGCCTCCCGCCACTCGAGACGGACGGGGGGCCGGGCGATCGGGAGCTCCGGCCGCGACGACGGCGGCAGGAGCGCGGCGGCGACCCGGCCGAGCGTCCGGCCGAGGAGCGAGAGGTGGAGAGAGCGGAACATCTCCTCGGAGGCGACCCACCTCGCCGCGGAGGCTTCGCTTTCCTGCCCCGTGCTCCCTCCGTGGTCGTGGACGACCCGGGATTGCGGGACGAGAAGGAGCTTCCATCCCGCGCGGACGGCGCGGACGGACCAGTCCGTGTCCTCGAAGTAGAGCGGGTAGCGCGCGTCGAACGGTCCCACGCGGTCCCAGACGCCCCGCGGGACGGCGAGGAGCGCGCCGACGAGGCCGTGAACCGGCGTCGGCTCCCGGGCCTCCCAATGAGAGAGCGCGAGCGCGCGCCAGTCCCGAAGGAGCGGGGAGCGGAGCCCGAGACGGGAGAGCGCGAGCGCCTTCGCGAGCTCCCTGCGAAGGGACGGGACCCACAACGGCGGCAGGAGCCAGTGGCCCTCCTCGTCCCAGGTGAACCGCGGCCCGGCGGCGCCGGCGCCGGGGATCGAGAGCGCCTCGAGGAGCGGAGCGAGCGAGCCCGGGGCGAAGACGAGGTCCGGGTTCGCGAGGAGGAGCACCTCGCCCTTCGCCTCCGAGGCGCCGCGCACGAGCCCTCCCGCGTAGCCCGCGTTCGTGTCGAGCGGAAGGTAGCGGACGCCCGGGAGGGCGCCGAGGAGCGCCCGCTCCCCGGGCTCCGCGCTGTTGTCGACGACGACGACCTCGAGCGGGACCCCGGCCCGGGCCGCGTCGGCGCGAAGGGTCGAGACGCAGCGGACCGCGAGGGCCGCGCTTCTGTAGCTGACGACGACGGCGGAGAGGAGGCGCACGGGGAGGGGCATTCTTTGCTAACGTCCTCTTCGGATGCAAGCCGCGGATCCGGGCACGAGCGGGGCGGGCGCGCGATCGGACCGGAGGCGCCTCCTCGTCCTCTCGCCGGAGCCCGTGCGCGACCGGATGGCCGGGATGGGGATCCGCGCCTCCGAGGTCGCACGTCACCTCGCCTCCGCTGGGCACGACGTCACGCTCGCGGCGCCGGGCGACCCGTCCGAGGCCCCGGCCTGGCTCGCCGAAGCGCGGGTCGCCGTGGAGCGGCTCGACGGCGCGACGCTCGGCGCGCTCGCGGCGCGTCACGACGGCGCGATCGTCTCGGGACACGTCTCGAACGAGCTCTTCCGCCGGGCCGCGCCTCTCCCGACTCTCGTCGACCTGTACGACCCCTTCCTCGTCGAGAACCTCGCCTACGCCTCGAGCCTCGGGCCGGAGGTCTTCCGGCACGACTGGGAGACGCTCTCCCTCCAGCTCGACCTCGGCGACCGCTTCCTCGTCTCCTCCCCGATGCAGCGCGCCTTCTACGCGGGGCTCCTCCTCGCGCGCGGCCGGATCGGCCCCGGGACCTGGGCCGTCGACCCCTCGCTCGGGACGCTCCTCTCCGTCGCGCCCTTCGGCGTCCCGGAAGCGCCGCCGTCGCCGGGCCCGCCGCTCCTGCGGACGGCGCGAACCGGCATCGGCGCCGACGACCCCGTCCTCTTCTTCGGCGGCGTCTACGACTGGTACGACCCGGACGCCCTCCTCTCCGCGTTCGGCGAGCTGCTCCGGCGCGTGCCGGCCTGCCGGCTCGTCTTCGTGTCGAGCCCGAACCCCGCGACGACGCCGCAGGGCGCCTACGCCCGGGCGCAGGAGACGGCGCGCGCGCGGGGCTGGCTCGGGACGAACGTCGTCTTCGTCCCCTGGTTCCCCTACGAGGAGCGCGGGTCCGTCTACCTCGAGGCGACCGCCGCCGTCCTGACGCACCGGCCGGGCCTCGAGACGGACCTCTCTCTCCGGACCCGCGGCCTCGACTTCCTCTGGGCGGGGCTCCCGGTGGTGTCTCAGCGGGGCGGCGCGATGGGGCAGCTCCTCGCCGAGACCGGGGCCGGCCTCCTCGTCGACCCGGAGGACGGGCCGGGGCTCGTCGCGGCGCTCGAGAGGGCGCTGACGGACGCCCCCCTCCGGGCGGAGCTCGCGGCCCGCGCGCGAGCGGCGGCGGCGGCGTTTCGCTGGGAGCGGACGCTCGCGCCCGTCCTCGACTTCGCCTCGGCGCCGGCCTTCCACCCGTCCCGCCGCGCCGGCGCCGCGCCCGGCGGGGGGCTGTGCCGGCGGATCGCCGACGCGCTCGCGGGGAGGCGCCGCTGAGCGGGCCCGCCGTCTCCGTCGTCGTCCTCACGCACGACGGGGCGAGCCACCTCGCGGCGTGCCTCGAGTCGCTCGCCGAGGACGGCTGGCCGTCCGGCGACGTGGAGGTCGTCGTCGTCGACAACGCCTCGAAGGACGGGACGGCCGACCTCGTGAGGGCGGAGTTCCCCGGGGTCCGGCTCGTCCCGTCCGCGACGAACCTCGGCTTCGCCGCGGGCGTGAGGCTCGGCGCGGCGGAGAGCCGCGGTGAGGTCCTCGTCCTCCTGAACAACGACACGCGGGTCGAGAAGGGGTGGCTCCCGGCGCTCGCCGGAGCCCTCGACCGGGCGCCGCGCGACGTCGCCGCGGTGACGGGCCGGATCGTGAGCTGGGACGGGACCCGCGTCGACTATCGCGACACCCTCCTCACGTTCGACGGACATGCGTTCCAGAAGGACTTCGGGAGGCTGCACGAAGAGGTGCGCGACGACCCTCCCGGCTCCCCGCGGCTCGCCCCGTGCGGCGGGAACATGGCGATCCGGAAGGGGACCTTCCTCTCGCACGGCGGGTTCGACGACGACTTCTTCGCCTACCTCGAGGACGTGGACCTGGGCCTGCGCCTGAGGTCGCGCGGCCTCGGGACGCTCTACGAGCCTCGTGCCGTCGTCCGGCACCGGTCGGGAGCGACCGGGGAGGCCCTCGGCATCCACAACCGCGGCTTCCTGATCGAGAAGAACGCCTTCGCGACGTTCTACAAGAACTTCGACGACCCGCTCCGGGTCGCGCTCCTGCCGGCGGTCCTCCTGACGTTCCTCCACAGGACCGAGAGGATCGTGAGGGAGTCCTCGCCCGACGGGGCGCTCCTCGCCGTGGACCCGTACGCCGGCGAAGCTCCCCGTCGCCCGTCGTCCGGGCTGCGACAGCGGCTCGCGCGCGCCGTCGCGCGCCTGCTCCGCGTCCCGGAGGCGGCCTGCGGAGCCGACCTCGGCGCGCCGCACGCCCTCTCGAACCTCCGCGCGCTCCACCGGATCGCGGCCGGCCTCCCCCGGCTCGAGGAGAAGCGGCGCGAGAACGAGGCTCGACGGACGGTCTCGACGCGCGAGGTGCTCGAGGGCTTCCCTCTCGCGGTCGTGCCGACCTACCCGGGCGACGAGGAGCTCTTCGGCTCGGAGGCGTTCGCGTCGCTCCTGCCGGCCGGCCTGCCGCTCCGCCGGCTCTCGCTCGGCGACGTGATGGCCTGGCCGCCGCTCTGACGGAGCCGCCCGCGCCGCCGGGCGCCGTCAGGAGGACGCGGGCGTCGACCCCCCGGACGGAGGACGGTCGCGACCGAGGAGGCGTCCCAGCCACCGGGGCGCCCGGGAGGGCGCGACGGGGGCGGGCGCGGCCCGCGCGGCTTCCTGCCACTCCGTCAGGACCGCGTTCAGGCGGGCTTCCTCGGCGTAGACGCGCCGGAGCTCCGCCGCGACCTCCTCGAAGCGGGCGCGCTCCTCGCGCGCCTGCTCGGCGTGCTCACGCTCCCGGGCCTCGAGCTCCGCGGCCCGCTCGCTCGCCGCGACCGCCTCCTCTCGCAGCCGCGTGACGGCGCGCGCGAACGTCTCGAGACCGAAGAGAGGGAGGTTCTTCCCGAGGACGAGCGCGCGCGCCTTCGAGAGCTCCTCGGGCGTCGCGGCGTCGGCCCCGAGCGCGTGGTCTCCCGCGCCCCGGAAGTGCCGGTACTCGCACGTCACGCGAGGAAGGTGGCGGAACGGGGCGCGCACGGAGAGCCGGACGAGCAGGTCCCAGTCCTCCATCCGTTCGAGGCGCTCGTCGAGGCCCCCGGCCTCGAGGAGGAGCGCCCGCTCCGCGATGACCGTGTTGAACGGGATGTAGTTGTCGACGGCGAGCCAGGCGGGGTCGAAGTCCCGGCTGTACGGAAGCCGGCGCTCGACGCAGCGCCACCCGCCGGACGGGGCCGGCTCGCAGATCGCGACCGCGGCGTCCGTGTAGGCGATGCGCCCCCCGCTCGTGAGGACGAGGTCGACGAGCGTGGCGAGGTGCTCCGGGGCCGCGAGGTCGTCGTCGTCGAGGAACGAGACGTATTCCCCGGCGGCCGCCTCGAGGCCCGCCTGCGCCGCGGCGGCGCGGCCCTTCCGCTCGGTCCACTCGATCCGACGGATCGGGAACGGAAAGCCGGCCGGGTGTTCCGGCGGGAGCCCTCCGTCGTTCACGAGGACGACCTCGACTTTTCGGTAGGTGCCCGCGGCGAGGCTCGCGAGCGACTCCGCGAGGAGGGCCGGCCGGTTGCGCGTTCGCACGACGACGGAGACGAGGGGGCCTCCCTCGACCGGGACGAGGAGAGGACGTCCTCCGAGCCGCTCGACGAGCTGGGCTCGCGAGTGGAGGACGAAATCGGCCGGCTCGAGGCGCCGGAAGGCCTCGCGGCGCGGCTCGTCCGAGCCCGCGTCGACGAGGAGGTCCGGGGCCAGGGGCTCCTCGACGGCGTAGAGGAGGACGCGGAGGTCGGCCGGGAGGGCGGCCGGGTCGCGGACCGCGGTGAGGAGGCCGTGCAGCGCGGCGAAGACCGCGGCGCGGGCGCCCGTCTCCGTGGGGGACGGACAGAGGAGGAGGTCGGGCCATGCCGTGGCGAGGCGCGCGGAGATCGCCTCGCGCGGCGATCCCGGCTCCTCGTCCTCGAGGGAGAGGACCTCGATCCGGGCGCCCTCCTTCGCCAGCCTCGACAGGAGCCCGCCGCAGCCGTGAGCCTCGTCGCCGCGCCGGGCGGTGAGGACGAGAACCCGGTCGGCCCGGACCGTCCCGCAGGCGTCGGGCGGAGCGCCTGCGCGAAGGTCCCCCCGGCCGCGGATCACCCGCCACGTCCCGAGCGAATCACCCGGCGAGTTTGCATCAACTCCCGCCGCGACGCCTCGCGAGGACACGGGGGCCCCGGCAGGAGGATTGCAGATCTCCCCGCGGATGCCCCGAAGTCCCGTGTCGAGGACGGCTCGGGGTGCCGCGGAGGCTGACATGACGCTCGAGACGATCCACCCGCCGAAGCGCCCGAGGGGGCGAGCCCTCGGGATCGCGGCCCTCCTCGCCGCGCCGTTCCTCCTCCTCGCGACGACGGCCTCCGCCGATCGGGAGCGCGGCCTCGCGACCCAGGACTCCGCCCGGGTGGCCCCGGCCCCCGAGCCCCGGAGCGCGCCGGCGCCGGACGTCTCCCGCTCTCCCTCCCCGTCGGCTTCTGCCCCCTCGCGCGGCCCCGCGTCCTCGGACGTCGGGGTCCCCCGTGGCGGCACCTCTCGGGGCGGCTCCCGCGACGGGGTCGTCCCCCGTTCGAGCTCCTCCTCCGGGGGCGGTCACGGGTACGTGGTGACCGGGCCGCGCGGGCCCGTCTCCGTCCGGCATCCCCGGCCGCACCGGCGCTACCACGCCCCCTCGATCCGGTACGGGACCTCCTGGTGGTGGGGAGGCCCCTGGGACTGGTGGTGGTGGGGCGGTGGCTGGGGACCGTACTGGGGCCGCAGCGGCGTCGTCGTCATCGACGAGTGGAACCCCCTCTCGGGCCGCTACGCGCGGGTCGATACCGACGTCAGCCCGGAAGCCGCAGAGGTCTTCCTCGACGGCACCTACATCGGCTCGGCCGACGACTTCGACGGCCTCCCGGACTACCTCTACCTCGAGCCGGGCCGCTACCGTCTCGAGTTCCGGCACCCCTCGTACGAGACGCTCGTCAAGGAGGTCCAGGCCCGGCGCGGGCAGGAGCTCCGGATTCGCGACGACCTGAAGCTCCTGCCGGGCAAGGGCCGGATGGACGCGTTCGACCCTGAGCATCGCGGCACGCCGCTCGGCCGGGTCTTCGGGAAGCCCGACGCCGAAGGGAAGGACCGCGACCGGACTGGCCGCTTCGAGCCGAGGGTCCGCCCGGAGCGTCCGAAGGCCGACCCGGACGACGAGGAGGAGGCGCTCGAGGAGCTCGAGGAGGCCGAAGAGCCCGAGGAAGTCGCAGAGCCCGAAGACGTCGACGAGGACGAGGACCTCCGGGAGCCGGTACGTCCCGCTCGCCCCGCCCCGCCCGCGGCGCCGAGGGACTCCGCCGACGAGCCCGTCTTCGAACGCGGCCGGCTCCGGTTCGACGTCGAGCCGGCGGACGCCGCCGTCTACGTCGACGACAGGTACGTCGGGACGGGCGAGGAGCTCTCGGGTCTGCGCCGGGGCTTCCCCGTCCGGCCCGGCAAGCACACCGTGACGGTCGTCCGGCCGGGATTCGCGGCGAAGGCGATGGACGTCGAGGTGAAGAGCGGAGCGTCGATCGACGTGGTCGTCGAGCTGGAGAAGTAACCTCCCCCTCCTGCTCGCACGGGCGGGGCGCGTCTCACTCCGCGCGCCCCGCCCTTTCTTCGTCTCAGACCGTCCGGAGCGAGAGCGCGAACGCCTCGGCCGCGAGGCGCGGGTTGCGCCGGGAGTCGGGGAGGTCGGCCGCTTCGGAGAGAGCCCGGCGGGCCGCTTCGAGGAGGACGTCCGGCCCGGCTTCGGCGAGACGCGCGAGGTCGCGGTAGCGCTCGGAGTGGAGGACGGTCCTCCCGGCCGGGTCGGACGCCGCCGCGACCGAGTCCCTGAGGAGGCGGGCGAGGAGCCCGAACCGCTCCGCAGTGGCCGCGGCGTCCTCGGCGGCGAGCCGCGCCGCGAGGACGAGCGCCCAGCCCGCCGAGCCCGAGAGGAGGAGGCCCGAGACGGCCTCGAGGAGGCCGTCCCGGACGGTCCGCTCCGTCGCGAGGTCGAGGGCGAGAGCCTCCTCCTCCCCGGCCGGCGCGAAGGCCGCGCGCGCGGCGGCTTCCTCGCGCGAGAGACCGCGCGCGACGAGGGCCTCGACGAGCGCCGCGGGGGAGGGTGCGGGGAGCTGCTTCAGGACGAGTCGGGAGAGGATCGTCGGCGGGAGGAGCCGGGGCCGGACCGCCGTGAGGACGAAGCGGGCGCGGGACGGCGGCTCCTCGAGGACCTTGAGGAGGGCGCTGAACGCCGCCGCCTCGGTCCGGTCGACGTCGAGGAGGACGAGGACGCGGCGTTCCCCTTCGTAGGGAAGTCGCGAAGCGTCCGCCGCGAGCGCCCTCACGAGCGCCGTCGGGATCGTCGTCTCCTTCGAGTCGGACGACTCGTCGAACGGGGGGGTGTTCGCGCGGCGCGCGCGCTCGGGCGCCGCGACGAGGAGGTCCGGGTGCTCGCGGCGGGCGACGCGGCGGCAGTCGGCGCAGTCGGGAGTCCGGTCTGTGCTCCGGCAGAGGAGACCCGCGGCGACGTCGAGCGCCTCCGCCTCGAGGCGCGACGGGCCGCGGCCCGTCAGGAGCTGGACGGGGACGTCGATCATCGTGACGCGAGGAGGGCGTCGAGGTCCTCCGCGACGGCCGAGGCGAGCTCTTCGGGGGGCCGGGTGCCGTCGAGGACGACGAACCGCGCCGGCTCGCGGCGGGCGCGGTCGAGGTAGGCCGTACGGACACGGCGATGGAACGCGAGCTCCTCGCGCTCGATCCGGTCCTTACCGGAGCGCGCGGCGAGGCGGGCGAGCCCGATCCGCGGCGCGCAGTCGAAGAGGTAGGTCCGGTCGGGCTCGAGCGCGCAGAAGCGTGCGTGCAGGAGGTCGACGAGCTCCTCGCCGAGCCTTCGCCCGGCCCCCTGGTAGGCGCGCGAGGCGTCGGTGTAGCGGTCGCAGAGGACGACGACCCCGGAGGCGAGGGCGGGCTCGATCGACTCCGTCAGGTGCTGCCTCCGGTCCGCGAACATCAGGAGGAGCTCGGCGCGCGGGTCGAGGGCGCCGGCGTGGAGGAGGAGGCGCCGCAGGCGCGCGCCGGCCGGGGTCCCGCCCGGCTGTCGCGTCACGAGGAGCGGCACGCCGCGGCGCCGGAGGCGCCGGGCGAGGAGCCGGAGCTGGGTCGACTTCCCGGAGCCCTCGGTCCCCTCGAAGGTGACGAAGAGCCCTCTGTGGCGGCGCGCGGTCACGGGGCGCGATTCTCGCATGCAGGCACGGCCACGAGCCGAACCGGCCGCTCCGGCCTCCGTATACTCAGGGCGTCCCCGCCGAACGCGCCGACCGAGAGAGCCTGACGTGACCCCCGCGCCGCCCGCAGCCCGCCGGAGGGCCATCGTCCTCGTCGGGGCCCTCGGCGCGCTCATCGCGCTCATGTCGGTCGCGGACATGTTCCTGCCGAAGGCGTGGGACGGCGTCGTCCCGGACCCGTACGCCGAGGGGGGGATCCACGTGCGAGCCGTCGTTCCCGGGGGGCCGGCCGCGACGGCGGGACTCCGACCCGGCGACGTCGTCCTCGGGATCGGCCGGAGGATGCTGAACACGGCGGCGGAGGCGGCGTCGGAGCTCGGCCGGCACGCCACGGGCGACGAGGTCGCCTACCTCGTGAAGCGGGGGGAGCGCGTCTTCGAGCTCCCGGTCGTCCTCTCCCCCTACCGTCTCGGCTCGGTCTCCTACGTCTACTACGCGCTTCTCGGCGGGCTCTTCTTCGGCCTCGGCCTCTTCGTCTACTCGCGCCGGGCGGGCGACCCCGCGGCGGAGGTCTTCTTCCTCCTCTGCGTCCTCTTCATGCTCTTCTTCGTCTGCCGGCTCCGACCGTCGAGCTACTACTGGATCGACTGGTTCGTCCAGGTCGCCGGCACGCTGGCCCTCTTCCTCCTCGGGGCGGTCTTCCTCCACTTCTTCCTCCTCTTCCCCTACCGCAAGGTCTTCCGCTTCGCCGACCCGCGTCCGGGGGAGGAGGCGCCGGCGGCGCCGCTCGTCCTCCTGCAGCGCTTCCTGAACGGCTCGCCGGCGCTCTTCGTCCTCCTCTACACCCTCCCGCCCGCTTTCTACGCGCTGCAGATGGCGGCGCTCCGCCGGAGCGGGGACCGCTCCGCCCTCGTCTACGGCGCGCCCCGGGCGAACTGGATCCTCCTCGCGGACTACCTCGTCCTCGGCCTCCTCGCGCTCGCCCACTCCTGGTGGACCGCGCGCGAACGGACGGTTCGGCGGCCGATCCTCGTCCTCCTCCTCGGGACCCTCGGCGGGATCGTCCCGTTCGTCCTCTTCGCCGTCTACTTCCCGTCGCTCTTTCGCGACGAGCGCTACCTCGCCTGGGGCGTCGTCCCGATGGCCCTCGTCCCTCTCACGTTCGCCTACGCGATCGTGAGGTTCCGGCTCTTCGACGTGCAGCTCATCGTCGGCCGGTCGATCGTCTACGCGATCCTGACCGCGATCGTCACCGGCCTCTACGCGCTCGCGGTCGTCACGGGGAACACGCTCGTCTCCTCGCAGGCGCTCTTCTCCTCGCCCCTGTTCGCCTTCGCGTTCGGCCTCGCCGTCGTCCTCCTCTTCGACCCGCTCCGCCGGCGGATGCAGGCCGTCGTCGACAGGCTCTTCTTCCGCGACCGGGCCGACTTCCAGGCGGCCTTCCTCGACATCAGCCGGCAGGTCGTCGCCCAGCTCGACCGCGACAAGATGCAGCGGCTCCTGACCGAGCGGACCGCGGACCTCCTCCGCCTCACCCGCCTCGACCTCCTGACGCCGCGCCCCGAGGACGGCGCCCTCGTCGACCCGCGCCGCGGCGAGGAGGCGCTCCCGGTCGGAGCGGCGCTGGGGAGGATGCTCGTCGAGCGGGACGCTCCCGTCTCGCTCCGCGACCTCGAGTCGGAGCCTCTCGACGCGCCGTCCCGCGCGTTCCTCCGGGCGCACCTCGCCCGAGGGGTGCGGCTCCTCGTCCCGGTCGCGACGCGCGGCCGGCTCCTCGGGGTCCTCGCCGCGGGCGCGAAGAAGTCGGAGGAGGAGTTCCACCGCGAGGACCTCGACCACCTCGCCACGATCGCGAACCAGGGCGCGCTCGGCCTCGAGGTCGCGGCCCTCCACGAGCAGCTCACGCGGCGCGCGGAGGTCGAACGCGACCTCGAGATCGCCCGCGACATCCAGATGAGCCTCTTCCCGCGGGAGCTCCCGCGGATCCCCGGGATCGAGCTCTGGGGGGTCAGCATCCCGGCGAAGGTCGTCGGCGGCGACTTCTACGACGTCCTCCCGGTCGACGGCGGCTTCGACGGGCGCGTCGCGCTCGTCGTCGGGGACGTCTCCGGCAAGTCGATCCCCGCCTCGCTCCTGATGGTCGCCGCGAAGGAGATCGTCTACGCGCGGGCGATGCAGGACCCCGAGCCCTCGACCGTGTTCCGCGAGTCGAACCGCCGGATCTACGAGATCAAGCGGCGGATGTTCGTCTCCCTCGGCTACTTCCTCTTCGACCCCGTCGAGCTGACGCTCCACTACGCGATCGGCGGGCAGCCCTACCCGCTCGTCGTGCGGAACGGCGAAGCCGTCGAGCTTCCGGCGCCGATGAGCCGGCTTCCCCTCGGGGCCCTCCGCGACACGACCTACGACGCGAAGGCCTTCTGGCTCCGGAAGGGGGACCTTCTCCTTTTCTACACGGACGGGCTGAACGAGGCGATGTCCGTGGAGAACGCGTTCTTCGGGGACGAACGGCTCAAGGCCTCCCTCGTCCGCCACTCGGCCGCGCCCCTCCCCGAGATGGCGGAGGAGATCCTGGAGGACATCCGCCAGTTCACCTTCGGCGCCGAGCAGTCCGACGACGCCACGTTCGTCCTGATGAGGGTCACCGGCGCGAAACCCGGCGGGACGGGAGACGTATAGTTTTTCGGACCCCCCGGGGTCCGGAAAGGTCGCGGTCCGTGACGAAGCCGCTCGCCCGCAAGCTCCTCGCCGGCGCCGCCGCCCTGGCGGTCCTCGGAGGAGGGACCGCCCTCGCGGTCCTCGTCCGGGAGCGGCGCGAGGTGACGACGACCTCCGCGGAGGCCTACCGCTGGTACCGCAAGGGGCTCGAGGAGGACGGCCGCCTCTACCACAAGGACGCCCTCGCCTCCTACGCGAAGGCCCTCGAGCTCGACCCGGACTTCACGATGGCGACGCTCCGGCTCGCCGGGAACCTCGCCGGGCGGGACCGGGACCGGGCGCGTTCGCTCGTCCAGTGCGCGGCGCGGAGCGCGGGCCGCCTCAACGACCGGGAGCGGCTCTACCTCTCCATCGTCGAGGCCGAGCTGCTCGAGAGGAACCGCGAGAAGGCCGGAGAGCTCGTCCGGGAGTACGTCCGGCGCTTCCCGGACGACCCCGAGGGGTACTTCCGGCTCGCGGGCGTCCACCAGCGCGAGGGGAAGGTCGAGGAGATGCTCGCGACCTACGACCGTCTCCTCGCCCTCGACCCGAACCAGGCCTCGGCCTACAACTCGCTGGGGTACCACTACATCGGGCGGCGGGACTTCGTGAAGGGAGAGGACTACCTCAAGCGGTACCGATTCCTCGCCGCGGACCAGGCGAACCCCTACGACTCGCTCGGGGAGCTCTACGCGAACACCGGCCGCTACGACGAGGCCGAGGAGCACCTGAAGCGGGCGCTCGAGGTCAAGCCCGACTTCGTCCCGTCGATCGGGCACCTCGGCACGCTCGAGGTCGGGCGCGGGAACCCCGAGGCGGCAGCCCGGTGGTTCCGCCGCGCCGGCGAGCTCTCCGAGAGCTGGAAGGAGCGGCACGGGTACGTCGGCGCCGCCTGCATGGCGCTCGTCGACGCGGGGCGGCCGGACGAGGCGCTCGCGCTCCTCGACGACGCGTCGACGCCCCCGCCCGGCCTCGCGCCGAAGGAGGAGTTCGCGTTCCGGTGGAACCTCGTCCGCTCCCGCGTCGTCGTCCTCGCCCTCGCCGGTCGGGCTGCAGAAGCCGAGGCGGAGCTCGAGAAGCTCCCCGACTTCCCGGACGGCCTCGAGGCGAAGGAGAAGGAGGGCTACGAGAAGGCCCTTCGCGGGCCGCGGGCCGCGATCGCGGGAGCCCGTGGAGACGCCGAAGGGGGAGTCGCGGGGCTCCGGCAGGTCCTCGCCGAGGAAAAGATGGAAGGGGGCGGCGGCTTCCCGTACTACCCGTCCGCCTTCCGCCTCCGGGTCCGGCTCGCCGACGCCCTCGTGACGCTCGGGAAGGCCGAGGAGGCGCGCGAGGAGCTGCGCCCCGTCCTCGCCGTCAACCCGCGCTTCGCTCCCGCTCTCGCGGTCCTCGTGCGTCTCGAGGGAGGCCGGCCCGCGGCCCAGGGGTCCTCCGGGCGCTGACATGGCGGTCCGGGACGCGCGCGCCGGCGAGTCGTTCGATCTCCGGAAGAAGGTCCTCCGCCTCGAGGGGCTCTACGACGTCTCCCGGGCGCTGAACGTCCTGCGCGAAGAGCAGGCGCTCGTCGACGAGATCGTCGCGAGGGCCGTCTCGCTCCTCGACGCCGAGCGGGGGTTCGGGGTCGTCTTCGAGGAGCACGAGAGCCCGGCGGTCGTCTCGACGGTCGGGTTCCCGGCCTTCCCGGGGGCGCTCGCGGCCGCGTCGGACCCCTTCGTCCTCGACCTCTGCCGGGCGCACGGCCCGCTCTCGAGGACGGGGGAGACCGTTCTCGGGACGGCCTCGGAGAGCGTCGCGGGCGCCCCGCTCGTCGTGAGGGACCGTGTCCTCGGCGTCCTCGTCGCCCTCGACCGCGAGGCGCGCGGCGATGCGTCGGCGGCGTTCGACGAGGGGGACCGCCGCTTTCTCGAGTCGGTGGCGGCGCTCGCGGCGCCGGCCCTCGACGCCCTCCGCCAGCTCCGGGCCCTCGAGGCGGACGTCGACCGCCTCAGGGAGGAGAACCGCGCCCTGAAGGGCTCGCTCGGGATCGACGAGCTCCTCGTCGGCGACTCCACGGGGATGCGGCGGGTGAAGGGGCTCGTCGTGAGGGCCGCCGCCTCGCGCGTCGGCGTCCTGATCCGCGGAGAGAGCGGCACGGGCAAGGAGCTCGTCGCACGGCTCCTCCACGCCGCCTCGCCGCGCCGGGACGGGCCGTTCCTCGCGCTGAACTGCGCCGCGGTCCCCGAGACGCTCCTCGAGTCCGAGCTCTTCGGAATCGAGCGCGGCGTCGCGACGGGCGTCGACGCCCGGCCGGGGAAGTTCGAGCTCGCGAGCGGCGGGACGATCTTCCTCGACGAGATCGCCGACGCGCCGCTCGCGATCCAGGCCAAGCTCCTCCGCGTCCTCCAGGAGCGGGAGATCGAGCGGATCGGCGGCCGGAGGCGAATCCCGGTCGACGTCCGCGTCGTCGCCGCGACGAACGCCGACCTCGAGCGGGCGATCCGGGAGCGGCGCTTCCGGGAGGACCTCTACTACCGGATCCGCGTCGTCGAGATCCCTCTTCCCCCTCTCCGGGAACGGCGCGAGGACATCCCGCGTCTCATCGGCCACTTCCTCTCGAGGATCGCGGCGCGGGAGGGGCGCCGTCCGAAGTCGCTGACCCGCGAAGCCGTGGCGCGTCTTCTCGACCACCCCTTCCCCGGGAACGTCCGCGAGCTCGAGAACCTCCTCGAGGGCGCGGCGGCCCTCGTGCCGGGCGAGACGATCGAGGCGGACGACCTCCAGCTCCGGAACGGCCGTCCGCCCGGCGTCGTGGACGGCTCGCTCGACCTCGCGACGCTCGAGATCGAGCACATTCGCCGCGTCCTCGACTCCGTCGGAGGGAACAAGAGCGAGGCGGCGCGCCTCCTGGGAATCAATCGGCGTACGCTCTACCGGAAGAACGTGGCAAATTGACACTTTGTGGCACTTTGTACCATTACATCTAAATGCATACAGGGATGGCTCTTACCGCATTTCCACGGATTCTCATGACATGGGTGTGAAAATTTGTCGCGTACTCCGCGGTCGAGTATCGACGGCATTTTCGTAACAATAAGCACGCTAACGACTTAGTTCTATTAGTCGTCTCCTCGCGGGTCTGGCGCGCAGGTTGCGTCATTCCGCCGCGGGAGGAGTCGATGGAACGCAGCGAGGGTCGGTCCGTTCGTCCCGTGCCGGTTTTCCGGTCGGTCGGGAGCGAGGCGCTCGCGGACCGGGCGGCGACGGGAAAGGAAATCCGTACCGCCGCTCTCGTCCTCCTCCTCGTCGGTGAGGCCGCCGCGTTCGCGGCGCTCGTGGCGTCGGGTAACATGCCCGGGATCGTCACCATGCTCTACCGAGCGCTCCTTACGCTCTGAGAGCCCGCAGCGCACCGATGCCGACGGCCGAGCCCCGAGAGGTCCACCTCACCATCCCGGTCGTGCCGGAGATGGAGATCGCCGCGACCGCGCAGGTCGCGGCGCTGGGCGAGTGGATGGAGCTCGGCCGGGACAAGATCGACGAGGTGAAGATGGCGGTCGTGGAGGCCTGCATCAACGCCTTCGAGCACAGCGGCACCCCCGACCACAAGGTGGAGCTGAGGTTCCGGGTCGGTACGGACACCGACACGGACGGCGGGCGGGCGTACCTGGAGGTGGACGTCCTCGACAACGGCCACGGGTTCGACCCTTTGCGGGTGACGGCCCCTCGGATCGGCGAGAAGCTCCGCGCCCCGCACAAGCGGGGCTGGGGGCTCCGGATCATCCGGAGCCTGATGGACGACGTCCGGATCGAGAGCGGCGAGCACGGGACGATGATCGTGATGCGGAAGTACCGCTGAAGGGCGACGATGAGCGAGACGCTGAAAGTGATCCTTGAGAAGCCCGACGGGGCGGTCGCCATCCTCCGGACGGACGGGTACATCAACAACACCGGCGGAGAGGAGATCGCACGGCAGGCCTACGCGCTCCTGGGCGAGGGAACGGTCCGCCTCCTTCTCGACCTCGAGAGGACGAAGATCGTGAACTCGATCGGGATCTCGATCCTGATCGAGGTCCTGGAGAAGGTGCTCGACCAGGGGGGGCGCCTCGCGTTCTGCCACCTGACGCCGACGATCGAGAAGACGTTCCAGATCATGGGCCTCGCGCAGTACGCCCGCGTCTTCCCCTCTCCGGAGCCGGCCCTCGCGTGGCTGCGCGGTGAGGTGGAGTAGCGGCCCGCGATGGGCGCCGACGTCCCGGGGGCCCACGCGCTCCTCGCGACGGTCGAGCCGGCGCCCGCCGGCGTCGGTCTCCTCGCGCCGGTCCTCGAAGCGCTCCTGAAGGGGGCGGGCCTCGAGAGGGGCCTCGCCCTCGACGCCTCGGGCCGCGATCGGCCCGTCCTGCGGGGCCTCGAGGCCGCCCCAGCCCTCCTCGACGAGCTCGCCGCGGGGCTTTCCCGAGGGAGCGCCCACGTCGCGAGCTGGGACCAGGCGTTCCTCGCCCGCCTCTTCGCGGACGGTTCGCCCGCGGAGGGACCCCCCGCCGACCCGCGCGTCGTCCCGCTCACGGCCGGCGACGACACGCTCGCCTGGGTCGCGCTCGAGCGGTCGCCGTGCGACCCGGTCGGCTTCGCCTCCGTCGCGGCCCACGCGGCCTCCCTCCTCGCGTGGGTGAGGATGTCGGAGAAGGTCCGCGAGGCGGATTTCGAGCTGAAGTACCGCGTCTGGGAGCTCGAGAGCCTCTACGACGTCGGCCTCTCGATCGCAGGGACGCTCGACCTCGAGTCGCTCGCCGACGACATCCTCATGAAGTCCGTCTCGCTCCTGAACGCCCGGAGCGGGACGCTCGTCGTCCGTCCCGGCGGCCCGCCGGACGGCGAGCAGGCCGCGTTCGTGCGGAGCTTCGGGACGCCGCTCGTCGCGGCCGTCGCGCCCGACCCGGCGGGAAGGGTCCTCGTCTGCAACCGGCGGGAGGACCGTCCTCCCGAGCTCGCGGGCGCGCCCGCAGAGAAGCTCCTCGCGGTGCCGATCTCGTCGGAAGGGCGGGCGCTCGGGCTTCTCGTCGTCGCCGACAAGGAGAACCGCGCGGGGGGGATCGACGACTTCGGCCCCGCCGACGCGAGGATCCTCTCCCTGTTCGGGAACCAGGCCGCGATCGCCCTCGAGAACGCCCGGCTCCACCGCGAGGCCGTCGAGAAGGAGAAGATGGAGCGCGAGATCGAGATCGCGGCCTCGATCCAGCGGACGATCCTCCCGACGACCCTCCCGGCGGTCTCCGGCATCCTCATCGCCGCCGGGAACCGGCCGACCCGGCAGGTCGGCGGGGACTTCTACGACGTCTACCCGCTGCCCGACGGGCGCGTCGCCTTCTGCGTCGCCGACGTCTCGGGGAAGGGGATCCCGGCGGCGCTCCTCGTCTCGACGGTCCACGCCTGCATCCACCTCCTCGTGGAGGCCGGGGCGACGGACCTGACGGGCCTCGTCGCGCGCGTGAACCACCACCTCGCCCGCTTCTCCGCGACGCGGAAGTTCGTGACGCTCTTCGTCGCCGTCTTCGACCCCTCCGACCGGAGCCTCCGCTACGTGAACGCCGGCCACAACCCCGGCCTCTGGCTCTCGGAGACGGGCGTCGAGCTCCTGCCGAGCGGCGGCGTGCCGATCGGGATGTTCGAGACGGCGCGCCAGGTCGAGAGCCGCGTCGTCCTCTCCCCCGGAGACCTCGTCGTCCTCTACTCCGACGGGATCACCGAGGCCGCGGACGCGAAGGACGAGGAGTTCGGGATGGAGCGCCTCACCGAGCTCCTCCGGACGGGTCGCGCGCTCCCGCCGAACGTCCTGAAGGACCGGATCTTCGCGGCGGTCGAGACGTTCACGCGCGGCGTCGCGCAGTACGACGACCAGACCGTCCTCGTGGCGAGACCGACGTGAGACGCGCCGGCGTCGGGACGGCCCTCGCCTCGGCCCTCCTCGCCGCCGGGATCGCGGCCTGCACCTTCTCGCGGGAGATCTCGATCCACGCCCACCAGCTCCTCAAGCCGGTGCCGGGCGGCCTCGTGAACTCCGTGAACATGGAGGAGCAGCTCCTCAAGGGGATGATTCCCGAGGTCCTCGAGTTCCTCGCCGGGCCGGGAGGAAAGGCCGTCGACTCGACGCGCGGGGCGCGGACGGCGGGGCGCGCTCTCCTCGAGCGGGGCGACTTCGCGGGGGCGCTCCCCTTCCTCGAGCGGGCCCACGCCGAGGAGGGCCGGCTCCAGGACCGGGCCGAGACGGCCTGGGCGACCGCGCAGGCCTACTACTGGCTCGGACGGTTCCGCGAGTCGGCGCGCTGGGTGACGACGGCGCGCTCGCAGGGGCTCCTCATCCCGGAAGGCTGGGTCGCGTTCCTCGAGTCGGCGGGCGAGGCGCCGCTCTACGGAGGCGCTCCCGCGGGCGCCCGGTTCGTCACGCGGATGGAGCTGACGCGCCCGAGGATCCCGCGCCTCCTCGTCCGGGTGAACGACCGCGAGACGGACGCGATGGTCCTCGACACGGGCGCCTCGCTCTCGCTCCTGACCGAGAGCGCGGCGAGGCGGATGGGGATCGTCCCCGTCGAGGGGGCGCGCGCGAGCGCCGTCGGCCTCCACCGCGCCGAGATCCCGATGGGCTTCGGCTGGGCCCGGAGCGTGAAGGTCGCCGACGTCGTCGTCGAGCACGTCCCGTTCGGCATCCTCCCCGACGACGCGCTGACGTTCGGCGCCTCGGGAGTCCCCACCCGCTTCGACGGCGTCCTCGGGATCCACCTCCTCAAGGAGTTCGACTGGCAGCTCGCCTACGAGAGCCGCGTCGTGCGGGCCGTCCGGCTGGAGCCCGGCCTTCGGAGGGGACAGCGCGACCAGAACCTCTTCTTCCGGCGCCTGAAGCCGATGGTGCGGACCTCGATGAACCAGGAGCCCTGGTTCCTCTTCCTCCTCGACACCGGCTCGGAGCCGACGATGCTGACGCGGGGCGGCATCCAGCGGGCGCGCTTCTTCCGGAGCGAGGCGACCTACCCGATGACGCTCGAGGGGATCGGCCAGAGCCGCGTCTCCTGGGGAAAGCTCTCGAAGATCACGATCGGAGTCGAGAAGTTCATGGTCCGCTTCGCCGACATGATCGTGAAGGAGGAGAAGGAAGGGATCGAGGACGGCGTCCTCGGCTCCTCGTTCCTCGCGAACTTCGACGCGACGATCCGTTTCTCGTCGATGACGCTGACGCTCGAGCGGCCCGTCGACAAGCGTCTCCGCGAGGAGGCCGAGGCCGCGGCCCCTTCCCCGTTTTGAGACGCCGGCGGCGGCACGCGGCTCGCTAGAATGCCCGGTCGTGAGGACCGATCGTCCGATCCGGGCCGGGTGGAAGAGGAGGCTCATCCCCGTGGCGCTCCTCGGGATCCTCGGAACGGCGTGTCCCGGAGCGGAGGGCGACCCCGACCCGACGGCCCGCGCCCGGGCCGCGATGGTCGAGAGACAGATCGCCGCCCGGGGCGTGAAGGACGCCCGCGTCCTCGCGGTGATGCGCGAGGTGCCGCGGCACCGCTTCGTCCCGCCGGACCAGGCCGCCCAGGCCTACGACGACCACCCTCTTCCGATCGGGAGCGGCCAGACGATCTCCCAGCCCTATGTCGTCGCCTTCATGACGGAGCAGCTCCGCCTCACCGGGACGGAGAAGGTCCTCGAGATCGGGACGGGCTCGGGCTACCAGACGGCGGTTCTCGCCCGCCTCGCCGCGCAGGTCCGCTCGATCGAGATCCGGCCGGAGCTCGCGGCGGAGGCGACGAAGAGGCTCGAGGCCTTCGGCGCTCCGAACGTCTCGATCCGCGCAGCGGACGGTTTCTACGGCTGGCCCGAGGAAGCGCCCTTCGACGGGATCCTCGTGACGGCCGCCCCGGAGACGGTTCCCGAGCCGCTCCTCGCCCAGCTCGCCCCCGGTGGCCGGATGGTGATCCCGGTCGGGGGCTTCTACCAGGAGCTGAAGGTCATCGAGCGGACGCCCGACGGCTACCGCGAGAGGAGCGTCCTGCCGGTCCGCTTCGTCCCGTTCGTCGGCGAGGCCGAGCGGCACCGCGCGACGGAGCCCCCCCGGTGAGGTCTCTCACCCCGGCCCGTACCGCATCGCGATAGGCTCGGCGCGGATGCGGCCTCCTCTCCTCGCGGCGCTCGCCGCGTCCGTCCTCGGGGCGGCCGCGCCGGCCGGCGCGGCCGGCGATCCCCTCGTCCTCGCGAGGCCGTCCGTGAGGGCCTTCACGGAGCGCGACGGCCTCCCGCAGGCGACGGTCCACGCGATCGCGACGGACCGCGAGGGCTTCCTCTGGGTCGGGACCCAGGACGGGGCGGCGCGCTACGACGGGAGGAGCTGGCAGACCGTCGACATGCCGGGCCGCGCCGTATCCAACTTCGTCCGGAGCGTCCTCGCCGCGCGCGACGGGAGCGTCTGGTTCGGGCGGGAGGACGGCGGACTCGTGAGGCTCCGCAGCGGCCGGACGGAGACGTTCGACGCCGCAGCGGGCCTTCCCGCGAGCCGCGTGAACCACGTCCTCGAGAGGGCCGACGGGACGGTCTGGGCCGCGACCCACGGCGGCGGCGTCGCCCGCCTCGAGGGGGATCGTTTCGTCGTGGCCGGCCGGGGGCTCCCGGACCCGAGGGTCTGGCGGCTCGCGGAGGTCCGCGTCCCCGGCCGACCGGCCCGGCTCCTCGCGGCCTGCGGCGGGGGCGTCTTCGAGCTCGCGGACGACGGGCGCTGGGTCCCGCTCGACCTCGGGACCTCCCTCGAGGGCGCGAGCGCGAACTCCCTGCTCGACGTCTCGGAAGGTCCGGACGCCGGGCTCTGGGTCGGGACCTTCGGGGCCGGGCTCTTCCGGCTGCGAGACGGGCACGCGACCCGTTTCGGGCCCGACGAGGGCCTTTCGAGCCGTCTCGTGACCGCCCTCGCCGCGGTCCGCGGGTCGGACGGCGGCCTCGTCGTCTGGGCCGGAACGCGCGACGAGGGGGTGTTCCGTCTCGCGGGCGAGCGCTTCGAGCGCGTCCCTCTCGGCGCCCTGAGGAACGAGGTCTACTCCCTCGTCGCCGGCACCGGCGCCGACGACTCGACGCTCTGGGTCGGGACGCGGCTCGCGGGCCTCGTCCGCGTCCAGGAGGCGCCGTGGGTCGTCTTCGACGGCGCCTGCGGCCTTCCGGCCGACCAGGTCTTCAGCATCCTCGAGGCGCCCGGGCCGGGCGGCGGGGCGGCGATCTGGCTCGGGACGGGTTCCGGGGTCGCGGTCCTCGAGGCGGGCTCGCTCCGGACGTTCGGGCCGTCCTCGGGGCTTCCCTCCGGCCAGGTCCACGCCCTCGCGGCGTTCCCGGAGCCGGGGGGCCGCCCGGGCGTCTGGGCGAGCCTCATCGGACGCGGTCTCTGGCGATTCGACGGCGAGCGATGGCGCCGGGCCGAAGGGGGTGCGGGGGCCCGCGCCGACGACGCCGGGGCGCTCCTTGCGACGACGGACGAGCAGGGACGTCCCGAGCTCTGGGTCGGCACCGAGCGGTCGGGCGCCGCCGTTCTCACCGCGCGCGCGTGGCGCACGTTCGGCCGGGCGGAAGGGCTTCCGGGAGACGCCGTGACCGCTCTCCTCGCGACGCGCGGCCCGGCCGGCCGAACGGTCTGGATCGGAACGCGGGGAGGAGGTCTCGCCGAGCTCTCCGGCGGGAGGGCGGTCGCGGTCCACGACCGGCGGAACGGCCTCCCGAACAACCACGTCCTCGCGCTCGCGGAGGTCGCGGGCCCGGGCGGTCGGCGCGAGCTCTGGGTCGGGACGCGCGGCGGCCTCGCCCGGCGCACGCTCGACGGGAGCGGCGCCGGCTGGACGGTCCTCTCCGACGAGACCCGCCCGGCCCTCCCGAACAACAGCGTCTTCGTCGTCCTCCCCGCACGCGACGGCTCCGTCTTCCTCGGGACGAACCGCGGCGTCGCGCGGGTCGTGCCGAGGGCGGACGCGGAGGGGGGGCTCGAGGTCGTGACGTACGGGCCGGGCGAGGGGCTCCCGAGCGCCGCGAGCAACTGGGGCGGCCTCGTCGACTCGCGGGGCCGGGTCTGGGTCGCGACGGCCGCGGGCGCCTCGGTCTTCGACCCCGCCCGGGCGGCGTCGCGCCGTGGGACGCCTCATCCGGTCGCCGTCGAGTCGGTGGAGGTCGACGGCGTCCCGCGGCCCCCGGGCCAGGCGCTTCGGCTCGGGCCGTCGGAAAGGAGCGTCGCCTTCGAGTACGCGCTCCTCGCCTTCCACGGCGAGTCGCTCATCCGGTACCGGACCGAGCTCGCGGGATGGGACGCCGCGCCGACCGGCTGGGTCGCCGCGCCGCGCCGCGAGTTCACGAACCTCGCTCCGGGACGCTACGTCTTCCGCGTCTGGGGGCGGGACGCGGCGGGGGACGTGAGCGGCCCCGCGGAGATGCCTTTCGAGGTCGTCCCCGCCTGGTGGCGGCAGCCGGTTGCGCTCGTCCTCTTCTCGCTCCTCGCCGCGGCGCTCGGCCTCGCCGCGGTCCGCTTCCGGGAACGGACCCTGCGCCGCCGCGCCGAGGAGCTCGAGACGCTCGTGAAGCTGAGGACGCGGGAGCTCGAGGAGGCGCGCGACGCGGCCGAGGCGGCGACCGAGAGCAAGGGACGCTTCCTCGCGCACATGAGCCACGAGGTGAGGACGCCGATAAACGCGATCCTCGGCTACGCGGAGATCCTCTCCGACGAGCTCCGCGAGCGCGGAACGGAGGAGCTCGTCGCCGACGTGGAGAAGATCTCGCGGGCGGCCCGCCAGCAGCTCTCCCTCGTGAACGAGGCCCTCGACCACTCCAAGCTCGAGGCCGGGGGCGCCGAGCTCCACCTCACCGAGTTCGACGCGGGACGCCTCGCGCGGGAGGCCGCGGAGACCGCCTGGCCGCTCGTGAGGAAGGGGCACAACCGGCTCGAGACGAAGGGGCTCGAAACGCTCGGGGCGGTCTTCACGGACGAGGGGAAGCTCCGGCAGGTCCTCCTGAACCTCCTCTCGAACGCGGCGCGCTTCACCGAGGGCGGCGCCGTCACGCTCGCGGCGGAGCGGGAGGGCGGGGAGGTCGTCCTCCGCGTCGAGGACACGGGAGTCGGCATGTCGCCCGAGCAGCTCGCCCGGATCTTCACGCCGTACGCCCAGGCGAGCTCCGGGACCGCGGCCCGCTTCGGAGGCACCGGCCTCGGCCTCGCGATCTCCCGCGGCTACTGCGAGCTGATGCGCGGCTCGCTCGAGGTGACGAGCGAGCCGGGTCGGGGGACCACCTTCACCGTGCGCCTGCCGGCCCGGCTGGAGCGGCGGACCGGCAGGGCCTGAGCGGCTATCGCCCCTCCTCGCCCCACTCCTTCAGCTTCCGGTAGAGCGTCGCGACGCCGATCCCGAGCCGCTTCGCGGCACGCTCGCGGTGACCCTTCTCCTCGCCGAGGACGGCGAGGACGTGGCTCCGCTCGACGTCCGCGAGGGTGTCCCCCGCGCCGGCTCCTCCCCGCGCGGGGCGGGCGATCTCGTCGGGAAGGTCTTCGGCGCCGACGCGCGGGCCGGCGGCGAGGACCGCCGCCCGCTCGACGGCGTTCGCGAGCTCGCGGACGTTCCCGGGCCAGCGGTGGCGGAGGAGGAGGCGCGCCGCCTCGGTCGTGAAGCCGCTCACGCTCGCGCCGGTCCGCCGGGCCGCGTCGTGGAGGAGGGCCTTCGCGAGCGGGAGGACGTCCTCCGGCCTCTCGCGGAGCGGCGGGATCGGGATCTCGATGACGCGCAGCCGGTAGTAGAGGTCGCGCCGGAAGTGGCCCGTCTCGACGTCCTTCCCGAGGTCGCGGTTCGTCGCGGCGACGACCCTCACGTCGACCTTGCGGCTCCGGTTCTCGCCGACGCGCCTCACCTCGCGCTCCTGGAGCGCGCGGAGGAGCTTCGCCTGCAGGCCGAGCGGGATCTCGCCGATCTCGTCGAGGAAGAGAGTCCCCCCCTGGGCCGCCTCGAAGAGCCCGGCCCGGTCGGCGGAGGCGCCGGAGAAGGAGCCGCGCACGTGCCCGAAGAGCTCGCTCTCGAGGAGGCTCTCGGGCAGCGCGGCGCCGTTGATCGCGACGAAGGGCCCCCCGGCGCGGGGCGAGCGCTCGTGGACGACGCGTGCGAGGACCTCCTTCCCCACGCCGCTCTCGCCCGTGAGGAGGACCGTCGAGTCGACGCGCGCGACGCGCGCCGCGAGGTCGAAGGCCCTCCTCATCCCCGGACTGTGGGCGACGACGCCGGGGTGCTCCTCCTCGACGGAGAGGCGCGTCAGCTCGTTCCGCCGCGCCTTCAGCTTCTCCTCGGTCGCGCGGAGCGCCTCGCGGACTTTCCCGAGCTCGCCCTCGAGGCAGCGTTCCGAGAGCGACGCCGAGGCGCGCCGGGTCGCCTCGTCCCACGCCTCCTCGGGCTCGCCCGCCATGAGGCAGTGCGGGTCCCCCTTCCCGACGCAGGCCTCCTCGACGACCCGGATCGGCCGCCCGTGGCAGGCCGTCAGGTAGCCGCTCGCGAAGCCGGTGAGAGTCCAGCAGACGGGCTCGGCGGAGAGGCCGAAATGGAGGAGGTGCTGCTCCGCCTCGTACGACTCCTCCCAGTACGCCTGCGCGAAGTGGCGCGGCGCCTCCTCCGGCGCGCGCGGGACGGGGCGGAACGTGACGAGCCCCTTCAGCCGGTGGAGGCGGCCCCCGGCGTTCACCCACTCCTTCGGGCTCTCCCACGGGAACGCCTCCCGCATCGCGTCGGCCGTCCGGTAGCCGTGCGCCCAGCCGAAGCGGTAGAGGACCCCCTTCGCCACCGCGAGCGACATCGTGTCGATGAGCTCCTTGCGGAGGAGCCCGAGCGCGGCGGCGTCGAGGAGGAGGGCTCGCTCTCCCGCGAAGCGGTAGACCCCGCCCTTCGGGTCGGCGTCGAAGAGCGTGTCGAGCGTGAGGTCGTCGGCGCGCATGCCCGGATCATCTCAAAGCGAGAGGCGGCGTCTCCCGATTCGAACGCGCCGCCGCGGCGCCACTGCGCTCGCAGCGACGGAAGCCCGGCTCCCGCAGCGCGTTGCGACGGCCGGCCTCGCGAAGCGAGCGTCGCGCGGCCTGGCCCGCCTCCTGCAATCCCTCAGGTCGGGGCGTCCGGGCCGGGCGCCCCGGAGGCCCGACATGATCACGATCCGCAGGAGCGGCGAGCGCGGCCGCGCCGACCACGGCTGGCTCGACACCCGCCACACTTTCTCCTTCGCCGACTACTGGGACCCGGACCACGTGAACTTCCGCGCGCTGAGGGTCCTCAACGAGGACCGCGTCGTCCCCTCCGCGGGCTTCGGGACGCACGGCCACACGGACATGGAGATCCTCACCTACGTCCTCTCCGGGGCGCTCGCCCACAAGGACAGCCTGGGGAGCGGCTCCACGATCGTCCCGGGCGACGTGCAGTACATGAGCGCGGGGACGGGCGTGCGCCACAGCGAGTTCAACGCGTCGGCGACGGAGCCGGTCCACTTCCTCCAGGTCTGGCTCCTCCCGGACCGGCGCGGCCATGTCCCGCGGTACGGCCAGAGGACCTTTCCGGAGGACGAGCGGCGCGGGAGGCTCCGGCTCGTCGCGTCGGGCACCGGCGAGGCGGGCTCGATCGAGATCCGGCAGGACGTGCGGCTCCACGCGGCCGTCCTCCGCGAGGGGGAGAGCGTCCCGCTCGAGATCGCGGAGGGACGGCATCTCTGGGTGCAGGTCGCGCGCGGGGCCGCGGAGGTGAACGGGCACCGCCTCGAGGCGGGCGACGGCCTCGCGGCCTCGGACGAGACGACGTTCACGATCCGCGGCGCGAAGGACGAGGCCGAGCTCCTCGTCTTCGACCTCGCGTGAGGCGCCGCCGGGCGACGCCTCAGAGCCCGAGGGCGGCCCGGAGCCGCTCTCCGATCTCGCTGTTCTCGTGGACGCCCGCGAACGCCGCCGAGCCCGGTCCGAACGCGAAGACGGGAACCATCGTCGCCGTGTGGCCCTTCGTGACGAAGCCGGTCTCGACGCTCCTCGTCTCGAGGGAGCCGCCGGTGACGGCGAGGCCGCCCGTGTCGTGGTCGGACGTCAGGACGACGAGGGTCCGCCCGTCCCGGGCGGCGAAGTCGAGGATTCGACCGACGGTCCGGTCGAGGTCCGCGACCTCGGCCGTGACCCCACGGCCGTCCCCGTCGTGCGCGGCGAAGTCGACCTGAGACCCTTCGACGACGAGGACGAAGCCCTCTCCGCCTTCGAGCCTCGCGAGCGCCGCGGAGACCGCGGACCGGAGGAGGTCGCCGCGCCCCTTCGTCTCCGAGGGGAGGTGCTCGTCGGCGAGGAAGGCCGCGAGCTTCCCGGGCGGGGCGTGGGCGAGGCGCGCCGCGTCCTCCACGACGGCGTAGCCGCGCGCGGCGAGCTCGCCGAGGAGGTAGCGGCCGTCGGGGCGCGAGGTGAAGTGGCAGCGGCCGCCGCCGGCGAGGACGTCCGCCCCGGACGCCGCGACGTCGAGGGCGATCTCCTCCTGCTGCTTCCGGGACGGGCGATGGGAGAGGAACGCCGCGGGGGTCGCGTCCGTGAGGCTGCTCGTCGCGACGACGCCGGTCCTCAGTCCGCGCGCGCGGGCCCTCTCGACGAGAGACGGGACCGGGTCTCCCTGCGCGTCGACGCCGACCGAGCCGTTCCTCGTCTTCACCCCGCAGGCGAGGGCCGTCGCCGCGGCCGCGGAGTCGGTGACGAGCGCGTCCGCCGAGAACGTCCGAACGAGGCCGACGACGGGGAACCGTTCGACGGAGAGGCGGCCGCCGACCGACACGAGGCCGGCCGAGAGGTGGGAGAGGCCCATCCCGTCCCCGATGACGAGGACGACGTTCCGGGGGCGGGCGCCGGTGTCGGCGCCGGCCGCGACGGACGCCGCGAGGAGGAGAGGGGCGAGTCCGAGGCGAAGCCGGCTCAGGACGTGGCCCGCCCGTCGGCCGTCAACAGGACGCCGTAGAGCTCCGGCCGCCGGTCGCGGAAGAAGCCCCAGGAGGCGCGCTCGCGCCGGACGGCCGCGAGGTCGACGGTGACGACGCGGACGCCCGTCTCGTCGCGCCCCATCTCCGCGAGGAACGAGCCGTCCGTCCCGGCGACGAACGAGGAGCCGTAGAAGAGCTGGCCCTCCTCCTCGCCGACGCGGTTCGAGGCGGCGACGGGGATGACGTTCGCGACGGCGTGGCCGACCATCGCGCGCCGCCAGCGGTCGCGCGTGTCGAGCGCGGGGTTCGCGGGCTCGGAGCCGATCGCCGTCGGGTAGACGAGGACGTCGGCGCCGAGGAGCGCGAGCGCCCGCGCGCATTCGGGGTACCACTGGTCCCAGCAGACGGCGCCGCCGACCTTCCCCGCCTTCGTGTCGAAGACGCGGAAGCCGGTGTCGCCGGGGCGGAAGTAGAACTTCTCCTCGTAGCCCGGGCCGTCGGGGATGTGGCTCTTGCGGTACGTGCCGAGGAGCGCGCCGTCGGCGTCGACCATCGCGAGGGTGTTGTAGTAGGCGTTCCCCGCCTTCTCGAAGAACGAGAAGGGGAGGACGACGCCGAGCTCCTTCGCGAGCGCCTGGAAGCGCGCGAGCGTGACGTTCCCCTCGACGGGGCGCGCCCACTCGAAGAAAGAGTCCTTCTCCTCGCGGCAGAAGTAGGGCCCCTCGAGGAGCTCCGGCGTCACGACGAGCTTCGCGCCCCCCTTCGCCGCCTCGCGGACGAGGCCGAGGACGCGGGTCGCGTTCTCCTCGCGAGAGCCGCCGAGCGCGCACTGGACGATCCCGATCGAGAGGGTCTCGGCCGTCATCCGCGGCCTCCCTTCGGCTGCTGCTGGCTTATGCAGTGGAACGTGCCGCCGCCGAGGAGGAGCTCGCGCGCCGGCACGTCGTGGACGCGCCGGCCCGGGAAGAGCGCCTCGATCCGCTTCAGCGCGGGACCGTCGTTCGGGACGCCGTAGACCGGCACCGTGACCGTCGTGTTCGCGACGTAGAAGTTGACGTAGCTCGCCGCCATCAGCTCGCCGTCGGGATCGGTGACGACGCCGGGGGACGGCACGGTGAAGACCTCGATCCTCCGCCCCCTCGCGTCGCGCATCGACGCGAGGTCGCGGAGGATCTCCTTCATCGCCGCCGCGTTCGGGTCGCCGCCGCCCGAGGGCTCCATGCAGACGGCGACGCCCGGGGCCACGAAGCGGGCGACCGTGTCGACGTGGCCGTCCGTGTGGTCGTTGATGAGGCCGTCGGCGAGCCAGAGGACCTTCTCCGCGCCGAGGCCGTCCGCGAGGCGGCCTTCGAGCGCCGCCTGCGAGAGGCCCGGGTTGCGGTTCGGGTTGAGGAGGCACTGCCGCGTCGTCAGGAGCGTCCCCTCGCCGTCCGGCTCGACGGAGCCCCCCTCGAGGACGAGCTCGTCGCGGAACGCGCGCAGGCCCGAGGCCGCGGCGACGCGCATCGAGACGTCCCTGTCTCCCGGCAGGTCGTACTTGTTCCCCCAGCCGTTGAAGGCGAAGGAGGCCGCGGCGACCTCGCCCGAGAGCGACGTCACGAAGATCGGCGCGATGTCCCGCATCCAGATGTCGCCGAACGGGACCTCGTGGACGCGCGCGCCGAGCCCCTCGAGGCGCGCGCGCGCCTCGGCGGCGCGCTCCGGCGTCGGCGCGAGGACCTCGAGCCGCTCGCCGCGCGGACCCTCGGGCCCCGGGTCGGCGATCGCCCGCGCGAAGCGGACGAAAGCGTCCTGCACGGGGCTGAGCGCCCCCTCCCAGAGGTCCGCGTGGCTCGGCCAGGCGAGCCAGCACGCCTCGTGGGGCGTCCACTCCGCGGGCTGCGCGAACCCGGCCGCGCGAGGGGTGGTCACGGCAGCTCGGGGCGCGTCAGGTTCCGGATGCCGTCCTTCTCCACGTAGACGTCGTCCTCGACGCGGATGCCGCCGAACGGCGTCAGGCTCTCGACGAGAGCCCAGTCGAAGTCGCCGCGGTTCGGCCCCTCGCGGTGCTCCTCGAGGAGCATCGGGATGAAGTAGAGGCCCGGCTCGATCGTGAAGAGCATCCCCTCCTCGATCGTTCGCGTCGTCCTGAGGGCGGGGTATTCCGGGGGCGGAGGGGCGATCGTCCCCTCGCGGTCGGCCTGCCGCCCCGCGACGTCGTGGACCTGGATGCCGAGGAAGTGTCCGAGGCCGTGCGGGAAGAAGGGGCGGGTCAGCCCCTTTGCGACGGCGGCCTCTGAGGAGACCTTCAGGATCCCGGCGCGGTGGAGGAGGTCGCCGATGAGGTGGTGGGCCTTCACGTGGAGGTCGAGGTACCTCATCCCGACGCGCGGCGCCGCGGCGAGCTCCTTCTCGACGGCCTCCATCCCGGCGATGAGGTCGCGGAAGAGCGGGTCGCACCCCTCGCCGGCGTAGGTCCGGGTGATGTCCGAGGCGTAGCCGCGGACGGTGACGCCCGCGTCGACGAGCATCGTCCGCCCCGGGGCCGCCGCGGCGCCCCGCTTGCCGTGGTAGTGGAGCGTCGCGGAGCGCTCGTCGAAGCCGATGATCGTCGGGTAGGGGAGGTGCTCCTCCATGACGCCCGCCGCGGCGAGAAAGGCGTGGTGGGCCTCCATCTCCGTCGCCCCGTCGCGGAACGCCTCCTCGGCGGCCCGGAAGCCGCGCGCGGCCGGGAGCTCCGCCTCGGCGACCGACTCGACCTCATAGGCGCTCTTGTAGGAGCGCTCCCAGTCGAGGCGGGCGACGAGCGCCTTCGGGTTCACGGCCTCGGCGGGGACGCCGAACGACGCCGCCTCGGCCGTCGCGCCGCCGAGGAACGCCGTCCGCGTGCCGCCCGTCCCGATCGCGGCGCGGACCGCCTCGGGCGTCGCGGCGTCGAGGACCTCCATCTCGGCCGCGACGAAGGCGGGGGCCGGGTGCGGCGGCTCGTACCAGTAGTCGCGCGGCTGGTAGCGGACGAGGCGCGGCCTCTTTCCGGGCCGCACCTCGAGGACGTGTCCCGGTCCCTCGACGGGCGCCCAGTGCGTGAAGTGGGGCGTCGTCCGGAACGGCGCGTCCTGGTCGTCGGCGAAGTAGGTGTGGGGGACGCCGGAGTGGACGAGGAGGCGGTCGAAGCCGGTCTCGGCCATCGCCCGCTCCGTCGTCCGCTGCCGCTCGGCGACGTGCGCGTGGTACAGGTCCGCGAGGGAGCTCTTCATGCGCGGGATGTTAGCGAAACGGGCGGGTTTCGCCTCCGGGCCCGCGGAGCCGCCGCGCGGGGGCCTCAGGCGGGCGAGGGGAGCCCCTCGCCGCCGCCGGCCGCCTCGACGAGGCGCTCGAGGGCGTCCACGAGCCCCTGCCGGGTCCGCTCGATCTCGGCCCGGAGCTCCTCGACCCGGATCTCGGCGAGGGCCTTCGCGCGCTGGCCGCGCAGGCGCGTCCCGGCGGCCGCGGCCGAGAGGGCGGCGGAGTACTCCGCCTTCAGCTCCTCGAGCCGCACGGCGGCGCGCAGGCGCGAGGCCTCGAGCTCGGCGAGCCGCTGGGAGGCGGAGGCGAGCGCCGTCTCGCGGCGGGCGGACCAGGCCGCGGAGAGCTGCTCGGCGCGGGCGTCCCACGCCGCCTGGGCCGCGTCGAACGCCTCGCGGGCCCGCTCGAATGTCCGCCCCGTGAAGTGCCAGGCGGCCCTCTCGCGGGCGAGGCGCGCGATCCGCTCCGGGACGGGGCGCACGTCCTTCGTGATCCCGACGAGCCGGCCGAGCCGGATGAGCCAGAGGCTCGGGTCGACCTGCCACCAGAGGAATCCCTGCGCCGCGGAGGCCTGGAAGGCGTGGTGGTTGTTGTGCCACCCCTCGCCCATCGTGACGAGCGCCATCAGGAAGCTGTTGCGGCTCGTGTCCTTCGTCTCGAAGACGCGCCGCCCGAAGACGTGCATGACGCTGTTGATCGCGAACGTCCCGTGCCAGAGGAGGACCGTCGAGAGGAAGAAGCCCCAGAAGAGCCCCGTCCACGAAAAGGCGAAGAAGAGGCCGAGGCCGTAGAGCATCGGCGCGAGGAACTGGTTCCTGTCGAGCCAGACGAGCTCGGGGCACTTCGCGAAGTCGCGGATCGCGTCGAGGTCGGTCTCCTCGTAGTCGTCCGCGAGGATCCACCCCATGTGGCTCCACCAGAAGCCGCGCTGCACGGGCGAGTGGATGTCCTCGGGCTGGTCGGAGAAGCGGTGGTGGTGCCGGTGGTGGGCGGCCCACCAGAGGACCCCCTTCTGCGCGGCCGTCTGGCCGAGGAAGGCCATCAGGAACTGCCAGAAGCGGTTCATCCGGTAGGTCCGGTGGGCGAAGTACCTGTGGAAGCCCGCGGTGATCGCGAACATCCGGAGGTAGTACGACGCGAGACAGAGCGCGACGCCCTGCCAGGAAAGCCCGACCAGGAGGACGCCGAGCGCGGCGACGTGGACGAGGCCGAAGCCGAAGGCGGCGGCGAAGCGGATCCGGGGGCGCGAAGTCGTCGTCATCGGGCGATCGTCCTTCGGGTAGCGTGCTCCCGCGGCCGGGGCCGCGGGAGTTCGATCTTACGGAGTTGCGACCGGACCGCAACTCGAGACTCCTCAGCCCGGGCCTCTCCGGGTCGAAGGCCCTCAGCTCGCGGCCGCGGCGCTCTCCGCCGCGAGCGCGTCCTGGGCCGCCTGCATCCGGTCCCGGACCTCGGCGACGAGCGTCTCGAGGTCCGTCTCGCCGAGACCCTCCGTCGGGACCGCCGGGAGGACGCGGATCCGGATCCGCCCGGGAAAGACGAGGAGGCGGTGGCCGTCGAGGAGGCCGTCGAGCTGCGTGCAGACGATCGGGACGATCGGCACCTGCGCCGCGAGCGCGAGGTGGAACGAGCCCTTCTTGAACGGCAGGAGCGTCGGCGAGCCGTTCCGGTGCCCCTCGGGGAAGACCCAGACCGAGATCTGCTCGTCGCGGACGCGCCTCGCCGCGGCGCCGATCGAGGCGATCGCGCTCGGGAGGTCCTTCCGGTCGAGGAGGATGTTGCCGGTCGCGCGGAAGAACCAGCCGAAGACGGGGATCTTCGCGATCTCCCGCTTCCCGATGACGACCGCCCGCTTCGGGTAGAGGCCGCCGTAGACGACGATGTCGAGGTTCGACTTGTGCGACGCCATCAGGATCGCGGGGGCGGAGTCGGCGACGTGACCGCGGTCCTCCACGGTGATCCGCCAGCCGAGGAGCGTCCGCATGATCCAGTGGAAGGAGCGCGAGAGGTGGACCGGAGCGCTCCCCCGCCCGGCGCGAAGGGCGACGTAGAGGAGACCGCCGAGCGAGAGGCCGACGAAGGCGAGGCCCCCGACGAGACACGCGAGGAGGAAGTGGACCCGGGCGACGGCTCGGCGCACGGGGCCTCTCACGCCGGAACCTTCTCCCCGGCCCGGGACGGGCTCCCGAGGATCGGCTCCGGGGCCGCGGCCGCGAGCTCGCGCTGCGCCGCCTCGAGGGGCGTGCGGACGCGCGCCACGAGCGCGGCGACGTCCCCCTCGGGAAGGTCCGCGACCGGGACCGGGGGGAGGACGCGGACCCGGATCCTTCCGGGCCTCACGGCCCACCGACGCGCGTCGAGGACCGTGTCGAGCGGACTCACGGCGAGCGGGAGGACCGGGAAGCGCGCTCCGAGCGCGAGGTGGAAGACCCCCTTCTTGAACGGCAGCATCTCGCGCGACATGTTGCGGTGCCCCTCGGGGGCGACCCAGACGGAGACGCCGACGCTCCTCGCCGCCTCGGCGGCCTGCCGGATCGCCGCCATCGCCGCCGCGGTGTGCCGCCGGTCGATGAGGACGTTCCCGGTCGCCGTCCAGAGCCGCCCGAAGAACGGGATCCACTCGAGCTGCTTCTTGCCGATCGCGATCGCGCCGCGCGGGAAGATCTCCCCGTAGACGACGACGTCGAGGTTCGACTGGTGGCGCGCCATGACGATCGAGGGGGCGCACTCCGCGAAGCGCTCCGTCCCCTCCGTCTCGACCCGCCAGCCGAGCACCCGCTGCATCGCCCGCGAGAAGGTCCGCGCGGCGAAGACCGCGGCGTGCCCCTCCGGCCCGCGGACGAGGGCGATCGCGAGCGCCGCCGCGGAGACGCCGAGGAAGAGGAGCCCCCCGACGATCGACGCGGCGACGAAGTGGAGCGTGTAAACGCAGCGGCGGAGGAGGTACGGCATGGAGCCCGCTTCCGGGAGGCGGCATTATCCCCGCGATGGAGGCGGGCGTCGTGATGGTCGGCGGAGGGGCCGCGGGGCTCCTCGCGGCGGCGTCGGCCGCCGCGCGCCTCCGCGAGCAGGGGAGCGGCGCCCCCGTCGTCGTCCTCGAGGCGGCGCGCGAGCCGGGGCGGAAGGTCCTCGTCTCGGGGGGCGGGCGCTGCAACGTCCTCCCGGCGCGCGAGGCGCGGAGCAGGTTCGTCTCCTCCTCGCCGCGCCGCCTCGTCGACCGCTTCCTCGACCGCTTCCCGCTCGAGGACCAGCGGGCCTTCTTCGAGGAGCTCCTCGGCGGGCCGCTTTGGGAGGAGCGCGAAGGAGCGAAGCTCTTCCCCCCGACGAACCGGGCCCGCGACGTCCGAGAGGCGCTCGTCGCGCACGCGCGGCGGGCCGGGGCCGAGCTGAGCTGCGGCTCCGTCGTCCGGGGCGTCGCGCCGCGGGCCGCGGGCGGCTTCGACGTCCGCCTCGACGCGGGGACGCTCGCCGCATCCGCCGTCGTCCTCGCCACGGGCGGCCGCTCCGTCCTCGCCGGAGGCGCCGACGCCGCGGGCTTCGGGTGGGCGGCCGCGCTCGGGCACACGGTCCGGCCCCTCGTCCCCGCGCTCGTCCCGCTCACGGGCTCCGCGCCCGCGCACGCCGCGCTCGCGGGCGTCTCGCTCGAGGCGACGGTCGCGGCGCGGAGCGCCGGCGAGAGCGCCACGGCCCGCGGCGGTTTCCTCTTCACCCACCGGGGCTGGAGCGGCCCGGCCGTCCTCGACGTCTCGCACGTCGTGACGCGCGCCCTCGCCGAAGAGCGCCCCTTCGCCGTCACGGTCTCCTTCGGCGGCGACGAGGCAGGCTGGGACGAGGCGCTCCGCACGGGCTCGGGGACGGTCCTCTCCCAGCTCCGTCGTTCCCTCCCCGAGCGCGTCGCCGCGCTCGCGCTCGCCGAGGCCGGCGCTCCGCCCGAGACGCCGCTCTCCCGCCTGTCGCGCGAGTCGCGGCGCGCCGTCGTCACGGCCCTGACGGCCCTGCCGCTCCCCGTCGAGGGAAGCGAGGGCTACCGGACGGCCGAGGTGACCGCCGGCGGCGTCGCGCTCGAGGAGGTCGACCCGGGGAGCGGCGCAAGCCGCCTCGTCCCGGGCCTCTTCCTCGCGGGGGAGATCCTCGACGCCGTCGGCCCGATCGGCGGCTTCAACTTCCAGTGGGCCTGGGCGACGGGGCGGACGTCGGGCGAAGGGGCCGCCCGGGCGCTCCTCGCACGCGGTTGACGGGCTGCTCGTGGCGGCGGGCGGCCGTCAGCGCCTCCCGCTCTGGGCGGTCCCTCCCCTCGCGATCGCGAGACCGCGCTCGAGGACCTCGTCCCGTCCGGCGCGGAGGCCGGCGACGGTCGCCGCGGCCGGCACGTCGGGCCGGATCCCGACGAGGTGGTGCCGGCTCGTCCCGTCGTGCCGCGTCACGCGCATCCCGGTGAAGCCGACGCGGAACCCTCCGGGAGTCGAGAAGGTCGCGACGTTCCCGTTCGTGCCGGCGGTCGGGCCGCCGACGACGGTCCCGAGCTTCCGGTCCGCGACGTACCCGAGGACCGACTCCGCGTAGCTGATCGCCCGCTCGTCGGTGAGGAACACGGCCTTTCCGGCGATCCTCGGTTTCGACGGAGAGAGGTTCCATCCGAAGCTGTTCCAGCCCGCCGACCGGCCGGAGGGCCCGACGATCCGCGCGACGTGCATCCAGCGGTCCGTCTCGGGAGTCGCCAGGAGGTGGGGCAGGATCCCCACCCCCGCGTCGCCCGGATATCCCCGGAGGTCGAAGACGACGCCTCCGGCGGCGGCGATCGCCTCGAGGCGGGGAGAGATCTCCGCCATCGAGGCGCGCGTCAGGTCGACGTACCAGGTCCCCCTCTCGAGCTCGACGACGCTCGCCGGCCGTCTCTCGCCCGGAGGCGGCGCGTCGACGAAGGCGAGCGAGACGGACTTCCGCCCGGAGCCGTCGTCGAGGCCGAGGACGACGCGCGAGCCGACCGGCCCGGTCGCGAGCTCGGCGAGCGACTGGACGCTCCTCCACCGCTCGGTGCCGGAGTGGAGGCTCGTCAGCTCTGCGAGCCGCCTCGCGGCCGGGACGCCGTCGACCTCTTCGACGACCGCTCCCACGGGGACCTCCGGGGCGGCGCTCGCGACGACGGCCGGGCGGCCCTCCACGATCGCGAGCCGCAGGGGGAGCGTTCCCCTCGCCGTCCCGTCGCGCGCGTCGGAGACGAATCCGTGTCCGTCCCGCGCCGCGGCGACGAGACCGCGGAGGTGGGCGCGCTGCTCTCCCCGCGTGCGGGCTTCGAGCGCGGCCGCGAGCCGAGGCTCGAGCTGCGCCTCCCAGGCGACGCCCGCCTCCTCGAGGTAGGGGTAGAAGTGCCGGAAGACACTCCACGCGACGACGACGTCCGCGAGGCGCTCGTCGGGTCCCGGCTCCGTGCCGGGGGCGCCGACGTTCGCGAGCGCGGACTTCAGGGCGTCGAGCGTGCGCTGGCGTCGCGGGTCGGTCCGTGCGGCGGCGTCGGTCAGGGCGAGGGGAACGCGGGCGGACAGGCCCGAGCCGAGGTCGAAGTCGGCGTGCTCCCCCGGCGCCGGCGGCGCGTCGGGGACGAGCTCCGGGCCGGACCGGGGCGCCGGGGCGGGGCCGAGGCGGAGGTGCCGTCGACCCTCCTTCGCGCCGGTCGCCGGCCTCGAGACGACCGCGCTCCGCGAGGTCCCGGCCCGGAACCAGCGGCTCGACGCGTCGTCGGCCTCGAAGCCCGCGTCGGCGAACGGCACCTTCGTCCATTCGCCGCCGGGTCCCCGGACGGCGAGCTCGATCTCGTCGAAGTCGGCGGTGACGCCGCCGAACCCCATCACGCCGAACGCGACGGCGAGCGCGTCGTCGGCGACGGTCCCGACGATCTCGTAGCGCCCCCAGGCCGGGGCGCGGACGGGACGATCCCCCATGTTGTCGAAGAAGCCCGGTGCCTGCGCCGGGCGGTCGACCCGCAGCCAGAGGGCTCCGGCCCCCGCCACGTCCGTGACGGCGGCGCGGACTTCCCCGCGCAGCCGGATCTGTCTGCCGCGCAGACCTTCCGCGGGAACGCTCTGCATCACCGTGACGAATCCGTCGATCGAGGCGGAGGCGGCCCTTTGCGTCCGCTTCCCGCCGTACGGCGCTCCCGCGACGCTCCCGGAGAGACCGGGCCCGAGATACCTCCAGGCGACGAGCGGCCCGCCGGATTCGTCCGGGGGGAGCGGGGCGGGAAGCCGCGTGGCGACCTCGATGCCCGGCCCGAGAGGACCGAACAGCCGGAGGAGCTCGTTCCGGAGGGCCGTGCGGTCGCCCGCGGCGCGGGCGCGAGCGACGCCGTGGATCGCGAAACGGTCCCAGTCGAGCGTCGCGGCCGCGTCGGAAGGGTAGAACCAGCGCACCACGCCGTAGAGGCGAGCGAAAGCGGCCGCGTTCGCGACCTCGCGGTCCGCCGGGGGAGAGGGCGGGGTGCCGTACGCGGGGATCGCGCCGAGCAGGGCGGCGAGGAGGAGGAGTGACCGCACGCGCATGGCTTCCCTCCGCCGGCCCTCGTCGGGCCGGCGACCCAGTCTAGGCCGGGGGGTGAAGGGATCGCGACGCTGCCGGCGGGGAGGCCGGCTTCAGCCCTTCACGACGAACCCGCGCGCGGCGAGGAGCGGCCTTACCCGCTCCCGCACGTCGCCCGCGAGCTCGATCGCGCCGGGCTTCACCGTCCCGCCGACCGCGCACGCCTTCTTCAGCGCCTTCGCGAGCTCCTCGAGGAACGGGCCGTTGTCGGGGAGCGCGTCGATCACGGTCACGCTCTTGCCGCCCCGCCCCGCCTTCTCGAGCCGGAGCTTCGCGGTCACCTTCGCCGGGACGGGCTGGTCGAGCCGCTTCGAGCAGCGGCAGTCGTCCGCCGGCCACCCGCACGTCGGGCAGATCCGCCCCCTGCCCGTGGTGTAGACGACGCGCCCGCTCACGCGCGGATGATGGCAGAGAGTCGCGGCGTTCTCGGCGATCGTCGTCGCGCGCAGCGACGAGGATGCTGCTCCCGTGGCACGATGTCGCCGTGCCCGACCCGATCGACGTCGTCCCCGGGGTGAGGATCCCCGCCGCCGCCCTCGAGGCGCGGGGTGTCCGCTCGGGCGGCCCGGGCGGCCAGAACGTGAACAAGGTCGCCTCGAAGGCGGAGCTCTTCGTCGACCTCTCGCTCGTCGAGGGGCTCGACGACGACGCGAGGGCACGGCTCCTCGCGCTCGCCGAGGGGCGGCGCGACGCGGACGGCTTCCTGCGCCTGACGGCCGGGGAGAGCCGGGACTTCCACCGGAACCTCGAGACGGCGCGGGCGAAGGCGCGGGCGCTCGTCGCGAAGGCGCTCGTCGTCCCGAGGAAGAGGCGCGCGACGCGGCCGACGGCCGGCTCGCGCGAGGCCCGCCTCGCGCTCAAGAAGCGCCTCGCGAAGCTGAAGAGGAACCGGTCGCGGCCGCGCGGCGAGGAGTAGGGCCTACCCGGCGGCGATCTCGCGCCGCGTGATCGGGACGGGGCAGCGGTTCTCGTCGACGTTCACGTAGACGATCTCGGCCTCCGTCACCTTCGTCGCCTCACCGGCCCCCCAGTGCCGCTGCGCCTCGACGGTCACCTTCACCGTGATCGAGGTCTTCCCGATCCGGAGGACGTCCGCGTAGAACGACACGAGGTCGCCGACGAAGACCGGCTCGTGGAAGACGACCTCGGTCATCTTCACGGTCACCATACGGTCGCAGTGGCGGCGCGCGGCGACGGCCCCCGCGAGGTCGAGGTGCGAGAGGAGGACGCCGCCGAAGATCGTCCCGTGGACGTTCGTGTCCTTCGGCATCAGCGTGACGCGGATCGCGGGGCTCCGTCCGTCGTTCATGCGCCGATTATGTCCGCGTGGCCGGTAAGATCCCCGTTCGCCACGGGACTCCACCCGGGAGGTCGCTTCATGGGCAACGAGCTCTTCCTCGGCCGATCCGTCACGAAGGCGCCCGCGCCGCTCACCCTCGACCCAGACGACCTGACGACGCACGGCCTGATCGTCGGGATGACCGGGAGCGGGAAGACGGCCCTCGGCATCCTCCTGATCGAGGAGCTCCTGAAGCAGGGGATCCCCGTCCTCGCGATCGACCCGAAGGGGGACCTCGGGAACCTCGCGCTCGCCTTCCCGCGCCTCGCGCCCGACGAGTTCGCGCCGTGGCTTCCGGCCGGGGGGGAGGCGACGGCGGAAGGGGAGGCGAAGAAGTGGAGCGACGGGCTCGCCGGCTGGGGGATCACCGCCGCCGACGTCGCCTCCTACGCCGCGGGACGCGCCGTGACGATCTACACGCCCGGCTCGACCGCGGGCGTGCAGGTCGACCTCCTCGGCGCCCTCGCGCCGCCCCCCGACGGACCCGCCAGCGAGGAGGGGCGTGACCTGATGACGGCCTTCCTCGGCGGCCTCCTCGGGCTCCTCGGCCGCGACGCCGACCCGGTCTCCTCGCGCGAGTTCATCCTCCTCGCCCGCTGCGTCGAGGAGATCTGGGGGAAGGGGGAGACCGCGACGCTCGAGTCGCTCGTCGGCGCTGCGGCGCAGCCGCCCTTCTCCGCGATCGGCGCGCTCCCGCTCGAGACGTTCTTCCCGAAGAAGGAGCGCGACGGCCTCGTCCTCGCGCTGAACGGCCTCCTCGCGTCGCCCGCGACGGCGGCCTTCCGCGGCGGCGCGCCGCTCGACGTCGACACCCTCCTCGGCGGGAAGGGGAGACCGGCCCGCTGCTCGATCTTCTCGATCTCGCACCTCTCCGATCCCGAGCGGCTCTTCGTCGTCGCGACGCTCCTCTCGCGCGTCCGCTCCTGGCTCCGCTCCCAGCCCGGCTCGACGACGCTCCGCGGGCTGATCTACGTCGACGAGATCTTCGGCTTCTTCCCGCCTTCGGGGGAGCCGCCGACGAAAAAGCCGCTCCTCTCGCTCCTCAAGCAGGCGCGCGCGTTCGGCATCGGGACGGTCCTCGCGACGCAGAACCCGGTCGACCTCGACTACAAGGGGCTCGCGAACTGCGGCTGCTGGTGGGTCGGGACGCTCCAGACCGAGCGCGACCGCCGCCGCCTCGCCGACGGGCTCACCGACGCCGCCGGCCTCACGGACGTCGACGCCCTCCTGAACCAGACGAAGAAGCGGACGTTCCTCCTCCACGACGTCCACCGGAAAGGCCCCGAGATCTTCGAGACGCGCTGGGCGATCAGCTACCTCCGCGGGCCGATGACGCGCGACGAGCTGACGAAGCTGAAGAAGACGGCGCCGGCGCCAGCGGGCGCAGCCGTCGCCGCGGCGCCGGCCGTCGCCGCGAAGCCCGCCGCCCCCGCCGGCCCGCCGATGCTCCCCGCCGAGTGGCCGGCCCGCTGGCTCGACCGGCGCGGTGGCGAGCGGGCTGTCCCGTACCTCTGGGCGAAGGCCGCCGTCCGCTACAAGAGCGGCAAGGGGACCTCCGACGAGGTCACCACGACGAAGCTCTTCCCGCTCGAGGCCGACACGCCGAGAGAGGTCGTCCAGGGGGAGGCGCTCGACCTCGAGGGGAAGGAGCTCCTCCCCGCGGCCCCCCGGACCCTCTCCTACGGCGAGTTGCCGTCGTGGGTCGGCGCCAAGGGGGTGAAGGAGGCCGAGAAGGCGCTGAAGGAGCGTCTGCCCGACCTCCTCGCCACGACGCTCCTGCGCGACCCTCTCACGGGCCTTCTCTCGAACCCGGGCGAGGACGAGGAGACGTTCGCGGCGCGCGTCGGCGAGAAGGCGAAGCCCTCGGCCGCGCTCGTCGACCGGATCGAGAAGAAGAAGCGCGACCTCGCGGCTGCGGAGCAGACAGAAAAAGCGCGCTCGATGGAGACGATGGCCACTATGGCGGGCGCGGCGATGGACGTCCTCGGCGGTCTCTTCGGCAAGAAGAAGTCGATCCGCGTCTCGAAAGTCGGCTCGGTCCTCAGCAAGCGCCGGATGGAAGGCGCCGCCGAGACGAAGATCGAGACGCTGAAGGCCGAAATCGAGGAGCTCGAGTCGAAGGTCGCCGCCCCCGACCCCGCCCGCTTCGAAAAGGTCGACGTGATCCCGACGAAGACCGGAGTCGATCTCCTCGGCGTCGGCGTCGCCTGGGTGAGCTGACCTGGGGGGACCGAGAGCCGAGAACCGCCCAGGCTCACGCTTTCGTCGATTCCCCGGGGGGCCGCGTGCGGGGCGGTGCGTCTCACGGCCTCCGGCTGCGCGCGGCCGACCCGCAACGGTCCCGCTGCGCGGGCCGCCGGGGCGCGCGCGAACTCGCTTCGCTCAAACAGCGCGCGCGCCTAATCCGGCGACCTGCTCGCGGAACCCAGCGGGTCCCCGGCCGTGCGCGAGTCGGCTCGCGAGAGTTTTTTGGCGGGCGCGGCTTCCTCCTCGGTTACCACGTCTTTTTCTTTTTTCTC